>NZ_CP007035.1:0-1200000 GCF_000243115.2 Niabella soli DSM 19437 | reverse complement strand
GCCTTAAAATCGGGGAGTTTTGTATTGGTGCTATCCGACCAGTTTAATACCGCAGGTGTCATCGCATAAACAGCGCCAAAAACCCGGGGATAAAGCATGGCTACTTTTAATGCCCCATGCCCGCCCATGGAAATGCCAGACAAGCCGCGGCTGTTGCGGCTGGGAATGGTGCGGTAATGCTGGTCAACATAGGTAACCACATCTTTTGCTATAAAATCGGTCCAGTTGCCCGTTAACGCAGAATTGGTATACCAACTGCCTTTATAGGTCGTGTTGGCATCCGGCAAAACCAATATCACAGGCGGGATCTCTTTGTTAGCAATAGCCGCATCTAAAAGCTGATCGAAATGTATATCAAGCATCGTGCTGCTATCGGTCCATACCATTCCGTGTAAGAAATAGATGACAGGGTAGCGGATGGCTGATTGTTGATATTCCGGCGGTAAATAAATCGTCAAATGACGGCTGGAAGCCTCACCGGCCGGATTGCCGGTAATAGAGGGTGCTTTGAATTGCACACGCACCACTGTTCCTTTTTTCGGAGTCGTTTTTACTTGTGCATTAGAGTAACCGCCATACAGCGCCAATAGCAGCAGTATATAAAGCCGGGTAGTAAATAAAGCCATTCTTATGTGTTGATTCTATATCTTTGAAAGGTATCTTCGTCTTTCGAAACTATTGAATAGATATGAGTCTGCAAAACAAATTAAGAGATTTTATGAGCAACAAAATTGAAGCCCAGAAAGAGGCCGGTAGAAAATTCCTGGAGGAAAATAAAGTAAAAGAAGGCATAACGGTATTGCCCGAAGGGATCCAGTATGAAGTAATTAAAGAAGGTAGCGGTAAACAACCCGCAGTAAGCAATTCTGTAACGGCCCACTACCGCGGTGCATTGCTGGACGGAACAGAATTTGATAGTTCCTTTAAGCGCAACCAGCCTTTTACAGCTCCGTTGAAGGCCCTGATCAAGGGGTGGCAGATCGCAATCCCGCTGATGAAGGAAGGAAGCCACTGGCGGCTGTGGATCCCGTCGGATCTTGCTTACGGCGACAGGGGCGCGGGCAGTGACATTCCGGGGGGTGCAACGCTGTTGTTTGAAGTAGAGTTGCTGCAGGTGCATTAGTAGTTGAAAGGTTTATAAGTTTAAAAGTTGATAAGGTCGTGATCGAGAATCAATATCCTATTGGTAAGCTGGAGGAGCGTGTGTTTACCGATACCGTAAAGCAGGAATGCCTGGGCGCGATCCGGTATTTGCCCAATATGCTGGAAGCGGCTATTACTAATTTGGATGAAGCCCAATTGCAAACATCTTACCGCAAAGGCGGCTGGACGGTGCATCAGTTGGTGCATCACGTTGCCGATAGTCATTTAAATGCCTACACCCGGTTTAAACTGGGCCTGACGGAAGAAAACCCCGTTATCCGGCCCTACGATGAAGTGGCCTGGGCCGAATTAAATGATGTACGCAATTTGCCGGTTAATATTTCGGTGACCTTATTGTATGCCTTACACGCAAGGTGGCATGAAGCAATAAAGGATTTGTCTGATCAGCAATGGAGCCGAACGTTGGTCCATCCGGCAACGGGTGTGGCCCGTCCGCTTTCTTATTACGTGCAACTATACGCCTGGCATGGGAAACATCATGTAGCGCAAATCAATTATTTAAGAGAAAAAAGGAAATGGAAGACTTGAAATGGAAGACACTGTCTTCGGAATATTTGTTTAAAGACCTCTGGTTTACGGTTCGCAAAGACCGTTGCAAAACACCGCAGGGAAAGATTGTGGATCCATACTATGTATATGAGTTTCCTACCTGGGTAACGGCTTTCGCGCTTACTGAAGAGAACCAGGTGCTGCTTGAAATGCAGTACCGGCATGGGTTGGGAGAGACGCATTACGAGATCCCGGGCGGGTGTGTTGATGACACGGATGCCAGCCTGGAGGCGGCCATTAAAAGAGAATTGAAGGAGGAAACCGGGTACGAGTTTTCAAAATATGAATACCTGGGCAAAACCTGTGCGAATCCCTCCACCAACAATAACTGGATGCATATGTTCCTGGCCACCGGTGGTAAAAAGACGGGGGAACAGCAACTGGATCCTAATGAAGAAATTCACATAGAACTGGTGTCGATGGAGCATTTTAAAGAACTATTCCGGAAAAACCAGTTTGTGCAGTCGATGCACGTAACCTGTATGCTGTATGCCTTACAGCGATTAGGCGAACTGAAAGTATAACGCTAATAAAAAAACGCTCCGGGATGGAGCGTTTTTTTATTAATTTTTTGAAAGTTTGATCAGATTGATAAAATCATCAAATAAATACCTTGAGTCATGCGGCCCCGGTGTGCTTTCAGGGTGGTATTGAACGGAAAATGCGGGTTTGTTTTTCACCCGGATCCCTTCAATGGATTGGTCGTTAAGATTGACATGGGTTATTTCCACCAGTTCTGAACCTTTTATAGAATCCGGATCAACGCCAAAGCCATGATTCTGAGTAGTTATTTCGGATCTGCCTGTAATTAAATTTTTAACCGGGTGGTTTAAGCCGCGGTGCCCGTGGTGCATTTTAAAGGTGGAAATACCGTTGGCCAGCGCCAGTAACTGGTGCCCCAGGCAGATGCCGAACAGTGGTTTTTCTTCTTTCAGGATCTGCTGCATCTGGTCAACAGCGTAGTCCATTGCCGCCGGGTCGCCGGGCCCGTTAGATATAAAATAGCCATCCGGGTTAAAGGCTTTTACTTCCTCCAGGGGTGTTTTTGCCGGGAATACTTTTACAAAAGCGCCCCTGTCGGTCATGCATTTAAGAATGTTTCTTTTGATTCCGTAGTCCATCACCGCAATGCGGATAGGAGCCTGCGGATCACCTTCCTCGTAAACCGTTTTTGTAGATACTTTTGACGCCAGCTCCAGTCCGTCCATAGAAGGCACTTCCGCAAGCCGTTTTTTCAGTGCTGAAATATCGAAAATCTCAGAAGAGATAATACAGTTCATCGCGCCCTTTGTACGCACATGGGTAACCAGGGCCCTGGTATCCACATCATGTATCGAAACAATATTGTTCTTTTTTAAATAAGCGTCCAGTGAGCCCATTGCGCGCCTGCGGGAATAGTTTTCGTTCAGGTTTTTTGCAATCACGCCGAGGATCTTTACGCTGTCGGACTCCACATCTTCATCAATTACTCCATAATTACCCACATGTACCGCGTTCATGATCACGATCTGGCCATAATAACTGGGGTCCGTAAAAACTTCCTGGTAGCCGGTCATGCCGGTATTAAAACAAATTTCGCCGGTGGTAGTGCCGATGGCGCCAAAGGCTTTACCGGTACAAACGGTTCCATCTTCCAGAAGTAAAATTGCGGGAGCTTGAGTATCAGACATTTATTTTTTTTGGAGGTTTAAAAAATCAGGCAAAGATAGGGTGAAAAGTTGATAAGTTGAACGGTTTAAAGGTTGAAAAGTTAACCTGCTATCCATTTTACTTTCTCATTTCCTTAACCACGAGGTCCCTCTCTTCGTTCGGAATGACGGCCCTGTTGATAGTTTTTCATTTCTCTTTCCGCCTGCACGGGCTCCCTCCCCGGCTACGCAGGTGTCGGGATGACGCCGGTTTCATCAGTTTATTATTTCCACATTCTCAAATTTTCAAATTTCCTCCCCCATAGCGCCCTGTTTCATTTTTGCGGCCATTTCATGCCCCAGGTACCGTTCGATCCAGTTATGCACCCAATAAATGACCGGGGTCATAACGATCGCAATAATGGATTTGTAAATGTAATTGCCCACGCAAATGCTGAGCACCAGTTTCAGGCTCCAGGGCTCCCCCTGGTTGGAAGAGACGCGCGGCCCAATATAAAAAGCTATAAATAATACTACAAAACTATCCACCAGTTGCGAGATCAGCGTGGAGCCGGTAGACCGTAGCCAGATGGCCTTTTCACCGGTTATTTTTTTGATCCGGTGAAAAGAAGCTACGTCGAGTATCTGCCCCAGGAGAAAGGCTCCCAGGGAGCCCACAATGATCCAGGAACCCTGGCCCAGCATCACCCGGTAGGCATAATCTGCGTTCGGTACATGGTTCTTTACATAATTATGCACCCAGAAATCGGCAGGGGTAAGGAATATGGCTCCCTGGAACATTATAAAGGTATACGCGATTAAACCCGCAGCTAGGAACGATAGAAAACGAACCCCTTTCATGCCGTAATACTCGTTGATAATATCGGTCATAATAAATACCACCGGCCACAAGAGCACGCCTGCCGTAAGATTGAAGGAAAAGTAGTTGCCCAGGATACTTATGTTCAAAGGGGAAATGCCTAATGTTCGTTCCAGCGAAAATATTTTTACGCCAACCACCTCGGCAATGATGGCATTGGCTACAAAAAAAGTTCCCAATAAAATATAAAGCCGGGTAGGTCTATGCCTGATGATAGTATGGATCATTGATACAAAAAATATAAGCAAAAATAAGCAGCAAGCAAATTACATTGAAAACAATCAGCCAGCGCGGTACAACAGTGCCCGGTTTTTTACCTGCAGCCCAACTGATCAGATAAAGGACATTGATGAGCGGTATCATAACCAGCCCCAAGGCGTACCCCGCAGTAATTACCGTAGAACTGACGGTTTCATTGTGGTTCCAGGCCTTAAACAATAAGGAGAGCGCCAGGATGACCATTATGCCGCATAAAAAGGCGACTCGCGATAAAAATATTAACCACCGCATAAGCTAATTTCTTGTAAAATAGCATTATTTTGCCCACTTTAGAAAATGGATTCTTAGTATTGGTTACTGGTTTCTGGTTACAGGTTACTGGATGTGATCTCTTTTATATGGGGTGCTATTTTCAATATCAGGTATCCTATATCCAGTATCCAGTATCAAGCATCCAGTATCCAGAATCGGGCATCAAAAAACAAAGCATGAAAAATAGTTGGTTAAAAAGTAGTATTCCCCACATCATAGCGGTTGTTATTTTTGTTGTGGTTGCGCTGATCTTCTGTAAGCCGGTGCTGGAGGGCAATGAATTACAGCAACATGATATTGTTGGCTGGAAGGGCGCAGCACAGAACGCTTTTGAAGTAAAAGAAAAAACGGGAAAGATGCCTTTATGGAATACAACGCTGTTCAGCGGGATGCCCAATTACCAAATCGCGATGGAGGGAAAATCGGTGCTGCCGGATCTTACAAAAATTTTTGGGCTGGGATTGCCTGTGCCGGCTAACTTTTTCTTTATAGCCTGTATTTGTTTTTATATCCTTGGACTTGCGTTGGGCCTGAACCCATTTGCTGCTGTGTTGGGGGCGTTGGCTTATGGATTTTCCACTTATAACCCCGTCATTATTTCCGCCGGTCATAATACCAAAATGCTTGCCATCGGTTTTATGCCCTTATTGCTGGCGGGCATCCTGCTGATCTTTAATAGACGCTACTGGATCGGGTTGGCTGTAGCGGTATTGGGCGCTTACCAGGAATTGATGTCGAACCACCCCCAGGTGAACTATTACTTTTTTATAATCGCAGGCTTCATCACCTTGTTTTATACGGCACAATGGATCCGCGAAAAAGATTTTAAACAAATCGGTATTGCGGTAGTGCTCTGTGGCGTTGCTGCCGGGGTGGGACTCGGGGCTTATTATTTAACCTATGCCACAACAAAAGAATATACAGAATATACCATGCGCGGGGGGAAATCCGTGGAAATACAGGGAGACAAGGTTACAACTGTGAATACAAAGGGGCTTGATGACAGCTACGCTTTTTCTTATAGCATGCGTTTGTCCGAACCGCTTGTAATGTTGATGCCGGATGCTTATGGAGGAAGCAGCGCTTCACCGTTAAAAGAAAGCAGCCAGGAAAAAATGGTTGAGCAATTAACGGCATTGGGAAATCCGCAATTAAATGCGGTCGCTCCGCAAATGGTGGCGCAGATGCCGGGGTATTGGGGTGGTATGGCCAAGCCGGGCGAATCAACCTCGGGCCCTCCCTACATGGGTGTCCTTGCTGTACTGTTGGCTTTGATCGGCTTTGTTATATTGAAAGGGCCATTAAAATGGGGTTTGCTTGTAGCATCCGTACTGGCTATTGTGATGAGCTGGGGGGGCTATTTTGCCGATTTTAACGGAATCTTATTGCATGACCTGCCCTTGTATAATAAATTTCGCGCGCCTTCAATGGCGTTGGTAATACCGCAGCTTACGTTTATTGTAATGGCTGTGCTAACGGTACAACGAATCTTCTTTGCCCCGGATGGTAAGGCTTTTTTGGAACAAAATTTTAAAAAGGTACTGTATACGATGGGAGGATTGATCGTTTTAATAGCACTGATTTATTTGGGCCAATCCTATAACTCAGGCTATGACGAGCTGATCAGTGGTCAGTTGCCGGATCAGATCAAAACGATTATCATCGGTGGAGCGAAGCAGGAGCGCCAATCTGTATTCGGAGCGCAGCTTTTAAGAACGCTTTTGTTCGCTGCTGTATTATTGGCAATACTGTACCTATATATGAAAAACAAATTGAAACCGGTTGTTGCCACTGTTGTGCTGGGACTCATTGTGTTTATTGATTTGTGGGCTATTGATAAAAAATACCTGACAGATGAGAATTATGTTCCTAAAGAGGAAGTAGTAGCCCGGAGCTTTGTAAAAACACCGGCCGATGATCAGATTTCGCAAGACAAAGATCCGCATTACCGGGTGTTTGATGTAAACGGAATGAATGATAACCACGCCGTATATTTCCACCGTTCGGTACTGGGGTATCACCCGGCGAAGCTGCGTATTTATCAGGATATTATTGAACGCTATTTTGGCCAGCAACCGCCACAGGACCTGTTGAATGCCTTAGATGTTAAATATATTATTACCCAGAATCAACAGGGACAACAGTCCGTTATTCCCAATCCGGGAGCATTTGGCGCGGCATGGTTTGTAAAGGGGCTGAAACCGGAAGCGAATGCTGCCAGCGAACTACAGGCGGTCGGGGCTACGCATTTAAGAGACACCGCAATCGTGCCACAGGCCGCCGTTGCCGCTATCGGTGCTATACAAGCGGATACCACGGCCACTATTACATTGACAAAATATACCAACGACGCTATCGAATACAACGCGAACAGCGCAACACCTCAATTCGCTGTGTTCAGCGAAGTATATTATCCTGCGGGTTGGGTGGCTACTATTGATGGTAAGGAAGCGGCCATTATAAAAACAGATTATTTTATGCGCGGGTTGGTTATACCGGCGGGTAAACATAAAGTTCAGTTTGCATTTGAACCGGCAACAGTAAAAAGAGGAATCACTGTTTCTTATATCAGTTCTATTTTGGTTGTAATCCTGGTATTGGGTGGTTTCGCCATGCAATGGTGGGTAGATAAAAATAAAAAAAACAAGACGGCAGCTTGATAAAAATTGCTTCTTTAGTTTCCTACAGGATTGTTCCACCGGTTACGGGGGGAGAAAAGGGGATCTATTATTTTTTGCAAAGTCTTGGTGAGTTTGCCGCTCTTTCTTGTTTTACCGTTGAGGAAAATAAACCGCTTGCCGGCGGAAACATAAGCGTATTGCCGGTTTTGGGAACTTCGAAAGCAGCATGGCGCTACGCCAACCCCTTTTTGTTCTTTAAAATTAAAAAGGCGTGTAAGAAACTTGGCATTAACTGTCTGGTTATTGAACATCCATATTACGGTTGGCTGGGGGCCTTATTGAAATATTTTGCTGGTATTAAGCTCATAGTTCATTCGCATAATATTGAAAGTACGCGGTTCCGGACCCTTGGAAAAAGGTGGTGGCGACTGCTGTTTCATTATGAAAAATTCACCCACCGGAAAGCGGCGCTCAGTTTTTTTATTTCAGCCAGCGATCAGCAATTCGCTATTCAAAATTTTGGGTTACTTCCTCATAAAACAATGGTTTGCACCTATGGTATACCGGGGCTGCAACCCACACCTGAAGCAGACAAAAAAACAGCAAAACAACACATCCTGGAGCAGTACCAATTGGAAGGGGAAACAGTCCTGTTACTGTTTAACGGCACTCTGAGTTATCAACCGAACCTGGACGCGGTAAAGGAAATTGTTGAAAAGATCAACCCGCTGTTGCAAAAACAATCGTTGCCCAATTATAAGATAATTATTTGCGGCAAAGGATTACCCGATTCCTTTAACAACCTCGAAGCCTATAAAGATCAGGATGTGATCTATGCCGGTTTTGTTGATGATATCAAGCTCTATTTTGATGCGGCGGACGTTTTTATCAACCCGGTCACGGATGGGGGCGGTATCAAAACAAAGCTGATAGAAGCATTGGCGGCCAATGCGCGGGCAGTTTCTTATGCCTCTGGTGCCATTGGCGTGGATGCATTTCTTACCGGCGGCAATATGAAAATTGTGGAGGATGGGAATGCTACGGCTTTCGTGAGCGCACTAACAGGAATACTTGCCCGACAAAAATCCGAAACACCGGCTGCTTTCTTTGATCATTTTAACTGGCGATCTATTACTAGGAAAGCCGCTGAAGCAATTGAAAGACTTTTATGATAAGGCTATATTTCTCACAGATTGCACGGATTTTCACAGAAGGGTTTTAAAATCCGTGCAAATCTGAGAAATCTGTGAGACCTTTTTTAGCAGTTGAGGGCGTTTGGTGAAGCTTTTCCCTTGTCAACATCTAAACTTTTCAACTTGTCAACCGGCCCTAGAGCATCTTATAAAAATAAGGCCGGTTGGCGATGATCCTCGGGGTCAAGCTCAGGGCTTTAAAAACATTTTTGACGTAGCCCAACCATTCCTTCCATTCTTTTTTTACGCCCGGAGTCAGCACCAGGCTTTTTAGCACCACTATGAAAAAATAAACGGGGATATTAAATAGATGAATGGCCTGGTGGAAGACGTACCACCCAATGCCGTACTGTTTCCGGAACCCCAGGAAATTCGACACCATAATCTGCAAACCCTTTTTATCGGAATAATCCCGGTAGCCTTTTCGCTTTGAGTTAAAGACATCTTTGGAGGAACCGCCCTCCAGGTGATAAATATTCAGGTCCCCGTAAATACAAAGGGCTCCCAGTTTTTTTAACCTGCTGCACCATTCCGATTCTTCCGAATATAAGAAGAAGTCTTCATCCATTAACCCGGCTTTTTCAATGGCGCTTTTCTTTACCATTAAAAAAGCACCGTTGATCCAGTCCACTTCAATGGTACTCGTAGCTTCAGCGATATTTGTTTTTTTTACGCCCGATCCAACAGCTATCCGGCGGATAAGCTCGCCTGTGTACGGAAGCGTCATCAGGTAGTTCAATCCGCCTTTCATAAAAAAATTACCCGATATCTGCGGTGAACCATCTTCATTCAACAATTGTACACCACAGGCAATAAAACGGTCGTTGTTAAACCGGTCGAAGCAGGTGGAAATGGCGTTGTTGTTATTAACCGTATCTGAATTGAGCAATAAAACAATTTCACCTTTTGAAAGCCGGATGCCCTGGTTATTAGCACGCGCAAACCCGCTGTTATAGCCCATCTGGAACCATTGCACCTGCGGGTAAGCCTGCCTAATGAGTTGTTCGCTATTGTCTGCCGAATCGTTGTCCACCACAATAACTTCAATAGCATCCGCAGTGCCGGCATAGATACTTTGCAGGCATTGCACCACCAATTGCGGGGTTTTATAATTAATGATTATGATCGAATAACGCATGAGTAGTTACGAAAGTATTGGTTTTTTTGTTGCTTTCAAACAGCCGTCGGAACGAAGGCGTAAATTAAAAAGCAGCCACGAATCCTCCATAGGCGGACACAGTTCCATTGTTTTGCATCGCAGCGTGATTTAAGGATACAACGAAAATGATCCATGCAGATCTGCGGTCAAAAAGGTTTCCCGCGTTCCGATAAATCGGAAGCAGACTTTCGCAGAAGAAGGAAGTATAATCCGCGCCGCGCCGATGGCTCCCGATTTATCGGGATGCGTGAATCTGCGGGCCAAAAAATACTTTTTATTTACGTCTAATCTACGCGCCCATGGCGCTTATAAATAAATTTGCGCAGTCTCCCTGGCAAGTGCTTAGATCTTATTTCTGTTGCATAAATAATGCAGAAACATCAGGGATTTTGATACAATTCCCTTTTTTAATAATTTTTTTGGAATCCGGTTTTGCCAATGGATCATACTTTTATAAAGGGGCAGTTCCGGCCCGGTATATCCATATTGATAAAAAGTCTGAAACCCTGTGATCCCAAAATTGCGGATAAAGCGCCAATGGTAATCGTATACCAGCAGATGTTTCAGGGAATGCAGGCCCGCCTTTTTAAGCAGCAGAAAATGCTCGGGGATCTCAACTGCCGGATCGTTCTTCACTGCCGCGGTTACCTGTGTGCTGCCCATGCCCACATTGATCAGCCGTTCGGGAATATATACTGTTTTATTGCCTTCCATGCGCCGGATGTACATATCAATATCTACCAGCCACTTCATACGGTTGTCATAAATATGCTTTCTATCATTGGGGTGCATTACCACCGTAGGGGGGCCGATACAATTACTTGCCCAAAGATTCAAAGGGAACTGGAGGACCCTTTTCAAACGAGATAAGGAAGGATAAACGGCCTTGCTGGCGCCATTATCGTATGCATTATTATAAGCGCTGAAAATAAACGCTCCGGGATGTAACCGGGCTTGCTCCGCAAAAATTCCCAGCGCCGCAGGGGTGGCAAACCAGTCGTCATCGTGCATCAGCTTGATCCATGTTCCGCTGGCTTTCCTTATGCCTTCATTCCAGTTTTCCGGCGTGCCCAGGGCAGGAATGTTGCGCTGGTAGCGAATGGGTATTTTTCCGGAATAAGTTGAAACGAGCTGTTCGACGGCATCCGTGTTGCTGTCGTCTGTGACAATAACTTCAAAATCCCTGAACCCCTGTATTGCAATGGAATCCAGCAATCGTTTTAAACGATCAGCCCTGTTATAGGCAGGAATACAAATGGAGATAAAAGGATGCATGGAACCGCTAAAATAGACAGATTATTAATTGATCTTGCCAAAAGCGAAAGCTTTTCTAAGCTTTTCAGTGTTTTAGTGGCAATAAAATCAACTATAAAGCCTTAAAAGCACAAAAGTATATGCTGTACAGACTTATATTTGTGGCCACACAAACCGGTTTTTGTATGAGAACGATCCATGAAATATTTGAAAATTATTCCGGCCCGCTTTTAAATAAATGGGATAATTATATCGATATATATGATTTTTATTTTTCCAAATTCAGGGGAAAGGAGTTGGTGTTCCTGGAAATAGGGATCGCACATGGAGGCTCCATCCAGTTCTGGAAGGAATATTTTGGAGAAAATATTAAGATATATGCGGTTGACGTAAATCCGCAAAGCAAAAAATTTGAAGGCGATAATGTAAAGGTGTTTATCGGATCACAGGAAGACCCGGTGTTCCTGGAACAATTAAAGAAAGAAGTTCCCCCGATTGATATTTTATTGGACGACGGCGGGCATACGATGAAACAGCAGTTGACCACTTTTAATGTATTGTTTGATCATGTAAAAGAGGATGGCATTTATGTGTGCGAAGACCTGCATACTTCGTATTACAGAACCTATGGGGGCGGACTAAAACGAAAAGGGACCTTTATTGAATTTGCCAAAACGCATATCGACAGCCTCCATGGCTGGTTTGCCAACAAGAAACAAAAAGCGCAGATGATGGATCAGATCACTACATCCGTCTGGTCCATCCAGTTTTATAATTCTATTGTGGTGTACCTGAAAAAGCGGATCAAAAAACCTGAAAATACATTTAAAGGGGATGAAACCGTTACTATTGGTGATTATGCGGCTTTTGGGCAAACGCCTACTATTACCGGGAGGTTGAAAAAAATATTTAGGAAAAAGAACTGATCAATTAGTCTTTGTGGCCAGGGTAAACAAATGAAAGGGGGCAAATTCCCGGGTCATGTCCACCTTAAAGCCGCAGTAATTTAACAATTGTCCAATCAGCTCAAAAGAGAACACATGATGGTGCACGCATCTGTTTGTGTAATTGTTTTGCGTCCGGTCAATAAGCGCAGCTTTTGTTTGTTCCCGGTCTTTCGTCAGATCGTGCAAACGGATCACCTCGTCAAAGTGAGTTGCGTCCTGTTCGGTAATGCCGTTTCGATAATCCTGCAATAAATGTTCAAAGGCAGTGTAGGGGCGGTTATGATCGAATGTGTACCGTTTGTCGGGCAGGATCAGGCAAAGTCTGCCGCCGGGTTTTAATACGGCATTCCACCGTTTAAGCGCCTGTACCGGGTTGGCAACATGCTCTAAACTATGGCAGGATAATAAAAAGTCATAATGATTGTCTGGCACAGATGCCAATGCCGCCGCTTCATCGATGTATTGATGGCCTTTGGGCCGGTTTGCGCTGTATTGATAAGAATCTCCCTCTTTTATGTTTCCTTCCCAAACGGTAGTATTACTAAAATTAACACCGTCTATTTTACCGGCATACAGGTATACCGGGAAAAAGGAGCGCAGATCAAAGGGCTTGCTGGGGCCGCCGATCTCAATACCTGTTTGTCCTTTAAAGGTTTTGGCCGCATCAATAGTAGCCCGTTTAAAAGGATTTTTTAACCAGGAGATGCGCGTAATTAAAGATTCTTTCCCGTTCATACCGGCAAAATAAAAACTTTAAATGAAAACGAATTGATATTTTTGAAAGGATAGCCGGGAAGATCGGGAAGGCGTGGAAATCTTATTTTCAGTTTTTGCACACCGCCTTCCCGATCTTCCCGGCGAAGAAATCTAAAATATAGGAATGAAGCTCGCAGCAGTTACGATTACTTATTTTCCTGACGCAGCAGTGCTGGATAATATCAGCACTTACCTGGATCGTGTTGATCGACTGTATATTATCGACAACAGCGAACCTGCGCATGTTTTTCCTCCGGAGATTTATGCGCATCCAAAAATTACCATTATTGCAAACGGGATCAACCGGGGGATAGCCGCGCCACTCAATGAAGCGGTGGCGCTGGCGATAGCGCAGGGCTATGACTGGCTGCTTACGATGGACCAGGATTCTCATTTTGCAACGGAAGAGCTGACCCGGTATTTACTCCATATCGAAAATTTCCCCGGGAATGAAAAAGTGGCACTATTCGGATTGACCTTTGAAAATAAGCCCGATGTGGCACCCGGCTCGTTTCGTTCTTCGCGGTTATTGATCACTTCTGGCAGTATGGTGAACCTTCCGCTTGCCGGGGCGATTGGTGGCTTTAACGAGCAGTTGTTTATTGACGAAGTGGATCACGAGTATTGTTTTCGCTCCGGGAAAGCCGGATTCGATACAATTCAATTTACTGATGTATATCTAAATCACCACCTGGGTACCAACCAAAGCGCGCGGTCCCTTAAAAATTTTAAAGCAACGCAACGACCACTGCACGCTTCCATCCGGCTGTATTATATGTACCGGAATTTCCTATATGTATCCCGGCAGTATAAATCTTTATTTCCTGAAGAGATCGGTTACCTGAAAAAGGACCTGCTAAACCGGATCAAGAATAATTTTCTTTACGGTAAGAAAAAGGGCGCATTATTGAAAATGCTGCTTCAGGCCCGTTCCGATTTTAAAAACGGAAGAATGGGGAAGAAGTTATAACAGTCCTAGCTGTTGCCAGAGCTGGAAGAAACGCTGATCACCGGGGTAGTATTTCTTTAATGTTTGTGCATAGGAACGGGCGGCTGCAGGGTTGTTTTGTTGAAGATACAATACGCATAAGGCATAATTAATATCAGCGTCAGCGGGAGCTAATTCCAGTGCCTTTTTATATTGCTGTTCTGCCGGGGTGTATTGTTTTTTCTGTTGTAACAAAATGCCGTAATTGTAATACACACGCGGGTTTGCTGACTTCAGGCTGATCGCTTTTTGCAGGCTTTTTTCAACATTATCCGGTTGCTGCAGTTCATTGTAGAGCAGGGCCAGGTTAAAATAAATGCGGTCGTTCTTTGGGTCAATTCTGGCTGCGTCCAGTAAGGTTTGCAGCGCCGCCTGGTTATTGCCTTTAAGATTATATACCGTTGAAAGATTCAGGCGCGCATAATTCATCTGATCGTCTTTTTGCAGGCCTTTCAGGTAAAAAGATTCCGCTTTGTCGTAATTTTTTAGTTTCAGATAATAGTCGGCTGCAATTACATCACCGGCAGAAAAGTCCGTTTGGTATAATACATTTGCTTCCAGTTCCTGCAACGCATTAGTATAAGCCGTACCCAGTCCCGCGATGAGCTCCCGGTCATTAGCGCTTAAAACAAGGTTTGCGGCGGCAATACGCACGGCGCGCACTTTGTCAACAAGCATCGGCTGAATGGCGTCTTTCCATAATCCCGGACTAAAGCTGGAAAGGCCTGTTACCGCACGATACCGTACCTGCGCATCCTTGTTGCTGAATTCCTGTATCAGCGCTGTTGCATTGTTATCTCCCGGTGCATTGGAAAGATATTGAACCGCTGCTGCCTGAACAATAGAAGGGGTGGCTGTATCCTGGATCAACCGCATCAAATGAGCCTGGCTGCCGGCGTCCAGCTTACTGCCCGGGATCAGGTCTTCGGAAAAATGATGAGGTCGGGTCGGGCCAAACCATTTAACTACCGCGTCGGAAGCCCATTGGGCAGACTTATTGGTATGGCAATTATTGCAGGCATTGGGCGTGCCATAGGTTACAGACAGGTCAGGGCGTGGAACGCGGAAGGTATGGTCGTTACGCCAGTCGTTGCCCATGTAATATTTTCCCGGCATATGGCAGTTCTTGCAGGCGGCGCCATCGGTGTTTATCGTGTGAAACGTATGGGAGGGTGCATCGTATTTTTTGTCATGGCACTGCAGGCAAACGCCGTTTCCTGCAACGAGTAATTTACCCGTATGCGGGTTGTGGCAGTTGCTGCATTTAACCCCGCGGTTATACATTTTGCTTTGCAGGAATGAAGTATAGGTGTAGTCCTCATCATTGGCCTGGCCGTCGGCATAAAAATGTTCGGTAGTGGGTATGTCCGGAATATAGTCGTCGAGGATCTCGTTACTGTTCTTCAAGTCCGCACTGATATTGCTTTTGCGCGCATGGCAGGGAAAGCAGGTCTGGATCTGCGCCAACTGGGTACTGTTCTTTGGTGCCCGGAGATAGGAGCCTGCAATATGATTCCCGTTTTTATAGTCACTGCCGTTAACGTAATCAATATGCGATTTTGCGGGGCCATGGCAGGCTTCACAACTTACCGTTAATACGCTAAAGGTGGTATTGTAAGTGTCAGTTTCGGAATTATAATTCTTTTTCAGATTCGTACTGTGACATTCGGCACACATCGTGTTCCAGTTTTGTCCATTGCCCGTCCAGTGCAGCCAGTCGGTTGCCGCAATTTTTTGCCCGGCATATTGTTGAAACCATTTTTTGTCTTTACTGTTCCAGGATTGGCGGGTTGCCTGCATCCTGCCACGATCGAATGCCACCAGGTACTGCTGTAACGGGTAATAACCAAAAGTATATTTTATCTCATAGTCGTGGTTCTGACCATCAGGCCCCTGGGTGTTGATAAAAAACTTTCCGCCTTTTTTGAAAAAGCGGGAGGTAATACCGTCGGCTGTATAGGTTACATTATTGAAGTCGCCCAGCACGGTGGAGTCTGTAGCGGGCTGCATGGCTTTGTAATGGTCGGATAGCTGCCATTGTCCATATTCAGCTTTGTGGCAACTGATGCAGGCCTGGTCGCCCACATACTCGTTAACGGCTTCTTTCCTGTTTGAGGTGGATTGTCCGCAGCGGACCAACACAAGGCTCCCGGAAAAAAATAAGATGATTACACAAAAAACAAGGATCAATTTTTTATTACGCCAGGACATCATCATATACCTGCTAATATAAATCAATTTACTTTACCGGGTGCAACACTTATTTTTTCTTCTTTTTCTTTGTAGCCGTATGTGTCTGTTTGGAAGTAACAGCCTTTTTTGTCGCGGATGTTTTTGTGCGCTGATGACTGGAGGTTGTGCTCTTTTTTGTGCTTTTTACGGCTTTGCGCGCAACCGTTTTGCCGGCGCGTTGCGGCGTTTTCGCCACGCGCGCGGGCACTGCAGCCGCTTCAGCAGCAGCGGGCGCCGCTGGGGCGTTTCCTTCTCCTTCTTCATCTACACTACCAACTTTGCCTTGCATATAATCGCCAAAGAAATCATATGCCTTTTTGGCCTGATTATAAATATTTGAATTGAGCCGGTTACCCAAAATAATGATCACCGCTTTCTCATCCAGCAGCCGGGCAAAAGCAGGAGTGAAACCGTGCCATTTCCCGTTGTGATAAATGACGTTTTTGCCATTGGGCAAATTGAGCATGCGCCAACCCAGGCCATAATTGTGCATGGAGGCTTTTTCATGACTGTGGGGTTGAAAGGCTGAATCGAGCAGCGACGGCCGGATAAAGTTCGGATTGTATAAAGCCCGGTCCCATTTGAACATGTCCTCGGGGGTGCTGTACACATTTTTGTCGCCATAGGTATTTTCAAAAATATCGTTCGTCCAAAGAGCGCCGGAACCTTTGTAGGACATAATAACCTGGCCACTATCTGCGGGCGTGTAAATAAACGTGTGGTTCATTTGCAGCGGATCAAAAATGGTGGCTTTTACATAGTCCGGAAATTTTTGTCCGGTCACCTTTTCAACAATCAATGCCAACAATACGAAGTTGGTGTTGCAATAGGTGAAACGGGTGTTGGCTTTAAACATTATGGGAGGACGGTATTGAATTAAAAAATTCAACACGTCCTGGTTAGAGATCATTTGTTTGGGGTTCCACTTTTGTTTGTCTTCCATTACTGAAAGATAGTTCGGCAATCCGCTGCGATGGCTGAGGAGGTTCTCAATGGTAACATCGGTATAGGGGAATGCCGGAAAGAATTTGGTTACGGGATCTGTCAATCCTAGCTTGCCGTTCTGCACCAGTTTTAATACCGTGATCGCTGTAAAGGGTTTGCTGGTTGAGGCCAGATGAAATGGCGTATTCTGATCAATGGAATCAGCCTTATTGTTGGGGTTTTTGAAACCGTGATAACGTTCATACAAAACATTTCCACCTTTTGCAACGAGGATGCCCCCGTTAAAACCATGCCGGAGCAGCCCTGCATTAAAAAAGGCATCCAGTTCGGCTGCATACTTTGCTTTCTCCGCATCGCTTATCGGGTCTGGATTCTGGGCGATCAATACGGCAGGGGCGACCTGGATCTTTTCTTTCTTGTCTTGTGATTTTAGCTTACAACCAATCGTTAATAATATCCCGGCTAAAGTAATTATAAATCTTCTCAAGGTAACTGAATTTTAAAGTGGCAAATTTAAAATTATATTGTTCAGAGAAAAACTTGTTGCCTTAATATTTTCATTTTTGTTAACTTATTAGGATATTTGCTTGCATGACAAATAAAAAAGAGACGAGTTACCCAAAAGAGAAAATCAGGATTTTATTTCTGGAAAATATAAGTGATACCGCAGTACAACGGTTTAAGGAAGAAGGATACACGCAGGTAGAAAAATTAACCAAAGCACTGTCGGAAGAAGATTTAATTAAAGAGATCAAAAATGTACATATACTGGGCATCCGCTCCAAAACACATATTACCCAAAAAGTTTTAGCCGCCGCCGAAAAATTACAGGCCATCGGATGTTTTTGCATCGGCGTGAACCAGGTGGATCTGAAAGCAGCTACAGATAAGGGTGTGGTGGTATTCAATGCTCCTTACAGCAACACCCGGTCTGTTGCAGAGCTGGTTATCGCGAATTCCGTTATGCTCATCAGGAGGTTGCCAGACAAGATCCGGGCGGCGCATGAAGGCATCTGGATGAAGGAATCAAAAGGCGCCTATGAGCTACGTGGAAAAACACTGGGGATCATTGGTTATGGAAACATCGGTTCACAGGTGAGCGTGCTGGCAGAAGCAATGGGGATGAAAGTGTTGTTCTATGACGTGGAAACCAAGCTGCCGCTGGGTAATGCAAAGGATGCTAAAACATTAAAGGAACTGCTGCAGAAATCGGATATAGTGACGCTGCACGTGCCTGATACGGCGCAGACAAAGTACATGATCACTAAGAACAATCTTAAATATTTTAAGAAGGGCGCCATACTGATCAACTATGCACGGGGCGAAGTGGTGAACCTGGAAGATCTGAGCAAATTCATTACTGAAGGGCATATCAGCGGTGCGGCTCTTGATGTATTTCCATGGGAGCCCGAGAAAAACGGCGATAAATTTACAACGCCCGTGCAGAACCTGCCTAACGTGATCCTTACGCCACATATCGGCGGAAGCACCGAAGAAGCGCAGGAAAATATTGGCGTGGATGTTAGCTCAAAGTTGTTTAACCTGATCGAAAAAGGGATCACTAACGGGTCGCATACAGTACCCGGATTGGCGCTGCCTTCACAGGAAGGCGTGCACCGGATCCTGCACATCCATTATAACAAACCGGGCGTCCTTTCAGAGATCAACACATTGTTGTCAAAAAATAATATCAATATTACCGGTCAGTACCTGAAAACCAACGACGAAATTGGTTATGTGGTATTGGATGTTGAGAAGGGCGTTTCAAAAAAGGCAACTGCACTTTTAAAAGATGTAAAACATACAATTAAAACAAGATTACTGTATTAAAGATTTGCATCTAAAATTGAAAATGATATCAAGAGCAGAATCGATCCGGTTCTGCTTTTTAGTTTGTCCTGCAGACTGTTTTATTCGTTAAAACCAATGCCACTCTCTGAAGCGTCGAAAACCCTGAAAGGAGTAGTCCAAGGGCAAACCCATTATGTCTCAGAGAGCTTGTATAGTTTCAGCAACCGTCGGTTATTTATTTTCTACTTTTTGCTCGCCCAAAAAGTAGAGCAAAAAGGGCATGGTCAAACGAATGCCTCCGGCCGTTTGACCGCCCACGCACGCGAAAACCCAAATCAAAAAGCTGCTTTAAGGCCTTGTCGAAGGGGAAGGTAGAAGCTGCTCTTTCCTCCAAACCGTAGGTTCCTTACTGCGCTGATTTTTTACAGGAGTGATTTGCTAAAAAAGAAGCTATCGTAATGTAAAAAATAGGCGCTCCCGGGCCTTCTGATCAGTGTGACTGCTATTGCGTTGAGGAATATTCCAGATAAAGAGTTGCCCGATGAAAATGAAAAACAAAAGATTGAATCAATCTGTAGCAATTAGAAAACTATGTTAGCGATCAATTCTTGGCACAAGATATTCCAGACAAGGAATGCTGCTGCGATGAAAGGAACCTCCTTGAAAGCTTAAAGAAACGAATTTCGGCTTTTTACAGACTGGAGAGTGTGCCAGCAGAGGCTCATTAAAAAGCCTCCATTTGGAGGCTTTTATTTTTTATTGTACTTCTGTAATTTTTATTGTATTCGTATGTAGTTTCAGATGCACCGGCGTACTACCCGTACTTACAGCGGTATCGCCGCGTTTCAGAAATCCGTTCTTCTTAAGAATATTGATCTGGTCTGCAAAAATAGTATCCAGGTCGTGCTGGTCATCGTCATAGAAAAAGGCACGGATACCCCAGCCCAGACTCAGTTGATCAATGAGCGCGCGGTTCTTGGTAAATACATACAAGGGCACTTTGGGGCGATAGCTGCTCAGCATAAAACCGGTATAGCCGCTCTGTGTCATACCAATTAACGCATCCGCCCGTGCATCCTTGGCCAGGTTGCAGGCATTGTAACAAATCGCGTCACTTGAAAGAGACGGAGAGTGGGGCTGCGGTTGCAGTTCACTTGAAAGATCATAATGGTATTCTGTTTTTTCAATTTCCAGGATGATCTTCCGCATGGTTTGCACCACCAGTGTCGGATGCTTGCCGCTTGCAGTTTCCGCGCTCAACATAACCGCATCGGTTCCTTCCAGCACCGCGTTGGCAACGTCTGTTATCTCACTACGGTTGGGCTTGGACCGGTCGATCATGCTTTCCATCATTTGGGTAGCAACGATTACCGGCTTGGCGCGGTGAATACATTTACGGATAATGCTCTTCTGGATCAGTGGCACTTTCTCCACCGGCAGTTCCACACCCAGGTCGCCGCGGGCGATCATAATACCATCAGAAGCATGAATGATCTCGCGGATATTCGGGATCGCTTCGGGCATTTCTATTTTGGCGATGATCTTCGACTGGCTTTTATGTTTGTCCAGGATCTTGCGCAATTTTTTAATATCTTCTACCTGGCGCACAAAGGACAGGGCCACCCAACCCAATTGTTCTCTAATGATGAAATCCAGGTCTGCCAGGTCTTTCGGCGTTAATGCCGGCAGCGAGATTTTGGTGTCCGGCAGGTTTACTCCTTTTTTAGAGGAAAGAAAACCTCCCAGTATCACTTCTACTTTTACATCGTTGTTGGGTAATATTTTGCGTACAATTACTTCCAGTTTGCCATCATCGATCATGATCTTGTTCCCCACTTTTACATCTTTGTGGAAGTTGGGATAAGAAATGTAGATCTTCTCTTTATTGCCCACCAGTTTTTTATTGGTGAAGATAAAGCTGTCACCCGGCTCTACAGTGATGCCGCCGTTTTCCATATCGCCTACGCGCAATTTAGGGCCCTGTAAATCGCCCAGTATCGCAACCGTTGTTTTTTCTTTTCTGTTAATTTCCCGTATATACTCAATGATCTGTTTTTTTTCTTCATGTACACCGTGTGAAAAATTTAACCGGAACACATTAACGCCGGCTTTCACCAGGTCTAACAATTTATCGTAAGTATTACAGGCAGGTCCAACGGTGGCTACAATCTTAGTACGGCTGATACTATGATCCACATGAGGCTGTTCAACAGGTAGTAATGTTTTCTTTCGAACTTTTTGAGTTTCTGTCATGTTACTTTTAATTAAATATGCAGGGTTCAATTGAACCTGCAATATCTGATAATAATTTCAATTTTCGGCGCAATCCGGAAATCGTCAGTACAAAAATAAAAAACCGCTCAGTAAAGGCGGTTTTTTATTTATTCGGTTCTGTTTAATTCCACTCCAGGATATTGTTGAAAATATATTCTTCAGGATTAGACAGGTACTGCTTTGCGGCTTCTTTGTCTGCTTCCGTCAAATAATGCAGGGTATGTGCAAACACGGTCTTCGCATCAGCGCTTTCCATATCAATTAAACGTGGTTTTACCTTTCCTTTTTCGTCCGCCACATCCTTAAGATAAAGCGGTTTTACGGTTCCGGTGGCATCAGCAGTAACTACCGCGCCGGTGATGCCCTGGTCGAACAGTTGCTTTACGCCAAAGCCCAGGAAGGTACAATATTCCAGATCGAAGGCCGTAGGCGCCAGGCAGCGCAGCTCATAGCCTAATTCAACCGGACGGCTCTTTACAGCAATGTTCAGTTTTTTTAATTCGTTTTGTAAAAGAATATTATAAATATGCGCTTTACTAACATTGCCCAACTCCGGATGGCCGTGATCGTCATAAGTGAATTGAATGCCCGATGCTGTAATGTCGTCATCGCTCATAAAATGGAATACCCCTTCACTTACTACCGCAACCCCATAAGGAATGTTCAGGATATTTCTTTTAACAATAGAAGAAACGATCAGTTTAGTGATCTTGTCTAATGTAAGCTTTGTTTTGTTGAACATTTCAGGGATCACGATCATCGGGTAATGACAGGCAACGCCGATGCCAAATGCCAGGTGACCGGCTTCACGACCCATGGCGGATACTACAAACCAGTTACCGGAAGTGCGGGCATCTTCATAAATAGTTTTGCCCAGTTTTACGCCTTCTTCGCGCGCGCTCTGGTAGCCAAAAGTAGGCTGGCCGTAAGGCAGCGGCAGATCGTTGTCGATCGTTTTGGGAACGTGAATATTCTGAACCGCCACGTTTTTGGCCGTCAGGAATTTTGCAATGCGGTTGGCCGTGGAGGCTGTATCATCCCCTCCGATGGTAACCAATAATTTTATATTATTCTGCTCAAAAAATTCGCTGGTAAATTCATCATCTTTTGGTTTATAACGGCTCATCCGCAAAAAAGAACCGCCGCGGCTGAAAATATCGTCCGCCAGTTTGAAGTCGATGTCTGTTGTAGTTCCTTTTCCGTTAAACAGGTTTTTGTAGCCGTCGTGCAAACCAATCACCCGGTAGCCATCCTTTAAAAATGTTTTAGCTACAGAACCAATAACCGTGTTAATACCGGGAGCAGGGCCGCCGCCGGCAAGAATTACAATACTTTTCTCCATATACAATTTTTAATATACTAAAGTGCGCAAATATAAGTGAAATTGATTTTTATTTTATGATCTTTTCAGTTATTTAAATATTATTGAAACAGAACACTTGTTTGTATTAAAACATTTAAACACGCCCGTTTTCTTTTAAGAACCCTGGCGATGAATGACAAAACAAAAGCCCGTCATTCACCGTCTTAATCACATCATTTACCGTTTTTATAACAAATTTTGAGCTTCCTCCATAAAGGAGCCGTTATTTTACAGGTTACATTGGACAAAACGGGGTATTAACCAGGGATATTGTTATATGTTTTAACTGCAATGGCGCGAAGACGCAATGAAAATTTGGGTTTGGGAAGCTATTCTACAAATAAGCAGGGCTTTTGCGTCCTGGCGGACAAGCTAAAACATTGGGATTAGAAATATTTAAAGTAAGTTTGAAGGAGCGAAAGACAGGATATTTAACCGTAAAACGATCATCAGAGGATTAAGCACGTCAGGTATGGAGAATTCGACCATTAACGGCTACAAATTAAAATACAAACTGGGTGAAGGAGGCATGGCCGAGGTTTGGTATGCAGAAAATTATCTGCAAAAACCCGCGGCCGTAAAGGTATTGCAACAGCGCTTTTGCGGAACACCGGAGATCGTGAGCCGGTTTGAAAATGAGGCCCGCCTGATGGTGCAGTTGAACCATCCGCATATCCGGAATATTTACGATTATTCTACTGTGAACGGCTGTCCCTGCATGATCATGGAATACCTGGAGGGAAAGGACCTTTCCCTCCTGATGAAAGAAGGAGCACAGTTTACCAACCAGCAATTGATCAACTGGTGGAACGACCTCGTGGATGCCTTACAATACACGCATCGCAAGAACATCATTCACCGGGATATAAAACCTTCCAATCTTTTTATCACCGAAGAGGGGAAAATAAAGATCCTTGATTTTGGCATCGCCAAGCTGCGGGATAACGTTACGGTTACCCAAACGGGGTCAAGAATGGGAACGCTCATGTACATGAGCCCGGAGCAGGTATATGACGTAAAAACCTTGTCCTATAAAACCGATATATATTCGCTCGCGGTTACTTTTTATCATTTGGTGTCAGGAGTAGCGCCCTATGATGCGTCTAAAATTTCTGATTTTGAGATCCAGGAAAATATTGTGCGCAAGCCATTGGATACGGCATTGCTGCCCGTGCCCTGGAACGGGCTATTGGGCGATTACCTGGGCAAAAAACCGGAAGGGCGAAGGGAGTTACGAAAGATCGGCGCCAACGAAACAAGAAATGATGAAACCATGCTGTTTACACCTGTTCCGGCGGAGCCGGTTCGCAACAGCCGGCCGGTACTACCTGTTTCATCAGGAAAACGGAAAGATCCCAATCGCCTGGGCTATATCTTCCTGGTATTTTTTATCGTAACGGTATTGGTGTTACTGGCGATTAACAAGGACCGGTTATTTGGTTCCAATAAAGAGACTTCCAAAAAACGAACGGAGAAACCCATCGCCCGACCGGCGCCCAAAACCAATGACCTTCCTTTGCCGGAAACGGCTGCGCCGGATACGGAGCAAACCCACCCAGATACCATGACTTCCTCGCAGGTAATAACCAGTGAAGACCTGGGCAAACAGGAAACGGATATAAAAAACAAGATCAACGATTATTACCGTACCCGCCAGGATTGTGGCAGTTTATCGCGTTTTTTTCATGATACGGTAGATCAGTATTATAATAAAAGCGATGAATCTTTATCCGAGATCCAGAAAGAATGTGCCGCGTATCATGGTAAATGGCGCTTTACGGACGCGGATATTCCCAATTCGTCCTATACCTTTACGCACAATCCCAACGGTAATACGTACGTTGATTTTAATATGCTTTATAAAATAAAACAAAATGATGCAGATGACTGGATCCCCTATAATATAGATGTATCGATGGTCTTTGA
This sequence comes from Niabella soli DSM 19437, assembly GCF_000243115.2. Classification (NCBI taxonomy): domain Bacteria; kingdom Pseudomonadati; phylum Bacteroidota; class Chitinophagia; order Chitinophagales; family Chitinophagaceae; genus Niabella; species Niabella soli. Next base: position 1,175,799 of record NZ_CP007035.1, on the reverse strand, counting down.
TAAGGAAATGAAGATCGTACGCATCGTGGAACGGCGTATAGAAAAATTGTGATGACCTGATTTTCCCAACTTCTTAATGGTTTAGAAATTAATGCAAAAAAATAAACCGGTTTTATGTTTGATAAATTAAAAAAATGGCTGCTGCCCGATGGAGAAGAGGAAGAAGAAGAAACGGTACGTTTAACCAACCAGGCGTTGGTGGATCAGATCCTGGTCTCCTTTAAGGAAACGGTAGAACGCGAATCGTTTAACAAGCGCATGATGTATGATTGCAGCTATCTGATCCTGATGCGGCCCGAAGATTACAAGCATGCCGAACTACGCCTGGCGGGCATTACCGAGGGCATTCTGGATGAATTTTATGAGTATATCAATGAGCGCAAGACCCAGTACCCCCGGTATGAGCCCATTGGCAGCTATTGGGATTTTCAGTACTGCCCGGCGGAGCGGGGGATTGATAATAGCGAAATCGAGCCCGGAACCATCCAGGTAGTTAGCACACCTACCTCCGAAAAGTCGTGGTCGGAACTCTCTTCAGAACATATAAAAGTTTCGGTTAGCAGCAAACATTCTAAATATTCCAAATACGATCTGAACCCGAACACGTTTAGCAATATTGATATTTTATCCAAAGGGCATTTCAGGGTCAAATTTAATAAAGACCTGCTGGGCGATTTTACAACAATGCAGGGCGCGCCTGCCGGTTCCAGGAATAGCGCAGCGCCGGATAAATTAGCTACCGTACAATTTGTTCTGAATAAACAGCGGTATAGTTTTCCGATGCGGGAAAAGCAACTGAAAATTACAAAGGCGATCGAAGGGATGACCAGCACGGCCACGTTGTTGTGCATTAATGAGCCCAGTGGCAGCCTGCAAAAAGAACATGTGATGATCCGGTATGATGATAACGCGCGGGCTTTTTACATTGCTTTGTTTGCCGAGGCTTTTGTAAACGAACAGCGGCTGGAGGTGAGCCGCGTAGGGGAAAACCCGGTATGGCACCCGTTAAAAAGTGAATCGACCATCGTGTGTGGCATTTTTCAACTGGATTTTAAAGCGATGGTGTGAGGGTTGTGCGTTTACAAGTTTACAGGTTGAAATGTTTAAAAAGGATTACCCCTGTTAACTTTTCAATTAATCAACTTCCAATAAACTTTACAACTAAAAATGAACCCATGATCGGCGCGGTAATGTTATTATTTATCATCCTTGTATTTCTGTTACAATCAAAAGTGAAATTATGAACAGAAAGATCGACGTATATGCGCAAACAGACCTGGGCCGCAAGCGGGAAGAGAATGAAGATAATTTCATTGCCGTTCCTGCGCTGTGGAGCAGAGCATCCCGGGCGCTTATTGGTGCTATTGACGGCGTGGGCGGTTATGAAGGAGGCGCCGAAGCCGCGTTGATCTCCAAGCAAACGATTGAAGACTATTTCCAGAACTTTAGTTTTGGCGCACCACTGCAATTACTGAAAGAAGCGGCCGTAGCGGCTAATAATGCTATTTATGAAGCCCGGCGGCAGAACGTTGAGCTGGGCCGGATGAGCTGCGTGCTTTCTGTAGCCGTGCTGGATGCAGATAAAGAGTTAATGTATGTGGCGCACGTTGGCGACAGCCGGGGATATGTATACCGGAATGGCGCTATGCTGAAAATAACGCGGGATCATTCTTCTGTAGGAATGAAAGAGGATAGCGGTTACCTTACAGAAGAGGAAGCCATGCAGCATCCGCGTCGCAATGAGATCAATAAAATGGTGGGGGAGTTATTGCTGGATGCAAATGATTCCGACAACTATTTTGATATCGGGGAACATAGTTTCCTTCCGGACGATATCGCCTTATTCTGTTCCGACGGATTAACAGACCTGGTAACCCAGGCAGAGATGGTGCTTATCCTCTCGGCAAATAATACACTGCAGCAAAAAGCGCAGCAATTAATTGATAAGGCCAATGCATTGGGAGGGAAAGACAATATTACTGTTGTATTGGCCACCTACGCCGCTCCTAAAAAACCGGGAAGAAAACGATCGGTCAAAAATACGATCGAAGTCCCCATTGAAGCCGAAAATGCGCAAACAGCAACAATTATGAACCAAGAAACAACAAGTGCAACAATCAGTAAAAAAAAATAAGGATGGTTCCGGTAATCATCGCGTTCGTAGTAGGGTTTCTGGTAAACTGGAGCGGTACAGGATCTTTCTTCCGAAAGGAGGCACTAGCGCCCCCGGCAGTTGACTCCACCCTATTAAAAAAAGACAGTATTGCTGCTCCTGACACTGCGCATTTACACAGAACAGACTCCCTTATTAATGCAACAGATACCATTTTTAGAGATAGCTCCCGTAAAAAGGCGCTGCAAGGATACTAATTCATGAACAAGAAAATAAAATTATACCCGCGCAGAATAGAACGCCTCCTGCTGCTTTGCGTAACGCTGTTGCTGGCCGGGATGGCCTTTGTCTTTTATCAAAATAAAAGAGCGGCTTTTGCGGAAGCCGATCAGGGTTATACGAATGGTAAGATGCTGAATCTTGTAGCTCCCGTAAAAACCCCGGTGCTGGTACAGATCCTTACCAAAGGAGGCTATTTCACGGATGCAAACTATATCCAGTTTATTGCCGGGAAAATAAAGGGCATCATCGATAAAGAAGGTTCCTTGCCGAACCTGGGCGCTTTGAACAAAAACAGCCTGATGATCCCCGCCACTGAATTTTTAAATACGTCCAGTGAATCGGGCAAGCTCCGCTTCCTGAACGCGATCACAAGGCTTGATATGGACAGTGCCCTTTATGCCGGGGAATCAAAAGATCCTCAAAAATTTCCGGACCAGGTTGCCGTGCAAAATGAAAAAACATCTTTATCGGTTAAAGGGAAAATACATTTTACACAGGAAGTGCAACAGCCGGAGACGGCAGCCGGCGGCGTGCTGGTGAAATTAACGGAAGAATTTCCATCGGGTTATTTAGATACGCTAAGCGTAAAAAACGGCGACGAGCCGGAGGCATTTTTCGCGCGAACCAATCCCAACGGATCCTATGAGTTTTATAATCTTAAAAAGGAGAGCAACTATCGGGTGATCGCCATAAAACCGGGCTATGATTTTGGACCGGCGAAAGGTGTTGTGGCTATAAAAGGCGATGAGACCTTTGAATTCAAAGGGGCGCCTCACAGGATACGCGTGCTGGACCGGACAGAGTTTCGCCAGATCAAAAATGATAAGTTTTTTACCGTTCGGACACCGGATGATTTTAAAAAGGAATATTTCAAAACCCTGGCCCTGTTCCTGTTGTCGTTCTGGGTCTTTCACGTTGTATTGTGGTTAAAAAATTACCGGAGCGACCAGTTTATCCTTCCTTTATTGTTCTTTCTTTCCGGTACGGGGGTATTGGCTTTGTATAGCATGCAGGACCCGCTGCGCGACTTTATCCATGGAACGGGAATGGCAAGATGTGCAACGGGCGTATTGTTGGTAGCATCGGTGCTTTTGTTCTTTCTTAAGGACAATCCGGTGAATCGCTTTTATCATTCGAAATGGTTCGACCCGGTCTATAATTTTTTACCTGAGGCAAATAAATTAAAAGCGCCCAGGGGTTATTCCTGGTTGCTGTTGTCCATTCTCCTGCTATTGGCCCTGTTTGTTGCCGGCACCGGACCGGAGGGCAGTGGGGTAAAAGTAAATTTGTTCGGGTTCCAGGTAAGTGAATTATCCAAACTGCTGATGGTCGTTTTTTTTGCGGCTTATTTTGCCGTCAAATCGGAATACCTGCGCAATATCCCCGACAACCGCTGGCTGACACAGAATAATATTAAGATGCTGTTGTTGTTTGGTTTTTTGCTTTGCATTTACGCAGCATTGGGCGATCTGGGCCCCGCGGTTGTCTTATGTCTCACCTTTCTTTTTTTCTATTCCTTTGCAAAGAATGAATTTTTCCCCATGGTGCTGGCTGCCGTTATCTATGCGGTAGTATTAATGATCACTTCAATAGGGATCAATTCGCCGCAGCATGATTTCCTGCCGTTGGTTGCGCTAATAGCCACTATCGGCACTTTTGCCTACGCGTTCTTTAAAAAGCGGTATGAATCCATTTTTTTTATTGTGCTGATCATTTCTTCTTTTATTCTCCTGGCGGCCTTGCCTTTTGAGTTTACACAGCGCCTGGCCGATCGTAACGGAATGTTTAAAGATATATGGGAGAATCAGCTCATGGGAGGCGACCAGGTAGCACAGGGGGTTTGGTCGTTAAATGCCGGCGGTTTTTTTGGACAGGGCCTGGGAAAAGGCTATGCCAGTGTAATGCCGGCCTATCATACGGATATGATCCTGGAAAGTATTGGGGAAGAATTGGGCCTGGTGGCTTTGATCGCGATCTTTCTTGCTTTTGGCTTACTTACTTACCGCACGCTGCTTGCTGCAAGAAGAACGGGAAAGCCCTTCCTGTTTTATTTTGCTGCGGGCATTGCCATTGCGACGATGCTCCAGTTTTTCCTTATTACTGCGGGAACGTTAGGATTGATCCCGATGACGGGCATCTCGGTTCCGTTTTTAAGTAAGGGCAATGCAGGTATCATCATCACATTGCTCGCTTTTATATGGGTGCTCATTATCTCCAACGAAAGGGGAGATGCGCTGGAAATGGAATATGTAAAGGAGCGGTATGATAATGTAAATGCCTATGCCATATTAACCTTTTTTGCCGTACTGCTTTTTTTTATCGGCAGCTTGTTCTGGTATCAGTATAAATCCAATGAATATATTGTAAAACCCGCGTTGGTGCTCAACCGGAAAGGAGCCTGGCAATATAGCTATAACCCGCGCATTGGTATTTTTTTGCGACAGATCCGCTCGGGGAATATTTACGATCGCAATGGCGTTTTATTAGCGACCTCCAGCAAAACGGCGTTTGAAAAGCAAAAGAGCCGCCTGATTCCGTTGGGCGCCAATGCAGATCTGTATGAAGAGCAATTGAAGCGGGAACAGCACCGCTATTATCCCTTCGGGCCGGATCTGCTGTTCTGGCTGGGCGATTACAACAAGGAGATCGCGAATGAAGAAGAAGCTGGTTATTCCGCGGAATACCGGCATTACACAATGTTGAAGGGCTTTGACGTTTCCTATACCACCAAACAAAAAACATCCGACCGGTACAAGGAAGACCGCTTCCTGCCGGTAACCATGCGGGAGTCAGAGCTCGTTAATTATAATTACAGTGCGTTGGTGCCGATCCTCAAAGAAGGAATGGAAGGCAAGTGGGTAGAACAGCAAAATAATAAGAATAAGGATATCCAGCTTTCGCTGGATGTAGCCCTGAATGAGCGGATCAATGCGGTGATCCAGGGCACAGCGGCTTCTAATCAATTCAGAACATCGGTTGTAGCCGTTAATGCAAAAACGGGAGATGTTTTGGCCTCGGCATCCAACCCGGCACCGTCTTACAAGGATCTGAAACTGATCAGTAATATAGAACAGTCGGATTACCGTACGATTTTCAAACAGATCTTCCAGGATCGCGTTGTGGTACCGCAAGACCTCGGGATCACCTTTAATTCAAGACCCGGCTCTACGATCAAAATACTGGATGCAACAGCCGCTATGAATCAGTATGGCCCTGCGGCGGCACAGTTTAGCTATTTTGTTTATCCGGATGAAGCGATCCACAAGGGGGAACCGGAAAATATGAATGTGGACATGCGCACCGCCATTGTGCGCTCCAGCAACGTGTATTTCATCAAACTGGCCAATGACAAGAATCTGGAATCTTCTTTATTTAATCTTTATGATGCGCTGGGGATCAATATTCTGAACCGTGGCGGTTTTCACTTTCAACGTCCGGAGGACTATAACAGTGAAAAATATTTCAAGGAATGGGATCAGTTTGTTGCAAAAGGAAAAAATATTTTCAATAATCAGCGGCTGATGAATACGCGGCAGCGGCTGCAGTCGCGCTATTCCGACATTGCCTGGGGTCAGGGCGAACTGATGGTAACGCCGTTGCAAATGGCAAAAATGTCGGGGGCGCTGTCCGACAGCGGAATACTGAACCCTTCGCGCTTTCTATTTAAAAGCTGGAGTAACCAATTGATTGCTCCAAGTCCGGTAACCATTACCAAACAACCACAAATAGCCCCGTTGATCAGTGATTTTATGCGGGAGCAATCGGTTAAGGTAGCCGCAGCATCAGGACTGGAAGTGCATGGAAAAACAGGGAGCCCGGAGCGGGATAAGATTGTAAAAACAGGAAATAATAAAACGGAATTAAAGCGGGTAACGGATTCCTGGTACACGTTCTTTGTGCACTCGCCAAAATTGGGCGCGCCTATTGCGTTTACGATCCGGATCGAAGAAATTGGTAACTCAGAATATGCCAAGACCCTTGCGGTAGCTATTTTAAAACAATTACAAAATGCCGGATATTTTTAATACAAAATGCCCGACCGGACGACCCGGTCGGACGGGTTTGATGTTTGACATTTCACGACTGATAACGGATAACTTATAACTAATAACCTACAACATGAACTGGTTTAAGAAAAAGTTGGAACAACTTTCGGAAAAGCTCAATGCGGATGATGCTTCTTTTGACAAAGAAGAAAAAAGGATGCGCCTGTTGAAGAAAGGAAACCAGTCAGCCCGCCACCTGCTGCTGTGCGTATTGATAATATTGAAGAACTGAAAGAGATCACCCTGGGCGCCATCAGTAATACCATACGCATGCTGGGCTATGGCGATGCGGTGGTTACCGGTCTGGTATTTCATTCGGCTTACAAGGACAATGCGGTTGAAAACGTAAGCCTGGCCACGCTTATAAAGGATGGGAATTATATAAACCGCATCAAAAGGGAATTTAAATCCCGCGGGATTCAGTATAAAGAGGATCTTTTATTGGAGCTGGTACATGAGTCTCCATATGCGGACAAAGTAACGGTAATTACCGAAGGCATAGGGGTTGAGGTGCTGACGCCAAAAGAATCGCTCCGGAAAATAAAGGCCCGCGTGGTGGCTACAGAAGGTATTCTTTGGGAGCCGGAGTATATCCTGGAGCCCACCGGGAAACATTATTTTATAGGCAGGTGTAAGGATCCGAAAATTGAGAACGGACCGAAGATCCATAATGATATAGCTTTTGTTGGGATCGAGGAAAAGGCCGAGCCGCAATATAAGATCAATAATTTCATCAGCCGCTCTCACGCCATGATCGTATTCGATAAGGAAATAGGGGCCTATAAGATCTATCGTTCCCGGTTTTTAAATAACCCTTCGCATAAAATAAAAATTTTTAATACTTCATTGGATGATTTTACAGGGGTGAGCCTGGGTAACGCTGCCGTGCCGCATATTTTAAAGAACGGGGATTCTATCTGTTTTAATGATACGGTTGTTTTGGAATTTTATTTGTTGCCGTAAGTAGCGTATTTATGAAATACGATCTTTATTTATTATCGTCATTTCGAATCCGGCGTCAGCCCCGCCCGGACGACCGGGGAGGATGAGAAATCTCATTCTTTACTATTGAGATTCCTCCTCATCCGCCTTTGGCGGGCTTGTCGGAATGACGGTGGTGTTGGGTGTAGTTGAAAATAAGTTTAAACAAGTGTGTAGTTAGCTATGCAGGAATTAGCATCGAAATATGATATTTTAAAAGTGATCGGCCACGGCGGATTCTCTGCTGTATTTAAAGCGCGAAGCAAAGAAGATCCTGAGCATGTGGTGGCGCTGAAACAACTGGATTTTGTGCTGACCAGCGAAACGGCAAAAGAATACACCGACTTCAAGAATGAAGTGGAAATACTAAAGCAACTGGACCATCCCAATATTGTAAAAATATATGGCGAGTATATATTGGATAATAAGCCTTCTCTTGAAATGGAGTTTGTGGATGGCGAAACACTGGAAACCCTTTTACAACGCGACGGATATTTTTCAATAGAAGATACAATGGATGTGATTGCTCAAATGGCCTCGGCACTGAGTTATTGCCATCATTATTATGTATCAGGGAATATGCCGCAACGTAAAGGAACGGATTCGGTCATTATCAACAGGAATGCCATCATCCACAACGACATCAATCCCAAAAATATTATCCGTACAAAAAATGAGGATGGGTTGTATCGCTATGTATTGATCGATTTCGGGCTGTCGTTTGTGGATCCGGCGGCCGTACGTCATAGCAAGAAAGAAGATGGCATGGCCGAATATAAGGCGCCCGAAAAATGGCGCGGAGCATTGGTGGACACGCCTTCGGATATTTATAGCCTTGGGGTGGTGATCTATGAACTGTTGACGGGTGCGGTTCCGTTTCCTGTGAAAGATTATAAACAAACGAATGAAATGGCGGCGCTGGAGGAAAAGCATAAAGCCGCGCCGGTGCCTGATCTTTGCGACGCAAGGATGGACGCCTTTCGGGAAAAAACAAGTGAACCTGCAGAAGATTGTGACATTCCGGCATGGCTGGCACTCCTGGTACAAACCTGTCTGGAAAAAGAACCGGCCAAACGCTTTAAAACCGGGCGGGAGTTAGCGCAGTTTTTCTATAACGGGTTAGATGGAAAAATTGAGATCACAGAGAAGGAAGCGCCCGGTTCGGTGATTGATATTGATCCCACCATTGCGGAGAAAAAAGGTGCATCGCTTGAAGTACAGTCTAATATACTTACCGAAGCCCAGCAGTTTTTTATTGAAAAAGACTATAGTACTATTGGCCGCCGGAACGACCTGCCGGGTGCGGAGACTGCTGATTTTAGCATCAGAACCTCCGACCGGTTTATCTCAAAAAATCATTGCCAGATCATCCGGAGGGCTGATGCTGAAGGAGGCTATACTTATTTTTTGCAGGATAAAATGCCGAGCAAGAACGGCACCTTTTTTAACACTGATAAAAATACCATCCGGCTTTCGGCTACAACAGAAGCGGCTTTAAAAGAAGGCGATTATTTCTGGGTAGGAAATACAAAATTGATCTTTCATCAGTCCTGATGAGGTTGGGCAAACTGTCGATCTCCTTTACCAGGAGGCAACGGCGTCAGTTTATGACTGCCGGTTTTCTGAAGCTGCAGAAAACGAAATGCTGCAACGTATTAAAAGGCGTTCTGTGATCAATGGTGATACACTGTATCTTTTTAAAGAATGCTTTAAACCGGTCGGCCATCGAGCGCTGCGAGTATTGCTTTATTTTAATGCCACTACAGGTAGTAGGCCCTTGTTTGGAGAAAGTACCAACAATTAGAACACCGTTGGGGACAATTCCTTTTTGCGCAGTTTCTATATAATTGGAAATATCCTGGTCGCTCGTCAAAAAATGAAACGCCGCCCGGTCGTGCCACACATCGTATTGCTCCGCAGATTTAAAATGTGCTGCATCCGCAACAATCCAATGCACCCGGTTGGCCTGCTGCCCCAGCCGTTTCTTTGCTTTTTGTATCGCTGTTTCCGAAATATCCAGCACCGTAATATGCTCATAACCCAATGCCAGCAGATGATCGGCCAGAAGACTATCGCCGCCGCCAATATCAATAATTTTTGCTGTACGGGAGATCTGTAGCTGGTTGAAAAAGGCCAGGGAAGTGGCGGGTGTTTGCTCGTACCAGCTTACTTCATTTGCGGCCTTTGACTGATAAATCGAATTCCAATGCTTTTTTTTATCGAACGCTTTCATGTTCTTTTATTTACAGGAAGTTAATGTTATATTACTTTTTGCCATCTGGCTAAACCTTTTATTTTGTTCTGCGTTTAGCAGAATAGTTCTTTTAGATAATAAATAATTCAAAGATCATAATAAAAAGAATAATATGCCTGCAAAAAACAAAATAGCATTGGTTACCGGCGGCAGCCGTGGATTAGGAAGGGATATGGCGATCAGCCTGGCCAAAAAAGGAATCGATATAGTATTTACCTACAACAGCAATAAGGCAGCGGCAGATAGTGTTATGGCAGCCATTCAGTCGCTTGATCAAAAAGCGGCGGCTTTCCGGTTAGATACAAGTAATGTATCCTCGTTCGACGATTTTTTTAAAGAGCTTACTGCTTACCTGCAGGCGGAGTACGGAAGTGCGGGTTTTGACTTCCTGGTTAATAATGCGGGTACGGGTTTATATGCGCTGGCAGCCGAAACCACTGAAGCGCAACTGGATGCTATTTTCAACATCCACTACAAGGGCGTATTTTTCTTAACACAAAAGGCATTGCCTTTTATGAATGATGGCGGAGGTATTGTTAATATCTCATCCGGCCTGGCGCGCATGACGATGCCGGGCTCTTCTGTATATGCATCTATGAAGGGAGCGGTAGAAACGCTTTCCCGGTACCTCGCCAAAGAGTTGGGCCCGAGGAAGATCCGGGTAAATGTGGTGGCGCCGGGCGCCATTGAAACTGATTTCGGCGGTGGCCATGTAAGGGACAATAAGGAAATTAACGACCATATAGCCGGCGTTACCGCGTTGGGACGCGTAGGCCTGCCGGGTGATGTCGGCGGGGTGGTCGCTTTTTTATGTACCGATGATGCCGGCTGGATCACCGCACAACGTATTGAAGTTTCCGGTGGGCAGTCGCTGTAAAGCGCTTATTTGCTTATTGCGCTTTCTAAATGAACAGTCGGTTTAGTTCATTTCTATTTATTATGTTAGTTTTGCAGCGTATGGATGATGTAGAAAAAGATTTTTATCAGAAAATATTTGAATCGCAAAAAGGAGTGCCATCGGTACCGCCCAACCAGGTGATTGCATCCTGGGCCGATTCGCTGATCTGTTTGCTGTTTCCCGAACGGGCCGATTGTTTTCCTATCAGCACAGAGGAAGTGGATCATAAATTCGGATTAAGAGAAAAAGAGCTCGCCGCTGTGTTAGCGGTTACCGAAACCTGCCGGGAAGGTGCTGTTAAAGCCCGCAGTTTCTTCCAACAGTTGCCGGAATTGTATCGCATACTGAATACAGATATAGAGGCTATTCTTGCTGGTGATCCGGCGGCAAAGACCCGCTTCGAGGTCATCCGGGCTTACCCCGGATTTTTTGCCATCGCTCATTACCGCATCGCGCATGCATTGCTGGTAGTACAGGTGCCGCACCTGCCACGTATTCTCACAGAATATGCGCATGGTATTACCGGCATCGATATACACCCGGGAGCCGTTATCGGTGAATATTTCTGCATCGATCATGGCAGTGGTACGGTAATAGGGGAGTCTACGTTGATCGGTAATCATGTAAAGATCTATCAGGGTGTTACGTTGGGCGCGCTGAGCGTGGAGAAAACGATGATGAACAGCAAACGGCACCCGACAGTGGAGGACGGCGTCGTGATCTATTCCAATGCTACCATTTTGGGCGGCGAAACAGTTATTGGCAGTAACAGCATCGTGGGCGGCAACGTTTGGCTTACCCGCAGCATTCCCCCCAATTCAAAAGTGTATCACCGGCCGTCCATAGACCTGGTGGAGCAGGAGTTGTTGGGGTAGCCCGGCTGGGGTGCAGGTGGCATCCGTCTTGCGTCGCACTCTTGTGCTGCAGTGCATGGGGCTGCAAGGCGAATTGTCAATGGTCAATAGTTCATAGCGTACTGCAACCTGTAATCAGAAACCCGTAACCTGTAACTTGTTGTTCATTCAAAATTTATTAATTCAACATTCAATATTTTACATTTTACAATGTCTTCGTTACTGGATCTCATCGGCAATACTCCCATGGTGGAGTTAAGGAAATTAAATCCCAATCCAAACGTAAAAATGTTTGTCAAACTGGAAGGCAATAACCCCGGCGGCAGCGTGAAGGATCGCGCCGCGCTGAATATGATCGCTTCTGCACTGGAACGGGGCGATATTAAACCCGGCGATAAAATGGTGGAAGCTACCAGTGGCAATACAGGGATCGCGTTGGCAATGATCGCACGCTTTTACAACCTGGAACTGGAGCTGGTGCTGCCCGATTCATCCACCCGGGAACGCACCTTAACAATGGAAGCTTTTGGTGCCCGGGTAACCTTACTCAACGGTATAGAAGCCTGCCGCGATTATGCCGAAGCCAAAGCTGCAAAAGGAGAAGCGTTTATTTTAAACCAGTTTGCGAATGCGGATAACTGGAAGGCGCATTATAAAACCACCGGACCGGAGATCTGGAAGGACACCAACGGCGGCATTACACATTTTGTAAGCGCGATGGGCACTACCGGTACTATTATGGGTTGCTCCCGGTATTTAAAAGAACAAAATCCCAATGTTCAGATCGTAGGATGCCAGCCTACAGCGGAAGCTTCTATACCGGGTATCCGGCGCTGGCCGGAAGCTTATCTTCCTAAAATATTTGAGCCCGGCCGGGTAGACCGGATCATGGATATCAGCGAACAGGAAGCTGTGGATACCACACGAAAACTGGCGAAAGAAGAAGGCGTGTTTGCAGGTATGAGCTCCGGCGGCGCTGCTGCGGCCGCTATCAGGTTATCAAAAGAAATAGAAAGCGGCATTATCGTATTCATTGCCTGTGATCGCGGCGACCGGTATTTGAGCAGCAATCTTTTTGGTTAAACAGCGTTAGCATACAGGCTGCAAAACGAAACATTAAAGTAACGCTAAGAACTTTTCCAGCCCCTTACGCTTTTCATTGTCAAGGGTATAGCTGAGATCATGTGAATAATATTTTTTGAGGTCATAAATGCCCTCTGGAATCTGCGCGATTACTTTGTCCAGTTGTTGCAGTCCCAACGCATTGGCAGTGTCAAATTCGGCTATAAAATCTTCTGGAAGTTTTTTGGTGCTGACCCATGCTGCAAACACAAAAGGCAGTCCTGTAGAGGCTTTCCATTCACCTGCAAGATCGTAAATGTATTCGAAACGGTTCCGCTGTTGTAAAGCTCTGTCGCCTATCACCAGCCCCGCTGCCGCACCTTTAATAGCATCTATGTAGGATTCATTTTGTGCGTCAATAATTTCCGGATCGATCTTCCAGTGGTTTTTGATCAGCCACCTGCAAAGCATCACGGAGGAGCGGCTCTGGTAGTCCAGGTAAATGGTCTTTATTTCTTTAAGCGGCACCTGGCTGAAAACACAAACCGAAGCTACATCGCCAATGGCGCCGATACAATAGTTGCCATTGATAAAATACTGCGGCAACTTTTTTGTAATCGCCACCGGAACCAGTCCAACATCGATTTGACCACTTTGAAGCATCGCTGCCAGCCGGGCCGGAACGTCTTCGATCAGTTCTATTTTTTTGCTGATGGGAGGGTGTTGTAAGCCGTATAACAGGGGCCGGGTGTTCAGATAATTAATTATTCCCACTCTTATCTTTTCTTCCACGCTGAATCCTTTATTTTTGTGCAAATTTAGTCTGTTTAAGGTTTAAATAACAATAAACCTCAAACCAAAAACTTCAAATATAAAATATGTCTTTGACCTCCATTTCGCCCATTGATGGCCGCTATCATAAACAGGTACAGCAATTAGAAGAATTTTATAGTGAATATGCATTAATAAAATACCGGGTAATCGTAGAAGTAGAATATCTTTTTTTCCTGTCTGAGAAGAAATTTTTGAAACTATCGGCATCGGCAAAAAAACACCTGCGGGCCCTGATCGAAAATTTCAGCACGGAGCAGGCAAAGGCAATTAAAGAGATTGAGAAGATAACCAACCACGACGTAAAAGCCGTTGAATATTTTTTAAAAAGCGAGCTGGATAAAACGGATGCGAAAGAAGCAAAGGAGTGGATCCATTTTGGCCTCACTTCCCAGGATATTAATAATACTGCCATTCCCATGCTATGGAAAGGCAGCGTGGAGCAGGAACTGATACCGGCGTATGCAAATCTGCAATCCGTTCTAAAAGAACAGGCCCGGCAATGGCGGGAGGTATCCATGTTAGCTAAAACCCACGGGCAGCCTGCCTCTCCCACAAAATTGGGAAAAGAATTCATGGTGTTTGTAGAGCGCCTGGAAAACCAGATCCAGCTCTTCTCCTATATTCCGTTTGCAGCAAAATTTGGCGGTGCCACCGGCAACTTTAATGCGCATCATGTGGCCTATCCAAAAGTTGACTGGATCAAATTCGCGAATGAATTTGTAGATGAAATATTAGGCTTGCAACGCATGCAGTATACCACACAGATCGAGCATTACGATAATCTTGCAGCGCATTTCGATGGTATTAAACGGCTCAATACGATATTGCTGGATCTATGCCGGGATATCTGGACCTACATCAGCATGGATTATTTCAAACAGAAAACCAAGGCTGGTGAAGTAGGTTCTTCTGCCATGCCGCATAAAGTAAATCCTATCGATTTTGAGAATGCCGAAGGAAACCTGGGCATTGCTAATGCACTGCTGGAGCACCTTTCAGCCAAACTGCCCATAAGCCGCCTGCAAAGAGATCTTACAGATAGCACCGTTTTAAGAAATATCGGAGTGCCCATTGCCCATACGATCATTGCGATCCGTAGCATCGAAAAAGGATTGGGCAAACTGGTGTTGAATGAAGCAAAATTAAAACAGGACCTGGAAGACAACTGGGCGGTTGTTGCCGAAGCGATCCAAACGATCCTGCGCCGGGAAAAATATCCGAATCCTTATGAAGCATTGAAAGCGCTTACCAGGGGCAAAGCGAGCATCACCAAACAAACCATTCATGAATTTATTAAGGGATTAAAAATTTCAGCCGATCTCAAAAATGAACTGCGCAAAATAACGCCGCATAATTATACAGGGATCGTAGCGAAATTTTAACAGACCTATAAAGTCTCCGTCGAGGTCAGGTCAAGATCGCATAATGAATTGGCCGTTTTTCGGTTTGTGAAGACACTGACCGTGGCGAGGCAATGATTTGTGTCTTCACAAACCATGTACGTTTATACATTTTAATAAAACTGATTCCGGTCCATTATCGCAGGCTTCTTTCATTTAGCGTCAGTCAATTTTTACCATTCCGGCAACTACCACTACTTCTCCGGTTAGTACGGAAGAGTGGTTTTGTATTTTCCGGATCTTTTTTGTTTTTCGTTTTTCTTTTTTTCAGATGTCATAATAACCCGACCGAGCTTCCCCTCGATACATTGAGACGGATCTACAGATGTAACAGTGCTGTCTGTGGTAACAAGTGAATCCCTCTTTGGGATGGTTATTGCATTTATTGTTGAAGCAAAGCCCGGTGGCTTTTTGTTTACAGACTGTGCCTGACCGGGATGCGATAATAAAAAAAGGAACAGGAAAATGGCTGCCATTTTTTTGACGAGGGGCCATCCGGTTTGGGCAATACGGATCGCAATAGTCTGAATGTTTTCGTCGTATTCCATAGCTAACTGCCTGTCAGTAAAGCGCCCACATATTTTTTCAGACTGGTTTCGTATCAGGAAATCACTGATTTCCTGAGCGGTCATACCTGCAAAGTCAGTTACTGTTTTTGCACAAATTCCACAAAAGCGGCCTCTATCTTCCGGTTTCATTTGGTTCCAGTCTTCATGGCAGGGAACAGGGATGCTTATATTCATAATTGCTTTTGGGTTATGATGCAATTGTGGATATAATTACATAACGGAAGCCCTGTGAGGTTTCCAAAACCTCACAGGGCTTCCGTTTTTATTCGCCTGTAACTCTCGAAGGCGTATCTGCCCCTGAAATAATAGAACCAGCGCTTAATCCGATGGAACGGATAATTTGCGTCATATTATCCAGGTCAAGTGTCTTTACCTCATCACTAGGCTTGTGATAATGCGGTTCATTATCCATTTTTGAAGTGGAAATGGTATGTGCGGGAACGCCGAGCCGGGCCAGCGTTGCATTGTCGGACCGGTAAAATAATTGCTGATCCGGATAGGGGTCCGGGTAAAACGAAAAGCCGGTCCCTTTCAGGTTTTTCTGGAGGATCGTTCCGAGGTTTGATTTTTCAAAACCCGTAATATACGCCGAATTTTTACCCCATTTGCTGTCGGTGCCGATCATTTCAATATTCAGCATTGCCATAATTTTTGCCGGGTCCAGTTGTTTGCTGAAATATTGTGATCCAAACCCGCCGGATTCCTCCGCCGTAAAGGTTGCAAAAATAATAGAACGTTCATTGTTTTTCAGCTTACCAAAATAATCGGCCAGCATTAATACCGCTGTGGTTCCGGAAGCATCATCGTTGGCTCCGTTATATATGGAATCGCCATTCTCCGGCTTTCCGATCCCCAGGTGATCATAATGCGCGGAAAAAACGACGTACTCATCCTTTTTTGATTTGCCGGGCAATACGCCTGCAACATTTGCCAGTTTGTTTTCTTTAATGGTATGTGATGCCTTTATAGAAAAGGTCTTCATTTCGGGATTGCCCAGAATGAATAGGGTGGAGTAATCCCGTTTGAAAAAGTTTCTTTTAAAAGCAATAAGCCGTTTAAAATTTTCTGAAAAGGAGGCGTCCACAAGCACAATTGTATTTGCATTATTCCGGACAAACCCACTTGCAGCACGAAAAAGGTTATCGCCACTTTTTATATGTTCTATCCGGTAGCCGGATGTTTCTGTAACCGCAATTTCTGGCTGCCCCGTTATTACGATAATATTATCCCTGGAAAATTCTTTTTGATCGATCGTGGCGGTAAGACCTTTAAAGGCGGCACTGTATACGGAAAAGGGTTGTAGAAAAGAAGTACCTGTTAATGGCTGTAATCCGCTTTTTTCAAAGGAAGCTGCAATCAGATGGGCTGCCTTATCGATCTCTGGTGAAAAAACCGCCCGTCCCTTCATGTCATCAGCCGCGAGGGACTGAATAATATCCTTTGTAGTGGCCGGATTAAAAACAGTACCGGTTTGTTGCGCAAAAGCAGCGGTTGCATTCAACAGGAGGAGCAGTGATGCTAAGGTTATAAGTCGATAGTGCATTGTTTTTAAAAGGCAAGGTAGGGATTTTTGATCATTCAGAGAGAATTTCATAACTTACCAAGGCGTAGTGCTGACAGTTTCCTGTGGTTTTTTATTACTAATGGTAAATACAGGTTAGCATGAAAAGACAAATTAAAAAAAACTCGATCAAAGAGCAAACAGGTACCCACGATTCTTTTCGGTTTGCGCAACCTTTTTTCACAACCCTTCCCCCGGAAAAACGGCCCCTGATCAGGGGAGTAGGCAGGAGGATGACCGACTATATTGCCACAAAATTACTCCCGATACCCGACCCTCAAAGAAACCCCACTATGACGCTGGCTGACATAATCGGGCAGCAAGGCACTAATGAAATTATTACAGCGGGGTCAATAAAATTTCACGCTGTAGGAGATACCTGGAATCCGAATAATATTCAGCAGATGGCTGTGACGAACGCGATGACTAAAGATTATTCTATTTCGGCTCCGCAACATTCGCCTGCTTTTTTTCTCCATTTGGGAGATGTAAATTATTATAACAATACAGATAGCGGCTACCACGAACAATTTTATGTTCCGTATAAAACCTATCCGGGCAAAATAATTGCTATCCCGGGTAATCATGACGGGGAGCTATTCAAATACGATGGAACCAGCACGGGGCAAAAAACAACACTCGAAGCGTTTATGAGGAATTTTTGTCAACCTGCTCCGGGTGTGCCACCTGCGGCGGGCACGATCTACAGGGAAATGCCAAGTCAGCCGGGCGTTTACTGGCATTTGGATGCCCCGTTTGTTGATATCATCGGTCTCTATTCCAATATCGCTGAAAACCCGGGTTATATTGCAGATAATGCTATTGTTGGTCAAAAACAAAAAAACTGGTTGCAGCAGGCATTGACAACCATCCAGCAGCAACGCACAAAAAATGCAAGAAAAGCGTTGGTCATTGTTACACATCATCCGCCTTATAGTAATGGTGGTCATAGTGGAAGCGCACAAATGCTGGCGGGCATTGATGACGCTTGTACTAAAGCAGGTATCATGCCGGATGCTGTGCTGGCGGGCCATTCACACAATTATCAGCGCTACACGCGTACTATTTCCTTCAACAAAAAAAGCCTGCAGATACCGTTTATTGTTGCGGGTACCGGCGGGCGTAATGCTGATCCCGTCACAAAGCCATCGAAGAAAAAAACCGGTGGCGTTAGTTTTGATCAGTCCCTTTCCGGCTACGGTTATCTTTTGGTCACAGCATCGCCTCAATTCCTGAGTTTTAACTTTTACCAAGTGAAAACAAACACGGTGCTTTACGATTCAGTAAAAGTGAATCTTACGACCAATAAGTTGGTATAATTTTTTTGAAATTATTTTCGTGTTTTCATATACCGGTCTGATAACCATCTCCTCACCGGTATATCGTAGTATTTCAAACTCAGATAAGCAATTCCAATAGCTATAAAGACGATGAGGATGCAAAGGGGAAAGGCCTCGGACAAGGGCACTTTATGATTGGTTACCCAAGCGGTGGAAAGATATATTAACGGGTAATGTGTAATATATAAAGGGTAGGAAATATCCCCCAGAAAAGAACAGAACCGTTTCGCGGTAGCATTTTTTATTGTTCCGCAGGCACCAATATATACGATAAGCGGAAACACCAGGATGATAGACAGGGCTTCGTACAATCCGTTCTGCCACAGTGGCCCGTTGGCGCTTATTCTGGGCATAGCCAGTACTACAATAAGCATAAGGCTACTAAACAAAAATCCGTACGCTATTTTTTTTATTTTGATAATTCTTGATAGTAACAATCCCGCCAGGAAAGGAAACAGCAACCGGGTGAATCCAATGCGCAGTTGCTCTTCATTTAAGGCCCATCCACCGACAAGATCGCCTGTGGGGCTGGTAAGGGCAAACTGGAGCAAAATAATTGCAGCAATAAACACTAGTACAGCAAGCACTTTTGTAGAAAACCTCCGGATAATAATAGCATATAAAATATTCGCCAGATATTCAAAAAACAAAGACCAGGCCGGGCCATCTAACGGATAAGTTTCCGTCCAGCCCCTGATGTCCATAGAAACAGGCATCGGCAACATAAGATATCCTGCAATTATGGTGAGCAAAAACATTCCCGGGCCTGTTCCGGCAATATTGGGAAACATAGAAGATTTTTGGAAATAAAAAAGTAAAGCGCCGATAGTCGTACCCACCAGGATCAACGGATGAAGCCTGATCAGGCGTCTTTTAAAAAAGCCTTTCAAGGTCATTTTATTCCACCGGTCGTCGTAAGCGTGCGCAATTACAAAACCCGAAAGCATAAAAAAGAAGTCCACCGCCAGGTAACCGTGATTAATGATCAGTTTACTGTGATCGCCGTTGGCAAACACTTCAAATACGTGCATCAATATTACCAGCAGGGCTGCCACGCCTCTTAACCCGTCTAAAATTTCGTAGTGTTTTTTTGTGTCGTTAAATACAATGTTTTGCATCGTTACAATCGTTATGGATAATGGTTCGAATCCTTCGAATATACAAAATCATATCAATGCCCGATCAATTAATAGTAATTATAACCGCGGACAGCTTTCGCATTCAGCAACTGTGATTGTCGCATTTGCACTGCAGTGGCGCAGTATTTGTGGTCTAAATTTGAATAAATAAAAATACTATGAGAAAGATAATTGTAACAGAATTTATAACGCTGGACGGCGTACTGCAGGCGCCGGGTGGTCCGGAAGAGGACCCCTCAGAAGATTTTAAATTTGGTGGCTGGTCTGCGCCCTACGATGATGAAGCTTCCGGTAAGCTGATGCTGAAACAGATGGAACCGGCAGACCTTCTTTTGGGCAGAAAAACATTTGAGATCTTTGCCCGTTACTGGCCGGCACATGCCACATTTTGGCCCGGCATTATGGAGGTGAATAAATACGTTTTGTCCAATACGATACAACAGTCGGACCCGATTGTTACGGCGTGGAACAACTCTCATGTTTTAACTGATCTGGCAGCTATCCGGGAGCTCAAAAATTCAACGGGTTCTGCGATTAAAGTTTGGGGCAGTGGCGCGTTGGTTCAGTTGCTGCTAAAGCATGACCTGGTGGACGAGCTCTGGCTTAAAATTTATCCGTTGACGCTGGGCAAAGGAAAAAACTTATTTGCTGATGGCCCTATCCCTGCTGCATTTGCGTTAACGGAATCGGCCATTACTCCGGGTGGTGTTATTTTCGCCAATTATAAACGGGCAGGGGAGGTAAAGACGGGAACAATAGGGGTTTAAATAAAATTAGCGGATGAAAAATAAGTAGTGCTTTAAAGAAATAGCACCTTTAGGCATGGCTACCTTAAAAAACACGGTGACTGGGCATTAAAAGCAAAACCGGCGTTGGTTTGGTATCCTGGTGGAACACAGAAGACTGGGGCGACGCGTAGCAGAATGGTACTATTGTTGTCACAAAAGTCTCCCGTTCGCCAGAAAACCGATAAAGGAGTAAGGGTATATTTACATAAGAAAATATTTCAGCAATTACTTAAAATTTCTTGAAGGGAACAATTCACCCTGCGTTGCTTTTTGCAGCAACTCTTTTTGTTGCCCTCCGGGAGTTGCTTCATTCATATAAGAGATTGTATTGAATTGCAAGCCGGGCGTTTCAGTCTCAGTCATTGCTTGTAGCAAGACATTTTGATTATAACATTTATGCACCACCACGTGAATCACTTCACCCTCTTTTTGCAGCTTGCCGGTCACCATTAATAGTCGTGATTGCAGGATCTCTCTGCGGTATTTTTCAAATACCTTATGAAATACCACCAGGTTGGCAATGCCCGTTTCATCTTCAAGGGTGATAAAACAGACACCGGTAGCGGTTTGTGGCCGCTGTCGTACCAGTACCAGGCCGGCCACCCGTACAAAAGCACCATCAGGCCATAACGACAGGTGTTGCGTAGGGGCACAGTTTGCAACGGTCAGCATTCGTCGTGCAAAACTTACAGGATGTGCTTTTAAGGAAAGGGTAGTACTATTATAATCCTGCAATACATGTGCTGCCAGGCTTAATTCCGGCAAGGATATAACAGGTTCCGTTGCACCTGGTGAGGCCTGTCCGGAAAATACGCCAAGGGGTTTGTCGGCAAGGGCAGTTACTTCCCATAATGCCTGCCGGCGATCCAGCCCCAACGACCGGAAGGCATCAGCATCGGCCAGTCGTTCCAGTGCTGCTTGCGTCATGCCCGCATCATGCAGATGATGGATGTTTGTATAACCGTTTTTCCGCTGTGCTAACAGCGACAAACAATCATCTTCCTTCAACCCCTTTACCTGGCGAAAGCCCAGACGCACCGCACAAAAACCTTTGGATTGTTTTTCAAGCGTATTGTCCCAGGCAGAATAATTAACATCCACCGGTAATACGGGCACTCCGTGTTTACGGGCGTCTATCACAATTTGCGCCGGCTGGTAAAACCCCATGGGCATACTATTTAACAGCGCTGCGGCAAACACATCAGGATAATAGCATTTGATCCACGCAGAAACATATACCAGCAAGGCGAAGCTGGCGGCATGTGATTCCGGAAAACCATAAGAGCCAAAGCCTTCCAATTGTTTAAAAACACGCAGTGCGAACTCCTCTTCATAACCTCTTTTTACCATTCCCTGTACCAGCTTTTCCCGCCACTGGCTTACCTGCCCCTGTGCCTTAAAAGTGGCCATACTGCGGCGCAGGCCGTCCGCTTCGGCCGGAGTAAAACCGGCAGCTACAATGGCAATTTCCATGGCCTGTTCCTGGAACAGGGGAACGCCTTTGGTACGCCCCAATATTTCCCGCAATTCTTCTTTGGGATATACTTCTTTTTCCAACCCCTCGCGCCTTCTCAAATAAGGATGCACCATATCACCCTGTATAGGCCCGGGCCGCACAATGGCCACTTCAATGACCAGATCATAAAAGTTCTCAGGTTTTAAGCGCGGCAACATCGACATCTGGGCACGGCTTTCGATCTGGAAAACCCCAATAGTATCTGCATGACAGATCATTTCATAGACTTTTTTATCCTTTTGCGGAATATTGGCCAACGTTAACTGAAGCCCATAATGCTGCCGGGCCAGGTCAAACGCTTTGCGGATGCAGGTTAGCATGCCCAGGGCCAGCACATCTACTTTTAAAAAGCCCAGGGCTTCCACATCGTCTTTATTCCATTCAATACAGGTGCGGTTTTTCATGCGCGCGTTCAGGACAGGGCAGAGGTCGGACAGCCGCCCCCGGGTGATCACAAAACCGCCGGTATGCTGCCCTAGTTGCCGCGGAAATCCCATGTACTGTTGGGTTAATTCCAGCGTTTTCAGCAGATGGGGGTCTTTGGCGCTAAAACCATCACTGGACAAAGCTTTGCCCGCGAACCATTCCTCCGTAAATTCATATGCCGATTTCGATAAATGCGTTACTGCATCTACAGATAGTCCCATCGCTTTGCCCACATCCCGCACGGCGCCCTTCCAATGCACCTGGGTAACGGTGGCAACAATGCCTGCCCGGTGCCGTCCGTATTTTTCATAGATATACTGCATCACTTCCTCCCGCCGTTCATGTTCAAAATCCACATCAATATCGGGTGGTTCATCGCGCGCGTCCGACATAAACCGGGCAAACAATAACTTTATTTGTATAGGGTCTACAGCGGTAATGCCCAAACAATAACAGATCACCGAATTAGCCGCAGAACCGCGCCCCTGGCATAAGATGTCCTTACTGCGGGCAAAGCGCACCAGATCATATACGGTTAAAAAATAAGAAGGATAATTCTTTCGCTTTATAAATGCCAGTTCTTCATTAAGAGCCGCTTTTATTTTTTCCGGTATATCCGTTCCGAACTTTTCCCGGGCGCCCTGCCAGGTTAAAAACTCCAGCTCCTGTTGAGGCGTGCGTCCTTCGCTGGTAAGCTCTTCCGGATACACATAATGCAGCTCATCCAACGAAAACCGGCAGGCAGTAACAATTTCCTGTGTATGCGCTATCGCATCGGGATAATGGCGAAACAGGCGCTGCAATTCTTTTTCCGGCTTCAGGTAGCGCTCCGCATTCTGACAGAGCTTATAACCCGCTGTTTGAATGGTGCATTTCTCGCGGATGCAGGTAAGGATGTCCTGCAGCTCCCGGCGGGCAGGGCTATGGTAGTGCACATTATTAACTGCTACCAGCGGTACTTTGTATAATAAAGACAATTGATGTAAACGGTGCATTCTTTTTACATCCTGTCCCTGGTAAATAAATGAAGCCGCTAAGTACAGGCGATGGCCCAATTCTTTTTTATACTCGTTCAGCACTTCTATAAAAGTTGCTTCAAAATCAAATTGCGCATTCAGCGCATCCGGGGGGATCATAATAAAAAGCAGGCCTTCGGCATGGCTGTATACATCGGCTTTGTATAAAATACATTTCCCTTTTTCAGTACGCAGGTTTCCCAGTGTTAATAAGGCAGAGAGGCGGCCGTAGGCTTTTATATCTGTAGGATAAGCCAGCAGGGACGGACCATCAGCCAGGTCCAGGCGGCAGGCAGGAATGAGGTGTATCTTTTGGTTCCCATCTTTGTCTTTAATTTTCCTTGCCGCGGCATGCGCGCGCACAATACCTGCCAGGGTATTATGATCCGTAATAGCAAGGGTTGTGTAGCCCAGTCCGGCCGCATATTGTACCAGTTCTTCCGGGTGCGATCCACCGCGCAGGAAACTGAAGTTCGTCGTTATTTGTAATTCCGTATAATGCATTTTTTAGCTTATGATAGCATCATAGATCGGGTTACCAAAAGTTGTGGCACATGGTTCGCCGGAAAGGCGGAAAAGGATGTCTTCAACCGTGTCTGATTTACCCTCCTTCCGGCAAAACTTTTTTTAATGGTTATTAATTTTTTGTCCATCGAAACAGCATTACTTCACGCAAAGAATCCATGCAGGTACCATCGGGGTTTTCCTTCTTCATAGCGGCCGGAACGGAACAGCCAGTACCGCGCACCCTTTTCATCTTCTACTACATAATAATCCCGCACCAGGCCCTCTTCCAGCCACCATTCCTGCTCGATACGCTCCGGTCCGTCGGCCTTTTGTATTCTGTGCACCTCGTTTTTATACCGGAACAGCATGGGCGGGTAATCGGGTATGGGCGCTGTTACGCTAATGGGTTCGGGCAATGGCAACAGTTGCACCGGGCGCGGGCGGTCTGTTTTCCAGCCGATAGCTGCTTTTGCGGTTAAGGAAGCCGCCTGATATTGCGCGCGTTCAGGCCAGTAATGCGCTGCCGGTAAATAACGGCGGATACAGGCAGCGCCCATGCGTCCGGCAATCCGGTCCAGCAGGTTGGTCAGCTCAATACCTTCATCGCCTCCAAGGGTTTTCCAGAACGCCTCCTGTTGTGCCGGGAAGTGCTCCACCACAGGCGCTTCCAATATAAATAACTCTATGCCCAGACCGGGGGCAATGCAATCCAGTTTTTGCTCAAACAGTTTTAACAAATGGGCTTTGTTGCGTACCGGGCGATTGGTACCAATGCTTACCTGTTGCAGATTGCCATCAATCCGGTATCCCTTGAACAGTGCGGTGCGCAATCCTTTTTCTTCTTTTGCCAGGCGCAGGCATAGTTTATCCAGCAACTGATCCAATGCCAGGGCAATACCTGTTGCTGTGCGTATCGGTTCCAGGCTGGGGAGCGTTGCCTGAAAGGGTACCGGCGGGGTTACGGGTTCGATCCATTCCGTAGCGAGGCCTGCCGCCTGTTCCATCCGGTACAGTAATCGTTGCCCAAAACGCCGGCGCAGCACGGGGCGTGGAATCGCATCCAACTGGCCAATGGTGCAGAACCCCAGTTTTTTCATGCGCTCCAGGACCTCCGCTTCCAGTCGTAAGGCTGCCGGCGGCAAGGATAACAAGTCCTGCCAATGTGCGGCAGGAGGCGCTATCCACTGTTCGGCGCCATACCGCGCCAGGGCCCAGGCGGCGCCTACCGTGTCCGCAATCGCTCCGCGGGCGGTATAGCCAGCGGCTTTCAATTTTGCAAGGATGGTTTCCAGATAAGCCGCCTCGGTTCCCCAAAGGTGGGCGCAGCCGCTAATGTCCAGCAGCAGGCCATCCGGGAGGTCCACAGCAGCCACCGGTGTAAACCGTATGCACCAGTGCGCCAGTTTTGTCAGCAAACGCGCTTCCTGTCCGGGTTTGTTGTTAAAGAGTTGCAGCTCCGGCAGCAGGGCCCGTGCATCCGCCGCTACCATGCCCGGCATAATTCCTTTTTTTATTGCGGTGGGGCTGGCACATTCAATAACCCTGCGGCCCCGTTGCTCCGCGGTCAGCACAAAATCCTGTTGCCGTAATTGCGGGCGCAGCCGTATCATGCTGTCTGTAATCAGATGGGGAAACCATATACTTAAAAAGCGAGCCATGTTATCCTGTTTTTTGTATCACCAATGGTGGGGCCTCTTTTTCGGGAATTGTTACAGCAAAGCCCTGAGGCGTCCATTGCACCTGCCAAGTTCCCGGCTTCCCGTTGCGTATTTTCAGCAGCTCCACCTGCCATCGGGCGAAGCCTACACCCGGAAGGTCATCCACAGCACTGCTGGCCAGCGGTGTTATACGCCAGCGTGCCGTGCAGGCCACTATACCCGGTGGTTGTACGGTGCAGCGATGCAGCAGTCCTGTTACGTGGCTTTGCTCTACGGCCAATTGCAACCTCCGCGATGCGGTAAAGGATAATTCCGGCACTTCGCCCACTACGGCGGCCAGTGTCGGGCATTTCAGCCCTTCTTCTATGGTCCATAAGGCCTCTACGGCATTACGGGCCGTTACAAAAATTACCTGGTCCGGCTCCACCCCAAACAATTTTAAAGCCGGGGGATAAGGGTGGGGGCGGGTGCTTACCCACAAACAGCAGCCCCGGTGCATCAGGGGGGCCAATAAGCCGGCCATAAAACCGGTAGTGGCTGCTGCGGCTTCTTTCGTGCAACTGATGAATTCATGAACAGCACTCTGTGGGAATGCCCGGTCGGGAAAAGCATCCTGCAAACGATCAAGGCCTACAGATAGTTGCGCTGCTTCCAACGGCGCGCGCAGGCCCTGCAATTGCAATATTTCATTTTGCAGTTGCTCAAACAGCGTTTTATGAAACCGTAACTGACCCATTTCTTGTTTGTATTGCTAAGGTATGCTAAATACTAAATAAATTAGTATTTTTAGCCAATTATTTTAGCTTTAAAATAATTGTACCTTTAGATATGGTTTCACAGATTCAAAAACAAAAAGCGGAGCAGTTCCTGCAATGGCACCAGGATGAAGAGATATTAGTGCTGTTAAATTCATGGGATACCGGAAGCTCTAAATTAATAGAAGCCTGTGGTTATAAGGCCATAGCAACCACCAGTATGGGAATAGCGGCGGCGTTGGGCTATCCCGATTGCCAGGTGCTGCAATTGTCTGAACTACTTAACGTGATAACGGGAATTGTAAAAGGAGTGCAGGTTCCGGTAACGGTAGATATAGAAGCCGGATATGGAAATACGCTGGATGAAATAATTGATTCGGTCACCCGGATCATTGCCACCGGAATTGTTGGAATAAATATTGAAGACAGCATTGATTTAAACCCGGTACTAATTGATGAGCTGGAATTTTGTGAACGAATAGCGGCTATCCGTTCCTTATCCGATTCATTGGGCATTCATTTAGTGATCAATGCAAGAACTGATTCTTTTTATACTTCACCTGGCTCGCCGAAGGAAAAATTAGCGGAATCAATAAGGCGGGGGAATATGTATCGCGAAGCCGGGGCCGACTGCATCTTTGTGCAGCCCGTATGGGAAAAGGAAACGATCGCCACATTGGTTAAAGAAATTAATGCCCCGGTTAATATACTTGCTAACCCTACCATCGGGGCGGGGTTGCCTCCGTCCGTCCGGGAGCTTCAGGATCTGGGCGTAGCCCGGTTGAGCCTGGGCTCCAGCGTAATGAAAGCCACGCTGGCATTGATCAAAAAGATTGCTATTGAATTATCTCAACAAGGAACCTATGCTATTTTATCAGATGCGCTGGTACCGTTTTCTGAAGCAGCATTGGCCTATAAAATGGCGACAGGACTTCATAAATAAAGCCTATGGATCATTTCTTCTCAACGGTTTCTCAATACACAAACCTGTGTGCGCAAAGCAGGCAGGAGCTGGCCCGGCACCTTCAAAAGCAAACGTTGCCCAGGGGAACTGTCCTGGTGAAACCGGATACCACCTGCAAACACTTGTATTTTATCGACAGTGGCCTTACCCGGACTTATTACCTGAAAGACGGTAAGGATATAACCGACTGGATCAGTGATGAGCATTCCTTTGCCTGCTCCATCATCAGTTTTATAACACGCAAACCAGACCGGCGGGGGATTGAGTTGCTGGAAGATTCTGTTCTTTATTCGCTGCACTGCGATGTGCTGGATACGCTTTGTGCCCGGCATCATGATATTGAAAGCCTTTTCAGAAAGCTTGTATCATTTGGCCTGATACAGTTGCAGCAAAAATTTGACGACCTGCATTTTACCAATGCGCTGGAGCGTTACCGGCATTTAATGCAAACCAATCCTTCATTTATCCGGCGGGTGCCCCTGGGTATGATCGCTTCTTACCTGGGCATTACGCAGGAAACATTAAGCCGTATGCGCGCGCAACGCTGAGTTTTTGATATATATCAAAGATGCTATTGTTCTGATTTTTGACCTTTGTGTACAAACAGAAATATTATGAGCAACAGTATTCTTTGGATCTTGCAGGTTGTTATGGCCCTTTCATTTTTTTATTCAGGCATCTGCAAAACGGTATTGTCTGAAAAAAAACTGGTGGCCGTAGGGCAAACGGGAGTAGAGGGACTTTTCCCGGTTTTTATCAGGTTTATTGGCCTATCGGAACTGGCAGGTGCTGTGGGGCTGATCCTGCCCCTGTACTTTCATATAGCGCCCTGGCTTACGCCGGTAGCCGCCCTGTGCCTTGCGTTGATCATGCCTTTTGCAGCCCGGATCCATTATCGCAGGAACGAGCCCCGTAACGTTCTCACAAATGTCATCTATTTTATTATCGGTATCCTGATCGCCTGCGGCAGATTTTTTATCCAGCAATGAACTTAATGTCGGCTTTTTTAAAAAGATAAAATATTCCCGGCATGATGCCTACTGCTACACGCCGTTGAGTTTGGGTATTGGAGTGTTCTCTATAATATTGGAATTAAGTCTTTGATAGCGTAATATAAAATTGAGCTATGGTAGAAGTTTGTAAAACAAATGTGAGAGGGCGTCATGATTCGATGGCTATGCTCAACATACTAAAACAAAAATTTCCGGAGCTGATAATGAATTTTGACCTGGAGGACTGTGACCGCATCTTACGGATAGAAGGCGATCCGATTTTTATAACCGCAATCATCAGCGAAATGAAGTTGAAAGATTTTATATGTGAGCCGTTGCACTAACTGTTCAGGCGAACATATGCTAATTTTTAATGCCTGTACTACTATTGTCGAATGCCACGAATCCGCAAATGTGCGCTAAAGGCGCATGCTATTTATGTCTATTTTCTGTGAAAAATATATTCATTCGTGCATTTGTGGCAATTCCTGAATTTTTGCATGCGCCCTGACCATTGGTCACTCATTTGCGATCACTAAACAGATTTGTTTTATCTTTATAGGACAAACAACCGATGTAACTGATTTTTCGCTTTTATAAATGCATAAGCGTTGACTGCTTTTTTATTTTCTTTTACCAGGGCTACAGGCTTATTTATTATAGCCGGCTTATTTGTAATAATACAACCGGCTTTCGGACAGCAGCGCCTTTTTACCAATCAACAACATTTTGGGGTAGAAGACGGGCTCCCTCAGGGTTATATCAGCGGTATCGTGCAGGATGAAGATGGGTTTATCTGGCTGAGCACATTGGATGGTTTTTGCCGTTATGATGGCAGAGGATTCAGAACATTCCATTATGATCCCAAAGATAGCACCGGGCTGGCCGCTAATACGATCAACGCGTTGGGTAAACTGGTCAATAATATTGTTACCCTTTACTACGGCCCTACAAAAGCAGATGAATTTGATCTCCGGTCCTTCAGGGTTACCCGCAACACGGTACGTAGCCGGCTGGAAGCCATACCGGGTATCCGGTGGCAATCGTACCGGTTTAGTTTCACCACTAATAGCTGGTTTTTCACGATCAATAATAAGAAAGGCATGGGTTGGCTGGATCGTATTACAGGTAAGGTGCATTATGCCAGCACTTCCAACGGACTGTTGCATACCGATTCTGTATCGGCAATAACCCAATCGCCAGAAGGGAAAATATATATAATAAGCGCGCACGGGGTGGAAGTAAGTGATACTACACAGACAAAATTTGAATGGTTCGGTTTCGACACCCATATAGGACCGCAACCCCCCAACCCCGATTGGAACGTGTTTGGAGAAAAGTTCTCCATTCTAAGCTATCCCGGCAACCGGGTTGCCACATTGGAAAAAAATACGCTTACCCTGCTGGATATTGATAAAAAGAGCAGTCGTGTTATTGTGCTGCCCCCTCCGCCGCCCGGCAGCATAAGAGGAGAAAATTTTCTGCAATTGGATCCCGGTGGTCATATTTATTTCGAATATTATGGACGGATATACCGGGTTACCGACAAGGGAGCACTGGAACTGCTTTGGGAAAACACGGGTGCTCCCGCCCGCATCAGTGCCTTTTTTATCGACCGGTCGGATGTATTGTGGGTAAGCTTAAATGCACAGGGTGTGCTTAAAATAGACCTTCAGGCGCTTCATTTTGAATCCTACAGGAACACCGGTAATTTTATAGAAGAAATAGCAGGGTTGCTGAACGGCAATAAGCCATTACAGCCTGCAGAATGGAAAAACCCCGACGCGGGCTATTATTTCCGGCAGGCCCGGGACAGCAAAGGCAATCTATATTCCTGTAATAACTGGTATGCCCGTACAGGCGTGTTTCGGTTTACCCCGCAAGGCTTTCGCCGGTTTGCCCATGTGCCCGATCAAAAAATCTTTACAGCCGTTGTTGCTATGCCCGGGGATGAGATATGGGCTTTCGACCAGTCCGAATCTGTATGGTATGTCTGGAGCAGCCCTGATGCGGTTCCAAAAAAGATGCAACCCGATGCGAAGAACTTTGCAGACGTGGAGCTTGCAGATGCCCGGTATATCGGCGGATATATCTGGATGACGACTTTGGCAAACGGACTGTTTCAGTTTGATGGCAAAAAACTGGTGGCAAAGTATGTAGGGAATAAAGTGCCCAATGGTCTTACTGAAATTTGCCCTGACCCGGCAGACAAAAATAAGTTCTGGATCGGGTCGCGTGGCGGTGGCCTGTTATTATGGGATGTACATAAAGGATTGCAACGGACGTACACCATGGATGACGGGCTGCCCAACAATACTGTTTATTGCATCCTGCCCGACAAAACAGGGAAACTATGGTGCAGCACCAATAAAGGGCTTTTCCGGCTGAATCCGAAAAACGGCCATATTACGGCCTTTGAAAAAACAGATGGCCTGCCGGGGAATGAATTTAACCGGGCGCATAAATTCATATTGCCCGATGGGCGGCTGGTATTTGGCGGACTGGATGGATATTGTATTTTTAATCCGGCCGATTTTGAACTCATCAATAAAACGGGGCAGGTGCCGGTGTTGTTAACCGGTTTGCTGATCAACAATGAACCGCAGGATATTAATCTTCCTAATAGTATTATAAAGCAATCCCTGAGCACTTTATCGGATATCGAATTGCCCTATGACAAAAACTATCTGCGTTTTGAGTTTGCTGCCCTTTTATACAACCAGCCACAAAAAATAAGGTATCGCTACCAACTGGAGGGGATTGATGATCGCTGGATAGAAAATGGTTATTCCAATATAGCTTCCTACTCGGCGCTGCCGCCGGGCAACTATACTTTTAAAATAAATGCTACTGATAATAACGGGTTATGGAGCAATGTTATCAGGTCGGTAAAAGTAACCATCAAGCCACCGTTTTGGGGTACCTGGTGGGCCTGGGTCATTTATGTTGTATTGGCGCTGGGGCTGGTGCGTTGGTATTTTGTGTTTAAAGAAGGTCGCTTGCGCATACAGCAAAACCTGTTATTTGAAAGGAGGGAAGCGCTTCGCTTAAAAGAGGTGGATGAGTTGAAAGACCGGTTTTTTAGTAACATCACCCATGAATTCAGAACACCATTAACCCTGATCATGACGCCGCTTGAAAAACTGGCGCAGGATCCCTCGCTTTCAGTACCGGCCGTCAACAATATAAAAACGGCTCAAAGAAATTCGAAACAACTCTTGCGGTTGGTGAATGAGTATCTTGATTTTTCCAAGCTCGATCATGGGCAGCTCCGGTTAAAAATAACAGCCGGTGAAATCGAGGTGTTTACTTCCGGTTGTGTAAATAGTTTTGAAGTTGCCGCAAAAGATAAAAATATCACCCTCCGTTTTATAGCAGAAGCCATGGAGGGTTATTATCTTTTTGATGAAGAGAAATGGGAAAAGATCGTAACCAATCTTGTAAGTAATGCCTTGAAATTTACTCCCCAAAACGGAAGCGTCACTGTAACCCTTTCTGCAACGGCAACAGAGGCAACCCGGTTGGAAGTATGCGACAACGGTCCCGGCATACCTGAAGCCTTACATAAAAAAATATTCACCCGCTTTTACCAGGTAGATGATTCTTCGGTACGTAATTACGGCGGCACGGGTATTGGCTTATCGCTGGTAAAGGAATTGATCGTGTTAATGGAAGGGCGCATCGAGCTGGATAGCCGGCCGGGAAGCGATACCCGTTTTATAGTTACCCTGCCAATGAAAAAAGTAGCAGCGCTGCCGGTTATGGAGTCCGCCTCCCTGCAAAAGGAGGCGACACCATTGGCATCCGCCGATGCTCCGTTATTATTGGTGGTGGAAGATAATGATGAGTTGCGCGCCTTCCTTGCAGAGGCCCTTGCCAAACAATACCGGGTATTGGAGGCGGCAGACGGTCTGAAAGCCTGGGAGCTGATCTTGCGGGAATTGCCCGACCTGGTTATCAGCGATGTGATGATGCCGGGGCAGGATGGATTCGACCTGTGCAAAAAAAGCAAAGCGGACAGTCGTACCGCTCATATAGGATTTATCTTGCTTACTTCCAAAGCTGCACATGATGCCCGCCTGAGGGGATTGGGCGCCGGCGCCGATGACTATCTTACCAAACCCTTTAGTTTGCCTGAACTGGAATTGCGCACTGCCAACCTTTACCAGTTGCGGCAAAAGCAACGGGAGTGGTTACAGGTGCAACTGGCGCATCGGGCTCCTGCCGATCCGTTGCCCGAAATTATTGACCCCTTCCTGGTACAGTTGTACAATGAAATGGATGCTAAACTGGACGAAGCCGAACTGGGGGTGGATTATTTATGCAAGGTGATGGCCATGAGCCGCAGCACCCTCAATCGCAAATTAAAAGCACTGCTCAATATTTCAACAAATGATCTTATTCGCCAATACCGGTTGCAAAAAGCCTGTGGTCTTATTGCCGCAGGTTTGGACATAGCTACTACCGCCTACAAAACCGGGTTCAGCAGCCCCTCTTATTTCAGTCAATGTTTTAAAGAACAGTACGGCGTATCGCCTACCGATTGGGTTTCAATGCCTGAATGACCCAAAACTGATAGTTTTTGACCCGATTCTTATAGTACCGCCGCTTGGTCAGGTCGTATTTTTATGCTCGTAAAGTGATTGATTCATAATTGTTTAAAAGAATTGACATGAAACGGCAACTCAAAACGCTAAGCGCTGCATGCTTCCTGGTACTGGGAGGTTTTCTTCCCTCATACGCACAAAACAGGTACGAGGGCACCGTAGCAAAAGCATTCAATGCAACCATTCTAATGGCACTGGTGGATATCAATAAAGAGACGGTCACAGAGGCAAACCCAGCGGCTCACTCCAGTTTTTCAATTTTATTTCCGAATGCAACGGAACCAAAATGGACGCAGAAAGACACTTACAGTTATGTATCTTTTTTAAACAACGGACGCAAGGCCACCGCAAGTTTCTCACCCAAAGGCGTCCTGAACTATGTTATTACGGAATGCAGTTTGGAGCAGTTGCCAAAGCTGTTCAATAGAAAAATCAGAAAAAGTTATGCCGGCTACTGGTTGCTGCAGGCGACGGAAATACAGGCATACGGGCAGAAGGCGTATCAGGCAATACTTGAAAATGCCTCCGGTTTTATTACCTTAAAGTACACTACAGACGGGGTGGAATGCATCCGGAACGTAATCAAATAACTGCGTAAAAAATGAAAAAGATCCTAAAAGTTTTGCTTATAATAATAGCGGCGGCAGTGGGAGGCCTGGCGGTAATTCTTTTGTATGTGAAAGAGGGATTGCCCAGCGTTGGCGCGGCTCCTGACATTAAAGTGGATCGCACAAACGGGCGGGTGGAAAGGGGCAAATACCTGGCCAATCATGTTGCCGCCTGTATGGATTGCCATAGCCAGCGCGACTGGACGGTATACGGAGCGCCTATTAAAGAAGGAACCTTTGGCGGCGGCGGTGAAAAATTTGGAAAAGAAATGGGATTTCCGGGTACTTTATATTCCCGCAACCTTACTCCATACGGGCTTTCGGGCTGGACCGACGGGGAAATTTTCAGAGCCATTACTACCGGGCAAAATAAAACGAACGATGCGTTATTTCCTTTAATGCCTTATTTGCATTATGGCACTATGGACCAGGAGGATATTTACAGCATTATTGCTTACCTCCGCACCCTGCCTGCCATTGCCAATAAAGTGCCGGAACGAACGCTTGATTTCCCCGTAAACTTTATCGTAAACACGATTCCCCAAAAAGCTGTCTTATCGCCGAAACCGGCAACAACTGATCCCGTACAATATGGGAAATACCTGGTAACGGTAGCCGACTGTGTTGCCTGTCATAGCCGGGTAGATGAGCACGGTGAAATTATTGCAGGCTCTGAATTTGGCGGGGGGCGGTCTTTTAATTTCCCCAACGGAACAGTAGTAACCACCCCTAATATTACGTCAGATGTTGAAACCGGTATCGGTAGCTGGACAAACGAATTGTTTCTTCGAAAATTTAAACGCTTTTCCGATTCAGCTTATCATGAACAAAAACTGGGGCCGAATGATTTTAATACCCCCATGCCCTGGTTCATGTTTGCGGGGATGGATAGCTCTGATCTGACAGCTATTTTCAGCTACCTGCAAACGGTAAAAAAGATAAAAAATGATGTAAAACGATTTGCAAAAAGGTAGACTGATTGCAACGCCATAAATCTTCACACAAAAAATATGTAATGAGAAATCTGCTTTTAACAACAATGGCAGCAGGCCTCCTGTTGAGCTCCTGCACAAAGGAAACCGCACCACTAAATGATCACAATGCCGGCGCATCGGCCGCAATGGTGGCGGGTTTGCATCCGGGCTCCTCCGCAAAGGTGTTAGGGATGCCGGGTGGCAAAGTGTACACAGGCCCGGAAGTTTCTTTTAAGAAAGGGAAAGTTACTACTTTATACCAGGTAGACGATGCAGCGCACCCGTTGCGTCTTGCCATCAGTATTAACAATGACGCCTGGAACAGCCTGGATATGCCTGCTCCCGGCGGCAGCAATAATATTTCGCCCAATACGGTGATTCTTCCTTTTCATCCTAAAGTGGACGCCCGGATCTTTAACCATGCCGAACTGGACTGGAACCCCAATGGTCATGAGCCCGTTCAGATCTACGGTAAGCCGCACTTCGATTTTCATTTTTATAATGTAAGCCTGGCCTATGTAGATGCGATCCCTCCTTATGACCTGGCTCCGGCGAAATTCGACAATTGGCCGGCCCTGGATTATCTTCCGGCAAACTATATCAATCCCGGCGGCGGCGTGCCACAAATGGGCTGCCACTGGGTGGATACCACCTCCGCTGAATTTACTCCGCAGGGTTTTGGGCAAACCTTTATTTATGGCACCTATGATGGTAAGGTTACTTTCCTGGAGCCAATGATTACCAAAGCTTTTTTTGAAACGCATCCCGAATTTAAACGGTCCATTCCCCAACCCAAAAAAGTGGCGATCAGCGGGTATTATCCAACAATGGTGGAAATACAAAAAACAACAGAGGGGTATTTAGTAATACTGGAGGATTTTGTATACCGGGAAGCGAGTTAGTTTTTTGAGCAGCACAAAATTGCCACTGAAACACTGAAGCACAGAAAAAATCTGTATCTTCTGTGCTTCAGTGGCTAAAAAATTCTTAGATCCTTTGTAAAAAGGAGCGTCCTCTTCTGGAACCGCCAGGCCCTTTTTTTCTGCCGCTCCAGGGAGCAGGTTGCGCCGGTGCCTGTTCAACAGCATGCATCAGCGGTACATCAAACGGATGATCTTTTACAACCGGGATCGTTTGTTTGATCAGTTTTTGGATATCACGCAAATAGATCTTTTCTTCATAATCGCAGAAAGAAATAGCCGTGCCTGCAGCGCCGGCTCTTCCGGTACGCCCGATGCGGTGCACATAGGTTTCCGGCTGGTTGGGTAATTCGTAATTGATCACATATCCCATATCATCTATATCGATACCCCGCGCTGCAATATCAGTGGCAACAAGTACTCTTACGGCGCCCGTTTTAAAATTCAAAAGAGAGCGCTGCCTTGATGATTGTGTTTTATCACCATGAATAGCTGCAGCCCTGATACCCGCGCGGGTAAGGTTTTTGGCAATTTTATCTGCCCCATATTTTGTCCGGGCAAAAACCAGCACACTGGTGATCGTTTCATCTTTTAGCAGATGCAGCAATAAAGAAGATTTGTTCTGCTTTTCTGTATAGTACAGCGATTGCTGGATCAGTTCCACCGTTGTTGAGGGTGGCGTGATGGCGATTTTTTCGGGGTTCTTCAACAGCGAATCAGACAGGTGCTGAATTTCCGGCGGCATGGTGGCAGAAAAGAAAATGGTTTGCCGTTGCGCCGGCATCCGGTAAAGGATCTTTTGCACGTCGGTGATGAAACCCATGTCCAGCATACGGTCTGCTTCATCCAATACCAAATGTTTGATCCCGTTTAAGGAAACATGGCGCTGGTTCATCAGGTCCAGCAACCGGCCCGGGGTAGCAATAAGAATATCAACGTGCTCTCTTAAGGCCTTCACCTGCTGGTGTTGCGATACCCCTCCGAAAATAGCTACGTGTTTCAACGGCAGGTATTTTCCATAATCGGAAAAACTTTCTGCTACCTGCAGCGCCAGTTCTCTTGTAGGCACTAATATTAACGCCCGGCAATTTTTGTTGGCTGCTTCGGGCTCCTGGTGCAGTAATTGCAACAGGGGCAGTGCAAAAGAGGCTGTTTTACCTGTACCGGTTTGGGCACAGGCCAGAATATCTCTGTTTTGTAAAATTACGGGAATCGATTTTTCCTGTACAGGAGTGGGGGTTGTATAACCCGCTTCGCTCAGCGCTTTTAATAAAGGCGCAATAAGCTGTAAATTGTTAAATGACAAAATAAATAAAATTAAAAATGATAAACTAAGGTAAGGCTATCCACACATAAGCATTAGATACGATACCTGCCTTACGTTATGCAATCACTGTATTTGAATAGTGGAGAAGATACAAATCGAGTGTTAGGATAACATACAAGATTGCAAAGGTAGGTAATTTAATTGATACTGTCTTATGCTTTGATAGATTCTCAGTGCAAATGCATCTATATTTTTTAGAGCCTTCGGCTCGTTTGGGTTATATAAATCCGCGCTTTAGTGCAGTTTTATGTGCGATGTGGTGGCTGGAGTGCCCTTGGCACGGCACATTATGGGCCGAACCTACGGTTCTCCATCTATCTTGACAGCTCTTCAAACGGATTGAAACCCGTTTTTGAAATAATTTTCGAGGCTATACCTCATTCTATCTGTTTTAATTTAGATGTGTTTGCCCCGGGGGTAGATTCTTAGAGAAAGGTCCGGGATCTTATTTATACGGTTGTCATTTTTTGCAATGCAGCCGGCAGTTTTTTCTTTAACTGGCGTTTCCAGCCCATTTGCATGATCAGGCTGATAATGATCAGTTTTAACCCTTTATACCCAGACTGCTCAAGATGCAGAAGGGTGCCGCCGCAGGTGGGTTCCAGAGAAAAACGTACGATCGTGTCCAGCTTTGTAAAAATACCTTTTGTGATTTTATCAGCCGTACCGGAATGAATGCCTGCGCAGGCCAATGCTTTTTCGCCGCTTGCTTCACCACGGTAAGTGTAAGCAATCAATTTTTGTGGCTCCACGGCTATAACCTCGCAATGCGTGATGCCATCCCAGCCCCTTTGCGGCGCCATACGAAACGTAAAAGAATGCCCCGGCTCCGGTTTAATATCATTTTTCATAAACCAACTGCCCAATAATCCGGGATGGGTTAATGCCTGCCATACCCGTTCCGGCGGATACGGTAAGACGGCTTTTAATCGGATCGTTCTTTGCATGAAATTTAAAAGGACTATTTCCGGTTTTTTATACCGGCATTCATATATTTTCCAGGTTTCCCGTCGCCATATCATATACCAGTACTTTGGCCCACAGGTGGCTGTATTTTTCAACAAAGGCTTTATGCACCGGGTGCGACTGGTAATCGTCCTGGTCTTTGGTATTATTAAAATACATCAGTTCCGATACCTGGAAACTATTATCCACGACCTCTCTTTTTAAGGTGGATGCAGGAGTACCGATCAATAGTTGCTTCACTTGTGGAACGGCCTTAAGGGTTTTCAGACCAGCGATCAGTTCCTTTAAGTCGGCGGATGATGACGGGTTTTTGAGCCAGAAAAAAACGTGATGGATGATCTGGGGATGTTGCCCGGAATAATCTGTGTTAGTAATCATGGTAGGAGCGGCAGCCAGCAGGGCGGCGCGTTTTATAAATTTCCTGCGCGTATTCTTTCGTTGGTATGGAGACATATTTTGTTTGCTCTTGAGGTTTTAACAGTAAAAATAAGACAAGTTTTTGATGTACTTACCGAACCAATAAAAGTGAACTCCCCGAAATAGCTTATTTTCGATACTACCTTTACAAAAAACGACTATGCCCAGATTGCTTCAATTGATGACGATTTTCCTGCTGTGCAGCAACCTAGCTTTTGCTCAAAAACCATTGAAGGTAATGGTCATTTTTGCCCACCCCGACGAAGGGGAGATTTACACAGGGGGCATCACGGCGCTTTATACAAAAATGGGGCACCAGGTTAAATTTATGTCTTTAACCAACGGGGATGCGGGGCATTATGCTATGAAGCCTGCTGATCTGGCAAAAATGCGCTACCAGGAAGCTATGGAGTCAAAGCAGATCCTTTCCCTGGGGGAGTATGAAGTGCTCAGTTATCATGATAAATACCTGAAGAACACAAAGGAAGTGCAGGATAGAGTGATCAAAAGCATCCAGGATTGGGATGCGGACGTTGTGTTTACTTATTATCCGGCGGCAGGAGGGCATACTGATAATATGACCGCGGGGTATATTGTACGGGATGCCGCGCCCCGCCTGCAAATGAAGAAAAAGCCTGTGTTCGTGTACATCCGCGATTTTCATACGATCCATTTTTCCTATATCCCGGATTTTGCAGTTGCCATCGACGCGGTATGGCCAACAAAACTAGCCGCCTGTGCGGTTCAGCGGTCGCAGGTGAATGATGCCATTCCATACAAGATGGGAATATTAGCAGAAGTGCGGGCGAACCCCGAGCGGCAGAAAAAACTGGTTTACGATAACACTTATCCTTATAGTAGTGTTACCAATGTTAATATGCCGGCATTGACAAAATGGTACGGATCCGATAGCTCCGGTATTAAATATGCCGAAGCTTTTGAGATTGCCGAATTTGGCCGCCAGCTCACTGAACCTGAAATGAGAGCGCTGTTTCCTATGTTACCGCCGAAGTGAAACTTAATTTTATTAAAGACCATCAGACGCGATAGCAAACAGCGTTAATATTCATTCCCG
Organism: Niabella soli DSM 19437; assembly: GCF_000243115.2. Taxonomy (NCBI): domain Bacteria; kingdom Pseudomonadati; phylum Bacteroidota; class Chitinophagia; order Chitinophagales; family Chitinophagaceae; genus Niabella; species Niabella soli. The sequence continues at coordinate 1,136,950 of NZ_CP007035.1, read as the reverse complement.
CCCCCACCGATGCAAAGAGGACAATGGCGCCTTCTGAAAGTTGGTGCCCGGCTATTTTATGATGCTGTATTAAATGATATAAGGTTGGGATGGTTGCCACCGAACTGTTCCCCAGCCACTGTATGCTCATAGGCATTATATTTTGTGGGGGAGTGGTTCCATAAAGTCCGTACAATCGTCTAATAATTTCCTCATCCATCTTTTCGTTGGCCTGGTGTATCAGGATCTTGTTCACCTCGTTTATGGATACGCCGCTTTTATCAAGACATTCCTTCATGGCCAGGGGTACCTGCTTCAAGGCATATTCATACACTTTCCTTCCCTTCATTTTAATAAACAGGCGTTCCTCTTCATTGGGTTTGTATCCTTTACCCATATTTATATAACTGAGCTCCTCTGTGCTGTGTGTTTGTGCGCAACAGCCCAGGATGCCCGGTCCTTTTATTTTTGCTGGTTGATGCTCCAGTACAATGGCACCCGCGCCATCGGAAAAGATCATGCTGTTGCGGTCTGCCGGGTCAATCACACGGGAGAGCGCTTCTGTGCCGATCAATAATACTTTCTGTGCCATTCCGGCCTTAAACCAGGCATGGGACTGAATGACCGCATGCAGCCAACCGGGGCATCCCACCAATACGTCGTATGCGATACATTCCGGCCGGTTAATCCCCAATATATGTTTTACCCTGCAAGCCAATGATGGTACATTCTGAGACTGCATGGTGCCATAAGAGATATCTCCAAAATTATGTGCCACTACAATTTGATCCAGCGTTTCCGGATCAATAGCGCTATCGGTTAATGCCTGCCATCCCGCCACTGCGGCCATATCAGAAGCATTAATATGAGCGGGTGCATAACGTCTTTCGGATATCCCGGTTATATTTTTGAGTTTTTCAATAACAAGCTTTGTCTGTGCTAAAATGGGCAGGCCGGTTGGTTCGTAGAACGCTGCATCGGAAAAATCTGCGTTCTTTTGTATTTTGTTGGGGATATACGCGCCGGTTCCTGTGATGATTGAAGCAAACTGCATTTGTTATTGTTTTAAGTAAAGGCATGCACCCATTATTGTTACTATATGGTTGCCTTACTAAAACAGTAGAACAATCAGTTAAGTAATTAACAGCTATTGAATATACCGATTTTTTCTGACATATACTGTTGTTGTTATACAAGAGCCTGATTATTAAAGATGCCGTTTGATGTATTTTTTTATATTCTGATCTTTTATCTCTTAACGCAAATCAAATAAGCTATAACCGACCCCGGTTGAAATTATCGAAAGCCGGTTAAATTTAAATCAGTACATTGGATCAATGGAAGTCAATAGTAAACCCGATAATACGGCGGTACGAACGGCCTTATGGCGCGCGCTTCATACAGAGGCAGATGCGCCGCCATCGATCATTACCGATACAATTGGATTGGAACTGATCGCTCCTGATGAGGGGTGGCGGCAACGCCCGGATATGCACGTGGAATTTACCAGGCGCCTGCGGGCATCGATGGCCGCCCGTGCCCGTTTTATTGAAGATTTGATCCTGGAGGAAGCCCGTAGAGGGATCGGTCAGTATGTAATTCTTGGAGCGGGATTAGACACGTTTGCACAGCGCCGGCCGGAAATAGCTTCGGGGCTGCAACTCTATGAAATTGATCAGCCGGGCACACAGACCTGGAAAAAACAGCGTTTACAGGAACTGGGCTATGGTCTGCCGGACTGGTTGCATTTTGTATCGGTGGATTTTGAGAAAACCTCCTGGTGGGAAGCGTTACAGCAGGCAGGTTTTGAACCCCGAAAACCCGCAGTGGTGGCCTCTACGGGCGTAACGCTCTATCTTACACGGGAGGCGATCCGGGATACACTGCGACAACTGGCAACATTAGCGCCCGGGTCTATAGTAGCCATGACGTTTTATTTGCCCATCAACCTGATGGATGCAACAGATCAGCCGTTGCAGGAAATAGCTGAAAAAGGTGCGCGTGAGGCAGGAACGCCGTTTGTAAGTTTTTTTGCACCGGAGCAGGTGTTACAACTGGCGGTGGCGGCCGGATTTAAGGAGCAGAAAGTCGTGGAGACAAAGGATTTGAAACAATTATATTTTGCCAATCGGGCCGACGGATTGTTGCCTGCCAGCGGAGAGTTTTTTTTAGTGGCCGGAACCTGAGTTGTGGCCGGATTTTTTTCACTAATCCGCCTTGTTTTAATTCACTGTACTATGCGCCGAATCAGCTACAGCAATTGCCTGTGGCCGGACTTCGGGCTCATTATTTTCCCCGGCTCTTTTCTTTTTCTTTTTGCCACCGTCGAAAATTCCGTTCATGACCTTATCGGCTTTATCAGAAGCTGCGCGGGCGGTGCGCTCCTGTACTTTATTGTCTAAGGTATTTTCGACATTAGTAGCAGTTTGTTTTACTTTGGTGCTTATTTTTTTCAGCAGTTGTGCATTTGCGTTGGCAACACCGGTAATAAGCAGCATTAGGATGATTGCTTTTTTCATGTTATGTGATTTAGTTGACGTAGTAAAAGTAACGGAGCAAAAAGGAGATGGGAATCGTTAAAAAGGATGATTTTTATTCAATCATTTTCTTCAGAGCATTCATGTCATAGTTCTTTACAAAATTGCTGAATAGTCTTTCAGAAAAACCTTTATCGGGATCTATTTCGTAACGGAACTGTACCTCCATCAACAGGGGGCTGATGGGTTGATCGGCACTGTTCTTAAAGTATTCCGGGTTGTACTCGTAAAGCATTACAGGTTTATCGCCAGGAACAACTTTGGTAGCTTTATTAAAATCGAATACACCACTTTTTGCGGAACCGCTCTCAAAATCAAACAAGCCGTAAGATTCTTTGTAATTCCAACGATTCGGCTGACTGTCTCTGTATTTTGAAACCAACGCTGGTTGTTGCAGCCAGTCTGATTTTTGTGCAGCAAGCAGTTGCTGCGCTTTGGCTTTTTTCATTTCATATATTTTCTGATAGGCTGCTTTATCCGCTTCGTAAACACCGACGTTTTTGCCGTTGTCTTTTATTTTATTAGTTATGCTCCAGAAGAAATTTGCTTTTTCTATTTCATAATATTCCAGCAACGCCTCCAGTAATTGTTTGCGTGTAACCGGTGCCAGCAAAGGAGTTCGGGGTCTTGTAATAAAATAATGCCGGTCAATCCAATAATATTTTCCCCGCTTTTTATCGTAGCGCCCGTTGCCGTTCTCCACATAGCCATCACCGTTGATTATTTTTAAAAAATCGTTGTGCTTCAGTTCTTGTCTTTCGTCCGACCGGTTTGCCAACACCATATCCTCTGAAATATATTGCGAAATAAGGCTGCGGTTATTGACCCGGTCTCTATCGTAACTGGGACCTCTTACGGCATCAATAGCAATTTCATAACGGACGTTTTTATCGGTAATATAGAAGACGCCACTTTCTCCATAAAAAGTGCCTTCGGTAAGCGGGTGGTTGATGTCTACACGAAATACTGTCCGGTATTCATCTACGGTTTTTACAACATGTTCGGTAACATGACAGACGTTCTGGTATACACCCAATTGGTAGCCGCTCATGGTATGGGGGGAGCTGCCAAAAACATATTTATCACCACCGGTAAAATTGACCCTGGCAACACAGCCCGTTAACTGGAAATTGCTGCGGCTGGCTTCTTCCAGTTTTTCCAATGCGATCAGTTGCCTGGTCATCGCCGCTTTTTCTGCAACGGTGCCTTTAAGGTTGAAAGGATATTTAGGTTTAGTATGATCGGTGTATTTCCCCGGCAAATTATCTGCGGTACCATTGCAGGGAACTTGTGCATTAATGCTGTTGTTGCAAAACAATAGTGCAAACAGTAAAATGAGATTTTTCATTGCGTTATTTTTTAAATCCCGGGGGGTTATCGATCAGCGATTTATCAAGCGCCTTAGGGCTAAAGCTTTCTTCATAATTATTGGTTTCGGCGGTTGTGCCGTCTCTTGGCGTACGAATGTTGCTATGGAGCACCAGGTAGGTTTGCTGCATTCCTGACAAATATTTAAATCCGAAACTATAAGTAGCTGTCGCTGGTTTATAATCCGAGGCTTTTTTGAAAGCGCCCCATTCGCTGTTTTTGCCGCTTGCCGCTTTGCTCCACCACTCACCCTTGCCGGTTGTAGGCATAATCGTTAATTGGTTGCCATTGATTTTCCAGGTGCCTGTTTCATAAATAAACAATATTTCTTTCATATAGGCGCTCCAGTATTTGTGACGAAAAATATAAGTGCCATCAGCCTTTAAATTATATTCCCGTCTTGTGTACCCACCTGTAACCTGAGGGAAGCCATTTACATAGCCATTGGATTCGGTGGTATAGTCTGTCCACAAACCAGCGATCCTATTGTTGGTTGCATTGTTTTTTGTTCCGGAGGTAGTAACGCCGGCCTGATTTTCTGTAGCTTTTGATAATGCTAACGAATGTAAAAATGCTGATATGTCGGGTTGATATTTGTTTGTATTCGTCATCAAAACAACCGCTGCCGTTTGCCTGTTGCCTGTTGCAGACAGCAATGTAACCATACCTTTATTAGCGCCATCGCTGTAAGGCGCCTGCCCTGAAATAATATCCCAATCACTATCTTTTGTTGCGGGCAACATAGTCGGTTCTTCAGAAACAGTTACAGTCCCTTTTATTAATTTTTCCCAGTAAGCTGTAAAATTTTTAGCGGGGGTGCCATCTGATTCCTGTGACTTCAGAACGATAGCAATGGCATATTCCCCGGTTTTTGTATCCGTGGCATACACCTGTATACCGTTTTCTTTTGCTTCTTTTTGCCAACCACCAGGAAGGGTGTAGGAAACAACATCGTATGTTTGTTTTTGGCCAAAAATGCTCCCTGTGATACAGATGGCAAAAAGTAGGAAGGATATTTTTTTCATTTCTAAGGATTGGTTTGTATGAAGCTGCTGTTATATCCCTTTAGGCAATTTAACCGATTGCCTGGGTGCTGTTTCATTGAAATAAGAGATTTTGCCATCGCCTTCCCTTCCGGTACGCCCGCTGCGTTGCAGTATCAGGGCAACCTTATCTCCATTCTTTCCAACAGAGAAAGTGTAGGTATATTGCTCCAGTTTTCTTGAACCATTTTTTAGTTTTTTGCCCCAGGTTTCGTTGATGGCGCGGTTCGTTACATCGCTGTTCCCATTAGTTGTTTTTTCTGCTTTGCTCCATTCTTCGTTTTGTCCGTTGGATGGTTTGATGGTAAGCTGGTTGACACCTACCGACCATGTACCCGTCTTGTGATTTAATGTTTTGGTATCGGTATAATGTGAGGCCAGCACATCAACGAACCGGTAGGTGCCATCTGCATTGAATTGGTATTGCTTTGTAAAAAAGCCACCTGTGTTCATACCGCTTCCGTTAAACTTTTCTGATGAAGAACCTTCCCAGATTTTTCCGGCAAGCGGGGAATTATTTGTATTTGCCGGTTGAGTAGTTTCCTCCGAAGAGGCGCTAACGGGCATTTCGGCATTGGAGGAAACGCTGTCTGCATTCAAATCCAGCGAACCAAGTAGTGCTTGATAGTCTTTCAAATAGGGTTGCGCTGTGGCATTGCACAACACCGATACGCAAACCTGGTTGTTGGAATATACAGTTAACACCGAGGCTACATTGGTTCCATTATATTGCCACACGCCGGAACCACTTATTACCGTCCAGCCGTCCGCTGTTTGCGGTTCAGTCTTTTCCGGCGATGAAATTGTTTTACCGGTAGCAACCAAATCGTTCCATTCTTTATCAAAATCAGTCTGGGTGCTTCCGTCACTGTTTCTGTGCTGGTAGAGGGCAATTTGCGCCCAGCTACCTCCGTCAATTCTGGAATAGGAAATATAAGTGCCCTCTTGTTTTGTTGTCCAGCCAGGAGGGGCGTTATAGGAAACGATGTCAAAGGTTTGTTTTTGGGCATACGCCGCTCCGCAACTAAAAACAATTAGCAGGAACGATACTATTTTTCTCATTTGTCTATTATTTTACCTGGATGTTTCCTCCCGAGAATGTTTGTTTCATGTAGGTGGATTTTTAAATTAGGGCCTGTTTTCAATCGTTGGCGGAAGGGCGTTAAAATACGGGTCTGTTTTATAGTAAACCTTCCATTTGTAAAAGTCCAGGTACACACCAGGGAAATAGAGTGTCTTAGATCCGTAGGTTGGGTGTGGATTGCCGTTTTTATCTTTAAATTCAAGCGTTACGCTTACTTCCTGTATTTTCCAGGCATCGGAGATGAAGAATGGTCCATTACCAAGGGTGTTGTACAATACATCCAGCATTACGCCTGTTTGTCTGTAATGAGCCAGGCTGTTGAAGGCCTGCTCAAAGCCTGCTCTTCTTGGTAGTGTAAAATTGGTGGTGCTCCATACTTTGAGCTCCTCGGGCCAGCTCTCCAGTGTGTAGCCTTTTTGATAATTGTCGTCACCAGCCGCCGGGTACACGCTCACCATCATCTTTGATAACTTTTCTTTGTTATCGCCGGCGGTTTTTATTGTCACTTTCGCAACGGCCAGGAAATAATCCGCGTCAGTGAGGGCAGGAGCGGGGGATGATGGCGAGGTGCTGCCGCCTCCCGGTTTTGGTTTTTCCTGTACAGCGGAGGTTGTCGGTGTTGTTTGTAATGAGGTGCCACCGGTGGCAAGCGTTTTCGTGATATCGGTTGTTTTATTAATGACCGGTTTAGCTGTGATGGGCAGGGTTGTTTTTTGCTGGGCGTTGACTGCTATGGTGCAAAGCAGCATTGCTAAAGAGGATACGTATTTTATCATTGCAATTGGTTTATAGGATTAGAAATTTAATATGGTCGTTGTATTATTTCAAAGTTATTCCATGCGGTCCCGGCAACTGCGTTCCATCCTGATTTGGTGATATTGCCGGGCCTGAAAGCCGGCAGCGGCCGGTCTACATATACCCATCCGATACGGGTTCCTTTAAACTTTATTTTGGTAGTGCCGGTTGCCATATTTTCTGTACAGCTCTCAACTTTCACGTTTTCCAATATGATTTCCCGTGTTATGAATTCTATCGAGGCATTACCGCCATCTCTCGTTGCGGTTACCGAAATGTCTATTCTTGATATGGGATATGCAAGCAGTGCAATGTTGGGTGTTATTGTTTTAGCTGCGTTAGCAACTGTGGGGTTCATTGTAGTTGCTATGTTTCTGGTCGCAATAGGTTTTGCCGGAGCACTTTGAGGTTGGGCAGCGGTTGCCTGGGCCAGACTGCGGAATGTGGCTGTGTAGCCGCTTGTAGGTACTTCGAGTTCAATAATGGCTGAATTATCTGTTCCTCCGGATAAATTTTTAACGATTAACAGGTTGTCGAACATGCCCTTGTTACTGGTATTGAAGGCGGTACCCTTAACCAGGCTTCCGTCTTTGTTCGCGATCCTGGCATAAATGGTTGCCGGTGTTTGAGCGAAAAGGCCAACAACGACAAATGTGAATAGAAAAAGAAAAATTGATTTCATAATTAGTAGTTTTATTTTGCTGAAAAATTCATAAGATGAAAATAGTTTACCTGGGCAGGCCAGACAATCATTAAAAAAGATGGTTTTTCAGTAACTATTTTTGATAAGGAATATTCCTGTCTTCAAACCAGTTCCGGTAATCTTTACCGTAAGCGCCGCCATAGTTAATGCATATCTCCCTGCCGGTTGGAATGTCTTCCAGCGCAAAGAAGTCGATTTGCCGGTTGTCGTAATCAATCCTGTAATCTGCATTACTATGTTCCGCATGGTTGTACAGGCTGCCGAAACCCAGTGCCAGTGCGAGGGCGTCTTCCGTTTCGCAATAGTTGAAAAAATAATCGGTCAGTTTCGACTCCATAACCCATGCCTTTTGCGCAGCAGGGATAATAATGAGCGGTGCGCTTTCAATCAGCTCCTCTTTTATAATGACCTGTTTGCAAAATACGCCCCGGCCTTTTCCTTTGCACTGTTTAATATAGAGTGGCTTCGTCATTTTTATTACCGGTATTCCCGTGATAATTAATCGTGATCTCTTCGTCCTGGTTAATCAATGCGATCGCTTTTACAACCAGCAACCCCTTCTTCAATAAAATAGTGTATGCCGCATTGGGAATGGCTGCATGCTTGTACAATGAAGCCATTCCCAGGGCCAATGCTACCGGTGTTTGCGCATGGTCCAGTAAAAAATAATGATCGAAAAGTGGGGTGTATTGCAGTCGGCTCCGTTCCGTGGCGTCCAGCAATATCAGGGGCACTTTTTCAATAATAGCACCTGGACTAAAAGACGCTTTTGCAAAAACACCCGTGCCATGAATTTTGCTCGGCCCTGCTTTGATGGCCAGCGCTTTTTCAATATGCTGTTTTTTGAAAAACATTAGCCGGCTTTAATGGCTTTTGTGGAAACCGCCTTTGGCGCGTTGTTATCTTTTTTAAATTGGGCAGGCTTATTATTATCATATTTATATTCCGGCGCCTTTACATTTTTGGGAGTTGTTAATTTGACGGGTTTGGTCGTTGTGGAGGAAACAACACCTGCTACCGGTTTGGGCGGCGTAGTTTCCTTTTTTACATCAGTGGTTTGTGCTTTCAGTCCGGTGAGCACCAGCAGCGCGGAGACAAAAGATAACAGTCTTTTCATTTTTTTTGTTTTAGGGGTGATGAAGAAAAATCTATTTCAATTTAAAGACGCCTCTTAGCGTAACGCCATATATAGCGCCATCCCGGTCAATAGTCCAGACCGGGGTGCTGGCGTTTGGGTTTTCGATATCCCAACTGTTGTTAGAATTGCCCAGGCCGAAATAATGATCAGGATAACTGCCTGTCCAGAGCAACGTTCCCGTCAGGCCATCAAAGCCCTGTAGGAGGTGGTCTTTATAGTTGTTTTCATTGTCCAGAATGCGTTCCCCTACATAGAAGACGCCGCCGGACGACGTCATCAGTTGCGCGTTTTTAGAAATAACGCGCCGCCAGGCTATGGTTCCATCGTTAAGCCGGTAGCCCCATAGTTCCTTTTTCCCATTTAGCTGCACTTCAGTGACCAACATGCTGCAGGCCGCCACATGGCTAAGAATATGCAGGCCGGGTGCCGATTGGGTAGTCCACAGGATCTTGCCTGAATTGGGATCCAATGCCCGCAAGCCCGCAGCATATGCATTAGGCCACGCCATTGCCTGCACTCGGATGATTACTTTTCCATCGGCTATCATGGGAATGCCGTCGTCTGAACGATAGGATTTTTCATTTCGTTTAAGCATTACCGATTGCGCAGTATGCCGCCAAAGTGTTTTCCCCGTTCTAAGATCTATGGCTTGCAACTGTCGCGTAAATGGTTCGCCCTGATCCTTGTTTCTGGCAGTCTGAAACAGGATGCCGCCCCATGAGGCCGGCGCACTGAAAGTAGGCGTATATAGTGGATCCGATTTGTCGGGCATGGCCAGTTTAAATTCCTTGTTTTGCCACAGAATACTTTTCAAATCACTGCTGAGCGCGCTGATATAACTGTTGCCTTCCTTCTGGCTTTGATTGAGTGTCGTAAATATCCCGCCCCTGTAACGCAGGGTTCCTGTTTTTGCCGGGGTAAGGGTACGCACGATCTTGCCGGTTTTTATATTTATTACATAGTAATCCGTAGGTCCACCATCTTCCCGGGGGTATACCAGCAATGCTTCGCCGGAGGGCAGCTCATAGAGCGCTATATTGCCCGTTGAACCACGCCGGTTGCCTGTTGCGCAGATATTGCCGATACGCCACACTGTTTTTCCTGTTTGCTTATCAATAGCCGAAAGCCCGGCGTTATCATCATTGTTGCAACTGCCGGCAAGTACCAGGTTGCCAATCAGCACCGGCGTCCACACCCCCCACCATCCGGGATTTATTTCCCATTGCTTTTTAGGGGCAGCCAGAATAGGCGGGGCCTGGAATTCGCGACTGTTACAACTGGTGCCGTAAGGCATAAACAAAGCCGGGGATCCGTTACAAGACTGGCAGCTAGCGGCCTTTTGCAGCCGGGCAATAGCAGCGGCTCTTGCTTCGGGCGCGTCATCGGGTACCTGTGCCTTTAGGATACTAACTACACACAATAAAAAAAGCAGGATAAAAGTTATTTTTTTCATTTCTATGTTTTTTGTTATTGAGGGGTGTTTACAAAAATATTTGAGGAGGTGTTTCCGGAAATAAGGCTCATTTTGCCCGAAACGCCTACCTCAACACCTTTGTCGCTCAATTGTGCATCGCCCATTCCGGGCTGACTTTTATCGCCGCCACTAGCTTCGGATATATGCTGATCAAACGTTTCAATACTATTTGATTTTACCGTTACTTTGGCTTCGCCGGTGGCGTATACATCTTCGATGCCCTGACTGGTAAACGTTACACCCACTCCGGCTTTTACCGAAGCGCCTATCTGCAGCGGCCCTTTGTTGGTTGAAATGGATTTGTCTATAACAGTAGCTTCTAAAGTGGCATTATCAAAGTGGTCTCTGCCATCATTTCCGGCCTTGAAATTGAAATTGCCACTCAGCCTTCCAGCGTCAAATTCTACCCGCATTTTACCACATTCTACTATCTGTTTGTACACCCCAAAATCAAGTACTGATTTATAGGTGCAATGCATATCATCAAAGTCGGCCAACTTGTATCGGGAATCTTTACTTTGGGGAGGAGCACACTTGCCGTATTTGTCGGTGGCAATATATCTTGTGTTGGATAGGGCCGCTAGCCATTCTTTCTTGGCTCCAATTTTAACAGCTTCAAATGCAGTTGCGTCTGTTGTAAACTGCCGCCAGTACAGCTCTTCGTTGATTTTTATATACAATTGATGCAGGTAATTTTTGTAAGCTTCTTCCAGGGGTTTATTGTAATTTTTATATACCCACTCACTGTATTTTTTCTGTACTTTACAATTATCAAAACCAACATTTTCACCTTTATGGGCATATTCAGTTTCGGTTTCCGCAATAATCTTGTTCTCTTTTTCGAGTTGTTTTCTTTCTGCTTCGTTTTTGTTGTCAAAATCATTCCTCAAATTATCAATTTGCTTTTTGGCTGTTTCCAACCGATAGGCAATGCCTCCGTCCTTCGACATTTCTTCAAGGTTTTTTTCTGCTGTTTTCCCGTAAATATTTTCTTTTTGTTTGGGGGCGGCAGTTAGTTTACTTAAATCGCCTTTGGCATTTTGATATTGTTGGTACGCCTGTTGGGCCTTTTGATTATTGGCTTGCAGGTAAGGTAGTTCCTGTTTGTTAAGCGCACTTATTTTATCATATACCTGTTTTTGAAAAGCGTCCCAATCTGCACCCAGCCTTAGTTCCTCTTCATAAGAAGTGGGGGCGTCAGGCCGCATGAAATTATGCAACCCCAGTGGGTCGGGGTCGGGGCGAAAAGGCGTGCGCATGTCGCTTCCCTTTACAGAATAGCCCAGCTTGCGCAGCTTGTTTATTTTATCTAAAGAGTAGCTGTAAGCCAGGGAGTTTTTCATTTTTTCAATTGCCGGTGCTTTATTGCCTTTACTTTCCTGTATCAGGCATTGCGTATAATTTGCCTGCGGATGGTAAGCAAATGCTTTTATCACTTTATCCAGTTTTTCGTTGGCCCTGTCCACGTCTCCCAAATAAAACCATGCCTGCCCCAGGTTGTTGAGAATAGTGGTGTTGTCTGGATATTGTTTGTTTAGATATTCCAATAGCGGAATTGCCTTTTGCGGTGCGCCGCTCATACTAAGCATCGCAGCAAAGTTGCTGAGCAGATCTGCATCGGAGGCATCTTCAGAACAAGCCCGGCTGCTAAGATACACTGCTACTTGCGGCTGGCCGGTAGCCCAGTAACCGATGGCAGCATTACCGATAGCCGCTGCATTGTATTTGTTTTTTTAAATGCTGTATATACTTGCCCGGCGAATATCCTGGCATCATTTGCAAGTGATTTTTCAATATAATCCCCCAGCGTTTTGATGTAAGCCGGAACGGTTGCCGGGCTAAGCGTTATTTTAGGAATAGCATCAATCATTGCACCGTTTCTTTTGGGCACGGCATCGCCGCCAACAGCCATTGCTACCTGGGCGTCTGTTATTCCGGCCGGCATGGCGGGAACTTTAGTGGAAAACCCCATTTGTTCCATCATCTTTTTTTGTTCGGGGGCAAGTTTATCAAGGGCGGCCTGCGCCTCCTTTTGTTTTTGCTGTATTTCTTTTACAGAGGTGGGATTTTTTTGCTGGGCAAAAATGTTGCAGGCAATAGTAAAGGCAATAATAATGGCGACGAACTTTTTCATTTGTATCGTTTGTATTTATTTATTTCCATGAGAAAGTGTTCCCTGATCGTTTTCCCGCTTTTTTTGCTTATTATTTTATTTGAAACCCAGGTGGATTGTCAATCAACGTACCCAATTGCTCCCGTTTTTTGTAGCGAAATTCGTATGGGTCATTGGGAGCATTGAATTTTCCCCCATCTCTTTCGGTAGGTTTTCCGGGTTTGAGAACAATACTATTGCCATAGGCCGGGTCTTGTATTATCTCAAATGAGTAAGTAACTTTTTCCACTTTATAATCCGATGACTTAACCAACTTGCCCCATTCTTTGCTGCTGTTTGTTTTGCTCCAAAACTCACCTTTGCCTTTGTCGGGTGTAATAGTAAGTTGATTACCGCTTACAGAATAAGTTCCGGTTTCATAAATGAATAAAATGTCTTTCGTTTTAGTCAGCCATTGTTTGTTGCGAAAAATATAGGTACCATCGGGATGAAATGTATATTCCTTTCTCAAATACCCTGCGGTATATTGTGGCCTGCCGTTAATGGTATATGCAGTTGTTTCTAAAACATAGTCGCACCACAAACCAGCGATAGAAGCATTTCCGTTATTTGCTGGTGTATTGGCGGCGGCTGTGGAACTAGGATTTTCAGTGGCAGCTATTTCCGAAACACCATCAGGATTCAGATCCAGCGAGCCTATCAATGCCTGGTAATCTTTCAGATACGGCTGTGCAGTAGCATTGCACAACACGGATATACAAACCCTGTTGTTGGAATAAACAGTAAGTACAGAAGCTACATTTGCCCCATTGTATTGCCATATCCCACTGCCGCTCATCACTGTCCAGCCGTCTTCTGTTTGCGGCATTGTTCTTTCAGGAGATGAAATGGCTTTGTTCGATGCCGCGAGTTCGTTCCATTCCTTATCAAAATCTGTTTGTATATCGCCTTCACAATTCCGGTGTTGGTAAATGGCTATCTGGGCCCAGCTACCGCCGTCGATCCGTGAATAAGAAATATTGCTACCGCTCTGTTTTTCGGTCCAATCTTTTGGCGGGGTGTAGGAAACAATATCGTAGGTTTGTTTTTGTGCAACGGCAGTCATGCTCAACAACAGGGTTAGCAGCGGCATATATGATCTCATTAGTTTAAATTTTGTTTTATAAAGGGTGTTACGGGTATTGGCTGATGTTGCGCGACGGCTTTATACTATTTTCGCAAAGAGCAATTGTGCTTTTTCACCGATCAGGGGAATGGGTTTTTCCTCGCCGTTTATTGCCGCGATCAGACCAATAACCCATAATACCAATAAGCCGATATTTAGCACCATAGAGAATAGTGTTATCAGCCAGCCGATATAAGGAATAAACAAAAGCATAGTTTGAACAACATAAACGCCCAGGGAAATAAGCATCAGCAGTAAGGTTTGCCGCAGGTGATAACTGGCAAACACTGATTTATTGTTGTGGTGCATCACATAGGCAATTATCCAGCCAATAGGTGTAAGATAACTGATGACAGCAATCGTTTTACTTTCATTATCATTGATCCCTTGTGGTCCTGTTTCCATTGAATTATGATTTTGATGAGGAGTTGGTTTTAATTCTGGTAAAGGAAGATCTTATTTTGTTCTTTAACAGCGTAAAGGTATATTCAGGTACCAGCGGGAACAATCATTAAAAAAGATGATTTTAAAAAATATCTTTTTATTATTTAGCGCGATAAAAGTATATTTAGGTACCAGCTGGCAGCATTCTTAAAAAAATGATTTCTCAAAATAGACATTAAAATGGGAAAAGTATTTTAACTTTAAGCGTAAGCCTTTTAAACAATTAAAAATTTATTAAAATGAAAAACAGATTGACAATTGAAAAATTACAACTGCAGGAGTTGACAAAGGAAGATCAAAAAAAATTGTAGGCGGCAATTATGTAGGGCCTGTCGATGATACCCTTACCAGTTCGATAACGGAAAGATTGGCTCCAGGAACATCCGGCAATTTAATCGCTGCATCATATACATTAAAAAATGTAGTTGGTAGCGGATTTGACAATTGATGGCAGAAGGCCTTACTGAAAGGATAGGAGGCTGTCTCGAATGGTGAGGCAGCCTCCTGTTTTTTTAAAAATCGTTAAAAAGGATGAGAAAAGCTGTTAAACCAAGGCTTAAATTGCAATAAATGAAAAAAAAGCTGCTAATACTATTCGCAAATTTACTGCTCTGGAGCACTGTTTCCGATGCACAAACAAAAGAGCTGGACAGCATTAAGGTTGAAATCGCTAAACATCCACAGCATGACACAACACGCTTGAATATATTGGTAGATTATGTCTTAAATGCAGTAAATGTGAATACGTCGCAGGCATTACCCTATATGAAGGAGGTTATCACACTTAGTCAAAAATTGGGTAACACCCGGGGAGTCCAGATAGGATACATTTACCTCCAGCTTTATTATGCAGACAGGGGCGATTACTCAACTTCTATGTTATATGCTGATACTGCATTTCAAATTTTACAAAAAGACACTAATCAGTTTGCAAAAATTAATGCCGCATACTTGCACAATAACCTCGGCGGTGATTATTTAAAAATGGGTGATCACGAAAGTGCTATTGATCATTATTTAAAAGCTGCAAATTTATTAGAACAGTATCACAAATTTGAACCATCTGCTACTGTGTATGATGGATTAGCTTCATTATATGATGAGTTGCTGCAACCGGGAAAAGCCTACGAATATGAAAATAAGGCTATCAACGATGCCGAAAAAAGCGGCAATAAGGCTCTTATTGCACGTTATCGCTTAAATTATTCGCTGCGATTGATTAAAGAGAAAAAATATGCGAAGGCCGAAAGTGTTTTGAACAAAGCAGCTCCTTTAGTTGCCAAAACAAATGACCTGACTGCAAAGGCGTCTTTTTACGAAGTACGCGGCAGCATAAATCTGAATAAAAAGCAATACCAGCAAGCAATTGAAGATTTTGGAGTTGCTTATAAAACTGGGCAGGATAATGATGATACTTATAAACAAATAGCGCTGATAGACCCACTTATAAAAGCTTTGATTGCTGCCGGAAAAATGGCCGAAGCAAAGAAAATGAATGATACTTTATTGCAAAAGTCTATCAGTTTTAAAATGCCATCGGGTCAGGTAAACGCCTATGACAATAGCGCCAGACTCAGCTTTCTTCAGAAAGATTACGAAAGCGCTTACCGGTTTCTTGATCAGAAAATGCGACTTTCGGATAGCATATCTTCCGATGAAATGAGAAAAAAAATAACGCTAATGGAGGTGCGTTATAAAGTAGGAAGTAAAGACCGTGAGATAAGGACTTTACAGGCAGAAAGAGAAATTCAACAGTTGCAGCTCCGGCAAAAAAATATTTTCACAAATGTTTTAGCCGGCGCCGCCGTTGCGTTATTGATCATTTCGTTGCTTGCTTACCGCAACTACAAACACCGCCAAAAGCTACAACAGGCTAAGATTGACGAGCTTGAAACCGAAAAACAATTGACCGCCACAGAGGCCGTTCTGAAGGGGGAGGAGCAGGAACGTACCCGTCTGGCTAAGGACCTGCACGACGGGTTGGGAGGCATGCTGAGTGGCATAAAATTTTCTTTAAGTACTATGAAAGGGAATTTAATTTTAACGCCTGATAATGCACAGGCTTTTGAACGCAGTATCGATATGCTCGACAGTTCTATAAAAGAAATGCGGCGGGTGGCCCATAATATGATGCCCGAAGTATTGGTAAGATATGGACTGAGCGCAGCCTTGAAGGAATTCTGCAATGAAATTGACCGCAGCGGCGTAATACATGCCAGTTACCAGTCGGTGGGAGCGGATGCTGTTGAAATGGAACAGACCACGGCCGTTACCATTTATCGTATTGTACAGGAACTGGTAAACAATGCCATCAAACATGCGGCTGCTAAAAATGTACTGGTGCAGCTACATTGGTCGGGATCCGAACAGTTGTTAAGTATTACGGTAGAAGACGATGGAGAGGGATTTGATACCGCCAGGCTGCGACAGTCATCTGGTATAGGGTGGAATAATATCCAGAACCGTGTTGAGTTTCTAAAAGGCAAGCTGGACCTGAGCTCGGCACCCGGCAAAGGAACCTCTGTTCTTATTGAGATCAGGATTCAGGAGTAGCATTTATAAATAAATAGTCCATTGATTAATGAAGATAAGCGTATTTATAGTTGATGATCATTATATGGTGATTGAAGGCATCCGCTCCTTATTACAAAATGAGAAGGATATCGATTGGCTGGGCCATGCTACTAATGCTGCTTCCTGTCTGAGCTTTTTAAAACAGCAACAGCCGGATATTATACTGATGGACATTAACCTGCCGGATATGAATGGCATCGATTTGTGCAAGGCTGTAAGGCAAAAATATCCTTCCGTATTTGTACTGGGACTGAGCACGTTCAATCAGCAGGCCATTATCCGGAACATTACTGAAAACGGAGCGTCGGGCTATGTGCTGAAAAATGCAACAAAAGAAGAACTGCTGGAGGCTCTTACGGTCGTTGCTTCCGGAAAAACATACCTCAGCACGGAAGCTGCCTTTTCGTTGAAGGAATCAGGCAATGCGTTACCAGTAATTACCCGACGAGAAAAAGAGGTACTGGAGTTGATCGCCGCCGGCCTCACGAATGCCGAGATTTCCGAACAACTTTTTATCAGCATTCCCACCGTGAACACCCATCGTAAAAGCCTGCTCGAAAAATTTGCCGCAAAAAACACGGCCATCCTGATCAGTAAAGCAACCAAACTCGGAATGATATAACTTGCGTTGGTATTTTTAAAAGATACATTGAAAACAAATGTTTGATAAGCGCCCGTAAGGTCTTATTTTTAGGAAAAATAGTATGGTATCAGATATTATTGGTTGGATCGGTTTTGGTTGTTGCACCATCGCTTACCTCTTGCTAAATTTTCGGTATATCCGTTTTGACGGCTGGCTTTTCCAGTTACTGAATTTCCTGGGAGGAGCGGGGCTGGCAATAAAGGCTTATGACCTTCGTGACCTACCGAATATCTTTGCTAATGCGCTATGGGGATTGATTGCCGTTATTGGAATTGTCAAATATTTTAAAAGCCGGCGGGATCAGGAAATTCCAAGTAAATCATAGGCAGCCGCTTTATGCCGGTCTACTATTTTTTCATATTCCTTTTTATCGGATACCAGGCTTACATAAAAGTAGGATCCGTCTACTAATACAAAAAGTTTGTCGGCTACTTCCTCAATATTTTTCATTGATAGTATTTTTTCATGTTTACAGGATGCAAGAAACACTGCCAGCCTGCTGCGGAGGGTGCTGCCGATAGTATGATACATCTGTTTTACTTTTTTATCCCTGAAGGTGAGCGCATAACAACTGTAGAATAATCCGTCGTCGAAAAGACTATTCCATTGCTTTGAAAACAAGTTGTCGATCACTTTTTTAAGATCAGTTAAAGTGGGGACATCTATATTCTCTACATTATAAATAAGCAGGTACTTGTCCAGGATATAAGCAATCAGCGCATAAACCAATTCCTGTTTATTTTTAAAGTAATGAACAATTAAGCTGGGGTTTATTTTCATTACCTCCGCTATTTTAGCGATAGATGTTTCTTCTAACCCTTCTTTCTTGGCTACCTTATAGAACGCTTTTATAATTTCCTTTTGTCTCGGTTCTTTTAAACTTTTTCTTCCCATAGTTTGGTTTTAAATATTTTAAAGTGTGGTAGTTCCGGAGAGTAAAATACTGAATCCAGCTAAATAATAATGAAGCGGGATGTGTTTTTTTTATGTTAATAAATGCAATGGGCGGGCGGCAGGTCCGCTAAAAAAATAGTCTGACCATGCCCTGAAGACGTCCGTCGTCTGTGCAACCGATTGCACAAGGTGGCAAAATGTAGCCAGTTTAAATTTATTTTTAATTGAATGAATGTTCAATCAAAATATTTAATAATTTGGTAAAATAAACATATCAAATACTTAATGTGCCAAATGAAACAAATGCTTCCATAGTAATGATTTTTGCACTTTGACTGAACGATAAAATAACAATGACGAAAATTGACGGTGAGCAGGTATAATGATCTGACTGTTCTTTTTTAAAAGCTTAAATAATCACAAATCCCTAAAATTTCAACAATGCAAAAACTGGCTTTCGCGCTTTTGTTTTGTCTGCTCTGTATTTATTCAGGTGCACAAAACGTAAAAATCAGCGGTGTTGTGCGGTCTGCTAAAGACAGCAGTCTGCTGCAAGGAGTTTCTGTTGCCGTAAAGGGTACCAGTAAAGGTACTATTACCGATGGCGCGGGAACTTATACTATTACCTGTCCAAAAAACGCCACTTTAGTATTTACTTCGATAGGGTATGCGCTACAGGAGGTTCCATTAAATGGAAGCAA
Source organism: Niabella soli DSM 19437 (assembly GCF_000243115.2). Taxonomy (NCBI): domain Bacteria; kingdom Pseudomonadati; phylum Bacteroidota; class Chitinophagia; order Chitinophagales; family Chitinophagaceae; genus Niabella; species Niabella soli. The sequence goes on along the minus strand of NZ_CP007035.1, from coordinate 1,118,295 downwards.
TGCAGCTACGATATACCTGCAACCGGGCGGCAGTAATGACCAACTGCAGGAAGTGGTGGTGAATGTAGGTTATGGTACCCGGAAGAAAATCGAGATCACCGGGGCGGTGGATCAGATCGCTGGTAAAAAGATAGCGGAACGCCCGGTGGCCAATATCCTGCAGGGATTGCAAGGGCTGAGCGCGGGCCTGAATATTTCTTATTCCAGCGGGCAGCCGGGCGCCACGCCCAATATTAATATCCGGGGCATGGGGTCTATCAACGGCGGGGGCGGAGCGCCTCTGATATTGATTGACGGTGTGGCGTCGCAGACGGACGACCTGCTGCGCATTAACCCTTCTGATGTGGAGTCGATCACCACGCTCAGAGATGGTGCATCGGCCGCAATCTATGGTGCGCGCGCAGCCTTTGGAGTGATCATGATCGTAACCAAGAAGGGAAAATCAGGTGGCCGCCATACAGTTTCTTATAATGATTATTTCGCCCTTTCTAAAAGAACGGTAATGCCCGATCCTGTAACAGACCCGTTTATTTACAGAAAGGTGATGAACATTGCTACCGAGAACACTCCCTGGAAATATTCTCCCTTTGCGCCCTGGGAACAGACCTGGGCCAAGCAGCGGTCGGACGATCCTTCATCGGCTCCGGATGTAAAACCGAATCCTGATGATCCTACGAAATGGGCCTATATGGGTAACTATAATTTTAACGACTATTTTTTCAGCAATACCAATTTCTCACAGTATCATACCCTCTCCTTTAGTGGATCTTCCTCGGGGAAAAATCCGATCAACTATTTGTTATCGGCTGATTATACTAAAGAAAATGGATTAATCAAACTGACCAAGAATGAATGGGACCGGTATGGCGTACGGTCTAACCTGGGCATCAGCCCCACCTCATGGTTGCGGGTGGAAGATAATATCAGCGTGTACCAGATGGTAAAAGATATGCCCTCCTATAATATAACCGATGTATATTATACGCAACCCGTGAATGTTCCTAAAAACCCTGATGGATCCTGGGGCAATAATACGGCCGGCATTCTAGCCGGTGAATTAACGGACGGGGGACGAAATAAAGAAACCCGCTTCGGTTTTGCTAACATTTTAAGAGGTATCGTAACGCTTTTAAATGGCGACCTGACCATTACCGGGACCGCCAGCAATAAAAGAGAGCTTTGGAATGGGTATTATTCCTATTTGCCGATACAGGTAGGCTACGGGCCTAACGATGTAAGAACGGTAAATGCACCGGGATCGGTTACGAATGTAAATGGTGTGGTGCGACAGGATATTTATGACCTGTTTGCCAACTACAATAAAACATTCGGGGCGCATAATATTAAACTTACCGCGGGTTATAACCAGGAGTATTATCAGTGGAATCCCTTGTCGGTAAACCGGAACCAACTGATCTCCACCAACCTGCCTTATATCGGTCTTACATTGGGCTCCGATCCCAGCATCACGCAATCAGGTTTTGGATATGATTATTATGATTATGCGATCCGGAGCTATTTTGGCCGGGCCGATTATACATTCAATGACCGCTATATTGCAACCTTCACTGCTCGCGAAGATGGGTCTTCAAGATTTCCTCCTAATGACCGCTGGGCCTTTACACCCGGTGTTTCCGGCGCCTGGGTGGTGAACAAAGAAAATTTCTGGAAAGGGCTTTCCTCCGCTGTTTCCACTTTCAAGCTCAGAGCCTCTTATGCGAAACAAGGGAATCAGTCGGTTGACTATTATGGCTATATCTCCGGGCTGGGAAAAGGCACTTCAGGGTATCTGATCGGTGGGGCCGGTCAACAGCCGATCACTACTGTTCCGAACCTGAATGTTGACCCGAATAACTATACCTGGGAAAGCGTAGCTTCAACGAATTTGGGTACGGACCTGGGATTTTTGAATAATCACCTGAACTTTACGTTCGATTATTATATACGCAACACCACGGGAATGTTGGCGCCCTCGAGAGTGCTTCCGGGTGTGCTGGGTACTACGGCTCCGCAGCAGAATGCGGCAGATATGTCTACCAAAGGCTGGGAGCTTACTGCGGCCTATAATACTACGTTCAATGTAGCAAACAAGCCCTTCTCCTTTAATGTAAAAGCGCAGTTATGGGATGATAAAAGTAAAATTACCCGGTACGATAACCCGCTGGGATTGTTTGCGGCTAAGTACCGGCAGGGTCAAACAGTCGGTGAGATCTGGGGATTGCAGAGCGATGGATTCTTTAAGAGCAAAGATGAGATTGCCAAGTTGGATGAAAGCGCCATTGTTCCCTGGGGGTCGCTTGATATTGTGCCGGGCTGGCCAAAATATGTGGATCTGAACGGTGACCAGAAAATTACACGGGGCACCAGCGATAAAAGCCCGGCTGACCTGAAGATCATCGGTAATTCAAGTCCGCGGTATCGTTATTCCTTTAATATCGATATGGGATGGAATAATATCGATATGTCCCTATTCTTACAAGGCATAGCAAAAATGGATTACTACCCGCATCACTACCTGTTCTGGGGGCCGTATCAGCAGCCTTATGCAAATATTTATCCCTGGAACCTGGATTTTTACCGCGCAACAGCTGCAACTGATGCGGAAAAAGCTACCTACTCTCAGTCTTATATTAATGCAGGGCTGGCTAATGCCAACCCCAATGCTTATTACCCGGTATTGCAGTCATGGCTGGCAGATAATAATTATGGTGCGGGGCTCGATATTCCACAAACAAAATACCTGCTGAGCGCCGCCTATTTAAGGATTAAAAATCTTACAGTAGGGTATAGTTTACCGCATAGCCTGATCAACCGGTTTGGAATCCAGCGCTTCAGGGTGTTCTTTACGGGGGAAAATTTGTTTGAGTTTTCCCAGATCAAAAAATTCGTGGATCCCGAATCGATCATCGACGGTTATGGCTGGGCTTATCCTTATCAAAGAAAATATTCTGTTGGGGTAAACCTTGATTTTTAATTACGCTTTTATAAAACTATACAGATGAAAAAATATTTTACAATCATCGTTGTGGTAGTGCTGGTAAGCTCCTGCAAAAAGGGCTTCCTTGACCGCTACCCGCAAACTATTATTGCTCCGCAGCTCTATTTTAATACAGAGAGCGACCTGTCATTATATATCAATGGACTTTTAGATCAACCAGGATCTTCGATATATATGAACGGGAACGAACAGTCAACAGACGACTATGCCACCACCGGCAATGTGACCATAAAAAACCTGATGAGCGGCAATATAAGCGCTCAGAACGCACCGCCTAACTGGAGCTGGGGCCGGTTAAGGACTATTAATTATTTTTTGGATAACTATGCCAGGGCGAATGTATCCGATGCCGTTAAGAACCACTATGCCGGTTTGGCAAGATATTACCGGGCGAAATTTTACCTGGATAAAGTAAAAAATTATTCAGACGTTCCCTGGTATAGCCATGCGGTTAGCCCATCGGATTCCGCCATGTTATACAAAGCCAGCGACCCACGCACCGTGGTGGTGGACAGCATCTTTAAAGACCTGGATTTTGCGGCCGCCAATGTAATGGAAAAAGTTCCCGCCGGAACACCAGGATTGTGGGCGGTAAAAGCAATGTACGCACGTATGGCTTTGTTTGAAGGCGCGTATAGAAAATACCATCCGGAACTGAACCTGCAAGCCACCGCCGCCCGGTTCCTGCAACTGGCACAGCAGCAAGCCAGCGACATTATAGCCTCGGGGAAATTTTCGCTGACAGCAAAGTATTCCGATCTGTTCAACAGCGACGACCTGAGCTCAAATAAGGAGGTGATCCTGAACACGGCCTATGATGCATCAAAAAAAATTTCAAGTTCAGGGAATTTTGGAATACTGGATTATGAACAATCCCCCTCACGCGACCTGGTGCAAACCTATCTGATGAAGGATGGCACCAGATTTACTGATAACCCTAACTACAAGCAGTTGCAGTTTGTAGATGAATTTAAAAACCGGGATCCCCGGTTGTACGCTACCTATATGTATCCCGGTTTAGTGGTAATTCCCGCCACAACACCTTATGTACAGAAGTTGAGTAATAATTTTACCGGGTATCATCAATTGAAAGGGTTTGATAATAACAGCACAGACGGAACCGTTATTAGCAGTGTGGATGTGGCGGCCATCCGGTATGCTGAAGTATTGTTGACCTACGCGGAAGCCAGTGCGGAATTAGGAACTGCTACCCAGGCTGATATTGATAAAACTATTGGGCTGCTAAGAACCCGTGCGGGTATGCCTGCATTGAGCATGGTGGTAGCCAATGCAAATCCGGACCCCGTTTTAATGGCTAAATTTCCGGATGTTACGGGGCCGAACCAGGGACTGATCCTGGAAATAAGAAGAGAGAAAAGAGTGGAATTTGCCCTGGAGGGGCAGCGCTATAATGATCTGCTGCGCTGGCATGCAGGAACCACCGGTTTTGCGCCCTATGCGCAGGGGCTTTATTTCCCCGGTCTGGGTCAATTTGATCTTACAGGGGATGGCGTTCCGGACATTATCTTAATTGGCGCCTCGGCCTCCATTCCCGATGATAACAACAAAATAAAGAACTCATTAGGGAAGCCCCTGATCTATTACAAAGTGGGATCTTTCGGAGATCAGAACGTAACACTATATCTTCAAAACGGGGAGAATGGTGGTGCCACTGTTACAGGAACCGGCACCCGCACTTTTATGGAGCCCAAATATTATTATTTACCCATTCCTGTTTTAGAAACCACGCAGAATCCTAAATTGAAACAGCCTTTTGGATGGCAATAATAAAAAATAATTAAAAACAACGGGGCCGGCCAAAAGAAACTTTTGGTCAGCCCTATTATTTTTGCTGCAATGAACAGAAAGAACTTCCTTGCAAGCCTGCCGGTACTGGCGGCAGCGCCTGCATCAATTGGTTTAAACAACACAACGGTTTCCCGCAAGGAAAAGCCGGTACTTACTTTGGCGCATATTACCGATGTGCACATCCGCAGCGGGGACAATGCACCGCAGCGCTTTAAAGACTGCCTGGATAAGATCAAAAAACTAAAAGTTGATTTTTTCCTGAACACCGGAGACTCCATTCACGACGCTTCTTATAATAATGTAAAAAGAGAAAGCGTAACGGAGCAGTGGCAGATATGGGATGATTGTTTGCAACGGATCAAAGGATATGATATCTATAGCTGCATCGGCAACCATGATTCCTGGTGGGCGGCGCCCGATAAGAAAGATGCTATGTATGGAAAAGATTATGTAGTAAAACGATTAAACATTCCACACCGTTATTACAGTTTTACCCGCGGCGGCTGGCATTTTATTGTGCTGGACGGCAATAATACACATGACATTTCTCTGGATGAAGAACAGTTTCAATGGCTGGCTGCAGATCTGGAGCAAACGCCGGCTAACACGCCTACATTGATACTATCCCATTTTCCCACATTTGGGGCCACGCCCATTTTGGTAGGGGGCAATCATACCGATCATAAAAAATTAAAAGATCTTTTTTATAAACATAAAGACAAGGTACGGGCCTCTTTAAGCGGGCATAATCATTTATATGATAAAACCTTTTACAATGGTGTATGGTATTGTTGCAATGGCGCCATGAGCGGATTCTGGTGGGGTAAGGGCGATAAAGATTCGGCAGGGTCGGGATATTATTTTGAAACACCTCCGGGATTCGCTATTTTAAAACTATATAAAGAAGGCGGCTTTGAAAGTGAATATTACCCGCATGGGCTTTGAGTAAAACGTGAAATGTTATTCCGATGGCTATCGGGAGTGAAACCTGAGCGGCTCCCATTTGTCGTTTTACTTTTCACGATACCTGCGCCGTGGCGCGTGTCCGCACGCGCCATCCCAGGCAAGCATTCGTAAAATATAATTTTAAACAGCATCACAGATATGATGTAAATTGTATTCATGCAAAAACGTGATCTTCTTCTTATCGCTTTTGTGCTACTGGGTGGAATAGCATTTGCCCAGCAGGCCCGCAAAACAATCGCAGTGCAGTTACCTAACGGATGGGCGCTTACCCCTGCCGGAGCATCCATTCCGCTCAGCAGTGATCTGCCACTCAATATGGCGGTTTCCCCGGATGGGAACTACGTGGCCGTAACCAATAATGGTAACGGCAAACACACCATCGACCTTATACAGCTAAAGCAGCAAAAGCTGGTACAGCAGGTGCCCATCAGCTCAGCATGGCTGGGGCTCTGTTTCGGAAAAACGACGCCCTACCTGTATGTTTCAGGAGGAAATAATAATATTATCGTCCGGTATATCTTGCAGCGTGCTAAACTTACCGTGAAGGACACGCTTACGCTGGGGCGTCCCTGGCCTAAGGATAAGATCAGCCCGGCCGGGCTGGTTGTGGATGATCCGCATCAGCGGTTATATGTGGTGACGAAAGAAGATAATGCCTTATATGTTTGTGATGTACGCACTATGAGAGTGATAAAAAAAGTATCGCTTTCTGCTGAAGCATATACCTGTGCGCTGAACCCGGTGCTGCCGGAATTGTATATTTCTGCCTGGGGCGGAAAAAAAATATGGGTATACCATACGCAGCGGGGAGTGATCACGGATTCCGTAGCAACGGAGGATCATCCCACAGATATGGCCGTTACCCGCGATGGAAAAAGGGTATTTGTGGCCAATGCCAATTCGAACTCCGTATCTGTAGTTGATTGTAAGAGTAAACGGGTCACGGAAACCCTCAACGCGGCGTTGTACCCCGAGGCCCCCATCGGATCCACCACCAATAGTGTGGCTTTATCACCCGATAATAAAACATTATACATTGCCAATGCCGACAATAATTGCCTGGCCGTTTTCGATGTAGCAACGCATGGCCGCAGTAAGGCCAAAGGGTATATACCCACCGGCTGGTATCCCACTTGTGTGCGGGTTGTGGGCAGCCAGATCCTGGTAGCCAATGGTAAAGGCATGTCTTCCTTTCCCAATCCGGATGGCAATGACCCATATGGAGGCAAACACGAGACGTTGTATAAAAAAAGCGACACAACAAAACCCATGCAATATATCGGCAGCATGTTCAAAGGCAGTTTGTCAATAATCCGGGTTCCTACGGAACAGTTATTAAACCGTTATGCACGCCAGGTATATCTCAATACGCCTTATACAAAACAAAAGGAACAAACAGCTTCGGGTGAGCGGGGTAATCCTATACCTACCCGTAAGGGAATAACGTCTCCGATCAAATATGTATTTTATGTATTAAAGGAAAACCGGACCTACGACCAGGTATTGGGCGATTTGCCGCAGAGCAATGGCGACAGCAGCCGTTGTATTTTCGGAAGGCGGATAACCCCTAATGCGCATGCGCTGGCGGAAGAGTTTGTATTGCTGGATAATTTTTATGTAAATGCTGAAGTAAGCGCCGACGGACATAACTGGTCGATGGCAGGTTATGCAACCGACTTTGTTGAAAAGACCTGGCCGGCTAATTACAGTGGGCGCGGGGGTAATTATGATTTTGACGGGGGACGGCCGGTAGCTAATCCCACTAAGGGCTTTATCTGGGATTACTGCCATCGTGCTGGTATCCGCTTTCGCAATTATGGAGAATTCATGGATAACGGGTATCCTACTTTGCCGGTATTAAAAGATCCGGTTAATTATTGTCACAATTACCCGGGGTGGAATTTATCGATACAGGATGTATACCGGGAACAGGTATTTGAGCATGATTTTGATTCCTTGGTACAGTGCAATGCGGTGCCGCGTTTTAATACGGTGTACCTGCCCAATGATCATACGGCCGGTATGTCAAAAGGCAGTCATACCCCGGTGGCAATGGTAGCGGATAATGATTTAGCGCTCGGCCGGTTGGTAGATCATATTGCACACAGCCCTATATGGAAAGAGACCGCCATTTTTGTATTGGAAGATGATGCGCAGGATGGCCCCGACCACGTAGATGCCCATCGTTCCGTTGCCTATGTGATCAGTCCGTATATTAAAAGGAAGCAGGTAAACCATACCTTATATTCCACCGCGGCGATCCTCCGGACAATGGAACTGATACTGGGCCTGCCTCCCATGAGCCAGTACGATGCCGCTGCAACGCCCCTGTGGAGCTGCTTTCAGTCAGTGCCCGATACGACGCCTTATACCGTTCGCCCGGCAAATATCGACATCCAGGAGCGCAATACGGTATGGAATACCAGTGCGCAACAATCGGCGCAGTTTGATTTTTCAAAGGCAGACAGCGCGCCCGACCGGCCGCTGAATGAAGTGATCTGGAAATCAGTAAAAGGCGAGCACAGCGTAATGCCCGCTCCCTTGCGAAGTGCGTTTGTAAAGACTGCTGCTGCAGCCGATGATGATTAAATCCGCTGGTTTTGAATAATAATTTTGGTAAGTAGGTATGAGAACAACGTTGCTGATAATTTTCCTTGCATTGGCCGGTAAGCTGTTTGCCCAATGGGATTTTAAAACCGATTATTTCGGCATTCATATCAATAATAAAGGGTTTATCACCAGTATGAAAAATAGTACGGTACGGCCCTATCGTGAATTTAGCCCAGCGGACCGGCCTTCTCCATTGATGCTGTTGTTTGATGGCGGCAGCAAAACCTGCTATGAACCGGTAAAAGCATCTTATAGCGCTGCGGTACGATTGCTGAGGCTGACGTATAGCAACGGATCTGTGGCGTGCATTCGGATCAGCCCGCAAAAAAAATACCTTAAACTGCAATTATTATCGCTCTCAAAAAGGGCAGGGATCGAAGCCGTCCAATGGGGCCCCTGCCACACTACCATTACCAACCTGTTGGGAGAGATCATTGGCGTAGCGCGCGATACCAGCAGTGTGGTAAACTATGCAATTGGAATGTTGGCGCTAAACGACAATACTTTGGGAGGCATGGCCGCTACCATTGGTGACGCCGCTCCGTTTCAATATATCATTCACACACCGGATACCCAACGGTTCCCGCTCCCGGATTCGCTGCATGAAGGACAGGTGCTCAGCCTGGGCGGCAATGGTATCAGCGATGTGGCCTTCTATGCGCACAAAGAGCCCTGGTACCGTATTCTGTATGGAGATGCTGCGCAAGTGGATGAAAAAGGCCGGATCTCCATAGCATACCAGTCGCGGGACCGATCCATAAAAAGAGAGATCCTGTTTTCATTGATCCCGCACATGAAAGCGAATCTTCCTAATCATATTGACGTACAACCCTTGCCGGGCGTGGATTTTATCGAATCGGCTGTAGCTTTATGGGGTAGTCCGGACAGTACGGCGTTGATGGACGTGATACGGGAGATCGTACTAAAGGAGCAATTGCCCTATCCTACGATCAATGGCAAATGGATCAAGGATCCCGCGGCCTTTGTTCCGGATGCTTTAACCGACGGCAACCTGAACGACAGCATTATTTCTTATACAAGCAGGCTGGGCTTTAAAGCGATCAGCTTATACGACCAGGGATTTTTAAGGCCCGACAGGGGAAATGAAGGGTATATTGACGGAAAATATTTTGAGCGGAAGCCGATAAAAATGACAACAGGTAGTTTATCGCACAAGGCCTTTGCAGCCCTAGCTGCAAAAAAACGTCTTATCATTGGGAGGACGACCATCACTAATGCACTGGCCCCAGGTACGAAAGATGCCAGCCCGGTTCCGGGCGATAGTCTGTGCTACCAGCAAAAAAGATTGCTTTTAAAAAATATCGATGCTTCGGATACGGTTCTCCTGGTAAATGATCCTCAGTACCTCAACGAAGTTGCCAGTTGGGAAGGGCACTGTGAAAACCTGAATATGATAAAGATCGGGAAGGAGCTGATCTATTATTTAGGCGTTTCGGATAAACCTCCCTACCGGCTGTTGCACGTAAAACGCGGCTATTGGAAAACGACCCCGTCAGGCCACGCAGCAGGCGATACTATTTATAAATTACAGGTTACGGTTAACTATGGATACGATGGTATTATTCCCAATATACCCCTGCAGGATAAAATAGCGGCATATTATGCCGATGTTTGCAAAATTAACGGGCTGGCTTACTATGATTTTGACGGGCAGGAATTCCTGTTTAACAGCGGGCAGGGGTATTACTCGGCCAAACGCTTTTTTCACAAGATGTTTGATCGCGCCAAAGCAATAGGCGTGCCGTATATCCGCTTTACCGGCGCTACCTTATCTGAAGGCTCCTGGCATTACCAGAGCATCTGGAATGTGGGTGGCGGAAAAAATTTGTATGATGTGGATACCAGGGAGTGGGGCAGTACTACCAGCCAGGGTAAAGACCTGCGGGATGTAACCTATTCCAATTTTTTCCCGGTGGGGATGGGTGGAAATTTCCCGGTTACGGCGCGCTCAACGCCCGAACAATATGAGCATGTTCAGGCTATTTCTGTCGGTTTGGGCACCACCTACAGCCTGCGGTTGAACCAGAAGGATGTGGAAAGTTGCCCGCAGAAAGAAGCTATTTTTAAAGTGATCCGCACCTGGGAAGATGCCCGTGCGGCAAATGCCTTCCCGCGTTGGGTAAAAACGAAGTTGGCGGATCCTGCTTATAGCTGGCGGCTGGAAGCAGGGAATGATAAAAATACCTGGACCTTATACCGGATGGTAAAAGGAAATAAGGTGGAGCCGGTGGTGTTAAAAAGAGCCGCGGGGTATTAACAGCGCTTCGTAAATTGTATCGCTTATTACTACGAAACCGGAAGTTTCACAGGGCGGCTCAAAAGAGTTTATTTTACTGTTTAAATGGAAATAGCGTTCGTTACTTACAAAACAAAGCAATGCAAAACAAAATTATTTTTCTTTTTTTATTAATGAGTACAGCACTATCGTCTTTTGCCCAGTCCGTATTAAAGTCTCCGGACGGCAAAACAGTATTCAGTCTTTTTGTAAATGAGGAGGGGCGCATCAGCTATTCGATATCTTATAATGGAAAGGATATCGTTCAACGTTCAGCAATGGGAGTGGAAAACTGGCAGGAAGGCCTGGAGCGCTATTCCACCCGGTCGTTTTCACAGGATAGTTGGTGGACGCCCGTTTACGGGGAACGAAGCCGGGTGCGCGACCGGTACCAGGCGAAGATCTTTAGCTTCAGAAAAAAAGAGGGCGCTTCGCAAACCATGCTGCTGGAGGTACGGGCCTATAACGAAGGCCTCGCGTTTCGCTATAACTTTCCCCACGGCAACAGCGGCGCCCCGATAATTAGTATAAGCAAAGATTTTACGGAGTTTACGCTTCCTGAGGGAACCCGCGCCTGGTTTACCGATCACGCGCAGGGAAGCTACCAGTTGTTGCCATTGAGCAAATGGCCGGGACAGGCCGAACGTCCGTTGACACTGCAATTAAAAAACGGACTGTATGCCGCATTGGCGGAAGCAGCAGTAGTGGATTATTGCCGGACGAAATTTGTACTGGATCCGGCGCAACCGAACACGATTGCCTGTGCTATGTTCGATAAAGTACAATTGCCAACACCTTTTGCTACCCCCTGGCGGGTGATTATGATCGCCGAAAAGCCCACCCAGCTTTTGCAACATGATGACCTGTTGTTAAATCTGAATCCACCTTGCGCCATTAAAAACACCAACTGGATCAAACCCGGGAAAGTAATGCGGGAGATAACGCTTTCTACAAGCGGAGCGAAAGCCCTGGTGGATTTTGCGGTGAAAAGACACTTGCAATATATTCATTTTGATGCCGGCTGGTACGGGCATGAATACGATTCGGCAGCGGACGCAACCAAAGTGAACGTAGATCCGAAGCGTAATCCCAAAAATGACCTGGATTTGCCACAGGTCATCGCTTATGCAACACAAAAAGGCATTGGCGTATTGCTTTACGTGAACCAGATCGCCCTGGCAAAACAACTGGACGTGCTATTGCCGCTGTATGAAAAATGGGGCGTTGCAGGTATCAAGTTTGGTTTTGTAAATGTAGGCTCCTTTAAATGGACGAGCTGGTTGCATGAAGCAGTGAGGAAATGTGCGCAGCATCATCTGATGGTAGACATTCACGATGAATACCGGCCTACCGGTTTTAGCAGAACCTATCCGAACCTGATGACGCAGGAAGGGATAAGAGGTAATGAAGAGATGCCGGATGCAACGCATAATACGGTGTTACCCTTTACCCGTTTTTTGGCAGGCGCTGCAGATTATACGATCTGTTATTATCACCGGCCGGAGTTAAAGCCAAAGCTGGCTGAAACGTTGAATGCCCGGGTGCTTAAAACTACTTCCGGTCATCAAATGGCGCTATCGGTGGTTTATTACAGCCCGTTGCAGTTTATGTATTGGTATGATAAGCCCGAAGACTCAAAAGACGAACCCGAACTGGAATTTTTTGACCGCGTACCCACTGTATGGGATGATACGAAAGTTCTGGACGGACAAATCGGCCAGTACGTAACGATTGCCCGCAGAAGTAAAAAGGAATGGTTTGTAGGAAGCATTACAAATGATGATACCCGGAACATTACCGTCAATTGCTCCTTCCTGGAACCGGGTAAACAATATACCGCTTCCATTTATTATGATGATCCGGCTTCGCCCGTACGTACTAAAATGTCCATAAAAAAAATTACAGTTGATGCAACAACTAAACTGGATGCCCGTTTGCTTCCTTCCGGAGGACAGGCGATCTGGATCCGGCCGGCTAATTAATGTATAGAGAATTTAGTGTTACATTATTCGTGAAATATCAAATGTAAAAAACTTACGCTTGTCGTCTCACTTCTCACGATAATATGGGGCCTTGCAATTATTATAATGACATACTTTTTGATGAAACGATTTTTTGCGATAATAATATTACTGATATTGGCAGCGGTTTGTTCGGAAGCGCAATCACTAAAGGATATTGACCGCATACTGGCGCCTTTTGGCGGGCATATAGAAGCCGCGGTAAAAAAATACCGCGGTACCGATCTGATAGAAACGGTTGCCGCTAATGATCAACAACGCCTGCCAAAGGGGTGGCAACTCCATATAAAAACCAACAGGGTGCTGGGGCAACCGGCGGCAATGGATCTGTCGGCGACCTTTATACTGGAACAGGGACAGTCGGCACAAACTGCAGTCAGCATTGCAGTTAATTTTAACCGGTGGAGCCGGAATAATTATGTTTTGGTGCCGGCCATACTCTATAATGGCAACCGCTATCCGTCTATCGGTAATGGTTATAATCCGGATTATCCAAAGGAAATGTATTACAATCCCAAGGTACCCTTAACCATATCTAATGATCCACGCCTGGCTATTGAAAAGAACCGGGCGTCAGTAGTTGAATTACAAACAGGGAATGCGGCCACCCCTGCCATGTGTTTCTTTGCCCCCGCATCCGGAAAAAGTTTGGTGCTGTTAACGGATCAGTGTTCTCAATACGGGAATCATGGACTTACCATTACTGAAAATAAAGAACAAACACAAAGCAGCTTTATCGTTACGGCGCCTGCAATGCGCCAAACGGCACCGGGTTTTGGTGATTTTCATCGCAGTGGTGATAAAGCCCCTGACTGGAAAGCGGGCGACAGCCTGACCCTGCACCTGCGTTTATTTGTGATCAACACCACCGGAATCCCGGAGCTGCTGATGTTTTTTATGCAGCATCGTAAAGATATTACCGGGAAAAACCAACCGCGTAGCTGGCTGCCGATGAGTTATTATGCGGGCCTTGCCACAACTATTACCAGCAATAATTTCAGAGAATTTCCGGCAGGCAGTTATTACCTTCCGGAGAACAGCAAAGACTTTCAGTTAGGATGGGTAAGCGGGATGATGAACACGTACCCCATGCTGGCGCTGAACAATAAAAAGGAGCGGGAGCGGGTGGGCCGGGAACTGGATTTTGTAATAAATAAGCTACAGGGAAAAAGCGGTTATTTTTACGGAGGCATTACTGCGGATGGGGCCATACGCCCGGAAAAAATGAATCCTGCGTTCCCGGCGGTACAGGCAATGGTGCGTAAGAACAGTGATGCCTTGCTTTGGCTGATAAAGCATCTTTTGTTATTTAAAGCACAGGGGTTCCAGAAAATGATAAAACCCGAATGGGAAGCGGCGGCGCAAAAGCTTGCCCGGGCATTTGTAAATACCTGGGAAAAAAATGGGCAGTTCGGACAGTATATCGTACCGGAAACAGGCGAAATTGCCGTATTCAATTCTACAGCCGGGGCGATAGCGCCAGCGGGCCTGGCACTGGCATCAGGTTATTTTCATAATCCCCGGTTTTTAAAAGTGGCAGAAGCATCCGCAAACTATTATTATAACAGGGATGTAGTGCAACAAGGCCTTACAGGCGGTGATTGCGGAGATATTTCGATGGACGCCAATTCCGAGTCGGCCTTTGGCTTTTTGGAATCACTGATGGCCCTTTATTCTTATACGGGCGATAAAAGCTGGTTAAAAAAAGCGGAGGTTACTGCTGCCTTGGCCGCAACCTGGACCCTGTCTTATGATGCAGTTTTCCCTCCACAAAGTCAGATCGGGAAGCTGGGCAGTCATATGGCAGGCGCCGTATGGGCCAGCATTCAGAACAAACATGCGGCGCCGGGTATCTGTACGGCTTCCGGGGATTATTTGTTTAAACTGTACCGGGCTACAAGTAACCCGTTGTATGCAGACCTGATCGGCGATATTCAGCACGCCCAGGCGGAAGCCGTAAATATTCCTCCGGTTCATATTACCACCAACAATTTGACAGGTAGCAGTATGGAACGGATACAACCCAGCGATGCCGAAGGGAAAGATGCTATCGGTAATTTTATTAATACCCGTAATTCATGGACGGAAACTAACGGCGTCCTAATGGCTTTGGAATTGCCGGGCATTTATGCGCAGACAGATACTAAAAAGGTACAGGTGTTTGATCACGTGGAAGCACGGATTATAAAAACAGGCAAAGCCGGGGTTACGCTGGCAATAACCAATAAAACAAAGTATACCGCAAGCGTGGCCATTTTTGCAGAAACAAGCAACCAGGCGCAAACCCCGCTATCTTATACTGCATTTGTAAATTGGCCTAAGGTAACTATAGAGCCGGGGAAAGTAACTAAAGTGGATATTGATAATGCTGGAAAATTGCGACCGGCATTCTAATGGATATATGTAGTTGCAAATAATAAATTGCTTATTATCAGCAGCATAACAGATCGATGCAATCGGTTGCATTAATATCTTGAGGCAAATAAAATTATATTTGGAAGATGCAGCTATTTACAGGGTTGACACGTGGTTGGTGGTTCCGCGGATGTGGCTTGTCATTGTGCATTTTATTTTTTGCACACGCATCGGCGCAATCCCCGGTTGTAATCCGCGCGGTCGATTATGGCGTAAAAGCCAATAGCCATCAGAACGCGGCGCCTGCACTACAACGAGCCCTTGAGGCCTGCCGGCAATATGCATCATCAGTATTGGTGCTGCCACCCGGACGCATTGATGTTTGGCCGGAAGGCGCTGCGGCAAGGGAATTATATATTTCAAACTGCACAGAAAATGATTCACTAAGTAAAATAAAACACATTGCCTTCTTACTGGAAGACCACAACAACCTCACGATCGACGGAAAGGGAAGTTTAATAATGTTGCATGGGAAAATGATTTCGTTTGCTTTATTGAAAAGTCATAACATCCGGATACAAAATATAGCATTTGATTACGAGCGTCCTACCATGAGTGAGCTGAAAATGATCCGGGTAAGCGAAAACCGTATAGAAGCCAGGATGCACCCGGACTCCCGCTTTACGATCGACAACGGGAAACTGGTGTTTTATGGGGAAGGATGGGAAACCCGGAAATTTCACACCATCCTATTTGATGCTCTTGCTGATCAACTGCGTTATAGCACCGCGGCCCCTTTGATGGAAGCAAAGGCCCGGCAAACTGCGGTCAATACCGTTGTGTTTGAAGGGATGTTTAAAAAGGAGCTTTATAAAGCAGGCGATATATTGACGATACGGGATCCTTATCGCGACAACTGCGGCGGTTTTATTGAGCAGAGCCGGGATGTGGTATTATACGATGTTCGCATGCATTATATGCATGGGCTGGGTATTGTTTCCCAGTTTGCTGAAAATATCACATTACGTCGTGTAACCGTAGCGCCCCGCCCGGGAAGCGGAAGGATCATTGCGGCCTTTGCCGACTGTTTTCATTTCTCCGGCTGCCGGGGGAAAGTGATAATTGATAGTTGCCGGACATCAGGATCGCATGATGACCCGGTGAATGTGCATGGCACGCACCTGCAGATAACCGGCATAAATGCAGGGGGAAAATTAACCGTGCGGTTTATGCATCATCAAACTTATGGCTTTCCTGCCTTCTTCAAAAATGACAGCATCGCTTTTATCAATCCGCAAACCCTGTTGCCGCAGGGTGCAGCGGTATTAAGATCCGCACGGTTGATTAACTCCCGGGAAATGGAACTGGAATTAAAAGGGGCGCTCCCGGAGGGAATAAAAAGAGGATCGTGTATAGAGAACCTTACCTGGACACCCGAAGTCCGGATCACGAACAGCAGTTTTGAACGGACCAATACAAGAGGCATTTTGGTGACCTCCCGGCGAAAAGTGGTGATTGAAAATAACCGGTTCTATCATACAGGGATGGCGCCCATACTGATTGCCGATGATGCCGGCAACTGGTTTGAATCAGGCCCGGTAACGGATGTAACGATTCGCAATAACCGGTTTGAAGAATGCGGATATAACGGTAGCGGGGCGATAACTATTGCTCCCGAGAACCATCAATTGGTGGCAGGGAAATATGTGCATCATAATATCCGGATCACCGGCAACCTGTTTAAAAGTATTAATGGCGAAGTGCTTTCAGCCCGTAGCGTGGAGGGATTGCAGTTTTCAGGGAATGTGATTAGCACCACGCCAGGCGCAGGCGCTACGATTCGGCTTACGGCCTGCAATAACGTAACCGTGTTAAGAAATAAATTAACGGCCGCAGGTTTGAGCCAGGTGATTATTAAAGGGATGAGCCCTGATGCGATAAAAACAGATGGGAAATTAATCAATCAATAAAACGATCTGTAAAGATGATAAAGAAAGTAGTGCTGATGGCTTGTACATGGATAAGCGTACAAGTGAGCTTCGGCCAAAAAAATGTACCGCCGGCGGAGATCCGGCAAAAGATGGGTTGGTTTGCAGATGCCAAACTGGGGATCTTTATTCATGCAGGCATTTATGCAGTAAATGGCATTGATGAATCATGGAGTTTTCACAATAAGAAAATAAGCTACGCCGATTATATGAAACAACTAAAGGGGTTCACCCTTAAAAATTATAACCCGGCCTTTTGGGCAGATCTGATACAGGAAAGCGGCGCCCGTTATTCGGTGATCACAACCAAACATCATGATGGCGTAGCCATGTATGATACGCACCTCAACGACCGGAGTATCGTTAAGAAAACTCCAGCCGGGCGTGATATGATTCAGCCTTTTTTCGATGAATTGCGTAAACGCAATATCAAATGCGGCGCTTATTATTCGCTGATCGACTGGTCGGATGATAATTACCCCGGCTTTTTGAAAGACAGCAACCGGTATGTGGTGGCCAATGATTATGACCGGTGGAACCGCTTCCGGAGTTTTTTCCAGGGGCAAATAAAGGAGATCAATAAAAAATTTAAGCCGGACCTGTGGTGGTTCGACGGCGACTGGGAGCATAGCGCCGAAGAATGGGAGGCGCAAAAAGTACGCACTATTATTTTGTCGGGTAACCCCAATGCGATCATTAACGGGCGGCTGCAGGGCTGGGGTGATTATGAAACTCCGGAGCAGAATTTTCCGGTTACACGTCCGAATTATAACTGGTGGGAGCTTTGCATGACCAGCAATGATAACTGGGGTTTTCATCATGATAATAATTGGAAAACACCGTACGAGATCATTACTATTTTTGTGGATGCGGTAGCAAATGGCGGTAACCTGTTGCTGGATATGGGCCCCAAAGCAGATGGCACGATCCCGGAAGAACAGATCCATATCCTGAAAGAGCTGGGCGCCTGGAATAAAAGAAACGGCGAAGCGATCTTTAACACGGTAGGTGGCCTGCCCCAGGGGCATTTCTATGGCCCTTCCACACTTTCAAAAGATTCCAGTACACTCTTTCTATTTTTACACGGCAAACAAAATGGCCCGGTGATGATCAAAGGGTTGAAAAATAAAATTGAACAAGTTACGGTAGTAGGTAAGGGTACGCGGTTGCAGCCAAAGATTGTAGGTAAGATATCCTGGAGCCCCATTCCCGGTTTGGTGTACATCAATGTTCCCGAAGCGGCATGTGACAAATATGTTACTGTTTTAAAAGTAAAGCTGGATAAACCAGTGAGCTTATATAAAGGGCAGGGGGGACTGCAATAACGAAAATTGTTATAAGATAATTTTTTTATCAGGGATCAGAATCAGTTAATAAAAAGAATATGCGATTCAGAATTGTAACGGCAGTGTTGCTATTGATATCAGTATCCATAAAGGCCCAACAGCCTGTATCTATTATCCCGCAGCCGGTAAGTTTGCAGCTACAACCGGGCGTATTTATTTTAGACGAAACCGCACGCATCGAAGTGCCGGTCAGTAACAAAGCAGTGGCTGATGTGGCCCGCTATTTCAGCAACTATATCAAACAGCTCAGTGGGTATGACATCAATAATAAGCGTACAGCTAAAAATAAAATGATCCGTTTTCGGATAGCGCCCGTTGACCAGGCAGGAGCCGAAGGTTACCGCATATCGGTTACACCTGAAGCTATAACCATACAGGCCAACCAGGTAAAAGGATTGTTTTATGGTGTACAGTCTTTATTGCAGACCCTTCCGGCCATCCGCACCAACCAGGCATTGCAGATCCCTTGTATGGAAATACTGGATTACCCACGTTTCTCCTGGCGCGGCATGATGCTGGATGTAAGCCGGCATTTTTTTGGCCCCGAATTGATCAAAGAATTTATCGACCTGATGGCCGCTTATAAAATGAACGTGTTTCACTGGCATTTGGTAGATGGGGCCGGCTGGCGTATCGAAATAAAAAAATATCCGAAGCTTACGCAGCAGGCGGCATGGCGGATCAGTGATTATGGCAAGCCATGGAACTGGGCCGATATTCAATTCAATGCCGATCGCAGTAAAGCCACTTATGGCGGTTATTACACACAGGAGCAGATCAAAGAGATTGTAGCTTATGCAGCACAGCGCTATATTACGATCGTTCCGGAAATTGAAATGCCAGGGCATTCAGAAGCCGCTTTAGCAGCCTATCCCCAATATTCCTGCATACCGCCCGCGGCTTCTTTTAATGAGCCGGGTAGTTTTTATGGAAGAACAGCGCACGCCAATTATTGTCCGGGCAATGATAGCGCCTTTATAGTCCTGCAAAATATTCTGAAAGAAGTGATGGACTTGTTCCCTTCCAAATACATACATGTGGGCGGGGACGAAGTAGACAAAACCACCTGGGAGCATTGTGAGCGGTGTCAACGCCGGATGCGATCAGAAGGGTTAAAAAATGAGGAGGAGCTGCAAAGTTATTTTATCCGGCGCATAGAAAAATTCCTGCTGGCCAAGGGACGCAAGCTGATTGGCTGGGATGAGATCCTGGAGGGTGGCCTGGCCCCGGAAGCAACGGTGATGAGCTGGCGTGGTGAAAGCGGCGGCATCAAAGCAGCACAGATGAACCACGATGTGGTGATGAGCCCGGGATCCCCATTGTATTTCGACCATTACCAGGGTGATCCGGAAACAGAACCATTGGCTTTCGGGGGCTTTAACACTTTAAAACGGGTATATAATTATGAACCCATCCCAGTGGAATTAAAGGCAGGGGAAGCGAAACATATACTGGGGGCACAGGCAAATTTGTGGACCGAACAGATCCAGACCTATGATCATGTGGAATATATGATCCTGCCCCGTATGCTGGCGCTGGCGGAAGTGGTATGGAGCCCCAAAGCATCCCGTAACTGGCAAAACTTTAACCAGCGATTGCAACCTCAGTTGTTGGGGTTTGATCAAAAAGGGATCCGTTATTCCAAAGGCAATTTCAAAGTAGATATTCTGCCTGAAATTCACAACGGTAAATTAAAAGTGCGCATGGAAACGGAAAATGAAGCGGGCGTGATCTATTATACAACCGACGGAACGGACCCCGGTACGGGTAGCCAACGTTATGAGCAACCTGTAGCTATTGATCGCTCCATGACATTAAAGGCAGGGTTGGCGATCAATAACAGCATGGTAAAACTGCGGCCGGCACAACAGGTGTTTACCTTTAATAAGGCTACCGGAAAAACAGTACAGTATGCAACACCTTATAGTAAATATTATCCGGCTAACGGCCCGGCAACGCTTACGGATGGTTTACGGGGTACAAAGGATGCCGGCAAACAATGGCATGCATTTAATGGTAGCGACCTGGTAGCTACTATTGATTTTGAAAAACCGGTGGAAGCAGGCAGTGTAACCCTGGGCTGCCTGCAAAGTTATGGCCAGTGGATCTTTTTCCCGCAATGGGTAAAATATGAAGTGTCGGCTGATGGAACACATTACACCGAACTGGCCATCGTAAAGAATACCATACCTGCAACGGATAGGGCGGCGCAAACCAAAGATTTTACTGCGCGTTTTGATGTCCGTTCTTTCCGGTACCTGCGCATTACTGCGAAAAACCTGGGGCAATGCCCCAAAGGGCATCCCGGCGAGGGACAGCCTGCCTGGTTGTTTTGCGATGAGATTATAGTAGAATAAGAAAAGCAACGTCATGCCGTCACCCGCGGAGCCTGGCTTGATGAAACCGAAAATAAAAACCAGAAAATAATGAATTTGTTTCGAACGATACTCTTTGTTTTAGCCCGGTGCTGCACTATTGTAGTTGTTGTCTGTCTGGTAACACAAGTTGCCCGGGCGCAAACGAATGAAGCACCCTTTGTCATTCCTGCCTTACATGAATGGAAAGGAAGTACCGGACAATTTGAATGGAAGCAGAACGTTAAACTGATTGTTGATCCAAAATACAAAGAGCAATTACTGCCCGTTGCACAATTGCTGGCGGAAGATTGGTCGATAGCAGCCGGAGCCCCTCAGCCGGCTGTTGGCGCCGGCAAGGCAACAGGAGGCGCGGTTTTTTTTACCTTCAATAATCGGGATACCGCCTTACATGCAGAGGGTTACCGGCTGCATATTAACGAAGGCATCGTCATTGAAGCAAAGGACAAAGCCGGTGCTATCTGGGCCACACGCACGCTACTGCAACTATTAGAACAAAACGCCCAACATAAACTGCCAAAGGGTGTGGCGCTCGATTATCCGCAATATGAAGTACGCGGATTTGTATTGGACGTAGGACGTAAATTTTTTAGTCTGGACTTTTTAAGGAATTATGTAAAGTTTATGTCTTATTATAAAATGAATGATTTTCATATTCATTTAAACGATAACGGTTTTAAACAGTTCTTTGGTGATAATTGGGATAGCACCTATTCGGCCTTCCGTTTGCAGAACGATACGTATCCCGGGCTTACAGCAAAAGATGGCAGTTACTCAAAAAAAGAATTTATAGAGTTGCAAAAGATGGCGCAGCGGTATGGGGTGAACATCATTCCTGAAATTGATGTACCCGCGCATTCCCTGGCCTTTAGTAAAGCCGTCCCGGGCATTGGCAGTAAACAATATGGGATGGATCACCTGGACCTGGACAACCCGCTTACGTATAAAGTAATTGATAATGTGTTCAGGGAATACCTGCAAGGGCCCAAACCGGTTTTTATCGGGAAAGAAGTGCATATCGGCACAGATGAATATGCCAAAAAAGATGCGGAAAAATTCAGGAAGTTTACGGATCATTATATCCGCTTTGTAGAAAGCTTTGGAAAAAAAGTGCGCATGTGGGGTTCGCTGACGCACGCGCAGGGCACCACACCGGTAAAAGTGAAGGGGGTAACTATGAACCTTTGGTATAACGGTTATGCCGAGCCAAAAGATATGTTTGCATTGGGGTATAAAGGGATCAGTACGCCAGATGGCTGGCTGTATATTGTGCCGGCTGCCGGGTACTATTATGATTACCTGAATACAAAAAAACTTTACGAAGAATGGACGCCCAACCGGATCGGAAAGGAGACCTTTGATGAGCACTACCCGCTTTTAAGAGGAGGGGCCTTTGCGGTATGGAATGATCATGTAGGCAATGGTATCACGGAAAAAGATGTGCACCACCGGGTATTTCCTGCCATGCAGGTATTAGCTCAAAAGATGTGGGATGGTAGTGTAAAGCCAATGGCATATACTGATTTTGAAATGCATGCCAGACAACTGGAAGAAGGCCCCGGCTTAAATATGTTAGGACGCATCCGGGCAAAAGACTCGCTGGTGCTGGCAATGAATGCCGGGGGCATTTTTAATCCGTCGGCAACAATAACAACAGCAGAAGTAAATGCCCCGTATGATGAAAATGAAAAAGCGATCCATTTGAGGGGAGGAAATAGTTTCATTACAACGCCCTATCCGGGAATTGGCTATGGTTATACCGTTAGTTTTTCTATTAGACCTGAGGCCGGCAATGCGCCAAATGCTGTATTGTTTGGTTCAAAAGATGCGGTGGTGACCTTGAATCAGCAAGGCTCCGGTAAACTGGGCTTTTCAAGAGAGGGGTATCATTATAGTTTTGATTATTCTGTCCCTGTTAATGAATGGACGCTTATTGTGATCAGAGGGAATAATAAAGGTACCTCGCTTTATGTAAATGGGGTGCTTAAGGAAAAGCTGGAAGGGGCGAAACGAACTTTTCCTAACGGAAAGCAAACGGCAAAAGTACAAACGCTCTTTTTCCCGCTGGAGTTTATCGGTGATAAAAGCAATGCGGCCAAAGCCCTGATCCGAAATTTGAAAGTATTTAATACAGAACTTTCAGACAGTGCAATTAGCGCTCTTCGAGATTTGTAGCGCTCTTCGAGACTTGTAGTCTCGAAGCCTTATTCTATCGCCTTTGGCGATGATATAGATTAATGATAAAATTTATCCTGATGCAATATAAAAATCAGCAAATACAGTTTCCTTCTATCATCCGGCTATTCGCGATAGGATGCTTTATGCTATTATCCTTCCAAACAACCTTTGCGCAATCAACCTTTACCCGGCTGGGCAATGCGGGAGCTACTTCCTTTGATGAAGGATGGTTGTTCAAACGCTACGGACTACAGCCTGATGGCACAAGACTGAAAGAACCACAGGGAACTGAAGCATCAGGATTTAGTGATAAAGATTGGCAACAGGTCACCTTGCCGCACGACTGGGCCATCACCGGTCCGTTCCGCATCGACTTGGCGGGCGAAACCGGCAAGCTGCCCTGGAAGGGCATCGGGTGGTATCGCAAGTATTTTAAAATAGCCGCTGCTGATGCAGGTAAAAAAGTATTTATCGATTTTGACGGCGCCATGGCCTATGCTGAGATCTGGCTGAATGGTAAATATGTAGGCACCTGGCCCTATGGCTATACTTCTTTCAGGATGGATCTTTCGCCTTATCTTTTATATGGAAAACAAAATGTACTGGCAGTAAAACTGAATACCGAAAAATGGGATTCGCGTTGGTACCCCGGGGCCGGCATCTACCGGCACGTATGGTTAGTAAAAACAGATCCCGTGCATGTGGCGCGTTGGGGCACGTATATTACCACGCCAAAAGTTACAAGACAAGCTGCCGATGTTAAAATGGAGGTAACCGTTGCCAACCAGGGAAGTCAGGAGGTAAAGGCAACCCTTCAAACGGATATTTTCGAGGCGGGTGCAGGAAACACACTTAAAAAGAAAGTGGCGGCGGCCCAACAAAAAAACATAGCGCTGACGGCAGGAAAGGAGAACAAGGTAAATGTTGAAATAGCAATCCCTAATCCTCGCTTATGGAGCATTGAAACGCCGGACCGTTATATTGCCGTGACCACCGTATGGATTAACGGGAAAAAACTGGATACGTACTATAGCACTTTTGGTGTAAGAACGCTTGAATTTACCGCCCGGAACGGGTTTTTGTTAAACGGGAAAAGGGTACCCATACAGGGTGTTTGTATGCACCATGATCTGGGCGCACTGGGTGCGGCCATCAATACCAGTGCGTTAAGACGGCAGTTGACGCTGCTGAAAGAAATGGGTGCCAATGCTATCCGTACGTCTCATAATCCGCCTGCCCCGGAGTTGCTTACACTGGCGGATGAAATGGGCTTTCTTGTTTGGGATGAGGCCTTCGATGCCTGGAAACACGGCAAAAAGAAGAACGACTATAATAAATTATTTGATGAATGGCACGATAAAGATTTGACAGCACTGGTGCACCGCGACAGGAATCATCCTTCTGTAATTATCTGGAGCATTGGGAACGAAGTGATGGATCAGCGCGATGTGGCCATGACAAAAGAACTCGCAGACATTATGCGCAGGGAAGATCCCACACGCCCCATATCTAACGGGTATAATGATCCCAATGGAGGCCGGGAATCAGGTGCCGTGCAGGGCCTGGACCTGATGGGCGTAAATTATTTTTTTGGGCAACAAGCCAGGTGGGATGCAGATCCACGTTACGCCAATATGCCAACAATGGGCAGCGAAACCTCCAGTTGCGTTAGTTCCCGTGGCGAATATTTTTTCGGAACCAATCGAAAAAACTGGCAGATCAGCTCCTACGATCTGGATCATCCGGGTTGGGGTTGCACACCGGACGAACAGTTTCGGATCAATGCAAGGTTTCCGCACTTACTGGGGGAGTTTGTTTGGACGGGATTTGATTACCTGGGTGAACCAACGCCTTACGGATCTGACGAAACCAACCTGCTGAATTTCAGAAATGATCCGTCGAAACGTGCGGAATTGGAAAAAGCATTAGCGGAACTGCAAAAAAATAAGCCGCCTTCCCGCAGCAGCTATTTCGGCATCATCGACCTGGCAGGGTTTCCAAAGGATCGGTTCTATCTGTATCAGTCGCACTGGCGGCCCAATCTGCCAATGGCTCATATTCTCCCGCACTGGAATTGGCCGGATCGTTTAGATTCCATTGTTCCGGTACATGTTTATACTTCGGGCGATGAAGCGGAATTGTTTTTGAACGGGAAAAGCCTGGGACGCAAAAAGAAACAACCGGGCAAAGATTTCAGGCTGGTATGGGATGAGGTAAGGTACCAACCCGGCGAATTAAAAGTGATGGCTTATAAAAACGGAAAACCCTGGGCAACGGATGTAATGAAAACAACTGGCGCAGCGGCAAAGCTCTCCCTGGTCTCCAATGTTAAGAAGATAGCCAATGACGGAAAAGAGCTTGCTTTTATTACACTGCGCGTGGAAGATAAAAATGGATTAATGGTGCCGGGTTCGCATCCAAAGATCCGGTTCACCGTAGAGGGGCGGGGTGAGATCGTAGCTACCGATAACGGGGATGCCACCAGTTTTGAATCTTTTCAAAGTCGTGATAAGGCGGCGTTTAACGGCATGGCATTGGTAATTGTAAAAGCAAAAAAAGGGGCCGGTGGTTCCCTGAAAATTAAGGCAGCGGCGGATGGACTGCAGGCGGCACAAACAGAAATCCTGGTTCAGTGATAATAGCACGGAGCATTTTAGAGTTTCACATCTGGTAGTTCCCGGTTTAGACAATGCAATTTTTAAAAATACAGTTTAAGAATTTCTAATGAATATTACTACCGGCGTCATTTTAAAAGCCAGTTTATTAATGGATGATGACAATTTTAAGCAAGCGATCGTTGTCCTTACTGAATACAATGAAAAGGGCGCCATGGGTTTTATCGTAAGTCAACGATTTCCCCGGCAGTTAAATGAATTAGTGGAATTTCGCCACAGCCCTGCATTTCCGTTATTTAATGGTGGCCCAGTAGACCAGGAGCACCTCTACTTTATTCATCGAAGACCTGATTTAATCGATGAGGGCCAGTTGATTGGAAATGATATTTACCTGGGTGGGAATTTTAAACAGGCAGTTGCGGCCATCAATAATGGCAGGTTAACTGAAAAGGACGTCAAGATCTTTGTGGGCTATTGCGGCTGGGATTTTGGAGAACTGGAAACCGAAGTGGCTGAGGGTTATTGGGAGTTCCCGGAGGAACCAATAGATTTATTTACCGGACCACGCATTTAGTATTAAAATAACACCGATGATAATAAGCCCGTAAAGAATGTATTGGAGAAACGACCGGCTGTTCAATTTGTGGTTTAGCCATCTGCCTAAAAATATTGCCGGCACTGATGTTGCGAGGGATAACAGAAAATAATAATTCACTTCTGCTGTTACCAATCCTTTTACGTAATACCCGATAAACCCAAGTAAACTTACCGGTAAAAAATAAGCCTGCAGCGTAGCCCGGAAATGTGTTGCCGTCCATTTTTTAAGATTACCGTATACTACCAGGGGCGGACCGTTCAATCCATAAGCGCCGCCAAAAACGCCCGACAAAAAACCGCAAATAAAAAGCCATAATTGACTGTCTTCTTTTAAACTTTTTGGTTTTCTGACAGCCAGGGTATAAAGCGAATAGCTGATGATCAATAATCCGAGCGCTATTTTTACCAGGGTCTCATTGCCATATATAAGGATCAGCAGTCCTAAAGGAATACCTGGGATAGCATAAATAATAAGCCATTTGGCGCTATAAAAATGGATCTTCCGGTGGTCCTGGATAACGATAATAAGCGCAATCACAATCGACAGCATTACCGATAAAGGAACTGCGGTTGCTGCTGGCAAAAAAAGCAGGAACAGGGGCACCGCAATTAACGATTCTCCGAAACCCAGAGTTGATCGAACGAGCGAGGCAATAAAACTGATAATAAGAATGGAAATGATTGTCAGGCTCATGTTGTTATTGATTCCTGTTCTGTTTCTTTGTTGGGTATAATTTTTCTACGGGTGAAAATACGCAATATCTTAATACGGCTCCCTTGTCGTATAAATGAACAACCATTGTATCAAAAACGTACAATTTATATTTTTCACCGGCATGCATCGTATTGCTTATCAGGTGAATAAACAAATGGCATTTTTATTGAAGATTTTGGAATATTATTTCTTGCTCAACTCATAATAGTAGGTCCATCATGTTAAAAAATTACCTGAAAACAGCGTGGCAAAATTTACGCAAACATAAAGCTTACGTAGTCATCAATACCGCCGGCTTAGCCATCGGCGTTGCCGCCTGCCTGCTTATTTTCTTATTGACACAATATGAAACAAGTTTTGATGATTTTCATAACAACAAAGAACGTATCTATAGGGTAGTAGCCGCCAACAAAACCCCGGAAGGGATGCATTATTCGCAGGGGAGTGCCCTTCCGGTTGCAGAGGGCCTGCGCATAGATTATCCGCAGTTGGAACAGGTGGCCCGCATCTATGCGCGGAACAATAAGCAGCTAACCGCACTAAACGATACCACCAATATCCCGCAAAAAAAGTTTAAGGAAAATGTTCTCTACGCTGAACCTGAATTTTTCAGCATCTTTAATTTTCCCTTCCTGGCGGGCGATCCCAAAACGGCCTTGTCGGAAGTAAACACGGTAGTGCTTACACAGGCAACCGCCGAAAAATATTTTGGAGACTGGCATTCGGCTATCGGCAAGTTGATCAGGTATGATAATAGTACTATTTGCAAAGTAACCGGCATCCTGCAAAATACGCCTGTGAATACGGACTTTCCTTTGCAGGTGGTATTATCATTTAAAACGTCCCGGCAGGAAGACCTTTCAACCGATTGGGGCGCCCAGGACGGATCGCTGAATACTTTTGTGGTGCTTCCAAAAAACGTGTCGGCACAACAATTTGATAAGGATCTGAAAATTTTTGTAAAAAAACATACTCCCACTGAATATGCCAACCAGGGCTATATGTTGCAACCTTTAAATAAGATCCACTATGATCGGGCGTTTGGGACGCTTAGTGGAAAAACCTTTAGCAGAGAACTGATTGCAGCGTTAAGTCTGATCGGTTTATTTCTTTTAATTATTGCCTGTATTAATTTTATAAATCTGGCTACCGCTCAGGCCGTAAACCGTTCAAAAGAAGTAGGTATCCGGAAAGTTTTAGGCAGCAATAAAATGCAGTTGATACTACAGTTCCTCAGCGAAACTTTTCTTATTACCCTGGTCTCGGTTATTATAGCAATTGGGATCGCTTTTATGGTATTGCCCCTGCTGAACCAATTGTTACAGACATCCGTAAAAATACAGTTTAGTGCTTCGGTAGTGCTGTTTTTATCCTGCCTCATTATCGGCGTCACTTTGTTGTCTGGCATTTATCCTGCCATTGTTTTATCGGGGTTTAATCCCATTACCGTTCTTAAAAATAAATTTACCAATAAAACGGCCGGCGGTTTTTCCATGAGGAAAATACTGGTGGTCTTTCAGTTTGTGGTTGCACAAATTTTGATCATAGGAACATTAGTAGTCGTACGCCAGATGAACCTTTTTCAAAATGCAGATCCGGGTTTTGATAAGGCCGCCATTCTTACCGTGCCCATGGCTAACGATACTTCACATCCGTCTAAAGACGCGCTAAAACTGCAATTGCAGCAATTGGCAGGTGTAAAGGAGGTGAGCATGAGCGCATTTAGCCCGATGGATCAGGCAGGGTGGGACGATGACTTTAAATTTGATAATGCCGATAGAAAAACGGGTTTTAAAGCCGACTTTAAATGGGCAGATGTGGATTACTTTAAGACCTATAATCTCCGGTTCATTGCTGGCGGGCCTTATAGCCCGGCCGATACGGTAAACGGGTTTGTGGTTAATGAACTGCTGGCGAAAAAATCAGGCTTTAAAAACCCCGCCGATATCATTGGTAAAAAAATAAGTTTTTGGAATGGAAAAATAGACGCTCCTGTGGTTGGAGTGGTAAAAGATTTTAATGGCTACTCGCTTAAAGAGGAAATGAAACCCATGGTATTGGGTTCGAACAAAATGTTCTACCGGCTCATCAACATAAAAATACAACCGCAACAGGCAAAGCAAACCCTGGCGGCGATAGAATCCATCTGGAGCAAGACCTATCCTGATTTTGTATATGAATACCAGTTCCTGGATGAAAAGATCGCCGGTTTTTATCAACAGGAAAACCAGCTTTCAAAATTGTTTCAGTTGTTTGCAGGTATTGCCATTTTTATTTCCTGTTTGGGTTTGTATGGCTTTGTTGCATTTATGGCCGTACAACGTACCAAAGAAGTAGGCATCCGGAAGGTATTAGGGGCCTCCGGAAGCAGCATCCTTTATTTATTTTCGAAAGAATTTACGCTGCTTATTGGTGTCGCCTTTTTAATTGCAAGCCCGATCGCGTATTATTTAATGCACTGGTGGCTGCAACATTTTGCATATAAGGTTCATCTGGGTATCGGGCTATTTTTATTAACCATTTTGATCGCAGAAATTATTGCGTGGCTGACCGTGGGCTACCAAACAATAAAAGCATCGGTGGCCAACCCGGTTAAAGCATTACGAACAGAGTGAAAATGCCAATATCCCACAGGCCTTTTGTTTCCGATATATTCCTTACCGGTATTTCAAATAATTTACAGGCACATCATTGGATTGTTTAGCACCGGGAGTGCTTCTGCCGTCATTAATAATGATTTCCATTTGATGGGTAAGCTGTTTTACAATTTCCTGATTTTTACCGGCTATATTATTTTTTTCAGCGATGTCTTTTGCCAGATCAAATAATTGAACCGGCGGCAGTTGTTGCGTCCGGGCTGCTTTTTCCCTGGGGGCGCTCCAGCCGCCGGATCCGTAGGCAAATTCCAGCTTCCAGTTTTTGTTGCGAATGGAAAAATTCCCGTCGATGGAATGATGGATGGTATAAGTTCTTTGATATACGCCTTTTTGTAACAGCAGGGGCAACAGGTCATAACTGTCTTCACCTTCGTTGTCCTTCAACGCCCGGTGGGTAAGGGCTGCGGCAGTGGCCATGAAATCTGTAAGGCAAATCGTAGTGGCAGTTGTGGTGCCCGCTTTTACTTTTCCCGGCCATTTTACGATGAACGGAATATGGTGGCCGCCTTCATAAATATCGGCTTTTTCTCCGCGGAAGATATAGCTGGGATAATGCCCTGCTGCTTTCAGTTCCTTAAAATCGGCGCTGGGCGAACATCCGTTGTCGCTGGTAAATATAATAATGGTATTATTTTCGATGCCCGCCTCTTTAACGGCCTGCAATACTTTGCCCACCATATCGTCCGTCATCAACACAAAGTCGCCATAGGCGTTGGTATGCGTGCGACCAGAATATTCCTTTGCCGGAAGAATGGGTGTGTGCGGTGAAGGCAAGGCATAATAAAGAAAAAAGGGCTGTTTACCGGCGGCCTGCTCCTTTATATAGTCAGTTGCTTTTTGAGTAAGCTGTGGCAATACTTCTTCATGCTTAAAATCATTACCAATGGGGCCGGCGCGCCAAAACCCTTTGCCCGTGGCGCCTTTGATACTATCAATAACTGTGGCGGTAATACGATCATTTTTTATGTAGAAATAGGGTGGGATATCCAGCGAGGCCGTAATGCCATAAAAATAATCAAACCCTATCGCGGTAGGTCCTCCTAAAATGGGTTTATTAAAATCCACCTTTCCGTTCTCCCCTTGTTGCCAGCCCAGGCCCAGATGCCATTTGCCAATGCATGCAGTATGATAACCACTTTGCTTTAACAAAGAAGCCACCGTGGTGCGGCTTTCAGGGATCAGAGGAGGATCATAGCTCCATAATACACCGCTTTGTAAACGGGTACGCCAGTTGTATCTGCCGGTTAATATGCCATATCGTGTAGGAGAGCAGACGGCAGAGGAAGAGTGCGCATCGGTAAAGACCATGCCTTCCCGCGCCAACTGATCCATATGCAGGGTGGGGATCTGGGAGTTTTTATTCAGGGCACTTACATCGCCATAACCCAGGTCATCGGCAAGGATATAGATGATGTTGGGCCGGCTGTTTTGTGCGCTTGTCATGAATGTAAAAGGGACCAAAGCGCAGAGTAATAGAATTCGTTTCATTTGTATTGTTTGTAAATCCGATAGGCAATAATGGAGCGGTATTGAATGCTTTAACCAAATTTATTACTTGAGGCGGTTATGGCAATGGATTGTTGAATAAAACTTTTGGATTGTACTTTTGTCGATATGTTTGGAATGAAAAGAATAACAATCCTTATTAGCTGTATTTCAGTTGCTGTTTTATGTATCCCTGCTTGTAGCGGCAGGCAGCCAAAACAGGAAACCCGGCAACCGGTTGATTATATTAAAGCGATACCGGGGCCAAGCGACCCCGTACCTGTTGCTATAGCAAAAAAGGGGGAGGTGTTAATTGGTTATTCCGATTGTTATACCTGTCATAAAGAAGACCAGCGGTCTGTTGGCCCTGCTTTTAAAGATATCGCCAAACGATACCCGGTAAACCAGGCTTATATTGAATACCTCGCCAAAAAAATAATTCAGGGGGGAAGCGGAAGCTGGGGCAACGCCGTAATGACACCGCATGCGCAGCTTTCCTTTGATGATGTTGAAATAATGGTTAGCTATATTTTATCACTGCGGGAGTAGATCCGGGAAATTGAGGCGATGACACATTAGGGCATCGTCATTTCGATGAACCCGACGCAGCCCGCCCGGACGACGGTCAGACGGGGAGGCGGAAGAGAAATCTCATCATTTAGGAGCTTCAGCGGCTTGTTTTTCGCTATTGGATACTGGCGCTAAGCAAGTCGTGAAATGTCAAACGATAAACGTGAGCAACCCGCGTCTGTCGATAGTATAATAAATCGGCATCAAAATTATTTTACGGAGTGTACCTACGGCACACCAAAATGATCTGCTGCTGTAACAAGTCTACCAACAGGTTGTTCCGATGGAACAAAACAGGCGAAACGGCTCCCCGGTACTTTGTATAAGAGGAGTGTTGAAAAATGCCTTCGGCATTGCCCATTTTTAGAACCGTAGCGTATAATGATTGACCATGCCGCGTAGCGGCTACCCATTGAAAAAAAATAGTAGTAATTCTAATGGCCGTTCAGTATTACATCATTGCACCCGATTAAAATACTGCTAATTCACCAACACTTCATCGCAAAATACCCAGCCTTTCTTGCCTTTTCGGGGATGCCAGGCCGGCAAACGAACGGGCTTTGCAACCAGTTTTATAAGACTGACCTGCCGGGGTTGAAAAGAGCCGGTGAAATCGGCGAGATAAGCAGGCTGATTGGCGGAAGGCTGTGTGGGGCGGGTTTGAGATAGTAATTGCAGCGACTGGGTGGTGGTGCCTCCCCAAACCTGCAATACATCAGGAGGAAATATGTCGCTTCCGGTGGCTACCAGCCCGTTTAATGTAAGAGCGCTCACTTTTACAGGCTGTTTGAAAAATAAGTATATTTCAAGCACGCTGTCCTGGTATCCTACCCATTCGGGTGTGCCAAAGTTAACACCGCCCAAAGCTTCATCAATAAATGCTTTTCCATCCATAGCATTCTTAATATACCGCGGGTTGGGGCGTGTTATTAAAAAAACGCTGTCCACTTTTATTCCGCTTTTATAAAAGCCGGCTGTAGCCGTGTCGCTGCTGATCCATCCTTTTAAGAATGCCCGTGCATGAATGACAGCGGATTTGCCGATAATAAACGGCTTTTCATAACCGGGGGATTTCAGACTGTCGGGCGGGTTGCCATCCGTCGTGTAACGTATGATGGCTGCTTTAACCGGGCTTTTAATGGTGATCAGGGATGTATTGCTGAAGATCTGTTTATCATTTGCTGCAGTTATTATGGGCGTGCTCAATTTCGCAATGACCGTATCGCCCTTATAACCGATGTCAAAGGCGGCTTTGGGAAAGTTACTTTTTAACGATGTCAGGTCTTTGTCTGTAATGGCGGTATTCCACACCTCAATAGCGATAAGGGTTTTTAATTTTGCCAGCGGTTGCAGTCCGCCCGTCGTAATGCCGGTTCCGGAAAGGGAGAGTTGTTTTAAATGCTGCAAACCGGCCAGGTACTTTATTCCGTCTCCTTTTACTTTGGTAAAGGAAAGGTTGAGCGCTCTCAGGTTACTAAAACTGCCAATGGCTTTAAGGTCTTCATCCGTTACAGGCATCTTGCTCAATTGTAAAGACACAATATTGTCTTTTACCTTTTCCAGCTCTTTTAATTGTTCACCTTTAAATTGAGCTGCGCTAAAAAAACTTACGTCCAGGGCGGGGGAGCCGGTTGCGATGGGCGCCACCACGCGATAAGAATTGCTGAGCTTTTTCACTGTATTTTCATCCGCCGCGGCAAAAGTGTACTGTTCTTCATCCTTGCTTTTAAAGAAAGACCGGGCAATCATTTTCAACGAATCCGAATCAGGCAGCGTCGCTAATTTTTGTGTAAAGCTGCTTCCCGCTTTGATCCACAGGTACAGGATCCGGGCTTCCTCATCAGTAAGTTGCGGTTTACCCTGTGGAGGCATGTGTTCTTTACTTTCCAACGGTAAATGAATACGCTGCATCAATAAGCCAAAGCCGGCAGCCGTTGTATCCCAGAGTTTTCCGTCTTTACCTCCTTTTAATAACAATTGTTGTGTTTCCATTACCAGCTCGCCTTTGGCCTTGCTACTGTTATGGCAGCTCATACATTTCTTTTCAAAAATGGGTTGGATCAGGTGCGTATAAACAATCGCATCTTCAAAAGGCACCTGGGGCGTTTCGCTTTTAGCAAGCACGGGCGAAAAAAGAAAATCTTCACCATGCGTTATATTGCCGCCAATATGACCGGCCACTAATAAGACAGCCGCAACGCCTATACCTGTAACAGTAGTAATCGCCTTGTTCCTTCTGACCTGGTCTTTAAGGCCATACCATCCGAAGGCTAATAAGGAGCAGGCGATGCCCAGCCATTTATGCGTAGTCACTTCATCCCCGCCATATCCCGGCTCTTTTGATAAAAAAAGACCCATTAGTGCTGTAATTACCGTAGTAAATGCGGCGGAAAGCAATAGCCAGTTAGCGGTATTTTTTGGAACCGCTGCGCGGGAAGAGGCCACGATGAGCTCTGATCCAAAAGCCAATAGCAGCAGCACGATAGGGAAGTGCAGGACCAATGGGTGCGCGCGGCCAAATACCTGTAAAAAAGCCGGCAACCGTAGCTCACTTCCAAAGAACAGCAAAAAAACCAATAAGCAGTTTAAAAAGATACAGGCATTAAAGATAATTGCCTGCGCGCGCGATCGTTCCTCCATCATTTTACTTTTATGCTTGAACTTTTTTGAACCATTAGGCATTAAGCTCATTAAGAAAACCGCTTATTAGGCTATTAGTTCCAATTTATACGGATATACTTTGCCGGAATTCCATTGTGCCACATACATATTTTCTTCATCATCGATGCACACATCATGCGGATAATCGAATACCTTAAGACTCTGACTCATTTCCTGAAGTTGCCCGCCGTTATATACCGGATCACTACCGGCAAGATTGGACACTACTTTATTATTTTTATCGAGGATGGTTACAAAACCTGATTGTTTTCCCTGCAGGCTGTTGCTTTGTAAAACGGCTGCATGCAAATAGTCGCCATGAATGACAGGGCGGCATACCCAGGCGCCGGGCAGTTCGATCGAGTCCAGGTAAACGCCTTCCATCGTATACCGTTTAAATGCATTTTGCTGCCGGGAGGTTACAATGAGCACCGGCTTGCCCTTTCGCTTATCTATACAAATGCCGTGTGCATTTTTCAGGTGTTTGGCTTCCGTGCCTCGTCCGCCAAAATGCCTTATATAACGGCCTTTTGCATCGTATTGAATTACAAAATCTTTTCCATAACCATCTACTACATAAATATCGCCATTGGCTGCAATAGCCGTTTCTGTTGGTATATACTCATCGGCCTTTGTATATTCACCGGTTTCTTTAGGGTAATCCAATACCATCAGTACCTTGCCGTCGATTGTTGTTTTTATAACCTGGTGGCGTTTGTTATCGCAAATAAACAATACCTCTGTACCATTTTCATTAAACAGGGTCAGCCCGTGCGCGCCCGGGTATTCTGTGCCCCAACTATTCAGGTACTTCCCGTTTTTATCATAGATGATTACATTGTTTTTTGTTTCGTCTGTAAGCAACAGTATGCGGCCCTTACGGTCCTGCAACATCTCATGACAATTATTCACGGGGTATTTGGCCACATCAGCCTGGCTCCACCGTGTGTTTAATTTATACCGTTTTTTGCCCTGGCCCAGGATCACGTCGTTTTTTATCAACCATTCGGGTGCATATATGGCGCCAATGGTGCCGAGTGCTGTATTTTGAAGAAATGCTTTTCTGTTCATGATTTATTTTTATTAAATGCCCAACGCGTAATGCTGAACGCACAACGCTATTGACTATTGACGTTGCTACGCCATCAACCCTTTCACCACTTTACCTGCCACATCCGTAAGCCGGTAACGGCGCCCCAGGTGTTTATATACCAGCTTTTCATGATCAATACCCATCAGATGCAGGGCCGTAGCATGAAAATCATGTACATGCACGGGGTTCGATACAATGTTGTATCCAAACTCGTCTGTTTCTCCATATACACCGGGTTTTACGCCGCCGCCCGCCATCCACATGGTAAAGCAACGGGGATGGTGATCGCGCCCGTAATTCTCTTTGCTAAGGGCGCCCTGGCAATAGTTGGTGCGACCAAACTCGCCGCCC
The DNA here is from genome assembly GCF_000243115.2 of Niabella soli DSM 19437. Classification (NCBI taxonomy): domain Bacteria; kingdom Pseudomonadati; phylum Bacteroidota; class Chitinophagia; order Chitinophagales; family Chitinophagaceae; genus Niabella; species Niabella soli. The sequence continues at coordinate 1,082,609 of NZ_CP007035.1, read as the reverse complement.
CAGATCACCAGTGTTTCATCCAGTAATCCTCTTTGCTTCAAATCGGTGACCAGGGCAGCCGATGCCTGGTCGGTATCTTTACATTGTCCCGCTAACTCTTTGGGAAGATTGCCATGTGAATCCCATCCCTGGTGGTACAACTGTACAAAACGGACGCCGCTTTCTGAAAGTTTGCGTGCTAATAAACAGTTGGCCGCATAGGTACCGGGCACCAAACAATCAGGGCCGTATAATTTAATAATAGACTCCGGTTCTTTGCTCAGGTCGGTTACTTCCGGAACCGCTGTTTGCATGCGGTAGGCCATTTCATACTGCTGTACCTTTGCTTTTATCTCCGGATCGCCCGCCACGGCATAGTTCTCATTGTTGAGCTCAGCCAGTTTATCCAGCATTTTTCTTCGCTCCGTTTTATCCATTCCGTCGGGATCGCCTAAATACAATACAGGATTTTCGCCATTGCTGAATTGTACGCCCTGGTGTATCGAATCTAAAAAACCATTCGTCCATAATTTGGAATACACGCCCTGTCCGTTTCCTTTGCCCTTTGATAATAGCACGCAGAACGCAGGAAGGTTTTTGTTTTCGCTGCCCAAGCCATAGCTCAGCCACGATCCCATACTGGGGCGGTTACCCACCTGGGCGCCTGTTTGAAAAAAGGTGAGGGCGGGGTCGTGATTGATCGCCTCCGTATATAAACTTTTTACAATGCACAGGTCGTCTACAATGCGGGAAGTGTAGGGGAGCAGCTCACTGACCCATGCCCGGTGCTCGCCGTATTGCTCAAATTTAAAAACGCTTCCGGCCAGGGGGAATTTTGCCTGGTTCGCTGTCATGCCCGTTAAACGTTGTCCCTGGCGTACCGATTCAGGTAAATCCTGGCCCTGCATTTCCTGCAGCTTGGGTTTGTGATCAAACAGATCCAGTTGTGAAGGCGCGCCATTCTGAAACAAATAGATAATGCGTTTGGCTTTGGGTGCAAAATGGGGCAGACCGGAAACTATGGCTTCTTCAACATCTTTGCCACTGAACAGGTCAGGGATTAAAAGAGTACCTAAAGCGGCCCCGCCAATGCCCATTCCTAATTTGGTAAGGAACCGGCGGCGGTTCTGGTTCAGGCCATATTCATATGCTTCTTTTTCCATACTATTTTGTTTTTTATCAGATCCTGACGATCGCTTCTTCCATATTGTAGATCATGTTGATGACGCGCACCAATGCCGCTGTTGCCGCAGGGTCCGGCGGATTGTCCGGATGAGGATATTCGCCGACATCGATAATTTTATTAACCGTTTCTTTCTTCTTTCTGAATGTTGACAACTGATCGTTATAATAGGCGGTCAGAATACCGGCTTCTTTTTTATCCGGCACCCGGCAAACAATACTTTCAAAAGCTTTACCGATGGCTTGTTCCGGATTACGTTCCTTTGCGGTGAGCTGCTCAGCAAATACTCTTGAGGCTTCCAGTACTGTAGGATCGTTCATCATCACCAGAGCTTGCAGCGGTGTACTGGTCGTCAATCGTTTTACTTCGCACTGATCCCGGTTACTGGCATCAAAAATGATCATCGATGGGGGAGGAACCGTTAGTTTGATAAAGGTATAAATACCCCTCCGGTACAGGTCATTGTTCTTATCCTGCCGGTATACGGTTAAGGATCCTCTTCCAGAGGTAGCCATTTCCCAAAGGCCTTTTGGCTGATAGGGCTTTACGCTGGGGCCGCCAATTTCGTTCACTAACAAGCCGCTGCTGCCCAGCACCATGTCCCGTATGCTTTCCGCCAGAAGCCGTATCCGCGCCGCCCGCGCATAATATAAATTCTCCGGATCTTTTGCCAACGCTTCTTTAGTTATGTTTGAGGACTGCCGGTAAGTGGCAGAAGTCACTATTTCTTTGATCAGACGTTTAATATCCCAGTCATGTTCCATAAAATCTACTGCCAGCCAGTCGAGCAATTTGGGATGGGTGGGTAAGTTACCCTGCATGCCAAAATCGCCTGTGGATTTTACAATGCCTTTACCAAAAAACTGTTCCCAGAGCTGGTTAACAAAAACACGGGCGGTTAAAGGGTTGCGTTTATCTACCGTCCACTCGGCCAGTCCCAGCCTGTTTTTTTGATATTTGGTAGTATCAAATTTCATCACCGCCGGCAGCGCGCTGGCCGTTACCTCAGTGCCGTGCTGATCATATACCCCTCGGTTCAGAATATAGGTGGCGCGCATCGTGTCCAGCTCGCCCATTACGCAGACTTTAACACTGGCGGTATCTCTTTTATTAATGAATTGCAACAGGTTTTTGGTATCTTCAGATGTAATCGTCAACACGGGCGTTTTTGCCGGCCCGGAATTAACCAATCCCTCTAATCCTTTTTCCTTGCTGTTATTAAAAAATGCAAAGAGCTGGTAATAGTCTTTTTGGGAAATAGGGTCATACTTATGATCGTGGCATTGTGCGCATTCTACGGTAAGCCCGAGCAAAGCCCTGGAATAGGTTTTTACTTTGTCAAGATTATATTCCACGCGGTACTCCTCCGGGATAACGCCACCTTCTTCGGTTATTTTGTGGTTGCGTAAAAATGCAGTGGCCAGTATTTTTTCTTTTGAGGAATCCGGCAGCATATCGCCCGCCAGTTGCCAGGTAATGAACCGGTCGTACGGCATGTTTTCATTAAACGCATGGATCACCCAGTCACGATAGGGCCATTGGGTCCGGATGTCATCATCCTGGTAACCATAACTGTCGGCATACCTGGAAACATCTAACCAATGGATGGCCATTTTCTCCCCATAATGTGGAGAGGATAAAAGTTTATCAACTATTTTTTCATAAGCCAGGGGACTGTTGTCTGCAACAAACTCTTTCTGTAATTGAATGTCGGGCAATAAGCCGGTAAGGTCCAGTGAAATTCTTTTCAGCAGTGCTTCTTTACCGGCTTCGGGGTTATGAGTGAGGTGTTTTGCTTCTAATTTTTCTTCTATAAAATAGTCGATCTCATTTCTGGCCCATTTATGATCATCGATCTCCGGTAATTTTGTTTTTTGAGGAGTGGTAAAGGCCCAGTGTTTTTCATATTTAGCGCCCTGTTTGATCCATTTGGTCAATATGGCAATTTCATTTTCATTCAGCACTCCCAGATGCGATTCCGGCGTGGGCATCTGGTAAGACGCATCGGCAGAAGTGATCCTTTTGATCATTTCCGATGCTTCCGGCTTCCCGGGCACAATGGCATAAGCGCCTTTGGTTTCCCGTAAAGGAGCTTTGGCAAATTTTTCAATATCCAGCCGCAGACCCGCTTCCTGCTTATTCTTATCAGGCCCGTGGCAGGCAAAACATTTGTCGGATAGAATGGGGCGAACATCATAGTTATAACTCACCAACCCGTCGTTTTCCCCTTTCGATTTATGGCTGCATCTTGAAAACAAAAAAGCACCCATTAATGCAAAAGCGATAACACTGATAGTAATCGGAAATCTCACGGCAAACAATTATAAGAAAGCGCGTTAATAAATTTATGTACCTCCAAATTTACTCATCCGGCTGGTATGTACAATGGATTTTAATTTTATTTTTATAGATTGTCTTATGGTGCGTTTTGCAAGGAAGCGTTGTAAAACATGCCTGCGGGAATGGGGAGGCCGGCCCGGATATAATCATTAATTTTAATCCGCAAGGCAAAAGGCTCTTGATTTACAAAAAAAATATAAATGAAAGGCTATCTTAAGATTTTGTTTTTTATCTGTTGCTGGGGTACAGGAAAGGCACAGCAATCACCGGGGCAAACAACGCAAAAGCCCAATATCATTTTGTTCCTGGTAGATGATATGGGCTGGATGGATACTTCGCAACCGTTTGGTGACTCGGCAATGGCATTGAATCATAAGTTTCACACCCCCAATATGGAACGCATGGCAAAAGAAGGGATACTGTTTCACCAGGCTTATGCCAATTCCGTTTGCACGCCTACCCGCACCAGTTTGATAAGTGGTATGAGCGCTGCCCGCACCCATATTACTAACTGGACCGCCATTACGCCTAACGAAGCAACCGATTTTAAAGACGACCAGTTAACGGCACCTAAATGGAATATAAACGGGCTCAGTAATATTGCTGAACAAAATACCTACCTGTGTAAGAAGCCCTTACCGCAATTGTTGAAGGAAGCCGGGTATTTTACCATTCATGTAGGGAAAGCGCATTGGGGAAGCCTGGGTAGCGGGGGCAGTGACCCCATGAACCTGGGTTTTGTGGTAAACATCGCCGGTTCATCGCTGGGGCATCCCCAAAGTTATTACGGCGAACAAAACTTTGGCAATATGCCCGGCAAAACAACCTTTAACGCCGTGCCTGACTTGCAGCGATTTTATGGGAAAGATACTTTTCTTACCGAGGCGCTCACACAAAAAGCAATAGCAGCCATGAATTTTCCTGTGGAAAACAAAAAGCCTTTCTTTTTATACCTGGCCCACTATGCAGTGCATATGCCCATTCAGCCAGACAAAAGATTTATTAATAAATACCTTGCCGCCGGACTGGATCCTACGGAAGCGGCTTATGCCACACTGATTGAAGGCATGGATAAAAGCCTGGGCGATATCATGCACTACCTGAAAGAAAAAAAGATAGAGAAAAATACGGTGGTCATTTTTATGTCGGACAATGGCGGTTTGGCCAATGCAGGCAGGGGAGGTGCGCGCAATACGCAGAACCTGCCACTGCGTGCAGGAAAAGGATCGCCTTATGAAGGGGGCATCCGGGTTCCTGTGATGGTGAGGTGGCCCGGTGTGGTGCAACCCGGTACCCGTACCAACAGCTATGTAAGTGCCGAGGATTTCTTTCCGTCGGTGCTTGAAATGGCCGGTATTCGGTTAAACACGCCTGTAGATGGAATCAGCTATATTCCGGTGCTGAAGAATCCGGCAATGGTGAAAAATGATCGCCCTTTATTGTTCCATTATCCCAACCGCTGGACAAGCAATGAGGACGAGGGTTATGCCTGGTCGAGCGGTATGCGCTATGGTAAATGGAAACTGGTTTATTTAATGAAACAGCAAAAATTAGAACTATACGATATTGAAAAGGATTTGGGAGAACAACATGATCTTTCAAAATCCGACCCGCAACAGCTCAAAGAACTCGCCCGGTTAATGACGGCTGAATTGAAACGGAAAGGCGCTCAAATGCCAGTCTGGAAAAGCAGCGGCATCCCGGTAGCCTGGCCCGATGCGCTCGTTAAGTAGAATAGGGAAATGGGCTTTTTGCTTTCGACAAAAGGGAGGCTCCTGCGGCAAATAAATGTTGTTTTTACAATTATTTTATTTTTTATATTTGGAGTATTATTTCAAATTTAATAGTGCCATAAATATGAAAGCCTTCCGATTGCTGGTATTTTTACTGATAGCCCCGATGATCCTTTTTGGTCAGCGGCCCACGGTTAACGCAGGCGAAGACCGGGACGTTGTAACCGGCGGAAAAACCTATCTGTCTGGTGTAATTAAATCATCGGCTGATAAAATAACCTGGAGCAAGGTTTCCGGTCCGGGTGCCGTGGTATTCAGCCATGCCGATAAAAAAGACGCTACAGCTACTTTTTCTGCTCCGGGGGAATATGTGCTGCAGTTAACGGCAACAGAAGGGGCGCAGGCAACTTCGTCTACCTTAAAAGTGAGTGTGCATGAACCACCGCCTGCAAAACGCCTGGATGTGGTATACACCAAACGGTATAAAATCGACAGCAAATTGTGGAGCGACAGGCTGAAGACCATGATCGTTAACTGGATCCCCTGGTGCATCGATCAATGCGAGCGCACCGATCTTACCACCGGCGACGGAGGCATTGATAATTTTATTGAAGCGGCTAAAGCGCTGCGGGGTGAGCCACATAATAAGCACAAAGGATATGTGTTTTCCAATGCCTGGGTACACCAAACAGTAGAATCGATGTGCGAAGCGCTGATGGTAGATCCGCAGGGAGACGCTGAAATGATTGCGGCACAGGCTAAAATGAAAAAGACGCTGGATAAATGGATCCCCATTATCCTGTCGGCACAGGAGCCCGATGGATACTTACAAACGGCGTTTACCTTGCGCGATACCAGCAAATGGCACCAGCGCTGGTCGCCGGAGCGGCGGGGCAACCATGAAGGGTATGTGGCCGGTTATTTTATCGAATCAGCCATCAATCATTATACCCTTACCGAAGGAAAAGACAAACGACTGTACAATGCCGCTAAAAAGCTGGCCGACTGCTGGGTTGCCAATATTGGCCCCGGCAAAAAGACCTGGTACGATGGGCATCAGGAAATGGAGCAGGCGCTGGTGCGCTTTGGCCGTTTTGTAAATGATATGGAAGGCAAAAAAAGTCACGGCGACAGCTATATCCGGCTGGCTAAATTTTTATTGGACAGTCGCAACGGCGGCAGCTCATACGATCAAAGCCATGTGCCCGTGCAGCAGCAATATGAAGCCGTAGGCCATGCAGTGCGTGCGGTGTATAATTATTCCGGCATGGCCGATGTGGCCGCCGAAACAGGGGATAAGGATTACCAAAGCGCCGTGTTGTCGTTATGGGATAATATGGTGAACAAAAAATATTACCTCACCGGCGGAATCGGCAGCGGCGAAACCTCCGAAGGTTTTGGTCCCAACTATTCACTGGGCAATAATGCGTATTGTGAATCCTGCTCCAGTTGCGGACTGATCTTCTTTCAATATAAAATGAACCTGGCTTATCATGATGCCAAATATGCCGATCTTTATGAAGAAACGATGTACAATGCATTGTTAGGTTCATTGGATCTTAATGGAAAAAACTTTACCTATACCAATCCCTTAAACACGGCCGAAGGCCGCTACCAATGGCATGTTTGTCCCTGCTGCGTGGGCAATATCCCCAGAACCTTGCTGATGATTCCCACCTGGACCTATGTAAAAGGAACGGATGGTTTATATGTGAACCTGTTTATCGGCAGTACTATAAATGTTGAAAAAGTAGCCGGCACAGATGTGGAAATGATTCAAAAAACAGATTATCCCTGGAGCGGTAATATGTCATTGGTGGTGAACCCCAAGCAAACAAAGGCGTTTACGCTTTACATCCGGGTGCCCAACCGTGCTACCAGCAAACTGTATACTACGTTTCCACAAGTAAGCGGGCTGGAATCATTGATGGTGAATGGCCAGCCGGTTCCGGTAAAAATAGAAAAAGGCTATGCCGTTATCAAGCGCACCTGGAAAAAAGGAGACAGGGTAACCTGGGCGATACCCATGCAAATACAAAAAGTTACGGCAGATAATAAGATCAAAGCAGACCAGGATAAAGTGGCGTTGCGCTATGGGCCGTTGGTTTATAATGTGGAGCAGGCCGATCAACCCAATATTGACCAATCCCTGGGTAATGCACCGCTTTCTTTGGAGTGGCAGCCCAATTTTTTGCATGGAATCATGGCCATTAAAGGCAAGTGGGCCGACGGTACACCGCTGCTTGCCATTCCCAATTATGCGCGTCTGAACCGGGTACCCACAACGCCGCATCTTCCGCCCAATGATGATAAACAGGCGCAAAAGCCGTTGTCTGTTATTTGGATGAAAAAATAATGTTCTGATGTATTCTTCTACGCCATTACGTGGAAGCTATTTGCGTTATCTTCTGTTTTTTGTTCCAATTTTGCTTACAGTGTTCCGGCGCCATATTTTATCTTATTTAAAACGCTTATAGCAGAAGGCCCTGTATTCAAAATCAGAAAAAGGGGCGGCCATGCCATGTACCCGCAGTTCCACCGCCAATTGTTTTTTCTGTTTTGTTAAATGGGAGGGTAGCAGAAATTCCGAATCGTACCAGCGTAAAACCGGGTTGCATTGTGGGTCATACCAGGTGCCCGCAAATACACCATCAATATACACATCCGCTTCCTGGCGTGCTATGGCCTGATCCATGCGCCGCCGGAGTCGTACCTCTGCATTATCCGGGTCAATAGAAATTGTAAAACGGATGCGGCCGCCTTTGTGTGACAAACCCTCATCTTGTATGGTGGTGTATACATTATCGCCTTCGTATCGCGCCAGCAGGGATACAGGTGTTGCCATATCACTGCAATGATAGCCATGAAACGCCCGGCTGGAGGCATTGCCTACATCGATAAAATCTGTTTCAGAAAGACTGGGAGTTGACTTTAAATATGCATAGGCCAGGCTTGAATATTCAGAAGCAATATTATCTTCAGCTCCATGTTGAATTTTGGCATCAATGGCATTATAGAAGGGAAGGGGCATTTCCAGGTGAAAGCGGTAATAAGCAGCCGGAAATAAATAGTCTTCTTTAAATATAGTAAGAAACCGACTGGTATCCCCACCGCTAAGCCGGCGCACATCATTCACACTTCCCGCAAACGGGCTATGATAGGTTTTGCTGGGCCAGAAACAGCCCAGGTAGTAATCTTCTGTTCCTGTTCCATTAATCTGTGGCGTGCGGTTGCCATCCATATAAAAATGTTCATTGCCCTCGCAATAATGCTCCAACCGGCAGGTTTGTACAGTACCTACATACCAGCCGGTACCCGGTGATGCAAAAAACAACCAGTCTTTTCCGTATTCTGTAATTCCCTTGCGATAAAAGGTGGTAAAATAGCCCGTTTTATTTTCAGGATAAGGCGTCGCATCATACACAATTTTTGATTGAATATTGGAAAAAGAGCGCTCCGACCGGTTTTGCAAAATGATCCGCGCATTGCGCCAGTAGGGCATTACAAAGCGACAAGTTAGCTTTAACCGGTCTTTGCCGGATCTTTCAACAGAAAGCGGCAGCGACTGAACCGGGAGCACATAATCAGGCGTAGCAAAAAACATCCCGATGGGCGCCAGCACCTGGTATTGCCGGCTGTTATTGGTCGCTTCAAAAGCCAGCCGGGGCGCTTTATCATCTTTTTGTGTCGCCTCATCCCAGATCATTCCAATAAAAACATCTTTCAAAAAAGCTGCTGAGGTATCTGTTTCTATTTCAATAGAGCGAATGGATCCTGAGCCGGGCTGCCGGAACAGATTGATTTCCTGGCGTGGTAACAACTTGCTTTGTATTTGTTGGGCCGGATACTTTGCAACGGACGTTTTTTGATTGCCAAATGCTGCTAAAACAAAATCGTGCTGCTCCTGTGTTTTTGCCGGGTCGATCTTTGTGCCATAAGGATATTTCTCATACAAAATATGATAGAACGATGGATTGCCCTTAACACTTATACGAAGCGACCGCTGAAAGAAAATGGGAGCAAAGCTATTGCCGGCATAGGAGTCGCGGATATAATAGCCACGCCGTTGATAAGCAACCAGCGGTCTGGAAAAACCGGGCAGCCGACCCTGGTAAAAATCAATCGCCCGTATCGTATAACGCGGACTGTTTTCATCATCAAAATAAAATTTTAATACAGCACTGGAGTCGAGCGCTGTTGCCCACATGCTTTTGATACAGCCCGGTGCCCGCACATCAAAGATCACCGCATCGTCCTGTGCATCCCTGTATAAAAAATGATTTACATCGCCGTTTTGCTGATTCGGACTATGGCTTGAAAACTGACCGCACCATAGAGTGCCATCAGGAACAATAGGCAGGCGGGAAAGAAAAACACTGGTAATGTTATTGTTATTGGATTGACCTTGCACGTTACCAAAAAATCCTGCAATGTATAGGGCAATAAATACAAGTCGTTTCATAATCTGCAACTAAAAATAATAAACTTATACCAGAAACCAGGTCAACAAAGCCTGAACGGCACATAACATTTTTATCCTGAAGTGGCGCGTGGAGACACAGCGCCACGGCTGGTCGCCCTGATTCGTGGGGACACGAATCGGAAAAATGTTATTTCTTAAAAACTCCAGGATCTTGCTTTTGTCGTTTATAATGACGGATCAGTATTATAAACAGGATCACATCAAACGCCATATAAGCATACTGAGAGCGCGAGACGCCCACACCAAAAGGAAACCAGATGCCCTGAATATGCAGCGCCGATAATTCGGGTGCAAATAAACCCGTTGCAACCAGCAAGGTGGCCAGTAAAACAAGCCCTTTATCTTCTGTGCGCTGCCGTATGCCCCGGTAGATAATATACAATAGCAATAAAACAAATACCAGGCGTATGGCTTTGGAAAGCGTGTCAAAAACAGTGTGGGGAAGGGATTCAGCCACCCAGGGAAGCCCCAGCAATTGTACGCACATATAAATAAAGGTAAGCAGTAGGATGACCCGCGGCACCCAAACAGGTCGTACCAGTTTGTGCCAGTGCCACCAGGCCAGCAGCCAGCTACCCAGCACCAGCGGTATCAGGATAACCGTGGTAATCAGATCAAATGCATGAGCGCTCTCTATCTGGAGCCAGTAAAAAACAGCCTGGTTGGTGCGCACCAGGGCAAGCAGGATTAATGCCATCACAAACCATTTGTACTGCTTTCGGGGTTTGTACAAAATAAAAATCAGCAGTGCCAATAGTATGAATATAGCAGGCAGTATCACTTCCGCTATATAGCCTTTGATGGTTTGACCCCATTGGAATTTATATATCGTTTCAACACTACTTTGCTCACCCAATACCGGGGCAATATGGATCCCACCGGCATCCGGGAGCTGACTTATGGTGGCTTTGCTCATCCACACTCTAAAGGCAATCGTTACCTGGTTTTTATTTTTAAGGCTATCCGGCAGCAAAAATAACTGCGGGCGTATACTGTATGCAACCGGCACCGGGCCTGAAAAATCGCCGGCACTGCCCAATAGCACCCCGTTAACAAATAACTGATAAGCGTCATCAACAGCAGGGGGGCCGGCTATAGCCAGGTGGGCGCCTTTTACAGCAGGCAATGAAATTTTTAAACGGTACCAGGCAAACCCGGAATAATCGTTATGACCTTTAGCCGTCCACCCGGGCACATAGCCTGAAAGGCCAACATCGCCATCATGCGCACCCGGCGGGGCAGACAGATCTACCAACTCCCAGCCGGCATCATTAAAATCCGGGGCGCTCCATTGAGGTTTATCGCCGGTCTTAAATTTCCATGGGCCATCGCAGGTTATAACGGATGTATCATTATTAGGTGTAGCAGCGTTAGCCCCCGCAACGGCAAATAACACTGCAACGGTCAATAAAAGGACAGATGGTATTTTCATTCTGTGTTTGTTTCTTACGATAACGCACAGGCTTTTTATAAAGTATAGTGATTCATAATAAAGAGTATAAATTTATAGAAACGGTTTTAAAAATTCGATCGGTTACTTAAGTGAATATTGTTCCAATCGTCACCCTGACCGCATCCCGACGAAAGTCGGGAGAAGCGGAAGGGGCTCTCAATTCTCGGGGAGTCCGGTATCACTGAGATGCCTCGGCTCCACTTTGTAGCGCTCGGTATGACGATAGTATAATTTACTTTCAATACATGATGAAATCTGGTCATTTGCTGGACGCTTATAACTGGCGCTAAATCGCTGCGGCTATTTTTCTCGCCGTTTTTTTAAACTCACTCAAAGAGGTCGTTTTTATTATCTTATTCACTTTTATATTGAACACATTTTTTCCCTTTCTGACCATAATAAAGTAAAAACCCGTACCGTCCGTGTGGAAATAGGCCTCATCGCCTAAATCACTTATGTCTTCAATGCCATGTGGTTTATTTGCCAGCATAACATCTGCGTATCGTTTTTTGGCACCGGAAATTTGCTGGTATTGTTCAAACAGAAAATAGACAGCCCCTGTTTTCCCTGTCCCGGGTTCTGTAACATCGGTCTTGTAACTGCATAGGTAGGAAGATGACAATCCTTTTACTTTAGAAGAACTATCTGTTAAATGCGTAGATTGGCCCATTATTTTATCAGCATCCGCTTTTGTAAATAATTTCCAGGGGTCTATGGTGTTTGTATTACCTAAATGCCCGGTTGTAATAGCAGTAGTTACTACAATATTTTCTGAAATGCACTCAGAATCCTTGCAGCATAGGTCTTGCAGACCTGAAGGCCATATAGTTATTGTCATTCCAATTACTGCCGATATTTTATTAAATATCATATTGCTATAATTTTAGTTACTTAATGATTCCGTTTCTACTACCAATCACCAATTGTTTTTCGAGTGCTTCTTTATTGTTTCTTCCAATTTTTGCAGATAACCCATAAAACCGTTTTGAGTGTGTATAAAAATGAGGAAGCATTACTTTCACAATATCAAATCCGCCCAATAGGCAAGCGTAAGGAAACACAGGTTTGTATTTTAAAATTAAGATTTTTTCAAAAGTTCAGCATATGGTAAGAACAGTAGGATGTTATGTATTACTTAACATAATATAAATTATAGGAAAATATCGTATCTTTGTAAATCGCATACGGGGATTCTAATGGACTATTCGTCCAGGACATCGTGTGCGGTATTTAGGGTTAGGTTTAAAATGAGACGTCTCCATATTTCTATACGGAGACGTTTGTTTTACAGATTTTCCATCACTGCCCGCGGATGTATCGTTGTACAGGTTACCATCTTGAATGGATCAGCCTGAACCCACCGGTTGTCGAAACGTTCCATAGATCGCTGCACGGAGTTTTTCCCTGGATTCTGGTGCGCTCTGTAAACCCGGTAAGCCACTGCGGGAACCGCCCATAATCTATTTAAAACAAAAGAGCGATTCCCATGGCCGGCTTTGCCAATGAATCTTTATGAAACGGCTACGCACCAGAGCCGCGTAAACTCCAGCCAGTGCTTTCCCAGGCGCTCAGCTTTTAAAACAGCCTCCGATATCCCCTGACGGCTCAATTCTGATCAGCAATCCTATTTAACATAATATATCAAACTCCTAACCCGGCGGCCTTTTGTTGTCCTATTTAAATTTATATAAATGTAATTAATCAATTAATTATTATTTTATTATAAATATTATATATAAAATAATTTTATTTATATTCCTGACCACCAGCCATTTCCCGGATCCAGCGTCAGCCTTATTTCCATAGGTTTTAGTTCCTGGTTATGCTCCTTTTTTAAATGCTGTGTAGCAACAACCGGCTGCAATTTTTCCTCCAAATAATTGGTCATTTCCGGGTCGCCCGTATAAAATTCCTCCGCCTGCCGGCGATATTCCCGGCCAATGGCGGCCGGCAATAATTGGGTGGACGCGTTTTTATCAAACAACAACATTCCATTCCTGCATATCCAGTTAAAAAACAGGTTTTGGGCATTTAATTGCTGAATTACAAAGCTTAATGGGTGTATAATCATATTTACCTTGCCCAGGTGACTGGTAATTTCCTGAACCTCGGTTTTTAACGCGTCGTCAATTACACATTCATCCGGAGTGATCAGCAACAGATCGCAGCTAAATTGTCGCTGCTCGGTTCGCTGTTTGGTCATAAAACAATTACGACGGGTATGCACCAGCGTTTCGCAGCCATAGCAATAAATGATCAGGGGCTGCAGCCGTGCGGCAACCAGCTTTTTAATACAATAAAAGGCGTTTTGTTCCCGGCCGTTTAACTGGCTCATGTAATCTGGTCCTTTCATGGTTATTCAATTTTGGTGTTATAAAATAGGTTTCAGTGGTTATCCGCAAGGCCGTTTTTAAGGCGATGCCCCTCCCGTACAGCTACCAGGTGCGCCGCCTCCGACAGCTTTACCAGCCGGAAGTAAAACGGCAGTCCATGCAGCTCCGCCCCGCTGGCGTAATAGTTCAGCGCGCAGGTTACCATTTCCTCCCAGTGCTGCAGCCATTGGTGTAGCGACTGTTTTTTAAAAAACTTTTTAAACACCCGGTACGGATCACAAAATTCTTTTTGGGACAAACAACGCGGAAAATCGCTCCACGGGTTAGCTTTATTGCCCGGACTACAATAACAGCTCTTATCAAAAATGTCGTTTGCAGCAACGGCAACCGGGCTGCCTTTTTCATTCTTCAGCGCATGGGTGGCTTTTAATACAGAGCGTACAATTTTCATATCCAGCAGCACATCACAAGGCGCGTGCTCTTTGTATAATTTATCCGCTTGTGCATAGCTGATGATCTGTTTAATTTCCCGGCGTAGGGTTTTAATATCCGTGCTGGTAAAGGCTTCCGCCAGCACCTGGCGCGGATCGGCAATGCTGGCACCGCACCAGCAGGCCGTTTCAAACGGGTCTTTGGGCAATTTGTTTTTCATGGTTATTATTTTTGGTGATCTGTTTATTAGCACCCCAAAACTATACCCGCGGCAGGTCTGTATGCAACATCGCGGCATTGTAAAATACACGCGGCGCCTTGTTTTTAACCGGTGTATTTTACGTATCTTTAAAGTCATTATTAACGCTTAAATTTGAACCTATGACAAATACAAGTGCTATGGACAAAAAAATACATCAGGGCCGAAATGTAAAACGCTTCCGTGAAATGCTGGGTATAAAGCAGGACGCCCTTGCCTATGAGCTTGGGGATGACTGGAACCAGCAAAAAATTTCCCTTCTGGAACAAAAAGAAACCATTGACGCTCCCCTACTCCAACAAATTTCCGCTGCGTTAAAAATACCTGCGGAGGCCATACAGAATTTTGATGAGGAACATGCCGTAAGTATCATATCTAATACATTTAATACACACGACCAATCAAATGGCGTGAATGCTTTTCCTACTTTCAATTTTAATCCTGTTGAAAAAATGGTTGAGCTATACGAGCGCATGCTTCAGCAACAAAAAGAAATGATTGAGAAGTTGGAAAAACTAATTGAAAAGAAATAATTTTTAGGGCGTTCCCTACGGGTCGGGCTTTCCGCTATATCTTTTGTTCCGTTGCACTTCACAAAAGGATGCCGCTGCAATCCCTAACGCGGGGGAAATGGGTATAAAATTCGAAAAATTGATTGCCGAGAAATAGACTATTTATTATAAACTAATTGGCATGATTACAAATAAATAAACTTTCACCTATTTGAGAGGTCCGCATCAACATAAAACCAAAAACTATGACAAAAATTATGCTATCGATTGTTTTTGCATTAACAATAATGCAGCAATCATTTGCTCAAGTTGACAAGAAACAAAGCGATGGACAATTAACACAAAAGAGTAATGCCGTTGCATATCGACTTTTTCCAACGCAAAATATGTGGACATTTATAAAATTAAATACCAGAAATGGACAAATGTGGCAGGTTCAATTTGACGTAAAAGAGAAGAATCGCTCGGTGACAAATTTAAGTACAGAGACTTTAATAACGACAGACAAAGAAACGAACGATAGATTTACTCTTTACTCGACACAGAACATTTTTACATTCATACTGCTTGACCAACTTGATGGTAGAACTTGGCAAGTTCAATGGTCAATGAAAGAAGAAAACAGAGGAATGATATCGATACATTAAATTAAGATGATCGAAGAATTGCAGTAAAGACTTAAGCTTTAAACGAAGTTTCTGATCTTTTCAAAAACCAATTGAGCTTGCTTTTCCAAAATTGAAAGAGGCTATTGTTAACAAATTATAAAAGCTTCAAAGAAAATCTTTTAAAGTAGGTAAATTTAGCTATGCCAATCAGTAGAAATACAAGAAAGAAGAAGAATCGGTCAGGGAATAAGCTCGGGTCTCGAACAAAAAAACAGAACGAGTCTGCAATCGATGCTACCCCGCTAGGACAACCGTCAACTACTGGGCGTCCAATCGTAACGGAGGATGTTATATATACTATCGTTCCCGAGTTTCCTGACACTGACCCTCGCTCGAAGTTAGGAAATGGTCCGTATGGATCGGAGGGAGAATACATCGTAATCTATAGGCTTGGAGTGCCGGGGGTACAGAGTGCGAGTACAGAATTTAACTTCGACGCACTCGAATCAACAGGCGATAGCCTCATTGGAGCCCCAGCCGAAGTTAAACAATTTGATGTTTCATATCAACTATCACGAGATGGTGACGCAATTCATAATTTTACGTTGAGCACGAATGAAAATCATCGACTTGCTGCAGCAAAAATTCAGTTTCATGCAAAATCCTTTGGACATGCGGCTGCACAAGCTCACAATCTAATTATGCCATTCTTGAGTCAGCTATCGTTTACTCATGAAGTAGCAATCACCACTACCGGTCGCAAGATGGTCGAAGTAGCCACCGGTATTTGTCAACTGTCGCAGACTTGCATCGGGGCAGTCAAAGGAATGTCAATTGATCTTCGAGTTTCAACACCAGAGATCCGAAGATTGATGGCCTGTTATCGCGAAGGCCTCAGTTCATGCGAGCCGCTCTATCAAGTACTATCGTTCTACAAAGTTATCGAAGGCGTTTTTTCAATTCGCAAAATTGAGAGAGAGGCGATCAAAGAACAGGGGGAAACTCTTTATCAAGAATGCGAACGTATGCCT
The DNA here is from genome assembly GCF_000243115.2 of Niabella soli DSM 19437. Taxonomy (NCBI): domain Bacteria; kingdom Pseudomonadati; phylum Bacteroidota; class Chitinophagia; order Chitinophagales; family Chitinophagaceae; genus Niabella; species Niabella soli. The sequence continues at coordinate 1,066,263 of NZ_CP007035.1, read as the reverse complement.
CAGGATCTTTCTGCAATTCTTCATCCCTCTGATTTATTGTATCAAGCAGAGTATTTTAAACCTTATGTTGGCCGTAAGTTTACTGACGTGAGAGATCGGCTTCGAGATACCTTAAGAGTTCCGATTGCCCATCTGAACTTTGACGAGATACAGCCTTTCGGTGCGGATTCATACGAAGATATGATGGTCGTGCATCGAGCGCTGCCTGTGTTGCGTTACATGGCGCGCACTTTATTGTCCTCTGTAGTATCGAACGGAAACAATGGTTAATGCTTACATACAACAATTATAATTTATTTCGTTTCGCGGTATCCACGAACCCTCGAACGACCGCCTGTCTACTGTCGATTTTAAATAAAAAAAGGTGAAGCAAAACGATACAATGATGGAAACCTTAGTAAAATTATTTTGTAATAAATAGAAACATTATATCGATTCTCCACAAAATAAAGGACCCATACCAATACAATATGAAAATTCCAACAATTAAAGGGATAATTGAAAGGCGAATACTCGTCAACTTTATTACGGAACCCGAATATGTAAAGAAAATTTTACCCAAGCCTTTTAAACCAAAAATCTTTCATGGAAAATCAATTGTAGGAATTTGTTTAATCCGGCTTAAAAACATCCGGCCAAAAGGGTTTCCTGATTTTTTAGGGGTGCGTTCAGAAAATGCGGCCCACCGAATTGCAGTTGAATGGAACGAAAATGGACAAATAAAACAAGGGGTTTTTATTCCCAGAAGGGACACTTCTCTAAAACTAAATACACTCGTCGGTAGAAGAATATTTCCGGGAAAACATCATTTAGCAAAATTTAATGTTATTGAAAACAATAACGATTATCATATCGACTTTACAAGCACTGATAACACAACTATTGAAATTGACGCAAGCCTTACCGACAAATTCAATGAAGATTCGATATTTAAAACTCTTGAAAATGCATCAAGGTTTTTTGAAAACGGTTCGGTCGGGTACTCTCCTAACGGCAAACATTTTGATGGACTAAAATTAGAGACACATAAATGGGAAGTAAAACCGCTAAAGGTCAAAAATGTAAAATCCAGTTTTTTCGAAGACAAAAACATTTTTCCAGAGGGTACCATACAATTTGATAATGCCCTTTTAATGGAAAACATCGGACATGAATGGAAATCATTGGATACAATAAAATGATTCCTCTCCATACTGCCGGGGTTCGCGTCCTTTTGAATTGGCCAACTTCTTTATTTAATAAATAAAGAATTCAACATTTATTTGGGTAGCCACTACGCGGCATGGCCAACCGTTGTATAATTCGTTTCTAAAAGGGGGTTATGCCTACGGCATATTTGTAAAGAATAAAAGATCATTAATATAATGTTTCCAAATATTTGCAGAGAATAAAAGTTATGAAAAAAGGCCCTTACTCCTCAGCCCTTTTCTGTTTTTTGTCTCGTAGAGACAACCCCTTTGTAGCCCATGTAACGGCGCGGGGTTTATGGTGTGCCGTAGGTACAACCCTTTTATCACCGGCTTGTTCAAATTTTTCTTTTAAAAGCAATACCATTTTTAACGAAACACGCTTGAAGGATTGGAGTTTTTATATTTTTAATGGTCTCGAAGGGTAGCCGCTATGCGGCATGGCAACCGTTGTATATTCCGTTTCTAAAAAGAGGTAATGCCTACGGCATATTTGTCGAGAATAAAAGATCATTAGTATAAATATTTGCAGAGAATAAAAGGAATGTTTTCTGCATATTTGCCAAAGACGAAGCGCAACCCTTTAAGTGCACTTGCCAAAGATAAAAGACATGAAAAAAAGGCCATTATCCCCCACCTTTTCTGTTTTTTGTCTCGTAGAGACAACCCCCTTGTAGCCCGTGTAACGGCCCGGTTTGGTGGTGTGCCGTAGGCACACCCCATGTAAATATTTATGATTATATTTATAACAAATTATTACCTATGCCTAACACCTACACCCAATTGCACATCCATTTTGTATTTGCTGTTAAATACCGGAAGGCGCTTATACAACCCGAATGGGAAGGCCGGTTACATAAATATATTACCGGCATTGTGCAACATAATGGTCATAAAATGATTGCCGTTAATTCCGCCGCTGATCACACGCATCTGTTTATTGGTTTAAATCCCAAACAATCCATTTCCGAATTAATGCGCCAGGTTAAAGGCGACAGCAGCGAATTTGTAAACAAAGAGAGATTTACCCGGCGAAAATTTTATTGGCAGGAAGGTTATGGTGCGTTTAGTCATGGCCATGCACAGATTGACACGGTTGTAAAATATATTCAGAATCAAAAAGAACATCACGCTAAAAAGCTATTCAGAGATGAATACCTGGAGTTGTTGAACGATTACGGGATTGAATACAATCCTTTGTACCTTTTTACCGATCCTGAAAACGATTAGGGTAGCCGCTACGCGGCATGGTCAATCGTTGTGATATATTATTTCTAAAAAGGGGTTATGCCTACGGCATATTTGTAGAGAATGAAGGTGGATGTTTTCGACATATTTACTTAAGACAAAGAGCTAATATTGGAGCACTTGCAAAAGATAAAAGGCATAAAAAAGAGATCGTTATTTGCCCCACTTTTTTTTCTGTTTTTTGTCTCGTAGAGACAACCCCTTTGTAGCCGTGTAACGGCCCCGGGTTTTATGGTGTGCCGTAGGTACACCCCTTTTTATCATCGGTTTGTTTAAACTTTTCATTTAAAAGCAACACGCTGTTTTAAACGGAATCCGCGTGAGGGATAGCAGCGGATACCCCGCTGAAGCCCGGTGTGGCGGGTCTTGTGGCGGAGTATGAGCGGATAGCCCGGCCCGGGTATGGGGCACTCCCCCAATCAGCTTACCACTCAACACCCCTGCCCCATACCGGGACACGCCCAAAAACAACAACCTTACCCATCTTTACTGTTTAAAAGCCACTTGCAAAAAATACCGGGAATTGGTATCTTTCTAAAATGAAACGAATAATCGTAACCGTATTGCTGATTGCCGCATCGTTTGTGCTGGGCTTCGCTTTTAAAACAATGACAACAAACCATAACAATAAAATGAAAAAAGTAACAGGCATCGGGGGCATTTTTTTTAAATGCAAAGACCCAAAGAAAATGACGGCATGGTATCAAAAACATTTGGGCCTGCCCGCCAACCCGTATGGAGCTAGTTTTGAGTGGTATGAAGGCGATGACAGCACCAAAAAAGCACAAACACAATGGACGCCCTTCCCGGAAACGACAAAATACTTTGGCCCCTCCGCCCAGGACTTTATGATCAATTACCGGGTTGAAAATCTGGAAGCGCTTGTGGAGGAGCTGAAAAAAGAAGGCGTGACCATTGTTGATAAAATTGAAACCTACGATTACGGAAAGTTTGTGCATATCCTGGATGCCGAAGGCAACAAAGTGGAATTGTGGGAGCCGAAGGATTAGGAGGTGCATTTTTATTGAGGTAACGCATATCCTTCTGTGTTTCTGAGTTTCTGTGGCTGAGCTTTGCCACTGAAAAACACTGTAAGAACTCAGGGGGGCCATAATTTAAAAGATTACCACAAATACACGAATGAATTAGCTGTTGTACCCTATTCAAAGAAAATAAACACGAATCCCATGCGCCGCCGGCGCTATTTGTGTTCATTGTTTTACGATTAGATTAATCATTTATTAGCGCATTCGTGGCTTAGCCAATTTATGCGTTCGCCCTGAGTAAGAACTACCGTCGTAGTCTTTTGCTGATATTTTATCTATCTTTATAAGGAGCTAACCAAATAATGAAAAACCCTAAATCGATTGTATGGCAAAGGCTGACCTGCAAATGCTTGTAGCAGAACAAAAAATCCTCAACCGCATTTATGTAATACGTGGGCAAAAAATAATGTTAGATAGGGATTTAGCGGAAATGTATGGCGTGGAGACAAGGCGCTTGAACGAACAGGTAAAACGCAACAGCAAACGCTTTCCGAAAGACTTTATGTTTGCGCTTACCCAAAAAGAACTGGACAACTTGATGTCGCAAATTGCGACTTCAAGTTTGGCGGCAAACTGGGGCGGCATCCGAAAACTTCCCAACGCTTTTACGGAACAGGGAGTAGCCATGCTTTCCAGCGTATTGAACAGCGATACGGCCATAGAAGTCAATATCCGGATTATCCGCGTATTTACAAAGCTTAAGGAATATACCCTTACTCATAGTGAGATCCTGCGACAGCTGGCGCAACTGGAAAAAGAGGTGAAAGGCAATAGCCGGAATATTGAGAATATTTTCGTGGTGCTCAAAGAGCTGATCGAAAAACAAAGCCGCCCGCTGTCAAGAAATAAGATCGGGTTTAAACAAAATATAGAGTGAAAAAAATAATGGTACACATTCTACAACTGCCGGAAAGAAACTACCATTTTATCCACATACCCAAAAATAGCTATTGAAATGGGCAGTTACGGAATTTAACTTTGTATAAGAAAATCGTACCGTCCCCATGAAATTGACGCCGTTCGAGCAAGACGGTAAGATCAATTTTATCTGAAATTTTATGACTGATAATTAAATCAAAAGCTTATGAATCAATTGATTAATCTTGTACGAAAATTATTTAACCGTGGAGGCCTGCCCGTTGTGCATTGTGGCTGGTTCATCAAAATGCATTACGACCAACGGTTTATTAAATAAACCAGTTGTTTTTGATAAGTCACCCTCTGGAGTGATCAGAACCGGATGGTTTCTGTACCGGTATGAATCTCCAGCTCCTGTTTTTCAGCAGCTTCTACCCTTCCTATAACCTGCGCATCTACCCCGAATGATTTTGCCAGGGCTATAATAGCATCAGCATCTTTTTCATTGGTGTAAATTTCCATGCGGGTGCCCATATTAAATACCTGGTACATTTCCCGGGCGTCTGCACCGCTTGCCTTTTGGATAATATCAAAAATTACCGGTGGTGTAAACAGGTTGTCTTTTATGATCTTTACATTGGCCGGCACGTATTTCATACATTTCGTCTGACCGCCACCGCTACAATGGATCAGGCCTTTAATGGCATCAAAATGTTCCTCCAGTAATGCTTTCATTACTGGAGCAAAGGTGCGCGTAGGACTTAATAATAATTTTCCGATAGTTGTTGTATTTCCTTCTACCTCAACAATATCCGTCATGGAATGCGGGCCGATATATACTACTTCGTCCGGCAATCCGGGTTCAAATGTTTCGGGATATTTTTGGGCGTATTCCTTTTTCAAAACATCATGGCGCGCGCTGGTGAGGCCATTGCTGGCCAGTCCGCTGTTGTATTCACTTTCGTAATGGGTAGTTCCAAAAGAGGCCAGTCCTACGATCACATTACCGGGCCCTATCTTTTCGTTGGTGATCAGTTTATCTTTAGGCCAACGGGCCGTCATGGTTCCGTTTACGGCAATAGTACGTACCACATCTCCCACGTCGGCGGTTTCGCCGCCCATATAGGTAATATTTACATCAAAGGTTTTCATGGTGTCAAAAAAAGCCTGGCTGCCATTGATCACTTCCGACAATACTTCCGCGGGGATCACGGTTTTATTTCTGTCGATAGTAGATGAAAAGGCCAGATGATCATAAATACCCACGCAAAGCAGGTCGTCCAGGTTCATTACAATAGCATCCTGGGCGATGCCCTTCCAAACACTTACATCGCCCGTTTCCTTCCAATACAGGTAGGCCAGGATGCTTTTAGTACCCGCACCGTCGGCGTGCATCAGGTTTACCCAGTTGGCATCCCCCACCAGCACATCAGGATAAATTTTACAAAAAGCTTTTTCATAAAGCCCTTTATCCAGCTTTTCTGTTGCAGCGTGCACCTCTTCTTTCTGCGCAGAAACACCTCTTTTGGAATATAACGACATCAGTTCTACTTTTTTTGGAGCCGCTAAGATAAGGCAGGATTTGCTAATTTTGTAGTTTATGCAAATTCACAGGAATATTGAAGCGTTGCCGGCTTTCAGGAACGCAGTGATCACGATCGGCACATTTGACGGGGTACATGAAGGGCACCGGAAAGTTATCAAACAAATAGTGGATCAGGCGAATGCCGTAAGCGGCGAGTCTGTCATCATCACGTTTCACCCACACCCGCGGAAAGTGGTTAATTCCTCTATACTCGGCCTGCGGTTGATCACCACGCTCGATGAGCGGATCGAGCTGCTGGGTCAGTTAGGGGTCGATCACCTGGTGATCATTCCCTTCACCGAAGTTTTTGCCAACCAGCTTCCCGAGGATTATTTATGCGATTTCCTGATCGAAAAATTTAAACCACACACCATTGTGATAGGTTATGACCACCGTTTTGGCCGGGATCGCCTGGGCGATTATAAGTTGCTGGAATTGCTGCAGGAAAAATATAAGTATCAACTACGGGAAATACCCAAGCATGTGCTGGATAATATTTCCATCAGCTCCACCAAGATCCGCGAAGCGATCCTGAAGGGCGACGCCATTACTGCGGGGCATTTACTGGGTTATGATTTCTTTTTTGAGGGCGAAGTGGTGCATGGCGACAAGCTGGGTCGTGAACTGGGATATCCCACGGCGAACTTACATGTGAAGGATGAAGAGAAGATCATCCCCGGCAATGGTATTTATGCGGTGTATGTTGCCGTTCCCGGGCATGCCGGCCTGTTAAAAGGGATGATGAGCATCGGGTTACGACCCACTGTTAACGGTAAAAAAAGAACCGTTGAAGTAAATATTTTTGATTTTGACAAAGACATTTACGGAACAACGATCCGCGTGTATGTAAAACAATATTTAAGGGAAGAATTAAAGTTTGATTCCCTTGAAGCGCTGGTAAAGCAGATAGACCAGGATAAAATAGATAGCCTGGCGGTGCTGTAAAAAGTGACTATGCAAAATGGTTTGTGCGGACACAAACCAAGGCAGCGACTTCCACAGATTTTAAAGCGTTCCGTGAAAATCCGTGTAATCTGTGAGCAATATAAGAAGCTAAATAGCTTGTGAACACACAAATCACGGCCGCGGCTGCTTCTATTTTTAAAAATTATAATCGTTCCCGCCTTGCCTGAAATACAGGGAAACCGGTATTCTCCAAATCGTTTGACCTGTTTAATTTTACCCCCGATTTCAATTCAAACACTTTTAAATCTTATCAAACATGAAAATCACAATCGTATTGCTGGCCTTAATGCTGACGGGCATCACTGTATCGGCACAAAAACCAGGTGTTGGGGTATTTACCTCCAAACAACCCGTTGATAAAGTCTATGCTGCGGCGCTCCAGGCCGTTAGCAACATCCGGTTCTCGGTTAAAAACACAGATAAAACCAGCGGAACGATACAGGCAGAACAATATATTGTCATGGGCGAGGGCAAGGTGATAAACCTTTTTGTGAACGTTACAAAAGAAGGCGACAGCACACAGGTTAAAGCCACATTTAACAAGCCCTTTGGCGTATCCGGCAATCTGGCCAAAATTGCAAAGGAATATGGAGAGCAGATCAAAAAGACCATAACGGATCTGAACATCACGATCGAAGATCAAAAGAAGAAATGATCAGGCGCTGCTTTTCTCTGTTGAAAGTTAAACCCTCAGTCTTAAAATTAAAAAAGTGTGCCAGCTTAAAAGTTGGTGCACTTTTTTTTAACAGCCCGGCAATAACAACACGCTCCAGGCGGACGACGTTATAGTTCCTATACTACACGTCCCATAAAAGGATCTGTAGTGCTTTCGGCTCCTTTCTCCACCCGGCCTGCATAACGTTTTTCAAAGGAACTATTGCCTTTTAACCGTACGGAAAAATCATACCAGCCGGCGCTTTTATTTAAGTTCAACACAAGATTTTGCGCTCCGCTTACCTGTTTTTGGATAACCGCATTTTTATAGGCGTTATCGGTAATTTCTATCGCCACAGGGACACTGCTGTTCATCTTTAATAATATGTTTCCCGTGGGTTTATTACGGCTGTCCATTTCATATTCACAAGTAAGATCAAATGCAGGGTCAGTGTTATTCCCCTTAAACTCCCGGTAAAACCCGTTGGGACCATGTACGCGCAAATGATAAGCCCCTTTATCAAAGGCTTTTACCGGCCACTCATAGTTCAACGCATCGCCGGCTTTAACGGCAAACGACCAGTTCCTGCAGGTTTCCGAACCGGTTTCATCAGTATAAGCCACAGGGGCATAAACCGTAAAGGGTGCGCCTTGTGCGTCGTTACCAAAAAATGTATTGCCTGCCTTTAGCTGCAGTTCCACGTTATTTTTATCTTTCGATAAACGGCTCTCCACATATAATTCGTAAGGCAGGGCCAGCGACGGCCGCGTGCCCCGCTCCTGCTGCGGTAAAGAAGGTGGGATAACAGGATTTTCGATTACGGCTTTGACAGCGGCCGGAGAAAGCGCGCTGAAATCGCCTGGCTCCTTTTTGAACTGCGCATTGAAAATGGTTTCAACAAAGGCATCTCTTTTCAGGAAGGGTATCCGCTCTACAGGCTTACCATCAAACGGACTAAAAGCCGCCGTAAGGTCGCCGCAAATAGTACGGCGCCAGGCGCTGATATTCTCGAAATGCAGGTGCTTATTGTATTTCTTATTAACAAAGGTTTCCAAAAACTGTAAGGTAGAGGTATGATCAAATACCTGTGAGCATACCTTGCCCCCGCGGCTCCAGGGAGAAGCAATGAGCATGGGTACCCTAAAGCCCAATCCTACCGGGGCTTCCCGTGCCTGCTTCTTTGGTATTCCCTGTTTTAATTCATATTCCAGGCGCACATGTTCGATCTCGGTATCAATACCTGCACTGCATTTTCCGGTGCCCGGTTTCTTATTATCGCAAATTGAAAAAGGCGGCACGTGATCGTAATAGCCATCGTTTTCATCATAGGTAACAATAAAGATCGTTTTCTTCCATACTTCAGGATTTTTAGTAAGGATGTCCAGCATTTCCGACACATACCAGGCGCCATACCAGGGTGCACTGGGATGATCTGAAAAGTTCTGGGGTCCCGCAAACCAGGAAACCGTTGGGAGTTTCCCTTCATTTACATCTTTACGGAACTGGTAAAAAATATCTCCGGCAGGCACCGTTGCTTCGCGTTTGGTGCCGTTATCCGTATAATCCAAACGTGAAATATTCCGATAATTTTTATCGCCTTTATTATTCACAAATGCGTTATAGAATAATTGTTTTTGGGCATCTGTAAGGCCATTAAAATTTTCAATGCTCCATTGTTTCAGCTCTGCAGTGGCATTATCCAAAGCCTCCTGTTTTTTCTGCAATGCGGCCTTCACCTTATTGGCGCGTTCTTCACTGGACGGGCTTTCTTCCTGCAGTTTGTTGATCTCGCCGGGAAGTGTCTGCACTTGTTTTTTTATATTCTCAATATAATAAGGAGTAAATTTTACGTTATAGGCCTTAAAGAACTCCAGGAGATTGCATCCAAAGTTGGCCAGCCAGGAACGCTCCTCTCCTTTAAACCCGCCCCCACAGGATATTTCATTCTGGTAGAACTTCCAGGAAACCTGGTTTTGAGAAAGCAATTCGGGAAAAGTTTTCCAGGTCATTTTTGCATGCCCGAAATTATCGTTCCGGATATTATCCCGCGGATAGCCGTCGTCCGTATCACGAATATTTCCTGTCCAAAAGAAAGAACGGTTGGGCGTGGTGCTGGTCATGGCAGAACAAAAATTCTGATCGCAGATCGTAAAAGCATCCGCCATTCCATAATTGAACGGCAGGTCTTCACGGGTATAAAAGCCCAACGTGAGGGGCATTTGGGCGTATTTTGCGTTGCCGGATCTTTTTGCCAGCAACCACTTATCGTATTTGCCATTATTAAAGGCATCTACCTGACTGGGACGGGAATGTGGCAGCGAGCCCATCCAGGTGATCTTTGATTCTTTAATATTCAGCCGGAAGGGGCCGTAGGTCTCCTTTTTATCATTTGTCTGGAACCAAACCGGTTTCTGATCTGGCAAGGTGATCGCTCTTGGATCGTTTAGTCCCCGTACGCCCTGCAGGCTGCCAAAGCAATGATCGAAAGACCGGTTTTCCTGCATCAGGATCACAATATGCTCTGCATCGAGGAATGTGCTTCCCAGAGCGGGATCAATAGAAAGGGCTTTAATCAGTGAATCAGGGAGCGTTGTTTTAATACCGGCGGCACCGGATAATAACATTGATTTTTTCAGAAAGGTTCTGCGGTTATCCATTCGTTTTTTTTACAGATGAAGCAATTACATTAAATATACTCACTGCGTCCTGCAGGGATAAAAAAAAATAGCTGACCGGCTCTATTTTCTTTTCTACGGTAACGCGGGCCTTTTTGACGACTATTGCTGCGAATGGTTTAATGCCAGTTTTTCAATGCAGTAATTTTTTTATCAACTTTACCCTTATCCTCCGGAACAAGATACACCGCAAATGTTTTTTTGCTGTTGGCCGGCAACTCTGTTTCAAAACCGACAATGGTCGTTCCCGGATTGGGCGCATCGTAACCATTGGTCGGCGCCGTGCTCCAGGTTTTGATCGTAACGGGTTGCTCCGCTACGATCTGCAGGAACAGTGTTTTTCCATTCTTTGTCAGCTCAATTTCGGTAGCTGATTTAACGGTGACCGTAGCCGGCGTCACCATCCGCCATTGCATTTTAACGGATTTGTTGGCAGTGGTTATTTCATCCTGTATCAATCCGTATCCATTGTTTACAAGAGCGACACCTCTTTCGGCACTTTTTATTTGTCCTTTATAAACGCTGCTGAGGTCCGTTGTTGCAAAACTAAAACCAGCTGCACCGGAAGATTTCGTAATAACCGCCCTCCCTTCCAAACGCTGCAGACTGTCATCAAACGTTAGTGTGTTATGCGCAAAATTCGTATAGCGGAACACTTTCCAGCGATCTGAATGCTGCGAACGGTCCCAGATATTTAGGCCTTTCGATTCCAGCGATTCATATTCCTGCATGCCAAAGTCCATTGCCCAACGCACGCCTTCGGCTTCAAAAACAAAGGAGCCTTCATCCATATGCGCATGACTGTTACCTGGCGAGCCCATTTTAAAACCCAGGAACAAGGCGTTTGGATCTGTCCAACTGGTGCGCATCATTACCACGGGCGTAGGCCCTCCCCCCTGCCAGAATAATTTTTTTGGCGCGGAGCTATTGGTCAATGACAAGTCTTTTCCCCAAAGCAGCAACGTTGGTAAAAAACGATCATGGATCAGCGCATTTTTATTTTTATCGTTCTCCAGGAATTGCAATTCGTTCCATACATAAGAAGGATCATTGATTTTTTTTGCAAACCAGAACATAGCCCCATTACATTCGGCGCCCCGGCCGGCATCAGAATAATTAAAAGGAGCCCCGGTAGGAGCGATCATTTGCTGCAGATAACCGGGAGTTTTAAGGAACCCAGGCAGTTGACTCAGCCCGTAATCCGTTCCCAGCAACTGTTCCAGCGCATTAATAAAGAAAACATTGAAAGTGGTTCCATAGCTCCAATAGCCATAACCCTCCGGATAAGCCCCGTCCGGCGCGTATAATTTCATGGGCTTTTTTATGGATTCCACAGCGCGTGCAATGACCTGACTGCAGCGTTCGGGTTCCGATTCAAAAATGGCAATAGCCCCATAAGTGATGCCGGTATTACAAACCTGGTTCCAGTTATTATCTATTTTCAACCAATTGTTGAAATGGCTGTCAAATGAGGTTTTGATGCCGTAGTTCAAAATAGCCGTTTTTATTTTTTCGCGGGAGGCCGGGGCCAACTCATCATATAACCAATCATACCCGATCGCTGCTGCCATCGTCATTTCAGCCACATCGAGGTAATGTGATGGGTTCCAGTCTTCAAAAGCGGAAATGGTGAGGAGTTGTTGCGTTGCCGCATCCAGGTATTTTTTTTCATGGGTCATGCGGTAAGCATAGGAAAGGTAAAAGATCCTGCGGATCGCTTCGCGGGATACGGAAAGCAGGCGTTTTCCTATTTTTTTGTGCTCTAATGCTGGTGCAGCTATGATCTTATCGCATTCTTCCAGCAACAGGCTGTTTACTTTTTTGAAAGCTGCATTTTTATCGATGGCATTTTCAATTTGCTTTTCTTCGCCTTTAAACAATAAGAGCCGCGGATGCGGTTTTGCAGCCAACTGTTCTAAATGCGTTTGCCCGTAACCGGTACCAGATGCTAACAGGAATCCAAAAAGCAAAAAAAAGCCAATCGATTTCATAAGAAGATTTTTAAACCATAAAAATAGGAACAATGTGGAATTGTTGCTCATCCTCCTGATTTTTATTATTTTGCCCTTTTAACCAATAGTGTCTTGTCAACTGTAAATAAGTAATTGGAATAATCCTTCTCTGCGTCGATCTGGGGAAGTCCTATGCCGGTAAAACTATTGCCTGATAATACACTAGCCTAACAACCAATTTCAATGAAGCCTATTCTACGATTGACGATTGTAGCCGGGTTGCTTTTATCCGTATTTGTGAGCGACGCCCAGCAAAACATGCGTGCCCTGATAAAGGAAGATGAAGCATTTGCCGCTGCACAATATAAACTACTGATGCAAAAGGTGCCGGTAGACAAAATGCCGCAAAACTACGATCCGGCAAAGGACCAACTGAATGCTTCAGGTGTTGACTGGTGGACGAGCGGGTTCTACCCGGGAACGTTGTGGCTGATATACAAGGCAACAAAAGACCCTCAGATTCTTGCCGAAGCAAAAAAAAGATTGACCATCGAAGAGCCGATGAAATATTATACCGGCAATCATGATATCGGGTTTATGATCAATTGCAGCTTTGGTACCGCTTATCAACTCACTAAAGATTCGCATTATAAAGACGTACTTCTGACCGCGGCGCAAACGGCTACAAAGCGCTACCGGCGGGGAATGCACGCCATTCAATCCTGGAATAAAAGTAAAAAGTTCAATGCTCCCGTGATCATTGATAATATGATGAACCTGGAGTTGTTGGAATGGGCATCAGGAAACGGTGGTACAAAATACCTGGCAGAAGTTGCCGAAAACCATGCGAATACTACGCTGAAGAATCATTTCAGACCGGACGGCAGCAGTTATCACGTGGTGGATTATGATACTGCCACCGGGGCCGTATTAAAAAGAGTCACCCACCAGGGTTATGCAGATGCCTCTGCCTGGTCGCGCGGCCAGGCCTGGGGGCTTTACGGCTATACCATGATGTACCGGTTTACAAAAAAGCCGGAATACCTGGCACAGGCGCATAAGATTGCCGCCTTTATCCTGACCAATCCACATCTGCCGGCTGATAAAGTGCCGTATTGGGATTTTGATGCACTGGATATTCCCCATGCGCCACGGGATGTTTCTGCCGCCGCGGTAATGGCTTCCGCCCTGCTGGAACTGGCGCAATACAGCAATGCAAAACAAAAAACAGCCTATATAAGCGATGCCACCACTATCCTTAAGGCATTATCAACTACCTACCGGTCGAAACCCGGTGGCAGCAAGGGTTTTATACTTACGCAAAGTGTGGGAAATCTTCCTTCAAAATCAGAAGTAAATGTTTCCCTTAGTTATGCTGATTATTATTTTATGGAAGCCTTAGATAGGTATAAACAGTGGGTACTAAAATAAGACCTGTGAGGTTTAAAAACCTCACAGGTCTCTTATTTAATCGTCCTTACCCCTTCAGCAATTATTGAGGAGAAAACGCCTGGCTTATAGCCAATCCGCGCCTCATAATCTGCCGATACTTTTTCAGCAAAATCGTCAAAACAATCTTTTTTTATCAGGGCGATGGCGCAACCTCCAAAACCCGCGCCCGTCATGCGGGCACCAATGCAGTCTTTATAAGTCCGGCAAAAATCAACAATGGCGTCCAGCTCAGCACCCGATACTTCATAAAGATGTTGTAAGGAATCATGCGAAGCATACATTAGCTCCCCAAACGTTTTAATATCTTTTTTCACTAATGCGTCCTTCGCTTTTTTTACCCGGTCGTTCTCAGTGATCACGTGGAGGGCGCGCTTTTCCAGCACCGGGTCGCCCAAAAGCTGTTTGCTTTCTTCAAATTCAACGCTGCTGATATCAGTCAGGTGCTGCACCGCAAATTTTTCCTGCAGTTTCTTTAGCGCCGCCCGGCATTCATTAAACCGTTCATTGTACTTCGACTCCACCAGCTTGCGGGGTTTATTGCTGTTAACAATAGCCAGCACGTAATCCCCGATCTCAAAAGGCAGGTATTCATAGTCCAACGTACCAGTATTCAACAAAATGGCCTGCCCTTCCTTCCCCATCGCTACGGCGAACTGATCCATGATGCCACTGTTCAGTCCCATAAAATCATTTTCCACTTTCTTTCCCAGTATCGCCAAATCTGTATTTGACAGTGCTCCGTTAAACATAGTATTAATTGCGTAAGCCGTTAATACCTCAATGGAAGCGCTGGATGAGAGCCCCGAGCCAACAGGCAGATTCCCGGAAAAAAGAAAATCAAGCCCGGTAAGCGCAATACCTTTCTGCTGCATTTCATGCAACACACCAACCGGGTAATTATACCATTCAGGCCCCGATTTTGTATAGCCGTTCTTATTGAGTTCGAGGGTAGCGGCTTCAGGGAAATCAACGGCATGAAAGCGAAAAATATTGGCGTCGTTCTTCGCAATAAGCAAAGTCGTACCTAAAGAAATAGCACAGGGCATTACCTGTCCGCCATTATAGTCAATGTGCTCCCCGATCAGGTTTACACGGCCAGGACAGAAAAAAATATGCTCTGTCTGTTTATTATAAATTTTTTCAAATTCTTTTTGCAATTCACTAATCGTCATAACAATAGTATTATTTTTATCAAAAATCAATTCTTCATGATTGAAATTACTGAGCAGCTTGCCGCGCAGCATCCTAATAGAAAAAGTGTTTATGTATTTACATTAAAGAACAGCGCGGGAACTGAAGTTAAGGTAACCAATTACGGCGCCATTATTATGTCGATAAAAATACGGAAATCGGATGGAAGTTTTAATGATGTTGTTTTAGGCTTTGATGAACCGCAGCAATATTGGTCAGACGCTTATCTGAAAAATTACCCTTACTATGGTGCTGCTATTGGCCGGTATGCGAACCGCATTAAGGGATCAGCAATTACCATTGAAGGAAAAGAATATGCGCTGCAGGGCTCCGGCTCCGGCTGTCAGTTACACGGCGGTGTGGAAGGGTTTGATAAAAAAGTGTGGGATAAAATTACCGTAAACAATGGGCAGGTAGTATTACAATATGTAAGTCCTGATGGCGAAGAAGGTTTCCCCGGCAACCTTACCGTCCAGATCATTTTTTCATTAAATGAAGCCAATGAGTTCAGCTATGAGTACAAAGCTACTACAGATGCACCAACTGCGGTGAATTTAACCCACCACAGCTATTTTAACCTGAATAACGGGAAAGGCAGGATCGATATGCATCATTTAAAAGTTCATGCCTCCCATTATCTTGAGCAGGATGGAAATTATTGTACCACCGGAAGGGTGCTGCCTGTAAAGGGAACGCGGAATGATTTCAGCGCATACCAGGAGACGGGCAATATTGAACATCCCGAAAAAGGGATTGATATCAGCTTTCCGTTAGATAAACGGGGTATTGAACAGGTGGCTGCCGAAGCCTGGTGCGATGAAGAAGATGTAAAACTGGAAGTATATACTACAGAACCGGTGGTGCATTTATATAACAGCTATGGTTCACCCGATATTACCGGCAAAAATGGACAGCCCTACACTGCTTTTTCCGCGTTCTGTTTTGAAACACAAGTGCACCCGAATGCTATCACGATTCCTTCGTTTCCAAATACCGTGCTGAAGCCGGGGGAAGAATATTATACTAAAACGATTTATAAGTTTACAAACCTGTGAGGTTTCTAAAACCTCACAGGTTTGTATAGTTAACGCCCCGGCAACAATTCAATATGGCCTAGCGTATGCAACCCGTCTTCAATTAATTTTGAAAGCTCTTCATGATCGGCTTTCATTTTTTGCAGGTGTCCTTCAATCTCCTTTTGCATTTCGGAATTGATCGATCTGTCTTTTAAGATCTCCAGCAGCTCCAACGGGCAAAGCCAGTCCTGTTCATATTTTTGCTGCAGCTCCTGCCAGATGGCTGCAAGAGCGCTTTCTGCTTCACGGCCTTCCCGGATAGCACGCACCTGCTGATATAAAGCGTGTAATCGCAGTGTTTCTTTAGTGTATTTGGACCGCGGCATTTCTTTGGGAATGATGGTGATCTGCTCATAGGCATCTTTATCAGCAGCACCGGAGAAAACAGAGACTATTTTTTCACCAACGGCCATATCATATTTCCCCCATTCCGGTTCAAACAGCCGCCTTCCGCTGATTGTATCCGTAACGGTGCAATCAATAAAACTGATAAGCACTGGTTTTTCATCGTATATAAGTAGATCCACTACTCTTCCTGAAACCTCAATGCCGCTTTGGAAGCGCAACACAGCGTTTTTTTCTTTTTCTACGCCGCTATTTTTTAAAGCCTCAATAGTAAATGTTTCCAGCGGAAGATCATAATCTTTAAGCTTCCCCACCGGTGACCCAAATCCTTTTTGATGGACCTGTTTACTATGGCCGCTTACTTCTTTATCCGCAAAAGCAAGTGCGGTTGGTCCGGTTGTCTGAATATAGGTCAGCTCATCTATTTCCGTAGCTGCGAAAACCCCTGACACCTGCAACCCCGAACTGTAAACGGCGGTACATACCAGGCCGCAATCAATTGCTTTTTGTATGCTTTCACTTCCCCCCTTTCTGTAAGACAAGGTATCCGCAAATGCGCCCAGCACCTGCACCAGGTTTTGAAAATCGGGTGTCACAAAAAGCTGCGGCTGCGGTTTGGTAATATCGTATGGGTAATTGACCGCGTCAATTGTATAAAGTATCTTTTTCACTTCCGGCTGCATGCAGCTAACACTCTCGCCGATGGACGAGAGCAATCCCGCTCCGTAAATTTTATGGTCTTCCAAAGTGCCAATGAGGCCATACTCCACCGTCCACCAGTGCAACCGCGCCAGCAGCGCCATTTCTGAAGGCGCGCCCATATTTTGTTGAATATGGCGTAGCGCTTCTTCTGCCGTTTTGATCGCCCGTTCGGAAGTCCCAGCCAGTTCTTTTAAAACCGCCAGCTTTCGTATTGCCTCAAAAAGTTCCTGATCTTTTTTTGACAGCATGGCCTTAGTCCCCACTTCACCGGTAAATTGCAGATAGGCCGCGTATTCCGGCTCGCCGATAATGGGCGCATGCCCGGCTGACTCATGAATAATATCCGGGGCTGGTGTGTATTCGATATGTTCGATCTGACGGATATCTGCAGCCACAATTAAAACCCGGTAGGCCTGGAACTCCATAAACGCCTGTGAGGGTATAAAGCCGTTGACTGTAACAGCTCCCCAGCCGATCTGTTTCAGATGATCGTTCATCGTTTGCAGATCAGGAATGTGTTCAATGGTTAACCCCGCTTTTTTCAGTCCGGGGATATAGGGATAATAAGCAACGTCCTTCAGGTACCGGTAGTTCTGCCGCATTACATAACGCCATACCGCATGGTCAACGGATGTGTAATGCTCATAATGTTGCTCAACAATATATTGCTTTAAATGATGGGGAAGTTTATCAATCAGATTGTTACTGTAATTGTTCATATACTTTTAAAAACTAACGGTTGTAAGTTAATGAAAATATATGAGGCGCCGCCATTAAAATTTGACCCTTATACTTTTTCGCCGGCCATTTTTAACACCAGCTCCCACTCTTCTGGTTTTACCGTTTGTACGGATAAACGCCCGAGTCGCACCAGGTCCATATTTTTTAAAGAAGGAATTTCTTTTAGCTCCGCCAGTGTAATCTCTTTTTTTAATTTTTTATAGGGCGCTACTTCTACTGCCACCCATCGTTCATCCGTTGTGGTGGGATCCTGGAAGGCCTCTTTAACAATTTTTGCAATGCCCACGATGGCAACGCCTTCATTACTATGATAAAAAAAAGCCAAATCTCCTTTTTTCATAGCGCGCAGGTTCAGGCGGGCTGCATAGTTACGCACCCCGTCCCACACGGTTTTCTTATCTTTCACCAGTTGATCGTAGCTGTATTTGAAGGGTTCCGATTTAATGAGCCAGTAGGCCATAAGAATTATGAATTTTAAATGATGAATGTAGAATTTGTACTTTTAAGAATAAAAATAGCGAACTATCAGTAATTATACGCAACAGATAAGTATTTGGGAACAGGAAACGTTCTATGCGCTGCAGGATATCATCATCATCGGAGCCGGCTTTACCGGGTTGTGGACGGCGCTCTACCTGCGTCAGCTATTTCCTTCTAAGAAAATAACAGTTGTGGAGCGCGGCGTTACTCCTGCGGGTGCCTCCCTGCGTAATGCCGGATTCGCTTGTTTTGGAAGCGCCACGGAGATATTGGCAGATATTGATTCTATGGGAAGTGAGAAAGCATTGCAGTTGGTCAGCATGCGTTTTGAAGGGCTGCGTATCATACAAAAAATTCTTGCGGCTGCACCTATTGATTTTACTATTTGCAAAGGATATGAATTGCTGGCAGACGAACAAAAGCTGGCCCGGCTCAGTGTTTTGAACGAATGGCTTTATTTAATAACGGGCTCACCAGATACTTTTACACTTGCCGATGATAAGATCGAATCGTTTGGATTTGGCGGTATCTCCCATTTAATTGAAAACCGCTTTGAAGGCAGCCTGCATTCAGGTAAATTACTCAATAGCCTCTGGCAGCTTGCCGTTAGAACCGGGGTTCAGTTTTTATTTGCCACGGAAATAAAGGAAGTGGATGAAAGGTCCAATCGGGTCCGGCTTGTTACACAGAATGGTCCGGATCTGTATGCCACTCAGATCGTATACTGCACCAATGCTTTTAGTGCGCAGCTATTGCCCCAAGTTGATCTGGTGCCGGCACGCGGACAAATATTGCTTACCGCACCGGTCCCTGATCTCAAATTTAATGGCACCTTTCATTGTGAAGAAGGCTATTATTATTTCAGGAATATGGGCGACCGGATTTTGTTGGGGGGCGCCCGCAATACGTCCTTTCAAACCGAATATACATTGGATGCGTTTCCCACGCTCCCCATCCAGCAGGCATTAGAGCGGTTTTTATCGACCGTAGTGCTGCCGGGGCAACAACCGCAAATTGAACAACGCTGGGCCGGCATCATGGCCATGGGCAATGAGAAAATGCCGATAGTAGAACAATTGACAACGCGTAGTTTTTGCGCACTGCGCCTGGGCGGCATGGGTGTGGCACTGGCGCCGGTGGTGGGAAGAACCGTGGCGGAGCTGATGCGGAAGGGTTAGAAGTGAATAGGCAATGGTGAATAGTGAATCAATAAGACCGAAAAGGGCATAACCGCATGAAAAGAGCGGGTTAGCGTCAAAATCATTGTTGATACTGAACCGCAATCACAATTAACACAATTCCTTTCAATGGGTAGCCGCTACGCGGCACGTTTAATCATCATAATATACAGTTCTAAAAATGGGTAATGCCGAAGGCATTATTTAACAATTTTCTAATACAAGGCATCGGGAAACGTTTCGGTCATTTTGTTCCATCGGAACAACCGGTTGGTAGGCTTGTTAAGGCCGCAGATCATTTGGTGTGCCATGGGTACACCCCTTAAAAATAATTTTGATGCCGGTTTATTATGGCACCAACCGGTCAATGTTCCCTTTTTTGTAATAGCAGGCTACCTATCTATGTGGTAAAAAATAAAAATGGTATTTCGTTGTTGTTTTTATTTAGCTCAGCCTGAAATAAACTTATTCGCTTTCGCTTCTTTAAACCGCGCGCTTTTATTATCCCAGTGCAGGGTTTCATTGGGGAATCGCGCGGCAATCACTCCCAGGAGAATTACTTCGGTAAGTTTGGCGGAGTAGGCAAAAGGTGCACTGCATTTTGCTTTTCCCAGGCAGGTATCTACAAACTGGTGATAATGTTTGAGCGATTCCGCATCATAGTTGGTAACGGGCTTTCCTGCGGCACCATCGGGGTCGTATTTCGCAACATCAATATTTTCGTATTGATCATTAACGATCAATTTGGGCAGTTGCATAAAATGCGGCAATAGGAGACGTTTCCCATTTTCTCCAATGAACATAGCCCCCTGATCCGGCAGCGTTGCACCACCGGGTAGCTGCAGGTCGGCCTGGGGCTCCGGCGCGCACTTACCATCATACCATACCCACTCGAGGTTGTCTGCGGTGTAAGCGGTGCCCGGAAACACATAAGTTACATGATTTTTTTCAGGATGGCCAAAGCTGTTGGGGGCGCGGCATTCATTCTTAACGCTCAGCGGCACCGTTAATTTTAATGCATTGTAAGGGGTGTCAAAAATATGAACGCCCATATCCCCCAGCGTACCGCAGCCGTAATCAATGCATTTTCTCCAGTTGCTGGGGTGATAGAATCCTTCTTTATAAGGTCTTTTTTTAGCAGTGCCCAACCATTTGTCCCAGTCGAGCGATGCCGGCACAGGATCGCTGCCCTGCGGTTCTGCGCCATCATATCCCCACACTTTAGGCGACCAGGCAATGACTTTCTTTACCTTCCCGATAATACCCTTCCGGATGAGCAGGGTGGCTAGTTTATAATCGTAAAATGAATGGACCTGGATGCCCATTTGCGTCACTAATTTTTTTTGTGTAGCCACTGCTTCCATTTTCCTTGATTCCGCAATGTAATGGGTGAGCGGCTTCTGGCAGTATACATGCTTGTTGTGCTCCATGGCCAGCAGTGACACGGGCGCATGTATATGATCGGGGGTAGACACCACTACCGCATCAATTTCATGCCCCATCGTTTTGAACATTTCCTTGTAATCTGAAAAGGTGCGTGCACCGGTATGCAGTGCACTGGCCTTGCTAAGATTATTTTTGTCTACATCGCAAAGCGCCACAATCTCTACAGCGGCGTGTGCGGCAATAGCTGCCAGGTCGTTAGCTCCCATGCTGCCCACGCCTACCTGGGCCACTCTTAATTTATTGGCGTTGCCCGATGCCCATGATGGGAAGGGTAACAGGAATGCTATGGATCCGGCAGCGGTTGTCTTTATAAAACTTCTTCTTTTCATATATTATCGTTGTGCTTTTGTGAGGTATTCAAAAATAAGATAATTAAACCAGAGATGCATTGCCGGGGGAATTGTTTTTCAGGTTGATTTGAATAAACGGAATTGATTCCTGAATAGTTAATAGTTATCTTTCCAAACAAAAATGAAATTCGGAAAAGTTGATAACCCCGGAGCCATTGATTTTTCTCTGCCTGGGGATGACCCGGAAACGGCATGGGTACTGGGTACTAACACAAAAGGACCGGATTTTGAAGTATATGTTGGCTGTGCCAAGTGGAACCGCACCGACCTGCAGGGCTTTTATCCGAAGGGAACCAAAGATGAGCTTCAGTATTATTCCAGGCAATTTAATTGCATTGAGCTGAATGCTACTTTTTATAAAATGCCCGACTGGAAACAGGTGGAGACCTGGAAGCATAAAACACCTGAAGGGTTTAAATT
Source organism: Niabella soli DSM 19437 (assembly GCF_000243115.2). Taxonomy (NCBI): domain Bacteria; kingdom Pseudomonadati; phylum Bacteroidota; class Chitinophagia; order Chitinophagales; family Chitinophagaceae; genus Niabella; species Niabella soli. The sequence continues at coordinate 1,044,710 of NZ_CP007035.1, read as the reverse complement.
CTTCCCTAAGCTTACGAATACGATCAGCCATTATAAACGCCTGATTGAAGTGCAGTCCGAAGTGGAAACCTTTTGTAATGCCATCAGCAATTTTGAAGACCGGCTGGGGATGGCCTTTTTACAGGTGCACGATAATTTTACGCCCAAAGATCTTAACCGGTTGGAAACAACTTTGAATCATTTTCCTGCGGGCATTCCGCTGGCTGTTGAAGTACGCAACGAACAATGGTTTGCCAACAGGCAGGTAAATAAACGGTTCACAACATTATTGGAAGCCCATAGCTTCTCTAACATTATTGTAGATACCGCCGGGCGCCGGGATATGCTTCACATGCGGCTTACCAGCCCCGTGGCATTTGTCCGCTTTGTTGGAGCCAACCACCCTACCGATATAAACCGGTTGAACGACTGGATAGGACGTATTAAAAAATGGAGGAACGAAGGCCTGCAAAAATTGTATTTTTTTGTGCACCAGAATGTGGAACTGGATTCGCCCTTGCTTGCCGCGCATTTTATCCGTTCGATGAACGAAACTTTTGGTCTCTCATTAAAGATCCCCGATAAAGCGGGTGAACAGGGAACATTGTTTTAAAGGGCGACAGTAAGATTGCGAAGAAATGACCGGAATCTTTTACTCGGTTACTTCATTACAACCGCCGGCCTTTCATTCAACCATTGTTTGCCAATCCTTCTTCCAGTTCTGATTTGCTTTTTATAAGCTGATCTATATCTTCAGGGGATAGAAAAAAGTATTTTGCATTTATGCCTTCCAATTTTTTACAACCCCAAACTGCCAAACCGAAATCGACACCGGCATCCCTGGCGCATTGATAATCATATAGGGTGTCGCCGATATACAATGCCTCGCTGGCTTTAATGCCTGCCTGCTTTAAGTAGAGATCCATTCCTGTTGATGATGGTTTGGGCACTTTGTAATCATCAATAGATAAGGAAATATCAATTTTATCCCCTAAGCCAAATGGAATAAAGTCTTCTATATACTCTAATCTGGTTTTGGAGGTTAGCACGCCTGTTTTTATATTTTTTTCTTTTATAGCAAAAAGCAGCTCTTTAATACCTGGAAATAATTGAACTTTTGAAAAATGAATTTTGAATTTTTGTTGCCAAACGGATAAGACTTTTTCTATGTTATCGATTTTAAGTTGTTGAAGCGCTGTTGCTCCGGGTATCCCCAGTGCAAAATTTAAATCTTCTAATGTATAATCTATGTTTTGAGTTTCTTTTAGTGTTTCTTTTAAAGAATTTAATACCGTTGCTTCCGTATCAATTAAGGTCCCATCCAGATCAAAAATAATGTGCTTATATTTCATATAATGTCTTTTAAAACGGAAGCCGACCTACAGGTAGCCTGATTATCAAAAGGCGGTCTTCCATAAAGCAAAAGACCGCCCGGATAAAAAATAACATAACCTTTTTACTGCGGCTGCAGCGCCTCAATATCTTTAAGGGCACCGGTTAATTCTTCATCAGTAAAAGAATGATTCACCAGTTTGCCTGCGAAATAATCCTGGTAGGCTGCCATATCCACAAAGCCATGCCCACATAAATTGAACAGGATCGTCTTTTTTACACCTTCTTCCTTAGCCCGGTTCACTTCGCGTATTACCTGGGCAATACCATGATTCGCTTCCGGCGCCGGAACAATGCCTTCAGCTTTGGCGAACAAAATACCGGCTTCAAAGCATTCCAGTTGCTGGATGGCATTGGCTTCAATTAGTCCGTCTTTTAGCAGTTGACTGCACAATACGCTGGCGCCATGATAACGCAATCCCCCTGCATGTATGGCCGCGGGTGTGAAGGTATGCCCCAATGTATACATCGGCAATAAGGGAGTGTACCCCTGCGTATCGCCAAAATCGTACATGAATTTTCCTTTGGTCAATTTGGGACAGGACGCCGGTTCTACCGCAACACAACGCATTTGCTTGCCTGAAATTTTATCTTTTATAAACGGAAAAGAAAGTCCGGCGAAGTTGGAGCCGCCGCCTAACGGCGCAATGATCACATCCGGGTAATCACCGGTATATTCCAATTGTTTCTTTGCTTCCTGCCCGATGATGGTTTGATGTAACAGCACATGATTCAATACAGAGCCTAATGAATACTTGGTATCGGCATCCCCTGCAGCTATTTCAATGGCTTCGGATATTGCAAGTCCCAGGCTCCCGGGTGTATTGGGATTGGCCTCCAGGGCGTTTTTCCCGGCCTGGGTATTGGTGCTGGGCGAGGCATAAACTTTAGCCCCAAAAGTATTCATCAGTATTTTACGATACGGTTTTTGATCATAGCTGATGCGCACCATGTACACTTCACAATCGATACCGAAATGGCTGCAGGCAAAACTAAGCGCCGTGCCCCATTGTCCGGCTCCGGTTTCAGTGATGATCCGTTTTACACCTGCCTTTTTATTATAATAAGCCTGGGGAATGGCCGTATTGGGTTTATGCGAACCGCTGGGACTGGTGCCCTCATATTTGTAATAAATTTTGCAATCTGTTTGCAGTGCTTTTTCCAGTTCTGTAGCCCTGATGAGTGGCGTCGGCCGCCAGATACGATAGGCTTCCTGCACCTCCTCGGGAATATCAATATATCGTTCTGCAGAAACCTCTTGCTGGATCAGCTCCATGGGAAACAAAGGCGCCAGATCTTCACCGCTGATGGGTTGTTTGGTTTGGGGGTGCAGCGGCGGCAGGGGCTTATTGGGCATGTCGGCAATGATGTTATACCATTGAGTAGGCATGTCCTTCTCGTTCAAAAGAATTTTCTTTTCCATTTTAAATTGCGTTTTAATAAAATCAAGAGAACTAAATATAAAGCAATTCTGCTATATAATTAATCCGAAAACACATATTATTGAAAATGGGAAATAACAGCCAGACCCGTGTGGTTTACCAAAACCTCACAGGTCTGATTCTTTTACCATCCACTAGCCAGTACGTCAGCGAGGTGCATGGTTTTTATAGCATATTTTTTATTGTCGATATAGCCCTGTAAATGCATCAGGCAGGAAAGGTCGGTGCTGATCAGATATTCGGCACCAGTGGCGATGGCATTCTCCACTTTTTGTTCACCCATATTGATGGAGATGCCGGGAAATTTTACGGCAAAAGTGCCGCCAAAGCCACAGCAGGTTTCCACATCGTTCATTTCATTTACTATCAGACCGCGCACATGGGAAAGCAAGGTTCTGGGCTCCGATTTTATTTTACATTCCCGCAGGGCAGCGCAACTGTCATGATAGGTGGCATTGCCTCTTAATGTAGCACCGGTATCGGCTATTTTTAAAACATTGATAAGAAAATCTGAGAACTCATAGATCCGGGCGCCGAGCGCTTTAACTTCATTGTGCACAGAAGAATTGTCGAACAATTTGGGATAATAATTTCGTACAAAGCCTACGCAGCTTGCACTGGGCGCTACCACATAATCAGCTCCGCTGAAATCATTCAGAAACTTTGAACATACGGCTTTTGATTCTTCCCAGAAGCCTGCATTAAAAGCCGGCTGCCCGCAACAGGTTTGCTCCGCGTTATAAGAAACGGTGCATCCAAACTTTTCCAGCACTTTTATCATATTAAAGCCGGTCTGCGGATAAAGCTGGTCTACAAAACAGGGTATAAATAGCTGTACGTTCATTTTATTCTGCGGATTTACTTTAAATTCTTTAATCGCCTGGCAGATTTTGGATGCTCGATACTAGATACTGGATATTGGATTCCTGATGTTGATGGTTGTCGATCCAGGATCAAGCATCCAGTGACCAGTATCCCTCATTTAAGAATTGATCATCTTTATAGCCGTAATGGCGGCCTCCTCCCCTTTGTGCCCGTGCACCCCTCCGATACGTTCCCGTGCCTGCACTTCGGTATTAACCGTGAGTACGCCAAAAATAGTAGGCACCGGCAGCGACAGGTTTAGCTGTAATACTCCCTGGGTGACTGTATCGCACACATAATCAAAATGTGGAGTGTCGCCCTTTATCACACAGCCCAACGCTATAAAGGCATCTGGTCCGCCCTGGGCATGCGTGCGTGTCCAATGACGCTTGATCGCAAACGGCAGCTCCACTGCCCCGGGAACGATCAATGTCTGATATTGTACTTTGTACTGTTCAAAGACACGTTTACAACCTTCTTCGAGCGCGTCCACTATTGGAGCGTTCCATTCTGTTTTCACCAAAACAACACAGGCATCCGTTTTAAGAATGCCCGCATCAATAGTGTATAAAGAACTGTTTCCTTGTGTTGCCATTAGTTTACATTATATACCCCCAGTTGCGCCAGGTATTTATCGGCGTCAAAACCTTGTTGGGTACGCGGGTATTTTTGTTTTAACTGGGTGTACAGGTCTATCGCCTGCTTTTTGTCATTCAATATATGTTGCGCAAGGTAAGCAGCACTGAACAGTGCATCAGCCGATGCCATCTGATCTGATTCGAATTCGGTGGCCGCTTTCTTATAATTTTCCAACGCTTTGGCCCCATTGCCCAGGTCGCCATAAGCATCGCCCAATAATTTGTAAGCCCGCTGTTGTACTTGTTTGGAATCAGACTTGAATTCGTTAAGATGTTTTACGGCTTTATCATTCTGATTCAGCTTAATATAACAAACACCTGCATAAAAATTTGCCAGGTTGCCCATGGGGGTACCGCTGTATTTATTAGCGATGGCAACAAACCCGGGATTTACACCATCACCGTTCAATGCCAGGTTAAAAGAGTCTTTCCTGTAATATTCTTCAGCTTTAAATCCTTTATCCAGGGCTTCCTCGATCTTGGGCTTCTGTACAAATGATTTATAAAGCATATAGCCGGCAACCACTACTACCACGGCTCCCAAAACAAGGCTGACTTTTTTTCCATATTGCAGCCAGAATACTTTCAAGTTGTCCATTGCGTCAGATCCTGCATTATGCTCATTTACAGTACCTATGCTACGCTTATCCGTCATTTTAATATATATTAATTGTTAGTTTTAATCTACGATAAATGGATAGTTCTGATCCACATATACATCTTTTAATACCTCATCATCGTTCGGGATGGGGCTTTCTTCAGCAAATTTTACTGAGGCCGCAACCACTTCCTCGCAACGAGTATCGATTTCTTTCACCTGGGCTTCAGTAAGAATTTTGTTGTCCAGGATATATTTTTTTAATTGATTGATAGGATCTTTCGCCTTATACTCATCTACTTCTTCCTTGGTTCTATATTTCTGCGGATCACTGATAGAGTGTCCTTTATAGCGGTAAGTTTTAATTTCTAATAAGGTAGGACCGCCTTTTTCGCGTGCTCTTTTTACCGCTTTGGCCACGGCGTCATGAACGATTTCCGGATTCATTCCGTCTACCATTTCCGAGGGCATATCATAAGCGGAGCCTAATTTATAAATGTCATGGATATTGGAGGTTCTTTCTACCGAAGTACCCATGGCATAGTTGTTATTCTCGCAGATATAAATTACCGGTAGCTTCCACAGCATGGCCAGGTTGAAGGATTCATGTAAAATCCCCTGACGGGCGGCACCATCTCCAAAGAAACAAAGCACCACGTTATCGGTTCCCTTGTACTGCTCGGCAAAAGCCAGGCCTGTTCCGGTTCCGATCTGCGCTCCTACAATACCATGACCGCCAAAAAAATGCTGCTCTTTTCCGAAAAAGTGCATGCTTCCTCCTTTTCCTTTCGCACAGCCGGTGGCTTTACCGTACAATTCCGCCATACAACTGTCTACAGAAACACCTTTTGAAATCGCCAGACCGTGGTCACGATAAGCAGTGATAAAAATATCTTCGGGTTTAGTAGCAGTCATACATCCTGCTGCGATGGCTTCCTGGCCTACATAGGCGTGGAAAAAACCGCGGATCTTCCCTTCCATTTTATACTTTTCCTCGGCTGTAAGCTCAAAAGTGCGAATCAGCTCCATCAGCTCATACCAATACAGGTAGGTTTCTTTTGAAAATTTTGTTGCCACGCGTCTAAAATTTTGAGTAGCAAATGTAAGGGAAATTTTCGGATTTCCGGGGTATGGAATCAGGTCAAACGCATCAAAATTAAAAGAAGTGCCAATAGAGAGGCGTTGCCTCGAAAAGATAGTTAAAAAATGGGTTTAAAGCCATTTGGAGAGTAGCCAAAGACGGTAGAGAACCGTGCCGATGGCACTTCGTTCAGCGTTTGGTTCACGAAGCCGCGCTAAAGCACGGCTTTACGAAAACAAATCGAGCCAACGGCTCTAAAAAATTTATATGCGTTTGCCCTGTGGGTATGGAATCAGCAGTGCGAACGCATAAATGTAAAAGCTGGCGCAAATGCGCGCCTGTCCCATTCGTGCAGGCACGAATTACAAACATCTTTTGTGCTGATGATCCCATCTGCTTTCTCCATATTCCGGCAGGAAAACGGGCAAATCAGAAATGAGAAATCAGTAATTACCACTAGTTTTGATCAACAGATGTTGCAATTGCATTCCATATCGCTTTTACAGTTTAAAAATTACACCAACCGGAGTTTCGACTTCCCGAAGAAGGTGGTGGCTATCTGTGGCAATAACGGGATGGGAAAAACCAATATACTGGACGCCATCCATTATTTGTGTTTTACCAAAAGTTATTTCAGTAATACCGATACCATCAATGTACAGCAGGGCGCCCGGGGCTTCCGTATTGAGGGGCAGTTTACCCTGAGTGGCCAGGAAGAAAAAGCCGTTTGCATTTTAAGGGAAACGGGTAAGAAAGAATTTTTAATTGATGAAACGCCTTATGATAAATTTTCCCAACATATTGGCCGCTATCCCTGTGTGGTAATTGCGCCGGATGACGCGGTTTTAATAACCGGCGGCAGCGAAGAACGGAGAGGCTTTATGGACGCCCTGCTCTCCCAGCTTGACCCGGAATATTTGAAACAACTGATCAGCTATAATAAAATTATCCAACAGCGGAATAGCTTTTTAAAAACGGCTGCTGAAACCGGAACTCTTGACGAAGCGCTTTTAACGGTATTGGATGACCAGCTTACGCCTCCCGGCACTTTTATTTTTTCAAAACGCCGCGACGCGCTAATGAGCTTTCTTCCAAAAGTAAAGCGCCTGTATACCGAAATTGCTCAACAGGAAGAATATCTTTCCCTGTTGTACGAAAGCCGGTTGCTGGAAACGGAATTTGGGGAGCTGTTGCAGGCATCCCGGCAGAAAGATGGCATACTGGGCCGCACCACGGTTGGCATACACCGGGATGATATCAATATTCAATTAGGCGTGCAACCCTTTAAAAATATAGCTTCACAGGGGCAGCGCAAGAGCCTGTTATTTGCTTTAAAAATAACCGAGCTAGAACTACTGGCATCCGAGAAAAAATTTTCGCCCATTCTTTTACTGGATGATGTTTTTGAAAAGCTGGATGAAGAGCGGATCAGTAATCTATTGGCAAAGGTCTGCGTTGAAAACGATGGCCAGGTTTTTATAACCGACACCAATAAGGAGCGCATTACCCGGCACATGCAGGCGCTGGGCATCGATTTCCATTTGATCGAATTGTAATTTTTTTTGGACAAGCCACCGTTTCATTTTATTTTAGGTACGTCAATTTAAAACAAATGAACAATCCGATTGTGGCTAAACCGGGCCGGTTCCTGGCCCTTGATATTTTCCGGGGAATGACCATCTGCTTTATGATCATTGTAAATACGGGCGGCCCCAACCCCTTCCCTGAATTAAGGCACGCACAATGGAACGGGTTTACTTTAACCGACCTGGTATTTCCCTCTTTTTTATTCGCGGTGGGTAATGCCATAGCTTTTTCAAAATCAAAATGGGATCAGCAATCCAATAAAGAAGTACTTACTAAAATAATTAAAAGGACCTGTCTGCTGTTTTTGATCGGCTACCTGATGTACTGGCTGCCTTTTGTAAAAATAGATGCGCAAAACAATATACGCCCCTTCCCCATCGGTGAAACCCGGATCTTTGGCGTATTACAACGCATTGCGCTTTGTTATGGGATTGGCGCACTGATCATTCGTTTCGCATCCGCGAGAACGATCATCATTACGAGTATTTGCCTGTTGCTGGGCTATTGGTTTATTATGATGGCTTTTGGCGACTACACCGTAAATGGCGCTGCCGAAACCAAACTGGATATACTATTATTTACCAGGGATCACTTATATATAAAAGATCCTGCGCGCGCTTTTGATCCGGAGGGATTTTTAAGCACCTTCCCTGCCATTGTAAATGTATTGATTGGGTACCTGGCGGGGATTCATATTCGCAAGAATCCGAAAAGCTATGAGATGCTGGCCCGGTTAGCAGTCGCCGGATTTTTATTAGTGGCGCTGGGTTATTTGTGGAACCTCGCTTTCCCGGTTAATAAAAAACTATGGACCAGCAGTTTTGTTTGTCTGACCACGGGACTCGATTGCCTGATTATTGCCACTATCCTGTATTTCATCGATTTTAAAGAAAAACGGACAGGCGTTTTCTTTTTCGAGGTATTCGGGAAAAATGCGCTATTCATTTACCTGTTCAGCGAAGTGGTACCGATATTGCTGTCTGCCTGGCATGTCCCGGACAAGCGCACTTTTTTTAAAGTACTGTACGACGGAAGCTTCGGCCAGTTAGGAACGGGACATATTCCCTCTTTATTGTGGTCCGTAAGTTTTATGTTGATATGCTGGCTGGTGGGGTATTTTCTTTATAGGAGGAAGGTATTTATTAGATTGTAGAGGGCTTTCTTTTGAAAGCATCTTATTCTACAATCTTCTTAAGCAGATATGGGAGCTATTCTGATTTGCCCGCCTACGGCTTTCAAAATTTTCATTATTGTTGAAAACTGAGGCCTGGCACCTTCAGATAAGGCTTTGTATAAGCTTGGCCGGCTAAGCCCTGTTTCTTCAGCAATTTTAGTCATTCCTATCGCTTTTGCGATATGCCCGATTCCTGCAATTATTTCAGACTCGTTTCCTTCTTCTAAAAGTACATTAAGATATTCAGCAATCGTCTCATTGCTATCTAAATAATCTGCAATATCAAATTTTGAGGTTTCCATTTTTTATTTCTTCAATTTTTCCCAAATTTCTTTTGCTTTTTCAATGTCTTTCTGCTGGCTCGATTTGTCTCCTCCGATGAGCAAAATGATAATTTTCCCATTTGTTTCTTTGAAATAGATTCTATAACCTTTCGAATAGTTAATTTTCAATTCATTAATTCCATTTCCAACAGATTTACAATCGCCAAAATGTTCTTCATTTTCCAATTTTTGAATTCTAAACAAAATTTTTGCTTTTGCACGTAAGTCCCTCAATTTCCTCAGCCATTTGTCAAATTCTATGGTTTTTTCAATAAAGTACATTTTAGAATATGTATTCACTTGGATACAAAGTTAATAAAAATACTGTTAATCAAGATTTTCTTTTCCAGGCATTATCCCACTTTATTATAGTCGATGAGTTTTATGCTGATATGCTGGCTGGTAGGGTACTTTCTTTATAAACGGAAATATTTAGTACAGTTGTAGGATCGGCCCACAGATATTGCAAACAATAACTTCGCAAAATTGGGAGACCGTCCCCCGGCCATATTGCCAAATCAAATGTCGGTTGAAGTTATTTGTCATTCTTTATTTTGTCGCCCTTGATCGGTGAGTAACCCTGCTTTTGAAGTCCATTTACAATAATGGCGTCAAAAAAACATCTTACACCTGTCGCAATATTCATGTCTTCGACATTTTGAATGTGAAAATGCAAATGCGGCTCTGATGAGTTTCCTGAATTGCCGCAAAGCCCTAAAAGTTGTCCCTGTTTTACTTTTTGTCCTTCTGCAACTTTTATAGAATGTTGTTTGAAATGAGCAAAGAACAAATACTCATTGTTGCTTGTCTTTATGACTACTGTATTTCCAGGAACATAAATGGGGTTTAATACACCTGGCTTGTTATCCTTAACGCCATCAACTACTAAAACGACTTCACCGTCACAGGGTGCATCAAGTTCTTTGTTAAAAGCAAAGTAATCTTCATTCGTTTTTCCATCCGTTTTAAAAGATTTTCCTTTGTCATCGGTAATTACAATATCAAGGGCATTTTTCTGTGCTTCACTTTCAACATGATAATTCAATTCTTTTGTATCGCCGCCCCAAACTACGGTCCATTCACCTTTAAACGGCAGCTGCAATTTTGATTTGTTTCTTTCCATTTTTGGCAGACTTTCGTCAGTAAATGGCTTGACCAATAACCCATTAATTTTTGAATTCCCGTCAATAGATATATTGAGCGAAAACAAAGCCTTTTCAAAACTTGTTTTGTAAGAGGCATAGGTCTCCTGGTACTTTGCGAATTGTCGCCCGGTAATCTTTCCTGCCTGAGCATTAAGTCCTGTAAAAAAAGCAGTTGTCTTGTCAGGCGGAAGCGCTCTTTGCATGTCGTCTGAAAACATAGCAAAGATGCTGTCAAACTGTGCGGCATTATAAAATTTTTCCACTTTGTCGGCAACTGCTTTATAGTTTGCTTTTTCTGTTTGTCCGGAAAGATTGGTCATTATCGAAAAGAGAACAATGGTGAAGAATAGTTTATGCATAGCAGGGCGCCCGTATAATTTCTACTGGCTCTCAAATATACGTAACTTGCACATTTTATCCTTTTGCCGCAATGCAAATACCAGTAACCTGTCCGGAAAAATTGATCGCCAAGCCTTTTATTTTCCCTGGGCAATACTACTTTTTGCTTTTTCCAGAATCACATCCATCCCATTTAGTCTTTCAGTAAGTGTTGGTGTATAGGTTAAGTTTGGAGTGTAAAAAGTCTTTTTATCTTTTTTAAACCCGGGTAATATAAAATTAGATGTGCCATAATAAAATTGCAGACTGGAATTTTTCAAAAAGACCGTATTTACTTCGCCGGTTATGAACAAAGGCTCAGAACTTATTTCTCCAATAGTGTGTCCCATATTATAATATTGAAATCCCACCTGCATCATGTGCGCACTCGAATAGGTTAAAACGTCATTTAAAAGAATAGTTTTTCCTTTAAAGCAATTTGAATGCGCTGTTGGGGTGTGAAGACTTGCATGATTATTTTCTTTAGATACGCCGTTTTCAATATATACTTCTCCCTGTCCCAGCGTGTAAGGTTTAAAATAAATATAATCTAAAACATCCCTTGCCAGAATGGTACTGCCTCCCATATTGCCCCGTATGTCAATGATAAGATTACCTACTCCTTTTGATTGAAAAAAAGTAAAAGCGCTGTCAATCCTATTATCAAAATTCTTTCTGTCGTCTTGCTTATTCCATGCCAGCGAAGGAATTTTTAAATAGCCAATTGTGTCCTCTAAAATTTTAAATGAAAGCTCATTATTCTCTAATAACTCTTTTAAAAGAGCTTCTCTTACTCCCTGTACTTTAAAATGCCCGCCGTTCGCAAGTTCAATATCAAACCAGCTATTTAAATTGAATAATGCTGCCAGCCTTTTATAGAAGACACCCTCATTCCATTTTTCAAAAAACAGCTCTTCGCCCGGTGATTTGAAATTGCAGGAACGCATTTTAGCAATAATTTCCTTTACAGGAATAGAATTTATTGCAATGATCTCGTCTCTTTTCCGAATGCTGTTCGTGCTTAAGTTTTCTTTTACAAATAGTTTATTTCCCTGAATAATTACTTTAAACGGAAAATATCGCATCGTGTCAGAAAAAAAATCATTTGGCAAGTGGATCGAAAAATGAGCGTCATTCAAAATTTGGATCAATGGGTAAAAGATTCTGTACACATCTTGTACGCCGGCAGAACCGGGAATGGCCGAAGCAATGCCTTTTTTAACTGAATCATATACAGCCCTGGAGCAGTTGTAAAATGGAACAGGCACATTCGTTTCAATAATCTTCGTTAATTGTGCAAAGTCACTTTCAATTTCTCCTCTGGATAAATATCTGTTGTTAGCAGCATTTTTTGGGGGCTGTCCACAAGCTGCAAAATTTATCGTAAAAAATAACCCCAGAAAAAGGATCGCGTAGTTAGAATTATTCATTTTGGTATATAATGTTTTGCTCACCTCTCAAATTTACACAACTTACTCATCCGGCTCTGTTATTGAACACAAACATCAGCTCCTAAAAAACCGCAGAAAGGTCGGAAATCTCTCCACGTTCCTTTCTTCGGTATCGGCTTAAACAGCAATTTAGTCCTACCTTTGTCAAAACAACTACCCGTGGCGGAATATTCATTAGGCGAAGCATTAAATGAGTTTTTAAACAAAAGCCGGATGAAGGGCGATATCCAGGCCCTGCGTATCGATGCGGTGTGGGAAAACATTATGGGCAAAACCGTTGCCCGTTATACCGATAAATTACAGATCATCGGCGACAAACTGATCATTGCCACCACCGTTGCTCCCTTAAAAAATGAACTGATCTACCAGCGGGAAAAGATCATTCAGCGGGTGAACGAAGCCCTCGGACAAAAAGTGATTAAAGAGATAATTGTAAAATAGTAGTACTTAGTATTTAGTAATCAGTATTCAGCTTCTGGCATTAAGCATTCGGCGTTTAGCATTAAGCATTTCGCACTCTCGGATCAAACACTCCGTACAAAATATCCGCAACAATATTCATCAGCACAAAAAAAGCAGCGGAAATTAATACAGCGCCCATCACTACCGGGTAGTCCAGTTTTTCCAGTGCATCCACGGTAACCTTGCCGATCCCCTGCCAGCCAAAAATATATTCCACAAAAAAAGCACCGGCCAGTAATTCGGCAAACCACCCTGTTACAGCCGTTATTACAGGGTTTAATGCATTCTTTAGCGCATGTTTCCAGATAACGGTTCGTTTCTTCAGCCCTTTTGCATAGGCCGTGCGTATATAATCCTGGTCCAGCACATCCAGCATCGCGCTGCGCGTTAACTGGGTAATGATCGCCAACGGGCGCACTCCCAGGGTAATGGCAGGTAAGATCAGGTTTTTTAGGGTGAGCCGACGCTGACCCGTCAGGGCGTCTATTTCAAACCAGTTGCCGGTTATATGCAAACCAGTATAGTGGGTTAGCACAAATCCGAATATATAAGCAATAATAATTCCCGTAAAAAAAGAAGGTGCTGAAATGCCGATGATACTTGAAAAAATAGCCGTCGTATCCAGCCAGGAATTTTGTTTTACCGCCGATACCACACCCAACGGAATACCAATAGCAATCGCCAGCGCCATGGCTGCAATGGCCAGCAACATGGTTCCGGGCAATGCCTCCATGAGCATGCTGCTGACAGATCTTTTTGTTTGGTAGGAACGGCGCAGGTAGGGAAGTTTGATGGCAAACTTAGTGTCGCCGCCAATAAAAATGCCTTTCAGTTGTTTGCTTTTGATATCGGCCGCGCTATGGATCGCAATAGGCGACACATCATTAAGATATAAAACAAACTGTTTCCATTTGGGCTGATCCAGGTACAACTCCCTCCTGATATTTTCCTGTGTTTTTTTATCGCCTGTTTGTCCCATTACCAGGCGGGACGGATCCCCAAAACCCTGGAAGAGGAAGAACACCAGCAATACCACACCGGCCATTACCAGTATGCTATACCCTATTTTTTTTAATACATACTGTATCAATGATAGCTATTTTTTTAACAGGGAATCAATGACTGTTGTATCCTTTGGCGTCGTTGCAGCAACTGCAGGCAATTGCTTTACGGTGCTGAGCGCCGCATCAAAATTTTTATAACTCCACTTGCCTATAACAGTGCCTTTTTTAAACAGGTATACCGTAGGATTGGTACGGGCCGCCATGCGGATCATCACCCGGTCGCCGGCCAATACTTCCAGATCTTTAAAACCCGTAGTAGCTATTTCCTGTTTTACCAACGGCGCCAGGCTGCTGATGATATATACCGGAATATTTTTTCCGGTGGCAGACTGGTAAATCCCCTCAAATCCTTTTTCCCACTTATTCAGCGCTATTGACCGATCCTCGTGAAACAAGAGCACCGCATAGCCCACATCCAGGATATCCTGTGTAATGGTTGTACCGGCGCTATTCTGAAAATCAAAACCCCGGATCTCAGGAATGGCGTTGGTTCCTTTTCGTATCACTTTATCATACCGGTCAATAAATTTATACGTACTGTCATTAAAATCATCAGGAAAATGATCTGCATTGAATTCCATTTTCTTGCCGGCTTTCTCATAAACAAAAGTGATCTCCGTACTGTCGGGGATTGCATTGGCGGGCACTTTCAGCTTATCGGGAATATAACTGCCCACTTTAAATGGCAGACAATCCAATACAGGTAAATAATGCAGCGTGTACCATTGGATGCCCAATGAGAGCACGGCCGATATCAATAATAAAAGACGCGTCGTTCGCGTTGCAAATACTGGCTGGATATGCTTCCGGTTAAAAAACAACAACAGGATCAGGACCAATAACGCAACGTCTTTAAGGAAGGATGCTTTGGAACTGATGGGAATACAATCGCCAAAACAACCACAGTTGCTGAACTTGCCCGACAAATAAGCATACCCGGTCAAAAAAGTAAAAAACACGATCAACAATAGCAACAACCAACTGATCAGCTTTTTTTGCCATCCCAGTAAAAGAGCCACGCCGGCAATAATTTCAAAAGCGATCATTGCAATCGATAAGGTCAGCGCAATACCGTCCAGGGCGCTCATTTTCCAAAGGTCAAAAAACTCCTGCATTTTATAACTAAGGCCAATGGGGTCATTCGCCTTAATCAACCCTGAAAAAATAAAGAGTACGCCCACCAGGAAGCGACAAATATTTATTAAAAATTTCATGTCTGTTCTATTTTGCCATTGACTGTTCTCCCTGAAGGATCAGCGCAAAAACAGCGTAATTGAGAATATCATTATAATTGGCGTCGATGCCTTCACTGATCAGCGTTTGCTGGTCATTGCTCAGTATCTGCCGGATACGCCTTAGTTTCACCAGGATCAGGTCAACAAAGCTCTCCTGGCTCATACTACGCCAGGCTTCACCATAATCGTGGTTTTTATCCTGCATCAGGCTGCGCGCTTTCTCTGCATAAGTATCGTACAAAATGGTAACTTCATCTTCCGAAAGATCGTCAGCCCCATCTTCAGGCAACTCCAGTTGTATCAGTCCGATCACCGCATAATTGATGATGCCCTTAAATTCGCCGGCGATATCATCTTCTACTTTTTGTTGTTTCAGTTGCTGTATCGTGCGGATGCGTTGCGCCTTAATATAAAGCTGGTCCACAACGGAAATCGTACGCAATACCCGCCAGGAGGTACCATAGTCCTTGTTCTTCTTTAAAAAAACCTCTTTACAGGTCACAATTACCGCATCGTATTGCTGAATGGTTCTGTTCATATATTTTACAACTTCTTATCTTCGCTCCCAAAAATAACAAACAAATGCTGATGTACACCCTTAATTGTCGCGGAAAGTTATTATCGCTTCAAAAGCCGGTGGTGATGGGCATTTTAAACATTACAGAAGATTCCTTTTACGCGGGTAGCCGGCACCAAATAAATAATACCTTATTGCATACAGCGGAGGCTATGCTGCGCTCCGGAGCGGCGATACTGGATGTAGGCGGACAAAGCACCCGCCCGGGAAGCAAAAAGCTGACTGCAGCCGAAGAAGCTGCGGCGGTTATTCCGGCCATTACTGCCATCTGCCAGGCCTTCCCTGATGCCGTTATTTCTGTAGATACTTTTTATGCCTCCGTTGCCAAAGAAGCAGTTGCTGCCGGAGCTGCAATGGTTAATGATATTAGTGCCGGCACGCTCGATGCAACTATGTTTGCTACGGTTGCTGCATTACAGGTGCCTTATGTATTGATGCATATGCAGGGAAATCCGCAAACCATGCAACAAGAGCCCGAATATAAAGATGTGGTAACCGAGGTATTGGATTTTCTGTTAAAAAAAATCGCTTTATTACAACAAGCAGGCGTAAACGATATTCTTGTTGATCCAGGGTTTGGCTTTGGCAAAACAACGGTCCATAATTTTACATTGTTAAAAAACCTCCACGTCTTTTCTTTGCTCCGGCGCCCGGTTCTGCTGGGTGTGAGCCGCAAAGGATCTATTTACAGAACCCTGGGCATTACCGCCGAAGAAGCGCTTAACGGTACTACGGTGCTGCACACGATGGGGGTACTTAATGGCGCAAACCTTTTGCGGGTACACGATGTAAGGGAGGCCGTGGAAGTAATAAAATTATGCGAACATTATTGAAAGATGCTCCCTTAGGGCCTCGTATTTACCCGGTGCTCTCCCTTTATAATCTGTGTAAATCTGCGGAATCTGTGAGAGTAGAATGAGTTATAAATAAATGAAGAGCATTTATTTTATGGCTCACAGAAGATCGACGTCTGCTAAACAAACGCCCCGGCGGTATTCAGGTTTTGCTCCAGTTGGGCTAATGGCATCGCGCCACTTTGTCTCCATAAAACCTTACCATTTTTAAACAGTATAAAGGTGGGCACACTTTGCACCTGATACGCGGCTGCCGCCTGCGGGCTTTGGTCGATATCTACCTTAATAACGGAAAGCGTTTCGCCTACTTTTGTTTTCAACTCATGCAATACAGGGGCCATCATTTTACAAGGGCCGCACCAGGTTGCTGTAAAATCTACCAGCACCGGTTTATCTCCGTTTATCAATGATTGAAAGGTCGCTGCCATTTTAAATGCTTTTATTGTAGTAAATATAACCAACAATCGGGGGCATACAAAACGATTATTGTTAAATATAAAAATGGCCGTCTTATTCAGACAGCCATTTATTATTTTATTCAAAGATGATAAATTATTTGCCACTTTTTGCAGCATCCGCTACTTTTTGAATTTCAACTTCAAAATACAACGGCTCGAAAGCTTTGAAAGGAGCATTGGACGGAACATCGTGCGTATAGGCAAGAAAGCCCGGGATATAAATAACCCCTTTTCCCCCTTGTTTAAACTGCTTCAATCCCTCTTCGAGCCCGGGGATGTCGCCGCCGTCAGTGCTGATCTCTGCCGTAATGATATTGCTATCAAAAGGCCGGTCTCCGTTTAAAGTTCTGCCGGTATATTTAACGGTTACTTCTTTTCCTGTAGCTACCTGTGCACCGCTTCCCGGGTTATCCATTTTTACAAATACTCCCATTGGAGTCCTCGTGGCGGAGATGCTTTTCTTCTTCAGATAATCTGCTACTACGGCAATTTGCTTTTGTTTTTCTCCCGACTTCTCAAACGCAGCGGAGTTTGACTCCTGTTGCTCAATCTGCCTTTCTCCTTCCGCCCCTAATTCGTTTTGAAACGCCTGCCGGGCTGCCTTTTCATCTTTTATAACGTCCAGCACTTTAAAAGTATAAACCAACTCATCCGATTTTTTTACAAAAGGAGGCAATTGCGCTTCCTGGAGCTGGCCTCTTTTTAAAAGCGAGTCTACCGAAAGGATAACCACGGCACTGTCTCCTTTTTTCAAAAGGGCGTAGATGGCATCAGGAGCGTAAATTGCCGGCATGGAAGGCAATGCCTGAACCTGTGTAAAAAAAGGCATCCCGCCATAAGTACTGTGCAGCAATGAATCGCCGGATCCGGAAACACGAATCGTTTGATTCATTTTGAGCACTTCACCAATCTTTGTTGAGTCTTTGCTTCCGCCGTCAAAAAGCCGGTATTGAACACCCGCGGGCGTTGTTTTAAAGCCTGCATTCTTACAGGAAGCAAAAATGATTGCTACAAACAGAAAGAAACCGATTCCTTTTATACTTTTCATTTTTGCTTCCATTACTTATTATTTCTTTGTTTTTTTCGCTTCGTTTTGTGCCGGGTTGGGTGCCGCAACAACGGGAGGACGCTGCTGTGGCATCGTATCGGTAACATTTGTTACTTCCACTTCGAAATAAAGCGGTTCATATTCTTTAAACGGAGATCCGGGAGGAGGATTTTTACCATATCCCAGGAAGCCCGGAATATAAATAACCCCTTTGCCGCCTTTCTTAAATTGTTTTAATCCATCTTCAAAACCAGGTATGCTACCTCCCTGGCCAATGGGCACAGTAAAGCTGCTTGCCTGGAAAGAACTGTCGGTTAACAGATGCTTACCATTATAAGTAACGGTAGCAAATTTGCCGTCTGTCACCGGTGCGCCGTCTCCGGGCTTATCCACTTTTACAAAAGTGCCCATCGGGGTTTTAATAGCAGTAATATTTTTGCTTTTCAGGTAATCCTGCACCTGGCTGATCTGTTTTTCTTTAGCTCCGGATTTTTCAAAAGCTATAGAATCTGCACGGTTCTTTTCAATTTCTCTTTTCTGGTAAGCTTCCCCTTCTTTCTGCTGGTCAAGACGTGCAAGGCTGTCGTTCTTAAATATATCTGCCAGTTTAAAGGTCATAAAATAACGGTCGCCTTTTTTAATAAACGGAGGCAATTGCGCTTCCTGGAAGATGCCTTTTTTTATCAGTGAATCAACGTATACAAATAAAATAAGGCTGTCTCCTTTGTGCATTTTAGCTACCAGCTCCATCGGGTTATAATCGCCCTGGCCCGGCATTACAGCCTGAAACGGCATATACTGAGGCATGGTGGAATAATTGTCCATCAGCAAAGTATCTTTCGAACCGGATATTTTTTGCGTAACATATAACTTCATTATATCGCCCTGTTTTAAAGAGTCTTTCCCCTCTCCCCTAACAAGTTTATACATCAGTCCGCCCGGCGACTTCTGATAGTCTGCATTTTTGCAAGCTGTAAAAGCCGTAACAGCAAGTATGATCAGGCTCAACGTTTTTAATTGTTTCATTGTTTGTGTTTGTTGTTATTTTTTTATTGTAATAAATCTTTGTTCTCTTTTAATGCGTTTCTAAATTTTTCGACGGTTTCCTGCAATGAATCTTTTGTACCTCCCCCCGACGCGTTGAAATGCCCGCCGCCATTAAAATATTTCCGGGCAAAACTGTTGCAGTCAAAAGTATCCTTACTTCTGAAACTCCACTTGCGTTCTTCCTCCCGGTCAATTACGATAGCAGCTAATTTGATCCCCTGTACGGAAAGTGGAAAATTAACAAGACCTTCCGTATCGCCGGTCTTTATTTCATATTTTAACAAATCATATTTAGGTATAACAATCAGCGCCGTGTTATACTCATAAAAAAATTCCAGCCGGTGGCTAAACATATTCCCCATAAAACGCAGCCGGTTTTCAAGGAAATTATCATACAACTGACTGAATATCTTCGGATGATTAATTCCCTTTTCCATCAGATTGGCCACCATCCGGTGCACCCCCGGCGTTGTGGCCTCAAAACGGAATGAACCCGTATCGGCAACCACGCCTGCATATAAACAGGAGCTGATATCTGTATCCAGTAGCTCCATATGCCCGGCGGCAACAATAAAATCGTAAATCATTTCGCAGGTAGAGCTTTTCTTTACATTACTGATCCCAAAATCGAAAGAATGTACATCGGGCTCCTGGTGGTGGTCAATCAAAACCTTTTTACAGGTAGCATTATAAAGATCCTGCGCGAAATTCTTGGTGCGGTGAAAAATATTGAAATCCAGGCAAAAAAGATAACCTGCAGTTGCTAAAGCTGCCTGGGCTTTTTCTTTTTCTTTATCATAATTGAGCACTGTTGCCACACCCGGCATCCAGTTCAGCCAGTTGGCCCAGTTAGTTGGCGACACCACGGTTACCGTATGCCCCAGCTTTTCCAGGTAGCCTTTTAACGCCAGCGATGAACCCATCGCATCGGCATCCGGCTTCTGGTGCATGGTAATAACCACTGCTGCCGGCCGTTCTAATAATGGAAATATATCTGCTATTGATTTCAATGAGGCGCAAAAATAGGTAAATCTGTGATTTGAACTAGTCGATTTTTCCTAAATTTGCACCCCAAATTAAATTTAAAGCAAATATGAGCAATCGTACTTTTACCATGATCAAACCTGACGCAATGAAAAACGGCCACGCAGGGGTAATTATTGATCGGTTTATTAAAGAAGGATACCGGATCGTAGCCCTGAAAGCTACCAGGCTTTCTGCAGAAAAAGCGGGCGAGTTTTATGCGGTACATAAAGAAAGACCTTTTTACGGAGAACTGGTTGCCTTTATGAGCAGCGGCCCTATTATTGCTGCTATCCTCGAAAAAGATAATGCAGTTACAGCCTTCAGAGAATTGATCGGCGCTACAGATCCCGCTAAGGCGGCGGAAGGCACTATCCGTAAATTGTACGCAACTTCTTTAGGTGAGAATGCTGTACATGGCAGCGACAGCGATGAAAACGCAAAAATTGAAGGAGATTTTTTCTTTAATGGCCTGGAGCGGATTTAACAGCAGCAGTTTATTCAGGAATATCAGTAACCGGTCAGCATGGCCGGTTTTTTTTGGTATAATTGAGTAATCTTTATTCCGACATCAGGTTGGAAGATAAGATAATGCCTGGCGAAAGCCGCTCTTTAACGTGATTGCGCTTTAAAACAATGGTCCTGTTTTGTTCATTAACCTGATGTGATGCTAAAAATAGCATGGATGGTATAGCTGCAAGAAAAACCAGTAAAAGGATAGAGAGTATTCGTTTCATAAAAAACGTTTTTGAATATTTCTGACGTAGGTTTTAGCGTTTTCGTAACAAATGAATAAAAAAATATTTTATCCGGTTTAAATGAGTATTATGATTTAGTCAAGTTTTTCAAACGGGACCGTGACTTATTGAAGACATTTCTCCCCAGGTCGACCCCTTTTCGTTGCTCTTTTTGCTCAGCTTCCGGAAGATGAATAAAATCGCGGCATTCCTCACTGCAACATCCATCATACGTTTTCCTGCATTCCTCGCACTGAATAAATAACAGGTGACAGGCGTCATTTACACAGTTCACATGCGTATCGGCAGGTTTGCCACATTGGTGGCAGTGAGCGATTATTTCATCGGTAACCCGTTCCCCTAACCGCTGATCAAACACAAAATTTTTGCCACGAAATTTATTTTCGATCCCCCGGGCTTTTGCCTGCCGTACATAATTGATGATACCACCCTCCAAATGATACACATTCCTGAATCCTTTATGCAGCAGGTAGGCAGATGCTTTTTCACAACGGATGCCGCCGGTGCAGTACATGATGATATTTTTATCCATATGTTCCTGCATCATATCCACAGCCATGGGCAACTGATCGCGAAAGGTGTCACTCGGTATTTCAAGCGCGTTTTCAAAATGCCCCACTTCATATTCATAGTGATTCCGCATATCAATAACGATCGTATCTGAATGGTTTGTTAAATCATTAAACTCGGCAGCATTTACATACTTTCCGTTGTTTGACATATCGAAATCAGGGTCGTTTATTCCATCCGCAACTATTTTTTCACGCACTTTTATGTCGAGCACATAAAACGATTTGCCATCGTCATCCACGGCAATATTTAACCGCAGCGCTTTCAGGCCCTCCATCTCACCCAAGACGCCTTTTAACAGGTCCAGGTTGTGCGATGGAACACTTATTTGAGCATTAATGCCTTCTGACGCTATATAAATACGCCCCAACACTCCAATCTTTTCAAAAGACTTATAAAGGGCATTGCGAAAAGCCCCTGGATCAGTCACTTTAAAATAACGATAGAAGGAAATGGTGGTACGCGGAGTTGGGTCATTTAAAATGCGCTCCTTAAGTTCCCTTCGTGAAATACGATTATGTAATGTCATTAGTTTTCTGAAATTTGATTCACGCGGTACGTGAAAATTAAAATTAATTGGACAGTTGCAGGCTGCACCAAATTTCGCTGCTAAGGTAAGTGATTGTTAATGAATGGCCAAATGGAGGAGCTGAGGGTGAGTTTTGTCACCGAAACGGCCCTAAACTTCCGTGCAAATCTGTCGCATCCGTGAGACCAGGCCATTAGCCAAAAAGTATAACTAAAAAAATAGTTGTTAAACTAAATAATTAGTTTTACCTTGCTGGTATAGTTAAAAAAAAATAGTATGAAACAACTGACAAAAGCCGAAGAACAGATCATGCAGGCGCTCTGGCAGAACGGGCCGATGTTTTTGAGGGAGTTGCTGGAGGTACTGCCTTTGCCCAAGCCACATCAGAATACTGTGGCCACCATTTTAAAGATCCTGGTGGAAAAAGAATTTGTAACGGTAAACGTATTTGGCCGCCAACACCAATATGTAGCCGCTGTAAGCAAGGATGCGTATTCGAAAAGAACGATCAAACAGATGGTAAAAGGATATTTCGACGGTTCTTTTAGTAACGTGGTTTCTTTTATGGTAAAGGAGAACAATTTAAGTGTTAGTGAGCTGGAAGCGTTACTGCAACAAATAAAAAATCAGCAACAATCCAAAAATTAAAGTTATGCTTGCCTATATCCTCCAGGTAACGGGCTGTTCCGTGCTGCTTTACAGCTATTACCATTTGATCTTAAGGAATGAGCGGTTTCATCAATATAACCGCTTTTACCTGCTGGCACTTGTTCCCCTGAGTTTTTTACTGCCTTTGCTGCGGTTTACGCTGCCGCTGCAGAATGAACTGGCGCTAAGTATCGCCAGCTCTTTTCATAGATTAAATCAGTTTTCGGTTACCCTTCCGGAGGTGGTTGTTACCAGTCGCCAGCGCGTGGGGTTTACCGGCCGTTATGCGGGATCCTTTTTATATGGGTTGATCGTTCTGGTTTTTCTCATAAGGATCGCAATAGCATTGGGTACCATTGTACGGTTAAGGCGGCATCATGCTGTAAAAAAAACAGATGGCTTGCTGCTTATCGAATGCAGGAATGCCGATGTGCCCTTCTCCTTTTTCAAATGGATCTTCTGGGATCCGGGAACAGATGTACATACCGACACCGGGAAACAGTTATTCGATCACGAAGCGTATCATGTCAGGCACCGGCATAGCCTGGATTTGCTTTTTATTGAAACCGTTATCGCATTGCTATGGTTTAATCCCGTGTTTTACCTGGTAAGAAAAGAATTAAGGACTACCCATGAATTCCTAGCCGATCAATACGCAGCCCAAAAGAATAATAAATATCAATATGCAGAGTTGCTGGTGCGCCATGCTATGAGCGCCGGCCACTCCCGTAAATTAATCAATCCTTTTTTCACCAACCAATTAAAAAGAAGAATAACCATGCTTACAAAAAACAACAAACCCGCATTTCAATACCTTAGAAAGCTAATGGTATTGCCCCTCCTGGCCGTTGCCACCCTGCTGTTTTCGTTCACCTACCTGGAACATTCGATTGCCGCAATAACAAAAACAGTTGCAGCCGACAGCCACAACACTATCCTAAATAATGAAAACGAGAACCCGCCACAACCAACGGCTACTGTATTAGCGGCCCGTGAGCTTAATACAGTAAAACCCAAACCAAAAGATAAGCAACCATCGGTAATAACCAATTTGCCCGAGAGAGAAATAAAAATCCAGGTACCCGGCCTGGAAAACATACGCCAGATAGCTATGCCATCTCCCGCCGATACAGTTCCCGCAGCAAAAACAGAACCGGAGATTTTTACAAAAGTGGAGAAGGAGGCCTTTTACCCGGGAGAATGGGCCAGGTTTTTAATGAGCAATCTCAACGGGGCTGTACCTAAAAATAATGGCGCCCAACCTGGAAATTATCAAGCGGTAGTTCAATTCGTTGTTTCCAGGAATGGTTCTGTAAGTGATATTAAGTGCATTAAAGATCCGGGATTTGGCATTGCCCAGGAAGCCATACGGGTAATCAAACTTTCCGGCAAATGGAACCCTGCCGAACAAAACCACCGTAAGGTAAAAGCTTATAGAAAGCAGCCGATAACCTTCCAGGTAACTCAATAACTTATTTCTGAATGGGTGTCTGTCTTAAATAAGCGGCACTCAAAGCAGCAAGCCCGGTAACCAACCCGCCTATTACCCCGGTAATAAGCGCTAAGGCTACCGGGCTTTTTCCAATTCCCAATAACAGGCCAATGCGGCCGGCCAGTATGCCGCCGTTTGCAGTATTGATCAGGGCAGCCAAAACCGTCCATAATAAAAACACGGCAATAAACCCGGAAAGAAAAGCACTGACAGGCGGTTGTGGCAATAACAATATAACAAGAAACCCAACGATGGCGATCGTCCACCAGGGAAAATATACACCACTGATATAGGATAACAAAGCGATAAGCAGGATACTTGCGAAAAATTTCATTTTATATTCGTTTCACTGTTTATTGACAGGCTATTATTTTTTCGTTCCACCAGCAGGAGAATCCTCCGCCCGTTTTGCTTTTGGCAAAACTCCGGTCGGAATGATGATAATAACCTAACCTTTTGAAAAATTCATGATCCATTTGACGCGCGCATCTCCCCGCTCCTCCTGGCTCATTAGCCAAAGCTGGTAATATTGTCCGGAAGCCCAGGTATCTACCGCGTTGTCATAAAACCGGCTTCCGGGATTGCCGCTCTGTCCGCCCGGGTAGACGCCATATGCTTCCGTAGGCGTGCTCAGTTGTACGATCATCCGCCAACTGGGACCATGACTTTTTTTAACAGCATTGATGGTATTGCCCCAACCGCCTACATTAAGCTCCGTGCGCGCAAAAGGCAATAAGGCGTCTTTAAGTAAATGATAGATCGTTACCCCTTTGAATTTCGCCCATTGCAACCGGCCTTCTTTTTCGGCCCGTGTCATAACTACTGCGGTCTTATTTAAAGCATCTGTAACTACGGTATGAATCGTTTGCCGTTCCGGTGCATTTACATTATCAACAAAGCCCAAAACAGTAGAATCCTTCTTTAAGAGTTCCATCAAGGTCTCTTCGGCCGGTAATTCAGCCTTGAACCCTGCCTTGTCTATGTCATCCTGCCAGATGCCGGTAGACAACGAATCCATCCAGCACTGATAAATTGTTTGTCCCAATGAAGCCGGCCCGGCAAAAAGATCCCATCCCTTTACCATTTCAAAATACTTTTGCGCTTCAGGAGTCAGCTTTTCCGGATCTGTGTACCGGATTAGCAGGGATACCATATCCCTTGCCGTAATATTAAAATAATTGTTCTGCAGATCCATCATTGTTTGGACGGTGATATTATTGTCCCGGCTCAGATACCAGTCAATCGCCCTTGCCCGTGGCGTAATATAAGCACCTGGAATAAAGTATGGATAAGCCGCATCGGCCGGGCGTTGGTTCGCACTAAACAAATACCCCCGTTCCGGATTCACTGCGTGCGGATTTTCTGTTTGCGGAATGTATCCCTGCCAATCGTAGCTGCTATCGGTTCCCGGCATTATATATAGCCCCTGGTTGTTCCACCTGGCGGGAAATTTTCCCTGCTGCCAAAGCGCAATCGTTCCTGATTTTGAGGCAAAAGCAAAATTCTGCCCCGGGCACTCAAAAGACTTTATCGCGTTGGCATAATCGTCATAATTCTTAGCGCGATTTAAAAAATAAAAAGCGCCGCCATCATCGCCGGTGTGATGCGCCATCCATTTTACGGCGAGGCCATTATTATGATTGAGCGTATCCCTGAAACTGGCATCATACATAACCGGGCCAAAAGCCGTGTAGGAAACGGTATCGTAAACGGTAGGCTGCCCCTTCACTTTTATGGCTTCAATCCGCTGTTGCGCCGGTTCCCATTGGTTGTTGAACCAATAGGAAGTACGGGTATTATCCCTGAATTTTATAGCATAATAATCCTTCACATCGCGCTGGGCGTTGGTCACTCCCCAGGCGATGCTGTCGTTGAAACCAATGATCACATACGGGCTGCCGGGGAGTGTGGCGCCATACACTTTGCTTTGAGGCGTGCTCAATTGCATTTCGTACCAGATGGAAGGAAGCGATAACTCCAGATGCGGATCATTACAAAGGATTGGCGCCTTATTCGCCGTTTTACTGCCTGCCACCACCCAGTTATTACTCCCGTTATCCACATCCGGCGTATGTTCTTCAAAGGCCGTTACTTTATGGGGTTCCTTAAAATAAGCCGTATCTGCTCCTGCCGGGACTTTTAGGTCGAGCGCCGGTTTTTCAAAAACGGTTCCCGGTGGAACAATTGGTTTTAATGAATCAGGAATTTGCGGATACAGGGCATTGAGCTGATCGGTGGTAAAAATAGAATGCAGACGCGTCAACGCCATATCTTTTTCCGTTCCGGAAGCCAGCATTTTAGCCATCATTTTCAACAGTAATGCGGTGCGCAGATTGGTCCATTCTTCCGGTGCAAAATTCAATATTTTATATTCAAGCGGAAGGTCTTTTACCGTCAGCGAGTGAATATAGGCATTTACGCCTGCTGTATAAGCCGTGTATATTGCGCGGGCTTTTGGATCTTTTTCCATTACTGCCAGCGAGTTCTCCGCCGCGTATTTCATCCCCAGCCGGCGTTGTTCTCTATCATAGTTGATTGCCTTGGGGCCTGCTATTTCGCTTACCCTTCCTTCGGCAGCCTTCGTTTGCAGATCCATTTGAAACAGCCGGAACTTTGCATGCAAATAACCCTGAACAAAATAAAGGTCTTCATCGTTTTCCGCAAACACGTGGGGCACGAGACGGGCATCAAAATACACCTGAACTTTTCCCTTCAATCCCGGAAAGGAAAGATCTGCATTAAAGGTTGCCGAGGTGTCCTCTGCATTCTGCCAGAATCCGGATTGCGGACTTAAAAAATTGCCGACAGGCATCGGAACTTTATCACCCAACGGGCGATTCAACAGTACGGTTAATGCAACAGTAATGGTTGCTGTAATTAAAAAAGGAATTATTCTCATAGATAAACCTTGTACAGGCAATATACTACAATTTCTTTTTTAAAGCAGCCGGTGCATCATCAATACCTTTTATTTTTTTTCTTCCCGATTCGATCAATGATTGCTGTAACAGGTATTCTATCTGGCCGTTTACGCTACGGAACTCGTCTGAAGCCCATTTTTCCAGCAGATTAAAGGTCGCCTGATCAATTCTTAATATAAAGCTTTTCTTTTCCTTCAAAATCGCCTCCCTTTATTGATAAAGCGTTCCTGCATTTAATACGGGTGTGGCCGCTTTTTCGCCGCAGAGCACTACCATCAGGTTGCTTACCATTGCTGCCTTGCGTTCATCATCCAACACAACAATATTTTCTTCTGATAATTTTTTTAATGCCAGATCCACCATGCCTACGGCGCCTTCTACAATCTTGGTACGCGCGGCAACAATAGCCGTTGCCTGCTGACGTTGCAACATGGCCCCGGCAATTTCAGGGGCATAGGCCAGGTGGCTGATACGAGCTTCCTGGATGAGGATACCCGCGGGCTCCAGCCGGTCAGTCAACTCTTGTTCCAGTATCTTATTAACCCGGTCGCCGCCATCTCTTAAGGTCATATCGGCGTTCTCATCTTCAATACTGTCATAAGCAAAACTCACGGCAAGGTGGCGGATAGCCGCCTCGCTCTGGGTGCGTACATAGTCGATATAATTGGCCACCTGGTAGGCCGCTTTATAGGTGTCCCCTACTTTCCAGACGATCACGGCTCCAATTTCAATCGGGTTGCCCATTTTATCATTCACCTTCAGGGTTTGCCCCTGGAAGTTCTGATAACGCAGACTAATATTGTAGCTCGAATAGAGCGGGTTTACAAAAAACAGCCCGTTCTCTTTTACGGAGCCGACGTATTTACCAAAAAAGTTCAATACGCGGGAATGATTGGGCTGAATGATCATTAACCCTTTTATAAAGAAAAAACTCAGCACAACACAGATCACGCCCAGAACAACAAACCCTACCCGCTGCTCAGCGTTGATGAACAGGTATACGCCTATTGCAATCAGTGCAATGGCGATCACTAAAGCAAGATAGCCCGATATGGGCCTTAAAATTTTTTCCATAGTTTTAATTTGATATTAAAATGATATCATAAAGATATAAACTGTTTTACTCTAAAAAAAATAAATTTTGGCATACGGCTTTTTAGCCATGAACCCGTTCTATACCCGTTCCGGCTAATATAAAAGAACAGCAGAGGCCCAGAAAATCTCTGTGTTTTTGTGGAAAAAATATATAAATGATTATTTTTTCAGCAAGCCTGCGATCCGGCTGGCAATAATGGCATTGCCCTTATCAGAAGGATGCAGCCCGTCGTAAGTGAGGTTGACCGCTTCGACAGGATAAGGATATTCGTCCGTTTCGGGATTAAAAGGAATGTTATGAAAAGCGGGGTAAGGATAGTTTTTATAAGCCCCTGTTTGAGGATCCCTGAGACGTCTAAAACGGACCAGGTCTTTTTCTTTCAGTTCGGGATCGTTATACAGATCGATCACTTCAATATGTTCCCTGCGGCCAATATCGTTCACGGCAGCCGCTACCGCTTTGAGCGACTGTCCGTTCTTTTCTTTATAGGAACCCCAGGCGTTGTTTTTCTTGTTGAACAGGTAAACAAAATCGGAACGCCGCAATGGCGTTATCAGTATAATACGCGCAGCAGCATTGAGTTTGTGGATCTTTTCGATGATAATGCGGAACGAGCCGTAGATCGTTTGAGTGCCTGTATTCATTTTGTAATCTGTGAAAGCACCTATGGGCTTTCCCTGCCACCAGTCATTGGTTCCCAGAAAAACTGTATACACATCTGCTTCAGGTATATGCAGCGAATCAAATTGCTGGGCAATTTTAACAGCCGTCCAGCCATTATATCCTTTATTGATATAATGAACAAAAGGCAATTGTTCCGATACACGGGTCATATACCCTTTTGTAACGCGGTTGCCGGTTTCATTCAAATGATCGTTCAGATAAGTAATGCTGTCGCCAATGGCCACCCATCGGATCTCTTTTGGTTTAAAACCCAAAACAACAACTAATATCACCAATAAAATGGGCAGGATCCGTTTCATTTCTTATGGAATTATTTCAAATAAAAAAACCTGAGTTTTTTCTTCTTTACTAAAATTATTATCAGCAATCAGAAGCAGGGAAAAATTCCCATCGGGCAACCGGGGCCCGATAGTTATTCCTTCTATATTATCAATATACCGGTTAAGCGAATCTAAATTCAGCAACAGTTTTTTTGATATCGGGCGGTAGGTTTTGTTTTTATTTAATCCACTCATTGCAGTAACATCGGTAGCATCCCTCAGATCTGCCCGATAAATTTTTATAGTGCAATGCGCATTGCCAATGGAGAACGAGCGTTCGATAACCAGCAGCCGGTTATTATTTATCGCCAGTATTTCTGAAATACCGTTAACCCGGAAGCCATTGTCCGGAACGGGTTGGTGCGCCACCGCATCCAGCAGATAAGCATATTCCGCCAGCGGCTTTTTTGTGGAAACATCATATTTAATAATACGCACCGGGGCACCGGCATATTCTACATCAGCCCTTGGTCCGTCCTCATATAAAGGCTCTTCCACACTAACGAAAAGTGTTTTATAATTATCTGCAAATCCCAGTCCTTCAAAAACGCCGTTTACCCGTGGCCCTTTTTCGATGGTTTGCACATGCATATTTCGCGGAAGAGCAAAGCTGTCCAGGTAATGCCCGTTCAGGTCCATTTCCCATATCCAGGGGTCTTTGATATTGACCCTGCCATTGCGTTCCGCGCGATCACCTTCACTGGACCAGACTAATCTGTTGGTTTTAGGATTAAAACGGATGGATTCGGGATCAGCCGCTTCCTGCGCGCCTTCTTTGAGTGATGGAAAGGCTTTACCATTCTGCATTCTCATCGTATGCACCCCGGTAAATTGAACGGTATCAATTTTGTTGCCCTTAATGCGAATAGCCGCTGTGTAAAAACGGGAAGGTGAGGTTGCGGAACGCTCATCACAGATGATATAATACCGGTTATTTTTCCGGTCGTAGTCGATGCCTGATAAGCCGCCCACCCAGGTATTACTATATTTCAAACCAAAAGGGATCTCGTATTCATCCAGAAACTTTAACGCTGAAATAGCGGTGGGGACTGCATTGCCGGATGTTGACGAACGCATTTTTTGCGGCGCGCTGCACCCAAAGAGTAATAGTGCTATTACCGGAAATAGTTTAAATCGCATCAGATTGTATTGCTTATATAATTATACAATCAGCAAATCTAAGTTTTTAAATAATGGCGTTTCTATAAGTCTGTGGCATTTTTCCCGCAGAAGGCACAGATTAACACAGATATGATCAGCACAAATAAAACGTCTGTGTGTATCTTCGAAATCTTCAAACAGTATAGGGCCAGATGTATTAACAGCGCGATCAAAAGAAGTTTTAAAAAATGTTACAAGCCTGTAAGCCGGATTCTGTGCTTCGTCAAGCTCAGCATGACAAAGCGGTTATCATTTATCTGTTCAAAGAGTTACCTCAATGAATCAATCTGCCTACCCTTCCTGCCATCCGCCGGGGCGAGATAGTGAACGGGCCGCTCACCTTTTCCCAGTTGCCTGGTCAAAAGCAGGGTTTACATGGCATTTCAGCATACAAGGTTTACCCGCATCCTGTATTACTACGGGACGCCGTGAGCTCTTACCTCACGTTTTCACCCTCATCCCGCCTTGCGGCGAGACAGTTATTTTCTGTGGCACTCTCTGTTGTTCCGCTTACAGCGGAACACCCGGCTGTTCACCGGTGCATTGCCCTATGCTGTCCGGACTTTCCTCCTCCCACTTTAGCAGGAAGCGATAACCCGGCTTGTAACGGTGCAAATGTAGAATGTAAAATGTAAAATGTAGTATTTTTAATGTAATACGTTGTTTTATGAATGACGGCGCCATTCATAATTTTTCATTCTACATTCAGTATTCAGTATTTAAAATGTATCTCCGTGGCGCCGTAACCATAAGAAGGATGGTATTGGTTTACAAAATAGCTCACTTCTTTTTTCAGGCGCAACGCATCATGTATCTCATCGCGCAGCTTGCCGGTGCCTACGCCATGTATGATCGTAAGCATGGGCTGCATATGGGCTACGGCGAGGTTATAAAATTTTTCAAAAGTATCCAACTGCAGGGTCAGCATTTCGAAATTATTCATCCGGGAAGCATTATCCGTTAGTTTCTCAATATGCAGGTCCACAACGCTCCGCGCCGGTTCCAGGTGTTTGCGCGCCTCTTTTGCATTATACACTTTAAATTTCTGGCTGAGTTGGCTCAGGGAAATATCCATCGGACTTTCCTCCGGCTGTTTTTCGGGATAAACGTCAAACAGCTTTTGCGAAAAACTAGCTTCATTTCTTTTTCGAAGCGTTTCAATTTTTTCAAATAGCTGTTTAGGTTTCAGTTTTACCGAAGTTTCATAATGCGTAGCCTTTGCTTTGTCCGGCTTTTGAAGAGAAAATTCAAAATCAAAGGAAGGGCTGTCGCTCATATCCGCAAAGGGCACATCATGCAGATAAAAATGTTGAAACGGGAGGACATTATTTTTTAATTCAAATTCCGGCTCGCCAAAAAAACCAAGCGTGTACTTAAAATTATAAGCAGTATTGGTATTATTCACCAAATGCACTTTCAGCAACTCCACTACTTCATCGCCAAATTCATCCGTATCAGAAACGGGAAGAAAATTCAGCCATACCCCATCTTCCTTGCGGGGTTCCTGCGTTTTTTTCTCCTTCTTAATATCGTCGATAAACGTCCGGGGCTTTGCCGGCTGCTGTTTTTTCTTTTGGGTAAAATTGCGGAAATAAGGAAAATCGATCTGGTCTAAATAGACGGGAAATTTCACCCCCCGTACGTCTACCATTACCATTTTATCATTTATAAAGTCGATGATGGTTCCTTCTTCTTCCGAATGCAGTATTAATACTTTATCGCCTATCTGGTATTTCATTTTCTACAGGTGCCAGTTTACTGTTAAAGCGGCTGTAGCTGAAATATACCACCAGTCCTACCGCCAGCCATATTAAGAACCGGAGCCAGTTGGTATGACTTTCCTGGGCCATCAGGTAAAAGCAACTGATCATGCCCAGCACCGGTATTAAAGAGAATTTTTTCATGTAAGATAATACAACAATAACAGCCAGCACCAGCCAAAACAACACCATCGGGAAGGTTTCTATTGCTACTATATCTTTAAAATAGGTTGGTATCTTCACAATGATTACAGCAACCACCACCACAAACAATACCGGAATAATATAGCGCCCGTTTATATAGGGTACTTTAAACCGGGAAGCCGCCTTTTCGGGCTGTTTGTCTAACACCAATATTCCGCCACAAACGAGCACAAAAGCAAACAGCGTACCGATGCTTGTAAGCGCCAGCACCGTATCCAGGTTTAAAAACAAGGCAGGAACGGCAACGACCAGGCCTGTAATAATAGTGGCAAAGGAAGGCGTTTTATACTTCGGGTGGATCCTCGAAAAAGCTTTAGGCAACAATCCATCCCGGCTCATGCTCATCCATATCCGGGGCTGCCCCATCTGGAATACCAATAATACGCTTGCCGTTGCAAAGATGGCGCTTACTGCCACTACGGCGGAAATGAATTTCAGCCCGCGCATATCAAACACCATTGCCAGCGGGTCGCCTACATTCAGCCGGGTATAGGGCACCATTCCTGTAAGCACCAATGCTAACAATACATATAAAATGGTACAAATGATCAGTGAGTAGATCATGCCTTTGGGCAGATCTGTCTGCGGGTCCTTACATTCTTCTGCAGTAGTAGAAATAGCATCAAACCCAATATAGGCAAAGAATACGGCCGATACGCCCTTTAAAATACCGCCGATGCCGGTAGGTGTAAAAGGCGACCAGTTATCCGGGTTTACATAAAAAGCACCCAGTACAATCACCACAAATATAACCGCCAGCTTCAGGCCTACCATAAAGTTGCTTGCATTCCTGGATTCTTTTACCCCAACAAAAACAATATAGGTGATCACCACCACAATAAACAATGCCGGCAGATCCATAATGATCCGCAAGCCAGCGATCTGAGGGGCATTGATCCAGGCGGCTACTTTTTCCGCAAGGGCCGCGTCCATCCCCGGCGCTACCTGGTGCAGGCCACTAGCCGCTGCTTCTGCGAAACCCCGCTTTGCGGTGATATAATCCATCGTGAGCCAGTCCGGGATATGAATACCTATTTTATCCGTGAGGTGGGTGAAATAATCGCTCCAGGAAATAGCAACGGCAATATTACCGATCGCATATTCCATCAACAGATCCCAGCCAATGATCCAGGCAAAGATCTCCCCGAAAGCAACATAAGAATAGGTGTAGGCGCTGCCCGAAACCGGCACCGTGGAGGCGAACTGCGCATAGCATAATGCAGCAAAGCCACAGGCAATTGCCGTAAAAATATACAGGAACACCACGCCCGGCCCCCCTTCTGCTGAAGCTTTTCCGATACTGCTGAATACCCCCGCCCCGATGACGGCAGCCACGCCTAGCGCGGTAAGATCCTTTACCCCCAATACCCGCTTCAGCCCGGAACTATGCGCGTCCGTAAGGCCGCTTTCCGCCTCTCTCAATATTAATTGTACCGACTTTTTACGCAGTAGTGGATTGGGCATAGAATAATTGCCTTTAATTTATTTAGTGTTCTCTTTTTACTAATTGCTGCGCCAATTCTATTAATGGCGCCTTTCTTTTTGAAACCACGGCCATATCGTCAAAATGTTGCAGCGCCTCGCTCAGGAACCGGCTTTTTAATTCCAGCGCCCATTCATCCACCTTACAATCGCGGTAGATCTTTAAAACTTTATTTACTTTTTCCGGCTCATTTCCCCTCAGCAAATGATCCAGTTCTTCTTTCTGCCCTCGTGTTGCTGTTTCCAGCGCCCGTAGCAGCAGGAACGTTTTTTTATTAGCCAAAATATCCCCGCCGGCTTGTTTACCAAATTTCTCCGGGTTGCCAAAAGCGTCCAGGTAATCGTCCTGCATCTGGAAGGCCAGGCCTATTTTTTTCCCCGCCTGGTACAGCAGGTCAAGGTTCCCCAGGCTGCCGCCACCAAGTATACCACCCAGTTGCAGGCTGGCCGCCAGCAGCACTGAAGTCTTTTGAGTGATCATCGTCAGATATTCGTCGAAGGTAACATCGGCTCTTTGCTCAAAATCCATATCCAACTGCTGCCCTTCACAAACTTCAGCCGCCGTATGGCTAAAAAGATGCAGGATGCGCTGGATCAACGTTACATCGATAGTGCCGATATATTGGTACGCCCTTATCAGCATCACATCCCCCGCCAGGAGCGCCGTGCTTTCATTATATTTTGTATGAACGGTTGGTTTTCCCCTTCTTAACGGGGCCTTGTCCATAATGTCATCATGGATCAGTGT
Organism: Niabella soli DSM 19437; assembly: GCF_000243115.2. Classification (NCBI taxonomy): domain Bacteria; kingdom Pseudomonadati; phylum Bacteroidota; class Chitinophagia; order Chitinophagales; family Chitinophagaceae; genus Niabella; species Niabella soli. Next base: position 1,010,517 of record NZ_CP007035.1, on the reverse strand, counting down.
AAAATTGTGAAACAGCTCTATTGCCGCGGCTACCTGCCAGGCATCGGAACTGATTTTCCCAAACAATTCATTGGCCATTAAACACAGAATGGGGCGCAGTCTTTTTCCACCTAACGATAAAAAGTAATCATTAGGTTCATATAAGGTCCGGGGGGTGTCTGGAAAATGCGATTTGTCAAACTTCTCTGAGAACAATGCCGATAATTCTTCAAATGTATGCATGCCTCAAAAATAATGGTTCTTCATCAATTATTGCCCTTTTGGGCTTTGGGCTGCAGGATTGTTCCCTGACTTCAGCTCACCGCCCGCCTCCTATCTCCCGCTTTTGGCGGGAGGATATCCGGCTAAGCGGTGCAGCCCGTCAGCGATGGAATTACTATCAGCAAGTGTTAAAGTTGCAGAACTTGCTAAAAAATATTTTTGGCCGGGAAGTTTGAGGCGATTAAACGACACAACGGCTTTCCGGCTCAGCTTTTCTTCCGGCCTTTTGTCTTTTTCGGCGTAGCCGGCGCTTCGGGTTTTACCCAATGGTAATCCAGGTATCTTTTTTCAATATTTGCGGCTACCACCTGTATCCGAACCTTATCGCCCATCGTGAACTTCGTACCTGTGCGCATCCCTATTAACGCATAATCAGCCTCCGAATGTTTAAAGGAATCATATTCGGCAAGGCTGGCCATGCTTACCATCCCTTCACATAAATGGTCCACCGTTTCTGCCCAGAAACCAAATTTGGAAACACCGCTCACGATCGCATCAAAAGTTTCGCCCACAAACTGTTGCATGTATTCTACCTGCTTGTACTTATTGGCGCTGCGCTCCGCCTCCATGGCTGCGCGCTCCCGTTCACTGCAATGCTTGCATTTTTCTTCCAGTTTTTTATCGGCGCGTGCACGGTCTTCCAGGATCTCTTCAAGAATACGATGCACCATGATGTCCGGGTAACGGCGTATCGGCGAGGTGAAATGACAATAATTCTCAAACCCCAGGCCATAATGCCCGATGTTGGAAGAAGTGTATTTGGCCTTTGCCATAGTACGGATGCCCAATTGCTGGAGTACCGCTTCTTCAGGTCTCCCTTTTATATCTTTCAGCAATTTATCAAAAGAAGCAGCAATCGATTCGGCACTGGAAATATCAAATTTATAGCCAAACTTATTGGTAAATGCCACAAAAGGCAGCAGTTTTTCTTCATCCGGCGTATCGTGTATCCGGTATGGGAACGGCAGGGTTTTATTATTGATCTTTACTTTGGATGCCGACTCCGCCACATACTTGTTCGCCAGCAGCATCAGTTCCTCTATCAGTTGGTTCGCCTCTTTGCTTACTTTGAGCGTGATCCCTACCGGCACACCGTTTTCGTCCAGCTTAAACCGCACTTCGGTCGAGTTAAAGTTGATCGCTCCTTCATCGAAACGGTTCTGGCGCAGCCGTTGCGATAGTTTATGCACCGTAAGCAATGCTGCAGCATTATCGCCGGCTCCTGTTTCTATGATCTGTTGGGCATCTTCATAGGTGTACCTGCGGTTAGAATGGATAACCGTTTTGCCCAGCCAATATTGTTTTACTTCCGCTTTATCGTTCAATTGAAAGATTGCAGAAAAGGTCAGCTTATCCTCATTAGGCCGTAAGGAGCACAGCACATTGGATATATGTTCCGGCAACATCGGGTTTACCCGGTCGGGCAAATAAACAGAAGTAGCGCGCTGGTAAGCCTCGTCATCCAATGCCGTTCCCGGCGTTACATAATGACTCACATCTGCAATGTGTACGCCTACTTCGTAATTGCCGTTTTTTAAAACACGGAAGGAAATAGCATCATCAAAATCCTTGGCATCTTCGGGATCGATGGTAAAGGTCAAAATGCCCCGCACATCCTTGCGCTTGGCAAGATCATCTTTGGTGATCCGGTCGGGGATACGGTTGGCCACTTCCATAGCCTCATCGGAAAAGGACAAAGGGAATCCTTTTTCCAACAGGGTTTCCTTCATCGCTATATCACCGGCTTGCGCTTCATCCAGTACCGAGAGGATCGTTCCCACCGGCCGTTTATCTTCTTTTTCCCAGCGCAGCATTTTGGCCACCACTTTTTGACCGTTCAATGCCCCATTCAGGTTTTCCTCTGGTATATAAATGTCGGGCAACCCTTTTTCCCGGTCACCCAAAACAAAGCCAAATCCTTTATTCATTTGCAGTGAGCCGATAAATTCGGTTCTGCCCCGCTGCACCACTTCCGTAATTTTGCCTTTCAGTTTAGTATCATACCCAGAGGTAAGCTTTACCCGAACCGTATCTCCATCCATCGCATTGCGCAGGTCTTCCGGGCGCACCATAATATCTTCTTCCAGGTTGGGCACTATCACGAATCCCCGCCCCGACTTGGTAACTTCCAGCACTCCTTTCAACAACTGTTCACTGCCGGAAGAAGATTTAGGTTTTCTTTTTTTAACTTTTTTTGCCATACTGCTCTCTAAGGTTTTTCAAACTTTTTGATAAAATCAGTAATCAAGATATTGAATTTTTCCTTGCCGTCAAACAAAAAGCGATGCCTCACCGGCAGGGCATACACAGGAAAAGCTGCTAATTGCGCTTTAAATTTTTGCAAACGCGCGCTGTCTTTCTCCGTTGTAATAATCGCAACGGTACCGGCTGGCAGCGCCTTGCAGGCTTGCAGGACACGATCAATATCGGATTCCTTAAAATCGTAATGATCGTCAAAATAAAAAGGCTGGATAGCTTTCCCGTACTTTTCCAGTTCTTTTTGCAGGGGCTGCGGATTGGCAATGCCGGTAACCAGCAACAGGGTTTCAACAGATGCCAGATTCAGTGCAGCCCCGTCAAAAACAGGCGTCGGCGCTTCATAAGCCAATGTTGCGAAAAATACCACCTGATGTTCTTTTAGGTGGATTGATCTGGTTACCTCATGCGCTTCCCCTGGTGTTAGTTGCTCCGGGCATTTGGTCACCACGATGCATTGGGCCCGGGTGTAGTTCGAGCGCAGGTCACGCAGTTGCCCGGCGGGTAAATAATAATCACCGGTAAATAAATTGGAATATTCAGTAAGCAGGATATTATATCCTGCTGTAATCGCACGATGCTGAAAAGCGTCATCCAGAATAATTACTTCTGGTTTTTGGTGGGGCAAAATTGCCTGTACCGCCTGTACGCGGCGTTCTCCCACAGCGATCGTAATATCCGGAAATTTGCGGTGGAACTGCATCGGCTCATCACCCAGATCGGCTGCGGTGCTATTGCTGCCGGCCACAAGCACTCCTTTGGTTTTTCTACCGTAACCGCGACTGACCACGGCCACCTTATAATGATCTTTTAACAAACGTACCAGGTATTCCACCATGGGTGACTTACCCGTTCCTCCTACGGAAAGATTTCCGATACAAATAACCGGGAGTGAAAAAGTAGTTGACTTTTTTATTCCCGAATCATATAGAAAATTAAAAAACCGGACGCCGGTGAGGTAAAGCCAGGAAACGGGTAGTAACAGTTTATTCTTCTTTTTGATAACGTTCTTAAAACTCATAAATCCCCTGCGGAGTGATACAATAGTTTAAAGGTATGTCAAATTCATCAGTGTCATCAATTTTTGATAGCGGTTCAAAATAACTTAACCCTACTTTAATCGCATCTGGCCGCACCTGTTTCAGGTATTTATCGTATACCCCCTTGCCATATCCCACCCGGAATCCGGCTTTATCAAAGCTCAGCAGCGGAACCAAAACCAGGTCAAAGTTTTCCGGAGCCGCTGCCGCGCCGTTTTCGGGTTCGCTGATGCCTAAGCTATTTACTTCAAAAAAAGTATTGTCTGTAACCCATACGGCGTTCATTATGCTGTTCCTATGATCAAAGACGGGGTAAGCGATCTCCAGCCCGGGGTTGCGGAACTCCAGGTAACCCAGCAGCGCATCGGTACTGATCTCTTTTCTGCTTTCAATTGCAGCATAAGTGAGCACGGAATGAACGGGTGGCAGTGCCAGTTGCTGAAATTGAATTAACAACAGGTCATCCCAGATCCTTTGATCTTTTGGGTCAATTGCTGTGCGCTTTTGGAGATATATTTTCCTGATTTCCGTTTTTAGCATTGGTAAAAATAATGAAAAGAGGTTTACTAACTGCTATGCGAGGTTTATAGCCTCCCTTCATTATTTTATCGCCTGTGGGGCTATTTTTAATCATTAGTCAGACCGGCCAAAAGAATTTTTTTGGCCCGCAGATTCTCGCAGATCTTTGCCAGGGCAACGCGCGGATTACACTTGTTCCTTCTGTGGAAATCTGCGATATCTGTTTTAAAATTCTTTTGGGCTCGCTGATCTGCGCAGATCGTTCATACAGTGTCGATCCGCGAAAATCAGCGGGAAATTTATTCCGATTATGCAAAATCAGAAAAAGCTTCCTTATCTGATTCCAGGCTGATTATCAGTTTGAGATTTCAGGTCAACCCTATTTTTAACCATTAATAAAAACCGAAAAGATAGTAGTGCCGTAATTTTTCTCGAAACTGTATTTTTCAAATTGCTTGTAATCATTACGGGGCGTGTGTTCCAGCACAAACCAGCCCTCCTCGTTCAGCAATTTTTTTTCGATAATGATCCTGGGCAGTTCATCAATAGTGGTCAACGCATAGGGCGGGCCGGCAAAAATAAAATCATAGGTGGTGTTGCAGGATTCCAGGTATTTGAAAACGTCCATTTTGACAAATTTCATGTTCTCAATTTTAAGGGCAGTGGCCGTCTTTTTAATAAAATCGAACATTTGATTGTCCTTTTCAACAATGGTAAGGTCGCCGGCACCCCGGCTGGCCAGCTCATAACTGATGCTGCCGGTGCCGCCAAAAATATCCAGTGTTTTCATCCCTTCAAAATCAATACGGTGCTGTAATACATTAAATAGCCCTTCTTTTGCCACATCTGTTGTGGGGCGGGTATAAGGCATTTTTGACGGCGGATTAATTTTTCTGCCTCCCAGGGATCCTGCTATAATGCGCATGCAGCGGCCTGTTTTAAGGTAGTAAAATAATGTGCGGGAACCGGCATCGATTGTTCATTGGTGGCCCAACCGGCATTTTGCAAATGAATATTCAAAAAATAGTCGTATAACAATCGATATAATTTTGAGTCGGCTTCAACCAATCCGGATATCTGCAACTGGGCTTCTTGTTGAGACAGGTCATGCACCTCAGCAATTTTTAATAAATAAAACAACAGGTCTTCCGGAGCCCGGTAAGTATAATATTGTGCCAGCAATAGTTTCCCCTCCTTTGTTACAACAACGGAGCAATTATTATCGACAATATTTACATAGATCGCGGCACTGTCCTTCTGGTGCAGGGCTTCTGTGATCCGCACACTTTGCAAATGCCAGTAGGAAGCTCCCGGCAGATCGGCAATGCACTGGTTCAGCAGTGCAAAAGGCACTGAATAATTAAGCGCTATTTGCTTGCCGACAATTTCAGTAAGAATGTGATCCTGGATATTTCCACCCGCAAGATGCAATAAAGCACTGTTGTCTCCGTGGTTTAACTCCACAGGAAGAAGGGAATAAACAGGATAATCAAAAATGATCCGTTTCTTCTGACAGGAATTTTTTAAGGCAGGCAGCCCTCCGGTTATTGCCGAAAGCGTTGTATTATTGGTATCAAACCATTTCAGTTCTCCAAGCCTGGAGCCCGTAGTATCACAAAAAGCGTAGGCAAAATATCCCGGGCCGGTTTGGGCCACCAGTACGCTGTTATCAGGATCAATAAAGTTTTCACCGCTTATTTCAAATCGTGCCTGCATTGTTGAATTATAGTGGACAAACGTACATAAATAAAATGAAACGGGAATGTTAATTGAGTAATCAGCCACTAATATTAAACCGATATTAAAGCTGTTTTCTATTAGCGATAGGGAAAGACATTGAGCAGGCTGAACACATAAATTTCAAAGTTGCCACAAATACACAAATTAGAATTAATTGTCTATTGCACTTTTTTCAAGGTAAATGAAACACAAAATCCATGCACAGCCGGTACCTATTCGTGTCCCGATGATTCTATCGGGATGGCATTCAACTTACGGATACAACAAATATTTCTTCCTCATTATTTTATAGTTGGAAAGGCCCGGTTCCCAGGAAGCACGAATTACCGCTTCTGACTTGCTATCAATGATCTGCTGACGGAATAAACCGCTGCCGATGAGGTTTTCGATCTTCCCCATTTCTTTACTCAATTTGGAGTCGAAGAATTTTTCTTTATGAGGTGAAGCATTATATAATTCAATGATCCATTGCAGATTGATCTTTCCGCTTTTGCGCAATTTTGCCACGTCGTAGTTGCGCAGATCCAGACCATAACACACCTGGTTCATAAATAAAGGCGTCTCCGCCATTCCTTTTATAGACACAGGCGTAAAACTAAAAGTATATTTTCCTTTTAATTCAGGACTGCCCAATACAGTAAAGGGAAACTGTGTGCCTCTGCCCAGATTAATATAAGTGCCCTCAAACATGCAGGTGGACGGATACAATAAAACCGCCTGCTGTGTATTCAGATTGGGCGAAGGCTTTACGGGTAAGGTATAAGGCATGTTGTGATCATAATTGGCAACCTTTATGATTTTCAACTTACACTTTTCTTTATTCGCCAGCCATCCTTCCCCATTCGCCATCTGTGCAAACTCAGCTACGGTTAACCCATGCGACATGGGAATGGGAAACATCCCGATGCCCGATTTGTATTTCATATCCAGCACCGGTCCGTCAATAAGATACCCATTAGGATTGGGCCGGTCAAGGATCAGCATTTCTTTGTCACTTTCCGCGCAGGCTTCCATCAGTCGCGCCAGTGCATTAATATTGGTATAGAAACGCACGCCCACGTCCTGCAGGTCATAAACCAAAATGTCTATATCGGCCATATCCTCCTTACTGGGCTTGTTTTTAGGCCCATATAATGAAATGATGGGAATGCCGGTGGCCGGATCGACCTCGTCTTTAACTTTAGCGCCGGCGCTGGCATTGCCTCTGAAACCATGTTCGGGGCCAAATACTTTTACAATGTTTATACCCAGGCTTTTAAGACTATCTACCAGGTGTCGCTTTCCTATTATAGATGTAGGGTTGCCCATCACCGCTACGCGCTTTCCTTTCAGATAGGGCACATATTTTTCTGTTTGATCCGCACCGGTTTTAATCGCATGTCCGCGGGGTGGATGTGGTGCCTCATTTTTATTTGCCGGCACTTTAATAAAAGAACAGGATAGCAGTCCCGCAATAAGCAACCATTTTGTAGTACTTCTTTTCATCTGACTAAAATACAAAGGGATTGGATATTGTAAAGAAAAAAGGCAGAGAATTTCTTAATAACGGGTTTGTTTTTCCACAAATGCAATTTGTGCTCGAAACCGGTGTATTTTTGTTAAAGCCGGTGGCGGATGATAACTGTGCCGGGCTGGTTTTATTTTGCTAACTTTAATACTGAAAACACCGTGAATATTGTTAACCCAAACGGAACAATTAATTATGAAGAACTTAAAAGACAAACAACTACCGTTCTTAACGGATGACGATACCTTAACACCCTATCACTGGCAGAGGAGATTGGCCGCATTAGAGGAGGCAGAAGAAATGTCGAAGCATCCCTACTCCTACGAGCAGGCGCTGGAACAGGTAAAAAGAGACGAGGAAATGCGCCGGAAAGAGCAGGAAGAGCTGAACAGGAACAACTCCTGGAAGCCTACGCAAAACATGCCGGTATCTGGATAGAACCGATAGTCATTGAACAATGGAATTTCATCAAATCCGGCCAGGAAAACCGGGTATATTTTAATGATGAAAACGTTTTAAAAATTGGTTACAATTATCTGAAATTCTACGAAACACCGATTGATTTTTTTGATAACAAAATCTCTTTGCATAATTACCTGTTTCCGGATACCCCGCTTGAATTAGTTGGTTTTACCGGCATCTATAACACCGTCGCGCAAAACGAAGCAGCTTTCGCGTCTGTGTTCAAACAAAAATATGTCAAAGGCCATGTCTTATCTTATTTGGAGGTGGATGCCTTTCAAAATGAGTTGATACACGCAGGTTTTACCAACTGGGCGGCGCCTGCTTTATATACGGGTAAGGATTATATTATTAAAGATATGCATGTTGACAATATAATGCTGACCGGCCAGGGAAACTACCGCTTTATTGACACCGTACCTTTTTTAAATACGCCTGCTTTGGGTTACGGCGGAACAAGAGCATACGGAGATGGCAAAGTTTGTAAGGTCCCGGTTTAAAGGCCGGCGCCTATCAAACACTAACGACTGTTAATATAATGATTTTATTGATTACCTTTGCCAAAATTTAGATACTATGGAGTTCAAAGAAGTAAACGTTTTGTTGCGAAAAGAAGTATACATCATTGCAGCAGTGCGTACGCCCATTGGAAGTTTTGACGGAGCATTGAAAGATCTTAGTGCAACGCAACTGGGTGCTATTGCCATTAAAGCGGCATTGAAAAAAGCAGGTGTAGCGGCTGATATGGTGGATGATGTGCTTATGGGATGCGTATTGCAGGCCAACCTGGGGCAAGCGCCCGCGCGGCAGGCCGCAAAATTTGCAGGGCTTCCGGATAAAGTGAATTGTACTACCATCAATAAAGTATGCGCCAGCGGTATGAAGGCAATTGCCAGTGCAGCGCAAAGTATTGCTTTGGGGGATGCGGATATTGTTATTGCCGGCGGAATGGAAAGCATGAGCAATGTGCCGTTCTATCTGGATAAAATGCGCTGGGGCAATAAATATGGTAACGCTGCTACCATTGACGGGTTGGCTAAAGATGGGCTTACGGATGTATATGACGGCCAGGCAATGGGCATGGCGGCCGAATTATGCGCTGCGGAATGTGGCATTTCCCGCGAAGCACAGGATGCGTTTGCTATAAAAAGTTACCAGCGCAGCCAGGCTGCATGGGAAGCGGGAAAGTTTGCTGAAGAAGTGGTGCCGGTGGAACTGCCTTCCCGCAAGGGAGACCCAGTGATCATCGCAAAAGATGAGGAACCGTTCAATGTAAAGTTTGACAAAATCGCCGGGTTGAACCCCGCTTTTAAAAAGGAGGGAACGGTAACGGCGGCCAATGCCAGTACGATGAATGACGGTGCGGCCGCATTGGTGCTGATGAGCAAAGAAAAAGCAATAGCCCTGGGGCTGAAACCTATTGCAAAAATCCTTTCGTATGCTGACGCGGAACAAGCCCCGGAATGGTTTACCACTACCCCGTCGCTCGCCGTTCCAAAAGCCGTGAAAAAGGCGGGTTTGAAAATGGAAGATATCAGCTACTGGGAGCTGAACGAAGCCTTCAGTGTGGTAGGCATCGAAAATACCCGCCGGATGCAACTGGACCCCGACAGGGTGAACGCCAATGGCGGCGCGGTGTCCATAGGTCATCCTTTGGGGGCCAGCGGTGCGCGCATTATTGTTACGCTAATTAACATACTAAAACAAAACCATGCAAAATACGGTGCGGCGGGCATCTGCAATGGCGGCGGTGGTGCCAGCGCGATGGTCATAGAAAGTTTGTAGTCTGAGGTTACAGGTTTCGGAATTTAAAGTTTAAGGTTCAAGGTTGGTTTGCGTTCGGCATTGCGCGTTAAGCGTTCTGCCCTGACTCATTTTAGTTTCAGGTTACAGATTGAGGATTGCCGTCTCAGGTTCAGCAACGACGATCCGCAATGCGTCACGAATCACTCGCCATTTTCAAATTCTCACATTTTCACATTTTCACATTTGCTTCCTGATTGCATCAATGATCTTCACCGCGTGTTCTCTTGAATTTTCAATAAACAGCCGATGGGTGTTCATTCCCCCGCAGATCACTCCGGCAAGGTAAATTCCTTTTACACTGGTTTCATGAGTATCCGGGTCTAAAACAGGCGCTTCCACGGCATCATTACTGAGCCGGACCCCCATTTGTTTCAGGAACTGCAGGTTGGGTTGATACCCCGTTGCCGCAATAACAAAATCATTCTTTATTGTTACAAGGCCTTCGGGTGTATTAATATCCACCTCGTTTTCCCGGATCTGTTTAATTGTAGAATTAAAATAAGCTTTTATCGATCCCTCTTTGATCCGGTTTTCAATATCGGGTCGCACCCAGTATTTTACCCGGGTGCCGATCTCCGCCCCCCGGATCACCAGGGTTACCCGCGCGCCTTTGCGCCAGGTTTCCAAAGCCGCATCCACACCAGAGTTCATTGCGCCCACTACGATCACGTCCCGGAAGGCATAATAGTGCGGATCGTTATAATAATGGGTCACCTTGGGCAGGTCTTCACCGGGAACATCTAATAAATAAGGAATATCGTAGAACCCCGTGGCTATAATTATATTATCTGCTGTATAAGTATCTTTTGAAGTAATAACCTCAAACAGGTTCACCACCTTGGTTACCTGCTGCACCTCTTCAAATAATTTTATATGCAAATCAAAGGAGGCAACCACACGGCGGTAATACTCCAAAGCCTCATCCCGCTTAGGTTTCGGATTATTGGAAACAAAAGGCACGCCGCCAATCTCCAACCGTTCTGAGGTTGAAAAAAAAGTCATATTCACCGGGTAGTGGTACAGCGAATTCACCAGGGCGGATTTTTCAATGATCACATAATCGATCCCCGCTTTTTTTGCTTCAATGGCACAAGCCAAACCAATGGGCCCGCCGCCGATGATGATCAATGGAATATGTTGCATACCGCAAATGTAAAATAAGAAATAACCAATAAGAAATAAGAAATGAGAAAGGAATACGCATTAGATTAAAAACTTTCGTTGCTAAAACCCAATCAACTCTGTCGTTAAACGTGAAACGTCAGACGTCAAACAGCATACATCCCGGTTTTATTCGTGAACGTATATTTCATTCAGCTCCGCTCCTTCCACTTCCGTTTGAATGGTCGTATGCGTGATCTGATGCCGGTGGGCCAGCAATTCCTGCACTTCTCTTAAAAGCTGCATGGGATCAGCCGCCGGCAGGTGCACGATATGGGCGCTTAATAAATTGACGCCGGAAGTTAACGTCCATACATGAAGATCGTGTAAACCGGCCACTCCTTTTATTTGCAGCAGATCATAGCGCAATTGCTGCAGGTCTACCTCAGCCGGAACGCCTTCCAGCAATACATTCACGGATGCTTTCAGCAATCCCCAGGTCCGGGGAAGAATAAATAAACCGATACCTGCCGATAAGATCGGATCAATAAAATACCAACCCGTGTACCGCATAATCAGGCCCGCAACAATTACGGCAACGGAGGTGAGCGCATCGGACAACACTTCAAAATAAGCCCCCCTCATGTTGAGGCTGGTTCCTGAATCTTTTCGCAATACCAGGACCCCTGCAGCATTTACGAACAGGCCTACTACCGCAATCAGCATCATATTCCCCGTTTCCACTTTATGCGGGTGCAGCAACCGTTCGTAAGCCCCGTACAATATAAAAACCGATATAACAATTAGCACCACGGCATTGGCGAGCGCCGCCAATATTTCTGCGCGATAATATCCAAATGTATTTTTTGAGTCCGGCTGCCGCCCGGCATAATGAATCGCCAGCAATGCCAATACCAGCCCGCCGGCATCCGTCAGCATATGACCGGCATCAGCCAGCAGGGCCAGGCTTTTAGTAAAGATACCGCCAACCACTTCCGCAATGAGGTACAATAACGTCATGCTCAATACAATTTTCAGCTTTTTTTGATGCTGCGCATTAGTGGAGCGTTGTACTATGTGCTCGTGTGCCATCGGCCGGTTTATTTAAAGGGCAAGTTATCAATTTCCCTCCAAAAGGCTGCTGCGATTACGCGGCCATGGGCGGGTCATCCTGCAGCAGTAATCTTTGGTATTATGGCGCTTCTCACTTAAATTTGCCTCTCCAAAAAATTATAAAACAATATATGGCAAGGATTATAGCTTTCAGAGAAGCCCTGAGAGAGGCAATGACCGAGGAAATGAGAAGGGACGAGCGCGTTTTTCTTATGGGTGAGGAAGTAGCTGAATATAACGGGGCCTATAAAGTAAGCCAGGGTATGCTGGCAGAATTTGGTGAAAAAAGAGTGATCGATACCCCTATTTCTGAGCTGGGTTTTGCCGCAGTTGGTGTAGGCGCCGCCCAGAACGGTCTGCGCCCCGTTGTTGAGTTCATGACCTGGAATTTCGCAGTACTGGCATTAGATCAAATTTTAAATACGGCGTCTAAGATGTTGGCAATGAGTGGTGGGCAAATATCCTGTCCTATTGTTTTTCGCGGTGGTAACGGCTCTGCAGGCCAGTTGGGTGCGCAGCACTCTACGGCTTTTGAAGCCATGTATGCTAATATTCCCGGCATTAAAGTAGTTTCCCCAAGCAACCCCTATGACGCCAAAGGGCTTTTAAAGCAGGCAATCCGTTTTGAAGAAGACCCGGTGATGTTTATGGAAAGTGAGCAGATGTACGGCGACAAAATGGAAGTGCCGGAAGAAGAATACTATATAGAATTAGGTAAGGCCGACGTAAAAAAAGAAGGTACCGATGTAACGATTGTATCCTTTAATAAGATGATGAAAGTGGCCCTGGCTGCCGCTAGCGAGCTCGAAAAAGAAGGTATCAGCGCTGAAGTGATCGATCTGCGCACGATCCGCCCGCTGGATATGGAAACGATTCTGAAGAGTGTAAAGAAAACAAATCGCCTGGTAATTGTAGAAGAACAATGGCCTTTTGCTTCCGTTTCTTCAGAGATCTCCTACCGCGTACAGAAAGATGCTTTTGATTACCTGGATGCACCGGTCAGAAGGATTACAGCAGCCGATGCGCCCCTGCACTATGCGGCTAATCTTGTAGCAGCCGCTTTACCGGATGTACCCAGAACGGTAAAACTGGTGAAAGAAGTGCTGTATATGAAAAAATAGTTTCGCGCCGGAAGACGCAGGCGATCCGTATTTTATTATTGAACTCAAAATGAAATTGTGCCAAAGAATAAAAATAGCGATAGCCAACAGGAAATCCTGATCATTGACGACGAGGCTTCGATAAGAAAGACGCTTTCTGAAATCCTTTCTTTTGAGGGATATAAAATTACAGAAGCGGTTGATGGCGAGGAAGGCCTGAAGCTTTTCTCAGAAAAGACCTTTAATACGGTTTTATGCGATATTAAAATGCCTAAGCTGGACGGGATGGAGTTTTTGGAAAAAGCTACCACCATCGCTCCTGATGTTCCCATTATTATGATCACCGGGCACGGCACCATCGAAACGGCTGTGGAAGCGGTTAAAAAAGGAGCTTATGATTTTATTTCAAAACCGCCCGATCTGAACCGTTTGCTGATCACCCTTCGCAACGCGCTGGAAAGAACCACGCTTGTTACAGAAACCAAAGTATTAAAGAAGAAAGTATCCAAGGTTCAGGAAATTGTAGGCGGTTCTGCCCCTATTCAGAAAATAAAAGACACTATTGAAAAGGTTGCGCCCACGGAAGCGCGGGTGCTGGTTACAGGGGAAAATGGCGTGGGAAAAGAACTGGTGGCCCGCTGGATACACGAGTTGAGCAGTCGCTCCAATAGCCCTCTGGTTGAGGTGAATTGCGCAGCAATACCAACAGAACTTATTGAATCTGAGCTTTTCGGACACGAAAAGGGATCTTTTACTTCAGCTATAAAACAGCGCATTGGAAAATTTGAGCAAGCCAATGGCGGCACACTTTTCCTGGATGAGATTGGCGACATGAGCCTGAATGCGCAGGCTAAGGTATTACGGGCCTTGCAGGAAGGAAAGATCACCCGGGTGGGTGCAGATAAAGATATTAATGTGGATGTTCGGGTGATAGCCGCAACCAATAAAGATCTGCTCCAGGAAGTGGAAGAAAAAAATTTCCGGCTTGACTTATACCATCGTTTGAGCGTGATCCTCATTAACGTTCCTTCACTCAATGAAAGAAAAGACGATATTCCATTATTGGTAGATCAGTTCCTCGATGATATTTGTAAAGACTATGGTATCAGTAAAAAAGGCATTGAGGACAAAGCCATCGACTTACTACAGGAATACAACTGGACGGGCAATATCCGCGAACTAAGAAACGTGGTGGAACGGCTGGTTATCCTGAGCGGAAAAACCATTACCCCTAACGATGTAAAAAGCTATGTGGCGATGAACTAGTTTCATTCATTGGCTTTGATACAATTTACAATTATCGAATGTATATGCCCGGCTTAATGCCTTGGCCAGCTCAAAGAGAAAAATCGCTTTGACGTTTAATTGTCAGGCTACCTCTCCCACAAGGAATACGCTTCCGCAGATAATAATAAGATCATCTTCATGGGCTATATTTTTAGCCTGAGCCAGCGCTTGATTTACATCAGGAAAAGTGCTTCCTTCCAGATCGTAGGCCGTTGCAAGTGCCTGTAACTCGGAAGCAGCAAGTGCCCGGGGTAAGTGCGCATTGGTAAAATAATATTGGGCGGTTGCCGGCAGCAGCCCCAGGATCTTATTGACATCTTTATCTTTTACAAAGCCCAGGACCAGGTGCAGTTTGCGAAAAGGAATCAATTCCAATTGTCGCAATACCTGTTCAATCCCCTCTACATTATGCGCCACATCTAAAATAATACGGGGCTTTTGCTGAATGGTTTCCCATCTTCCGTGCAATCCGTTTAAATGTTTTGTATGCGCGATGCCTTTGGCAATGTTCGCTTCATCCAAAACAATACCTGAATGATTCAACTGCCGGCAGGATTCCAAAACGGTTAAAAGATTCTTTGCCTGGTAAACACCACTGAGATCCAGCCGGTATTTCCAATGGTCTACCGCGTCATTTTTTGAGACTTCAATCACAAGCGTCTCCTCATCATAAAACCAGTTCTCCAAATGAAATTCTTTGTCGGCAAAGCTGACCGGAGCTTCGCAAGCGGCGGCTTTTGCTGTAAACACCGGCGCCGTCTCCATATGAGATTCGCCAATAACAACCGGAACCTGCTGCTTTATGATCCCCGCTTTTTCGCCCGCAATTTTCACTAAAGTATCTCCTAATAGCTGCACATGATCAAAACCGATGTTGGTGATCACGGATAGCTCCGGATGAATAATATTGGTACTGTCTAAACGGCCGCCCAGTCCGGTTTCCATTATTGCATAGGCCACCTCATGTTTCGCAAAATGATCAAATGCCAATGCAACGGTAATTTCAAAAAAGCTGGGGTTGATCCGTTCTATTTCGGGGGCTATCCGATCAATAAATTCGACCACCTCTGTTTCCGAAATCATTTTCCCGTCGATCTTTATCCGCTCCCTGAAATCCTTCAGATGCGGTGAAGTATATAAGCCGGTTTTATACCCCTGTGTTTGAAAAACAGCAGCAAGCATATGGCTCACGGAACCTTTGCCATTGGTGCCGGCCACATGAATAAATTTTGTTTTGTGCTGGGGATTGTCCAGGTAATTGCAAAGCGCATATATATTGTCGAACCCACTTTTAATAGCCGTAGCGCCAATATTACTGAACATGGGCAAGCGGGTATAAATATAGTCGAGCGTTTGTTGGTATGTCATAATATAATTACAAATATACCATGAGTTACTGAGGGAATAAAAAAGCCTCCCGACTATTCGTCGGAAGGCCTCGTGCCCGGGACTGGATTCGAACCAGCACGCCGTGTTACCAGCGCCACCACCTCAAGGTGGTGCGTCTACCAATTTCGCCACCCGGGCTTACCATTTTTTGATAAGGAGTGCGAAAATAGTAAATAATTTCATTGTAACAACATTCTTTACAGCGAATATATAAATCCTCAAACCGTCAATGGTTCTTCAGCGTCCCGCATTCAATGATTATCGAATAGCTCATTATTACATGGATCGCAGAAAGGTTTTATAGTCTGTGCAAGTCTGCGAAATCCCTGCCCGAATAATGCAGTCGCGCAGATAGGAGAACAAATAATAAATGAACAAACTGTTGCACTGTTGAAAATAAATTAATGAAAATAAACCCGGGGCACTGCCCGGCACGTTCTGTTTCTTTTTACCTTGCAGGGTATTACAGCAGCAATCATAGTATTTAAGACTACATAGATCCCGCCAAAGGCCGAACATAACTGGTATGTTTGTATGTTTCTTTTTCTGCTATTATAATGCTATGTATCTATGTGTTGAAATTTAAAAAAAACTAAACAGATTCTATACCAAATCGCTTCATTTATGCGCTTCTTTCATCTGAAAAAAATTAACCGTTTTTATTTTATGGCAATAATGTGCATTGCCTGCCTGTTAACGGATCAGGTAACCGCCCAGGTGGTGGCACCGGCAAAGCAAACCGCTACCGATCCGTATTATACTGCCTATGACAACAGCACGCTCACCCGCAGTGAACTGCCGGTACTGATGCCGCATAACCGTATTATTCGCCCGGCGGGAACGGTATTGCGTTATGGTGATCTTAATCTTGAAAACCACAGTCTTGATCTGAAGCGGATTCCCGGCACTACCCTGCTTGCGGTAGAGGACCGTTATGGCATTGCTGTAGTCGATTATCAGCAGCGAAAGATCACGGCCAGTTGGAGCTTTACGGGTTCCGCTTACAAAGGATTTATGAGCACTTATTCGGGTATCGAAGTATTGAGAAGCGGCAACAACACCCGTATTTTCTGGAGTGCGGCGCAGAGTGGCGGCGAACGGCAATCAGTCGTTTTTGAAGCAGCATGGAATGGCAACGATCTTAAAATAACCGATACCATCCGTTTTACCGCGGTAGCTCCTGCCCCGCTGGCTTTACCCAACGAAGTAGCCGTGCATAATGAAGGGGGTACCCCTTACTTATATGTGGTACTAAACGGGAATAACACGCTTGAAAAAATAAACCTCAACACTAAGCAACGGGTATGGAGCGCGTCCACTGGCGTGGCACCCTACGGCATTACTGTTGTAAACAGCCGCATTTATGTAAGCAACTGGGGGGGTACCCTACCCAATGCGGGTGCAACTGCAGAAACGGCCGGCGTGCCCTATGGTAAGATGTTTATTGATCCCGTTACGGGCGCCGCTTCGGGCGGATCGGTTTCCGTTTTTGACACCAAAGGGGCTTTGATCAAAGAAGTACCGGCCGGCCTGCATCCAAACGATCTGGTGGCCAGTCCGGATGGACAATTTGTATATGTGGCCAATGGCAATTCCGATGATATTACGGTAATTAATACGAACACGTTATCTGTTGCAGCAACGATCCTTGTAAAAATAGACGGACATACGTCTGGCTTTATCGGCGATTCGCCTAACGCGCTGGATGTTTCCCCTGACGGAAAAACTTTGTATGTAGCCAATGGCATGGACAACGCACTTGCGGTGATCAACCTGGGTAAAGGGTCGGGTCATGTAAAAGGATATATCCCTACGGAATCGTATCCCGGTGGCGTGCGCATAATCGACAGCCAACTGGTGGTAACCAACCTGGAAGGGGAAGGCTCCCGCATCAGCAGCAAAGAAATAACAAAGCAGGATAAAGAAACAGGCGCCTATCCCGGGGCGGCTTACAATTCGCACTATGAAAAAGCTACGCTGTCTTTCATTCCCGTGCCCGATGATCAAAAACTGCAACAATACACGGCGGACGTTAAAAAACTGATGCTGTTATTCCGGACGGAACTATCGCGCCTTAACCCCCGTAAGGGGCAACCCGCGCGGCCCATGCCTGAACGTATTGGCGAGCCATCGGTATTTAAACATGTATTATATGTGATTAAAGAAAACCGGACTTACGACCAGGTGTTGGGCGACCTGTCTAAAGGCAACGGGGCTAAAGCGCTTTGCTTATACGGCGATAGTGTAACGCCCAATCAGCATAAACTGGCCGCCGATTATGTATTGCTGGACAATTATCATGCTTCCGGCAAATGTTCTGCCGAAGGGCACCAATGGACGGATGCCGCTATGGTAACGGATTATATCGAAAAAAATGTGCGCGCCTGGTTCCGCAGTTATCCGCATGTGCAAACAGATGCCATGGTATATAACCAAAAAGGATTTATCTGGAACAACGCTGCCGATCACGGAAAAAAAGTGCGTATCTATGGCGAAACCGCTATGCCTGATATGGATAAAAAACTTACCTGGACGGACATCTATGCAAAATACAAAAAAGGCGAGCCGCTGCAATTTAAAAACGTAACCACCATATCAAGAGTGCGCCCCTGGCTGTCGCCCAACTACCCTGCTTCTGATGAATTAAAGATCACTGATCAATATCGTGCCGATGCTTTTATCAGAGAGCTGAAAGAATATGAAGCGATGCCCGGGGATTCATTACCAGAACTGATGGTGATGGCTTTGTCGACCGACCATACGGTGGGTACCCGGCCGGGAATGCCTACGCCGCGGGCTATGGTTGCCGATAATGACCTTGCGTTGGGTCGTATTATTGAAGCGCTGAGTAAAAGCCGCTTTTGGAAAAACACGGTAGTATTTGTGACCGAAGATGATTCGCAGGCCGGCTGGGATCACGTGTCGGCCTATCGCACCACAGGTTTTGTAGTTAGCCCGTATACGCATACAGGGAAAACGATCTCTGTGAATTATAATCAGACCAGTATGGTGCGTTCCATTGAGCAGATATTGGGCATTCCACCTATGAACCTGCTGGATGCCACTGCACGCCCGATGTTTGAATGTTTTACCAGTACACCCAACCCGGCTCTGTTTGTTGCCCGAACCAATCGGGTACCGTTAGATGAAATGAATAAGCCATTAGCCGCATTAAAAGGCAACGCCCTGAATTTTGCAATACAATCGATGCGCAAAGAATATGACCATGTTGACGGGGGGAATGATGATATATTAAATAGAATTCTCTGGTTTGCCAGTAAGGGCAATCAAAGATATCCCGCACACCTGGCAGGTAAACAGGTGAAAGACGATGATGATTAATGTTTCATGCTTTTGATCCACTCCGTAATAAGGGCAACGCCTTCCCTATGGATCAAGGAGCGGCCCAGTTCGGGCATTGTGATATTGGGTTCCGCGCTGTTCATCCGGTACACAAAAATAGAACGCGCCGGGTTACCGGGAACAATGTCATAATTCAATCCGCCTGCTGATACCGGCTCTTTCATAACACCTATATGGTACAGATTCTTTTGGTCATAGTCCAGGAAAAGCCCTGTATGGGAAGCATCGCCGGAAGCGCGGTGGCAATGTGCACAGTTCATTTCAAGATAAGCGCGCGCCCGCTGATCCCGGCATAATGCCGCCGATAGCAACCGGAACCAAGAAGGTGCTGACTACGGCTATTCCTGTTTTTGTTCCGTAAGCTGCCTTGTCTTTTGTACTAACAAAGGAAATCCTGGTTGTGCCATACCTCCATGATCATATCCTTGTAGTTCATAAAGCCCAACCTGTGTATTGCCCGCCAGCTTTAGCATACGCAGCAGGTAGGCATTTTCTTCATACCGGCCATAAAGCTCTTTTTCACGGTCGCCGGTGAGCAACAGAATGGGGGGTACTGTTTTGCGTACATGATACAGCGGCGCCAGTGAATCAATGATCGGTTGCAGGGGATTGATGCCCCGCTCCTCCCGAACGGTAAAATGCGTAATGCACTGCGCACTGAAAGGAACCACGCAGAGCAAGCTGTCTGCGTCTATATTGTAATGCTGTAAATATTTTTTGTCAAGTGTTAACATCAGGTCCAGGTAGCCTCCTGCCGAGTGACCCGACAAAATAATTTTATTCCGGTCGCCACCATACGCTGCAATGTGCTGAAACGCCCAGGCAACGGCCGCTGCGGCGTCTTCAATATATTGCGGCGCTTTCACTTTTGGAGAAAAGCGGTATCCTACACCAATCACTGCAAACCCTTTGCTTGTTAAAGCCGCGGGGATTTCTTTCTTTCCGGCCTTAAGACCGCCTCCGTGGAACCAGATAATCGTTGCAAAGTTCTTCCGGTCTTTTGGATAATAAATATCCAGCCGGCATTGACTTGCCATATAAGGATCCTGCCTTATCCTTGTTGAAGGATAATAACTGATGTCTTTCTCAGTTGTATAATTGGTTTGTGCTTTTGTATTAATAACAGTTACTGATAAAAATAAAAGGACAATAAATTGTTTCATATGCATCATTTTTAAACAGATTGAATGAAAAACAAGATACATTTTTTCCGGCAATGCCCACCGGTAACGCTGCCATGGGACGTTATTCTGCACTATCGTTACATTAATCGTTAGCCAATTATTTGTTCACGCTCTTCAGATCGATTAGTTTTGTCTTGTTATGAAAGGATTTTTGTTCCTGTTTAGTTTTTATCTGTTATCACTGATGGTGCTACCTTGCCCCGATGGCAGGACCGCAACCGGACAAGCCCAGCCAGTGATAACTGCTGCCCAACAGGGTCATAACCATAGCCATGCAAAAGCCTGCACTCCATTTTGTATTTGCAGTTGTTGCTATACGATTACTACCGTAGTGCCTGCAAGCGCCTTTACTTATGAAAAGCCTGTTTTATTGAGTGAACATATTGTTGGTTTTTACACAAACAAACAACTGGACGAGTTTAAAGATCATATCTGGCAGCCACCCCGGCTGAGCTAATCTTTATTTACAGCTATGCATTCAAAACTATTTGAATGCCTTTTAATACTATTTTTTACATAAATTTTAGTTTACGTGCTGAACAGAATTATTTTCTTCAGCATCAAAAACAAACTGATCATTAGTGCAGGTACACTAATGCTGATCGTTTGGGGAGTATGGAGCGCTAGCCGCCTCCCGATTGATGCGTTACCGGATATAACGAATAACCAGGTGCAAATTATTACCCAATCCCCAACATTGGCGGCGCAGGAGGTGGAGCAATTTGTCACCAGCCCTATTGAACGGGTGATGGCCAACCTTCCCGACATGGTAGAGATGCGTTCTTTTTCCCGTTTCGGATTAAGCGTCATTACGCTTGTTTTCAAAGACAAAGTGAACATATATTTTGCACG
This sequence comes from Niabella soli DSM 19437, assembly GCF_000243115.2. Lineage (NCBI taxonomy): Bacteria > Pseudomonadati > Bacteroidota > Chitinophagia > Chitinophagales > Chitinophagaceae > Niabella > Niabella soli. The sequence continues at coordinate 989,537 of NZ_CP007035.1, read as the reverse complement.
GCAATTAATCGGCGAAAAACTGAAAGACGCGGAGAAAGAAATTCCCGCTGGTATGGGAAGTCCGTCCATAGCCCCTGTAACTACCGGACTGGGGGAGATATATCAGTATATGTTGCATCCAAAGAAAGGGAGTGAACAAAAATACACACCTATGGACCTGCGCACGTTGCAGGACTGGATCGTAAGCCGCCAACTGGCGGGTGTTGAAGGCGTGGCGGAGATCAGCGGATTTGGCGGGCAGACCAAACAATATGAAGTAAGTTTGAACCCTGATCGCCTGCAGGCCATGAACGTAACACTGCCCGAAGTGCTTGCGGCGCTGGAAAAGAATAATCAGAACACCGGCGGCGCTTACATCGATAAAAAACCCAATGCCTATTTCATCAGGGGCATTGGCATGGCGAAGGATTTCAGGGATATTGAAAATATACTGGTAAAGACCGCAAGTAACGGCACCCCTGTATTGATCCGCGACGTAGCCACGGTGGGCTTCGGATCGCCGCCCCGTTATGGGGCCCTCACCTACAATGGAGAAAAAGAAGTGGTGGGGGGCATTGTACTAATGCTAAAAGGCGCCAACAGTAACGAAGTGGTGAACCGCGTAAAAGAGCGTATGGCAGCTATTCAAAAATCACTGCCGGAAGATATTGTGGTAGAGCCTTTTCTGGACCGGAGCCAACTGGTAAAAAAGGCCATTGGTACGGTTGAGAAGAACCTGATCGAAGGCGCGCTTATCGTCATCTTTGTACTGCTCTTGTTTTTGGGCAACCTGCGTGCCGGCCTGATCGTAGCTTCCGCTATTCCGCTTTCGCTTTTGTTTGCGCTGGGTATGATGAACCTGTTTGGGGTAAGCGCCAACCTTATGAGCCTGGGGGCCATCGATTTCGGACTGATCGTAGACGGGGCGGTTATTATTGTAGAAGCAACGCTCCATCATCTTTACAGCGGTAAATTCAACCGGAAGCGCACGCAGGCGGAAATGGATCTTGAAGTATATAATTCAGCCTCACAAATACGATCCAGCGCGGCATTTGGGGAAGTGATCATCCTGATCGTATACCTGCCCATCCTGACCCTGGCGGGTATTGAAGGGAAAATGTTCCGGCCCATGGCACAGACCGTAAGTTTCGCGATACTGGGCGCGCTAGTACTTTCTTTAACCTATATCCCCATGGTAAGTGCATTATTTTTATCAAAGAAGCCCGGGCACACGGCCACTCTTTCCGACCGGATGATGCAGGCACTGCAGCGGTTTTACCGGCCCGTTTTACTGAAAGCGCTGGCAATACGAAAAGGGATCGTATGGGTAACATTCGGATTATTTGCGATAAGCGTATTCCTTTTTACAAAAACAGGCGGCGAATTTATTCCCAGTCTGGAGGAAGGCGATTACGCAATAGAATTTGTGCTACCCCAGGGAACATCGCTGGCCCAAACCGTTGAAACCGTAATGCAGGGCGAAAAATTGTTACGCAGTTTTCCCGAAGTAAAAATGGTCGTTGGTAAAACCGGATCGGCGGATGTGGCAACCGACCCCATGCCGATGAATGCCACCGACCTGATCGTTGTGTTAAAAGATAAAAAAGAATGGCAAACGACCCGCGACTATAATGAACTCGCGGCCCTGATGAAAGAAAAGCTGGAAACGCTTCCCGGGGTAATTGCCGAACCAAGCCAGCCCATACAAATGCGTTTTAATGAACTGATGACGGGCGTAAAGCAGGATGTGGCTATTAAGATCTTTGGAGAAAATCTGGATACGCTGTTGGAACAGGCACAAAAGATAACCCAGGCGATCAAAAAAGTAAACGGGGTATCTTCTCCCCAGATAGAGCGCATTGCCGGATTGCCGCAAATCACCATCGAATACGACCGTCCCAAAATTGCAAGCTATGGCTTAAATATTGAAGCGATCAACCAGGTGGTTACGGCAGCATTCGCCGGCCAATCGGCAGGGGTTATTTTCGAAAATGAACGCAGGTTTGACCTGGTGGTGCGGGTAGACAGTGCTTACCGAAGCTCATTAGCATCCGTTGCAGCGCTTTTTGTGCCCCTGCCCAACGGGCGACAGGTGCCGTTGTCTGAAATGGCCACTGTTGCTTTTAAAGAAGGGCCAGCACAAATAACAAGGGAAGATGCCAAACGCAGGATCGTGATCGGTTTTAGTGTGCGCAACCGCGATGTGGAAACGGTTGTAAAGGACATTCAAAAGTTATTAGCAACACCCAGGTTTAAACTGCCCCCGGGCTATTATACTACTTTCGGAGGTTCCTTTCAAAACCTGCAGGACGCATCTGCACGGCTGCAGATCGCCGTACCTGTTGCTTTGCTCTTAATTTTTGCCTTGTTGTATTTTACATTTCATTCGACAAAACAAGCCCTGCTTATTTTTACCGCCATTCCCTTAAGTGCTATCGGGGGCATAGCCGCCTTATTACTACGCGGCATGAATTTCAGTATTTCAGCAGGTGTTGGTTTTATTGCGTTATTCGGCGTGGCAGTATTAAACGGTATTGTTTTGATAGGCACCTTCAATACTTTAAAGAAAGCGGGGGAAGCGGATATTTATCAAAGAGTGATCAAAGGAGCCATGATCCGCCTGCGTCCCGTGTTAATGACGGCTGCAGTGGCCTCTTTGGGCTTTTTGCCGATGGCCTTAAGCCGGGGTGCCGGTGCGGAAGTACAACGACCGCTGGCTACCGTTGTAATTGGCGGGCTGGTATCTGCCACGGCGCTTACTTTAATCGTCCTTCCCTGTTTGTACATTTTATTCGCCCGTAAAAATGAAAAAGAGTCCAACAGTTGATAGTAGTGCTAAAGTACAAGTGAGCCCCGATAGGTATCGGGGCAGGTAAAGTCCATAGTGGCGCTAAAGCCTGGAGCCTAATACTCTGTTTATTAAAAAGCATAGAAATAAAAAAAATGAACCGATATATTTTATTATTATTTTTTACAACCGGCACGCTGCCTGTCTTTGCCCAGCGGGTTAGTATTGACGAAGCATTGCAGCTTGCCCAAAACGGGAATCTTGAGTTCAAAGTGAATGATGCCGAAATAAAAAAATCGCGGGCTGCAGTGGGAACGGCAGCCGCGGTGCCCAATACCGGCGTATTTGCAGAGAATGAAGACCTGCAGGCGGGCAACTCCAAAGGCATCCTGAAAATAGGTGTATCACAATCGGTAGCCTGGCCCGGTGTTTATAAGGCCAGGCGGATTTATCTGAAGGAGCAGGCAAAATATTATGAGCTGAACCGGGCGGCTATTGATGCCCAGCTAAAGAAAGAAGTGCGTATGGCTTATTATCAACTATGGTATTTACAGAACCGGTCCGGGTTATATCAGCAGATGGATAGCATTTACAAATCATTGTTACAGGCAGCAACCTTACGTTATAATAAGGGCGAAGCGGCCGGCATTGAAAAGATCGCGGCCGACGTACGCTTTAAGGAATTACAGGCACAGCAGCAGGAAATTATAAACGAAAGGATCCTTCAGCAGCAACAGTTGATGCTTTTGTTGAATACGCAACAGTCCGTGCTGCCGTTGAACAGCCCGTTGCAAAAAATAACGCTGGAGGCCGGGGATACAGTTACGGCGCATCCCCTGCTGGCATTGCAGCAACAGCAGCTCAACATCGCTGCATCAGGTATAATGGTGCAAAAAAACGAGAACCGGCCGGAACTTTCCGGGCGTTTTTTTTCACAGGCATTGTACGGTATAAGGGAACCCTACAGCGGCTTTTCGGTATCCGTGGGCATTCCCTTGTTTAATGCGGGGGCTAACAGGCAAAAAATAAATGTAGCTAAAGCCGACCTGGAGCTGCAACAAAAAAAAGGCGAGCTGCAGGAACAACGCATAAGCAGCCAAAAGAAACAGGCGCAAACCGCTATTGCACAGGCGGATGCCATGGTACAATATTATGAATCCAATGGCTTAAAGCAGGCCGGGGAAATTATAAAAGCCGCTGTGCTGGGATACAAGGGCGGTGAGCTGAGTTTTATGGAATTGACGCAATACCTGAACCAGGCTACTGATATGCAAAAAAGCTACCTGGACGCGTTGAATAAGTATAACCAGGCAGTTATTCAATACCTCTATTTTATCAACTTATAAACCAACAACGATGTTTAAACCGATCTCTATATTTTTCCTGGCATTAACGGTATTGTTGTCCTGTACCAATAATAAAAAAATAACAGCGAGCCAGAGGCCGCCGCAACAGCAACCAATCATGAGGAGGAAGGGCTCTCCCTTACGGAAAGCCAGATGCAGGCTATCGGGATGCAGTTGGGCAGCATTGAGAATAAAGAATTAACCAATACCATAAAAGCCACCGGTATGCTTACGGTGCCTAATGAGAATAAAGCTTTTATTACGCCCCTCTCCGGCGGTGTGGTACGTACCCTTACGGTACGCCCGGGAAGCTTTGTGACCAAAGGGCAGGTGCTGGCTACTGTAACAAACCCGGGGCTTATTCCGCTGCAACAGCAATTGCAGCAGTTGAACGCCCAGATCCAATTGGCAACAATAGAAACCAAGCGCCAGGAAGACCTGTATAAAGGGAACGCCGCGCCGCTTAAAAACTACCAGCGCGCGGAAACCGAGTTGAAGACTTTGAAAAGCCAGCGCGCCGGCATTCAGCAGCAGCTAAGCCTGGTGGGCGGTTCACGGCAGTTTTCTGCGGTGTTACCCGTACGTACACCTATCAGCGGCACCGTCAGCAAGATCACCGTTCAAATTGGCAGCAATGTAGATGTAACCAGCCCCATTGCCGAAGTAGTCAATAATTCGCAACTGCATCTTGACCTAAGCGTGTACGAAAAAGATCTGCCCCATATACAAAAAGGTCAAACCATACATTTTACTTTAACGAACAATCCGGGCAAAGAATATGATGCTACTGTTTTTTCTATTGGTACCGCTTTTGAGGGCGACACAAAATCCATTCCCATTCATGCTTCCGTAACCGGTAATAAAACCGGATTAATAGACGGCATGGGCGTAACAGCTACCGTAAGTCTGAGCCAACAAACCGCTCCCGCTATCCCTAATGACGCTATCATTAATTACCAGGGAAAGGATTATATTTTTATTGTGGATGAACCAAAGAAGGATGCCGATAAAAAAGAAGTATATTTTAAAATGATCCCTGTAGCGAAGGGTGTTACTGATGTTGGGTATACACAGATAACCTTACTTGTAGCCATACCGCCCGGCGCCCCGGTAGTAACCAAAGGCGCTTTCTTTATCCTGGCCAAAATGACCAATACGGGCGATGAACACTAGATTGAAACTATATTAAACCGCAAAGGCGCGATGGCGCGAGGTTTTATTGTTTACAATGGGATTGATTAATGCCACGAATCCTCCAGAGGCGGACACAGTTCCATCGTTCTGCGTTGCAGCATGATTTAAGGATACAACAGAATTTTTTAAACCATAACTTGTCCCGCACAGCGGGATAGATACATAGGGTATATAGATAACAGGGAACATAAAAACACATTAGCTATGTTTCCCGCCGCGGCGGGGAATCTATGCCGCCTTGAACGCTATGATTTCTACTGTATCTATGTGGTTAAAAATCAGTTTAAACGACTTTGTTGTACAGAATGCACGAATGTGGCGATTAAAAGGTATTTCTAAGTTCGTAGATTGGCGCAGACCCTCGCTGACGGCGGGGCTTGGATTACCGCTCTTTCCTCTGCGAAGTCCGCGGGAAATTTGTTGTTAATGGGATAAAATCGGAAAAATCTTCTTTACCAGATTCCTTGCTAAGCATCAATTGGAGGCTTTTGATCAGCCCCAGATTCGTGTTTATTTTCTTTGAGAACAGTACGATAAATTATTCATTCGTGTCCCGATGGCTATCGCATGCGCGTCAAGGTAAGGAACACGATTCAGGCGCTGTAAGCGCCGCGTGTTTATAGTATTTATGACCATCTACACAACGTATCGGCTCCGTCAGGTGCCTCGTAAATACGGGGCGTCCTACCGGAGCCCGCACAAATACCATTGCGATTGCTATAAACACAACGCTCCTAACTGGAGCTGAAATGGCCCAAATGCTGGTGTAGTTGCAGTTCCAGCAGATTGAACGTCGCGCTTAGCCTGACGCGCATGCGATCGCTATCGGGATGGCAGTTTTCGCGGTTAAATCCTTCCCGTACATCCTAAATACGCTACCTTTGCCCCCGGAAAAAATGACACAATCCATTACCATAGCCGATTGGATCGGGCAGGCCACTGCGCTGCCGCTGGCAGATGTGCGCACCCCTGCGGAATTTGCACAAGGTCACGTGCCCGGGGCCTTCAATATACCCCTGTTCAGCAATGAAGAGCGCGTGCAGGTAGGCACCACTTACAAGCAGGTAGGTCGCGAAGCAGCGATACTGCTGGGTTTTGACCTAACCGGTTCCAAATGGTCGGGCTTTATCCGCAGTTGCCTCGAAATAGCCCCGGATAAACGCATTGCCGTACATTGCTGGCGGGGCGGCATGCGCAGCGGCTCCATGGCCTGGGCCCTCAGTTTATACGGATTTGAAGTGTATCAGGTCTCCGGTGGTTATAAGGCCTACCGGCGCTGGGCGCACGACCAGTTTGAACGAAGCTATCATTTGCGCATCCTGGGAGGCATGACCGGCTCCGGCAAAACCCGCTTGTTGCAATATATGAACACACATGGGCAGCAGGCAATAGACCTGGAAGCCCTTGCGCAACATCAGGGCTCTGCCTATGGCAGTCTGAACAAAATGGTGCAACCCACACAGGAGCAATTTGAAAATGATCTGGCCTGGCAATTGAAAGACCTGGATCCCCTCGCACCACTCTGGCTGGAGGACGAATGCCAGAAGATCGGCCGGCGCTGCATTCCAGGACCGCTATGGCAACAAATGCGCAGCGCTGTACTGATTGACCTGCAGGTTCCGGTGGAACAGCGCGTGCAAACACTGTTGCAAGATTATGGTAACCTGGATCCCGATTTTCTGGCTGAGAGCACCGGGCGCATTCAAAAACGGCTGGGTCCCTTACAAACAACGCAGGCTATTACTGCTATCCATGAGGGGCGGATGGCTGATTTTATCCGGATCGCATTGGTTTATTACGACAAGGCCTATCGCAAGGGATTGAGCCTTCGCGCGGCTGACCATGTATTTCCATTGGATGCGGCCGGCGATGACCCCGAGGCCGATAGTCGAAAATTAATCAATTTTATAACCACCCTGCCTGCATAAACAGGTTTTGATTTATTGAATGGAAACAACAGTTAAACTTACGCAATACTCTCACGGCGCTGGTTGCGGCTGCAAGATCAGTCCGGCATTGCTGGATAAAATATTACATACGGCAACCGCTGCGACCCTGCCTGATCCCCGTTTGCTGGTGGGTAATGATAAGCGCGACGATGCCGCGGTGCTGGACCTGGGCAATGGCATGGCCCTTATTTCTACTACCGATTTTTTTATGCCGATCGTGGATGATGCGTATGATTTTGGGCGCATTGCGGCCACCAATGCCATCAGCGATGTATATGCCATGGGCGGAAAGCCGGTATTGGCCATCGCGATCCTGGGCTGGCCGATTGATAAACTGCCGCCGGAAGTTGCAGGCCAGGTGCTGGATGGCGCCCGGGCGGTATGTGCCGCAGCCGGAATTACGCTGGCTGGCGGGCATAGCATTGATTGCCCGGAGCCCGTATTTGGCCTGGCAGTAAACGGACTGGTGGCTACAACCGATCTGAAGCGGAATGCAACGGCTACTGCCGGCTGCCGGCTATATCTTACAAAAGCTTTGGGCGTGGGCGTATTATCTACCGCTCAAAAACGGGGGGTATTAAAACCGGGAGATGCCGCCATCGCCCTAAAAAGCATGACCACCCTGAACCAACCCGGCGAACGCCTGGGTAAACTGGATGCGGTGACGGCGTTAACGGATGTTACAGGTTTTGGCCTGTTAGGGCATTTATCTGAAATGTGCGAAGGCAGCGGGCTTTCCGCTATAATTGAATTTGAAAAGGTTCCGGTGATCCCATCGATCCCCTATTACCTGGACCTGGGCTGTATTCCCGGCGGCACCACCCGCAACTGGAACAGTTATGGCAGTAAGATCGGGCCGGTGACGGAACGGCAGCAACAAATTCTTGCCGACCCGCAAACCAGCGGCGGACTGCTGGTGGCCGTTAAAGAATCCGGAATGGATACTTTTGAGCAATTGATGCAGGAGCAGGGTTATACTTTAAAACCTATAGGCAGGCTGCAAGCGAGGACTGACGGGCCTTTGATCAGCGTGGTGTGAGGATAAATGCTTTTTATTGAACAGGATACTCTTAAACAAACGTAATAACTGTCGCCTTTCACCAAACGTCCCTGACGGGGCATAAACATTCGTTTACTTTGGGACTACCAACCGGCAGGCCCGGCGGGCCTTAAGCAACTCATTTGGTTGACCGCCTGTTATAATCTTCTTTTAAAAACAGCTCATCATTTTCAACGAAGTGCCGCGTGAGGGGTAGCAGCGGAAAGCCCGCTGAAGCTTTCGTGCGACAGCTCTGCGGCGGACTTGCAGCGAATAACCCGACCCTGGTATGGGCACTGCAAAACTCCATCTTTCAGATAATCCCCTCCTGTCCTATACCAGGGGCACGCCCAAAATATTGCAACAGCTTTTCTTATATTTGTGAAAACCTGTTTATTCATGCTAAAATATATCCTGCTTGCCAGTGTGGTGTTTATACACACCCTGAGCCACGCTCAAAAAGAAGATAAAAAATTAAAAGCATTAATTGAAAGCGCCATCAGCGGCTTCCACGGCGACGTGGGAGTGTATGTGCATCATTTGAAAAAGAATAAATCGGTAGCAATAAATGCTGATACTATATTTCCCACCGCCAGTATCGTGAAAGTGCCCTTGCTGGCGGGTGTGTTTCAAAAGATAGCTAAAGGTGATTTAAAATTATCGCAGGAGTTTGTATATAATGCCAAACGCGCCTATGGTGGTTCGGGACTAATGCAGTTTTATAAGGACAGTGCGCGTACGGATCTGTCGACCATGATCTCTTTGATGTTGACCTACAGCGATAATGTGGCAGCCATCTGGCTGCAGGAACTGGCGGGTGGCGGCGCAACTGTAAATCCATTGATGGATCAATTGGGGCTGCCCCATACAAAAGTAAACTCGCGCACGGCGGGCCGGGAGGATATCTGGAAAAAATACGGCTGGGGACAAACCACACCCAAAGAAATGGCGCAGTTGTTTACGTTGATCCGGCAAGGAAAAGTGATTGATGCCCGCTACTCCGATAAAATGTACCGCTATTTAAAAAATCAATTTTACAATGGCCGCTCTTTATCCCAGCTTCCAGCCACCGTGAGCACCATTTGCAAAACCGGATCGATAGACGATGCCCGGGGCGAGGTAGTGTTGGTGAATGCGCCGGGGGGGGATTTTGTATTTTGTATTCTGACCAAGAATAATAAAGACCGTAGCTGGACAGACAATAACGAAGCGGAAGTGTTGACACGCAAGCTGGCCAGTATTATCTGGAACCACTTTGAGCCCCGGCATCATTTTACGGCTTTTGAGCGAATCGATTAGTTATAAGGATTCAAATTCCATGTGCATCAGGTAGCGATAATGGTCATTATCTTTTCCCAGAACATAGTGTGTCCAAAAATAATTATCGTCTAACGTGCAAGTGTCGGAGTCCAGGTAATTTTCATGATCCCAATAACTGATTTGCGACAGGTCTTCGATAATCTTATTTGCATAATGACATCGTTCGCCGACATTTTTAAGACTAAAATAATTCCACCGGTACATCTTTTTCTCCTCCGTGTGCCAGAGAAAATAATAAAGGTGGTGTTCTTTTTTTTCATTCATGACAACCACGGGCATCAAAACATAATCCCGTGAGGAAGAAAAAATCAAAGACAGATTCCAGCCATGCAGTATGGTAAATTTATTAAACACTTCAAAGTTATCAGCCCGTAACCGATTCATAAAAGGTTTAAACACTGCTAACCTGAGATAGGCCTTATGCGCGGCCAGCAAATCCTGTTTTGCTTCTTGTTTATGATAGGCTGCCAACTCCGGCATCCCAACAAATTCAAGGAACTCGATTCCCCTCCGAACTGGGTTATCCGTTGGTTGCCCACATGAGTAATACTCCTCTAAAGGGCGATAAACAGTGTTGTCAAAAACGTTGCCGTCGGTTATACCCGTGGCCAAGCTGCTCAATATATCTTCTTTACCGATCAAAGCACCGTAGAAACGAAGCCCCTTAAAAACATACCATTGTCCTTGATACAGGCATCCAAAAAAAGTTATTGCAAGGAATTTATAGACACCCTCCCGCAAACACAATTCCTTATCTTTAAATTGATAAGTGTTTCCATCATCGCTATATGTTTTTTCTTTTTCGGGCTCTGATCCCATTGTAGAATAAAAGCTAAACTCGTTAATATACGAATATTGATCATCCTGATCGGGAACAATTTCAGTAAGAGCAAACCCATACAGTTTATTCTTTTCCGGGCTGAGCACGCCATCGGTATAGTCCCTAAGCAGGTAATCCGGCACATGCCTTTCAAGAATTGAGAATGCATCGTTTTTTGAATTCATATATATCTGAAGTTAGGCAAATTGATCAAATTCTGCGTCAATCGGCGAAATCATCAGCGCTGATCTGCGGGAAGATAAACACCCGCTCACTTAACTAAAACTGTCTCAAATACATCCTTATAATGTCGCTTTTGCAATACGAAAATACCGGCCTTAAACAATAGCTTTGCAGAAATACAATGCTATGCATCCAACAAAGATATGGGCCAACCTGGCCGTAACGGATTTAAAGCGGACAACAAAGTTTTACACCGACCTGGGCTTTACCCCCAATGGCGCTCCTAATGAGCAACTGACCAGTTTTCTTTTTGGAGAAAATGAATTTGTCATACACTTTTTCTTAAAAGAGGTACTCGGGGACGGCATGAAAGGCGTAATTGCCGATGCGCATACCGCAAACGAAATCATATTTACGCTGGGTGCTGCAAACAAAGACGATGTGGATACCTGGGCAAAAGAAGTGGAAGCTGCAGGAGGAAATTTGATCTCCCAGCCGGAAACATTTGGGAAAGCATATTATGGTTTTGTTTTTGCTGATCCGGACGGGCACCGGTTTAATGTGTTTTATATGTAAGACCGGAACATCCGTTTCCCGCTGATCTTTTCTGAACCTATCCTTACAGAGCACACACCAATATTCATTTATTGCAAGATAGGTTTTGGTCAGCCTTTGCGTAAATCAATGCCATCTGCGGGCAAAACAGACTTCCGGAACGCTAACGGTGCGGTCCCGGTGTGCTTTTTAAAATACTTTACAAAATAAGAAGCATCGTCAAACCCAATCCGGTAGCCGATTTGGTTCACATTAAGATTGGAATGTAACAACAAACGCTGCGCTTCCAGGATAATGCGTTCCTGTATCAATTGTGAGGGTGTTTTGTTAAGCGCCTGTTTGGTAAGGTCAGTCAAAGTCCGCGGCGATACATGAAGCAGCCCCGCATATTCTGATATACTCAGCCCTTTGGTGTAATGCGCCTCAATAAGATTTACAAACTTTACTAGCTGTACTTTTTTGTCATCCAAAACAAACGAGCCCTTGTTTTCATTTTTATCAAACTTATTTTTTATCCGCTGCACCTGTATTAAAAAAGCCTTCAAATAGACTCTTAATAATTCTTCTTTTCCAAAAACATCCTGATGCTGCAATTCTCTTGACAGTTGCTTTAAATATTCTTCCAGCACCAAACGCATCTTATTGTCAACATGGCAAAATGGCTGCTGATAAGGGTTATTGAAAATATTGCATTTCAAAAAGAAATCCGTTTCACTATCATTTTGCGCAAAAAAGGTTTCATTAAAATGGATCAAAACACCTGTATAATGCGTATGCTCATCAAAATAATGCACCTGATTTTTAGCAATAAAGAACAACGCATCCTTAAAAACGTCGTACGCTTTAAAATCAACAAAATGTTTTCCCCTTCCCCTTTTGAACCAGATGATCTGGTAAAAACTATGAATATGCGGACGCCTGGTATCTCCCCCGTGGTCTTTTAGATAATTATTTAAATCATGAATCGCAAATTGCGACAGGCCAGGTTGATTCCTGTTGAGATGATATTCATTAATATCGTTTTTTTCTTTTGCCATTGAACAGCTAATTTACAAAAACCTAATGTGCCGGTTTTTTTCTCTTGCTGAGTTCTACCATAAAAATGCTGGTTTATCCAATAAATAATCGATCAAAAGAAGCATTTTCGCATAATGGAAAAGAGTGTAGTTATAATCGGGGGCGGACTGAGTGGTCTGGCGCTGGCATTTTTTCTTCAAAAAAAAATATTAACGCCACCATCCTGGAGGCCTCGGATCGCCTGGGCGGCCGGATACACACGATTACCGGCACTTTGGAAACTCCTTTAGAACTGGGCGCCACCTGGTTCTCAGACGTACATAGCAATTTACTGGAGTTAATGGATGAGTTGGGCTTGGCAAAATACCCCCAACATTCGGAAGGCGTTAGTCTTTTTCAAACCAAGTCGTTCGAGCCGCCACAGGAATTTTTTGTTCCCGGGGCCACCAGCCCTTCTTACCGGATAGCTGGGGGAACACAAATGCTCATTGAAGCATTAGCGCAGCAACTCAACCCTGAAAACAGCCATTTTAATAAAAAGGTGACAGCCATTGATCAAACCGCCAATACTATTGTAGTGACAACAATTGATGGTTCTTTCGAGACGGACCACGTGGTGATCTGCATCCCACCTCAATTAGCGGCAGCGGCGATCCGGTTCTCACCCGGCTTGCCGGATTCCGTAGCGCAGGTACTCCCTACGGTTCAGACCTGGATGGCCGGTGCTTTAAAATTCACGTTGGAGTATGCCGAGCCCTTTTGGAGAAACAAAGGTTACTCCGGAATGTTGTACAGTCATGCCGGGATTGTTACAGAAATGTATGATCATACCAATTTTTCAGGCGAGCGATATGGTTTCACAGGCTTTTTAAACAGTGGCGCGGCATCCTACAGTCAGGACATACGCAAAGAATTGGTGCTGCAACAGCTTAGTGAATTGCTGGGGCTGGAAATGGCAATCCCTGTCTCCTATTTTGATAAAGTATGGAACGACGAATTTATTATAGAAGGAGATCCGGTTATTTTACGCCCGCACCAAAACAATGGGCATCCGGTATTTTTGGAGTCTTACATGAATGACCGGCTATACTTTTGCAGCACAGAAACAGCCTCGGCATTTCCCGGCTATATGGAGGGCGCCGTTATTGCAGCTAAATCAGTTGCGGGCAAGCTGTAACTTTTTGGTTAAAAAATGAATCTTTATATGGGGACGCCATTCCGACCGAAGTTTTGCCCCAAAGCAAAACGAGCGGAGCAACTATTTCATCGAAGGTAATGCCTGTAAAGGGTTCGAGACGCCCGGTTCTGCTGCGCTTCACCCGAGGTGACGCCACAAATAATAACCGGTCACCGCCTCATTGCTTTCTAAACGCAAATAAAAATCAACATGACGATGAATTGAATTACGTTACGATTCAGGAGTTTATTTCACCCTTCACTGTCTATCTTTGAATCTTATATATGTCGTTGCCCATTCAGGAAAATAACACAGAAAGCAAAGCGCAGCAATTAAAGGAGATCGCCGTTTCCTGTCTGAAGCTGGGCAGCATTGGGTTCGGGGGCATTGCAGGCATGGTGGCCACCATAGAGAATGAAATGGTAGTCAGAAGAAAGTGGATCGATCATCAGCATTTTATGGATGTGCTGAGCGCGTCTTATATCATTCCGGGACCCAACGCGGTGGAAGTAGTCATGCACTGTGGAAAGGAACGCGGCGGAAGATTGGGACTGGTAGTAGCAGGCGTTTGTTATATACTACCAGCCATGCTGATCTGTTTGCTTTTTGGCTATTTTTATCAGCATTACAGCGCGTTGCCCAACGTGCAGGGTTTTATTTTCGGGCTACGACCAGCAACAACGGCGCTGGTTATTGGTACGGTTTTCCGGTTGTCGCAAAAGACGTTGAAAAATAATACCGTCCTTATCCTGCTATGTCTTCTGGTTTTTGCAGGTTCGCTGTACGGTTTGAACGAAGTATTGCTGATCATTGCTGCCGGCCTTGTCAACTATTTTATTTATAGTACAAAAAATAAATTACCCGTCTTTACCGGTTTATTGTTTACGCCGCTACTGCTACAACTGAACACACGGTTTTCGGAGAGCAAGCTGTTTTTTATCTTTTTTAAAATTGGCGCGGTATTGTATGGCAGCGGCTATGTGCTCTTTGCCTATATGGATGAATCGCTGGTGCGTCATAACCACTGGCTCAGCCGCCAGCAATTAATGGATGCGATTGCAGTCGGTCAAATAACACCCGGCCCCATACTATCGAGCGCCACATTTGCCGGTTATCTTGTTGGGGGAACCATGGGCGGAGTGATCGCCACTGCAGGTATTTTTCTTCCTTCTTTTTTCATTTCCCTTTTCTTGCATAAACTGCTTTCATCTGCCCGGAAAAGTCAGAGGCTGCGGGTATTTTTAGACGGGCTAAGCGCTGCTTCCATTTCAATCATTGCTGTTGTGGGCGTACACCTTTTTACGGCGGCCATACGCCAATGGCAGGGAGCCGCCGTATTGGCGCTATGCCTTGCCTTCACACTGTTTACCAAAAGACTAAACACGGTTGTAATTATATTGACGGGCAGTATTGTTGGGTTTTTATTACTCAAGATTTAATGGCGCCCTAAAGTCAGACTACTTCATAAATTTTAATGTCCGGTTGCCCCTTGAGATAAGGTTTAAGCGCCACCACTACTTCGTCGTTAAAAAGCGGGCTCAATAGATATTCCTGTGCATGGGTTGCAGCATCAAATCCATGCAGTACCTGTACATCCCCCGGATGTATCAGTAATTCTTTGGATAGTGCGCCTTTAATCGTTTCCAGGAAAGGAGCCTTATACTTGCTATAAACGGCCGCAGCATTTGCGCGGTTTGCCGCTTCAATTTGAAGGGTGATCTCTAAATATGCCTTTGCCATAAATTATTGTTTTATTACAGCAAAGTTCCCTTGCCGCCTGTTTATTAACAATGGACAGAAAGGAAAACAAATGGTAGATTTAAGAGGCGGGCAGCACCGTCGGGCGTTTATTTAATTTCTTCCAAAGGCTTTATGGCAATATTTGCTATATCTCCCAATCGATGCATCGCCTCGGTTACCCTGTTTTTAGGAATACCGATATCCAGCGAGCAAAACAACTGAACATCCTGTTTGAGCACACTGCAATCAAACTGTTTCACAATGGTCATAACAGGGTTTAACTGTGTATAATCAAACTGCAGGTTAAATTTATCCAGGATGGGCTTACGCACAACCGGCGTTACCTGCAAAGCCAGTGCTGCAGCCGTTTTGTAGGCATTGATCAAACCGGGAACGCCCAATAAGGTTCCACCAAAATAACGAACCACCACAATAAGAATGTCTGTTACATTCCGGCTGTCGATCTGACCCAATATCGGTCGGCCGGCCGTTCCCGAAGGTTCTCCTGCATCACTTGCCCGGAACTGCGTACCATCCGTTCCCAACCGGTAGGCAAAACAATGGTGGTTGGCTTTAGGGTGCTCTTTCTTTACGGCTGCAATGATCTTTTTAAACTCGTCTGTGTTTTTAAGCGGGTAGGTATAAGCAATAAACCGGCTGCCTCTATCTTTATATTCAGCCTGGGCGCCGGTTTCAATAGTTTGGTAATAATGCATTTTATCCATCAGATCCTATAAAATGATTTGTATTATTTTTATAAATGGCTACTTCATCCGTTAAGAAAATTTCCGTTTGCAGCAATGCCTCATTATGGAGCCTTGGGGCCTGCACACCACTTGCTGCGACCATGGTGGTATGGGTTATAACGCGTGCCTCATCCCACAAACCTGCGTCGATAAAGGATTTTAACAATTGGGCGCCGCCTTCTACCAGGACGCTCTGTAATTGCAATTGATGCAATTCACGCAGCATTGCATCCAAAAAATCAGATGCAGCAACTTTTATAAAACGCTTTTGGCCCTCATCTTTACCTTGCTGAGTAGTAAATACAAGCACGGGTGCCCCCGATTGAAATAACTTCAGATGACCGGGCAGGTTTCCGGAAGCGGAAACAATAATTTTCACAGGAGGGTTCCCATACCAGTTCCTGTTGTCCAGCAAAGGATCGTCTTTAACTGCGGTTTTGGCGCCAACCATTATTGCCGCTTCTTCTGTCCGCCATTGATGCACGAGGCGATTGGTAACTGCAGAAGTGATCAGCAACCGCTCATCGTCATTGGAACCGATAACATTATTTTTTGTCTGCGCCCATTTTAAAATAATATAAGGACGCTTTAACTGATGAAACGTAAAAAAACGTTTATTCAACGCCATCGCTTCCTGCTCCAGGATATGTTCAACGACTGCTACTCCCGCATTCCGCAATCGCTCTACGCCCCTTCCGTTCACGGCCTCAAAGCTATCCCTGCAGCCGATGACGACTTTGGGTATCCGGTGTTGGATGATCAGATCAGCACAGGGCGGCGTTTTGCCAAAATGTGAACAAGGTTCCAACGATACATATAAAGTGGAGTGACAGATCAGGTCAGGATGGCTTTTCAACGCATTGTTAATACAATGCACTTCGGCATGCGCTTCTCCATAGCGCTGATGATAGCCTTCGCCTATAATTTTGTCATCAAACACCAATACAGCGCCCACCATCGGATTGGGCGCTACGTTTCCTGCTCCCAATTGTGCCAACTGAAAACAACGCCGTAAATAATTGCTATGGACAGTATGCTCCATTTTTACAAATGTAAATGAATTAAGTTTGCAGAATGGAGCTGCATCGTTTTAAAGATAAATTTATTGATACAATAAGCGCCGTCTATGAAAAACAGGAAGCGGCGAATATCTGGAACCTTCTCGTTCATTATTGCAACGATCATCAAGCCGATGCTGCTTTTCCTTCCAACAAGGCAATATTCCTTGAAAACATCAGTAAACGATTGTTGCAGGAGGAGCCCATACAATATATTTTAAACGAGGCCTGGTTTTATGATATCCCCTTTTATGTTGATGAAAATGTGTTGATCCCACGGCCCGAGACGGAAGAACTGGTGCATTGGGTCATCCGCGAGCACAATACAAAGCCGGCATTAAATATATTGGATATCGGCACCGGCAGCGGTTGCATCCCGATTATTTTGAAACGGAAACTAACCCAGGCGCTTATTACCAGTTGTGATATCAGCGCGGGGGCATTGGTCGTGGCCCAAAGGAACGCAAGCACCCACAATGCAATGATCAATTTTATACAACTGGATTTTTTAAATGAAATCGGCTGGTCGCTATTACCGAAGGCAGATATCCTCATCAGCAATCCGCCTTATATTCCTGAAAAAGATAAGTACACCATGAATCCTAACGTGGTGGATTACGAACCGGCACTGGCATTATTTGTTCCGGATCAGGATCCGCTGCTCTTTTACCGGAAGATAGCCGCCGCGGCGAAACAACTGTTGAACACCGGTGGCGCCATTTATGTTGAAATTCACGAAAGCCTGGGCGCCGCTACCAATGCGCTTTTTAATGCCAGTGGCTTCACAACAATTGTTCAAACCGATATGCAGGGCAAAGAACGGTTTGTAAAAGCTACCAAACGGGAAACGATAAACGATAAACAATAAGCCATTAGGAATTAGGCTCTTAATGGTTCAAAAAATCAACTCGCTGTATTGCCATCCTGGATCGCCTCGTTCCGCATCATCATTGCCTGAAACTGTTTCATCGTATGTTCCATTCCTTCGGTACTTCCGTCCAGGAAAATCACATTTCCTTTTCCGTATTCGGCAAAATTCTTAATTGCTTCTGTCCACATGCTAAATAAAATAAAATTGGTATCGAGGTTCGCCTGGCGCAATTCCACTGCAGCGGAAGACAGCCCTCTTGCCACTTCTTCGCGGAACAGCGCAATTCCCTGTCCTCTTAGTTTTGCTGCTTCACGCTCCGCCTCGGCGCTGATCTTGATTGCGTTTCCTTCGGCCTCCGCCGATTTTGTTTTGGTGATCAGCAAGGCCTGTCCTTCGTTTTCCGCAGCCGCCTTCAGGTTATTACTGGCCACCACCTTGCTCATTGAATCCAGGATCATTTTGTCAAACGTAATATCGTTGATCTGCAGGTCCAGCAGATGATAGCCCCACTCTTCCAGGGTATGATCGATTTCCACTTTTACATATTGCACAATTTCCCGACGCAGGCCCAGCACTTCGGCTTGTTTTTTTGTAGCCACAAATGCACGAATGTTTCCTTCGATAGTACGCACCAGCGCCTGCATCAGATCCCGGTCGCCAATAAATTTAAAAGCTACTTTTTTAATTGTGTCTTCGGTTTCATTCTGAACAGCATATAAAAGCATCGCCTTAAAATACACATTGGCCTGATCCTGCGTTACCGCCTGAAATTCCAGTTCCACAGAACGGTTCTGAATCGATATTCTTTTCATTACCTTTTCAAAAAACGGGATCTTCAAATGCAGGCCCGGACCTACAATGCGCCGGTAGCCGCCAAACAGGGTAATCACTCCAATGTATCCCTGGTTGATCGTAAACAAACCACTGAGGATCGCCAACACAACCAATCCCAGTACCACGTAAATAAAATTGAATTCCATTAGCTTTGAATTTTAATTATAATAATAGAGGCAATTATTTTTAACTTTTATGTACCCGGCAGCAGTACTGCTGGCAGCTTTGTTGTCCCGATGGCCATCGGGACACTCTTCACCCTCCGGTTCTTTGCTCACCGGATCGCTCTTCCCACACCTGCACCAGGTTCACAAGCGTTTCCACAGACTTTTGCATATCCTGGATACTTACATATTCGTGCTTGCCATGAAAGGCCATTTCCCCGGTGAAGATATCCGGGAAAGGTACGCCCATAAAGGATAAACGGGAACCGTCCGTACCGCCCCTGGCACTATACTTTTGAAAAACAACGCCGCTCCGCTCCATCGCGATCTTAGCACAGGTCTCAATTTCTGGATATTGATCCACGATCTCCTTCATGTTGCGGTATTGCTCGCTGCTTTCAAATGTATAACTGCTGCCGGAGAATTTTCCCACGGCCTGCTTGGCAAATTCTTCCAGGCGGGTTTCATGTAATTTCAACCGCTTTGTATCAAAATCGCGGATAATAAAACTAACGGTTGCTTTTTCAGCGGTTCCGTCCATATGTACGGGGTGTACAAATCCTTCCCGCTCCTCCGTCGTTTCCGGACTAAAAGAATCCCTGGGCAACAGATCAATAAATGCCGCCGCGATCTTTATCGCGTTTACCAGTTTGTTCTTTGCATACCCCGGATGAATACTGTTACCCAGAAAGGTTACCGTTACACCATTTGCACTAAAAGTTTCACCGGTGTAACCGCCCCGTGGGCCGCCATCCAGCGTATAACCAAAATCCGCGCCCAGGCGCGCCAGGTCTACATGGTCCACCCCACGGCCAATTTCTTCATCGGGGGTAAACAGGATCTTAATAACGCCATGTTTTATTTCCGGGTGCTGTACCAGATAATTTGTCAGGTCCATGATAATGGCAACGCCTGCCTTATCGTCTGCGCCCAACAAGGTGGTTCCCGAAGCGGTTATAATATCTTCTCCCTTTTTTGTTTTTAAATAGGGATGATCCGGCGGGCGGATGATCTGATTCGGATCATCTGGTAACACAATATTTTTGCCGTCATAATTCCGGTGCACAATTGGCTTTACATTATACCCCGGGCAATCCGAAGAAGTATCCACATGACTGCAGAAACAGATCACCGGAACCGTTTTATCTGTGGTAGCCGGAATGGTGGCATACACATATCCCTTTTCATCCAGCGCTGCATCCGCAATTCCAATAGATCGCAATTCTTCCACCAGGACCCGGCTCAAATCCTTTTGCTTTTCAGTAGAAGGAACTGTTTGTGAGTACGGATCACTTTGCGTGTCGATCGTTGCATATCTTAAAAACCGCTCCGCAACAGTAAATTCATAATTAGCATTCATAAATGACTTTAAATTTTTGCAAAAACAACAGCGAAATAAATACAAAAGCAGCTTTTTCAAGCTGCTTTAAAAATTATATTCAAACCAGATCAGGGCATAATGATCAGCGGGCTTCCGCCTTCTATTTCCACCAGCTCCAGATCAAACACCAGGTCTTTTCCCGCCAGTGGATGGTTGGCGTCCAGTACGATTTTGTCGTCTGTTATTTCCTTTACAACCACCTGGAACTGCTGCCCCTGCGGATCGCTCATTACCAACGGCATTCCTACTTCCACTTCCATATCCTGGGGCAGGCGTTCTTTAGGCATTTCAATAACCATATCCGGATTTACAGGTCCGTATGCCTCATCCGCCGGAATAGTGATGGTCTTTTTTTCACCCACTGTCATACCGGTTACCCCATCATCAAACCCTTTGATCACCATTCCGCCTCCGATCTCAAATGGAAGCGGATCCCTTCCCTCAGAAGAATCAAACGTCTCCCCGGTAGTCAGTTTACCATGATAGTGTACTTTTACCTTATCGCCCTTTTTTGCTTGTTGCATCAGTTGAATTTAAAAATTTATAAACGTTTTAAGCGGGGAAGGTAGTCTTTTTTAAGCATACCGCTTATTTTTTAGGGAAACCAGAGCTTTTCATCACTTCTTCAAGCTGTAAGGTATGCCGTTCGCTGTGTGCCGCCAGCAATAACAAGCCCTGGTATACATCTAATAGACCAATGGGCGTTTGCATAAAACGCTCTCTTAGCGGATCCTGGGTTGTTTTCAGGTAGGCAATAGTTGAATCTCGTTTTGAAAGAAACACCTTTAAGGCAGCCTGGGTGTTGGAGAACGTATTTTTGGGGCGCAGCGCTTCAGGGGCCTGGGCTTTTTTGGTGCGGTCTGTAACCCCGGCAACCAATTGTTCATTAGTAATTTGCTTTTCCGGCTTCTTCAGGGAAGAAGTGTCATTTTTTAATCCCATCATGCACCATTGCCACAATTCACCTTCTGCCAGTGTAATGTGCTCAACGCATTGCGCTACAGACCAGCGGGTACTATCCGGTTTATAATTTAATTGTGCAGGGCTCAGCCGCTCCACATCCTTTAACAGCCGCTCTCTGGTTTTTATAAAATAATCAACCGCAAACTTCCTGTCTTCGGGAGTCAGCTCTTTTGTTTTGGGCGCAAGAAAACCACTTGCAATAAGTACTACCAGGCCCAGTAAAATTTTTTTCATAAAAAATGATTTTTTTTAACAAACAATACCATTCTAAAGGTACTTCAATTCCGGTATTTTCGATATTATGTTATTATTTTCGCGGGATGATTTTTAGTGACGCTGCAAAGCAATTACGTATCGTATTTATGGGCACACCTGAATTTGCCGTAGCGAGCCTGGATGCCCTTTTGAAAGCAGGCGCAACGATTGCAGGAGTGATTACGGCGCCGGACAAACCGGCCGGCCGGGGGATGGAATTACAGCAAAGCGCGGTAAAGAAATACGCTGTGGATAATGGATTGCGGGTTTTACAGCCGGAAAAATTAAAAGACCCGGTTTTCCAGGAGAAGCTGCGTCAGTTAAACGCCGATCTGCAGATCTGTGTTGCCTTCAGAATGTTGCCGGAGACCGTATGGAATATGCCGCCGATGGGTACCATAAACTTACATGGTTCGCTGCTGCCGCAATACCGTGGTGCCGCCCCGATAAACTGGGCAGTGATCAATGGCGAAAAAGAAACGGGGGTTACCACGTTTAAATTGCAGCACGCAATTGATACAGGGAATATTTTATTACAGGAATCATTTCCGGTTGGAGCGGACGACACTGCGGGCATTGTGCACGATACGATGAAAGCAATCGGCGCCCGTCTTTTGGTAAAAACGGTTGATGGATTGGCAACCGGTACCATCACCGAAACGCCCCAAACCATCGCGCCAAACGAAACGATCCATCATGCGCCAAAAATATTTACGGAGACCTGTTTGATCCATTTTGATAATCCCGTCAAAGCCGTACACGACCTCGTACGCGGTCTGGCGCCCTACCCCGGGGCCTTTACTTTTTTAAACGGGAAAAAACTAAAGATCTTCAAAGCCACAGCTCAATACACTATACCAAACGTACCGGTGGGCGAATACCAGACCGATGGCAAAACCTTTTTGTCGGTTGCCTGTGCTGATGGTCTGCTCGACCTGAAAGAAGTTCAACTGGAAGGAAAGAAAAAAATGGCGATTGAAGATTTTTTAAGGGGATATCAATTTAAGTAGCAGCTCCCCGGGTTATTCGTTTTATTTCAACCGTTTCCCCATGGGGTAATAGCTTTTCAAAAAACCAATTGCGGTAAGCACTTCTATGGTTGAGAAATAAAAATCGCTTACATTTTCTGTTACAATGCAACTGCATCCGGCCCTGACAGCAGCAAAATATTGAAGCCCGTCTTCAAAATCGTTAATGCTTTTATCGGCGGCGGCCTGCTGTACTTCTTCACTCCCGCAATCCGCAATGATAAAATGATTGGCGAGCAGCGCTATGCGTTCCTTTGCAATTTTATTACCATGTTTTTTTTCGGCAAAATAAAAAGTAATCGCGAAGCAAACAGAAGTAGTAACCAGTTGATAGCGCTGTGCTGTTGCCCAACTCAGTACCCGCGCTGCATAAGTATATAAAGGATATTCTTTGTTTACTACAGCTACCAGGATATTAGCGTCGATAAAGATCTTCATGAATGCACTTATTTACGGCTTTCATAAAAATCCTTCTTTTGGCTTTTGCTAAGCGATTTTGTATTATAAACAGCAGGACCTTCAGCAACAACGCTCACCCATTCCTCAATGGGTATATGCTCGATGTTAACACTATGCTGGCCGGTTGCTATCACCTTTTGCAGTAAAAGCTCAACAAGGCGGGAAAGGCTCAACCCCTCTGATGCAGCATACGCCTTTGCTTTTTCAATTACTGAAGCATTAAAACTTAAAGTAACTTTTGCATCCATACACAGGTGGTTTAAATGAAAAAATATTTTATACTACAAAGATATTTTTTTTATACGTACAACTTGCGTTAAAAATTAATAGGTTAACGGCGCCGGAGCGGCGCGATTGGTAAATTTATAATGACCATCAATATACAAATGAATTAAAAGCTTTGATGCAGCGCGCGCAGGGCTTTATTAATCCAGAAACCTTCCGAATAAATTACGCTATTTAATGTAACTTTTATTATAATACACTTTGTATAATATTATAATAAACAGCTATTTACGTTCTGGTTCAATATCAATGCGTAACCTTTAAATCAAAATCAGCATCATTAATACGCAATGCCGTTGCTGCGGCTTCACTGATCCGGGCATTTAAGTTGCTTTTTTCCTTCAGGCTTTTTACATCGCCCAACACTTTTGCATAAACGATCGCATTATTACCGGGATTCGATAATTTAACGATGGTTCCCGCGGGTATGCCATCAATAAGCGCATAATATTTCCCATCCGCCCAGCCTTTGTCGGTTTTAAAGATCCCGGAATGAACCGATTGATCTTTTCCGGCAGCGCCACCATTTTGTGTTGTGTAAGCCGCTTTAAAGAAGCCACTCTGATCGGTATTGGCCGCTACATCGGCTACCGGTGCGGAAGAAACTTTTTCCTGTTCCACCGGGCGTTTTTGCGGTTCCGGTTTTTTAGTAACCGCTACTGCTTTGTCTGTGGCAATGGGCGCAATAGCATCCAGCGGCCCAAGAAATTGTGTGGCCATAAAACCCTCCACGCCGCCATTGGTACGAACAGCCGCCCATTCTTTGTTCACATGGTGGGTAACGGTAACAATTTCATCTTTCTGGGCACTACCCACAACTGGTTGGTCCGTACCCGGCCCCTTGCGTATATTGATCGTGGTTTCTACATTCACTTTTGCCTGTTCTTCCTTTGTTTTTGCATTGCGGTCGTTTGAGGCAACTACGGGTGTTTCAGTTCCCGGCTCCAGGTATTTTGTAGCGGCATACCCATCCATTCCGTCACTGGTACGCACTGCGGACCATTCGTCGTTAACCTTCTTCAACACGGTAAGCGTTGCGCCGTTTTCTGCCCTTGTCACTATGGGTTTATCGGTTCCGGGGCCTTTCCGGATATTCAACGCCGTGGTCAATTGTATTTTTTTACCGTATTCCTTTACCGGAGCCTCCTTATTTGCGGCCGGTTCAAGGTATTGGGAAGCAGCATACCCTTCTATGCCGTCGCTGGTGCGTACAGCAGACCATTCATCATTTACTTTTTTGAGCACCGTAAGCGCGGCATCTTTCTGAAGCCGTGCTACTACTGCTTTATCGGTGCCCGGACCTTTACGAATGTTGAGCGCCGTACCAAGTTTTATCTCTTTTCCGGTGGCTTTTACCGGTTCATCGTTGTTTTCTGAATCAGCAGGTACCAGGTACTGAGAGGCAGCATAGCCTGTTTTTCCATCACTGGTACGCACCGTGGTCCACTCATCATTTACTTTTTTCAAAACAGTAACCGTTTCATCTTTTTCTATCCTGCCAACGATCGGCTTATCGGTTCCAGGCCCTTTACGGATATTGATCGCAGTGCCCACTTTTATTTGTTTTCCGCCCTTTGTCGCTTCATTGCGTTGCTTTGCCGGTTTTTCATCGCCCCTGTCTTCCGCATCTTTTTCTGGATGCTTATTTACCATATAGCCAACCAGAAGCTCATCGCCTTTGGCAACAACATCTTTTTTAATTTTATTCCAGGACCTCAACGTTTTAACAGATACGCCGTTAAACTTCCGGCTGATCGTGGAAAGATTATCCTTTGCCCCTGCTTCATAATAAACGGGAATATTATTTTTCCGGATCTCCGTCAGGTTCGAGGCCGTGACCGGTACTTTAATCACCTGCCCTATTTTGAGGTTTTGAGAAGCCTTTATCCCGTTGGCCTTTGCCAGCGAGGCCTGCGATACATCGTATTTTTTACTTAGATAATTCAGCGATTCCCCAGACGTAACAGTGTGTTCTACAACAGTTCCCCTGGAGGAGTTCAATGCAGTTAATTTTTTCTGACCCTGCGCAGCGGTCAATAACAGAACAAATCCGGTCGTAACAATAAACGATTTCATGGTATTAAAATGGGTCTTAAAATAATTCCAATAATGCACGAATTTACAATAATATTCGCAACTATTGCCCTTCGGCAATTGTTAACTCTAATACTTTTCTTAAAGAAAGAACAGATACTTTGAAAAACTGTAATTTTGCACCCCTATGTTCATAGAAGTATTTAAATCAAAAATACACCGGGCAACGGTTACCGAGGCTTTTTTGCATTATATGGGTAGTATTACCATAGATGAAGATCTTATGGATGCCGCCAACCTTATTGAAAACGAGAAGGTACAGGTCGTAAATATTAACAACGGCGAACGGCTGGAAACCTATGTGATCAAAGGGAGACGGGGCTCGGGCACTATTTGCCTTAACGGGCCTGCTGCCCGCAAAGCCCAGGTGGGAGATTCCGTTATCATTATCTCTTATGCGCTTATGAATTTTGAAGAGGCTAAAAAACATCAGCCAACGATCATTTTTCCAAAAGAAGGCAATAAGCTGTAATGGTTAAGGGTAACGCTGGAAGAAAACAATCCGGCAGGGCTGGAATAGTTTTTGCGGCCTCAATAATGTTAATGAGCTGCTGAACGGCAGGCGCATTTTAAAATGTGACCCTAACAAAAGCCGGTAGCGCATCAATAGCCGGAAATACGGAAAAGATATTCTTTTCCATCAACGCTGATATACTGTATCACAGCCGTTCCGGATGTGCTATTGGGGCTGACTAAAAAGCCCTTATTGTCATGCCTTCCGATAACCATTGGGATGATCCGGCATCTAAACTTAAGAGTGATTTTCAATAGAAGTTCAGAACGAAAACGTGTTCTCAACGGGCTTTTGGGTCAGCCCCGCAGGACTCCTCTCAATTATTCACTAAAAGACTACTGGTATGAAAGAGAAGTATGTCTTAACAGCCCTGTTTTACCTGATTGCCTCACTTATCGTTTATGCATTCGTAAAACTAAGTCCTGATGCCGATGATGGCACCCCTGGCCTGGGCAGCAATATATTCCTGTTTTTTATTACCATGATCACATTGCTTGTTATTATCAATTTCATTAAGGGCATTATAATAAAAAAGGATTTTTATATTATAGCGGCTATTCATACAGCGGCTATCATCCTGATTTATTTATTTGTTTTCCGTTAGCATACTGCACAAAACAGCCGGGAAAACGAGCAGAGCAATAGTGATTGGTGAAACGCCAAACATCAGGTAGTGTCCCTCATATGGGTTCAGCCGCTTCGCGCGGGCAAGATGGTAAACTGCTTAACAGCAACACTACTTCCCGTCAACTAAGGCCAGCTATTAATCTATATTTTCCGGAGTAACGCCTGCTCCCGTTGCCGCATTCTCTTTGACCTTCTTCTTCCCGCCCGCCAGTTTTATAATAACGGGAGCCGTTGTAATTACCACAATGCCCAATACAATATATTCCAGATGCTGCTTCAGATCAAACCCAAAGGAAGCCATCAGCCATTTTTGCAGAAAGTGCCCCGCAAACAGCATAGCAAAAACCCAGGCAACACACCCCAGAATATTGTAAAAAGTAAATTTGGCTTTATTCATCCCAACGATGCCCGCCACAATAGGCGCAAAAGTTCTGATGAAAGGAAGAAAGCGGGCAACAATAATAGCGCCGCCGCCGTGTTTTTCATAAAAGTCATGCGCCTGTTCCAGGTAGCGCCGTTTGAAGAAAAAATTCTCTTTCCAATGATACATGGACGGCCCTACTTTTCTGCCGGTCCAATAGCCTATCATATTGCCCAGAACACCGCATATAGAAATAAGCAACCATAATATAATAAGATCTACCCATTCACTCTGCAAATGCCCCAGGTTAAAATGCTTCAGGAACTGGTAAGCCAATCCCGGTTCGGCTGCAGGGCCTTCACCAATCTTATGAGCATAGATACCGGCAACAAATAAAAGCGTATCGCCGGGCAGGAAAAACCCGGCAAACAAACCCGTTTCTGCAAACACCACGAAGAGCAGCAGCCACAAGCCCCCATTTTCAATATACCACTGCGGTTGTAATAACTGCGTCCAGCTAAAGCTGCTTAAAAGTTCAATCATTTTTTTGGTTTAACTATTCCTCTACAAAATTCAACGCCTTTTGTTCATCAAATTCATTTTCCCACCGGGCTATAACACAACTTGCCAGCATGTTTCCCAAAACATTAACAGATGTACGCGCCATATCCATCAGCTCATCGATACCATAAATTGCCATGATGGGCCATAAAGGCAGCTTAAAGGTATGCGCCGTTGCCACCAGGATGACCAGGGAGGCCCGGGGCACTGCCGCCACCCCTTTGCTGCTCAGCATCAGCGATAGCCCGATGAGCAACTGCTCTCCAAAAGAAAGATGCATACCGGCTGCCTGCGCTACGAATATCGACGCTAAAGAAAGATACAGAGTGGTACCATCCAGGTTAAAGGTATAACCGGTAGGAATAACAAAGGAAACTATTTTTTGAGGTACGCCGAATTGTTCCATGTTTTCCAGCGCTTTAGGAAGTGCAGAATCGGAACTCGTTGTGGCAAAAGCGATGGAAACCGGCTCCCGCACCGCCTTTATGAACTGTTTTAAAGGCACTTTAGCTATAAAAAGCGCGATGGGTAAGAGTACAAAAAGAATAAAAGTAAAAAGTGCCAGGTAAAGCGTAATCAGCAACATCCCCAGGTTCTTTAAAATATCGATCCCCAGGTGCCCCACCGTTACCGCTATCGCCGCTCCCACGCCAAAAGGCGCAAAGTTCATGATAATATTGGTGAATTTGAACATGGTTTCCGAGAGGCTCTCCGTAAAGTTTATCAACGGTTTCTTCTTTGCTTCAGACAACATTGCCAACGAGATACCAAAGACCAGACTAAATAAAACTATAGGTAAAACATTGCCTTCATAAATAGATTTGATGATATTTTCGGGAAAGATATCTACGATATGATCCTGCCAGGTTTTGGCCGAGGGATCCGGCAGGCGGTCGATCAGCTTCGGGGGCACCTGCACTCCCGCACTGTCTAAGATACCGATCACTTTTTCCTGCAATACTTTCTCCTGGGAATGGGGTAATTCGTGAAGCAGCGCCGGCGGAATATGGATGCCTTTACCGGCATTGGTTAAGTTAATAAATGCCAGCCCTATAATCAATGCAAAACTGGTTACTACCTCAAAATAAAGTATAGACTTCCATCCCATCCTGCCCACCTGCTTCAGGTTACTATGGCTGGCAATGCCCACCACCAGTGTTGAAAAGAGCAGGGGTGCCACAATCGTTTTGATGAGGCGCAGAAAAATGGTGCTCAGGAATTTAAGGTTTTGAGAAAAGGCGGGAAAATCCACCCCGATCTCGATCCCTATCGCCATGGAAATAAATATCCAGGTGGTCAGTGACCGTTTGTAACAGCCCAGCAGAACAAAACTGCCCAACAGGATCCATCGCGCAGCGAAAAGGATTGAATGGGGCACAGGCGTCAGCTCTTCATGTATTAAATGCAAAGCAGCAACCAGTGTAAATAATAAAACGGAAAGCAACCCGGCTTTTCTCTTATTCATAGTCGAGTGGATATTTGCCAAAACTAAAGGTTTTGCTGTTCCGGTTCCAACAAATTTTAAAAAAAATATAATCAGAATGTATCGCGAAGCGGATTATTACTTACTTTTCACGATTATATCCACTTTTTTAAATAAAATTCTACTCATTAAAGAATTGAACTTATGGGATTGTTTGTAAAGAAACCATTAAATACGTTGCTTGCCGAAGCTGAAGAATCAGAAAAGGGGCTGAAAAAAACGTTAACTGCAGGATCATTGGTGGCATTAGGGATTGGAGCCATCATTGGCGCTGGTCTTTTTTCCATCACTGGCATGGCCGCCGCCAATCATGCCGGGCCCGGTATTATGGTATCCTTTATTGTTGCAGCTTTGGGATGCGCTTTCGCGGGTTTATGCTATGCGGAGTTTGCCTCCATGATCCCTGTTGCGGGAAGTGCTTACACCTATAGTTATGCCACCATGGGTGAATTTATTGCCTGGATTATTGGATGGGACCTGGTTCTGGAATATGCTGTGGGCGCGGCTACGGTGGCTTCAAGCTGGTCCGGGTATCTTTCAAAATTATTTGCCTCCTTTGGCGTTGCGCTGCCCCAGGCGCTTATGATGACACCTTTTGATACGGCCGCCGATGGATCGCATGGTATCATGAACCTTCCCGCAGTATTTATCGTAGTGGTAATGTCGTTGGTACTAATCAAAGGCACCAGTGAATCAGCTCTTGTAAATGCGATCATCGTAATATTAAAAGTAGGTATCGTAATAGCATTTATTGCCGTTGGATTTAAATATGTAAAACCTGAAAACCTGCAACCACTCATTCCCGAAAACCAGGGATCTTTCGGAAAGTTCGGATGGTCGGGCATTATCCGCGCAGCGGCAATCGTGTTTTTTGCTTATATAGGATTTGACGCGGTTTCCACGGCAGCCCAGGAAACAAAAAATCCAAAAAAGGCGATGCCTATTGGCATCATGGGCTCCCTTTTGATCTGTACCATATTATATATCATTTTTGCTTACGTAATGGTAGGCGTAGTCAATTATACCGAGTTTGGTAAAGGAAATGCCAGCGATCACCTGGCTCCGGTTGCAATTGCCATTGAGCATATGGGCACCGCGGACGCCAGCGGTGTTATTCATCCTGCTTACCCCTGGTTGAATAACACCATCATTGTTGCCATTTTATTGGGTTATTCTTCTGTAATACTGGTGATGTTGTTAGGACAAAGCCGGGTATTTTACTCTATGAGCAAGGATGGGCTGTTGCCACGCTTCTTCTCGAGTGTGCACCCTAAATACAGGACCCCCGCACGTTCCAACCTTTTCTTTATGCTGTTTGTAAGCTTATTTGCCGCCTTTATTCCCGGCAGAGTGGTAGGCGAAATGACCAGCATCGGAACTTTATTTGCGTTTATCCTGGTATGCATCGGGGTAATTATATTAAGAAAATCGAATCCGGATGCGCCCCGCGCCTTTAAAACGCCAATGGTGCCGCTGGTGCCGGTACTGGGCGTGATCGTATGTTTTGGAATGATGGCATTTCTTCCTTTCGATACCTGGATCCGGCTGATCGTATGGATGTTGGTAGGTATGGACGTATACCTGTTCTTTGGCATGAAAAACAGTTTACTGAACCAGGGTAAAACCGAAAGCAAAAGTTACCGGGTAGTGAGCAGCACCGGTATCGTAATGGCCATTATTCTGGCCGTCGTCGCTTTTGCGCATCATTATAGCGCCGAAGTTGCGGATACGGGCCTGTTTTACTTCTCCCTTGGCTTTGCCCTGCTCCATCTGGTGATATTTTTTGTCAACCGTTCCGGAAAGGCACAAACAGCCTGATCAACTATTAATACTATTTATGCTACAGCCTGCCCGTTTTCGGCGGGCTGTTTTTTTATACTTCGTGCAAGAAGCCGTAAATTCGCACCTCAATTAATTTTTTAGACCAAGTATTTTATATGGGAAGGATATTTGAAGTTCGTAAAGCTACCATGTTTGCCCGCTACGATCGGATGGCAAAGCAGTTTACACGTATTGGCAAGGAGATCGCTATTGCCGTAAAAGCGGGTGGGCCCGATCCGCATACCAACGCCGCATTGCGCCGCTGTATGCAGAATGCGAAAAGCGTGAATATGCCCAAGGACCGCGTGGAAGCGGCGATCAAGCGGGCTCAGGGAAAGGAAATGGAGAATTTTGATGAGATCCTTTATGAAGGATACGGACCGCACGGCGTGGCTGTTTTGGTAGAAACCGCTACAGATAATCATGTGCGGACAGTAGCCAATGTAAAATCGCATTTTAACAAAGGCGGCGGTACCCTTGGAAACAGCGGCAGCGTGGCATTCCAGTTCAACAAGATGGGTGTATTTAAATTAAATCCCGCAGGCCTGAATGCCGAAGACCTGGAGCTGGAACTGATTGATGCCGGATTGGAAGAACTGGGAGAAAGCACCGATGAAAACGGCAAAGATATACTGGTAGCGCGTGTGGCCTTTAATGATTTCGGCAATATGCAAAAAGCGCTGGAAGAAAGAAACATTACGCCTATCAGCGCGGAAGTAGAATGGATCCCTTCCACTACGGTACCGGTAACGGACGAACAGGCGGAGGAAGTAAGTAAACTGATTGAGCGCCTGGAGCAGGATGATGATGTGCAGAAGGTTTTTCATAACATGCAATAAGGCTCTGAATAATGGAATGGATCAACCTGGAAAATGAAGAACAATTAGCAGCAATTGATGCCCTTTCTTTTGAAAGGCCACAATTAATTTTCAAGCACAGCACCCGTTGTTCGATAAGCTCGGTTATCAAAAACCGGCTAAACAAAGGCGAATTGCCAGCGGGAATCGATTTTTATTTCCTGGATCTCATCGCCTATCGTGCGGTTTCAAATCAAATAGCGGAAAAATACGGGATCCGGCATGAATCGCCGCAGGTATTGCTGATAAAAGACGGGAAATGCGTTTATAACGAAAGTCATAGCGCTGTTTACATGGAAGACATCCTGGATGCTGCCGGCTAAAACATTTTTGTGAAAAAACGCAAAATGATTTCCTAATTCCGACGGGAATAGCTATTTTTGCGGCCCGATAATCGGTTTCTGGTTTCTGGTTTCTGGTTTCTGGTTTCTGGTTTCTGGTTTCTGGTTTCTGGTTTCTGGTTTCTGGTTCGGCGATGGCGAGGTAGCTCAGTTGGTTAGAGCGCAGGATTCATAACCCTGAGGTGATGGGTTCAATTCCCATCCTCGCTACACAGCTCCTGAAAGGGAGCTTTTTTTATGTTATGATCTACACCGTTTATATTTTGTTTGCGCCACAATATAACAAGCATTACACCGGCTTTACTACTGACCTGGAATTAAGATTAAAATCGCACAACGAATTTGGAAAAGACTGGACCGCCCGATACCGGCCCTGGAAACTGATCTATACAAAAGAATTTGACACTAAAGCTTTGGCAATGGCCTTTGAAAAGTGGTTAAAAACCGGTGTGGGACGCGACTTCGTTAAAACGCTTCCCCATTAACGGCGCGCAGGATTCATATCCGCCGCGGCGGAGTTGGGTTCAATTCCCATCCTCGCTACACAGCTCCTGAAAGGGAGCTTTTTTTATGTTATGATCTACACCGTTTATATTTTGTTTGCGCCACAACACAGATGGGCGTTTTCATTAAAAGAACGAAACCTCTTTTTTCTTTTCTTCATATCTCCTTAACAGATTGTAGGCTACAAGAAAGGACCCGTTTACTTTCAATCGGTGCAATGCAAGTTTTGAAACATTTTCAACGCCATTAATAAATTTTCTCAGCAACGGAGGGGACTGAGTAAACCCGTAAGTAAACATCGATTAGTTTATTCGATTTACATAAAATCCGTCTTTCATATATATTTGAGGTGTCAAAGATTTCGCGGTGCGTTATACAATCAATTACAATCATGAAAGCAGCAATTAGATCTTTTAATTTCCTGGGCGTATTTATTTTCTGTATGATATTTATAAATGCGGCTAAAGCACAATTAGATACCATTCCGGCAAGCGACAACAAAGCCTTTTTAATAAATTCTAAAACGCTTAACGAGCAGCGCAGTATTTGGGTACATTTACCAGAAGGCTATTACGCAACCACACAGACATACCCCACGTTATACCTGCTTGATGGCGAAGGACATTTTAGGTATGTTTCTGAACTTGTAGATTATCTTTCAAGCTATGACAGAAACAGGATTCCCCAAATGATAGTAGTTGCTATTCTGAATATTGATCGTACAAGAGATTTTACGCCAATTCATTCTTTGCTTTTTGGAGGAAAAGTCGACAGCACGTTGATGAGAACAACCGGTGGTGGCGCCAAATTTTTGCAATTTATTCAAACCGAAGTTGTTCCTTTTGTAGACAGCAATTTTAGAGTGCAACCTTATCGCATTCTCGCAGCGCACTCTTTGGGCGGAACTTTTGGTGCATATGCCAAGGAAGCCGCTCCTAATCTGTTTAAATCAATGATTCTTATGAGCCCTGCTATTTACGGAGGTAACAGCGAAATACTTCGCCGGTTCAAGCCATTTCTGCAAAGGCATCAAAATCTTTCGGGAAAAATATTTATATCAATCGGCAATGAAAACATGCAAACAGTAGATACACTTATCAGCCAGATAAAAATGTATGCACCCAAGACCTTGGCATGGCAATTTCGGCAATATAAAGAAGAAAACCATTTTTCCGTTACTTATAAAAGTATGTATGATGCACTTAAATTTATTTACCAGGATTGGTTTATTGATAACTACGATACAACAAAGCTATCTTACAAAGACATAGAATTGCATTTTGCCAGGTTATCGAGAGAATTTGGCTACACAATTTACCCTACCGAAGAGCTCATGAACAACGCAGGGTATAAACAACTTAATACCGGGAATATTGATGCTGCAATAGAAATATTCAGGAAAAATCTCATCAATTTCCCAAATTCATGGAATGCATTTGATAGTATGGGAGAAGCCTATTTGAAAAAAGGAGAAAAGCGCTTAGCAATAAAGAATTACGAAAGATCTATTACGTTGAATCCTAATAATGAAGCTGGCAAAAAAATATTAACGGAATTGAAAAATGAAAAATAGCAATAGCTGTAATTATCAGAAATGATCAGGCCCTGGTTTTGCTCCTCAGAGTATTGCAAAAATATCGGGTCTATTCTAATTCTCCCTGGCGTCGGACTACTTTCATATCTATAATGCCAGCAATGTTTACGCAGGAATACATTTATTGGTAAGCGGTCTTGATTACTCATTACCCAATATCCTGGCAACCAGCAGCACAACGAACTTTTCAACCGGCATTTATTTTAAATGAACAAGCAAAAAACTAATGAGTCCCTGAACTATTCTGTAGCTTTTCCCTTAATACTTATGACGGCCAGTGCCGCCAGTACAATTAAGACTGCAGCACTTTGATAAATAGTGCCCAGCGGAATATGCGCATCGCGTAAGGCGCCTCCAAAATATAATCCAAGCCCACCCACCAGCGTGCCGCAGAAATTCAGAATACCGTATCCTGTGGCACGATACCGGTCATCAACAATCATACTTAATATGGGCATCGTATTCGTATCTGTAAAAGATTTTGTAAATGCGTACACTACAAAACAAACCACCGCAACGGCCAACGCCGTTGCGTAACTTGCCAGGAATACCGCCGGAGCCGCGATAGCCAGACCAATTGCCGGCACCCATATGCGGGCCCTCCTGTTACGCCGGCTCCACAGATCAGCTAATACTCCGCCCGCGAGCACCCCCACTATGGCTGCAGCAGAAACACAACCCGTTGCGTATACCCCGGCTTCCGTTTGAGAAAGATGAAATTTTTCCTGGAAATAAGTAGGTAGCCAACCTACTACCAGCCAGGCCATCACACTTACCAGGGCAAAAAATACAACCAGCAGCATATAAGATCGTTTCCCAAAAAGTGTTTTCAGCGCCTGCAAGAAATTCGCCTTTGTTTCCTCCGGCGCCTTATCAGTTTTTAATTGTGTTGGCGCATCCTTCAAAATAAAGAACAACAATATGGTATAGGTAACACCAAAGCTGCCGAATACAAAAAAAGCAGTATTCCAGCGATGACTTTCAGCAATCCAGCCGCCTAAAAAACCTAAACTTTGCCCAGTCATAATCCCTGCCATATGGATACCTGTCGCCAACGACCGGGTATTTCCTTTATGATAATCCATGATCAGCGCCAGGGCTGCCGGCATATAACAGGCTTCACTTAGCCCCATTAAAGCCCGCGTCAGCAACAACTCATGATAGGAACTTGCATAGGCAGTCATCCAGGTGACAACCGACCAGATCAACAAGCTCAGCAGTATTACTTTACTTCTGCTAAACCGATCTGCAAGAAAACCCGCAATGGGGCTAAAGGCACCATATACCCACAGAAACACTGCCGTCAGCAATCCAAACTCTGCATCGGTCATTGGGATAGCCGTTACAATAGAAGTGCGCATGGTTGTAATCATCGTGCGGTCGATATAATTCAGCAGGGCAATTACAAACAGGAGCCCCACAACCATCCAGGCCCTCTTCCTATTATTCCCTATGCTCATTTCCGGTATCATAATACTTCTCCCCAACATTTATAAGCCCGATAATACCTCAGTGGCTATTTTAATGGCATGATCAATATCCTCTTCTGTATGTGCTGCACTGATATACCAAAGTCCTCTTCCGATGATCCGGATATTTCGATCGTGCATCGCTGCTATAAACCGCGACAATTTGAGCCGGTCCGTTTTTAGCGTATCCCGGTAATTCCGCATCATCTCCCCTCCTCCAAAAGCGGTTACAAACATAGGGCCCGGGCCGGTAACGATCAGGTTTTGTCCTGATTGTTTTGCCGCATTCCGCAGTCCGTCCATCAGGCGCTGGCCTAAAGCAAATAGTTGCGGATAGGGATTGTCCCGCTCCAATACCCGCAATGTAGCCAGCGAGGCTGCTATCATCGGGCAACTGGAGTTCATCGTACCCGCATGTATTACGATCGATTTTTCGATCAGCTCCATCCATTCATATTTACCTACAATGGCGCTTATAGGATAGCCGCTCCCCATCGCTTTTGCAAAAACAGACAGATCAGGAACGATATTATAAAAAGACTGCGCCCCGCCCAAACCCAGCCTGAAACCGGTAATCACTTCATCAAAAATTAAGGCAATCCCATATTGATCGCACAACTTCCTCATTCCTTTGAGAAAGCCGTCTTCAGGCTCTATACAACCGTTGTTACACATAACCGGCTCGGTAATGATCGCCGCAATCTCGTGATGATGGCGTTCCAATTGCTCTTCAAGCAACTTCAGGTTATTCCAGGAACAAATAAAGAACTCGTCCCTTGTGGACGGAACGATCCCCTGCGACCAGGGGAAGGCAACAGGATCGTTCACCGCTCCCAGTGCTTCCGGATCTGGTGCGGATATGCCCCAGGCCACATTATCCAGCCACCCGTGATAATGTCCCTCAAATCTTAAAAATTTATTTTTCCCTGTTTTTGCTCTTGCCACCCGCAAGGCCGTTTGCACAGCCTCCGACCCGTCGAGGCAAAAACGGATCCGTTCCGCAGAAGGGATGAGCTCCGCGATTTTCTCCGCAAGCTCCAATTCCTGTAAATGCTGACCAGCATAAAGTTGCCCCCGGACCGAATAATTGGCGACGGCTTCCAGCACTTCGGGATGGGAATGTCCCAGGATCATCGGTCCCTGGCTTAATGTAAAATCTAAATATTCATTGTTATCAACATCCACAATACGGCTGCCTTTTGCGGATAAATAAAACAAGGCATGAGGATGATTATATTTTCTAAACTCTGAGGAAACGCCTCCTGCAAGCACTTTACCCGCACGCTCCAATAATTGTTTCGACTGCTGATACCTGGTCATTTTATAGCTTTTACAAGATCATTTAATGCGAACAATACTTATACTGTTCTTTTATTTAATTTTTATCGAAAGTACCGTAGGGGTGCGCTTTCCAGGCTTTACTTCTCCGTTGATGATCCAAAAAGATCCGTCATACGCAACAACGGGCGCCGTTAGCCGCATTTCCGTTTTTGGAAGATGGCCAATTGTACTCCACCTGTTTAATTTTGTGTCATATGATAATATATCTGAAATAAACCCCGGATGCGTAAGCGGGTCTTTATGCTGGGCCGTGGCATTATCCAACCCACCGGGGAAGATCACAAAGCGATCTTGAACCACCGGAGCCGGACCAGGCCCCGCCGCAATGCCCCATGGGATCTTTTCAATTTTATGCCAATTACCGCCCACTAATTCACCGTTTTTAAGGATGGGCGAAAAACAATATCCATCATCCAGAACATTCCGCTTAACACCCTCTTTTGAATTTTCGGTTTGTATACCACTGAAAATAAAAAAACGGTTGCCTACCCCCGCAGACACGGCGTTCATACGTTCCGGTCCCGGCCAGGATGGCAATTGGACCCACTTATTTTTTTTCAGATCCAGAGCTAAAAAAGTAGTAACGGGACCGCCATCAGGGCCAAACGTTCCCCCGGCAACGAACAAAAAATCGCCGGCAAGAGCACCCGTCATATTGGCCAGCGCAACGGGCATCGACGCCATCGAATCCAGTACTATCCCACTATTCTCGACTTTAATGGAATAAACTTCACTGTAATGTTTTTTTTCATCGCTCCCTCCCACTAAAATTACTTTTTCATTATAAGAGGCGGTAACTCCATAGGCGCGCTTTCCTGGAAG
Source organism: Niabella soli DSM 19437 (assembly GCF_000243115.2). NCBI lineage: Bacteria > Pseudomonadati > Bacteroidota > Chitinophagia > Chitinophagales > Chitinophagaceae > Niabella > Niabella soli. Next base: position 951,997 of record NZ_CP007035.1, on the reverse strand, counting down.
CGAAACAGGGCTTCTTCCCCATTGGCCGGTTTGTTTATTAAAAAGGAACAGGTCGTTATACCACATTTTACTACCTCCTTCCCAGGGCATCTTATCCGGAAAATTAGCGCCTCCCGCTGCTACAACAAAACCATTGCTTACGCCCGCGAACATCCCTGCAAAGCCTTCCCTGTCCGGAATCGAAGGCACTAAATTATAGCTCAACCGGACCTGGGCAATGCCCTTGTTCATTAACAGCATGGATAACATACAAATAAAAAACATTTTCTTTTCCATATACAATCATTACCAGCTTGTCCAGCCCCCGTCCACCAAAAGATTGTGCCCTGTAATATAAGCAGACGCTTCGGAAGCCAGGAACACGATCGGACCTTTGATATCATTGTCGTTAGCGAATCTGCCCAGTGGAGTTAATTGTTTATAATTCGTCGTAAAGGCCGTCTCTCCATAAGTTTCGTTAACACCGGGGCCATACCCTCCGGGGCTAAGACAATTGCAGCGGATATTAAATTTCCCATAATAATTGGCAATCCATTTTGTAAATCCGACCAGCGCCCATTTATCATAAGTATAATTAACCGGGCTCGTCATGCCGGTTGTGCCGTAGACCGGAAAATTAGGCCCGACCGCTCCCTGTATCGATCCTATATTTATAATATTGCCCCGGCGGCGGGAACACATATGCGCTAACACTGCTTTTGTCAACAGCATAAGCCCTGTTGCATTTACCGCCTGTGCATTTTCCCATTCTTCTTTTTGCAGATCAGCCAGGTTCTTAAAGCCTTCTCTTGAAACCGCATTGTTAACCAATATGTCAATCTTTTTATAGGTATTGAGTATTGCGGCAACACAATCAGTAATTGAGGATTCCTCTTTAAGATCTAACGGCAAGGCGGCCGCTTTGAAACCCAATCCTTTCAACTCCTTCGCATAACGCGTACAGGCTTCCATATTCCGGGAAGCAATGATCACCTGCGCCCCGGCTTCTGCCAGGGCCAGCGACATCGGTTTCCCAAACAAACCGGTTCCGCCGGTGATCAGCACTACTTTATCTTCAAGACTAAACAAATGATTCATTTTTTACAATTTCCAATTTTTAGGAATAAGCAACTGCTCCGGAACATCCTTAAAAAAAAATTTCGCCTCTTCTAAAATTTGCTGCGGAATCGGGGGCGTGCGCATTAAGCCAATATTCTCCAGGAGCTGGGCTTCATTATCGGCGCCCACAACGATACTGTCAATCGCTTTAAAATTCCGTACATAGGAAAAACAGAATTGAGCAATGCTCATCTTGCATCTTTTTGCAAAAGCAGCTAGCCCTTCCAGGTAAAAAGCAGCCGGCTGTAAATTCCCGGTAAGTGCTGAGGGGTTCCTGAGGAGCAGTCCTTTTAAGAAGACGCTCCGTGCAAAAACAATTTTATTTTCCTTTTCGAGTTGCTCCCAAACCGGATGATCTTCGGGGAAGCGCTGATCAAAAATATTAAGCGGCAGTTGCAGTACGCTGACTTCCGGAAGGAATGCCAGCCGCGGCAACTCGGACAGATTATCAATTGAAATACCGCCGGAACCGATCAGCCCCTCCTGCTTCAGTGAAACGAAAAGGCCCGGAAGCATTTCGGCAACTACATCTGTGTTATAATCTGAAACCATATGAAATAAACAAAAGGGCAGCCGGGCAAGCTTCAATTGTTGAAGCGATGCTAAAACACTGCTGCGCGCCTGTTCTTTCGCCAGTGAAAAATCCCCTACAGCCTCTTTCGATATTTTAAACTTTGTTACAATCGAAACCTGCCCCACGGAAGTCCCCGATAGCAGCTCGCCCAACAGTGTTTCCGCTGTTCCATATTCCCGGGCGGTATCAAAACAGGTGATCCCGTTTTTTATTGCGGTATCGATCAAATGCACCGCCGTTCGCTTATCCGGCTGACGCTGCCCTTCAAAAACGCCGTAGTTAAGCCCCAGCGAAACCGTTCCGAGTGTTAATGGGGAAATTTCAAAATTACTCGTCATCTTCTGCGCATTTTTACAATTTTTATCATCCCCGGACCGGGCTCGCCTGTTCCTCCTGTAACCAATAACCAGTTATCATTCATAAAAACATTAGAGGTAAGGGGGATGCCCGTTTCATATTTACCAATGCACATACCCCTGTCATTTAAAACCCATAAGCAGGACATTCCATAATGTGCCACCCAAAGATTGTAAAAGCAATCCACAGCCAGGCCATCCGGCAGGTTGCCACTTTTTTTCCCGGAAGGATTGACCGGCAAATCGCAAAAAACTTCCGGAGTGCTTCCGGGCAGTCGCAGGTCGGCCACCAGAATTCTGTTTTTGTAGCTTTCCGCAATATATAATTGGCCCCGGACCGGGTTGATCGCAAGTCCGTTAGGGTAGTCCAATTCTTTGGCGATGATCCTTGCTGTGCCGGTGCGATCCACATGTCCGACAATACCGCAATGCCGGACCGAATCGGTAAAAAAGAATCCCCCGTTAGTATCGCTGATCAGATCGTTGGGGCAACTGATCCTATAGCCGGAAATTAAGCCCCTCACCGCTATTTTATCCAGCCTCCCGCTTTTATCAAATTGTTTTATAGCCCCTTCCAGACTATCACAAACCAGGTGATCTCCCTTTTCATTAATCATCTGCCCGTTCGGACAAGTGGTCCGTGCCCATTCTGTGGCAGCCCCGTTTTTGTCAATTTTCAGGATTTGGCCTCCTTTCAGATTTGTGACAAACAAATTGCCCTCCCTGTCTATTACCGGGCCTTCGGTATAAAAAGGTTGCGGAAGCGTAATGGCTCTTCCCTTAAATTCCTGAAAAATATGATCTTTATACATTGTTGATCGCTTCAAATGGATATAACGGCACTCTTCTGTTTTTAAAAATAAAGGTGGTAACGTCCGCACGGGTTTCCCCCGGCGTATCCACCTGCAAAATTGTTGCACAGGTATCCTTAAAGGCCGCTATGGGAGCATTCACTCCTTTTGCTATAACCCAGTTCAGTTCCTCCACTACTATCCCCAAACTGGTTAACTGTCTGCTGCTGAACGGAGGTATCTTAAGTGATGCAATAATGATGATATTCTGATGGTCTGTGTGCAGTACCGCCACTTTTCCCATATTGAATTGCGTTTGCCCGCCATGTCTTGGATCCGGCTCGGTAAAAAAACCGTCCTGTAATCCAACCAGTGTAACAGCGTAAGACGCTGGGCTGTTTACCGCATCTATTTGTTCAAAAGAAATGTCAAAACGGGCGCCTTTTTCCAAGCGCGAAATCCATGCTACTGTTGGCGCATGCGTAATGCAGATACAGGCCCGGGTTTGCTCCGCAGCTTCCAACAGATCCATCAGGTACATACTTGTACCGGCGGAACCACCACCCACGTTATCCCCCATATCCAGCAACAGCACCGGTTTTTGTAATGAAGCAGCATCGGGTAAAATTGTTTGCAGCCGGACTTTCGCGCCGGTAAATTGCTGCAACCGGCTAAGGAAGCAGGACCTCAATTCCATAATCAGGTTTTCAGAAGCAGGCGCCTTTGTAGTTATCACCACCAGGGAGGTGCCCATTTCCCGGACGTCGGCATACGGGAAACCCAGGATGATACTTGCATGTAACACGCCGGCATCTGCCGCAATTTGTTGCACTTGCCGGTAAAGGGAAATACAAGGCTCATTACCGGTATTTTGCTGTTCTATACTGATGGAAAGTGGCAACTGAATAAGTTGCTGCTGCACTGCCATGTTCTCAAAAAGCATTTGGTTCAACAATTGGGCCGCCCTGATGCCAGTTGCCCGCTGATCTAAATGCGGATTCGTCGCATAGGCAAAGAGCGCGTTCGTTGCGGCAATCATTAGCGGGCTCACATTGGCATGAGGGTCCAGCGTTCCAACAATTGGCACTTCCACACCCACCAACGTCCGCACAAAGGAAAGCCAGTCCCCGTCCATATCAGGGTAAGCATCACAGACCCCCGCACCATGCGGTGCCACCAATACAGCATCCACGGGCAATACTGATTGCAACAGGGCTCCAAGCTCCGCTTTCAGGCGCAGGTAAGTTTCCGTTGCAATGGATCCTCCCGGAGTCGCTTCAGCATATAAAACCGGCACCAGTTCCACCTGTTCATGATCCATTGCCTGAATAAACCCGCCTATTTCATGATGAGCCTCTTTATAGTGCGCAACAATAGCGTCCCCTTTTAATAAATGACCGTTTTCGAAATCAGCATAAACCGTCGGCCGTTTATTAAACGTATTGGACTCGTGATAAATACCTATTATTGCGATCTTTTTTTTCATTTGTAACGTGCAATTGCATCCACTTCAAATTTCAATACAGTACCCAAACACCCGATCAGCGTGGTTCTTGCAGGAAAAGGCGCACTAAAATATTCTTTGTAGATCGTGTTGAAGGCAGCCAGATCTTCCTGGCGGGCCACATAGTTGCGCACCTGCACTACGTCTTCCATCGATAGGCCCGCTCCTTTTATAATGCACTTTAAATTATCGAAGGAGCGCCGGCACTCTTCTTCAAAGCTCCCGTTTATAATTTTCCCTTCCATATCTACAGAGGCCTGTCCGGAAATAAATAAAAAATCACCGCTCCGGATGGCCGGCGAAAACGGTAAATGACTTTGAGGAATTGCATCCCCGGCTACCACTTCTTTCATTGCTATACAAAATTTTTAATATCTGAAATACTGTTTTTAACATGAGCGATGGATTCGATTGCCTTATTAAAATACCTGCAGGCATCGCCGGAGAAAATACGGCTTGCCGAACGAGGGTCTTTAAATCCATGGCCTGTAACCAAACACACTATTTTATCCTTCCGCCTGATCCCCCCTGTGCTTAATGCCTTTTTCAAACCCGTCAATGCCACGGCTCCCGCCGGCTCACAGTAGATCCCTTCTAATTGCGCCAGTTGTTGCTGGCATTCATATACCGCCGCATCCGGGACCAGGGCTCCTTTTACTTTGCCGGACCGGGCCTTTGAAATAATGCTGTTCCCATCCAGTATGTTGGGCACTTGTAGTCCGCTGATCGTAGTTGTGCTTTTTGCCAATCCTTTTATTAAAGACCGGTCTGCCTCCAACGCACCGGCAATGGTATTATTCCCATCAGGCTGTACACAAAAAACAGAGGGCTTATTAAACCCCGCATGCAGCTTTCTCCATTTTTCGAATCCTTTTATAATGGCAAGCGTAAGCCCGCCACCACCTGCAGGAACAAACACATGCCGTACCTGCGCCAATGCTTCGGCTATTTCAAAAGCGATCGTTTCCACCCCTGCCATACCAATAGGAGAATAGCAATAAGCACTTATTTCAACATTAGTACCGGATTGTTTTGCCAGATCCTGAAGCGTACGCATGACATTTTCCGTAACAGTCCGGGAGATCCCAAAATTCTTTATCATGAAAATATCAGCCCCGTAAATGCCCATCTGCTCCACCTTGCCAACCGGCGCTCCATCTACAACAGACAAAAAGCAGCGGATATCTGATGCGGCGCCGTATGCAGCCAAAGCAGCACCCGTATTGCCACTTGAGGTTGCCAGAAAGAACTTTGCTTTTCGCATAAGCAGGTTTCCAACCGCCAGCGCGGCGAACCGGTCTTTATAAGAACCGGTAGGGTTCAGATTTTCCAGTTTAAAATACAGTTCTTCCAACCCCAGAAGCTTCCCAATATTGCGCGACCGGATCAAAGGGGTATTCCCTTCTCCCAGTGTGATCCGGTGCCTGGAACTGACTTCCGGCAGCAAGGCTTTATATTTCCAGATACCTTTCAAAATGCGTCAGGTTTTAGCTGTTTTTTAATGGTATAAGAATTAAAATTTCTCGACAGCCCCCCATCCACAGTAATGGTAGTGCCTGTCAGATAGGATGCGGCGGGGGAACTGACTAAAAAAATAAAATCTGCAATTTCTTCCGGCGTTGCTGCCCTGCCCAGGGGCGTTCTGTCATTAATTTCCTTTTCAATAGCATCACTTATATTTTGCCCCTGCTCAGTTGTATAATCATTGCTCAGCGAAGTGGTCACATTGCCCGGTCTGATGGCAACCACCCGGATCCCTTTAGGGCCATACAAGACCGCCAGTTCGTATGTAAGACTTTCAAGCGCCCCTTTGCAAACCGTATAGGCTGGCGCATAGCCTCCAACAAAATCAGCCATTATACTGGACACGTTTATGATCGTACCCGTTTTTCCCGAGGATACGATTGCATTCGCGACGGTCCTTGACAGGAAGGCCGGGGCAGTAAGATTGACCCGGATCGCTTTTTCCCAATTTTCGGGTGAAATAGTATCTATCGTTTCAACAGAACGCCATACCGCATTATTTACCAAAACATCTATGCGGCCCCACTTTAACAGACAACGATCAACGATCTCCCCGATAAATTCCATATCCTGCAAATCGCCTTGTAATAAAAGAAATTCACAATTATAAGAGCGAATCAATCCGGCAGTTTCCTGCAGCCCATCACCGTCCAGATCCACCAGTGCGAGCGCAAACCCTTCACAGGCAAACTTTACTGCTGTAGCCCGGCCAATGCCGCCAGCAGCACCGGTCAATAGGAATACCCCTGCAAAATCATTCATGTCTGATCGTTAAATTATTTTATTTTTAATATGCCGCCCAAAGACTCGCCCACAGCTACTTTCGGATGTTTTCTAACAAACAGTACCAGCCCGGATGCCTTTGCAAAAACCGGATGTTCGCCGCCCTTTACCGGGTCAAAAACAGTACCCCATTCCGCTCCTTCCTCAACCGTTGCCCCTACTTTTACCCGGGGAATAAATATTCCTTCAAAGGCCGACAACATCTTTCCCTGCAAAAAGCCGCTATCGGGCTGGTCATCTTCCACCCGGTACACCACTTCACTGTTGCTGGCATTAAAGACATCAACTTTCAGCATATTGAGATGCGCCAGCACCCCCAAACAGCCTTTAACATAAGCATCAACGATAGAATCACGCACCTCATTCCCGCCTCCGTATTCAGCATAAATAGCCGGGATACCGCTATCTCTGGCCACTGATAAGGTTCTTCCTTCGGGCCGGGCATCCGTACCCCAAACCAGGGGAAGGTTAAATGCCGCCGCCATCAGGCGCTGCGCTTTAAGGATCTCCTTGTCCGGGTGCAGCATGTACCCGCATAAAGGGAATAATTCAAACAGCGTCCCCCCGGTATGCAGATCAATCAGATAATCGCATTCCCGGATGTAATTCGAAAGAAGAAAGGCTGCCACCTCTGTTTCTGTACCGTTCTGTTTCCCGGGACAGGTCCGCGCCAGATCCCGTGCATCGCTACCCGTTCGTGTTCCCGCCCGATAGGCTGATCCATTGGCTACTGCGATGAGCGTAACCGTTCCGCGGCCCAGGATCTCCTGAATTTCCTTGCGTAAATTCATAACCGCAAGCATAGGCTCATACTCATCACCGTGTACTCCGGCAACGATCAATACGCGCGGGCCGGTAGTGCCACTTTGTATTGCTGTTATATATTCACCAGTTCTTGTTTTCATAATAAGCTCCCCCGCAAGTAGGGTCTTTTTCATTAAAAATAGAAAGTGCCTTAAAAAGCAATTGGGCAATCTCCTTATGACCCAAACCATTCGGATGCAACGGATCGTTAAGCAATTGATCATCCTGCCTGCCATTATATTTTTTTCTCAGTGTGGTATTCCACTCCTTCCACACATCAACAAAAACGAGCGACCCTGACCCCGCTATTTCCTTCAGAAGCTTAACATAATCTTTCAGTGCGCTGCGCTCCGGCGCCTTTGTCTCCACAATGGGATTGGGGCTCAGCAATACCGGCACGGCATTTATATTGCGCACCCTTTTTATTATTGTTTCGATATTGTTTTTAAACAGTTCGGGAGATACCTGTTTTTGCACCGCAGCATCATTGGTGCCTAACATAATGAATACTGCCTGCGGCTGGTATTGCAGTATGCGCCATTGAATATCGTTCACGAGGTCTTTGCTGGTATTTCCACTAACGGCAGTATTAATAACAGCATCCCTTCCCCTGCCCAATTCCCATCTGATCCGTTCGGAAAAGAGCTCAACATAGGAACGCATGCCGTGCGTATGTTTTACACCGGCAGTAATACTATCTCCCGTAAAAAGCCACTTATTCGGCGTTCCGGCCTTTAATAGCTGCGCCAGTTGCCCGCGGTCATCCCGGTTTTGTGCTGCAAGGCCCGGCAACGCCCAGCCGGTTTTTGTCAGCATTGAAGTTCCTGCGGTTGCTACCCAAACATTTCCGAGAAAATATCTGCGGTTCATCGTTTTCACTATTTATACAAATCGGTTAATACGATACGGGAGATATCCGTAACAGATAAATATGTTTTTGCCTGCTGACTGCCTGCGCAATACGAAAGCAATACACTGTTCTTATAAAAATGAATGGCCGTATAGCAGTACCAGCCATCCGGATCTGCTTCCAGGTTTTTAATATGGATCCAGGATATTCCATCATCTTTTGAAATAGCCACCGTTAAAGGCGTTCGCTTTCCTTTGATGGTAGCAATGGAGCCGTCGTTGTTGTTCCAGACAGCAAGCAGGTCTCCTGTGGAGGGAATGCGTTCGATAGTGGCCGGGGCGATCGGCGATTTCAACGTAAATGGAAGTGCATCGCTCCAGGTAGCCCCGCGATCTTTTGAGTAGGACGCATACTGCGAACCGCCACTGGCCCTTATATACATCAGTATCCGCCCATCCTTCAGGGCAACCAACCCCGGTTCTTGTGTAATAATAGTTGCCGGTGTTGGCACTTGTTTTCCGGCCGTCCAGGTCTTACCGTTATCATCAGAATAATAAGCAAACAAAGCGCCTTTCTCCTGCCATTTTGTGTCAGCCGGACTGGAATGTTTTGCAACGGCCAGTAATAGCCTTCCGTCAGACAGTTGAATCACCCGGTCGTTGTTCAACACAAAATAGCCCTGCTGATCGGTGATACAATCCACCGGTGCGCTCCATGTCTTTGCCTCGTCGTTCGAAAACCGGACCACGGGAATGCAATCGACGGTGGAATTCTTTCTTAAATAAAACAAAGCGATCGTTCCGTTGCGCAAACGCAGCAGTGAAACAGACATTACATTCATGCCGCCTTCGCGGTCTATAATTTTCACATCCTGCGCGGTCCATGTTTTTCCCCCGTCTGAAGAATACCTGCCCGCCAGGTAAGCAGGAGCATGATCGCCCGAATTATTCCCCGTATAGTGGGAGTACACAAATAAAATGCGTCCATCTTTCAGGGTTACAAAAGAGCCCTCACTATTGCGTGGATTATCGGGCCCCGGAGGGAGCTGCAACACCACATGATGGATCACTTCATTAACTGCCGGCGTTGCCTTTTGCGCAGAAGAGGCGACGGGCAATAGCATCAAAAAAACAATTGCACAGTGGACAAGCAAACCGCGGCGCTGATGCCTGTTAAACAAAAAGCTGTTCATATGATTTTACAATTATTAAATTAAATACAAGCTTTCTTAAACCGTTACCAGCCCGGCAACCGATTCTATTTTATTTGAAATCGCAAGTACCTCTTCATCGCTCCATTCCTTCTGACTGGTTCCCAGCGGCGCTTTGGCAGGGCCAATATCAATTCCATATTTCAGATGCATCGCCTTCCTGAAAAAAGTCCATATATTGGGCAGCACGTATAAAATAGTTTTTTGAAATTCCAGCATGAATGATTTACCCAGCTCATAATTCCCGTTCTTAAAGGACTGCAACACTTTTTGGCAGGCTTGTCCCCATAAATTATAAAAGGACCCTATGGCTCCCACGGCGCCACAAAGGCTTGCATGGCACATCAGCTCATCTGCTCCGCTGAACAGCCGCAGACGTTCCCCTGCTTTCAGGTGGATGGAACTGATTTCCATGAGCTGCCCGGTAGTCAGCTTCATCCCGGCTACATTGGGGATCGATAATAACTTATCAATAAAAACAGAAATATCCCCCATGGTATTGCTGCCTAACTGATAAGGGAAAAAAGGAAGCGCTGTTGCACGGGCGATAGCATTGTAGTGCTGTAATGCGTTTTCGGCAGAACCTGTAAAGTAAATAGGGCCTACCGAGGAAATTGCGTCTGCTCCATGCGTGGCAGCGTGCTGCGCAAGCCTTACAGACTCGGCAGTAGTAAGCGCACCTACCTGAACCATTACCGGCAAACGGCCCGCCACCACCTGCGTTACTTTCTTCAGCACGGCTTTCCGCTGCTCTTCCGTAAATAATACACCCTGCCCAGTGGAACCCAGGATATAAAGACCGTCCTGCCCCTGCGTTATTAACAATTCCGTTAACCGTTCCAACTGTTCCATTTCGGGTGCGCCGGTTGCGTCCGTTGGCGTAAACATGGCCGACCATAAGCCGCTAAACTGAAAATTCATATTGTATCGCGTTATAATCAATAGTAAATGATGGCAATTTTGTGGTCATCTATTCTGTATCGTTCACTGAAAACAAACAACCCGTTCTTATCATGTCAGACATACAAATTCAAAAGTCATATGTCGTACATATTTACAAACTTAATGCACGCCATCGATATTCCAAAATAAATTTTAAAATGTCAGACATATTTATTATTTCCTTTTTCTATATTTGCGCTATGCCGCTACACAAATTAAGACCCGTAGAGAATTTAACGCAGGTTGATAAGATTGAAATGAGTTTGCAGGAATTTCTGAAAGCCGAGAATTATCAGCCGGGAGACCCCCTGCCCAAAGAAATTGAATTAGCAAAAGCAATGGGCGTAAGCCGTACAGCGATCCGTGAAGCACTCTCCCGCTTCCGGACACTGGGGATCATCGAATCACGAAAAAACCGGGGCATGATCCTTGCCAAACCCGACCTGTTTGTAAATATGGAGCGGGTATTGGATCCGCAGTTACTGGACGATGAAACGCTGAATGAATTATTTGAAATGCGCCTGGTTATTGAAGTAGGCCTGGGCGACCTGTTATTCCGGAGCCGCCAACAGGCCGATTTCAAACAACTGGAAGCTATTATTGAAAAAGAAAAAAAAGCGAAATCCAGCATTGAGAGACTGAAATGCGATATGGAGTTTCATTCCGCCTTATACCGGCTTTCCGGCAATGATACCATCGCGCGTTTCCAGAAAATATTATTGCCCATATTTGAGCATGTTTATTTAAAACTGAAAGATGCCTCTATGCCCTACCCCAGCAACCTTGCAGACGAAAAGAAACCTGTTACGCACCAGGACCTGCTCAAAACCCTGAAGCGCGGTACGCTGGAGCAATTCAGAAGACAAATGCGACAGCACCTCCTTGTATATTTCAAAAAATTAAATTCTTAAAACGCTGAAACGATGAAGGCTTTGCAACTGCTGCTGTTTATATTTTTGAGCTTTTTTATTTCTGTATCTGTATGCGGGCAGGTGCAACCTGCATTTGACAAACACACCGGGAGTATTATTGATAACCATACCTGGATTCCACGGGAGGCCCAACCGTTGCAAAAGCTTCCCAATGCAGGGCCTTATATCCAATTGCACAATGGCATTTTGCTGACGGTTGACAGCTCTTCTTGTTTTACCAGTTCCGACAAAGGAAAAACATGGAAGCAAACAGGTATTTTCGCCAATTCCTCCTCTTTCAAAATAGGGGGAGAACATGTACTGCTGGAAACCAGCCGGGGCATGCTGATCCTTGCTTTCAGCAATTTACGGGAAGCGTCCCATTTAATATGGGATAGCGTTGCATTTGATTTCAAGGAAGCTATTTTGCCTACCTATGTCACCAGGAGCCTCGATGGAGGCCGTACCTGGGAAACGCCCCAAAAGCTGCACAACTCCTGGACAGGAGCCAACCGTTCGATCATAGAAACAAGAAGTGGCGCAGTGGTATTTACGAGCATGATGATGCGCCATAACCCTTGCCACCACACGGTGCTGACGTACACTTCTTTTAACGATGGAAAGGACTGGACCCGTTCCAATATCATTGACCTGGGTGGCCGGGGAGACCACAGCGGCGTCACCGAATCCTGTATCGTTCAATTAAACGATGGGCGGCTCTGGCAGCTTATTCGCACTAACTGGGGATGTTTATGGCAGGCCTATTCGAAAGATGAGGGGCTAACCTGGACCGATATCAGTACGAGTACGATTGATGCCAGCTCCGCACCCGCAATGGTAAAACGTTTATCCAGCGGGCGTTTGATACTTTTATGGAACAGAAGATTTCCTTCGGGGGGAAACACCTACCCGATGCGGGGCGGTAACGGCAGCCGGTTCAGTGAAGTTGCCGTAATCAATCACAGAGAAGAATTATCAGTATCCCTTTCAGATGATGATGGGAAAAGCTGGAGTGTTCCTAAAGTCATAGCCAAAAACCTGCAATATCCCAACCAGGATAAAATGGCCTCCTGGATTGCCTACCCTTTCGTGTTGGAACCTGAGCCCGGCCTCCTTTGGATCACTACGATGCAGGGCGGATTGAAAATCAGCATTAAAGAATCTGATTGCAGCAACCGGGGGAAAGCGCCTTTTGGGAGATACTAATCCATCAGCCGGTTAAAATGATTTTCTAAATGACTGCGCATGCCGTTCCGGAATTCTTCGGGAGTGCCTTTTTCCAGAATGGAGATAAGTTGCTTATGTGAAACAAACTTCTTGGGGCTTACATTCTGGTTCACCAAAGAGCTTTTTTGAACATAATCAAAAACCGGAAGCAACAGGTTTTGAAAACGCTTCAAGGTTTCATTCTGAGAAATGGCATACAGCTTTCCATGGAACGCAATTTCATAAGAAGCATTGAACATAAAACTCTTTGTTGACGAAGGCTCATTTTTAACGATCTGCTTCAGCTCTTTAATATCCTCTTCTGTGATTCTCCGGAATAACAGGTCGGCCATACCGATCTCGAGCACCAACCGGATCTCAAAAATTTCCTTTAGCGTATCATCGCTTAATACGTAGGGATTGAGGCTTTTGGCAAGGTTGCTGAATAAATCCGGGCTGGTGATAACGGCGCCCTTCTTCTTCCGGGTGTCAATCAGCCCCATAATCCGTAACCGCATCAGCGCTTCCCGAATAACAGTCCGGCTGACGCCCAGGCTGGTAGCCAGGTCTACTTCTTTCGGAATACTGTCGCCTACTTTTAATTTCCGGTGATGTAACAAATCGATAATATTGGCTTCCACCCGGTCCACCAGGCTGAAATTTTCAATTGATTTAAAAACGTTATCCACAGATATTTTTTTGAATGAACAAAAATAGACTCTAAAATATAAAAAAATTTGGCGGTTTAAAAATAAGCATTAATTTTATTATGTATTACATAATACTAAAATAAAAATTTAAACGACTTATGCGTATTGTTTGCCAAAAAACAATTCTATTGTTTTTTATCACATTTACCGTCATCAATGCTTTTGCCCAGTCCCGCTCCGTAACAGGCAAAGTTTTAGATGAGGCCACTAATTTGCCGCTGGCAGGTGCAACCGTTTCGGTTAAAGGGATGAAACGGGCAACCGTAACCAATGCAGCGGGAGCATTTGAAATCACTGCCGAGCAAAATCAAATCCTGGAAGTGAGTTATGCCGGGTATGCCCCATCAGAATGGCGGGTTTCCGGGACCACAGCTCCCACCATCACCTTAAGCCCCGGTGCCGCATCAAAGATGGATGAAGTGGTGGTAGTGGGTTATGGCACCCAAAGCAGAAGAAATGTGACCAGCGCCATCTCCAAACTGGATAACAAAGTGCTGCAAACAGCGCCCCGCTCCAACATAGCCAGCGCTCTGCAGGGAACGGTTCCGGGGCTACAGGTAGTGAATGCCACCGGGCAACCCGGCGCAACCCCGATGGTGATGCTGCGCGGCGGCGCTTCTATTAATAGCCCCGGAAGCCCCCTGGTGGTAGTGGATGGTGTTATCCGGGATTATAATGACATTCCTGCCCAGAACATTGAATCCATTGAATTATTGAAAGATGCCGCCGCAACGGCTATTTATGGAGCCCGGGCCAACAATGGAGTGATCCTGATCACCACCAAACAGGGAAAGACGGGAAGAGCCGAGGTTACGTATAAATATACCGGCGGGTATAATAAACGCCGCGACTTATATAATTATATGAATGCAAAAGATTTTATTTATTACAACCGCCTGGGCAACCTGAATTCCGGCAGAACATTGACGCAGGCTAATCAAAGCAGGGGCTATGGTTTGTTTACCGATAGTGCCAACCTGTCTTCATTTGACATACGCCAGTATAATTCAAGCACTGCTTCTCTCCTCGCCAAAGGTTGGGATACCGTTGGCGACCCCTATGGCGGAACCATTATTTTTAAAGACCATTCCGGTGAAATAGAAGATATTGTTTTCCGGAATACCCATACCAACGATCATTATATTAATGTAATGGCCGGTAATGACCGCGGCAAATTTTTTGCGGCCTTCGATTATTATAATGAGGATGGGATCATTGTTGGATCTGATTATAAAAGATACTCTTTGGATCTGAACGGTTCCTACAAGATCAAACCTAACCTGGAAGTGACTACCGGTTCTACTTTTTCAACCTCCTCCCAGTATGGAGCTATTGCGGGCGATGTAAATACCTTATATAGAAGTATGGCCATCTGGCCTACTTTTAACCCCTGGATCGATAGTGCCAAAACATTGCCGAACCCGGGCAACAGCGCATCGGATGGCAACCCGCTTTACTGGCTGCAGAAAAGCGTCCGCAACAACCAGGTAACGCGGATCACCGCCAATGCCGCCGTTAAATGGGACATCATTAAGGACCTGTATCTTAAAGTAAGCGGATCGGGCTATTTATATCAATCGTTAAATGAAGGCTTTACCAAAGCCACTCAAACCTACGCAAATATTTTTCTGCCTACTCCAACGTACAGCAGCACCGCCCGGCCTTCTTATGCTAACCAATCCAATTATTTTCAGCAACAATATAATGCGTTGCTCAACTATAATAAAACATTTGGCAAACATACCGTCAATCCTATGCTGGGCGCCGAATATTACGGAATCCGGAATTTTGACATGCAGGTATCCGGAACAAAATCGCCTACAGACGATATAACAACCGTAAATGCGGCAACGGCTTTCGCCGCCGGCCCCAACTATACCACCCGGTCGGAGTACAGAGTTATCTCCGCCTTTGGCCGTCTGAATTATGACTATGCCAACAAGTATCTGTTACAGCTCGTTTTTCGCCAGGATGGCGTTTCCAGTCTTGCGGAAGGGCATCAGTTCGGTTTTTTCCCCGGTATGTCTGCGGGATGGAACCTTCATAACGAATCCTTTTTTGCAAACAGTGGCCTGTCCAAAGTTATTTCCACCTTTAAACCGCGCTTTAGCTATGGTATCAACGGGAACGTTGCAGGTTTAGGTCGCTACGAAGTGCAGGGGGTTTACAGCTCTCAGGGGCTTTATAACGGTAATGCGGGCTTCTCCTACACCGGATTAGTAAACAATGATCTTCGCTGGGAGAAAAGTAAAACCGCTGATGTCGGGTTTGACATGGGGCTTTTCAAAAACCGGGTGAATCTCCTGTTTGATTATTATGTACGTAACACCAGCGACCTGCTAACGCAGCTTAACCTGCCCAGCTATACCGGCTTTAATAGTTTCAGAACCAACTTAGGCCAGTTCCAGAACAGGGGATATGAATTTTCGCTGACAGCCAATGTACTGAACAGCCCCAGTGGTTTAAAGGTTGATGTAGGCGCCAACGCCTCCTTTGTAAAAAATAAAATCATAAAATTACCCTATAACGGAAACGCGAACAATCGCCAGGGGGGCATGCAGGTTTATGACCCCGTTTCAAAACAGGTTATCTGGGTGGGTGGCTACCAGGAAGGCGGAACCCTGGGAGAGATTTATGCCTTTAAACAAGTGTCCATTTTTAAAGATGCGAACGAGATCACGCAGGTGGCAAACAACAGGAAAGATCTGATTGCCGGCATCAGCGGTCCTGGTGTTAACTATGGCACCGGCAAAATTACACCCGGCGACGTTAACTGGCTAGACGTTGACAAAAACGACACTATCGACTCCCGCGATCAGGTGCGTATCGGGAATATTTATCCTAAATGGACCGGCGGCTTCTGGGCCTCCGCGAACTACAAAGGATTCTCCATCTACAGCAGGTTCGAGTTTGCCCTGGGACACACCATTTATAATGACCTAGTAGCGCGTACCCTTGGAAATTACCAGGGAACATTCAACTACTTTGATCTGCAAAAACAGGCATGGTCGCCAACAAATACTTCAACAGATATCCCAAAAGTATATTATGCCGACCAGGTGGCGGCACCCACAGGAAAGAAAAATTACACCAGGAGCAACAATGCCAATGTAGCCTTAAACAGCAACAACTCCCGTTTTTACGAAAAAGGAGATTACCTGGCCTTAAGAGAGATTACCCTGTCTTATGATTTTAACCAGTCCCTGTTGTCTAAAACTCATTTTTTCACCGCCGGCAGAATATTTTTATCGGGAAACAACCTTGTGTATTTCACTAAATTTACAGGGCCATCGCCTGAGCCTCCGGTTACTCCCGGAACCAATACCATCACAGGGGTCTACACCGGCACCTACCCCACTCCCAAATCCTATACGTTTGGCATTCAGTTAACATTCTAAACAAAGCGACTATTTAATCTTTTAAATATGAAAAAAAATTTCTTCTCCATAATAGGCGCCTGCATTATTCTAATTTCCTTCAATGCATGCAATAAAAACCTCGAGCTTTCGCCCGTGAGTTCCTATAGCGATGCCAGCTTCTGGAAATCGCCTGAGCAGGTAGATGTATTCGTTACCGGCATTCATATAAATCTGCGCGCCACAACTACCCAATTGGTCACTCTGGGAGAAATGCGGGCCGATATATTTGGAACCGATCCGGGTTCCGGTGCCGCCTTCACGGGTGAGTCGTCCCAGGGCCTGGAGCGACTCTGGACCAACAACCTGGACCTGGATAATTCAGGCGTCTCAGGGTACGGCAACTTTTACTACAATATCAATCAGCTCAATTTGCTGATCAATAAAATAGAAACCGTTTCCTCAATGGTCCCTGCCACAAAGGCCTACTATCTTGGTATCGCATACGGGATGCGGGCTTTTTATTACTTTCATCTTTTGCGCACCTGGGGCAAAGTAATTATTCAGACGGAGCCGACGGTAAATATCGATATCAGTGCATTAGCGAAACCCGCCTCCGGCACGGATTCGGTAATGGCCTTGATAAAGTCAGATATCGAAAGTTCACTATCCAGTTACGGAACAGACTATTCCTTCAAAAATGATAAAGGGCTGTGGTCTAAGGCGGCCACCCAGATGTTAAAAGCGGAAGTATATTTATGGACCAGTTACCGCGGGGGCGGAGCTGCTGATGCCACTACTGCAAAAAATGCGTTGCTGGATATCCAGACGAACATTCCCTCACTGGCTTTACAATCAAATTATGCAAATGTATTCGCCCCATCTAACAAAGCCAATAGCGAAATCATCTTTGTATTAAAAAACAAACTGGATGAAGCACAGCTTCCCTTTGCCAACAGCTTTTTTCCCCAATCAGGTCTGCTGGCCAATTTTTACGACTCATTGGGCAACCGGAAATTTAATGTAACAACAGACAACTGGGGAGGACTGCTCCGGGTTCCCACCAAAATCGCTACCTACCGCGCCTTCAGTAATCTGGACTCCAGGAAATGGGCCAGCATACAAGGCGCTTATAACCGGGTTGGAAGCGTTTATCAACTGGCAGGCGCCTTTGTTAACAAATACCAGGGCGAACAGAGTGCCGGTGTGCGTCAGTTCACTAATGACTTCCCGATTTACCGCTATGCTGATTTATTGTTATTGCTGGCCGAAGCGAAACTTGCGTTAGGAGAAAATCCGGCCAACGAAATAAATGCAGTAAGGAGCAGAGCCTTTGGCACCAATTATAATGCAGGCACGATGGGCTACCCCAATCAGCCCATAGATGCTACTCCCAAAGAAGCTATTCTTCAGGAGCGCTTTTATGAATTTATCCTGGAAGGGAAAAGATGGTATGACCTCAGAAGAATGGGCGATCCATACGTATATGCGCACACAAATATATTGCCCGGCGACTCCTACAAATTACTCTGGCCAATTGACAGAAATACGCTAACCAACAACAGGCTCCTGACGCAAACCCCCGGTTACAGCCAATATTAATAAAAGAATAAACGTATTTTTCGAATACATGAATCTATCATATAAAAAACTTACGGGGCTGATAGCAGCCCCCTTTACCCCCATGAACGCCGCCGGTGAACTAAACCTGGAACTGGTGCCCGCTTACTACCGGCTCCTTAAGAACAATGGCGTATCGGGTGCATTCATCAATGGTTCCACAGGCGAAGGCGTTTCTCAAACCACAGAGGAAAAAAAGCAGGTTATGGAAGCCTGGGCTGCCGCCACCAAAGGCGATGAGGCTTTTAAAGTAATCAGCCTCGTAGGAGGCACTGCTCTTAACGATTGTGAAGCGTTGGCCGCATTTGCGGAACGCCTTGGGCTCTACGCCGTTTCCTTTACCGCCCCTTTTTATTTCAAACCGGGCGATGCAGAGACACTGGCAGCCTGCTGCAAAAAGGTTGCTGCCGCAGCACCCAAAACGGCTTTTTACTATTATCATATTCCGGTACTTACGGGGTGCAATATCCCGATGTATGATCTGCTGCTTGCCATAAATGGTTCCATTCCCAACTTCGCCGGTATCAAATACACCCATGAAGATTTTATGGATTTTCTTTCCTGTATGTATGTTGAGAACGGCCGGTATGACATGCTTTGGGGCAGAGACGAGAATATGCTCTCTGCATTGGCTTTAGGCAGCCGTGGTGCCGTGGGCAGCACCTATAACTATGCAGCCCCGCTGTATCATGAGATGATAGCAGCCTTTAAAACAGGAGCGTTGGGTAAGGCCAGGGAGCTGCAGCAAAAAGCAATTGATATGATCCGGCTACTGGGCAAATACGGCGGTATTGCTACCGGCAAGGCTTATATGAAACTGGTAGGACTAGACTGCGGGGCCTTTCGTTTGCCGGTTAAAAACATGAGCGCTGCATCCTTTGAAGCCTTTCAAAAAGAGGCGGCCGCGTTAGGGTTTTCGGATTTCTGCTCCAAATAATATTCAATGATCGCGCCGGTAAAAAAAAATTATTACCCCTGGGTAGTTGTAGGGCTCTTATGGTTCGTAGCCCTGTTAAACTACCTCGACCGCCAGATGCTTTCCACGATGCGCGACTCCATGCAGCATGATATAAAAGAATTGCAGCGCGCAGAGAATTTTGGAATACTTATGGCCGTATTTCTTTGGATCTACGGCTTCATGAGCCCTGTTTCCGGCATTATTGCCGATAAGCTCAATAAGAAATGGCTGATTGTAGGAAGCCTGTTCGTATGGTCGGGCGTAACCTACCTGATGGGCCATGCCACCACCTTTCAACAGCTTTATTTTTTAAGAGCTACCATGGGCGTAAGTGAGGCCCTCTATATTCCGGCAGGTCTGGCGTTAATAACGGAATACCATGAATCCAAAACAAGATCCCTGGCTATTGGCATTCACATGACCGGCTTATATATGGGACAAGCGTTGGGCGGGTTTGGAGCCACCGTTGCCCGAAGTTTTTCATGGCAGCAAACTTTTCATTGGTTCGGCGTTATTGGTATTATTTATGCTATGGTGTTGCTGATTTTTTTAAAATCAAAAAGGCAAGTGTCAAAAGCAGCGACCACTCCCCTGTTACGCAACGAAAAAAGGCCATCAGTTTTTAAAGGTTTGGGTATCTTATTTACCAATATCGCCTTTTGGGTGATCCTGTTCTATTTTGCCATACCAAGTCTGCCTGGATGGGCCGCTAAAAACTGGCTCCCCACTTTATTTGCACATACCCTTCACCTGGATATGGATAAAGCCGGGCCGCTTGCAACCATCACGACTGCAATTGCTTCCTTTATTGGAGTGCTCATTGGAGGAACCTGTTCCGACAAATGGGTTCAGAAAAATCTTAAAGGCCGTATTTATACCAGCGCTGCCGGGCTCAGCCTGACGATTCCCGCCTTGTTGTTGCTCGGCTTCAGCAGTTCGCTATTCAGTATTCTCGCAGCTACTTTTCTCTTTGGTATGGGCTTTGGCATGTTTGACGCCAACAACATGCCTATACTTTGCCAGTTCGTTTCCGTTAAATACAGAGCCACCGCCTATGGCCTGATGAATATGACAGGCGTATTTGCCGGGGCATTTGTTACTGATCTCCTGGGGAAGGCAACGGACGCCGGAAATCTTGGAAAAGATTTTGCGTTAATGTCCATAATCGTTTTTGTGGCAGTACTACTACAATTGGTTGTTTTGAAGCCAAAAACAAATAATTTTTCCGATTAGCTTTACAAAAGAGGGTCATGATTAAACAAAAAACGTTGTTCACCACTTTATTGTTTGCGCTGTTTTTCAACGCTTCCTTTCTTTGCGTTGCCCAGACAGCCGGGACAAGCGCTGAGATTTTAAACTATTCCATTCCTGTTTTAAAAAAATCAAAAAACAATCCGATACAAAGGATCAGGATTTATACCACCAAAGGGGGAATGGCAACCCGGCAGCTTGTCCTGAATGTTGACGCGGCAAGTGTAACCGCCCTCGCAAGCATTGAAGTTTTTGAAACAGGTATCGAATCGGATTTTTCTGACGAAAAAAAAGTAGCATCCCTTAGCGCTGTCAAAATAAGAAATACCATTCCGGTAAATAGTTCATTAAATCCGGGAATCAACTATTTATGGGTGAGTGTACGGTTAAACGATAATATAGCCCCCGGTAAAAAAATAAATTTACACACCACGGCTGTATCCCTTTCAAACGGCACCACATTAACACTACATCCTGTAAACACCTTACCAGGGGGATGGTACACTGGCAATACCATCCGGCAGCCGGGGGATGATGGCGTTCACACTTATCGCATACCGGGCATTACGGAAACGGATAAGAATACATTGATCGCTGTTTATGATATCCGCTACAAACAGAGCGGCGATCTTCCGGCGGATATTGATGTGGGTATGAGCAGGAGTACCGACAGGGGCAAAACATGGGAGCCTATGAAAGTAATCATAAAAATGGGCAGCGGTGGCGTGGGCGACCCTTCTATCCTTTTTGATCCTGTTACAAAAAAAATATGGGTAGCCGCATTGTGGAGCAAAGGCAACCACTCCATCGCTGGTTCGGGGCCCGGCCTGTCTCCGGATGTTTCGGGTCAATTTATTTTAGCCTCCAGTGATGATGATGGCAAAACATGGTCTGCCCCCATAAATATTACGGCTCAGGTTAAAAACCCCATCTGGCATCTTTATTTTCAGGGTCCGGGAAATGGAATAGCGATGCAAAACGGCACCCTGGTATTTCCCTCACAATATTGGGATGAAAGTAAAAAACCGGGCCTGCCCCACGCATCCATTATTTACAGCACGGACCATGGCAATACCTGGAAATCGGGGCGCGGTGCCAAACCCAATACCACAGAAGCCCAGGTAGTGGAAACCACACCGGGAACATTAATGCTCAATATGCGCGACAACCGGGGCCGTTTCCGGAGCATCGCTACTACAAAAGACCTGGGCAGTACCTGGTTGGAGCACCCCACTTCCGGAAAGGCGTTGCAGGACCCCATTTGTATGGGTTCCCTCATCAAAGCAAGGGTGCGCGTAAACGGCGTTCTTAAAGAGGTGTTATTCTTTAGCAATATGAACAATAGTGATGCACGGGACCATTTAACTATCAAAGCCAGTCTCGATATGGGTGAAACATGGCCCCCCGCCCATCAGTTACTGCTAGATGAGCGAAAAACTTTTGGTTACTCTTCACTGGTAAAAGTGGATGAGCAAACCATTGGCATTTTATACGAGGGGATCCGAACACTTAATTTTGTAACCGTTCCGGTTAAGGATATCATCCGGCAATAATACCCACGCAGCATGAAACCCCTGTTCTTCTTTTTGATGTTATTTTTTTGGGGCACCCTTCCGGCACAGCAGGTAATAAAAGTGGCCTGTGTGGGCAACTCTGTAACAGCCGGATGGGGATTGCAAAACCCCGGTCAGGAATCTTATCCGGCACAATTGCAACATTTACTCGGCAACGGTTATGCAGTAAAAAATTTCGGGCACAGCGGCGCCACGCTGCTGAAAAAAGGCCACAATCCTTATTATAGAACGGCTGCATTTCAGCAACTTCTTTCCTTCCGCCCCCAAATCGCTATCATCCATTTAGGGTTGAATGATACAGATCCCAGGAACTACCCCAATTATCGGGACGATTTTATACCCGATTACAACTGGTTGATTGATACGCTTAAAAAACAAAACCCCCAAATAAAGATCTTTATTTGCAGGCTTACACCCATCTTCACCGGGCACTCCCGGTTCCTTTCCAGCACCAACGAATGGTATAATGACTTACAAAAAAAAATAGAACAAGTAGCCGCTGTTCGTAAGCTGCCTTTGCTGGATTTAAATGAACCGCTGCACAACCGGCCCGATCTGTTCCCCGACGTCGCCACGTTGCACCCCAATGTGGAAGGCGCCGCAATGCTGGCACAAACCGTTTATAAACATATCAGCGGCAACTTTGGCGGATTGCAATTGCCCCTTGCATTTACCGACAATATGGTATTGCAGCAGGAACAACCCATCAGGTTTTGGGGGATCGCAAATGCATTTCAAACCGTAAGCGTCCGTTTTGGCCACCAGCTAAAAACTACCAGAGCCGGGTTTAACGGAAAGTGGCAACTTATCTTCTCTGCGAGAAAAGCCAGCACCCGACCCGAAATCATTGAAATCAAAAGTACCCACCGCTCAATCCTGCTAAAAAATATATTAATAGGCGATGTCTGGCTTTGCTCCGGCCAGTCGAATATGTATTTTTCCGTTAGGGAATCTACGGGCGGCGACAGCCTGATCCGCAAAGCAGACAGTACGCAGCCCTTACGCTTACTGAAGTTAACGCCTTTTGCAGAAACCAACAATCGCTCCTGGACCGCATCCGAGCTCAGTAAAGCAAATTCGCTTGATTTTTTTTCCGGTAGCTGGCAGCCGCATCGTTCAGAAGCAGTAGCTTCTTTTTCAGCCGTGGGCTATGTGTTTGCCCAAAAAATACAGCAGGAAGAAAAGGTTCCCGTTGGTATTATCGAAATAGCCGTTGGAGGATCGCCGTTGATTTCATGGGTAAGTCGCAATGCCCTTCAAAACAATCCTTTGTTTGAACCGGCATTGAACAACTGGCGGCAGTCGGATTATATTATGCAATGGTGCCGGGAACGGGCGAATGTAAACCTTGCCAATGCTCAAAACAAACTGCAGCGGCATCCCTATGAACCGGCGTATAATTTTGAAGCGGCAATTGAAAAGCTGTCCCCTTTTCCGGTAAAAGGTATACTGTGGTACCAGGGCGAAAGTGATGCAGAAAATGCAGCGCTGTACGAGAAGCTATTCCCCGTATTTGTAGCCGATTGGCGGGCGTGGTGGCGTCAAAATCTCCCTTTTTATTATGTACAACTTTCCAGCATCAACCGGCCCTCCTGGAATTACTTCAGGGATGTACAGCGAAAATCATTAAATGTAATTCCAAACGCCGGCATGGCGGTCTCCAGCGATCTGGGAGACAGTTCAGACGTACATTATAAAAACAAAATACCGGTGGGGCTCCGTTTGGCAAGGCTGGCATTAACCCAAACCTACCATCGTGACGGGTTGCCTGCAGGCCCGCTTTTTCAAACCATGAAAAGAATAAACAATACAGTTGAGATCAGCTTCCGGTATGCAAACGGTTTGCATGCATCCAATAATAAAGACATTACCGGTTTTAAAATACTCACGAATGAGGGGGTTTTTGTACCCACGCAAGCACGTGCGCACCAGGATAAAATTTACATCAGTATTCCCCGTCACCTGAAAGCCATCGCCATTGCCTATGGCTGGGAGCCCTTTACCAGAGCCAATTTGGTCAATAAAGAGCAATTACCCGCCAGTACCTTTTTAGAATATTTTAAATAAAAAATAATGAATACTAAATATTTGGAAACGCTGAAATCCTTTTACGGGCGGCAGCTTTTAAACAATACCCTCCCCTTCTGGTTTCCCCGGTCGGTTGACGCGGAATATGGCGGGTACCTGCTGATGCGCGATGCCGATGGTTCGCTTATTGATGACGACAAAGCCGTTTGGATCCAGGGACGGGCTGCCTGGCTGCTCAGTACGCTTTATAATACCTTAGAAAAAAGAGAAGAGTGGCTGCAGGGAGCCAAGGCAGGCATCGACTTTCTTTTAGAGCATTGTTTCGATGCAGACGGACGCATGTTTTTTCATGTAACCCGCGAGGGGCGGCCCCTGCGCAAGCGTCGTTATTTTTTTTCAGAAACGTTTGCTGTTATTGCTTTTGCTGCTTATGCAAAAGCCTCCGGCGATGAAGCGATTGCAGCCAAAGCCCGTGAGCTTTTCGGCATTTGTATGCAGTATGCATCAGGTGAAAAACAATTGTCACCTAAATTTGAAAATACCCGCCCGGCCAAAGGCATTGGCGTTCCCATGATCCTGATGAACACCGCGCAGCAACTCCGGGAAACCATTGGGGATGACCGCTGTAATGCGTATATCGATCAATGCATCAAAGAAATCGAGACCTGTTTTGTGAAAGATGATATCCGTTGTGTAATGGAACAGGTAGCACCTGATGGCACTGTTATTGATCATATCGACGGCAGAACCCTGAACCCGGGGCACGCGATTGAAGGCGCCTGGTTCATTTTACACGAAGCAGCCTACCGGAACAATGACCCAAAACTGATCAATCTGGGTTGCCGCATGCTCGATTATATGTGGGAACGTGGCTGGGATAAACAAGAGGGCGGCATTTTCTATTTCAGAGATGTTTATAATAAGCCGGTACAGGAATATTGGCAGGACATGAAATTCTGGTGGCCGCACAATGAAGCCATTATTGCCACTTTGCTGGCCTATGTGGTTACCGGCAATGAAAAATACCGGGAATGGCATGAGCTGGTGCATCATTACGCCTACGATCATTTTTTAGATACGGCGCATGGAGAGTGGTTTGGCTACCTGCACCGCAACGGGAGCATCGCGCAAACGGCTAAAGGAAATCTCTTCAAAGGGCCTTTTCACCTGCCCCGACAGGAATGGTATTGTCATTTACTGCTCAAAAAATACCTCAAAAATGATTAAAAGATTGATGTTGATTGTTCCGATTGTATTGCTTTTCCTGGCAGTTGCGGCGCAATCCTCTTTAAACATTATTCCGGAACCCCGGCAGATCAGCATTCAGCAGGGCCATTTGGACGTACACCAATTAAAAACTGTTCGCGTTACGACAGGTGATCAGAAAGCATTGTGTGATTATACCGTAACACAATTTGCAAAAAGGAAAATAGCTTTAACCAATACTGCTTCAAAAGAAAAAGGAATTCTTTTCATAAAAGACGCAACCCTTTTAAACAAGGAAGCATACCGTTTAACCATTGACCTTCATGGCGTTCGGATAGTGGCCAGTGCAAACCCCGGATTCTTTTACGGGATACAGACACTCTTACAATTGATCGATTTGAATCACCCGCTGCCCTATTGTTCCATTAAAGATTCACCGGCGTTTTCTTTCAGAGGGTATATGGTGGATGTGGGGCGGAATTATCAGTCGATAGACAAATTAAAAGAACAGATCGATGTGATGGCCCGCTATAAACTAAATGTTTTTCATTTTCATGCAACCGAAGATATTGCCTGGCGTTTCGAAAGTAAAAAATATCCACAATTGAACGCCGCAACGAATATGACCCGTAATCCTGGCAAATTTTACTCTGAGGCCGCAATAAAAGAGCTCATGCAGTATTGCAGCGAACGAAATATCCTCTTCCTTCCTGAAATAGACATGCCGGGGCATAGCGCGGCCTTCACCCGGGTCTTCCACACCACCATGCAATCAGAAAGCGGAACAAAAATTGTAAAAGAATTACTTAACGAGTTTATAGCTACTTATCACCCTGAATATTTGCATATTGGCGGTGATGAAGTAAAGATCACGAACAAAAATTTCCTTCCCGAGATAACAGCGTTGCTGGAACAGAAAGGAATTAAAACAGTGGGATGGAGCCCCGGAGGCAATATCGGAGACCGTACCATCCGGCAAATGTGGATGCGGGAGCCTCTGGATACTACCCGGGGATTCCGATTTATCGACTCCCGGCATCTCTACCTGAATCATATGGATCCGCTGGAAACCGTTACTACTATTTTTTACAGGGAGATCGGGGATATTCCTAAAGAAGATAAAAATATAAAAGGGGCAACACTCTGCCTTTGGCCAGACAGGAGACTGGAAAACGAAAACGATGCCTTTAAAATGAACGCGGTTTATCCCGGAATGCTGGCCTTCGCGGAACGTACCTGGAACGGAGGCGGCATTAAAAACTGGCAATCCAATATAGGTTCTCCCGGAGAAAAAAGAACAGCGTCCTTTGCCAGGTTTGAGACCATTTTACTGGCGCATAAGGCTTTTTATTTTTCAAACAAGCCTTTCCCCTATGTGAAACAGGCTAACAGCATCTGGGATCTTTACGGGCCATACGACAATAACGGTCAACTTTCAGAAAAGTTTGAACCGGAGTTATCAGTAAAGCTGCCGCATCCATTTAAACAGATGGTGGGTGGCACCATTATTTTGAGACACTGGTGGGCGCCCCTGATAGAAGGAGCTATCGATCATCCCAAAGACAGCACCACAGTGTATGCCACTACCAGGATCTGGTGCAATGCGGCAGGGATCAAAAAATTCTGGATTGGGTTCAACGACATATCTCGTTCTCCGGCCACAGACAGCCCACCCATTGGGAAATGGGATACCAGGGAAAGCCGGGTTTGGGTCAATGGCCAACCCATTGCACCACCCCATTGGAAACGGGGCGGCGCAAAAGGCAATCCTGAAACCCCTTTGATTGATGAAGGCTATTCCTACCGGCTGCCTACCTTAATACATTTAAAAAAGGGGTGGAACCATATCTTAATTAAAGCTCCGGCAGGTAGCTTTAAAGGGAAAAACTGGGAAAACCCGGTAAAATGGATGTTCACTTTTATACAAGTAGATAAGTAAATAAAAAGAGCCTTGTTCTGCCGGCAGTTACGCTTCCTGATCTTTATTTCATTAATGCGCTTTTACGGGAAATTAAAACCGGATCGAATAAACTGCAATTTTGTTGTTGTACCGTTGCTACACACCAGGCTTCTTCCATTGCCGGGAGTCAAAAATGAAACAGGCTCCCGTGTCATAAAGCTGTATCTTTTTTCGTTCTGAGAATTTGCCGGGTACGGTTATTCAGGTTCGATAACAGCTTGTAGCCCGTATTTTTTTCAATGACGCTAACGGTAGTAATATATTTTTTCCAATCGGCATTAATTGTTTTTGTATTGGGGTATTTACCGCCAGCACTCTTGTGCCCGCATTGATCCGCTTCAGGTCATTATTCCCGTTTTTAAGAAAGACCACTACTTTCCAAATATTCGAGGGTATTACAATATGTCCGGCATCAATGGTACCCAGGCGGCCATAGCTGCCCGTAATAATATAGACCTCCTGCCCCGCCGTCACCTGGCTCCTGATATATGTTTCCAAATCATTCCAGGTGCGCTGGTTGTTTTGAGGCGCCTGCGGGATCATATTGGCAGCCATATCAGCAATGCTCTTGAATTACGGTGTAAGAGAGGTTTGCTCATATCGAAATTTTATACCCCAATCCGTAAACTGTTTGAATAAGATCATCACACTCTCCCTCTTTTAGTTTGCGTTTGAGATTTTTTATTTGTGAATACACAAAATCAAATGAGGGCATTCGATTCGTGCGGTCGCCGTAGATATGTTCTGCTATTGCCTGCCGGCTCACTACCCGGTTTTTATTATTTAGTAAAAAGGCCAACAGATCATATTCATTTCGGGTGAGCATTAAAGGCTGCTGATGACAGGCAACACACCGGGAAGAAAGATTCAGTTGAAGATTGCCCAATTCCAATTGACTAGCCCCCTGCCCATATTTTCTGCGCATGAGCGCTTTTACCCGCGCATATAATTCTGAAAGATGAAAGGGCTTGGTTAAATAATCATCCGCTCCAAGATTCAGTCCTTCAATTTTGTCATCGATGTAATTGCGGGCAGAGATGATTATTACGCCGTCTTGCTTTTTGTCCTCCCGGAGGTATTTCAGCAGCTTCAAGCCACTACCATCCGGCAGGTTAATGTCCAGGATAATACAATCATAGTCAAAATCCTCAATTTTAGCAATTGCTTCAAAATAAGTAGCCACTCCCTCACATAAGAAGTCTTCCTGGGTAAAGTACTCCAGGATGCTTTGCAACAGATCCGGTTCATCTTCCACTATCAGCAGTTTCATACGACTATTTAAATGCGAAGCTAATGGCAAAATTTGGAGAAATTCTGGCAGAACCGGTTTTTCATTAATACTATTTATTTTTTGTCCTGCAAGCGGAACTCCTGATTGGAGAACGGAGGCAGGGAGGGGATTATAATTACATTAAAGCCATGCTGCGTTGCCTGGTGACAGGTATTACAGGTGGCGGTTAAAACCTTAAAAGCACTTTTAAACCCGGTGTCATTTTTTTGTTGAATCGCATTAGCAATATTTTGAAGTGGCGCATCAATCATCCCGATAGATTTGGTTTCCGGCCGGTCGGTACAATAGGTTCTGATATCGTCCAGGCTCTCTTTTATCTCGTTAATTTCAAAATCAGCCAGTGCCCAGTTTTGATTGATTCCCGCAAACCAAAGTTTGTTGTGATGCACCTGGATGCCGCTCATAAACTCACCAAATCCCGGCTTATAGGCCTTATTTATCCGGGCTTGCAAACTATCTATCTGCCGTTGTAAGGACGCAGTATTTTGATCCGGGGCATTGCAGGCCCAAAACGGTATTGCCGTAATCAATAATAACCAATACTTCATGGCAATAGATTTTGTTAGGAACTATTTGGAATACAAAGCAGTACAATAATCGATCCAAATCAGGGCATATGTGAAAATATCAGGAGCTTTTCACTCCCTGTCTTTTTGAAGCACCGCTTCGCCGGTTTTTACATTTAACGAAAAAGAGCGGGGTTCGGGCAGCCATAATTTCCCATTACCTATTTCCAGCGGCATCCATAAATAACGGGAATCCCATTGGGCTTTGGGTTTCCACTGATCGCCCATAAATAAAACCGTGGTTGTTTTAGATCCCGTTATTTTTAAAAGCATGGTAGATTGCGCCCCGTAGGTTTTTACTGCGGGTGGGGCTATATCTTCAAACGGGCTCCAGGGTCCTTCCAGTTTTTTTGCAATGGCATATTTGTTGGGATTGGGATTCCAGCCCGTCAATGCCGAGCCAATAGCATAGTACAAACCTTTATAATGCACAATGGCTCCGCCTTCCATGTGCTGGGGTATCAGGCTCATATCCCGCTCCACATCCATATAGTCAGCCGAAAGTTTGGCAATATGGAATCCATTAGGGCGATCTTCAAACACCAGGTAGGCTGCTCCATCGTCATCAATAAACTGGCCTATATCACGACTTTCATGTCCGAGCGGCCTGAAACTTTTTACATATTTAAAATTACCGGTTGCCGTATTGCTCACTGCTATACCAACGCGCGCCAGTTTGTACCGGGCATCGTCCAGGTGAAAATACATGACATATTTTTTCGTTTGCCTGTTGTAAAAAACCTTAGGGCGCTCCAGAACCCAATGCCGGCCAAGGTTTTCAGGATCGGATAGTTGCAATACATCGCCTTCAAATTTCCAGTTCACCAGATCTGCGGAGCTGTAACAACTAACATAACGATAATTACTATCTAATCCCTGCCGCCTTTCTTCCCCATACCAGTAATAGTTTTTTCCGATTTTAATAATGCCGCCTCCATGGGCCTGGATAGGGTTGCCCTTCTGGTCCGGCCACGCGGCTCCGGGATGGATTATACCCGCTTTTTGCGCCTGCACCTGAAAGCAAACACTAAATATACAGATACAACCCATCCACCCAAAGCGGTATTTTTCCCGCATATAGCCAGCCAATTTCTCAATTTTGATCATGATATATCAGGCTTCTTTTACTAATTTCTTTTCAATCGCCTCCAGGGATACGCCTTTGGTCTCGGGCACTTTGGTGAGCACCCATACCAATTGCAAAAACATCATAAACGCAAAGAATGCAAAGATCGGCCAGGGATTGTCTTTAAAGATCCCGTTTTCCGCATCCAGGAAAACGGGTGTGATCAATGTTATTATCGCGGCAAAAACCCAATGCACACTGGCACCAAAGGATTGCCCCAGTGCACGGATATTGTTAGGGAATATTTCTGAAATAAATACCCAGATCACTGCCCCCTGCCCTATTGCATGCGACGCAATAAACAAAAGCAAAAAGGAGAGCAGGAACCCTGGCGCGGCATGGGTGTAAAAAGCATAGGCCACCATTCCCAAACTGATAATATAACCGATAGAGCCCCATACCAGCAGGGTTTTGCGACCCACCCGGTCGATAAGGTACAGCCCCACAAAGGTGAAAATAAGATTGGTGCCACCAATGGCAATAGAGTTCAGCAAAGAGTCTTTTGATGCCAGCCCGGCTCTTTCTAAAATTTCAGGCGCGTAGTATAAAATAAAATTGATGCCCGACCACTGATTGAAAAAAGCCACAAAAAAAGCCAGCCATACAATGCGCCGGTATTTTTTATTTAAGAAATTAGTGCTGCCGTTTTGTTGTTCTTCCGCAGCGCTGCTTTTGATGCTGTTTATTTCCTCCGAAACATTTTGAATACCTAATTGCTGCAATACTTTCCGGGCAATAATATCATCGCCTTTACGGGCGATCAGCCAGCGCGGGCTTTCAGGGATAGAGAATACGAGCAGCGTATATACCAGCGACGGGATGGCCATTACGCCCAGCATCCAGCGCCAGTCATTGACACCGCCCACCCCCTTTAAGAAATAATTAGAAAGAAAGGCGATCAGGATCCCAAATACAATATTAAACTGGTACATAGCCACCAGCCGCCCCCGGGTTTTGGGTGTTGATATTTCCGATATATAAGTGGGCGCCGCAACGGAAGACACGCCAATGCCCACACCACCGATAAACCGGAAAAAGGAGAACAAATATGGGCCTTGCGCTAACGCAGAGCCTATTGATGAAATGCTGAAAAGAATACCCACCCAT
Organism: Niabella soli DSM 19437; assembly: GCF_000243115.2. Classification (NCBI taxonomy): domain Bacteria; kingdom Pseudomonadati; phylum Bacteroidota; class Chitinophagia; order Chitinophagales; family Chitinophagaceae; genus Niabella; species Niabella soli. The sequence goes on along the minus strand of NZ_CP007035.1, from coordinate 920,691 downwards.
AACAGTATTTTTTTTCGTCCGTACTTTTCCGTAGGCATTCCTCCAAAAATGGCGCCGATCACCGTGCCCCACAATGCCATAGACATAATAAAGAAACCATGAAACCAGGGTGAAGTATGCCACAGTTCCCGGATGGGCAAATTGGCCCCTGAAATAACTACCGTATCGAAGCCGAAAATAAAACCCGCCAATGCTGCAATAACAGAGATCCCAAACAGGCTCACCCCTCCTTTCGCTGCACTTTCAACACCATTCGTTTGTATTTGCATTATTATTTTTTTTCATTGTAAGTAGATCGTTATTGTTCAAACCATTTGGGAAGTTAATATAATTTTTCGTACCAACATGCTTATACCCATTACAACAAAGAAACAGACAATGCTTTATTGTACCCGCCAGCTTGTGCTTCCGCAGACTACATCTTTAATAACCCAGTAATCCCCTTCTGCTTTAGCCGTGATCCTTTTGCCGTTTTTAAAAAGCAGGTCTGAATCGGACTGTTTGGGTAAACAGACCACCCCACGGGTGTTTGCAGGCAGGCAGGTCTCCATTTGAAAAGCCCCTGCCCCTTTTTTAAACGAAACTTCTATGGTGCCCCTTAAAGTAGGAAGCTTTAATACGGCCTGTTGCAGTGGGCCTGGTCTTGGTTTTATTTCTATGGTACCGAATGCAGGCGTCAAAGGCGTAACGCCCATCAGTTTGCTTACAATAATATTAGCGGGCGCACTACCCCAGGCATGATTCCAGTCCTGGTTATTTTTATATTCGGTATCCCATGCTTCCGTTGTCATAGTGGCTCCTGTATGCAGCATATTATACCAACTGCGTTTCCCCCTCGCCGTTAGCAGTTCCAGCCCATAGTCGGCCTGACCCGCATCATATAAGGCGCTGAGCAAAAATTGCGCACCGTAGACGCTACAAGCCATTCCTTTTGTACGGATATAAGAAAGCACAGCGGCTTTATTTTGCAGCGGCACCAGGTCAAAAGCCAGTGCCAGCATATTGGCATGCAGGGAATGGTGGAGCGTGGTTTCCCCGTCTTTTACAATTCCCGATTGCGGCTCGATAAAACTTTGCACGAATGCTTTTTTCACTCTGGCCGCGCGGGCTTCATAAAATGCCACATCTGTTTTTTCGTCCAACGCCTGCGCCAGTTTTTTCATACAAACCAGGGCCTCGTAATGAAAGGCATTGACTACGGAATTATAATCCGTAAACACAAAACTATCGGATTCCCCCGGGGAATCGGCCGGCAGGCCAAAGCCCCCTTTTTGCGGCCAGTCTACAATATCCTTCAATACAGTCTTCCCGTCAAAGCTGGTCAGGTGGATCGACCTTGTAAAGACACTATCCTGCTTGCCCGTCCGGGTACTGATCAGTCCGTCGGCCCGGGCCAACGCCAGCAGCAGCTTCGGTTTCAGCTCCTGGTATATTCTTTTTACCGTGCGGATATCACCGGAATACTGATAATCGTTCCAGGCAATCTGCAGGTTTTGCAGGGACCATTCGGTAGGCCAGGTCGCATTATAAATAAGATATTCCAAAGATCGTTTGGCCATATTGAATTCCGCATCCGTCGCATAATGAGAAAGCTGGTTAATAAGCGCATCAGCTTCATAGGGAATGCGCTCCCGGTCGCCATCCACATAGAGCCCGGTAAAGCTGGTGGCTTTCATGGTATGTTTACAAAGCTCCCAAATCCGGTTCAGCAAGGTATCGGAGCTTTCAAATGTAGCCGCTGTGTCATCAAATATATAATTGACCGCTGCGCGTTCCGTTTTCATAACCGTTATGCCCGGCGTATTCTTTTCCATTTCCACATAGCGAAACGGCAGCACTTCGCCAATATAATCCGGCATATGTATCGCCTTAGGTCCGGTGTTCCGCTTGTCTGGCACAAACGCCGGAGTATACAAATGCGCCCCCTTTTGTAAGGGTAGCACCAGCAACCGGTACCGGATCGTACCTTTGGGATTTCTTTCAACAGCTCCATTCGCTCTTACTGCTTCACCTATATGAATACGCAGGGTATCCCTGTTGCCGGTTGCACGTATCATCAATTGCAACTGACCAAACGCATCATTCCCAAAATCATAACAATCATTATCATTATTCAGTTTTCTCTGAGCTTTTGGATGCTCCATTGTTTTTACTAATGGCGTGTAAGGTGTTTGGTAGGCCGTCAATATGCTATCCGTCAAAAAAGCTGCCGGCTTTGAAAACTCCGTAGACACTCCCTTCTGATACCATACTTTCACCTTCCAATAATACACCGTATTGGGCTGAAGCACTCTTCCATTATACTCAATATCTAATTGTTGGCAGGAAGTGACCTTTCCTGAATTCCATACATCGCCATCACCCGCCTGAAGTTTCTGAGTCGAAGTAGCCACCAGCACCTGGTAAGCCGTTTGATAAACACCATGCCCTTCACTGTTCACCACCCAGGAAAACCGGGGATGCAAACTGCCGATACGTGCTGACTGGAAACGACCTTTTTCTGTCCTGGCTTGTTCCAGCGTCCCGTTCACCGCAAAACCGTTTTGCCATACCCTGTCTGCATTCAGGATCAGATCCACCCGCAATGCAGTTGGGGCAAAGCCCTGGGCAACTGCGTTTATGGCCAGCAGCAGTGCAATTCCAAAATATATTATACGCTGAAAGATCATAAACTAAAATCAGGTCTATTTTATAACAACTTCGGGCACCAGTATTAATTGTACCGGCCCCAGCAAACCAGACACCCGGAGTGCCGGTTCCATTGCTTCTTTTTCAAACTTTACAATATTGGTTTGGGTAAGCCTCTTGCCAGCCGGAAGCCCGCGATCCCCGATCAAACGATTTGCCCACAGGTTCACCACATCAACGGACAACTGGTTGGCTCCTGGTTTTACCAGGTCGGTAATATCGAGCCGGAACGGGAAATACCAAAGGGTTTGCGGTTGGCTGTCATTGACGCGGACCACTGCAAGATCCTGTACATTTCCCAGGTCAAGATATACGCGCATTCCCTTTAGCGCTGGTGACGCTAGCATAAAACGCGTGGTATAGTGGCCCTTCCCCGAATAATATTTCACTTTTGGATCGTCAAAATCAGTCCAGGACTTCAGGGAATCAAGTGTCAATTGGCGATCAGTGCCCCAATAGGGGTCCAGCTTTAACTGCCATTTACCAGAAACGGGTTGCAGGATTGCCCCATTACTATGTAAACGACTTTCTGTTCCATCAGACCAGTTTAAAGTATACTGCCCTTTTTGAAAAACCTGCGCTTTCACCACGCCACCTTCTCTTACAAGCGCTACTGACGCGGTTTTCAGGGGCATAGTCCTGTTAGGATCCACTTCCCCCTTCACTATATTTACGATATGCCTCACCGGGGTTGCCTTTTTCTTAAAAACGATAAACTTAGATCCGCCCGGTTCAAAATGCAGGGGAATTACCGTGGTACCGTTTTCTTCCCGGTAGTCTGCGATATCGGTAATGGTACCGGTCATTGGGTCCCATAGCTGGGGCTGACAGCCGGTAACACGAAAACGGGCATCGATCTGTTCATAGCGATCAGGAGCTACAGGCAAATACCGGTACGCAAAATCGCTGTACTGCCGGTATTCAAAGCGGTTCGACAGGAAATAAATATCAGCATCATTGGTATTCCGGTGAATATAATCAAAAGAGGCCTGGGGGTTATCGCTTGTAAAGCTAAAATCGGGCAGCACTTTCATTGATGCCAGCACTTCATTAATATCCCTGCCCCAGATCACTTTCCCTTTCCCCGTAATCTTTTCCGTAACCGCAGCACCGTCAATGGCCCCCCACAAACGATCTGTGATCAATCGCAACTCGCGGTCGCTTTGAGGATAGCCGGTTAGTCCGGTTGCTTCTTTGGGCCGCGGTCCGTAAAGAATAAGTCCTTCTTTTACCAGGGCTTCTATTTTTTTCAAAACAGCGAGACTAATCGCCTTGTCTGGAGGTATCACCAGTAAACGATATTGCATGCCGTCCGGCAATACGATCTTCCCGTTTTGCACTGCAAGCCGTTTCAGCACTACATCACGGGAGCATTTATCCCAGTCGTACCCAAAATGCAATTGAGGGAACTCGTCCTTCAGGAATACAAAATTGGGCACATCATCCCCGTAATAATAAAGCACGTCTGCAGTAAATAGGCCCTGCTGCAACAGGTAACTGCAGCGGTTTAAATAATGGATGAAGGCCCCGGCTTCCGGCCACCAGGTTACATTGGGATTCATATGGGTGCCGGCAAAATATTCATTACCCGGCAAACCGTATTCTTTTGGTGAAGAAGTAAACGTATGCCACACAATACGGTTCACGCCCGAGCAAAATATACGATCGATATTGCTCTTCAGTTCCCGGGGAGAACGCTCCCATTGCGGGCCAATACTTGTAGGCCCTTCTGCCGCCACAAACCGCTTGCCGTTGGTGTGGGCCACGCAGGCGCTCTGTTTTACAATTAAGCGGGCGGCATCCGTTACCCTGTGGGTATTGGACATAGCCCAAAACTCGCCCTGGGGAAAATCATTGATGCCCATTACCTGCAATGCATCGATGGGAGCCGAGTGAGGTCCGCCGGATTCCGGATGAATTCCCATGCCGTTCTTATGCGCCCTATTATAAAGCAACTGGTAGTGATTTTGCAGGATACAATCGCCCACTGTTTTTCTGAAATCGTATAAAAAGCGGTTGGTGACCTGCTGGCTTTCCACCACATAGCCTGCCAGCACCGGCATGAAAGGCCGGATATCATATCCCCGGAGCCGGACAAACTCCTGCGGGAAGTTTTGCGTCCAGTTAATGACGCCCATTTCCCAGCTATCTGTTTGAAGATAGCGAACACTGTTGCCGGCCGACTTTGCGGCAAGGATCAGCGGGCTGATCACCTGTTGATCGAATAAGTTAAAGGCGGCAGGGCTCATATGATCCAGGGACAAGCCGTTCCATCCATCGCTTGTTGTTGAGGTCGTTACCCCGGTATTGGTCCATCCATAACGAATAATGATCCAGTCGCCGGGAGGCGCCTTCCATTTGAGTTGCCGCCCGTCAAAAAAGCGGGTAAGATCAATGATCTGATCCTGCCGGATCTTATTGACCATCGTAGCCGTATCAAAACCCGATTTGAATTTATACAATGGATAGATGCCCCCTCCTCCCATGGACTGGTTAAAGGTTTTTAGCGACCAGTCGGAAATAGCACTGTCCTTTAAGGGCAACTGTTGATGCGGGCGCGGAATGGCCTGTACCAGTACATCGCGGTAGAGGAGTTTTTCCGGCGGATGCGGCAGGGATACCGTTATCATTTTTCCGCCGCTGATAACCGTATCGGCCGTTACTATTTTTTTTAAAGCGTATTCCGGTGTTACAAAAGGCCCGCCCGGGTTCCAGCCACTTTGTATATTAACGCTTAATTCAATACCGATCCGGTCGGCCTCTTTCACTGCATGCTGATACAATTCCATCCATGCCGGCGTCATGAAAACCGGGCCGGCGGCTGTTTTTAATGCCTGCTGATAATTAGAGCTGCCGGCATCTACAAGAGAAGCGCCGCCATAACCCATTTTCTTCATTGCTTCCAGGTCTCTTGTAATGGATGCTTTAGTGGCCATGCTATTCAACCACCACCAGTAACAGCGCAATTTTGCTTCGGAAGGCGGAGCAACAAACCCCTTACTGATCTGATCAACCGATTCACTTTTACTGGTATGTAGATCATAACGGTTCGTTTGCCCGTTCAGCAATTGCATTCCGGTGATCAAACAAATCCCCAGGACGGCGATCCTCTTTTTTATTAAACCCATTCTATAGAATTATACAGTTTCTTATTTATTTATCCAATCCGGATTTTGCGCTATTACAGCATCTTTATTGGTTTCAATAACCTTTTGCGGAATAGGCCAAAGGTTAAAGTTAAAGGTTAAAGTAGCTTGTGCTTCCGGCCAGTAGGCATATTTTTTAATGCGATCCACTGCGATGGTTTTACCCATCCTCAGAAGGGTGTTCCACCGGCATTCTTCGTATATCAGCTCCCGGGCACGCTCATCGAGGATCAGATTGAAATTATCATCCATATCTGCAGCGGTAACCTTGTAGGTACATTGGGCGCGGGTTCGGAGCAGGTTAATATCGCTGGCAGCTCCTGCTTTATCGCCGCTCCGCTGTTTGGCTTCTGCTCTCAACAGGATCGTTTCGGGAAGACGGATGATATAGTCGTCGCGAAACAGGTTGCTCATATTTTCTCCATCGGCCACACCCGTATATTTATCGGTGGCGATTTTGCAGGAAACCGGGTAGCAAAGACTGCGGTTATTAATGTTGGTCGTATTGTCTGCACTGCCATTATATAAAACGGTCCAGGGAATATCTTTTCGATACCAGGCCGAAGCAGCCACATTACCCTTAAAGCGGCGGCGGAATACCGCGTCGCTGTTGCGCAGATCTTCACTCCATTTGGAGCTGAATATTTCATCCCTCGTATAAAAGGTGGGCATGATCTGTGAAATCCCGCGGCCACCCACATCTTCGTTGGTACCGGTTAAATTGCCCGTTGCCCCGTCCCTGAATACGGGCCCGTAAGTCCTGGAGTATGGAAGCTTCGATTCTCCGTCTCCCGCTTTATACGCGGCATAATCAATTTGAGCAGCCCAGATACATTCTTTATTCCCATCCTGGTAATTCACATTTCCTTCCTGGAACAGATCCCAGAAAACATTGGTGGTCTGCTGAACGGTGTCTACAATATTTGCGGTATTGTACACACCGCTCTTGTACACTGAAATGCCGATCGTAGCCTCACCGGCACGTTTTCCGAACCGGCTCTGCATTAATGAATAAACGCCTCCGTCTATTACATCATTTCCATACTGCACAGATTTATTATAAGCACTTTGAGCGTCTGCGGTTTTAGATGCCGCCTCCAGTTCTATGCCTTTGGCAAGGTACAGTTCACAGAGATTATGCTGAACGGCTCCTTTCACCAGGCGTCCGCCGGCCACTGTGGTAGCGGGCACATCATTAAGTATGGCCTCCATTTCTGTAATAGCAAAATCGTAAGTCTCAATCCGGGTAGTGCGTTTGAAATCGTATTTAGGTGTGGTCAGCACTTCAGTAACAATGGGCACTCCACCAAATTCTTCGCCTAGGTTCCGGTAAGCAAAGGCCCTGAAAAAACGTGCCTGCGCCAGGGCATAATTTTTATCTGCATCTGTGCTCCATTTCACCTGCGGCAGGTTGGCTGCATAAATGGCCAGGTTGGCTTTACTGATCAGATCATACCAAAAACTATAGATATTATAAAAATTGGCATTGTCAGGATTAATGTTTGCATAGTTATTAAAGGTGCTGCCCCTCCTGATACTGGGCACATCAAATTCATCCGTTCCGTTCCCTTTAAAAATAAACATCCAGCCCTGTTCATTCGGATTGGTCCAGGCTTCCCGGATATTGGAGTAAATACCGATCAGTACCTGGTCTACCTGCGCTGAACTGGAAAAAGCATTGTCAACAGTATAGAAGGTTTCGGGTTTTTCTGTAAGAAAAGCCTTATCCGACTTGCAGGACTGCCATAAGGAACAAATAAATAATGCTGTTAAAATATGGAATAACCGTTTCATGGTAATCAGTTTAAATAAATTAAAATCTTGCGGTGAACCCAAAGGAATAAGTCGTGGGCACAGGGATCGTATTATCTTTCACCGTGTTGCCCAACTCCGGATCGCCTCCTTCCCAATTGGTAAGCGTTGCGAGGTTTTTTCCTGAGAAAAATACCCGCAAATTAGATACATGCACGCGCTGCATCCAGGGTTGCCGGAAAGTATAAGAAAGTACCACGTCCTGTAACCGGACAAAGCCCCTCGATTGCAGTCCCAAAAATCTTGAGTCGGCGGAATATGTGGCCGCGGGATATACGTTGCTGGGGTTGTCTGTTGTCCAGTAAGGAACATAGATAGAATTGTCATTGAACCGGTTGGTCCTCGACAGGTAAGCCCCTGTATTGCTATTCAGATAATAATTATTTCCCCCAAAAATACCCGATACTAATGCGTATAGCTCAAAGTTTTTGTAAGAAAACGTATTACTAAGGCTCATCCTGAAATTCTCCTTTTTATAACCCAGTATTTTGCGGTCGTTTACCGAAATACCGGCCACCCCGTCGATGTCGTTATATTTAGGATCACCGGGAGCTGCGCCATTCTGCGCTATATAGTCTTTATCTGTTGTCTGCACGATCCCGATCTGTTCGTAGCCATAAATCGCTCCCAATGATTTGCCTATAAAAAGACCGTTAGCAAGATCATCATCTTCCTTTCCATCTCCATTGCTATCGGTACCGTAAAGATGCACTACTTTATTCCGGTTGATCCAATAGTTTAAAGTGCTGCTCCAGTTGAAATCTTTTTGCTGAATATTTACGGAAGTAACGGAAAGTTCCAGGCCTTTGTTGTCCACTTCACCCATTGACGCATTAATGGATTTAAAGCCCGTCATGATGGGGATTTCCCGCACAAACAACTGATCCGTTGTTTTTGAAGTATACAGGTTGATATCTACAAAAATCCTTCGCTGCAACAAAGCCGCCTCTATGCCAAAGTTCCATGCCGCAGTGGTTTCCCAACCCAGGTCGTTGTTGCCCATTGCCGACTGTGCCAGCCCATACAGGATATTGCTTCCGGTATTGGAAAATTCGTACCGGTAGCCGCCGGACTGTCCATTCACAACTGTTGCCAGGGTCCCATAGGGGTCTATTCCCTGGTTTCCGTTCTTCCCCCAGGAAAGTTTTAGTTTCAGATCATTGATCAGCGCAATGTTCTTCATGAACTCTTCGCCTGAAAGGCGCCAGGCCATGCCTACGGCTCCAAAATTTCCCCATTTTGTATTAGATCCGAACACAGACGCCCCATCTCTCCTGATGGACGCATTCAACATGTATTTGCCGGCATATTCATAGTTGAGGCGCGCAAGGTATCCGATATTGGCTCTTTGTACTACATTCTGCGCATTTTGTTGCACGGTGGCTTTGGACAGGCCCCAGTAGCCCAACAGGGAGTTACCGTTTGCTGCAAAATCGGAACCAATGATATTGGCCGTTTCATTGCGGGTAAAGTCTCTTGTGGCTACTGCTGTCAGATCAACACTATGTTGGCCAAACCGGTTCTTATAATTCAGGATATTGTCAATAACATAGTTGAAGTTGGTGACATTTTGCAGGTTCCCATTTGCTTTGGCAAGAAGCCCGTTAACAGTAGAGGTGCTGTATCGTTCTAAACCTTCTCCTTCTGCTATATAATAATTTTCATGATAAAAAGCCCCGGATTCATTTTTATCCAGATTGGCCGAATAATTTAAGCGGTAGCTTAACCCTTTTACCCAGGGCGCCGAAACTACGGCGTAGGTATTTAACCTGAAATTTTGCCGCCGGTCCAGGTTATCGGTTGTACCATCCTGAACGCCCCAAAGGGGATTTACCGCCGATTGGGTATAGGGATACTTTTCCAGGTGACCCTGATCGTCCCTGAACATGACGCCATAGGGCGACATCTGCTCTGCAGCAAGCACATTTGCAGACATGCCCGAATAATCCAATACGTTATAAGCCCCGTCCAGGCCCAGTTCCAGCCAGTTGGTCACTTTCGCATTGATCTTGCTCAAAACGGAAATCCGGTCGTACCGGTCGCCTACTATGATACCTTTATTATTGTTATATGAAGAAGACAGATAATAATTTACATTTTCTGAAGCGCCTGAAACAGCGGCTTGGTAGTTCTCAAAAGTACCAGTATGCGTAATGGCATCCAGCCAGTTGGTTTCTTTGCCATTTTTATAATTTTCGAGCTCCCCTGTCTTCAGCCAGTTGGTGGAGCCGGCGGTGTATTTATTGCGATCATTTACTGATTTTATCCATTGTTCTCCGCTCATCATTGCCGGCTTGTTCTGCCAGGTCTGCGCTCCGTAAGAGGCATTCAGGTTAATAGAGGCCTTGCCTCTTTTACCTTTTTTGGTTGTGATAGCGATAACGCCGTTGGCGGATCTTGATCCATATACAGATGCAGACACCGCATCTTTCAGCACATCAACAGTAGCAATATCATTCGGATTAATATCATTAAGGCTGCCCAGGAAAATAACACCGTCCAATACGATCAGCGGATTGGTATTCCCATATACAGAATTCTGCCCTCTTATAAGCATTGATGGCTGGCTGCCCGCTGCGTTGGTTATGCCTATATTCAAGCCGGAAACATTTCCTCTCAGTACATCCAGTGGGCTTGAGTTGGGCAGCATGGCTACGGGAGCATCTTCCACTTTTACAGAAGCAACGGCACCGGTAAAATCCTTGCGTTTTGCCGTACCATAACCGATCACTACCACTTCATCCAACTGTGCGGTCGCCGCCACTAAACTCACGTTTATCACCGACTGGTTACCAACAGGTATTTCTGCTGTTTTAAACCCGACATTAGAAATGGTGAGTACATCATTCCGGCCGCTTACATTAATAGAGAATGCTCCTTTTGCGTCGGCGGCCGTTCCTTTACCCGTATTCCGGGAAGTGATACTGGCTCCTGCAACAGGAGTGCCTGCATCAGACAGCACGGCCCCCGTAAGCGTTCTGGAATCCATTGCAGGCGCCAGCTCCCGCTCCTTTTCCCTTTCGGTAACGGGTGCTTTTTCCGGCCGCAGCTCGCCCAGCCGTTCTCTTGGAACGATGGTATAATAATTCTTTTTTACATACAGGAAAACCAGGTTGTTCGGGTATAAGATCCCTTTAAGCAGTTCCTCCACATCCTTTGCTTTTATCGGGTCGAGGGAGTAAGTAGTGGTTTTACCTTTTAGCAGATCCGGATCATACACGAACTGTGTACCGTACTGTTTTTTTACCTGGCTTAAGGCTTCTTCAATGGAAACCTTTTTACCTCCGGCCTGTGCCCTTGCAGCGGGGCAGTAATATAAGCACCCCAACAGGCATAGAGATGCAATTAACAATAACCGTTTTTTTAACATATGGACATTTATTATAAGTGAAAAACTATTTGAAGTTTACTCTTATGCTATCACCCTCGTTAGTGAATGATATATTTAAAGCAGTGGACATCACAAAAAGCGCATCATCCAATGAATCTATTAATATCGGGCCGTTCAGTCTTTTTCTGCCCAGCGCCGGATCTTCCAGAATAAATGACTTACCGTAAGTATCTTCCAGGTACTCAAATATCTCCGACAGGGAAGGATTAGAAAGCATCAGTTTTTTTTCCTTCCAGGAAGAGGCGTTAAATGCATGCTCGGTACTTGAAGTACGCTGTACGACATTTGCAGTATCTACGAGCAAGATATCTCCTGGCTTCATTATTACCGGCTGTCTTCCTCCTTTGATAAAGCTTACCCGGATCAAACCTCTTTGCAGAGAAATTTCTGTTCTGCCCCTCCTTTCCCGGATATCGAACGCCGTACCCAATACCTCAACAATAGTATTTTCTGTATGCACAATAAACCGTTCATGGGCTTCTATTTTATGATCCTTATCCAAATGCTTTACATCAAAAAAAGCTTCCCCGTTCAGCCATAATTCTCTTGGTTTTTCTTTATCCCATTTGGGCTCATATTTTATAGAGGAGTGTGCATTCAGCACCACGACCGAACTATCCGGCAAAACCACGCGGGAGATTTTTCCGTATTCCGTTGTTACCGCACGCAGAGCGGGAGGTTTCACCCACCAGAAAATTAGCGCACCGATGGCGAGCAGTGGAATAAAGACCGCCGCTGCCCTCCAACGCCGGGCGGTCATCCAAAAACTACGGCGTTGTTCTGATTCCCCGATAGCCTCCAATGCCTGGCTTAACGCCGTTTCTATTTTTAAAAGATCGGGCCGGCTAATCTTAAAACCGATCTCTGACAAAATGCTTTTCGCTGCGGCCACCTCTTTTTTCTTATAGGGATGGGCCTCCAGCCATTTTTCCCAAAAAGCATTCTTTTCTTCATCCGGTTTTAATATCCAATCCTGAAAACCGGCATCGCATAAAAAATCATTAAGCACATATTGACTGTAGTTGCCTGTTTTTTTCATATCCTGATATAAATGAGTAGGAAAAACAAAAAATTACCCCACCCGTTAGCAAAAATTTTCTTTCAACAAGAAAAAAATGTAGACGAGCGGTACAGAAACTTTATCCCGCAAGGTGAGTAAGCTCCTTGCCATAAGCTTGTACGTAGCTTTTACCGAAATGCCTAAGATAGCGGCCGTTTCTTCATAGGAAAAGCCTTCGTAAAAACGGAGAAACAGCGCTTCCCGTTGCCGGGGCGAAAGGGTATTAATGGCTGTAATGAGTTTTTCACGGACCGCGGTGTCGGTCTCCCGCCGGATCATAAAAACGTCTGCCGGGAATTCAGGATCGAAACCGGCGGTGTCGAGCGACCTGGTTTTTGCCAGCGCCTCTGCCCGCTTGCTTAGTGCTCTTCTGAAAAGCACATAATAGTAGCCATCAGGGTTTTTTATAGAAGGCAGTCCTTCCCGGTTTGTCCATAGCATCATCAAAACCTCCTGGATCACATCTTCCACCAATCCGCTGTCCTGAACCAGTTTTACACCATAATTATAAAATCGCTCATACAGCTTCCTGTACGCATTTGAATAGGCGTCTTTATCCCCAATCGCAATACCTGTCCAGGAAATCTCCAATCTTTTATACAATTAACGCTGACTATCGCAAAACCAGAAGCCCTGATTCCCACAGTCAATTTTACAAAATACATTGTTATTTCAAATATAGAGGATACTATCTTTGAAACCATCCTGCGGTGTCATGGTCATATTACCATAGTCAGCGTTTATAAAATGCCCATTCGGATTCCATTGGATGCCGCTTCCGGCCTCCCTTTCGCTCAAAATACAGCGTCAGGGTCTTAGCACTCCTCCTTACTCTCAGGCGCTATTTCCTTAATTGACCGGTTCCGGCAGCACTATATATTTGACAATTCTCAAATAACAGGATGGAGTGACCGCGCGGCCCATCCATTCGCGTTTGCTTCAAGCCAATCTGTTGCCGGCTTATTGAAAAACCTAAAAAACGATATTCAATACGCCTGCAGCTGATAAATAGCCCTACTTTTGCAGCGCAATGAAACAAAAGAATTACTACATTATAGATTTTGACAGCACTTTTACCCAGGTGGAGGCATTGGATGAACTGGCCCGGATATCCTTAAAAGATAATCCCAAAAGAGAAGCTGTTTATGAACAAATAGAAGGCTTTACGAACCAGGCAATGAACGGCAGTATGTCTTTTTCTGACAGTCTTGCCGCACGGGTTAAATTACTGGAAGCAGATAAAACCCATTTGAAAAAACTGGTAACACATCTTAAGAAAAAGGTGTCGAAATCGTTCTCCAGAAATGCGGCTTTTTTTAAAAAACACGCAGACGAGGTACTGATTGTTTCCGGGGGGTTTAAAGAGTTTATAACGCCGGTAGTAAAGAAATTTCATATAAAAAAGGAAAACATTTACGCCAACACTTTTGTATTCAATGCCGATGGAAAAATCATCGGTTATGATGCTACCAACCCTCTGAGCAAAGAAGGCGGAAAAGTGATCCTGATCCGGGACCTGAATTTACAGGGCAACCTTTATGGCATCGGCGATGGCTATTCCGATTTTCAGCTTCGGGAGAGCGGATTGATTAAAAAATTCTTTGCCTATACCGAGAACATTTCAAGGAAAAGTGTTACCGCCAAAGCGGACCATGTTACGCCCAGTTTTGACGAGTTCCTCTACCTCAACAAATTGCCCGGCGCTATTTCCTATCCCAAGAACCGGATCCATTGTGTTGTGATCGGGAGCGTTTCTTCAAAAGAGCTGCAACCCTTCCTGGACGAGGGATTCACGGTACATCTTGAAAAGGAGATTGATGAAAAAATATTCCGGCAGGCAAGTATGTTACTGTTGGCCCCCGACGCCATTATCGACGCTCAAAAAATAAAAAAAGCGGCGCGCTTAAAAACGATTGGGCTGCCCGGGAAAGCAAAAAATATTATCCCAACGTCGCTTTACACAGAGCTGGGGATCGTTGTTTTTGGCAATGGCAAAACAACCGCCCAAACTATACAACGGATGATTGATTTTATCAATAAGGGTTCCATCAGCGACAGCTACAACTTCCCCAAACTCCAGCTTCCGGAAGTAAAAAGTACGCATCGCATTATCCATATTCATAAAAACCTGCCGGGTGCCATTGCCGGGGTGAACCTGCTGCTGGCGCAGCACCAGATCAACATCCGGTCGCAGTTTTTAATGACCAACGAATTAGCGGGTTATGCCATTATCGACATTGACAAGGACTACGACAGGCAGTTATTAAAGGAACTAAAGAAAACGGAACATACTATAAAGACCAGGGTACTTTATTAAAGGCAGGCAAAGAATAAAGTGTTATTTTCGTTTTATACAAAATGCCTGTATGAAAATAATTATTGCTTCACTTTTGCTGATCAGCGTTGCCATTTGTCTGTTAAAATGCACCGGCAGGCATACGCACACAGACGATCCCAGGGGAGAGCAATATGCGGGCGCCGCCAGTTGCATGCAATGCCACAAGGATATCGTAAATAATTATATGCATGCCAACCATTACAACACGTCATCAAAAGTTGATTTTGAGAAATTCAAAACACTGGTTACCGCATCAAATGATACCGTCCACTTTCCGAACGGTCAGATGGTTCGGCTGGAAACCCTGCACAACAAAATAGCACAATCGTATATTTTAAACGGGAATAATGTGGGTAGTGAAAGTATGGACCTCGCTTTTGGCTCCGGCGAAAAAGCATGGACTTTTGGCTACTGGAAAGGCGAAGAATTATATGAGTTACCCCTCACCTATTTGACGGCTATAAAACGCTGGACCAACAGCCCGGGCTTTCCGGCGGAACGCCCCAACTATTCACGCCTTATTGTGGGCCGTTGTATGGAATGCCATGCCTCCTATGCCGCGGTTGAAAAGAGCCTGGAGCAAGGGGGGCGTTATGCTGAAAAAATAAATGCAGCAACGATTATTTATGGTATCGACTGCGAACGTTGCCACGGGCCGGCGGCACAGCATGTGGCCTTTCATTTGGAAAATCCGCAGGCAAAAACGGCAAAATTCATGACTTCCATAAGATCTTTGGGCCGGCAGCAGCAGTTAGATCTTTGCGCTACCTGTCATTCCGGCGATGCGGTAACGCTTAAATCTATTTTTGCGTTCGTGCCCGGAGATAGCTTATCACAGTATTATATGTATTATCCCGGGGCTGAAGCAAAGCCCGATGCCCATGGCATGCAAATGCAGTCCCTGATGCTAAGCAAATGCTTCCAGCAAAGCAACCTTACCTGTATGAGCTGCCATGATGCGCACGCCAGCGAACGCAACAATCAGCAGGTGTTTGTGCAGCGGTGCATGTCTTGTCACACAAAATCGGATCATGCAGTAGCCATGCAGCAGATGAATAATTATTGTATCAACTGCCATATGCCTTTGCAGGCTTCAAAAGCGCTGGATTTTGGAAACAGCGCCGAACAGAGCAATATCAAATACAGCTTAAGAACCCATCGCATTGCAGTTTACCCCCAAGCACAGGAGAAATAAAAGTCACTGGCGCATTATAATGCACCAGTGTTAAGTTTACCGTAAAATGTCACCCCGGCAGAATCTATCCGGCGTGACGCGTGAGGAGCTCACGACCATCGTTGCATTGATCACAATGCCACGCGCTACTCTGCAGGTTACCTAACTATTTATTTTTCTTTTTCTGAGCAATACGAAAGAGAAGAAACATCCGGCCACAAGGCCGCCCAAAATATAATACACAAAATTCACCGGATCGATCGGGTAAACAAAACGGGTCGTTCCATTGGTCAGTAAGGCCGGCCTTACTACTTTTATAAAATAGCGTCTCACCTCCTGATGTCGCGCAAAAGCACCGAGGGCAATAAAAAATAAGATAAGCAATATTGAAATGATTTTACTTCCGTGCGCTGTTATCCGGCCGCGGCGCCAGGTGAGGACTGCCAGAACCGGAATTAGAACCAATGTCAGGGAAAATAGTGTTGAGTTCCTTATGAAGGCCTTGTGTTCGGTTATCTGAAACAGGATACCGTCAATCTTTGGTTCCAGAGAGCTCATCAGGGGAGCAAATAGCAGTTTCCCGGTCACAAAAAGTACCAATGCGCAAATCAACAGCGGCAAATATTTCATTTTGTTTTTATATAAATTATCCCGGGGGTAATTCAGTTACAGAAAATGTTACCCGGCCGAACCCGCGCCCCTTAAGGAACCGGTCCATTGTAACAGCAAACTGATCCCCCATACCAATAGCGCCCCAATGGCGTTCAGCCAAAGAAAGCCCAGCCGGATCACCTGGTACTCATTCAGAAAAAACAAGAGTACTACAAACACTTCCGAAATCAGGGCCGACCAAAATATGGCATTCCCTTTTACTGATTTTGAATAAAACGCTACCAGGAAAATGCCGAGTATGGTTCCATAAAAAAGAGAGCCCAGGATATTTACCACTTCTATTAAGCTGCTGGCCCAACCGGAAACGAACATAGCTACCGCCATACAAAAAACACCCCACGAGAAAGTATATAGCCGGGACGTTCTAAAATCTTTGATATCATCACTTTCTTTGCGACTGAAGCGTTTGTGAAAATCGATCATTGTACTGGAAGCTAAAGAATTCAACGCGGCGGCGATACTGCCCCAGCTAGCTAAAAAAATGATTGCAATGATCAACCCTACCAGGCCCACAGGAAGATGATCCATTACAAAGCGCAGGAAAACATAGTTGGTGTCATTTTCCGATCCGCCATTGACCTTCACAAGTCCCTTAACCTCTTTTCGGATATCGTCCGTGCGCATCTGTAAGGTATTCAGCCGTTGCAGCGCCGGACCAGGCTGCTGTTGATACTGGGCTAAAACCGATCCCTTTTCCTGCTGTATCCTTTGTAATTGCTGCCGCAGGTGATTCAATGAATCGCTATGCACAGATTGTTCCAGCCGGTGGATCTCATATTCATTAAAAAAAACCGGCGTTTGGTTAAATTGATAGAAGGTCAGGATAAGCACCCCGATCAGTAAGATAAAGAATTGCATGGGAATTTTCACGATACCATTCATCAAAAGCCCCAGCCGGCTTTCCTTTAAGTTTTTAGCCGTGAGGTACCGCCCCACCTGTGATTGGTCTGCTCCGAAATAAGAGAGCTGCAAAAAAAAGCCGCCGATAATACCACTGAAAATATTATACCGGTCGCCCCAGTCAAAATGCCCCTTATCAACTCCGTTGGTAATAACATTCATTTTACCCAACTTACCCCCGATCTGCAACGCGTCTGAAAAACCGATACCCTCCGGCAGATCCTTTATTATATAATATCCCGCAAGGAACATCGCAGACATGATGATAATAAACTGAAACGTTTGCGTGTACGCAACGGCCCTGGCGCCACCGGTTACCGTATAAATGATCAGCAATCCCCCCATAAATAAATTGGTAACATAGATATTCCAGTCCAGCAAAACCGAAAGGATAATAGAAGGTGCATAAATGCTGATCCCGGTGGACAAGCCGCGTTGTAATAGAAAAAGAAACGCAGTCAGCGATCTTGTTTTGATATCAAACCGTTTCTCCAGGAATTCATAGGCGGTAAATACTTTTAACTTGCTAAATACCGGCACAAACGAAATACAGATCACGATGGCTGCCAGGGGCAATCCAAAATAATTCTGCACAAAACGCATCCCGTCCATATAAGCCTGCCCCGGAGCCGCCAGGAAGGTAATAGCGCTCGCCTGTGTGCCCATAATGCTCAGTAGCACCAGGTACCAGGGCATACTGCGGTTGGATAAAAAATAGCCGTCAAGGTTTTTTGAGGATCGGCTTTTATACACTCCATAGAGGATAATGCCGACCAGGGTCACAACCAGTATGATCCAATCCAGCAGCCTCATGAATATTTTTTTGTAAGCAGGTAAAACAATACGATCAGTAGTATAAGAACTGCAAGCACTCCTATATAACACCCCGTCCAGGACCTGAACACGGGAGCTTTTTCGTCGTTACTATTTTGAGCTTCATTATCCATTTTAGAAAGAATAATTCAAAGACAGCAAACCTGATCAACCATTCAGGAGTTAAGAAAATTAAGAAAGCTACATAACTATTCTTAATAACTTAATGGTTTTAATAAATTCTTCACATTATCATTATTGGCAACCCGGCTTCAGTGCTACTATGAAGCATTGTTGTTCCGATAGCTATCGGAACACACTTCAGCTATGGTATTACTATCCACAATAAAAGTTACCTCACTAGGATCAATCAAATATAGTCTGCTTAATTGATATTTTCGAATTTGAACATTCTGTTCGAAAATCGGGGAATAGCTTCGAATGATAAATTAACGGTGAAAGCTATCAAGGAGATAAAATACGGTATCAATAAAAACAGAACGCCATTTTTTGAGAGCACATTCTCATTGTGCAGGTCTTCAAAAATATGATCTTGAAACTCGGAAGATCACAAGCGGTGGCACGAAAAAAATAATTATCAATAAGCGGGCTAAGGCTCCAAGAGCGCCCCGTGTTTATAGCATTGTTATTATAGAGCGCATCGGCTCTCCCGCCTCAGCGGGACCGCGTAAACACGGGGCACCTACCGGAGCCCGATCCCTTCCTCGTATATTTTCTATAAACATGTCGCTCCAGCCGGAGCTGAAAAAGGCGAATTTGTCATACATCCCGCAAAATAGCTAAGATTTTATTACAGGCGTAACACATCTGAATGTTGCAAACCGCATTTTCGTAGTTGAACAGGCCTTTCTGTGACTAAATGCACAACTATTGTAGCAATGCCAACTTACAAATTGTTTTTTTTCATAAAATGATTTAGATGCGTTTGCCTTGAAATTCACTACCGCTTCCGCAATCCCTTCATAAAAACGATCCCCACGCCCAAAATCAATCCCAGCATCAATCCGATACGTACCCGCTTTATAAATACTCCAATAAGCAACCCGATAACGATCGCTATCAAAAAAGACATTTCTCCTCTCCCAATACCCATAATTTCCTTGTTCTTATCTGCCATTAGTAGTTGTTGTAGGTTGCGAATTTAGGGCAATAATGTTTGCAAACAGCCGGATAGCGCCCGGAACGGCCGCCGGCAGTTGCCGGAAAAAGGCGATGCCCGAATAGGTAAAATACCCTTTACCATACTTCCCGATCAACAAAGCTCCTTCATCATCGGCTTCGCCGGGGTCGTGCATTTTTAATACCGGCTTCAAATGCGCCTCCCACCCGGCTCCATGATAGGTGCTCCGTTCCTGCACCCAGCCTTCAAAGTCCTTTTGACTGATCTTGTTGGGAACATTCAAAACCGGCGCAGCCGGATCAATAAACTGAACGGCAGCATGCTCGTCTGTAATACGGTTCCGGGAAATGGAAAAATCATAAGGCCCGATCTTTGCCTTTACAGGCCCGATATTATTATTGGTATTGTACTGCACAATTAAGTTACCTCCGTTTTTTATATACGCCATCAGCCGGTCGTACTCATCATTCAGCCACTCGTGAATATTATAGGCACGTACACCGGTAACGATCGCATCAAATTTTGAAAGATCTTCCGAAGCCAGCCGATTTCTATCGAGGACTACCACATCATATCCCATCGCCGTCAGTACATCCGGCACCTTATCACCCGCACCGGGAATATAGCCGATAAGCCGGCCAGCCGTTTTCAGGTCTATGTTCAGCAACTTCACCGAATCTTCAAAGAAATAGTTGATGTATGGTATATGATCATAGTGGATCGCCTTTAATGCCTGATCATAAAGATTGCCTTTTTGATCGCGGGCATATCCGCTAACCGTTGTCACCTCACGGTCAAGCATTTTGCTGGATACCGGGATCAATACATCCGCGCCCGTATCTGCCACAGCGCGCACCTTATCATCGGGCAAGCCCTTTAGGCCAAACGAGACCTGGTCCGGTTTTAAATTGCCTGAAATGAAGTTCAGCCGCAGGTTTTTCGTTGCTGGTGTTCCTTTTTGAAACAATACGATCCTGGGAGATAACTGAACCGTAGCCTGCGGCGTCACGATCATTGGCTCGTACAATTCCCCTTTTACAGGGTCTGCAAAATTGTATTGAACCGGTTGGGTAAATGAGAAATCGCTCCCGTCAATCGTTATGTCAAAAACAGCAGTATAAGCGGGCGCCACATCCGGTTGACCAATCTCCAACTGATCACTGACGGTGTAATTAGCCGGCGCCATTTTTTCTTTGAGCCAGTAAGGCTGGGTCACAGGCTTGGTTCCCGGAACGGTGATCGTTACCGGCAGATTAAACAAAATATCGTCCTCAAGGTTTTTATTTACCGGCGTCGTTTTATCTCCGATAGCAATACTCTTTAGCAAAACCGGAGCAGCGGTCCGACTGATAATACTGGCATTGACCGTTACCGACCCCGACTGTAAAGCCGTTGGTACGGAGCTGGTTGCTTTTATAAAAATACCGCTGCATTGTTCAATAAGGCCTTCAACCTCGCTTTTTTTCTTATCCCGCCAATAAGAAGCGGGGAGCTGGTCTATTAACTTATATACCTGTGCCAGTGCTGTTACGGATGCGGCAGGATGATCCGGCATAAAATCTTTTTCTATTTTGTTAATGGCTTCCTCAATTTTTTTCCCACCGCTTCCCACGCGGCTCCAGGTCAGGTCAATGCCGTCCATTAATTCTTTGGCCGGTGCATCGCCTCCGGTTGTTTTAAAAAATTCCCAGCTCTGCCCGCGGGTAGCCATCGAGCCAAAACCCTGACTTTTATGCTGGCTGCGACTCAAAGCGGCAATTTCGCCGTAACTCTGTCCCAGCGCGGCATTGTAGCCTCCTGCATCAATTTTAAACTGGGAGGGATCCGTGGTATTGCGTCCGCCAAAGTTGAACGTATTCCATAAAATACGTTTGGCCTGCCAGGGTTGCACGTATTTTAATTGTTCCGGAAACTGTTTGGGATCGGCCGCTAATTTGAAGGCTTCATTCGCCAGGATAGCTGATGCCGTATGATGACCGTGGCCGCCTTCTCCTGTGGTGGGAAAACGGGTAATGATCACATCCGGTTGAAATTTCCGGATGATCCAGACCACGTCGCTTAACACCAGGTTGCGGTTCCAGATGGAAAACGTTTCTTCAGGGTTCTTCGAAAATCCAAAATCAAAAGCCCGCGAAAAAAATTGTTCACCGCCATCGATCCTTCGGGCCGACAGTAATTCCTGGGTGCGGATCAAACCCAGCTCTACCCCCTGCTCTTCCCCGATCAAATTCTGCCCACCATCACCACGGGTAAGCGACAAGTAGCCGGTCCGGTATAATTTATCATTTGCCAGGTACGCGATCAGCCGCGTATTTTCATCATCCGGATGGGCTGCAAGGTACAAGACCGAGCCTAATACATTTAATTTCCTGATCTCCCGGAGGATCCGGATACCCGACAAATTATGCGGCGCCTGGGCGGCAACCAGCCAGTGCCAACTCATTAAAAAGCAACTAAAAATAATCCGCTTCATGTTACGAATATACAATTCAAAATCTTTCTTACCTTGTCCCAAATTTATTGGAATGCACAAATCTTTTTTAGTCGGTTGGCTATTGCTTGTCATAGGAAGTTTTAATACATCAGCGGTCTGGTCTCAAAACAGCAACAGCGCTTATTCTTATACCGCTACAAAAGAAATCACCGCTACAAAAGGCGCAGTGGTGTCGGCCCATCCGCTGGCAAGCCAGGTGGGATTGGAAATACTGAAAAAAGGCGGTAATGCCGTAGATGCCGCTATTGCCACGCAATGGGCGTTGGCCGTGGTTTACCCGGGGGCGGGCAACATTGGCGGCGGTGGCTTTATGGTGGCGCGTTTGGCAAACGATAAACGGATCGCGTTAGACTATCGGGAAATGGCGCCGGGAAAGGCGCACAAAGATATGTACCTGGATGCTGCCGGTAATGCCGTTGGGGAGAAAAGCCTGAACGGTCATCTTTCCGGCGGCGTCCCGGGAACCGTTGCCGGGCTGTTTGCAGCACATCAATATGCCAGGTTACCCATGCGCGTTTTAATTCAGCCGGCGATCGACCTGGCCGGACACGGTTTTAAAATATCCGCCAATGAAGCGCACGGTCTGAATAATAACCGCGATGATTTTAAAAAGTACAGCACCCGCCCCACTGCTTTTGTAAAGGCAACCGAATGGAAGGCTGGCGATACCCTCGTGCAGAAAGAATTGGCGCAAACGCTACTGCGCATTCGTGATGAAGGGGAAAAAGGGTTTTACCAGGGGAAAACAGCGCAGTTGATCGTTGATGAGATGCAGCGGGGCAAGGGCCTGATCTCATTGGAAGACCTGAAAAATTATAAAGCTAAATTTCGCACCCCTATCGAGTTTGACTACAGGGGGTATCATGTCATAAGCATGCCCATGCCCAGCAGCGGCGGGCTATTGCTGAACCAGCTATTGAAGATGATCGAACCGTTTAACATCGGCGCCATGGGGTTTGAAACGCCGGCTTCGGTGCAGTTAATGACAGAGGCGGAACGCCGTGCCTATGCCGACCGCGCCAAATATATGGGTGATGAAGATTTTGTAAAAGTGCCGGTGAATGAATTAAGAAGTGACTCATACCTTAAAGAAAGAATGAAGGACTATGTTCCGGGAAAAGCGGGCAATAGTACACTGGTAAAACCCGGAAACATTCCCGGATACGAAAGCGAAGAAACGACGCACCTGAGCGTATTGGACAATGAGGGCAACGCCGTTGCCGTTACCACCACGCTGAATAACAGCTATGGAAGCCGGACCGTTATTGGAGACGCGGGGTTTATCCTGAATGATGAAATGGACGACTTCAGCGCCAAACCGGGCTCTCCAAATCTTTATGGCGCCGTTGGAGGAAAAGCGAACGCCATCCAGGCAGGCAAGCGCATGCTGAGCGCCATGACCCCTACTGTTGTCTTAAAAAACAACAACCCTTTCTTAGTAGTAGGTACTCCGGGAGGAACAACCATCCCCACTTCCGTTTTTCAGACCATAGTAGATATTATCGATTTTAATATGACACCCAATGATGCGGTTAATAAACCTAAATTTCATCACCAGTGGCTGCCGGATCGCATTGACATTGAAGCGGGCTTTCCGGACACGACCGCAAAAAAACTGGAGGATATGGGTTATAAATTGTATACCCGTAAACAAATCGGCCGTACAGAAGTTATTAAAGTATTGCCCAACGGAAAAATGAACGTCGTAGCAGATCATCGTGGAGATGATGCGGCGGCAGGTTGGTGATGGAGAATTTGAAAATTTGAGAATTTGTAAATGTGTAAATGAAGCATATCAAATTAATAAGACGCGGCATCCTGAGCGCAGCGAAGGATCTCGTTCTCGTGGAAATGTAAAATATTAAATGTAGAATGATGCTGAATACTTGATACTTGATTCCAGATATCGCCGAGAAACAAGCATCCAGTATCCAGCAACTAATAACACAACAATGAACGGAACCATTTTTTTAAAAAGCGCTATTCAGCAGTTTAAGGATTATAAACTGCTGGCAGAAAAGACGTTTGCGCAATTAGAGGACAAAGACTTTCATTATAACCCCGACAAGGTCAATAACAACCTGGCCGTAAATATCACCCATATGCATGGGAATATGCTCAGTCGCTGGACGGATTTTCTTGCCAAAGACGGGGAAAAAGAATGGCGCAGGCGCGATGAAGAATTCGAAGAACAAAACCTGAACCAGGAACAACTGCTACAACTTTGGGAAGCCGGCTGGACCTGTTTGTTTAATGCGCTGGAATCTTTACATCCGGAGGATCTTGACAAGACAATTTATATCAGAACCAAACCATTGACCGTTCTGGAAGCGGTACAGCGCCAGTTAACGCACTACTCCTACCACGTGGGGCAGATCGTATTTATCGGTAAGCATATTAAAGGAGACCAATGGCAGGGCCTGTCTGTTCCCAAAGGCGGTTCCAAACAGTTTAATGAACAATTGATACAAAAATAATGGCGGAAGATCTTTTGATAAACAAAGGAACAAAAGAAGAGCAGTACCAGGCACTGTTGCCGCAGATCGCCGCCCTCATTGAAGGAGAGCCGGATCTGATTGCCAACCTGTCGAACAGCGCAGCGGCATTAAAAGAGCAATTCAACTGGTGGTGGGTGGGTTTTTACCTGGTGAAAAATGACGAACTGGTATTGGGGCCGTTCCAGGGACCGGTTGCGTGCACCCGGATCAAAAAAGGCAGAGGCGTTTGTGGGAGTGCCTGGGAACAGGCACAAACCCTGGTCGTTCCGGACGTGGAACAATTTCCCGGGCATATTGCCTGCAGCAGTTTATCAAAATCTGAGATTGTCGTTCCCATAATCCGGGACAATAGCGTGATGGCAGTTTTGGATGTGGATAGCGAACATCTGAATCATTTTGATGAAACGGATCAATATTACCTGGAACAACTAGTCAAGCTTCTTTCTTTTTAAAACAGTGTAAATTTGTTTACATGAAAACAAAAAAGATTGTTATTACCGGAAAAGTACAAGGTGTTTTTTTCCGGAAGTCTGCCAAAGAGCAGGCCGACATCATGGGCATTTTAGGCACCGCAGAAAATCAATCCGATGGCTCCGTATTGATCTATGCTGCTGGCGATGAGGAGCCGTTGCAGCGCTTTACAGACTGGTGCCGGAAAGGCCCTGCAAACGCAACCGTTACACAGGTAGAAGTAACAGATGTGCCTGAAACACAGGAGTACCGCTGGTTTGAAATCCTGGGATAGATTTTTAAAATAAACTACAGAGGGGATAGATTTGGCTAAGATTGGAATTGCCGGCAAAGCGGCAAGAAGGTAAACTTTAAAAGACCGAAAAACAAACCCTCCCGTCTTTCCGGATTCCCGGCTAATTATTGACTCCAGTTTTTTTAACATTTCCACCCTAACCCTTCTAACCCGTTTTGCCTACCTTCAACCGGCAACGGTTTTTGAAAACATCAAAATACATACTCATGATTACAATAGAGATTAGTATTAAAGGTGCTCCGGTACATGCAGCTATCCTGGAACAGTTGGAACAAAAAGCAAGGGAGTTAAGCATAACCGGCACGCTCACCCGGAACTCCGATGGAACGTCGGTACTCCTTTCATCAGGAACAGAAGCCGACGTTACCAATTACGTCAACTGGTTTGAAAATCTCAGCAGGCAACAGGGCTTCCGGCCGGAAGTTAAAAATATCGCCTTTAAAGCCTTTTATAAGTTTTCGGTTTCGTAAGACCGAAAGACCTGTGAGATTTTAAAAACCTCACAGGTCTTCGAGCGACGAATACACCGCCTCCGGCAAAAACGGACTGGCATCGCCATTGTTCTTCAGGATATCTCTTACGATAGTAGATGCAACGGAGGTATACTTGGGCTCGCCGGTTAAAAAGATGGTTTCTATTGTTGGGTCTAAAGTACGGTTGGCGTCGGCGATGGTCTTTTCATATTCAAAATCGCTCACATAGCGGATACCCCGTAATATAAAATGAGCGCCGATCTCCTTGCAAAAATTTACCGTAAGCCCTTCATAAATGCGCCCTTCAATACGGCTGCTGTCCGGGTAGATCGCTTTGATCCAGCTCAATCGTTTTTCCGCACTGAACATCGGGCTCTTAGTGGTATTAATACCAATGCCCACTACGATCTTATCAAACAACGGCATTGCACGGTTGATAATATCCACGTGGCCAAGCGTTATAGGGTCAAAGGTTCCGGGAAACAGGCAGATTCTTGCCATAAGACGTTTTTTGTATTATTGATTCTTATTGGAAAGCAAATATAATACAGCCATTCGTACGGCCACACCATTTTCCACCTGTTGCAGAATAATGGATTGTCCGCTATCGGCCACATCACTGTCCAGCTCCACCCCCCGGTTGATCGGCCCCGGGTGCATCACCACGATATCTTTATTCAGTCGCTCTAAAAGTTTACGGCTGATACCATAGGAAAGGTTGTATTCGCGCAGCGAAGAGAACAATACCTGGTTCTGCCGCTCCAACTGTATCCGCAGCACGTTGGCCACATCACACCAGTTCAACGTTTCTTCCAGGTTATAATTTACGGTAACGCCAAAGGCTTCTTCAATATATTTGGGCACCAGCGTGGGCGGGCCGCAAACCGTTACCTTGGCGCCCATCTTGGTTAAAAGATACATATTGCTCATTGCCACACGGCTGTGCATAATATCACCGATGATGGCCACTTTTGTTCCCTGGAGGGTGCCGATCTTTTCCTTTATAGAAAATGCGTCCAGCAAGCCTTGCGTAGGATGTTCATTAATACCATCACCGGCATTTACGATAGCGGCAGGAATGTGTTTCGCCAGGAAGTGTGGGGCTCCTGTAGCGCTGTGCCGCATCACCACCATATCCACTTTCATCGACAAAATATTATTCACCGTATCCAGCAGGGTTTCTCCTTTGGAAACGGAAGAATCCGAAGCTGTAAAATTGATCGTATCTGCCGATAAACGTTTTTCGGCCAGCTCAAAAGAAATACGCGTGCGGGTAGAATTCTCATAAAAAAGATTCACGATCGTGACATCACGCAACGAAGGCACTTTCTTTACCGGCCGTTGTAAAACTTCTTTAAACTGAGCTGCTGTATCTAAAAAAAGGGAAATGTCACCTTTTGTAAGGTCCCTGATCCCGAGTAAATGATTGGTGGAAAGCTTCATTAAAAAGCAAAGATAAGGGGCCCCGGGAGAAATGAAAAATCAGTTTTCTGTGGTTGCTCGATACTTGATTCAATTGATGCTCGATTCTCAGCGCGCGTCAATATCGAGTAACCAGCATCTAGTATCTAAAATCGGGCATTCACAATAAAATCAATTTATTTTTCACTGCGGATTATCACTCAGAACATTAAGAAATCGATTATGAGCGGAAGACGGGACTCGAACCCGCCACCTACAGCTTGGGAAGCTGTCGCTCTACCAGATGAGCTACTTCCGCGTTCTACAAGAGGTAAATATAATTGATATTGTGAAAAAACAGCGCCTATCTCTGCGTTTATTCCTTCCGCGCCCCTCTAAAAATCCATTGGATGCCATACCGGTCATAAAACTGCCCGTATATTCCAAAAGGCATTTCATGTAACTCCTGCAACCTGCTATTATGTTCTCCGTCCCTGAGTTTATCAAAAATAGTTTTTAACTCGTCATGGGTTTCGCCTGTAACAAATAGCGCAAATGTATTTCCCAGCACCGGCTCAAAATCAGGCGATGCCATCCAGTCTGTTGCCGAAATCTCAATCGCTTCGCTTTTCAGATAAGCATTGATGATCCGGCCATGCTTTTCGGGAGGAAACATATCTTTCATCGGCGTATCCCTCAATTGAGTAAGCCGCAGCGTCCCGCCCAAACATTCCTGGTAAAAGGTCATCGCCTCGGCGCAATTGCCGTCAAATAAAAGGAATGGTGTACAGTGTAACATTCACTTAAAATTATCTATAGTTCTAAATAATATGTCCGTGATACCGGATTCTCGATTCTTGATACCGGATACTGGATGTATCCGGTATCAAGCACCCAGTAACAAGTATCCGCCGTCCGTTATCCCCAAAGATCATTGCTATACTCCCCCTTCGCGATCAGGTCGTTCAGTTGCTTTTGTACCGCCGGCGCATCTTCTTTATAGGTAACGCCAAACCACGGGGATGAAGTTTTGATCACTTTTACCGCGCCGCCTTCTTTTATAAAATGGTCCACTACAGAAGGAATTAAAAACTCCGACTTGGGAACGGTCCGGTTCTCTTTAATAAATTCTTTAAACTGCTCTTCATATAATTTAAAAACCGAAGGATGAAAGCACCAGAAGTTCATTGAAACAGTGGTATCTTTTCCCAGTTCCTTAGGCTCAAAAGCATCATCGGCAACTACCACATCGCCTTTCTCGGCAATATTATACCGCTCTACCACACTTTTCAGATTACCTTTTTCGTCCAGCCCGCAAACACCGCGGTTCACCGTGCCATGATCAGATAAAGTGTTCATGATATTATATCCCACAACCGCATAGGTCCTTTCATTGCAATCGGTGGTCAAAAACTCATAAGCTTTTTTAAAAGAATCTGCTCCGTAAAAATCATCCGCATTGATCACTGCAAATGGCTCGTTTACGATGCCTTTTGTACTGAGCACCGCATGGCCCGTGCCCCAGGGTTTGGTCCGCTCCCCGGGAATTTCAGCGCCGTCCAGAAACATGTCGAGCTCCTGGAAAGCAAATTCATAATTTACTTTACCATCCAGCTTGGAAGCAAACAATTCCCGGAAATTGGACTCAAATTGTTTCCGGATAAGGAACACAATTTTTCCGAACCCGGCTTTAACTGCATCCGCGATGGAATAATCCATAATTGTTTCGCCGGCAGGGCCAAAGGCTTCCACCTGTTTCATACTTCCATAACGGGAGGCCATTCCAGCGGCCAGGATCACTAATGTTGGTTTCATATTACAACTTGATTAATTAACTGTCAGATGCCAAAAATAGGTAAATTAGCCAACTCTTAAAAGCAATGCAACAGATCCGGGAAGATTTAGCAGAACTGAGCCAGGTAAAATGGCTGTGCACAGAAAACACGAATGTGTATGTACTGCGACTGGATCAGATTCACCCCCTCATCAGTGGCAATAAATGGTACAAATTGCGGTATTACCTGGAAGCGGCCAAAGCATCCGGGCAAAAAGTAGTCACGTTTGGGGGTGCTTACTCCAATCATATCCTTGCAACAGCGGCCGCCTGTAAATTATATGGATTGCAATGCGCCGGTATTATTCGCGGTGAGGAGCCGGAGCATTACGCGCCAACCCTTACGGACGCTGCGGCGCAGGGCATGGAGTTACATTTTGTTTCCCGAATGGCTTATAAGGAGCGACAGATACCGGAGCCCCTGTCCGGCGAAAATATTTATGTTATCCCTGAAGGCGGCTATGGTGAACAGGGTATGCGGGGAGCAGCTACCATCCCCTATCCACCTGCATTTTTTGATACCGTTTGCTGCGCTTGTGGAACGGGAACTATGATGGCCGGATTACTACAGCACACCGCCGCAGCTACCAGCATTGCCGGCTTCAGCGTTTTAAAAAATCATAAAAGCTTAACAGCAGAAATTGAAACGCTTTTGCAGCGGCCCTTTCCCGGAAACAGTTTCATCAATAACGATTTTCATTTTGGCGGTTATGCAAAATATACGGATGAATTAATTCGTTTTATGAATGAGCTGTTCGAAGCAACCGCCATTCCAACCGACTTTGTGTACACAGCAAAACTTTTTTACGGCGCTAAGGCCTTGCTGGCTTCTGCGTTTAAAACCAGCCAAAATCTGCTCCTTATCCACAGCGGCGGTCTGCAGGGCAACCGGTCGCTGCCAAAAGGAACGTTAATTTTTTAACTTTTAAACACAGCCACCCTATCTTTGTTTGGTACATAAATTGAAGATTATAGAGCTCAGGATATGAAAAAAATATTATTGTTACTATTGACCGGCGTTGCTTTTATTAATTTTTCTTTTGGTCAGGAAGACCTCCCTAAAGATTTTTCCGTATTTAAGGTCGGCAAACGCGTTATTGTTTCATGGACTCATAATTTCCCTTCGGTAAAAATGATTTCCGTGCAGCGCTCGTTCGACAGCAGCCGGGGCTTCCAGTCTATTGGCTCTCCTCCCGATCCTAATCTTAAAGATAACGGGGTATCGGATCCCAATCCGCCCAACGACAGTATGTACTACCGCGTGTATGCGCTTATAGATGGTTCGCGTTATATAATGACCAAGGCCAAACAGCCGATGGTTGATACTTCAGGAGTAGCCGGCGCTTATAAAGATGTAAATGTAAACAGCGCTCCCCCGCCAAAATCCGCAGACTTTCTGCCTTCAGGATTCGTTCAGTCCAAATACATCTTCGTTACCCCCGATAAATATGTGCGGGTAGAACTGCCCATGGATAAGCGGAAATACGATATAAAATTCTTTAATGAGAATTATCAGCCCATCCTGGAATTGAAAGACGTAAAAGAAAGACGCTTTAAACTGGATCGTTCCTATTTCTATAAAGCGGGATACATCAACTTTGAGCTCTACGCAGACGGGAAGCCGCTCGAAAAATATAAATTTTATCTTCCTAAAGACCTGTAAGAGTATATTTTTTATGGTTTGTGAAACGACAAACGTGAGCTTTTGATTCCCGATAGCTATCCGGATGACCTTTGATGTTTCACGATTCACTCAGCACACGCGGTTTTTCCACTGACATCCTGTCATATAACCAGTGAATTTGCCTATCTTTGCTGCCTTATTTTTAATTGACAGAACTATGTTAGATTTAGCGATAACAAAGATACATGATGAGCAGCGGCAGGGAGAATCTTTCGCACCGTTTAAAAGCGACCCTAACACCTATCAGAAACAATTCTACATTGAAAGTTATGGTTGCGCGATGAATTTTGCTGATAGTGAGGTAGTTGCAGCTATTTTAAATAAGGAAGGATTTGGAGCGACCCGCAATATGGAGGAAGCTGATCTGATCTTTATCAATACCTGTTCCATTCGCGAAAAAGCAGAGCAGACTGTCCGCAAACGGCTCACCGATTTTAAAAAGCTGAAAGCGGAAAAGCCCGGAATGCTGGTGGGCGTGTTGGGCTGCATGGCAGAGCGACTAAAATCCAAATTTTTAGAAGAGGAAAAACTGGTGGATATCGTAGTAGGCCCGGATGCCTACCGTAGCCTGCCCAGATTGGTGGATGAAGCCAGCAGTGGCCAGAAAACCGTTAATGTTCTGCTGAGCCGTGAGGAAACCTATGCGGATATTGCTCCCGTTCGGTTAAACAGCAATGGCGTAAGTGCCTTTGTGAGCATTATGCGCGGATGCAACAATATGTGCTCCTTTTGCGTGGTTCCTTTTACCAGGGGCCGGGAACGCAGCCGCGACGCGGTCAGTATTATTGCAGAGTGCACTGATCTTTTCGAAAAAGGATATAGAGAAGTAACCTTGCTGGGGCAGAACGTGGATTCTTACCATTATATCCCCGAAAATGGAACGGAGCAGGATGCCGTAAGTTTTGCAAATCTCCTGGAAAAGGTTGCTTTAATTTCGCCCGACCTGCGGGTACGGTTCTCTACCTCGCACCCGAAGGATATTACAGATGACGTGCTGCACACCATGGCGGCTTATGAAAATATTTGCAAGTGTATTCACCTGCCCGTTCAAAGCGGCTCTACGCGTGTATTACAATTGATGAACCGTACGTATACCCGGGAGTGGTACAAAGGTAAAGTAGACCGGATCCGGGAACTGTTACCCGGTTGCAGCATTACCGCTGATATTATTGCAGGCTTTTGCTCGGAAGAGGAAACAGATCACCAGGAGACCCTCTCTATTATGGAATACAGCCGGTACGACCTCAGCTATATGTTTTTCTACAGCGAGCGGCCCGGAACCCTGGCGCAGCGCCGGTATAAGGATGACGTGCCCCTGGAAGTAAAGAAACGACGCCTGCAGGAGGTCATCGAAACACAAAACCGGCTTTCTTTGGAGAATTATACAAAGGATATTGGTCAGACCTATAAAGTGCTGATCGATGGCGACAGCAAGCGGAGCGCGGAAGACTGGGTAGGAAGAACCTCCCAGAATAAAGTGGTCATATTTCCCAAAGCAGCCGGAGCGGCGCATAAAAAAGGGGATTATGTTTCGGTAGCAATTAATGATTGCACACAGGCTACGTTGTTTGGGAGTATTGTGCAATAGCAAACATTTCGGACTTCTGACTTAAATGTTAGGATTGCCCGGAGTATAAATAAATTGAACAAGCGTTTCCGCTACTTTAAAAGAAGCCTGGAGCTAATAAACAAATAATGGATCTACAATCAATAAAAAACAGGTTTAATATCATCGGGAACTCCCCGGAATTAAACTATGCATTACAGGTAGCCGTACAGGTGGCCAATACAGATCTTACGGTATTGATCATTGGCGACAGCGGTGTGGGAAAGGAAGCTTTTTCATCCATCATCCATTCGCTCTCCTCGCGTAAGCACAACCCGTTTATTGCGGTAAACTGCGGCGCCATACCGGAAGGCACCATCGACTCAGAATTATTTGGCCATGAAAAGGGCTCGTTTACCGGCGCGGTAGATGCCCGTAAAGGTTATTTTGAAACCGTAAACGGCGGTACCATTTTCCTGGATGAGATTGGCGAAATGCCGTTGGGCACACAGGCCCGCCTGCTGCGGGTTTTGGAGGCCGGCGAATATATCCGGGTGGGATCAAGCAAGGTGCAGAAGACGGATGTACGGGTGATAGCTGCTACTAATAAGGACCTGCTCAAACTGGTAGAACAGAATAAATTCCGGGAAGATCTTTACTATCGCTTAAGTACCGTACCGATCAGGGTTCCTGCGCTCTCCGGGCGGAAAGAAGACATCGTGCTCTTGTTCCGGAAATTTGCAGCCGATTTTGCCGATAAATATAAAACCCAATCCGTTCAACTGGACGAAGAGGCCCGTGCCCTGCTGCTGGAATATCCCTGGCCCGGCAATATCCGCGAACTAAAGAATATCGCAGAGCAGATCTCTGTACTTTCCGAAAACAAACAGGTTTCCGCAAAAGAACTGAGCCGCTACCTGCAGCCCTATTCCAACAACCGCTTGCCGGCGTTGTCTACCGCTCCGCACCCAAATGAATTTCAAAACGAAAGAGAGATCTTGTACAAGCTCTTTTTTGATATGAAAAAAGATGTAAACGAGCTAAAACGCATGTTCCTGGAGGTATTGCAAAACCCATCAGTAGCTGCTCAGAACCCCGCGCTCATTAACGAATTAAAAGACCTGGGTAACGGGCATGATTCCAGCTATCTACCCGTTCCAACAGCTTATCAGCCGATGCCGCTGGCCATTACGCAGCAGCCTGCAGCCCCTGTTCTTATTGATCAGGCAATCGACGAGCACGAAGAGGTGGATGAAAGTCTCAATATAATGGAAAAAGAAAAAGAGCTGATCATCAAAGCGCTTAAGAAGCACCGGGGCAAAAGGAAAGATGCTTCTATGGACCTGGGCATTAGCGAACGTACCCTGTACAGAAAACTAAAAGAATATGATATTGAAGAATTATAAAGGGTTCTTTTTCCTGGTGGCATCGCTGCTGATGGTGATTACAGCTTTCATTCAAACAGGTTGCGGGGTCTATCGTTTCAAAGACGTAAGTATCCCGGATACCATCAAAGTGGTTAAGGTGAACATCATACAGAACAAAGCCTCTTACGTTAATCCAAGCCTGGCGCCCAAACTTACCGAGGCATTAAAGCAAAAGATCGTAAGCCAGACAAAAATGACGCAGACCAATGGCGATAATGCCGATTGGGAGATCAACTGCACCATTACCACTTACTCCTTCTCCACTTCTGGTATTTCGAACCAGCGGGTAAATACCAACCGTCTGAGCGTGGGAGTACATATCGACATTGATGACAAACGCGCTCAAAAAGTGCATAAATACGATGTGTCAAGAAGCTTTGATTACAGCGGGTCCATGGCATTGCAACAGGCAGAACAAAGTCTCGAAAGCGAAATGCTTCGAAGCCTGTCGGATGATATTTTCAACAGGATCTTTTCAAACTGGTAGCCATTATGAACAATTTTATTAATTCCATCGCAGAAGCCGTATTGCCGGAACAGTACTTTTCTTCGTCAGTATTTGAAATGAAAAGCCTGGCCGAAGAGCATCCCTACTCCGCCGCATTACAATTATTATTAGCCGCCCGTTTGCAGGAAACCAATGATCCGTCATTAAAAAAGCATTGGCAAAAAACCTTGCTTTATTTTAACGATCCGCTGCTGTTACAGCACCAGTTTTCCATCTATAATAACGGTATCACAACCCATGCGCGCGCCGCCACTCCGGAGGCAACCCCTGGTGCTGATGAGGAGCATTTTCATGAAGCGGAGATAGCAAACCCTTCGCAGGAAGAGGAAATAACTCATCCGGCAACCGTTACAACTCCCGCGCAGCAAAGTGTTACCCCAATCAATATTCCGGGTTTAAAATTTGAACCTTTAGAAGCGGCTAAAGCCGATATGCTCTTCACACCTTATTATACGGTGGATTATTTTGCATCGCAGGGGATCAAATTGAATGAAGAAGTGCCGGCGGGCGACCGCTTTGGGAGCCAGTTAAAAAGCTTTACTTCCTGGTTGAGGGACATGCGCCGGCTCCCGGATGCAACAGGTGGAATGAAATCAAATGCTACCGGCGAAGCTGCTATTGAAAAGATGGCGGAAAACTCGCTGGACGGACAAAATGAAGAAACCGCTGCTATGGCTGAAGTTTGGGCCAAACAGGGAAACAGGCAAAAAGCCATAGAGATTTATCAAAAATTAAGTTTGCAAAATCCCTCTAAAAAGGCTTATTTTGCAGCCAAAATTGAACATTTAAAGAAATAAAACATGTTAGTAACGCTTTTTGTAATATTATTAATAATAGCCGCCGTTGTTCTGGGATTTTTTGTTTTGATACAAAATCCAAAAGGGGGCGGTTTGGCCGGAACCTTTGGTGGTGTAAGCAGCCAGTTCATGGGGGTAAAACAAACGAATGACATCCTGGAAAAGGGAACCTGGATCTTTGCAGCAATAATCGGCTTATTGAGCCTGTTTGCTACTTTTTTTATTGGTGGACCAAAATCCGCTAATGACGGAAGATTACAGGACATCAGCACGCAGCCGGTACAACAGGCATTGCCACAACCGCAACAAGGTGCTCCTGCAGCGCCCTTTAACAACGGTACGCAAGCGCAGCCCGGCGCACAAACGGCTCCTGCACAAACAGCGCCGCTTCCCTCTTCAACACAACCGGGTGCCACCCAAAAGAAATAGGTAATTTCAACAAACCATAAAAAAAGCCGGCTCACGCGAGCCGGTTTTTTTATGCCTGGTACTAAACGGGAAGGAAACCTGTAATAGCACACCGCCCTTCTACATTTATTATTTATTATTTATTATTCCTTAACGCCTCTCTTACCTTCGGCGCAATCTTCGTTCCGTAGATCTCGATCGATTTCATAATGTCTTTATGCAGCGGGGCACCGGTATCCATATGTGTGGCGAAACGGGTAAGACCAAAGAGTTCCTGCAAATACAGGATCTTATCGATCACTTCATTGGGCTCGCCAATGACCAGGGCTCCGTTTTTGGTTTTCCCAAAGTCAAACTGGTTCCTCCGGTAGGGCGGCCAGCCCCGGGTACGGCCGATCCGGTCCATTTGTGCTGCATATAAAGGGTAATACATATCACTCAGGGCGGCACTATCCGCGCCGTAAAATCCGTGCACATGAATACCAACCTGGTACTTATTCATATCATGCCCATATTGTTGATAGGTTTTCTTATACAATTCAAAAAAAGGCTGAAATTGTGCCGGCGACCCGCCGATGATCGCGATCATCAATGGCAGTCCCAACCTTCCGGCCCGTTCCACCGATGCAGGCGTGCCACCTACCGCGATCCAGACAGGGATGGGTGCCGTAGCTCTTGGCAATACCATCTGCTCCTTCAATGCCGCGCGATGCCTGCCTTTCCAGGAAACTATAGGTTCGGTATTGATCTTTAATAAAAGCTCCAGTTTTTCTTCAAATAACGAATCATAATCTTTCAGATCATAACCAAACAAGGGGAATGATTCTATAAAACTGCCCCGCCCGGCCATGATCTCGGCTCGGCCATCAGACAAGAGGTCCACCATAGCAAAGTTCTGATACAGCTTTACAGGATCAGAGGAGCTTAAAACCGAAACGGCGCTGCCCAGTTTTATATTTTTTGTTGCCGTAGCGGCAGCGGCCAGCACAATTTCCGGTGACGGAACGGCATAGTCCGGCCGATGATGCTCACCAATACCGAAATAGTCCAGCCCTACATCATCCATCAGTTTTATTTCTTCAATGAGCTCCTTTAAACGCTCACCCGGCGCCTGGATTTTATTAGTGGCAGGATCAAAATGCAGATCCCCAAACATGCTGATTCCTAATTCCATATTATTATTATTTATTAGAGCACAAAGATAATTCGGCTGGCGGGGCTGGCACTTAACATAGATTAATTGAAACCCTGCAGCGAGAATAGCCTATAGATTCGCGGATCAGCGAATGGCAGCATGAAAAGATCGGCGGGCCGATAATAATTTCATTAAATTGCGCACCCAATACCCTATTACAATCCATCCTGTTAAACAATCTCATTTTGACAAAATTTCTAAAGCGCGCAGCCTTGTTTTTTTTAAGCCCTGCTTTTTTATTGGTAAGCCACCCGGGTTATGGCCAGGCAGATAGTGTTATTTCCAGCGGCCATCCACCCGCCTTCAGTCCCAAAAAGATCACGTATAAATCCTATATCCTCCCCGCAGCGCTGGTGGGAGCAGGCACCGTTGCCACCATTATCCGGGAGCATAAAAACAATAATAGCAATCCCCTCCTGAATACGGCTCACAAAGAGCCCTCCATTTTTTTGCAGCCGGAAAATTATACGGCCTTTGCACCTGCCGCCACCGTCGCGGCGCTGGATTTCCTGGGCATTAAAGGGAAGCATAAACCCGCAGAGCAGGCATTACTGTACGCCGTATCCGCCGGGCTTTCTTCGGCAATTGTTTATCCCTTGAAATCAAACACAAAAGTATTACGGCCCGATAAGACCGATTTTCAATCCTTCCCTTCCTCCCATGCAGCGATCGCCTTTGTTTCCGCTGAATTCCTAAGAAGAGAATATGGCGATCAATCCGTCTGGTACACCGTTGGCGGTTACGCGGCGGCCACGGCCACGGCCATCATCCGGGTGGCGCGGAACGCCCATTGGGAATCGGATGTTTGTGCGGGCGCCGGCATCGGCATCGCTTCCACCACTACTGCCTATTGGGTTTATGACAAAATAAAAAAACACTCGGCGAGGAAAAAGAACGCGACCACTTTTATTCTTCCCGCTGTCGGCGATAACTTCTATGGTTTTTACCTCACAAAAAGGCTTTAATCCGTAGTTTTATAGAAACTATTGGAATGAACGACTCTGTATTTAGCAGCTCCAACAACACAAATAACAAGGAAGCGGTCTCTTGCAACAGCCTGCGGCGTTCCCTCTTTGAATACATTAAACTGGAACGGCCTGACCTGAAGCGCTCCGATACTATTTCGGCAAACGAGCTAAACGAATACAAACTCAAATATATTTCCAAATACCTGTTGCGCGACATTCACCAGTTGTCCGAACTGGAGAACAATGTGATCTCTTCCATGACCAATCAAACGATCATATCGGATATGATTGACGAGGACGGCGATAATAAGCTAACCCTTGGCCAGCGGCTTGCAGACAAAGTTTCTGGTTTTGGGGGAAGCTGGACGTTTATTATTTTGTTTATTATTTTGTTATTTGCCTGGGTGGTTATAAATATCTATTGGCTGCACAATAAAGGATTTGATCCCTATCCCTTTATTTTACTCAATCTCTTTTTATCATGCATAGCGGCTTTACAGGCGCCGGTCATTATGATGAGCCAGAACCGGCAGGAGGAAAAAGACCGCGCCCGTTCAAAAATGGATTATATGGTAAACCTGAAATCGGAACTGGAAGTGCGCATCCTTCATGAAAAGCTGGACCAGGTATTGGCCAACCATGATGAGATCATGAATCACATTAAAAAAGGCAACGGGAATTCTGAATGACAGGTAAAGATTGCACCGTCAGCATTAAAGTCAATTGTTAACCGTGAGATGTGAAACGTCAAACGTCAAACCTCAAACATTCAACCCATCCGATTGCGCCGTCGGGGCGGATATATTAAACATTCACAACAACACGTCAATGACCTCATTTTCCTTTTCAGTATCCCGGTTTAACGCGTTTGAATGAATACTTACATTGATCTCGAACCCGATCAAAAGAATAAGGGAGTTGATAAAAATATAAACGAGCACCAGCAACACGGCGCCCAATGATCCGTATAATTTATTGAACTTTCCAAAGCTGTTTACCCATAAAGAAAAGCCTAAGGCAAGGATCACCATAAAGAAGGTTGCAAACACAGATCCCGGCGTAATCCAGGGCCATTTTTTATTTACCGAAGGCACAGCGCGGTAAATATAGGATACGATGGTGAGGAATAAAAAGAGGATCAGTAACCACCGCGTGCTGCTGATGAGGTTCTTTAACCATTCCTGCTCGATCCCGATCCAATCCAAAACACTTTTCTGTGCCGCCAGCAAAGCAATGCAGAGAATAAACAGGAAATCCAGCACCAGTGTCACTTTCAACGCATTTCCTCTTTTTTGAAACCCCTTGCGTTTTACAAACCCCGGCAG
Organism: Niabella soli DSM 19437; assembly: GCF_000243115.2. Classification (NCBI taxonomy): domain Bacteria; kingdom Pseudomonadati; phylum Bacteroidota; class Chitinophagia; order Chitinophagales; family Chitinophagaceae; genus Niabella; species Niabella soli. The sequence goes on along the minus strand of NZ_CP007035.1, from coordinate 882,232 downwards.
TCTTTTGTCAAAAGAGCGCATCAGCCCCATGATGGCATTTGACGAAAAGAAAAGCGATAAAAAGATACCGATCGACAACAGATCGGGCCGGGTGCCGTTTATAATCGTATCTACAAATTCCAGAATAGGCCCATTATATTTTTCAGCGGGAACAATCCCTTTGATCAACTGGGTGACCTGCCATTCAAAATCAATATTGAACGGCAACAAGCTAATAATAACCGGCACCAATGTAAACAAGAATATTAAGGTCGGCGGTATCGCCATAAAAAAATTATAGGAAATTGCCGAGGCCCGCTCAATAATATTATCATCTCTTAACTGTTCAATAAATTTTTTGAACACATCAGACGGTGGCACTTCATCAAACCCCGGCAACGAAGCGGTTTTACTCTTCTTTACCAGCCATTTTACAGGTCCCGATTTGCTGCTTTTATTTTTTATAGTGCGGATCCAGCTCATTTCAGTGCGTTCAGGCTATCCCGTTTCCTAATCTGTGCATCCAGGGCTTGTTGATACATTTTTGCATTTTTCATATGTTCCTGATAACTTGAAGTGAACACGCTGGTTCCGTCAAAGTTACTGTTGGCAACAAAATAAATATAATCGGCCTGCGGCGCATCCAGCACCGCCTCAACCGTCGCTAATTGCGGCGTGCAGATCGGTCCCGGTGGCAGCCCCTTGTTTTTATAGGTATTGTAAGGAGAAGCAACGCTCAGGTGCTGAAACAGAATGCGCTTCAATCCAAAATCTTTCAACGCAAATTTTACCGTAGGATCCGCCTGCAGCGGCATTCCTTTTATCAACCGGTTCATATATACCCGCGCGATTTTTGGTTTATCGGCAGGTACATTTGTTTCTTCTTCTACAATGGAAGCAAGGGTTACCACCTGCAGCGGTGTAAGCCCCTGTGCTTCGGCCTTTTTCAAACGCGTATCATTCCAGAAATTTTTATAGGCCGCATAAAATTTATCAAAAAGCACGCGCGGCCTGGTGTTCCATTTTACCTCATAGTTCATAGGCAGAACAGCCGCCATAACGGTGTTGCTGTCCAGGCCATAAACCCTCAATGAATCGCTATTGGTTAAAAAGCGGATCGCCTGCAGCGAATCATATTCGAATGATTTACCCATCCGCCCCGCAAGGCCTTCTTTAGTACGCAGTTTGGTTACTATAAATTCTACGGGGGTCTGACTTCCGTTTTTTAACCGGCGTACCAGGTTTACAATACTGGTGCCCGCGGGCACTTTATACCGGCCGGGTTTCACATTCGTAAAGCCCACTGCTTTTGATGCCAGCTTAAACCAGGTAAGCCCGGAAAGGAATTTTTCCCCAACCAATTGTTGTTGTAACTGCCCCAGGGTGGTGCCGGTTTTCACCAGCAAAAACTCTTTTTCTGTTTTATGTGTTACCGGTCCAAAAAATTGAAATACGGTAAACAACAGGATCAACCCTAAAACAACCACTATATAAAACGAGCTTTTTTTCTTTTTTGTCATGCTGAATTATCATTCATTTTTTTTCCCGAATACTTAGCCGGAAAGACGGGAATACTTTATTTTTCTATTACTTCAGACTTACCGTTTCACCGCCTTACCGGCGACTTTTTTTGATCAGCCCCAAAATAACGGGTTTTACTCATTCATTACAACTGATCTCCATAATATTCTTTGTGTGACCGGTGATCCGGAACCGGTTATCAATGCGCTGCCCCACTATCCAGATTATTTTTTTGTTCATTTCCACCACCCAAGTATTTTCTTTTTCAGTAAGGGAACGTTTGGTATCGATCAGGAAGCGGGATACTTTCTTCTTCTTTTCCATTCCCAGCGGGTAAAAATAGTCGCCCGTTTTCCAGGGGCGCAGGATCAATGGGAAATGGATCTCTTTTGCGTCCAGCCAGGCCCGGTCCAACTCCTGCGGGATTTTTCCACCCTCATAAGCAGCCGTCCGTATCATTAAATGCCCACCATCAAAATCATACCGCCCTGCCCCATCAATCACTATCCGCGTTTTTTCAGCAGGTTGCAAAGGTGCCAGCACCAGGTGTTTGCGGTCGCGGATAACCCGGTGTGTTTCGGAGCTGACGTAATGCCCCGATTCCGACTCCAGCAGACACTGCACTTCCGGCAATTGCCCGGCACCGAATCCATATCCTTTAATCACCTCAAATAAAATAGTAGATGGCGCAACGGATCTTTGAAGCAACAACACCGGGATATGAATTTCCGCTCCTTTTTGCAGTGCCAGTTTTTTCTTGTGCCGGTTGATTGCCTCCCCGTATAGCCGGTCCACCTCTTTAAACCGCCCGATGTTTGCTATCAGGTTATTTTCTACTTCCGGATAAATGGCAGCCATCTGGGGAAACATTGCATTGCGTATAAAATTGCGGGTATAATCGTTTTTCAGGTTACTTTCATCCTGTACAAAAGCCAACCCTTCTTTTTCCAAAAAATCCTCCAGCTCCTTCCGCTTTGCGAATAATAAAGGGCGTATAATAGCACCGTTTTTTTCTTTAATGCCCGTCAGTCCGTTTATTCCGGTTCCCCTGAAAAAATTCATCAGCACCGTTTCAACGTTATCGTTAGCATGATGGGCTGTCAGGATATAATCAAACCCCTCCACCTTACGGATATCCTCAAACCAGCGGTAACGCAGTTCCCGTGCGGCTTCCTGGGTGGATAATTTATTTTCCAGTGCAAAATCCTTTGTGTTGAAACGGATCCCGAAGCAGGGTATTTCAAATTGGTCTGCCAGGGTTTTTACAAATGATTCATCCGCATCGCTGGCCGCGCCTCTCAACTGAAAGTTGCAATGCGCTATCGCAAAATCAAATCCTGCCTTCCGGCAAAGAGCCGTCAGTACCACCGAATCAATCCCCCCGCTTACGGCCAGCAGCAGCCGGTCGTTCTTTGTAAAAAGATAGCGATCCTTTATATTTCTTATAAATTGACTGAATAAGTCCATTAATAATTTTTATTATAGAAGTTGTTTAAACTCTTTATAGAAACAATGTTGCATCTGGCTTTCCCGCTGATTTCAAGCAGATCTAATACACCGCTGATATCCGCAGATTGATTTTCTGCGCTCCCGATGGCTATCGGGAGCGCAAAAAAATCGGCGTTATCTTAGGGAAATGCAAAAATTCTGAAAGTCTAAACAACTTCATGGATATTAATGCCACAAATACACGAATGAACTATTAAAAAAATCAGAGCGTATTATGGGATAATATTCGTGCATTAGTGGCAACTAAAAAAACAACATCAGAATTCGAGCCATTCGGCCGCCGACCTTAATTCACCATAAGCATGAGTATCTCCCGCTTTTTTTGCCGCTTCCATCCCTTTTTTATAAATAAGTACTGCTCCTGCCTCGTCGCTTTTTCGTTCCAATAATTTGCCCAGATGATAATAGCTTCCGACATAATCCGGCGTGGTGGATAAAATGCTTCTGAACAGCGCTTCTGCCCTGACGTCTTCCCCCAGCTTCACATATTCTAATGCCAGCGCATGATTCATAAAAGCATCTCCCGGATTTTCCTTCAATAATTCCTCTAATTTGACGATCCGGTTCATTTTGATTCATTTTTTTAATTATCTTGCCCCTGTCATCTTTATTTAGTTGCATAAACAACTTTTAAAAAGTAATTCGAGCATGAAGATTTTAGTTTGTATAAGTAAAACGCCAGATACAACGGCAAAAATAGCTTTCACAGATAATAATACGAAATTTGATGCAGCAGGCGTGCAGTGGATCATTAATCCCAATGACGAATATTACGCCCTGGTAAGAGCCATTGAGTTAAAAGAAGCGGATCCCGCTACCGTCATTCACCTTATTAATGTGGGCAGCGCTGATTCGGACGCTATCATTCGCAAAGCGTTAGCCCTGGGCGGTGATGAGGCGATTCGTGTAAACGCAGACAACCTCGACAGCTTTGGCATTGCCTCACAGATCGCACATAATGCAAGAGAGGGAAACTATGATCTTATATTTTTAGGAAAAGAAACGATCGATTATAACGGCAGCTCTGTTGGGGGCATGGTGGCCGAACTACTGGATCTCCCCTATGTTTCATTGGCGACAAAATTTGAACTGAACGGAACTACTGCAACCATTACCCGGGAAATTGAAGGCGGCGAAGAAGTAAATGAAGTAACGCTTCCCGTTGTGGTAAGCTGTAATAAAGGAATGGCGGAGCAACGCATCCCCAATATGCGCGGCATCATGGCGGCACGCACCAAGCCTTTAAAAGTAGTAGAGCCGGTGGCAAACGATCCCCTCACCGTTATCGAAGCGTTTAGTCTGCCCCCCGCAAAAGCAGGTGTAAAATTGGTAGACCCGGATAATGTGCAGGAATTGGTACGCCTGCTGCATGAAGAAGCAAAAGTGATCTAAGCAAATAATAATTTATAGTTTATGGTTTATGGTTTTTAGTCGTACCGACAAACGATAAATGATAAACGACAAACAAGAAACAATAAATTAAAAATGTCTGTTCTAATATTTATCGATATAAATGAAGAAGGTTCAGTAAAGAAAACATCTTTCGAGGTGTTAACCTATGGAGCGAAGCTGGCGCAGCAACTGGGCGTACCGGCGGAAGGCGTGGTACTGGCTCCGGCTAAAGACGACCTGGCGGCGCTCGGGAAATACGGCGTTACAAAAGTTTACCAGGTGGCCAATGAAGCATTAGCCCATTTTGATGCACAGGTTTACACCGCAGCATTGGCACAGGTTGCCGAAAAAGCGGCCGCAAACGTAATCGTGTTTTCAAATAATACGGATGGCAAGGCAATTGCCCCAAGACTTTCAGCACGCCTGAAAGCGGGTCTGGTTTCCGGGGCAGCAGCATTGCCTGAAACCAGTGGCGATTTTATAGTGAAAAAATCAGTTTTTTCCGGTAAAGCATTTGCAAACGTAAAAATCACTACTCCTGTAAAGATCATCAGTGTAAGTCCTAATTCCTTTACGGCTGAAGCCGGCGAAGGGGCTGCAGCAGTAGTTCCAACCGATGTTACAGTAAACGCTCCCAAAATAAAAGTTACCAGCGTGCAGCGCCAGACTTCGGAAGTGCCGTTGGCGGAAGCCGAACGCGTAGTAAGCGGAGGGCGTGGAATGAAAGGGCCTGAAAACTGGGGCATCCTGGAAGATCTGGCCAAAGCCTTAGATGCAGCATTGGCTTGCAGCCGTCCCGTAGCAGATGCGCACTGGCGTCCGCATAATGAACACGTGGGGCAAACCGGTGGCGCTATTGCCCCTAATCTTTACCTTGCGGTGGGTATTTCTGGTGCCATACAACACCTGGCCGGGGTCAACCGCAGTAAAACCATTGTTGTTATCAATAAGGATCCTGAAGCGCCTTTTTTCAAAGCCGCCGACTATGGCATTGTAGGCGATCTTTTTGAAGTAGTTCCGAAACTTACTGAAGCCGTAAAGCAATTGAAAGGGTAGGTAAAAATAAGCGCCGGGAAGCCGGAAATGCGGAAAGATAATGTTTTCAATCGCCCCTGCTGATTTACCGCCTTAATGCCTTTCCGGCCCCAAACTTTTCTGTTGAAGATGCAATTTTTTTATGTAATAAGCCGGTTTATAGCATCTTCTCCGAAAACAGAATATGAAATACCTGGTTTTTGTAATCCTGCTTGCCGGCAACAGTCAGTTTTCATTTGGACAGACGCCTGTCCTGCTTTTAAATTCACCTTCTTATAAATTTCCCACCAGCCCAAACCCTGATGTTATTGATACTGCAAGTATTAAAAAGCTTAACGACAAATTTTATATAGGCAACGCAAAGCTGGATAATATGCCTGTATTGCTGCCTTATGGCACTAAAAAGACCATGCCTAATCCCGGCCGCGCGGTGCGCCCTCCGGAAAACATGCCCAATTTCTGGGAAAAACCTTCCATCGACTCCGTTAAGTTTATCCGGCCAAACAACCGGCGCAGGACCTATCCCCTGCCTGATTCAACTGGTTTATATAAAAAGTTCAATTATAAAAAAGGTCCCGGCCTTATGATCAATAAAACCAATTATTAGCCCCTCAGTGGTAAAAAATTGAGATGCTATACACAAAACCTGCGGGCGCCATTCGTATAGTAGCGGGCAGCCTTTTATTTCACGATATGCTTCCCGGCAACCGGTTCTTCTTTTGGTGTAATGCATTTATATTTAATATATTATTAGCACAACTTCCAGAGAAAGTTCATACTAATTATAGTATCTTCAACCAAAAGCCGTATACCGATCGCTGAATAATCAGAACCAATTATCATGAGTCTTTACCTGCGCCTGTTTTCTATATTCATCATAATAACGTATTGTTCCTCCGTTGCCCGGGGGCAGGATAAATTAATGGGCCTGCTTTCAAAGGAACTCGCCCGGGAGTTTGCCCAATTAAAAGCCGCTGATGAACGATTGTATTATATGAGCTACCGGGTTGATGATATTACCACCTACACCATACGTACTTCTTTTGGAGCAGTGCTGAATATTGATTCTACCCGGTATCGCATCTTTACTCCTGCCCTACGCCTGGGAAGCTACCAACTGGATAATACGCATAACAGCTCCTTCAATCAGTTCCCGGGCAGCGTTCCCCTATCTGACGATGCCGACATTGTTACGTTGGCACTTTGGAAAAATACCGATAACGCCTATAAGAATGCCGTTCAGGTGTACGAACAGGTGATCACCAATAAAAAGATCAAAGTAGCAGAGGAAGATACGGCAGCCGATTTTTCGATCGCCAAAAAAGTATCCTATTATGATAAGCCGGTCAACTACGATCAGTTACGACCGGATATCGAAGCCATAAAACAAAACCTCGTTGCCTATTCCGGTCTCCTAAAACAGAATCCCGATCTGCTTGCCGGGGCGGCGATACTGGAATTTAAGATCACCCGAAAGTATTTTACCGACACAGAAGGTTCATCTATTATAGAAAACGCCACCAGCGCCTGGCAATCTGTTTACAGCTATACGAAAGCGAATGATGGGATGGAGCTTCCCTTGTTCCGCATGTATTTCGCCTATAACCCTAAAGAACTTCCGGCAAGAGACAGCGTACTGAAAGACATAAAGGCCATGAGTGCTAAGCTTTCCGCTTTGCGCACCGCACCGGTAGCAGATCCCTTTGTTGGCCCCGCCATTCTTTCAGGCCGCGCCGCCGGCGTATTCTTTCATGAAATTTTCGGGCACCGGCTGGAAGGAAAAAGAATGAAAAGCGATTTTGACGGCCATACTTTTAAAAATAAGGTCGGCACAGAAGTGCTTCCCTCCTTCCTGAGCATCACCCTTGATCCTACTGTTAAAAAAGTAGGCGCCGCTACAGTAAACGGGTTTTACCGGTTTGATGATGAAGGCGTAGAAGCGCAAAAGGTGGACGTAGTCCAGGAGGGTATTTTACGCGGCTTCCTGATGACGCGGACGCCCATAAACGGTGTTACCGGATCGAACGGCCATGCCCGGACGGCGCCCGGAGGCACGCCGGAAAGCCGGCAAAGCAACCTGATCGTAACCAGTACCGCTCCCAAAACCGCGGCGGAACTAAAGGACCTGCTGCGTGCTGAAATAAAAAGGCAGGGCAAAGCCTATGGCTATTATTTTGAAGATGTGCAGGGCGGCTTCACCAGCATTGGACGCACCACCCCTAATGCTTTTAACGTAATGCCAACAGAAGTGTACCGGGTGTATGCAGATGGCAGACCCGATGAACTGGTGCGGGGTGTGGATCTGATCGGAACGCCCCTATCGATGTTCCGGAGGATCATAGCGGCCGACAACGAAACGGCAACCTTTAATGGCATGTGCGGCTCCGGATCAGGCTGGGTGCCGGTTTCAGCAACAGCGCCCTCTATTTTCGTAGACCTGATCGAAACCCAGAAAAAGAGCAAGTCTAATGAGCGCCTGCCAGTATTGCCACGGCCCGACCTGGATAAATAATACGAAAATGAATTATAATGGAGACCTATACTTTCCCGTATAATGCTTCCGATAGCTATCGGAATGATAGCCGTTTAGGCCAATGATTCCGATTTATTGGAAGGTCTATTACGGATATCACATCGGTATAAGCGCATCACTTAACAACAAGAACCGTCTAATGATAAAAAGAATATTGCTGTCTGCTTGTTTTTTCTCTATTATATCGGCACCTTTCGCGCAGGAGCTGAAAGATAATTTTTATGTAAAAGTGCTGTCGGAAGAGTTGGATCGTAATATAAAAAAACTGCAATTACCCAACCTGGGGAAGCCTTTTTTTATCAGCTACAAACTGCGCAATACGCTTTCGCAAACGTTGAGGGCCGAAAGAGGGCATATTGTTACGCCCTTTTCTGCTGTTGATCAATCCCGTACGGCCTCCGTCAAATTGTTGGTGGGTGATTATCATCGCAATTTTGATTATCTATTTAATAACGGGTCCTATATTGCCTTGCCTGAAGAAGACAATGCAGATGAGATCCGGCGGCTGCTTTGGCTCGAAACCGATCGTGTTTATAAGAATACCGCGCAGCAATATAATGCGGCTGCCGCTGCATTGAAGCGGGTAACGGTTGATCAAAAAGAATTAGCCCTCGATGATTTTTCCAAAATAACACCCGTAATAAAAGATTACGGCTCTATTCAAAAGATCCCGGCAGCAACTATTGACCGCTGGAAACCGCTGCTGCAGCAACTTTCCGCGCTGTTTATTCCTTATCCAAAAATAACCACATCGGCCTGCTATTTAACGATCAATAACGCGGAAGAGTACTTTGTTTCCAGCGAAGGCGTTATAAACCGGAAACCCGTTGCGCAAACCGTACTGACCATTGCAGCATCTATGCCCGCAACCAATGGAAACACCATCAGCGAATTGCACACGGAATATGTGACAGACATCCACCAGCTTCCGGATTATAAAAACCTGGAAATACAAATAAAAGAGATAATCCAACGAATGGAAGCCCGCGAAAAAGCGCCCCGTTTTGAAGGATCTTATTTAGGCCCGGTATTGTTTGAGGGGGATGCGCTGACGGATCTTGTCACCAGTTTTTTCAGGTATGGGTTAGCCGTAAACCGGAAGTCGATCCTTTACCCCGACAACAGCACTACTTTTTACGAAGATAAATTAGGACAAAAATTGATCGCCTCCCCGCTTACACTTACAGCCCTGCCGCACCTGAAAAGCTATAACGGTCAACCGACTACCGGGTCCTTTTTTGCGGACTACGACGGAGTAACGCCGCCGGACTCGCTGGTCCTGATAAAAAATGGCATTTTAAAAAGCCTTTTAAACGGCCGAACGCCCACAGAAAAATTCCCGGTTTCCCGTGGTTTTGCTTCGGGTGAAAGAAGCTATAGCGCCGGCGTGTTACAATTAACCTCCGATACCGCAGTTATACAGGAGCAGATGAAAAAACAACTGGTAAAGGCAGCAAAGGAAGAGGGCTTACCCTACGCTTATATTGCAAAAAATGTGTCGTTGAGCTACGGACAGGCCGCCTACCTGTACCGGGTTGATACCGCTACGCTGAAGGAAGAAATGCTTACCGGTGTAAAATTTACTAACCTGAACATGCGTAGCCTGAGAAGATTTATCATGGCTTCGCAGGAGCTGCAATTAAAAAATAATTTACTCTACTCGGTAATATGCCCTCAAAGTATCATCATCGGGGAAATAGAATTAGAAGCAGAAAACAATGTGGTAAAAGCCAAGCCGATCATTGTTTCCAATCCGCTGCTGGATATTCCTGGGAACAACGGAAAAAATAAAATAAAAAAAGCGCCTCGAAAATGAAGCGCTCCAATTCTGAATAAATATTCTTATTACCATTTTTCCACCTCTTCATGCCCCTGGGAAGACGCTGTATTTTCTGAAGGATTGGATTCAATATTATCTGGGATCTTTTCTTCAACATCAGGTGCTACTGGTTCCTCCACAGCAGGAGTAACAATAGCTACGGGCTCCGGAGCCAGGGGCGCTACAACTGCAGCCTGCGAATGACTACCATCGTTCACACCGTCTTCATCATAATCTTCATGATTGAACGCATCAAAATTAAAATCAGGCATCAGATCCGTTTTTACGAAATCAATAGCCTCATTCAATGCTTTCAAAAATTTATTAAAATCTTCTTTGTAGAGAAATACTTTATGCCGGTCGTATCCATTATCGTCAAACCGCTTCCGGCTTTCGGTAATAGTAAGATAGTAGTCGTTACCCTTGGTTGCCCTTACGTCAAAAAAATAAGTCCGTCTTTTTCCTGCGCGCAACCTCTTACTATAGATGCTCTCCAGTTTTCTATCGTTATGCTCGTTCTCCACGTGTTTCTTTTTTGTTAAGTCAAATAGTTTTTAACACAAACAAATATATGTATGTTTTTAATAAAAGCTAAATATATACAAGTTTTGGGAATATTTTTTTAACAATTTATCTATTTTAGAAAAAAAACTTTCAACGCTTCTAACGCGCTAATTCTCTGCATCTTCCTCTTCTATTCCCATTTGCTGGCGGTTATATAAGCGGGCATAGAAGCCTTCAGGTATCTTCATTAGCTCTTCGTGTGTGCCCTGTTCGGCTATTTTTCCTTCATCCAATACAATGATCCGGTCAAAACCCAGCAGGGAGAACACCCGGTGTGTAATAATGATGGAAGTGCGGCCGCTCAGGAATTCATTCAGGCGTCCCATAATTTCCTGCTCCGTTTTTGCATCAACAGCGCTCAGGCAATCGTCAAAAATAACAATCGCCGATTGTTTTATTAAGGCCCGCGCTATAGAGATGCGCTGTTTCTGGCCACCACTCAGCGTTACGCCTCTTTCACCAATCAGGGTGTCATATCCTTTTTCAAAACCATTAATTTCCCCCGCCACTCCGGCAATTGCTGCCGCAGCAATTACAGCGTCCCTGCTGGCCTCCGGTTTTCCAAAACGGATATTGTTTTCGACGGTATCACTAAATAAAAATACATCCTGGGGAACATAACTGATCTGTTCCCGCAAAGAATAAAGATCAATATCCTTTATATTATGCTCATCAACCAAAACGGCGCCGCTATCGGCATCAAACAACCGCAGCAAAAGCTGCGCCACCGTAGTCTTTCCGCTGCCGGTTCGGCCGGTTATAGCAATTTTTTCTCCCTTTCTTATTTTCAGGTCAAACCGCTGTAATGCTTTTATACCCGTATCCGGATAGGTGAAGCTGACATCGCCGAACTGAACATTCCCTTCAAGCTCAACAGAGCGGGCTCCGGGTTTATTTTTGATCTCCGGTTCAATATCTAAAAATTCATTTAACCGTTTTTGTGAAGCGGCTGCCCGCTGTATCATGCTCGCAGTAAGCCCTATAGCGCTTACCGGGAAGGTGAGCATATTTACATACACGATAAATTCAACAATGGTGCCGAGGGTAACGCCGTGCTCATGACTAATGTAATATAGTCCGCCGATCATGATCGTAAACAAAGTGCTGATACCGATCAATAGCTGGATGGACGGGAAATAAACGGCTTCCACGCGTGCCAGGGCGATTGCGTTCTGCCGGTATTTTTCACTGTTCCTTGCAAAGAAATGATACATGGCTTTTTCCTGCACAAACGATTTGATCACCCGGATGCCGGAATATGATTCCTGGGCGTTGGTCGTCAGGTCCGATAAGGCTGCCTGAATTTTTTCGCTTTTCTTATGAATATTGCTGTTTACAAAATAGATGATCACGGCCAATACGGGAAGCGGTGCCAGTACATAAATAGTCAACTCCACACTACTCTGCAGCATAAAAAAAACACTCAGCACAATAGTGGTGAGCAGGTTGACTACATACATGATCGCCGGCCCGGTAAAAATGCGCACCCGGCTTACGTCTTCTGCTATGCGGTTCATCAGGTCGCCTGTAGTATGTGCTTTAAAAAAGCGGCTGTCCAATTGCTGGTATTTGGTATATACTTCGTTCTTCTGGTCGTATTCGATGTGGCGGCTCATGACAATAATGGTTTGCCGCATCAGGAACATAAAGAATCCACGCAGCAATGCCAGCAGTAAAATAATAATGCTGGCAATCAAAACCACCCGGGTAATACTATTATACCCCGTGATAGCTGCAATGATTTTTTTTACAAGAATGGCATACCCTTTTGTTTCACCGGTACCCTGCCTGCCCGTTAACGAAAGAGAAGCGTCCACATAATTAATAATAAAACGCATTAGCTGTGGCGATAACACGTTAAAATAGTTGGACAATGCCACAAACAGAATACCTGCTCCTAATCGCACCCGGTACTTCCAGAAATATTTGCCCAGGGCACTTAAATGCTTCATGCGCGCAAGTTAAGATGAATTTAGATATCAAAAAGGGCTGAATGCTTAATGCGTAATGCAGAACGCATAATGCTGAACGCGAGATCCTGAAACCTGAAACCAATAGGTTAATTACTGAAAAGTAACTACGTCTGACAATAATACTGTATATTGTTATTATAAATTATAATTATGGTTCCAGCGCTCAGAGCCGCATACAACGCTGCTTTTACCCAGGAAAAATTTGATAGTTATTTACATGATCTGAATAGTAAATACCAGCCCTTGCAATTCCGCATGGCGGAAACGCCGGTTTTTGTGCCTAAAGATTTTTCAAGAAAAATTTTTGATGCCTGCGAAAGCATTGTGGATGTGATCCTGCAACCCGGTTTTAAAGAACAGACCGACCGGGCCATCCCTGAAAATTATGCAGTAAAGAACGAGAACAGCTACCCTCATTTTATTGCTTTCGATTTTGGCATCTGCGAGAACGCCGAAGGTATACTGGAACCGCAACTGATCGAAATGCAGGGATTCCCCAGCCTTTTTGCTTATGAAGTATTCCTGGACGATGTATATGATAAACATTTTAAGATCCCGGAACATTATTCGAGTTATTTAGGCGGATTAAACCGCGAGACCTATTTATCCCTTTTGAGAAAGATCATCCTGGGCAATGAACAGCCGGAAAATGTGATCCTGTTGGAGATCTTCCCGCAACAGCAAAAAACAAATATTGATTTTTACTGTACGGAGGAATACCTGGACGTTAAAATGGTTTGCGTAACCGAGCTGATAAAAAAAGGGCAGCAGCTTTATTACCTCAATAAAGGGAAAGAAACCCTTATCAAAAGGATATATAACCGTATTATTTTTGATGAGCTGCAACAACAGGCGCCGGAGGTCCGGGATAAGGCAAAAATTCTTTTTGATGAGCTTGAGGTGGAATGGGTAACGCACCCCAACTGGTTTTACCGGATCAGCAAATTTACGCTGCCGCTGATCCAGCACCCCAACATCCCGGAAACCCGTTATCTGAATGAGATAACTACCATTCCTTCTGACCTTGAAAACTATGTGCTAAAGCCCTTGTTTTCCTTTGCGGGCCAGGGCGTGGTGATTGATGTTACTCGGGCGGACATACAGCAAATCCCGGATCCTGAGAACTGGATCCTTCAAAAGAAAGTAAATTATGCTGCCGTTATAAAAACACCGGATGAACCGGCAAAATCAGAGATCCGGATTTTTTATTTTTGGGAGGATGGCGCCCCCCGGCCCCGGCCTAGCAATAACCTGGCGCGCCTGAGCAAAGGAAAAATGATCGGCGTGCGTTTTAATAAAGACAAAACCTGGACCGGAGGCAGCTTTGCCCTTTTTGAGCAATAACCCTTTTACATTTTTTATTTCTTATTTTACATTTCGCAATGACCTGGTTTTCCTTTAAAAAGAAGCAACCCGTAATCGGACTGACACTTTCCGGCGGTGGCATGCGCGGGGTGGCGCATATTGCTATTTTAAAAGCCCTGGAAGAGTTTGGATTACGTCCTCAGATCTTGTCAGGAACCAGCGCCGGGGCTATTATCGGCGCTTTTTATTCTGCCGGCTACACACCGGATAAAATGCGCACGATCGTAGAGCAGGCTACTTTTTTTTCCCGTTCCTCATTCCGGCTGGGCACCACCGGTATTTTCAACCCAAGCTTTTTAATAAAATTGTTTGCTCAATATTTTTCTGAAGACAATTTCAGCGTTCTTAAAATTCCGCTTTACGTTGCTTCTACGGAGATCACGCATGGCCGCCTGGAATATTTTTCGGACGGCAAGTTATTCCAGGCGCTGCTGGCCTCTTCCAGCATTCCCTATATTTTTCCGCCGATCCGCATTGGGAGTAAGGTCTATATGGATGGCGGCATTTTAAACAACCTGCCCATTGAACCGATCTATAATAAATGCGATTTCCTGATCGGTTCACACATGAATGCACTGGTATACGACGATATGCGCAAGATCAGCGCCCGTAAGGTTTTCGACAGGGTCATTCACCTGGCAATCGGAAGTACCATCGATAAGAAAGGGCGCGCCTGCGATATTTTCTTTAATCCCGATGGCATGACACAATACTCCCTTTTTGATAAAAAAGGGGTGCCAGATATGCTGGACCGGGTGTACAACTATGCCGTAAAATTATTGGAAGAAAAAGGATACCAAAGGCCCGCAGCAAACTCAAATTTGAAAATTTGAAAATGTGGAAATTTGAAAATGGGCATTGCTTCATTAACCTTCAGTGTTTGTTCTTCTTGATGTTTTTTAATCGGGGTAGAAAGCCACAGCGTTTTTCAGTGCTCTGTGGCAATAGTGAATAATCATAAAAAACTTATTTTTAAGTCTCGCAGATGCGATAATTCATAAAAGATATGACGGATACTCCCCGCATTTTAGCAATCGTCGGCAGTGCCAGCCGCAACTCTTCTAATCTTTTTTTAATACAATATCTGCAAGAGCTCAATCCAAGCTGGCAATTTGCCCTTTGGGAAGATCTTGCAGTGTTACCGCATTTTGATCCTGAACAAACCATCGAAACGCCGCCACCGCAGGTCGTAGCATTAAGAGATGCGATTTCCGCTGCCGCCGGCGTCATCATTTCAACCCCGGAATATATTTTCAGTATTCCTGCACGGCTCAAAAATATGCTGGAATGGTGCGTGGCCACAACCGTGTTCTCACAAAAACCGTTGGGTATTATCACCGCCTCTGCCAACGGCAGTAAAGGGCATGCCGAACTACAGCTCATTATGCGAACCCTCGATGCCCGGTTTACGCCGGAGACCTGCCTGCTGGTGCAGGGCATTAAAGGAAAAATTAATGACGGCGGTTCTTTGCGCGATCCGGGGCTTAAAGAAAATTTGCGGAATTTTTCGCTTGCGTTTGATGCATTGATAGCAAGGGGTGCATAACATTTTTATTTCTGGCGTGGCGCGTGAGGACACACGCCACGGCTGCCCGCCCCGATTCGTGTCCTCACGAATCGGAAAAAGGTTATGCACCCATCGCAAACGATCTGTAATCTGAACACATTAATTGTCGAACAAATCTGTTGCCGCTACGCGCTTTTAAATCGGGGACACCGTTATGCTACCAATATTATGCCCCGATAGGGCGGGCATTCTTTTTATAATATTCGCAACTGTGCAAGTAGGCTATTATGAAAATAATCAAAAATATTTTTTAGGTTGGTAAGGTGGTTAGCTTATAAGGTAACGGCGATAAAACCAGGGTTTCCCGCCTTCCCGATTTTCCGGCTATTTTTTGACTGGCAGCTCGAAATTGCGCAATGGTACTCGCCCTTCATTCCTTATCTTTAATCTAAAAACAATGACCATTGGTTCTGTTATACAGGTGCTGGAATCTTTTGCGCCGCCTGCTTTGCAGGAAAATTATGATAATGCCGGCCTTTTAACCGGGCAGGCAACGCAGGCTTGTACCGGCATCCTTTGTTGCCTGGATGCCACAGAAGCGGTGTTGGAGGAAGCGATCGAAAAACGGTGCAATCTTGTGGTAGCGCATCACCCCATAATTTTCTCGGGGCTAAAAAAAATAAACGGAAACAATTATGTAGAACGCGCCGTTATTAAAGCCATAAAAAATGACATCGCACTTTATGCTATTCACACGAACCTTGATAATGTGATCGAAGGCGTAAATGCACAGATCGCGGCAAAACTGGGCCTTGTCAATTTAAAGGTCCTGGCCCCGAAAGAAGGATTGTTAGAAAAGCTGTTCTTTTTTGTTCCGGCCGAAGCAGCGGACAAAGTATTGGATGCGCTTTTTGATGCCGGCGGTGGCACTATCGGCAACTACAAAGAATGCAGCTTTAGTGTTTTGGGTAAAGGCACGTTTTTTCCTGGTGCAAAAGCCAACCCCTATTCCGGTGTTGTTGGTAGCCGGCATGAAGGTGAAGAATTAAAAATCGAGCTGTTGTACCCGGCCTGGCTGCGCAATAAAATGGTAGCTGTTTTAAAACAAAATCACCCCTATGAAGAGGTGGCCTACGAATTGATTCCCGTTAAAAATCCCCACCAGGAAATAGGCTCCGGAATTACCGGCGAGCTCCCTGAAGCAATGGAAGCAATTGATTTTTTACAAAAATTAAAAACGGCTTTTGGCCTGTCTGTAGTGAAACATACAGCGCTCATGGGTAAAAAAATCAAAAAAATAAGTGTTTGCGGGGGTGCCGGAAGCTTTTTAATAAAAAACGCAATCAATTCAGGATCAGATATATATATTACATCAGATATAAAATATCATGAGTTCTTTGATGCCGGCGGGCAAATTATAATTGCAGACATCGGGCATTACGAAAGTGAGCAATTTACCATTGAGCTGTTGTGCAACATTTTACAGGAAAAATTCCCTAACTTTGCCGTCCTTAAAACAACAGTGAATACCAATCCTGTTCAGTACTTTTAAGGAATTTTAAAATAGTCAAACAGTTAATTAGATATGCCGCAAGTTAAAGAGTTTTCAATCGAAGAAAAGTTGAGTTCATTGATCCACTTACAAAAGATCGACAGTAAACTGGATGAGATTAAAATCTTAAAAGGGGAACTTCCTATGGAAGTAGCTGATCTCGAAGATGAGATCCAGGGCTTACGCTCCCGCCAAACGCGAATTGAAGAAGAAATTAACGGGGTTACAGAGTTCATTGAAGAGCGTAAAAACGCCATCAAAGAAGCTGAAGAACTGATTAAGAAATACGAAAAAGACAGCGAAAATGTAAAGAACAACCGCGAGTTTGAAGCCATCAATAAAGAAATTGAGATGCAGCAACTCGAGATCAAACTGGCTGAAAAGCATATCAAGGATGCAAATGAAGAGATTGCTGATAAAGTGATCTTGCTGGAAAAGGCTAAAAAGAACCTGGGAGCAAAAGAAGGTGTACTGGAAGTGAAAAAAGCAGAGCTGGAAAAAATCATTTCCGCCAATGAAAAAGAAGAAAAAGAATACCAGAAACTTTCCAAAGAAGCCAAGGAGAATGTAGAGCCCCGCTTGCTGGCCAGCTATGAAAAGATCCGCGGTAATTTCCGCAATGGGTTGGCTGTGGTACCGGTAGAACGTGATGCCTGCGGTGGATGCTTTTATTCCATTCCTCCTCAAAAACAAAGCGAGATCAAACAGCACAAAAAAATCATTGCCTGCGAAAACTGCGGCCGCATCCTGGTTGATGAAGAGCTGAACAACAATGTTGAAGCAAAATAATTGAATTATTTTTTCTTTTTTATTTTCCCCCACTTGTAAGAGTGGGGGTTTTTATTGAAGCCCGGGGCCGGGAAGGCGGTGAAACGGGAAGCGAATAGAACATCCCCGCCTTTCCGTCCCGCTTCTTTTTAATCAGGCTCCTGAATTTTTCCTTAATTTGCCTTGCGATGCTGAAACGGTTAGATATAAAGAATTATGTAATTATTGAGACCCTGGAAATTGATTTTTCCGGGGGGATGAATATCGTAACCGGGGAAACCGGTGCGGGCAAGTCAATTATTTTAGGCGCCCTGAACCTGATCCTTGGTGCCCGTGCTGATTCCGGCTCCCTGGTAAACAAAGAAAAGAAATGCGTTATTGAAGGTATTTTCGCTCCCGGAACAGTAAAGGAGATCGATAGTTTTTTAAATTCCAATGATCTGGACCGCCTGTCTGAAATCACCATACGGCGGGAGATTACTGCCAATGGAAAAAGCCGCGCTTTTATTAACGATACACCGGTGAACCTGCCGCAACTGCAGCAATTAAGCTCTCTTTTGGTAGATCTGCATCAACAATTTGATACGTTACAACTCGGCGATACCGATTTCCAGGTACATGTGCTGGATGCGCTTGCCGGTAATGGAAAACTGCTGATACAATACCAGGCCGCTTTTGCCGGCTGGCAGCAAAACAAACGGCAACTGGAGCAATTAAAAGAACAGCAGGCACAGTTCAATAAAGAGAGCGACTATCACCAGTTTCAATATGATGAATTAAACGAGGCCGGCTTTAAAGAAAATGAACTGGAAGAAACGGATGCCACACTAAAGCTGCTGGAAAATTCCGAAGGGATCAAATCTGCTCTGGCCCGGGCTTATAACGAACTGGAAGAAGGGGAACAACCCCTGGTGCAACAATTAAAAAGTATCCTTAACACCCTTAACAATTACAGCAATTATCATACAAGTCTTCCGGAATTGATCAACCGCCTCTTCAGCGCCCAGGCAGAGCTTCGGGATATAGCAGCCGAGTTGGAACATTTGAGCAGCACGATCCACTACGACCCTGAAAAAATAGAAACGCTGAATGAACGATTGTCGCTGGGTTACAAGCTGCAAAAAAAGCATGGGGTTCAGTCTACCAATGAACTGCTGACCATTCAAAAAGCGCTGGAAGAAAAGCTGCAGGAAGTGCTGCATATACAGGAAGATATAGACGCCCTGGAAGCGACCACCCTACAGCAATTGAAAGCAGTTGAAACGCTGGCGGAGACTATTGCTGCAGCGCGTAAAAAACAGGTCGCTCCTTTTGAAAAAAAAGTAGCCGTTTTGCTGACCCAGGTAGGCATGCCCAATGCTTTGCTAAAAGTATCTTTTGAGAAAAAGCCGCCGGGTATGAACGGTGCGGATGCTGTTGATTTTCTATTTGACGCCAATAAAAGCGGCTCCTTCAAGCCCGTAAATAAAGTAGCCAGTGGGGGTGAATTAAGCCGTTTAATGCTTTGTATTAAAAGCCTGGTAGCAGAGCGGATGAACCTTCCTACCCTTATATTCGATGAAATTGATACCGGCATTTCCGGCGAAGCCGCCAAACAGGTAGGCATTATAATGAAGGAACTTGCTGCCAGCCGGCAGGTCATTTGCATTACACACCAGCCACAGATCGCAGGCCGGGCGGACGCGCATTATTTTGTTTACAAAGAAGCAGCCGGCAGCCAGGTAAGAACGGGGATCCGGCAACTGGATACCGATGAGCGCATCATTGCCGTTGCCAAAATGCTGAGCGGGGAAAAGCCCACCGCAGCAGCGTTGGAAAATGCGAAGGAAATGGTCGTTAGTTCATAGTTCATGGTTTATGGTTCATAGATCATAGTTGATGGCACACCATGAACCATGATCTATTAACTATGAACATTTGCCTGTCCCGTTACCACATAACTCAAACACAAGCCATTCAACTGCTTCAGATGCACATTGAGCCAATCGTTTGTTTTTATAAAATGACACCGAAAGCAGGTGCGGGCATCATCATAATCCGTAAGCCGGATATCCTCTCTGAAATCAACACCACCGGCACCATACCATTTAAAAACGGCTTCTTTGGCCGACCATATCCGGGTATATTCCTCCAACAACAGCGGGTTTAAAATATCTTTTTCGGAAGGACTAATAAATTTATGCTGAATACGTAATATCTTGTTAACCGGCAGTTCAATATCGATGCCTACACGCTCCTGCGTGCTCGCAATTGCCGCGGCAAAATCACCACAATGCGAGATAGAAAAATGAAAAGCATCATCCGCTATATACGGTTTCCTGGTATCAGCAATTTGTATTAAATGAAGGGGGAATCCGGGAAATAAATGCTGCAATAAATACCGCCCCGCCAGGTGCTGTAACATCTTATGCCAATGTGTAACCTGACGATGCAACGGAACTTTTTCTTTAAAAAAGGCTTCGTCCTCTTCAATTTTCCAAATGGCTAATCGTGTAAAATTATTAATTGCTTCCTGAAAAATTAAAGGCATACTGCTTTTATGAGCAAGTTAAGTATTTAAAAAAATATTGTGCCAATTTTTGTAGCGCTATACTTTTATGTTTTAGACAGCCCTCAACAAATTTTTTTGAATCATTAAGATTAAGCGCATTAAGAAAAGGGTTTAATGGCGGTCATTTACCACTTTGCCAGCAGTGCCTGCCGATAGTAATACAGCAGCACAAGAGTGCGACGCAACAAAAGTTTATAGTAGTACTAAAGCCAGGAACCCAATAATTACCCCCAATAGTTTTCGCAAGCGCATAAACTAACAAAAGTTAGCATTCAAATTCCTATTTTTGTCGCGCAGTTTTTTAAATAACTTTACCTAATAAACAAGTGCTATGGCTTTAGAGGATCTGGTAATGCCCAAACTGGGCGAAAGTATTATGGAGGCTACTGTTTTGAAATGGCTGAAACAGGTGGGCGATCCTGTTGAAATGGACGAGACCGTTTTAGAAATTGCCACTGATAAGGTAGACAGCGAAGTGCCCAGCACCGCGGCGGGGGTCATTGAAGCTATTTTGTTTAAGGAGAATGATGTGGTACCCATTGGTACCGTTATTGCCCGGATAAGAACAACAGTTGATGCAGCGCATGAAACGGCGGCAATTGCCACCCCACCCCCCCGGCAAACTGTGGTAGCCGAACCGGAGAAAGAACAGGACTTTGAGATCGTTTCGTCGGAAATAAAAGTTGCCCCCGGTGTGGGAACAGCCGGCGGCAGCCTCAGTAAATTTTATTCGCCGCTGGTATTGACGATTGCAGCCAGTGAGGGCGTTCCATTGTCGGAACTGGAACAGATTGCCGGTACCGGTAAAGAGGGGCGGGTTACAAAAAATGATATCCTGAGTTATGTGGCAACCCGATCGAAGGCAGGAGCCGGCGGTTCGTCGCAACCGGCGGCAACCAACACGGTTCCCGCCATTACCCGCGCCGAAGCAGCGCCGGCCGATTTAGCAAAATACGGGGATAATGTAGAGATCGTGGAAATGGATCGCATGCGTAAGCTGATTGCGGAACATATGGTGCGCAGCAAGCACACCAGCCCGCATGTAACCAGTTTTTCGGAGGCTGATGTCACCAATATGGTGTTATGGCGCGAAAAAGTGAAAAAGGACTTTGAGAAGAGAGAAGGTACTAAGATCACGTTCACTCCGCTATTTATAGAAGCGATCACCAAATGCATCAAGCGCTTCCCCTTGATCAACAGCTCGATTGAAGGTGATAAAATTATTATCAGGAAGGATATTAATATTGGTATGGCCACGGCACTTCCCAGTGGCAACCTGATTGTACCGGTGATCAAAAATGCAGACCAGTTAAACCTTACCGGGCTTGCCAAACGGGTAAATGGTTTGGCCGATGCTGCACGCAACAATAAACTAAAAGCGGAGGACACCCAGGGCGGCACCTTCACCTTAACGAATGTGGGTACTTTTGGAAGTATCTCCGGCACTCCTATCATTAACCAGCCGCAGGTGGCCATCCTTGCTGTGGGCGCTATTAAAAAGCGGCCCGTTGTTATTGAAACGCCCCAGGGCGACAGCATTGCCATCCGGCATATAATGGTATTGAGCATGAGTTATGACCACCGGGTAGTAGACGGCGCATTAGGCGCTACCTTTCTTTCAGCAGTTGCAAAAGAACTGGAAAGTTTTAAGGGGATGGAGTTTTAGCCCGCCTGGCTCTGCCGCATTGCACCCTATAAGCAAACAATAGCGTGAGAATAGTAAAACCACATAGGCACATAAGCTATGTGGTTTGATTTTCCCCTTTCTTTAGCCGGGCAGCCTTATTACGGAGTGATAATTACATCTGCGATCAACGGCAAATGATCCATATCATTTAAACGGGTGTAGGGCGCTGAAACCTTCATGATCTTAATATTCTTACTGGTGATAATTTCATCTATATGCCGATTGGGACCATCTTTCATACCCGCTAAACTAACATTACCCGGAGTGGTCATAAACCATCCCTGGTAGCCGCCATTGGCAATATTAAAGCCTGCGTTGCTGAATTGCAGCAATTCTTCGTCTGAAGAGTTGGTATCTCCAAAACAGATAAAATGGTCATACTTTTTCAGCTCAGCAATTATGGAATCCAATGCAGGTTTATGGCCCTCTTTTTTCCAGGGAATATGCGTAGAAATAATCTTAATGATTTTGTTGCCGATCTGCAGGTCGCCGATCAACGCATAATAATCCTGGAACCAGTATTTCTGGTGGAGGTTGGTTAAGCGGTAATTTGTGGCAATGCCGTTGTAGATCCAGGGATGCTGGTCGCCAAAATAAATATTATTATAATAGGGTTTTAACAGTTCATTTTCGGCAATAAAAGTGCTGTCCTGGTCGAAGTACCGGTTCCATTCCTGCACGCAAAAAAGATCCAGGCTTTGCTCCCCTATCCATTTTCTCCAGGCCAATAATTCCTGCTTAATATAGTTACCCGTTACGGCTTTGTTATCTGGGTAGTAATTTTTTCCTCGTACTTCCAGTCCGCCCTTCATCCCCTGGTTAAAATGGCCCACATTATAAGTAGCCACTCTCAATTTTACAGGCGCATTATTTACAGATTGTGCGCCCGCATTTCCTATGCATATGAATGCCGTGAGAAGGGCAATGATCCTTTTTTTCATCTATTGACTATTATTTTATTACCTGATTTGATTTAAGTATACGAATCATCTCCGGCCTGATCACTTGTAGCATCCGGTCGAAGCCCAGGTCATTAGGGTGGATGCCGTCTGTTGCTCCCTCATGGTCGTTACCCAAAAGATCTTCTCCCCGGATCAGGTAAAGACGCTGTATGCCGTCCTTCTTCAACTGTTCATATTGCTTCAGCGTATTTTCATTTTGCCGTTCTACCAATCTTCTTACCGTTGAGTCAAAATTCCCTGATTGCCGTATGATGCTCTGGATCATCACAATCGGTGCGTCGGGATGCATCTTCCTGATTGTTTTCACCAGGTAGGCCGTCCGCTCTTTGATCTGTTCCGGGCTCGGGTTCGCAAAGCAATCGAGCACAAAAGCATCTGCTTTAGCAGTTGCCAGCATATCGGCCACATTGCGTTCCATTTTGCCGCTTCCACTCAAACCAAGATTTAAAAAATGAACGCCCATCTCTCTCGAAAGCCTTGCGGGATAAGCCATCCCGGGCCTGCTGGCTGATGCGCCCTGTGTAACACTGGAGCCATAAACCACTACCCTTTTGGGAAAAGGATCTTCGCCCGGCGTTAGCTGGTACCCGCTATCCACCCCAACCGACAGGCTTCTGACTTCATCATACAAGGGTAAATAAAGCAGGCACTCTTTTTCGGTCCGATCCATATTTTGCACGATCACAAATTCATTGCATACCGCATCGGCCCTGCCCACACCGGCAAATTCCCATTTACCATTCCGTTTGATATAAAGGTCCAATCCCTTATCGGCAATAGGCGTCATATTATTGTGCGGCCGGGCATTGGTCACACACCATTTAGCAGTAATTCGGGGACTATTTGTCTTAAAACTTATTGCAAGGCCCGCCCCGTTGGTGAGCAGTCTTTTAATACCCGCAGAAAAGTCAGCATAAACAGCCGTATCAATCCGGTGATAGCTTTTCTTTAAAGGGAACACCTGCCCGATCAGGTTGAGAGACAAGGCATCCGTGTAGCTCACCGGCGGCTTCGGGGGCTGCTGGGCGTACAGGAACGCTGCCAAACAGGTACTCAGTGCTGTAGTTAATAATTTTTTCATGTGTAATTATATTTATGGCTTGGGCTGGGTCACCTTTACCGAATCTTTAGCGGTGCTGCCGATCGCGTCCAGGTAGCTAAGCAAGATAGTAGCCGTGCGGGCCACCGTTGTTCCATTTGCCGCCACATTAAATGACAAACTATTGTTAGCAATCTGTAATCCCGAGATCCAGTCGCTGCCATTGGCATCATAAGTATAACTTACGTTCATTATATTCAATGGAAGATTCGTGTTGATGGCAGTCTGGATGGCGCCTCCGGCGGCGGGAGCCGCTACCGAAGTTGCCGTAATAGCTATTGCAGGCACAATGCCTTTTTGCCCCAACTGAACGGTATCGGCTTTTGCGCCTGATTTTACCACGAACCTCGCGCTGCGGGGCAGGTTGGCGCTATTGTCTGTTGTAATAACCGTTGCATATGTTTTTCCGCTTCCCGAGCCTTTTGAAATAGTAGCCCAGGGCGCGGTGTCAATCGCTTCCATTGTCCAGCTACTGCTGGAATATACGACCATATTCACTGTATCAGCGGTGGCGGGTGCTATAATAACGCGTTGATCCATTGCCAGGTCTGTATGGAAGGCTGCTTCTTTTGTGCAACCAGCCACTGCCAATAGCCCAACCACAAAAAATATTATCCGAGTCATAATTTCATTTTTTTCGTAACAGGAGAAAATACTGTTTATTGTTTATTGTAGGCGTCATTGGTTAAAACTCCTTTTGAGCGATCCACTTCTGCCTGGGGTATTGGGTAAAATTCATGATAAGGCCGCAAATTGGTTTTAATTACTGCCAGTTCGGCTGCCGCGGTCGTTTCCACGGCGGTGAAAAACGTGCCCCAGCGCGCCAGATCCCATCTGCGCATATATTCCCCCGTCAACTCCCGGGCGCGTTCCTTTTTCACTTCTTCCAGAAAAGCATCTTTACCCGGATAGCTTGTAAGTACAAAACTGGCTTTGGCCCTGGCTTTTACCTCGTTGAGCGCCGCCATGGCTGTTACGGCATCGCCCTTTTCATTGGATGCTTCTGCCAGCATTAACAACGCATCGGCATAACGAAAAACTTTCTGGTTATTTCCGTCGTTGGCGGTAGCCATATTCGGGCACCAGAATTTTGGGCCCATCCATGGTTTACCGGTATAGTTACCGGATTTTGGCCGGTTGAACCAGGTACTGTTATACGTATACGCCAGGATCATATTTCTGCGCGGATCGGTAGTATCGTAGAGGGACATAAAATATTTCGTAGGCGTTGCTGAAGTATAAACCGTAGCAGTAGTACCCAGTTCCGGAATACTAACCCCGTCATAAACGTCTTTGCCCGTAGCCCTGGTAGGTGTTAACTGGCAGGCAACATGGGAAACCTTCGCAATACCGGTTGCCGCATATGTGTATTGCACTTCAAAAATAGATTCGGCTTTGTTCTTGTTGCGGAACCAGGTATCTGTTAATGAATATTGCGACAAAGCGCCATAGATATTCTTTAACTGCTGCATGGCTGCAATACATTCATCCCATTCCTTATTCCAGAGCGCCATTTTGCCAATAAGCATATAGGCTGTTGCAGCCCCCACCCGGTTATTGGCGATAGAGGAGCTCCGCGTTTGAGGCATTGCCGGTGCCCATTTCTTCAGGTCGGCGATCAAACTGTCCCTGGTGGCTGCCGCAGGCATTCTCCCCATCTGCGCTACCTGTATCAACCCGTCAAAATTGGCGCTGGCATCGCTGGTATAATAAGGCACATCTCCAAACATACTGGTGAGTACATAATAATACAAGGCCCGCATGGTAGCGGCTTCGCCTATTAAAGCAGGTTTGGTGGAATCGGCGAGCGGCGAGCGCTGAATACCGGCAATAGTAGCATTGCAGATCATTATACCGTTGTAGGCTGCAGTCCAAATATCATCTCCTACTCCGGGATTTGACGGAGATATTCCAAACGTCATATCCACGCCGCCGTTATCGAGGTAGGTAAGGTCGGTAGTAAATTCCGTTGCAGCCATCAGGTTTTCATTAAACACATTGTAGAGCTTGATGTAGCAGGCATTCACCCCCGCAAGTGCCTCGGCTTTTGTTTGATAAAAGGACCCGGAATTTGTAAAGCTCTGGGGTTGTTCCTCCAAAAACTTACTGCAACTGCTGCCGCACAAAGAAAAAACAGCGAGCGCGATGAGAATATATATATTTATCTTTTTCATGTTTATCAGAATTTAATTTCAGCGGTAAAAGTTATCGTCCGGTTCGGAGGATAGGCGCCGTTGTCGATGCGGCGCAGCGTGGAACCGCCGCTTTGTGTGGAAACTTCAGGATCGAAACCGTTATAATATTTCAACAGGAACAGGTTGCTGCCATTTACCGAAAGCGCTATTGATTTCAGTTTTTGGGCGGTAATGCGTGAAAGGTCAAAAGTATAGCCCAATGATACAGCCTTCAGACGCAGGAAGGACGCGTTATGTACAAAACGGTCATTAGGAATATCATCTTTTGAATCGGCTCTTGGGATATCGGAATCCGGATTGCGCACGGGGTTCCAGGCGTTCACCATATAACGGAACTGGTTATTCAGGTAGGTACCCGTTCCCATAAACATTTCAACAGGATTATACAGGTCTCCCCCCCAGGAATAATTAAAGTAAACGGAAAGAAACGCTTTTTTATAACGGAAGGTATTCTGAAGCCCGCCATACACAATAGGATCCGAATTGCCTAAGTACACCTCATCGTCTGTATTCAGCACGCCATCATGGTTCTGATCAATGTAGCGCTGTCTTCCAGGCGTATAAAATCCTGTAGAAGCAGACACATATTTCTTATCGATTTTATTTTGATCAATTTCCGCCTGGTTTTTCCAAACACCGGCATATTGAAAGCCATAGATAGCGTTTAGCGGCATTCCCTTTTCATAACCATTGATCATGTATTGCGCACCATAGGTGTAGGTATTGGTTACCACCCGGCCTAATAACCCTACATCGTCCACTTGCTGGGAGTTGTGTGCGATGGTGAAAGACGTGGACCAATTAAAATTGCGGGAGCGGATATTATCATAACTAACGGTAAGCTCAACCCCCTTGTTTGATGTTTTACCAAAATTCATCAACCTTGTAGAAAAACCGGTCTGTGTAGGCAACTGCACGGTCAGCAGCAGATCGGAGGTTTTACTTTGGTAAGCATCCAGGGTAATATTGAGTCGTTTGTGAAAAAATGAAAGGTCAGCACCGGCATTATAGGTAGTGGTCTTCTCCCACTTAAGGCCGTCATTAGAGATGCTTGTTGGGTAATAAGCCACGGGCTGCGCGCCTCCAAACAAATATCCGGAGGTAGTGGAGCTGAGCCGGTTCAGTGATTGATAGCGGGCGATGGCATCATTACCTGCCATACCGGCGCTGAGGCGGATACCAAATTCATCGATATTGCTGTTTTTCATAAAACCCTCTTTCAGTACATTCCAGCGGAATCCGGCCGAGGGGAAATAACCCCATTTATTACCGGATGCGAAGTTAGAAGCGCCGTCTTTCCGCATCGTAGCTGTAAGGTAATATTTTTCGGCATAGTTATAATTAACACGCGCCAGGTGCGACATGCGGGTTTGGATCTGCACCGATGAACCAACTGTCAGGTTATTCTTGTCGGGAATGGATCCTATATCATTCAACGCGGTTTCATCAATAAAATAGCCGCTGCCGCCAACGTTCATGCTATTGAATTTCTGTTTTTGTATGGTGAACCCGTATAAAGCATCGAAGTGATGGTCTGATCCGAAATTATGTTTGTACCCAATGGTATTCTCATTTAAAAGACCGGTATTTCTACTCTCGCTTTTGGCAATAAGCGCGCCGCTGCCATTTGCCGCCCGGGTGGGCATGGTAGAGGGTATTTCCGCATCGCCATTCATAAGATAGTTCGAGTAGGAAATGGTGGAACGCAGTAATACATCTTTTATGGGCCTTACTTCCATGTAGAACATAGAGCTCAGGCTTCCGTCATTGGTGGTATTCTTTCTCAACAGTACCTGGGCCAGCGGAGAATCGTAGATCCCCCCGGAATACTGTTGTGAATTCCAGTTGTTCAGGTTACCATCTGCGCCATAAGCCGGAACGATGGGAGCAATCATGATATAGGTACTGCTCCAGTTGGCATACGCACCGGTGTAAGTCATGGGCTGGTCTCTCCGCGTAGCGGAATAGCTTAAACGCAGCCCGGCCTTTACGTATTTGCTTATTGTTTGATCCATGTTCAGACGCGCCTGGTACCGCTTCATCCCGCTGTTGATTATAACACCACCGATATCATCATAATTACCGGAAAAATAATACTGCGAATTTTTATTTCCTCCCGAGGCCGACAGTGCATAATTAGAAAACGGAGCATGGTGCGTTACCGTGCGTTGCCAGTCGGTGCCCTTTCCCAATGAAAGCGGGTCGGGGTAAGGGTAGGCAGATAAGGGCAGGCTTTGATTTGCGGTACTCTGGAAATAAAACCGGTCGTTTAGCAACTGGGCAAATTCAGTGGCGTTCATCAGGTCCAGGTAACTGGCCATTTCTGCAAAACCATGACTTACCCTTAAGTTAAGATCCGCTTTGCCGCCGCGATCTATACCGCTTTTGGTTGTAATAATAATTACGCCATTGGCGCCGCGGGAACCGTAAATGGCTGTGGAGGATGCGTCTTTTAATACGCTGATGCTGGCAATATCGGAAGGATTCAGGTCATTCAGATTATTGATACCGTCCATTACCCCATCTACGATATACAGGGGTTCGTTGCTGGCTGTAATAGACCGGGAACCGCGGATACGCACAGAGGTACCTGAACCCGGCTGGCCATCGGTAGATACAAATTCGGCGCCGGCAATTCTACCTGCAAGCATCTGATCTACGCGCGGAACGGGAATATTCTGAAGATCTTCCGTTTTTACTACAGACACAGCGCCGGTAAGATCTTTCTTCTTTACACTACCGTAACCAATTACCACTATCTGGTCCAGTTCGGATTGCGCACGTGATAAACGGATAGTGATCATATCTCCTGTAACCGGCTGCTCTTTGGCTACATATCCCACAAAGGATACCTGCAGTATATCCCCCGTGGCGGCTTCAATGGAAAACTGCCCGCTGATATTGGTTTTGGTAGACCTGGCGGTTCCCTTAACGGTAATGGTGGCGCCGTTCAAAGGCGCACCGGCGCTATCTGTAACCATACCATGGATGAGTATAAATGCGGGGGGCGCTACAGAAGGGATACGTTTGTCTTCTTTTTTTTCAAAACCCGGCCGGCGGAATAAAAAAATTGTTTTTTTACTTATAGAATACTGTACCGGCGTTTCTCTTAACAGCCGGTCCAGGAATTGTACCAGCGTTTCATTACGGGCGACGATACTAACCCGCCCTGTATTTTTAAGCGCCCTTGTATCGCCGGAGATCATGTATCCCGTTTGCTTCTCGATAGTTGCAAAAACATCGCGCAAAAGCACATTTTGCCCCGAGTAATTTATCGTTTGGGAATGAACACGGGCACTTACTTGTAAACAACCGACTAATATTAGCAGCGCGGTAAGCTTCATGATTAAGATTATCTTTATTAGTTGCCGGCTCATTTCCCGGCATTGAAAGCCGGCGCTTTTGCCGGTGACGGCAGGCGCCGTTAGTTTTAATGATCGAAGGTCCCTTTGCCAACAATGGGGCAATGCCCTCCAATTTGCAAACAATTGCATAATTTCGTAATGCGTCCGCCTAACCGGCGGACAGGTTTTTGGGTTGATGAAAAACAAATGGAATCCGCAAAAATTCTAGCTGGGGTCAACTCAAGTACATGCCGGGGGTGTTGGTAGCACTTCCGGCTTTTTGTTGCCCCGGTACCTGTCAGGTTTTCTCTCTCATACTGTTGTTTTTAAACTTATTTTTGAATGATCAATTTTCTACCGTCCAACTTCCATTGAATGCCTGCCTCTTTAAAGTTCTGCAATACTTCTATCAAACTCAGATCACGCCCCATCTTGCCAAACAGCTCCACTTTTGGAACACCCGAAGGATAGGCTACCGTTATATCATACCAGGCGCTCAACTGCCGCATCACTTCCTCAAAAGGGGCATTATCCAGATAAAAATAACCGCTCTTCCAGGCCATCACCTGCGCAAGATCAGCCGAAGGCTGGAGGCTTAATGCCGAAGCACTGGCAATACCCTGCTGACCGGGCTTTAGCATGATGCTTTGGGTGTTATGCATTACACGAACCTGCCCCTCCAGCAACGTTACCTTTGTTTCCGGCTCGTCTTCATAGGCATTTACATTAAAGTGTGTACCCAATACTTCTGTTGTTATGCCATTGGCTTCAACAATAAATGGCAGCCGCTTTCCCTCGTGCGCCCTCCCCGAAGCAGGAGCCCCGGAAATCAATACTTTGGCTATTTCAAAATAGCCCTCTCCTTTTAACGCTACTTTACGTGCGTCACCAGCAAATGCAACGGGGAAAGTAATAGAAGAGCCTGCATTGAGCCATACATGCGAGCCATCGGCCAATTGCATATCAATTACTTTACTCCCCCTGGGATTGGTGAGGGTATTGTACTGCATTTGCTTTGATAAGTTCTTATCGGTGCCCTGGTAAGCGATCTGACCATTGGCCAGTTTTATTAAAGCAGTATTGCCCTGCTGTGCCAACTGCCCGTTGCCGGCACTATCCAAAAAGATCCGACGCCCGTCCGACAGCGTTATTGCCGCACGGTTGACAGCAGGCGCCTGTATATCTTTTGGAGTATGTACAGCAGTTAGCAGGGGCTTATTAACAGTTTTCCTGTAAAAATAGAACCCCAGGCCCAGCAAAGCTATAAGGCAAGCCGCCAGCCAATATTGCCGCTTCAAAATCCTTACGCTTGTTCGTGGGCGAACGGGACTGGCTTCAGTTGCAATTTTGGTTAAAAGCGCTTGCTGTATTCTTTTACTTACTTCTTCAAACAAAAGACCGCTTTGTTGCCATTGGTCTAATTGTTCGTTCATGATCCCATTCAATTGTTCATCTCCGGCAGGATCCTCCAGTAAACGCAACAGTTCAGCCCGCTCCTGCGGGGTAATCGTTCCCTGCATGTGGCGTTCAATATAATATTCAAGCGTACGTTCTTTCATGCGTTCATTATATATAACCCCGTTTTTAATTCAGAGGACAGGTCGCTTATGATTTTTTTTAACGCAGCAGCAAATCGCAGAGCAATATGATCCATCCGGCATGTGAAACGATTATTCCCAGCGCCTCTTTCAGATAGCTTCTCAGAAACACCAGCGCCTGAACCATATGTTGCCGCACGGCACTTCTTGAAATGCCCAGTTGGTCTGCAATTTCTTCATAGGTAAAATGCCCCATCCTGCTTAGCATAAAAACTTCTTTCCGGCGGCAGGGAAGCGCTTCGATTGCTTTCCCTAGTACGTTTGATAATTCTTTCACTTCCACGGAAACCGATTGAGGATGGGCAAAAAGATCCTGGAGCGGATCAATCGGAGTCTGGCGCGGATCAGAAAGGAGCTCTTTTAAGGCTGATTTCGCCCGGTTGCGCGTAATGATATAAACATATCCCGGAAAATTCTCTATTTGGTCCAACTTCTGCCGGTTTTTCCAAACCCTCAGAAAAACATCCTGCGCTATTTCTTCCGCTTTTTCCGTGTTTTTAAGATAGGACAACAGATGCGGATAAACGACAGGCGTATATTTATCAACCACCCGGGCAAACGCACGTTCATCTCCCTGCGCTATACGCCTCAATAATTCGGGTTCATTATATGAATAAGTGCTTACCATCCCGGAACGAGAGTTAAGATAAAGATTCCGGCTCAAATATAAATACACAAGTTTTAAAACCCGCATTAAGTCTGTGTAACGTCCTTGCAGACGCGCCTATTCGCCCCAATGGCAGGAAGAACGCTTTGTGATACATGGATCTTGCGGATCTGCCAGGCATAATCGCAAAATATTTTCAAGGGCTTAAGAGGGTCAGCGCTATTTGATTAACGGTTAGTGTTACAAAGGCGTCTTCGCCAACATCCAGCAGCCATAAGCCCGAAAGAGCTGTCCATGCTACGATCCATTGCAGCATCCGCTGCTGTGTAATGGGAGCCTCGCTGCAAACGATCTTTAATTGCTGCTCCAGCCTGCCGGGAGCCAGGGCCACCGCTTTGGTGGGATTGCAAAATAAATTGGCATAGTCAAAACCCGCTTCGCCATATAATCGTTTGGGGTCAATAGCCAACCAGCCCCGCTCTTCGCTGTATAAAATATTTTCATGGTGCAGGTCGCCATGTAATACTTTTTTAGCGGTTGCCGACTGTAAAAGCTGCCTGGCTATTTGCATACTTGCAGCAAACTGGTCGCCGTATTTTTCGCGGGAATGGAATAACGTATAAAACCAATCATTTAAATCGATCAATTGAGGCAAGGGTTCCGTGCGTTTCGCATGTAATAGGTTGGCTGTCTGGCAGATGATCCGCGTTGCTTCATTATCCTGCCCGTTCTCGGCCATCTGTTTCAGTGAGCGCCCGCCGTCAACCCATTCAAGCAGTAAGGCCTCCCCGCTATATTGCAATACCCGGGCCGCGCCATTACCCTTCCACCATTGCATTAACAATCCGCCCAATTGCTCCTCTTCCTCCAGGGATATTTTCAGCAGCGCTTTTTGCCCACTATACCACGCAGGCTGCAGCAGGCTGGCATAAGAAAAAAAATAAGCACCATTAGCTTTCAACTGCCATTGCCGCATATAGTGTGTAAGCAATTGGAATGACCGCGCTTCTTTATCTTTTGTCCAAAACATATTCAAAATAAATGCTACTGCAACAAATCGTTTTTTGCAACAACCGCTTCAACAGAAGTGCCCTAAAAGTAGCGAATTATTTCACCGAAAGGGCCTGATGAAGCCAACCATGCCTTATTTTAAACTAATAAACCGCCACTTGTCTAAAAATTAATAGATTTGTTGGGAGGAGCATAAAAAATAAGTATTTTTAAAAGTGAGCGCGTCCATTCCCACCATAAAAGAAATAGCAAAACGACTCAACGTGTCGGTGTCCACGGTTTCAAGGGCGCTGAGCGATCATCCCCGGATCAGTGAAAAAACGAAGGAGGCAGTTAAAGAACTGGCAAAAGCGCTGCATTATGAGCCTAATTCAAAAGCTATTTTTTTCAAACAGAAAAAAAGTTATGTTATTGGCGTGATCGTTCCGTTGATCTACGAAGATTTTTTCTCAAAAGGGATCAGCGGCATTGAAGCCATCGCAATGGACAACGGCTATACCATTTTATTTGGGCAAAGCTATGATAGCATTGACAAGGAAAAACAGGTAGTGGACGCCATGAAAAGCCAGCGGGTTGATGGGCTGATCATATCCTTATCAAAAGAAACCAATAAAAATGATCATTTAAAAGTGCTGGACGCTTATAATATTCCCATTGTTTATTTTGACCGGGTGCCTTCTACTGCCAATGTAAATAAAGTATACAGCAACCTTTTTGAGGGCACAGTGAATATGATTGAATGGCTGTTTAAAAAGGGGCGCAAAAGAATTGCCTTTATCAATGGGCCCGCAGCGCTGATTGCTTCCAAAGAACGGTTGGATGGCTATATAGAAGGGATCTCCCGCAGGAAACTGAAGGTAGACATGCAAATGGTGGAGCAAACGGATTTTTCTGAGCTGGGTACGCACCAGGCTATCACCCGTTTGCTGTCTCTTAAAAAACCACCTGATGCTATTATAAGTTTTAACGACTATGTGCATATGGATGCGGTCAAATGTGCATTAAGCAACGGCATTAAAATAAATGAAGAAATTTTGTTTGCCAGCTACGCTAATATTTCTGTGAATAAACATACTGCTTTCCCACCGGTGGTGTCTGTTGATCAATTCCCCTACAAACAGGGCGAAGCCGCCATGAAGATGATGATGCATATCCTCAATCATAAAAATGAAGCGGCCGAGCTCCCCACTCCCGTTTTCCAAAACATGCAGATGGAAGCGGTGCTTGTTTTTAATTAACCAGGTCAATCGTTTGCACGTCTTTTCACATTTTTTTCTAAACATTCTTTTATACATTTATCTTTTTGAAACCTATTTATGGATAGAATACTTGCCGGTTTCGGGTTAAAAATGTCCGAATGCTCTTTAACGCCTTTTGGCAACGGGCTTATCAATCATACGTGGATACTACGAAATGCAGCCGGAGATTTTATTTTGCAGAAAGTAAACAATAACGTTTTTACCCATCCGGAAGATATTGCCTCGAATTTGGATCTCATTGAAAACTACTTAACCCAAACAGGTCAAAATTATTTTTTTGTAGCACCGGTCAGAACTACAGACGGTTCAACGCTGTTGCTTATTGATGGAGATGGCTATTACCGGTTGTTCCCCTTTGTTGCCGGCAGTCATTCTATTGACGTAGTCGGGGATGCGGACCAGGCCCTGGAAGCTGCAAAGCAATTTGGATTGTTTACAAAAGTACTTTCGGGCATTGACGTGGATCGTTTAAAAATAACGTTACCCTCTTTTCATGATCTTTCCCTGCGGTACCGGCAATTCCTGGAGGCACTGGAAACGGGCAACGGGGAGCGGATAACCGCCGCTGCAGCGTTGATCAGCGAGCTAAAAAGTCATTCGGGCATAGCAGACCGGTTTGAAGCGATCAAACAAGACCCGGGATTTAAAAAAAGAGTTACCCATCATGATACCAAGATCAGTAACGTGCTGTTTGACAAAAATAACAAAGGGATTTGTGTGATTGACCTGGATACCGTTATGCCCGGTTATTTTATAAGTGATGTGGGCGATATGATGCGTACGTATTTAAGCCCTGTAAGCGAGGAGGAAAAAGATTTTGATAAGATAGAGGTACGGGATGCTTATTATAAAGCTATTGTGCAGGGCTATCTCGAGCAGATGAATGATGAATTGACCCAGGTAGAGAAAGAGCATTTTTTCTATTCGGGATTATTTATGATCTATATGCAGGCGCTGCGTTTTCTTACCGATCATTTGAATAACGACCGGTATTATGGCGCTAAATACGAAGGGCATAACCTGGTGCGGGCACAAAACCAGGCCGTTTTGCTCAAAAGACTGCTTGAAAAAGAAAAGAGCCTAGCTGTTTTACCGGCATCTTATAAGGTATAAATCCAGATTTCGAGGTGCCCGATTAGGGTATTAAAAATAATCAGTTGACCCATAAGGAGCCGAACCCCAAAAACGAAAAAGGCCACTGAAATGTATCAGTGACCTTTTTGTCGGGAAGACAGGATTCGAACCTGCGACCCCCTGGTCCCAAACCAGGTGCGCTACCGGCCTGCGCTACTTCCCGAATCCGGTTTTATAGTCCAGAAGCTTTTCAGTTTCTGAAGCGGGTGCAAAAGTAAGGAAAAAAATATAAAAATCATTCAAATACTGTCAAAAAAAACTGGGCAGCCGTATTAGAAATAATTTAGTAGTCAAGAAATCTTTTTAAACTATCAGGATAAGGGATATTGAATTTTTCAAAATCCTGAGGCTTGATAAGAATTTCAATAGTTGAAGTATTCGGAAGATACATCGCGGGAAACGTTTTGCCAACTAAATTGAAACGTCCCCTTTTAACTGATGAGGGGGTAAACAACTCAATTCTTTCACCTTTATAATTGAACGCGCATCTAAATCCGCCTTCTGTTCTTCCGCCGGTGACGGCAGTCGTAATTGTTGTATTTACAACAATACCTTTGCTCTTTAATTCCCTTTGAGTTCTATTCCTGGCAACAATAAATGCGATTACCAACAATAATAAAATTAAAAAAGCAATACTATTCCAGACACCTTTTCTACTCATCATTACGCAAATTCAATAATCGTTTTGGGGTCTATTTTCAGCACACTATACAGGCGTTTGGCCATCTGCATGGAAACGCCGCGTTTGCCGCTCATTATTTGGCTAAGCGTGTTTTCTTTAACCTCCAACAATGCAGCCGTTTGCCGCTGGTTCAGATCCTTTTTCTGCATCTGTTTTTCAATGCTGATGATGAGTGGGTTTTTGACCTTAAGATGTTTAAACTTCATGTAAAGGCTTTCATAATCAGCAATCATTCCGCCTATACGCCCCATTTCACGGGTATACTTATTATCGGCATCCAATTCAGCCAAATACCCGTTTTTAGTAGCATATTGTATCAGTTCTTCAAAATAAACTCTCGCATTCTCAAAGGTCTTTTTATCTGTTATTTCTGTAAGATCTTCAAATTGTTTTTTCATAACTCAAATATTTTCAATGTCTTTTATTTTATCGTATTGAGCGTGGGTGCCGCAAAATCTTATATCCATTAAACCGCCAACAAAATCGGTCTACCGCCCCAATAGCGTCCGTGAGTATTGAAACAAAAGCATCCAGCTTATCCTTATTGGTTATTTTCATGGTTGCTACAAAGCTACGAAAACTTCCCAACATGTGAAGTTTATTATTTCTGCCGGGCGCATAACATTTTCTTTTTACCTGCATCATTTTATACGTTTACTTCTTTGTCGGTTTTCTGGCGACCGGGAGGCTTGTGTGACAGGAATAGTACAATTCTACTGCATGTCGCCTCAGTCTTCTGTGTCCCACCAGCAAACCAATGCCGGGCATGTTTTAGTGCCCGTTCATAGCAGTACTGCAGCCGACGAGTGCGATCCCGCTTGCGGCTCCAGGGAAGCGGCTGGTACTACTGCTGCCGGACCCGATAAAAAACAGTTGCCAAAGGGAGTTCTCTCCAATAAACAGGGAAACCTTCTTATCTTCGCGCCCTTATGAAATATCATGACGAAATCACGCACCGGCGCACGTTTGCGATCATCAGTCACCCGGATGCGGGAAAGACGACGCTGACGGAAAAATTCCTGTTGTTCGGAGGAGCGATACAGGTGGCCGGTGCAGTGAAGAGCAATAAAATAAAAAAATCTGCCACATCGGATTTTATGGAGATTGAGCGGCAGCGCGGTATTTCCGTTGCCACTTCTGTAATGAGCTTTGAATACCAGGACATACTGATCAACCTGCTGGATACGCCGGGTCACAAGGACTTTGCTGAAGATACCTTTCGTACGCTGACCGCGGTAGACAGCGTTATCCTGGTAGTGGACAGCGTAAATGGCGTGGAGGAACAAACCCGCCGCCTGATGGAAGTATGCCGCATGCGCGATACGCCGGTAATTGTTTTCATTAATAAAATGGACCGCGACGGGAAGAACCGTTTTGATCTTTTGGAAGAAATAGAAAAGGAACTGAACATCTCCCTGCACCCCATGACTTGGCCTATCAACAGCGGCAAGGATTTTAAAGGTGTTTATAATTTATCTGATAAGAATCTGCGCCTGTTCGCCGCCAATACAAAGGCCGATGAGGAAGACACCTTAAATATTACCGACATTAATGACCCGGTTTTGGAAACCCGCCTGGGAACCCAGGATGCTGCTACCCTGCGCGAAGATGTGGAGCTCGTGGACGGCGTGAACGGTGCACTGAATGTGGCAGACTATCTTGCAGCAAAAGTATCGCCGGTATTTTTTGGCAGCGCCATTAATAATTTTGGAGTAAAGGAAATGCTGGACACTTTCATCCGCATTGCACCCGTCCCCTTAAGCCGGGAAACCACCCAACGGAAAGTGGATGTGGAAGAAGAAAAGCTGAGCGGCTTTATTTTTAAGATCCATGCCAACCTGGACCCGAAACACCGCGACCGGATCGCCTTTTTCAGGGTCTGCTCCGGAAGATTTGAACGCAACAAGTATTACCACCATGTAAGGTTGGATAAGGAAGTGCGTTTTAGCAACCCCTACTCTTTTATGGCACGCGATAAAAGCATCATCCAGGATGCATATGCCGGCGATGTGGTGGGTTTGTTTGATACGGGGAATTTCAAAATTGGTGATACGCTAACCGAAGGGGAAGATTTTTATTTTACCGGTATCCCTTCCTTTTCTCCTGAAATATTTAAAGAGGTGATCAATAAGGATCCACTAAAAACCAAACAATTAGAAAAGGGACTGTTGCAACTGACGGATGAAGGAGTCGCCCAGCTTTTTACTCAGTTTGGCGGTACAAAAAAAATAATTGGCTGTGTGGGTGAACTGCAATTTGAAGTGATCCAGTACCGTTTGCTGCATGAATATGGGGCTTCGGTTGAATTCAGGGCGCTGCCTTTTTATAAAGCCTGCTGGCTCACCAGCAAGGATCCCAAAAAACTGGAGGAGTTTACAAAATTCAAACTGGCCAACAGCGGCGAGGATAAAGACGGCAATGTGGTGTACCTGGCTCAAAGCGAATGGTTTCTGAATACAGAAATCACCAATAACCCGGATATTGAATTCCATTACAGCAGCGAGATCCATAAACAAGACTAAAAGCAGGCCCTATCCTATTTTAATAACCATTTTACATTAAAATGGTTATTTTTATGTGCACACGATTGTAATATAAAAACAGGAGCCGTTATGGGTATATGGGATACATTGTATAGTGAAATTATTCGTTTTTTTGGCTTGAGCGGTATTATTGAAATTGTTAAAAAAGGTGATTACAGCTCCCTGGCCACTTTGGGCGGAATACAAAAACTGATCTACCCCATCATTCCGCTGCTGTTATTATTGGAGATCATCCGCGCAGCGTTTTACAAGCGTTTTAAAATTGAGGATTACAGCATGCCCTTTCTGGTGTTTGTGCTGAATCGTTTTATCTCAAGATTTATTTCTATTGCCGCCGTTGCTTTTTGTATTGGTTTGTTTGAACGCTTTGCTATTTTCAAAACAACCTTTACCTGGTACTGGCTGATCTATGGCTATATCGTATGGGAATTCTCGCATTTTATTTACCACTACCTGGCGCATAAAGTACGGATCTTATGGTGCCTGCATTCCACGCACCATGCGCCGCAGCATATGAACCTGTTTGTTAATTTTGCGCATTTCTTTTTGGAGGCCCCTTATGCAGATGTGATCCGTACGTCGATCTGCATTCTAATGGGCGTAAATCCAGGCCTGTTATTTTTTATCATGTTTATTGACGGATTCTGGGGATCCTTTATTCATCTTGGCGAAAATGGGTTGAAGAATGGTCGCCTCGGGTTCCTGAACAAAATTATTTTAACGCCTTCTCATCACCGGGTGCACCATGCCAAAAATCCGTTATATATGGATACCAATTTCTGCAACCTGCTGAACATTTGGGATAAGGTTTTTAAAACCTACCAGGATGAGCGTACCGACATTAAAATTGAATATGGCATTACCCGGCAAATGAACCCGCACAATGTACTGGATGCGTATTTTGGCGAGATCGTTTGTCTGGCTAAAGATGTTTACAAAGCGCCCGGCCTGAAAAATAAAATCCTTTATTGCCTGATGCCTCCCGGGTGGAGCCATACCGGTGCGCATAAAACAGCAAAACTTGCACGGGAAGAATTTTTAACGGAAGAAGGTGAAAAACAGCCGCTCGCCGAGCCCCCTCCTATTCAGCAAGAACAGTTTTCATAGAAGATCGTAGTTCCCACAGAAAAAGTTATTTAACCGCCAGAACGCTAAGGCGACAATAAATTAAAATCCTCGCGGCTTCGCGCCCTGGCGGTGTTAATCGTTTAGACTGATTTTAAACTCCGTCCGAACGGAGTTCATCCGGGCGGACACATAGGCACAGTAGAAATCATGGCATTTAAGGCGGCATAGAATCCCGCCGCCGCCGCGGGGAACATCGCTGATGTGTTTTATGTCTCCTGTTATCTATATATCCTATGTATCTATCCCGCTGTGCGGGACAAGTTATGGTTTAAAAAATTTCGTTGTATCCTTAAATCATGCTGCAACGCAGAACGATGGAACTGTGTCCGCCTCCGGAGGATTCGTGGCCTTTATAGCTCACTCATTCACCAACCGTTTTACGCTCAGCACCATTTCTTCAGCCGGTTGTTTTTCCAGCTTCTTAATTTCGAAGGATTTTAACGCTGCTTCCAGTTGATTCAATTTTCCCATTGCACCTTTTTGGGTATACGCTTTTCTTAGAACCGTTATTTTTTCGAAGTCCTGGATGCCTTCTATCAGCTTTTCAAAACGGATGGAGCTTGCCGGCCCGGGATATACCTGGTAGGTATCGCCCGCCGGCCAGGAACGGAACCGGCTGTCGGTTTCCGGATGTTCCACCCAACTGTTGTAGGCCCACCGGAGGTAACCATTCATATTTTTAGCAGCGGTGTACCAGCCGATCCATACATGCTCTGCCGGAGGCGAAAAGGTAAATCCATTCGGATATTTTTCCGTGCAACAGGTATACCAGGTACTTAATTTACCCTGTTGCTGCCGCTCTTTTAAAATGTTGTCCGGGAACTGATGCTTTGAGGCAATACAATAATCATAAATATCCTTTTCGATCTCCGCGTGATATTCCCCTGCCAGGGCGATCTTCCAGTCTTTGTCGATGCCTTTTAACAAACGGATCACCGCCTGCATCGCCTCCATAGGCCGCTCGTCCATGGCGATGGTTGTTTTGTCAAACCAGCCTTTTTGCCTGAGGTGTTGGGTAAAATCTTTCAGCATGGGCGTCCAGAAAGCATTATACGCATCGGACCCGATCTTGCCCGTAAATACCGTATCCCGCCCCAGTTGTTCGTCATAATACCGGAAAGCCACTTTCCAGGGCACCATGCTATAACAATTGATGCGCTCTTTGATACCGGTGCTCATCACAAAGGAAATATATTTATCAAACAGGCTATAGTCAAACCGCCAACTGCCATCATTCTTACGCGTCCACCGGATCAGGCTCGGGTAATCGTCATAGGTCTGGTGTCCCCAGGGCTCATCCACGATGCTGGCCGTAATGCATTTTTGTCCGGCATTGGCCAGCATTGTATAATACCGGCGCATCTGAGTAAAATGCGCTTCGCTCCAAAGCGGCACTTTATGCACCCGAGCTATGGCCGCCGGATGTTGCCACAAATCGAGATTAAAGTTCCATTGGGACGGTGGCGGCAATACACGATCCAATACGTTTACTTTCAGCTTTAGCCTATAAGTTTTCCCAGCGGTTATGGTAAGTGTTCCTTCATAACTACCTGCCTTTGCGGTTGCGGGGACCTGCACGCTTACCCATACCGGTTGTACCTGGTTTTTAAGAATAACGCCCAACTGCTTATCAAAATGGATCGCGTCGGCAACAAGGGAGGAATCAAAATCCTCCGGTTTGCGGTAACCGCAACCATTGCGGAACTCGTCTGTAATCACAAACTCCTCAAAGCCCGTGCTGATAATAGTTTTGGGAATAACAGCCCCGTTCTTTTCTTTAAGATCACTTACACGAACCGTCGCATTAACCGGTGCAGCCGCCCATATTGCTACCTGCGTATGCACTTTTTCGCCTTTCCAGGCAACCAATGTTTCTTCATTCTTTACTGATATCGAAGGCACGCGATCGGATGCATACCGCCGGTTGCTGTTGGCAAAACTAACATGAACGCTCCCTTGCAACTGATCCCATTGGGCCAGCTTTTGTTTTTCGGTCATGGGAGGCTCCTGCTGCAACGCCAGACTCACATCCTGTGCCCGGGAAGTAATTACACATATTACCGCAACCGCTACTAAAATATATCGCATGCTAAACTTTTTATTATGGCAATAATAGAATATTATCGGGAAACAGAAAACGCTATTGTTTTTTTGTTACAGGAAGCCGTTGTTTGCCGCCTTCCAGCGCCCCTTCCTCTCCCATTAATATTCCCCATGCGTGAAGCCCCGGGACCCGGTCAAAGATTATTTTTATGATAGCAAGAAAAGGAATGCAAAGAAACATGCCGGAGATCCCCCAAAGCATTTCGCCCACAATGATCCCTATAAATGCGATCATCGGGTTCAATTTTACTTTTGATCCTACCACAAGCGGCATCACCAGGTTGCTGTCGATGGCATGCACCACAATAAATGCAATGACCACCAGTAATACTTTTCCGCTGCCAACAGTAGCAAAGGTTACCAGGCTACTCAGCAATAAAGCAGTAAAGATGCCCAGGTAGGGAATCACATTGAATACGCCTCCCATGAACCCCAGCAACACCGAGTATTTTACTCCCAGCAGGGAAAGAATGATGATCAGCGCCAGGGAAACAATCAACATTTCAATTAACAGCCCGGTGATATATTTCTTGATGATCGATTTTACATTATTAACGATCTCTTCCACACGCTCCTTATGATCATCACTAAATACGGAGATCAGAAACGCATACAATACCCTCCGGTAGTTTAAAATAAAAAAAGTAAATAGCAGCGTAAACGTCAAAAATATAAAGGTGGAGGAAACCGTCGAAAGTGTAGTACCTACAATAGTGGCGCTGGTTGAAAACAATTTGTCGATCCCCTGGTTAATATAATTCCACTGTTTTGAAAAGTTGATGTGGAACTTTTGCGCAACCCATTCCTGAGCATTATGAAAGGCCAACTGTCCCTGCTGTTGCAACAGCGGCCAGTCATTAGTAAATGATTTTACCTGGTTACTGAAAAAAGCAATAACCGCGGAACAGATGATCAGCATCAGCAATACCGATGTAACCGTGGCAAGACTTCTCTTAAAGCGACATCTTTTTTCGAAAAATTTCGCAAAAGGCAATAACAGCAACGCTATCAGGAAGGAGAAAAACATCGGGGCAAATAAGGTTTTCCCAAGCATGAGCAGATACCCCAAACTGATCATAGAAAAGAGCACCAGGGCCAATTTCACCAGGAAAGGAAGTGGTTTATTCATATATTTCCGGATTAAACAGGTTTTATTGTTTTTTATTCAGCTCCAGTCGGGAATGCGCTCTTTTAAGATCCGTAATTCTTTGGGATAATAATTATTGATCCGGTTCGGCAAAACATTCATCCAGCCCAGAGGAAATCCATCAAAACCCGCCAGTTGCCATCCTTTTCCCGCATTATCCACGCTAAAATCCTTGCGTTGCAGGTAGCATACAGCCTGCTCCAATGACAATGCCGTTTTTGTTACTACCGCTTCATTCAGGATCCTGCTCATTGCCAGGGCGTGATCCGGGATCAGTTTATCGCGCACCAATGCACCGGTCAGTACACCAGAATAGATCACCTTTAAACGCTGCGCCAAAAAGTCAAACACCTCAAAATTTACCGCGGGCCAACTGTAAATTTTATCCCCGAAACTCACAAAACGGCGGTCAGAAATATCCATCCATCGCCCCAGTGCCGCCGCCTCTCTAGCCGGTAATGCCTTTGTTTTTGGACGGTATTTTTCCGGATTTCCTGTTGCGTTCTTTTTCCGGAATACGCTCATAAAGAAGCCCTCCCCCTTTACCCGGTAGGGCCAGAAGCGGTAGCCTGATCCGGAAGCAGCGCTCACTTCCGTGATGTTCCATTCGGGCTGAAGTTTCAGCGGCACGGATTCCAAATCAAATGAGGCTATAAGCCATTCCAGAATTACTTCGTCTTCCTGTTGTGAATAGGAACAGGTAGAATAGATTAATATGCCTTCCTCTCTGAGCGCCGGCAATACATCAGCCAGGATACGCTGCTGACGCTGACTGCAAAGGGTTACGGCCTGCTCGCTCCACTCTTCAACGGCCATTTCGTCCCTGCGAAACAAGCCGCTGCCGCTGCAGGGAGCGTCTACAACAATAACATCAAAAAAACCGGGAAGCCGTTCAAAATCTCTCGGGTCATTATTGGTCACCACAACATTCGCTCCGCCCCACTTAACAATATTATCGCGCAAAATCCCGGCCCGGGCCTTTATAATTTCGTTGCTCACCAATACGCTTTGGTTTGAAAGCAACGATTGAATATGAGTGGATTTTCCACCGGGTGCGGCGCAAAGGTCCAATATTTTCAGGTCATTTGACAGTTCCGTCGTTTGCATCAATGCCTGTTCCAGGAACATGCTGCTCGCTTCCTGCACGTAATAACAACCCGCATGAAATAGCGGATCGAAAGTAAACGAAGGCCGCCGCGATAAGTAATATCCGTTTGCGCACCAGGGAACCGGGCTTTTTTTAACACCGGCGCCTGTAATAACCCTGGCGGTCTCATCAATCTTTATCGGGTTTAAGCGCACCGAAGTAACCGGAACTGCTGCATTATGTATATCCACAAAAGCTTCCTCGTCAAAGCCCGTGAGGCCCTGTAAAGAATGGATAAAGGCAGAAGGTAATTGCACCGGGCAAAAATAGAGAAAAGGGAAAATATTTCGTGTAATTTCATATGCCGTTTATAGCGAACACATAAAATTATCTACTACTCCATTTGTTACGAATACAGCGCATAGTCCAACGCCACGAATCCTCCGGAGGCGGACACTGTTCCATCGTTCTGCGTTGCAGCATGCTTTAGGGATACAACGAAAGGTAAAGAAGCTATGAGCGCCGCAGGCGCGTTAGATTCGTGCTTATCTCCTTTGACTGTAAAACAATATATTCATTCGTGCATTGGTGGCAGTTGTTGACTGATGTGTCGCGCCAAATGAGTGCTGCGTAGAGCGATAGCTGAT
The DNA here is from genome assembly GCF_000243115.2 of Niabella soli DSM 19437. Taxonomy (NCBI): domain Bacteria; kingdom Pseudomonadati; phylum Bacteroidota; class Chitinophagia; order Chitinophagales; family Chitinophagaceae; genus Niabella; species Niabella soli. The sequence continues at coordinate 837,931 of NZ_CP007035.1, read as the reverse complement.
TCAAATACAATGTTATTTTTATTGTATTTACCACCGAATTTCTCCATACCCGGCAAAATTTGTTTTATTTGCATAAAAGGCAATTACGCCTTTGGTATAAATTTTATTTTATGGCTGAAATCAAACTTAAAGGGAATGCTGTACACACAACGGGCAGCCTTCCGGAAAAAGGAAGTAAACTGAAAGACTTTGCATTGGTAAATGCAGGACTGCAGGAAAAACAATTGTCGGATTATGCAGGAAAAAAGATCGTACTGAATATTTTTCCCAGTATTGATACAGGGGTTTGCGCCACCTCCGTAAGAAAATTTAATGAAAAAGCAGCAGCGCTGGATAATACTGTCGTATTAACGGTTTCAAAGGACCTCCCCTTTGCATTGAACCGTTTCTGCGCCGCGGAAGGCATTGCCAATGTGGAGCCCCTGTCGGATTTCAGAGGTCATTTTGGTGATGAATATGGGGTTGTCATCGCCGACTCACCCATGAAGGGACTGTTGAGCCGCGCGGTGATTGTGGCTAATAGTAACGGGGAAGTTGTTTATACAGAGCAGGTTCCGGAAATTACAACGGAACCCAATTATGATGCGGCTTTGGAAGCGTTGAATTAGTGTCAACTCATATGTGAAGCAGTGCTTATTATCGTGAGAGGTGAAACGATAAACGAGCGTTTCACCGATTAACCTTGCAATCAATTAAAGAATATTCTTTTTGACAGGTGTGAGCGTATTTCTTAAATTCACACCTGTTATTTTTTTTATGACAAAATCCAGATTAGAAGCATTCAGTGACGGGGTTTTAGCGATCATCATTACGATCATGGTGCTGGAAATAAAGGTGCCGGAAGAAGGCTATACTTTTAAGGCGCTGATTCCCATGATCCCCACTTTCCTCAGCTACCTGCTGAGCTTTATTTACGTGGGTATCTACTGGAACAATCATCATCATATGCTGCAGATGGTTGACAAAGTGAATGGCGCTGTTTTGTGGAAAAATCTCAACCTCCTGTTTTGGTTGTCGTTGATCCCCTTTACAACCTCCTGGATGGATAAGCACTACGATCAAACCGCGCCGGTGGTGACTTATGGGGTAGTGTTATTGATGGCAGGTATTGCCTACGTGTTGCTTCAAAATGCTTTGATAAAAGCCGGCGGACCAAACTGCAAACTGGCGAAGGCAGTGGGCACGGATGCAAAGGGAAAGGCATCATGGATGTTGTACCTGGCGGGCATTGGCGGCAGCTTTCTTTCGCCCCCGATCGGGATCACTGTTTATACGCTTGTGGCATTTATCTGGTTTATACCCGATAAACGTATTGAGAAAATAATTAACGGCGAGCACGAGATTTAGATTTTTCCCGGATAAATGGACGGCAATCTGCGGGAAATAAAAATCTAAAACCGGATAGAAAATGCCTGTTTTTCCTTAAACTCTTTTCTGAAGCTGACGATACCGATATAGAAAAGATCGATATCGCATACCACCGACTCCTGCGCTATGATATTCTTCCATGCGGCTTCCATGCCAGAGCTCCAGTGAATATCATCAAAAATCAGTAAGGTATTATTGTGTATATGAGGCAATAATTGTTCAAAATAACGTTCGGTGGGTTCCTGCTGGTGATTCCCATCTATAAAAGCAAGGTCAATTGCCGGCATCTTTTGCAAAACTCCCCGCAGGGTTTCATCAAAATTGCCGCGAACAATTTCAATATTCTTCAACCCCACTTCATTAAAGTTGCGCTGCGCGATATCTGCTACTGCGTCTGCACCTTCCATGGTAATTACCGTCGCCTCCGGGTCGGCCGAAGCCAGGTAAGCCGTCGTTATTCCCAGTGAAGTGCCCAGTTCCAGAATATTTTTGCATTGGTAATGTTTTGCCATGCGATACATTAACTGTCCGTATTTGCGCGGTTTTGCAGAATTTTTAGCAATGGACGCAATCTTGCGTGTATTTGATTTCGTTATAGCAGACCCTGCACCAAAATCTTTTAAAGTAACGGAAGTTTGGTCCTTTAAAAGTTTTTTTCTTATAGTTTCAATTTTATCATACGCAGCGTAATCTGTAAAATCATTCATCACATGGGTAATAAAATCGAATACAAACGGCGAATGCATGCCATGCCCCTTACTATTGGATGCGTGAATATAATATTGAAAATATTTTTTTGCGGCGATTAACGGAGAATAAATCATGGGAAATGTAAAATAATAAATGTAAAATAAGGAATGTAAAACCTGCTCCCTTTTGCGTTAAGCATTAAGCGTTCAGCATTGAGCATTGAGCGTTCGACTCATTTCCGTTCCCAGAGTTCATAACTGTAGTTATATAAATGTTTATCATCTGCCTTGTTATCCACTTTGCTTTCCAGGGTCCACTCGCGCTGATCAAAAACAGGGAAGAACGCATCTCCTTCCAGCACCGTATCCACGCGGGTGAGGTAAATGCGGTTGGCCTTGGGCAAATACAATTTATAAATTTCCCCACCGCCGATCACCATCAGTTCTTTTACGTCCATTGCCCGTACCAGCAGTTCCACATCCTGCATACTGTGCGCTACAACGGCATTATCGATCTTCAGATTTTTATTGGTGCTCAGCACAATATTCTTTCGGCCCGCCAGTGGCTGTCTAAAAGATTCAAAGGTTTTGCGCCCCATAACCACCGGCATACCCCAGGTTACATTTTTGAAATGCTTCATGTCATTGGGCAGGGACCAAAGTAATTTATTGTCCTTACCGATAACGTTATTGCCGGATGCTGCTGCGACGAGGGATATGATCATAATGAATGTAAAATATTAAATATTCAATGTAAAATTATTTACCGCGATTCCGTTTTGCGGTTACCACACTTGCCGAAAAAATCGCAATTAATTCATTGCATTCATTCACCGCAATCTCTACTGATTCGTGCAGCAATATCGGTTTTTCTTTAATAATCCTTAAGTTAATTCTTGTTTCCCGTAACTCTTTTAGAGCGCATTGCATTTTATGAATAAAATCGGCCTGAGATTCTGCCGCCTGACCTTCTCCTTTTGGCTTTCCCGCTGATTTTAGGCAGATTTAATACACCGCTGATATCCGCAGATTGATTTTCTGCGAAAATCTGCGCAAAAAAATCGGCGATGATCTGCGGGAAATGCAAAGAAATCTGAGCATCTAAACAACTTCTTTATTAAAAGGTGATATTTTACATTTCTAAACCGCCACCGTTCCTTTTATCCCCGGATGCGCTTCATAATTAACCAGTTCAAAATCTTCATAAACAAAATCGAAAATGCTTTTTACAGCCGGATTGAGCTTTATTTGCGGTAAAGAGAAGGGTGCGCGGCTAAGCTGTAGCTTTACCTGCTCCAGGTGGTTATTGTAAATATGCACATCTCCGAAACTATGGATAAATTCTCCTGGTTCCAGATCACAAACCTGTGCGATCATCAGCGTGAGTAACGCGTAAGAGGCAATATTAAAGGGAACACCCAGAAACACGTCGGCAGAGCGTTGGTACAACTGGCAGCTCAGCCGGGGCTTCCCTCCTTCCTTTGGCGCCGCCACATAAAACTGGAATAGAGTATGACAGGGCATTAACGCCATTTCCGGCAGTTCGCCTACATTCCATGCGCTTACGATCAGCCTCCGGCTGTCCGGGTTCTTTTTTATCTGCTGGATCAGATCGCTGATCTGGTCTACTACTTTGCCATCTTTGCCTTCCCAACTGCGCCATTGTTTACCATAAACAGGACCAAGATCCCCGTTTTCATCTGCCCACTCATCCCAAATACGCACGCCATGCTCCTTCAGGTATTGAATATTGGTTTCGCCCTTTAAAAACCACAACAATTCGTGAATAATGCTTTTTAAATGCAGTTTTTTTGTAGTAACGACCGGGAATCCTTTTTGCAGGTCAAAACGCATTTGATAGCCAAATGTGCTGGTGGTTCCCGTTCCGGTACGGTCTGTTTTTTCCACGCCGGAATCCAGAATATGCTGAAGAAGATTAAGGTATTGTTGCATGCGTGCAAGATAACAATTATACGGGCAATGTTAAAATCGCCCGTTCATACTGTGTGAAACCTGTGCATTTACCGGTCTGCAATCGCCCCCATACGCGGCCAGGGATAGTTTTCAAACCAGGTCAAAAGCGCACTGAGCTGCTGCTGATGATCCTGCAGCCAGGCCTCATTCATAACATTTTCTGAAGGCAGAAACAACTGATGTGCAAAGCTTTCGCAATAATTGCGCTCCCGCAATGCCCGAAAAAAAGGGATATAAAACTTTTCCCAGAAGCCGGTATAGGCGGCACCCGTCCCGGGCACCCGCGTTTCGATCATTTTAGCCACCAGATAAGCGAACCGGTCGCCGGGCAGCAGGTCTTTTGTCTGCAATAAAATGGCAGCATCCGCAGGAATGAGTGCGCGAATAGTCGCTAATGCGTCGGCAGCACGTGGACTTCTATTGTCGAACAACAGATAAACCATATACGAAAGCAGCGCTTCCGTTTTATGGTCGTCATGAAGCTGCACCCGGGCCATCAGGTAATGTGCCGGCGCGTAATGTGGATCTTTCAATAATGATATTTCTAAGGCGGCCATTCCCTTCTTTAACGCGTTCAGCCTAAAATAGCTCAGCGCCTCGTTATAGTTGAGCAGGCCATAACCGGGAGCTTTTTTAATTCCCTGTTTGTATACTTTTAACGCTTTTTTCGGACGCCCCCCTTTATCCAATGCGGTACCCCAGGTACTGTATGCATTACCGATCATAGTAACATCCGCCTTGTTATTTTTTATGATCTGTTGGCTCAGGTTTATAGCCTCTTTAAACCTTCTGCCTGCCATCAGCGCGTAGGACTTCTCAAACTGGGCAGGAAGGAAGCCCGGGGCGATCGCCAATACGGCGTCATATTTTTTAACGGCCTCGTCGAACCTTCCCTGGTCATGCAACTCCACACCTTCGCTGATCAAATCCCGGATATAGCTGGAATCCTGTCCATATCCTTTTGCAAGAAACAGCAGTGACACAATAAGCAGTGAGCCCCTCATCATGGAAGATTTGGCTCAAATTTACGCCTGAATCCGGGCATTTATAAAAATAGCCGGCCCATTATTTTTTAATAGGCGGCCGTAAATCTCCGGCGAATATGCCGGGGCTCCTCCGCTTCGTCCATCACGGCCACTGCAAGGTCCTCTACGGATAAAATACTTCTTCCTTCCGCATTGAATACAGGAGCGTCTGTCCCGGTACGATACTTACCGGTACGTCCTGTGGTAACGCCGGGGTTCATTTCTATTGCCGGGCTGAAGAAGGCCCAGTCCAGTTGCTTATTTTCATTCAGCAGGTTCAGATAGTCCCTTGCAGCCGCCGCGCCTTGCTTATAGGCCTCAGGAAAATCAGGACCGTCTACAAGCTGTATCCCGTCGATATAAAGACTTCCGGCACCACCCATAACGATAAGGCGTTTTATGCGGGCAGCAGCAACCGCTTTTTCAATTTCTTTTGATCCGGAAAGGAAATCATTATACAGATTGGGATTGGTCCACCCCGCATTAAAAGCGCTGATCACCACATCGCTTCCTTTAATGGCCGCCGTTAGTTCATCTGTATTTGCTACATCAATATTAAGCAGGGCCAGCAAGGGATTTTTTTCCGTGATCGATGAAGTGCTCCGTGCTAGTGCCAAAACTTCGTGCCCTCTTTGTAAAGCTTCTTTTAAAATTGCGCTGCCAACAAACCCGGTAGCGCCGATAATTGCAATTTTCATTTTTGTAAAATTTATATATTATGTATTATTTATTATTACAGTTATAATCAAAAAAAATCACACTTGTTCCAGCAGGTCTTTAACCGTCATGGAATGAAAGCGCTGTAATAGCACTTTTTCCGCTTCGGTATTAATGGCATCCATAATATGGCTTATCTTTTTGCCCACGGGGCAATGCTGATTGGGAAGGTTTTTGGAATGTGCAAATAGTCCGTCGCTATAAATGGCTTTGTAAATAGCCGATAGGCGGATCTTTTCGGGCGGCACGGCCAGGGCATTTCCACCCGACCGGCCTTCTTTTGTTTCGATCCACCCTGCCTCTTTTAACACGCCGATCTCCTTGCGCACTAAAACCGGGTTAATATTAATGCTGGAAGCGATATAACCGGATGAAATACCTTCCTCCCTGCCCAGGAGTGTTAATATATGTATTGCCGTTGCGAAACGCCCGTTGATCATATTATGTAATATTTATTATTACAGTACAAAGATAGAAGAAATATCTTTAACGGATCAATTTTTTTAAAAGGCTTCTTTTACAATAAAGTTTTCAGCAACACCTAAGGACAACAACTCTTTTTCCACTGCCTCCATCATAGGATCCGGCCCGCAGAGATAAAAATAGTGAGTGCTGCTATCTGTATGCTTTTTTATAAGGGATGCTGAAATATATCCGTGCTCATAACCCGCCCGCTCCTCAGCGGACAGAATATTAATGAAATTAGGCCCCAGCAGCGCATTGAAGGAATCTTCCAAAATGATATCCTCCCTGGTTTTGTTGGCAAAAATAAGTTTGTTGCTCCCGATTGCCTGCTGCTTGTTCAGTTGTTTAAAAATAGCGATAAATGGAGTAACCCCTGCCCCGCCGGCAATAAAAACACCTTCGCCTTTATATGCTATGGTTCCAAAAACATCATGAATAATAAGGCTATCGCCCTTGCTTAAAGAACGCAACTCGTTGGTAACGCCATTATGATCGGGGTAGGTTTTAATCGTAAACTCTATATACTTATCCTCCGGCAGGGAAGTGAAGGTAAAGGGCCTTAATTCATTTTCCCAGCCCGGTTTATTAACAGATACGTCAACTGCCTGGCCTGGCACATAAGACAATGACGCCGGTTTTTCAGCCGTAATATGTAGCACATCATGTGTAACCGGCTCTATAGATTGGATTTCAACTATCTGAGACATGATTGTTTATTTTTTACTATAAATATAGGCTAACAGTTCCTGTTTTATAGTTTCATTTTCAAATTGCCCGGAATAACTGGCGGTTACTGTTGTGGCGGCCGTATCTTTTATACCCCTGGATGCCACGCACAAATGCTCCGCCTCAATCACTACTGCCACATCATTATGCCGCAATATTTCTTTCAAAGCTTCCGCAATCTGGATCGTCAGCCGCTCCTGCACCTGCGGCCTCCGGGCATAATAGTGCACCAGCCGGTTTATTTTTGACAGCCCTACCACCTGTTTGCCGGGAATATAGGCAACATGCGCCCTGCCAATGATGGGCACAAAATGATGTTCACAACTGGAATAGAAAGTAATGTCTTTTTCAACCAGCATCTTTTTGTAACCATACTTATTTTCAAACAGTGAGATCCGGGGTTTGTTATCGGGGTTCAGCCCGCTAAAGAGCTCGTTTACGTACATTTTCGCCACCCGTCCGGGTGTATCTTTTAAACTGTCGTCCTCCAGATCAAGCCCCAGCGTGTCCATTATTTTTGCAAAGTGATATTTGATCCTGCGTATTTTTTCGTCAGTGCTGAGCTCGAAGGCATTGGCCCGCACGGGGCTTTCCGCTAAGGTTTTGCCGGGGAGAACGTCATTTGTTTCCTGAATAAGGTGATCAGTATTCATTTATTTTTTTCATTACATTTTCTACCATCGCATCACAGTAGATCAAATTAAATTCAAACAGTTCTGTGGCCGTGTATGTTTTTTCTATTTCCGTTCTTAGAAATGCCTTTGCCCTGTTCAGCCGCACTTTCACATTGTCTTCACTGATGTTCATCAGTCCGGCAGTTTCCGCTACGCTAAACCCGTTTATTTCCCTTAATGAAAATACAAGCCGGTAATTAAGGGGTATCCTGCCGAGCGCCGCTTCAATAATATGTCCCAGTTCCTTATTTTGAACCGTTTTACCCGTATCATAATTGGAGGAAGTAAACATTGGCTTTGAATTGTCGTTCACGTCGGTTGTAATTTCATTTTTGAATGCGGCCGCCTGCTTTCTATGGTAACAATGGTTCAGCATGATGCGGATGATCCATGTTTTAAAATCGGAACGGCCTTCGAACTGTGCCAGGTGCCTGTAGGCATCCACAAAGGTTTCCTGCATTAAATCCAGCGTGCTTTCATGATCATAATTGTACGACCTGCCTGTTTTGTACAAATAAGGATTAAAGCGTCTTACGATGATTTCATAAAGCGATTTTTCCCCGCCGGAGACGATGCGCCTAATAATTTCTATTTCGGTCAATTTATCAGTCTGAACCATAATTTATGAAACAATTTTGGCTATCCTCGCCATAACAAAGGCCGAAACAGCCATTACAAGATCACGTACTGCCACATCCACATACTCAAATCCTACCAATAAAGTTAAGGCAATTAGCGTAAGCCAGGCGGCTACGATATAACCTCCGGCCTGTGGCTTTTTAAGTACAATAATGCCGGCAATTATTTCAATAACCCCCACGATCTTCATAAATGTTGCGCCCGGGAGCGGCAACATAGCTGCCAGTGAAGGGTCAAGGTATTGCTCCCAATGAGCGAGCAGGTTTGTAAACTTATCGGCCCCCGCAACGATGGGCACAATTACAAAAGTGTATTTTAACAGCCTGAAGGGTAGTATCAGCGACTGTTCTGTATTTTTATTTTCCATTTCCGTTATTTTAGATACTTATACTTATTAGAGTAACGGAGCAACGGAAAGGTTACAAAAAGAGCCTTAGTTTATCGATTTGCCCAGCTCCAGTATATATTTATCAATATACAGTTGTTTTTCCTTTGATTTGTATTGCTCGATATACCGGGGGTGCTCCAATACAGTGGCTTTGCTGAACAAACCGGCAGTGGCATTCAGTTGGTTAATAAACGTAGCGTTCTTCTTCCCTAAAATAAACACTTCGGAAGTATCCAATCCCAGGCTGATATGTTTTTCCAGGGAGGCGATCATAAAAGGCTTTACCATCTCAAATAATTTTGGATCGTCGTAATAATTTGCATTGAGCCATTTGCCTTCATTTGCCCGCCGGATAATGGCCAGGGGGAAGGGAGAGTTTATATAAAAGTTTTTGTAAAAGCTTCGCGCACCACCCCAGGCGGTGATCATGTCATACATAAATACGGAAGACACTTCATGAGTATAGGCCGATTCCATTTTGATGCCGCAAACTTTTTCCAGTCTTTTGGTGTCTGTAAAAGGTACACCGGTAACGCCCGCCCCGTGGCGACTGGGATTGATGCCGATGATGAATTTCCGTTGCCGGTTATCATTATAATATTTATGATAAAATTGCCCCATCACCTCCATGGTTTCGGGGTTGTCTAAATAAGGATTGAGTACCCGGAACCCATCGGGCAGTTTTCCGGTATAATGCAGGTTCCGGTTGAAGTCAATAACTTTATCCGCAAATGTTGTCATGAGGTAAAGCTATAAAATAATTTGGTGTAATATACAACCGGCGCGTCATTTCGCCGTCCCGCGACTGCTAGGGGAGCAAGCAATCCCTTGCTTTAAGCATGAGATCCCTCCCTCCTCTTTGTTTCCAATGACATATGTTTTTAAGTTATAAAAACCAATCATTACTATTGTCGTCGTTTCGACTTTGTATTAGTGGGCCGAATTAATGCATCGATGACATACTATTCTTTCATCACCCTGACCGCAGTCCCGAAGGCTTTCACATATGCGTCAAGATAAGGAACACGATTCAGGCGCTGTAAGCGCCGCGTGTTTATAGTATTCATGATCATCTACGCAACGCATCGGCTCCGTCAGGTGCCGCGTAAACACGGGGCATCCTATGGAGCCCGAACAAATACCATCGCGATTGCTATAAACACAACGCTCCTAACGGAGCGGAAATGGCTCAAATAACGGTGTAGTTGCAGTTCTGGCAGATCGAATGTCGTGCTTAGCTTGACGCGCATTCGAAGGCTTTCAGGACGGAGCGGAAGGAGGTCTCAATTCCAGGGCAGTTTGGTATCACAGGGATGCCCCGGCTCCATTGTATTGCGCTCGGCACGACGAAAAGAGTAATTGGTTTTCAATACATACTGTAATCTGTCATTGGAACGGAACGAACCCCGACTTTTGTCGGGGCGAAGGTCGGGAGAAATGATCGGAGCAATCTCGTTCTTTAACAATGCGATTTCTCTTCGCCCGACCGTCGTCAGGGCTGCGTCTGGCTCACCGAAGTGACGTTGCCTTAATGTGTCATCGCCGCATTATTTTTGCCCGCCTGAATGATTGCAGATTGGGCAGGCAACGCAAATAGATAACCCGGAATGACGGTTTATAAGCGAGCAATCAGCCTAACCAACGCTGCAATACCTCCGCCATTATTTGGTTGCAATGACTCATATGCACCATTCCCTCGCTAATCGCCTGTTCAGATTGAACATACCGTGCCGGCTCCAGATCGGCTGCGCCGTTGGCCAGCATTTGTTTCATTGATAATTCTGTTACTTCCAAATGAAATTGCAAACCAATAACATTTTTACCATAACAAAACGCCTGGTTGGTGTTGGCTTCAGACATCAGTAAATTCTTACTATTGCCAGGAATACCAAACCGGTCTCCATGCCAGTGAAAAACAACGGGATTGTTTTTAAACAGCTCATAAAACCAAGAGAACTGTTGACACTCTGTTGCAGGCTGCACCGGAAACCAACCGATCTCTTTATGTACCGCCCTATCCACTTTTGCATTCAGGCAGGCCGCCACTAACTGGGCGCCCAGGCAAATGCCCAATACTTTTTTCCCGGATAAAACACAGGCTTTGATAAATACTTTTTCTTCCTGAAGCCAGGGGTATTGTTCCTCATCATACACACCCATTGGCCCGCCCATGATAATCAATGCGTCAACATCAGCAACAGCCGGGAATTTGTAGCCCGGCTCATAAAACCGGGTGGCAGAAAGTTTGTAATGCCACTCCTGCAGCCAGGCTTCCATATATCCCAATCCTTCAAAGGATACATGCTGCAGGTAATGGATCCTCATATGGTTTGTATTTTAAACAACATCAGGCGGGCAATATTTGCCGCCCTTGTTTTTGCTTCTTCCGCTTTGGGCCCTTCAAAGAGCGCGTCAATGGTCTCGTTAAACAAACGCAACCATTCTGAGAACTCGGTTTCCGTCATTGCAGTCATCCTGCTTAGTTCAATATGACGCACCATGGGGTTTCCCGAGTACGATTGTTCTCCCAATAAAATGCTGGACCAAAAGGAATACATTTTTGGCAAATGATGTTCCCAGTCTATTCGGGCAATATCATTAAAAATCGGGCCTATAACAGCATTCGATCGCACCCGGTCGTAAAAACTGTTCACCAGCCGTTCCACATCTGCTCTGCTTGCAATGTCCGTTCGTTCCATATTATTGTTATAATGCCTTACAAAGATAAAACAGTTAATCTTACACGTGCTTTCTTAACGTTTTACGGGCACCTAATGTTTTTAAATACATTTAAACAGCAGGCAAATATAGGGGCTCACAGATTTCTCAGATTGGCACAGAAGATCTTTATTTTTTGCTCAGCTTCTGATTTTTTCTGTGAGAATCCGTAAAATCTCCTATGTAAAATCCAGGACCCACGTGCTCCGTAGGCTGCCTTAGAAAATTTAAAAAGTATTCAATGGCAAGAATGAGCCACAGGGATTCAGCAACACAGAACTATATACTGGTAACCCGCTTCCCTGCCTATTTCTTCGGTTTTATAGCGGCAAGAAATAAACAACCCGCCATGGCGGATAAAACAGATGCTATCAGTATTGCCATCTTTGCCTGCGCGATGCGTTGCGGCACATCGAACGATAATAAACTAATAAAGATGGACATCGTAAACCCAATACCGGCCAGCATTCCAAGGCCTGCTATATGCCGCCAACCCGCGCCGTGCGGCAATTTGCCGAACTTCAGGCGAACCGCCAGTTTAGTTGACAACAGGATGCCTGCAGGCTTTCCGATCATCAACCCTATAATAATTCCTATGCTCAACGGTTCGGCAATTCCGCTGACCATCGCCGGCTCAAACCGGATATTGGTATTCGCAAGGGCAAACAGCGGAACAATAATTAAATTAACCGGGCGGGTCAGGGCATGCTCCAGTTTTTCCAGCGGCACTCCTTTCCTGCCCTTTCTTACAGGGATCGCCATTGCCACCAACACCCCGGCAATGGTAGCATGTATACCTGAATGATGGATGAGGTACCAGATCAAAATTCCCGGCAGTATATACCACCAAAGATTTTCAATTTTCAGTTTATTAAACACAAATAATAGCAGCAACAAAGTTGCAGCCATCAACAGATACCCCCAATGCAATCCCGAAGAATAAAACAGGGCGATCACCAGGATGGCAATCAGGTCGTCAACAATAGCCAGCGCTGCTAAAAACACTTTCAGACTTGCCGGCACTCTTTTTCCTAAAACGGATAGTGCCGCCAGGGCAAAGGCAATATCCGTAGCCATTGGGATGCCCCAGCCCGGGGCGGCAGGGCCATTCCGGTTAATACAATAAAAGATCGCCGCAGGCAACAGTGCCCCGCCAAATGCCGCCACCACCGGCAATGCGGCTTTTTGAAACGAAGACAATTCGCCTTCTACAATCTCCCTTTTGATCTCCAGACCCACCAGTAAAAAAAACACGGCCATCAGCCCGTCGTTGATCCAGTGCAATATGGAAAGCTTCAGCATGACAGCCCCATTTTCCCAGCCAACCGTTTTATTAAGAAAGTTTTCAAATCCCGCTCCCGCGGATGTGTTTGCTATTAATAAGGACAGCACCACGCAGCTAAGCAATATAAAGCCGCCTACCGCACTGGAGCTGAAAAAATCTTTGAATAATTTTAAATTAAATCTCCGGATCATATGCGTACACTTTGTTCCTGTTGTATCCTGTTATCGGGATCGTATTTTTTCTTCACCTGCTGCAACCGCTCATAATTAGCTCCGTAATACAAATGCTCCCAGTTCTTAAAATTGCTATCGGGGTAATTCCGGTATTGCGCACTTATATTGTTTTGGGCAAAGATATCCTGCACGGCCTGAAACCGCTGCAGCAGCCGGTTGCCCTGTGTTTCCGTTTCCCAATAGGTTTGCAGTTCTGAAAAATAACCATAGGCCCGGTGCGGAAAGGCGGAACCTTTTTCCGCTTCGGGGTTTTGTATATTCCCCCCCAGCGTATTAACCTGGTAGATCATACCGGGTGTGTTCCTGGTGATCTCCAGTACCTTATTGATATACCCGCTTATATCGTCAAAACTTTTGTACAGGCCAGCGGAAGCGTTTTTAAAAAACAGGGGCTGATCTTCGGCATAAAAAACTTTTAATGCCTGCGCCAGGGAAACGGCTTTCGATGCTGTTTGTTTATCGGTAAGCCGGGTAAATTGTTGTACCGCTTTTGTTACTTCAGCCGTATGCGCTGCAACGTTGGTCAGCAGAATATAGGCCGTCTTTGCACTCAGCACCAATGCTGAAAAGCAGGCCGGCGGCAGGTCCTGTGTAATCCCGAACCATTGCTCCGTAATATTTCTCATCCGGGCCGGGTCTGTTTTAAACGCCCGGAAACGGAAACTTTGCATCGTTGCCGGCGCTGCGTAAGTTCTGAATTTCATTTCTGTGATCACGCCAAAATTACCATTGCCCCCACCACGGCAGGCCCATAACAATTCGGGGTCAGGGGCTGAATTAACGATATTGCCCCGGCCATCTACCATCGTTACTTCCAAAAGACTGTCACAGGTAAGCCCGTACTTTCTCGACAATAACCCATAACCGCCGCCCAGCGTAAGTCCACCAATACCCACGCTGCCGCAGGAACCGCCGGGCAGGTATCGTTTTTTGGAGAAGAGCGCATTGTATAATTCTGCCAATGTACAACCGGGCTGCACCCTCAACTGTCCGTTAGCGCCCCAGCTCGTTGCTTTCATTTTCGAAAGATTGATGACCATTCCCCCATTATTGCAGGAAAACCCCTCCATACTATGCCCTCCACTTTTTATGGTCACAGGCAAATTATTTTTTGCGGCGTATTGGACTGCTTCCACCACACCTGCTGTATTCTTTGCAAGAGCAATCACCTGAGGGAATTTATTGATCCGTTTGTTAAAACCCTTTCTTAACACTTCATATGCTGCTGCACCTTTTTTATAGAAAAGTACATTTGCCTGATCAGGAATGCTGGTGTTTGCCAGCAGGGTCAATGGTTTTGCGAGGAGCGCCGCGTTAGCGAGTGCGGTCAGTTTCAAAAATTCTTTGCGGGCGTATTGTTGATTCATAGGTGTACAAGATAGGTAATTTTGGTTAACCGCGAGGACGCAAATTTGACTTAACCGCAAAGCCGCCTGGGCGCGAGGACGCTTCATAAATCTAAAAACGGAATTCCATTAACAGTCACGTCGGAAGCGATTAAAAGTATTTTTTGGCTGGTGAAGCCTGAAGGTGACTATTGGCTATCGGAATGCGCAGCCCGATAGCCATCGTGTGCGCGTCAAAATAAAGAGCACGATTTAGGCGCTGTAAGCGCCGCCTGTTTATAGTATTCATGATCATCTACGCCGCGCATCGGCTCCGTCAGGTGCCGCGTAAACAGGGGGCGTCCTATGGAGCCCAAACAAATCCCATTGCGATTGCTACAAACACAACGCTCCTAACGGAGCGGAAATGGCTCAAATACTGGTGTAGCCGCAGTTCTGGCAGATTGAATGTCGTGCTTAGTTTGACGCGCATGCAATAGCAATCGGGAGCCGGTGGCGAGGCGCAGATGAACTCAGTTCATGTTCCGCAGCAGCCTGAGAGATCAGCGGGAGATTTATAGGCAATAGACGTAAAATCATAAAAGCCCACCGCGCCTTTGCGGTTAAAAATATCACACGCGCATCTCCTATCTTTGCATACTTATGTTCGACTTCCGGCTACAGGTATTTCACACAGTTGCCCGGCGGCTCAATTTTACAAGAGCCGCGGAAGAACTATTTATTTCGCAACCGGCAGTAACCAAACACATTCAGGAAACAGAACATCATTTTAAGGCCAAGTTGTTTGAACGAAACGGCAGTAAAATAACGCTGACGCCTTCGGGCGCTTTATTATTGCAGTATACGGAAGAGTTGTTTGCCCTGTACCGGAAAATGGAACTGGAACTCAGCGCTTTCTCAGGGCAGTATAAAGGAAAGCTCCGGATCGGCGCCAGCACTACCATTGCTGAATATATTCTGCCTCCCGCCCTGGCCGGCTTTAAAAAAAATTTTAAAGATCTATCAATAAGCCTCACCAGCGGTAACACCGAACATATTGAACAGTTGCTGCAAAAAAATGAGATCGATTTCGGAATGATCGAAGGGCAGCCCAAGAACAATCTTTATAAAAATATTCCTTTTACAAAAGATGAACTGGTACTGGTAGCTTCCGCTAAAAAACCCCCTCACCAAAAAACAACGGATCACTCTTAAAGAACTGCAAACGCTGCCCTTTGTTTTAAGAGAGCCGGGGTCAGGAACGCTGGAGATTGTGAGCAAGGCACTAAAAGCAAAGGGCATCCGGTTGGCGCAGCTCCATCGTGAAATACAATTAGAAAGTTCCGAAAGCATCAAGTCCTATATTAGTCATTCCAATGCCGTTTCGTTTCTTTCCATCCATACGGTATTAAAAGAATTGAATACAGGGGCGCTAACAATTATTGATGTGCAGGGGCTGGATATTGAACGCGACTTTCTTTTTATTCAACTGCATAGCGGCACTGCGGCGATTCCAGGGTTCTTTATGAAATTTATCCAACAATATAAATTCAGATAGCCTGCCGTTCCCCAACAAAATCAACGATCTGCCGTTCATCAATTTCCCGCATACATTTAAAATGTCCCTTCGGACAGGCTGCCAGTCCGTATTTGGAACAGGGGCGGCAACTGATGGAAACACCGGCTACCAACGAGTGATCAATTTTATAGGGCTGTACGCCGAGCAATTCCGGGATCGTACTACCCCAAATGGACGCAATGGGCACATTAAAGGCTTCTGCAATATGCGTCAATCCTGTATCAAAACCAATAATAGCCTTCGCTTTGGAAACCAGGAATACCGATTCATCCAGTGAAGTCATTCCGCAGGCATTATAAACCAGATCACCCGCCTGTTCTGCTACAAAAACGCCATTATCCTTTACATCCTTCCCCCCCAGCAAAACCACGGGTTTGTTGAGTTGCCTGCAAATGGAAACAATTTTTTCATTCGGCATCCGCTTGGTAAAATGCGCGGCGCCTATAATAAAACCGATATAGCCATCCTGATGCGTTGCGGGCAACAGGTCAGTTAACGAATAGTTATGCTTTAAAAAATAGTCAATGGGTTTATTATCATTTTTTATTCCCAATGGCGCCACTGCTTTCAGGTACCGGTCCACCAGGTGCACCGGCGGCAACAATTGCTTCCGCAGTTTTAAACTCAGCCATTTTTTTATGGTTTGTTTATCGTAGGTATAAGATCGAATGCCGGTTCTGAATTTAATGATCGCGGTGCGCAGGTTGCTGTGCAGGTCTACCAGGCAATCATATCCTTCGTTTTTAATCTCTTTTATTGTTGCATCCAGGGTATCTTTTAACAGCAACAGTTTATCTACATAAGGATTGCCTTCATAAATATACCGGAAGGCAGGTTTGGTTAAAAAATGAACCTCCACTCCCGGCAATTGCTGCTTCAGGCAGCGTACTACCGGCGTGGTATAAATGATATCGCCCATAGAGCTGAAACGGATGACCAGTATTTTTTTGGGTAGTTGCATTTATGGAGCGCTGCGAATTTTATCAATAATAGTGGTGCTCGAAATTCCCGGCACCAGTGGCATCAGTTCCACTTTTCCGCCGTTTGCCAATACTTCTTTTGCTCCGGCAATTTGTTCTATAGTATAATCGGCAGACTTTACCAGCACGTCCGGCATTAAAGATGTAATGAGCTCCAGCGGTGTATCGTCCTCAAAAAAAACAACAGCATCCACAAAGAACAGTGCCGCCAGCAAATAAGCCCGGTCCTGCTCACTGATGATGGGTCGTTGCGGGCCTTTTAGTTTTTTTACGGAGTGATCCGTATTCAGACCGATGATCAACCGGTCGCCGCAAGAAGCTGCCTGGGCAAGAGAGCGTACATGCCCGGCGTGGAGTATATCGAAGACGCCGTTGGTAAAGACCACCTTTTCCCCGGCAGCACGCCATTTTTCCCGCTGCGCTAACGCTTCCGGCGCGGAAATTATTTTACCGCTGATCTTCTTTTCTTTTGCTGATAATACATCCATTATTTTCTATATCGCTTGTAATTTCATAATAAAAACAGAAGTTGTTCCCTTCTTGAAATACTATTCTATTTTCCCGCGGATCTGCGCAGATTTTTAGCGCTGATTTTCGCTGAAAAAAAACTTTGAATGAACCGTTTCCGAACTATTTCCCGCTAGCATTGGGCTTATATTGAGCGGCTGCCTGCAGGATCTCATCAAAGGTAACCGCCACGCTTCCCACTTTGCTCACCGCAACGGCTGCGGCATAATTCGCCAGTTCGCAGGCCAACTGTATATCCAACCCGGCCGCCAGAAAATACCCCAGTGATGCAAATACCGTATCCCCCGCGCCGGTTACATCAAACACCTCGTTTGCCTTTACCGGGAAATTATAGTAAGCTGTTTTTGAAACAAGATCCAGCCCCTCTTCTGATTTTGTAACCACCAGGTAATCGCATTTTACTTTTGAAAGTAGTTTACGCGCCGTTTTTATCAATTCTTTGTCGTTCGGGATCCCTTCTACCACCGCGGCTTCCGCCAGTTCTCTTTTATTGGGTTTAATTAAATAAGCCCCGGAATATTTTTGATAATGCAGCCCCTTGGGATCTACCAAAACCCTTTTCTTTTTTTTGGCGCAGAGGCGGATCAGTTGTTGTGTAAACGAAGGCGACAATACCCCCTTGTTATAATCAGATAACAACACAATATCCGCAGCGGCCAGTTCTTTTTCCAAACCCGCCAGCAACTGCTGCTCCAGTTTACTATTTATATTCGTCAGAAGTTCTTTATCCACCCGCAGCAGTTGATGGTTGCCTGCCATCATACGCGACTTCATCGTTGTGGGCCGGGAAGGATCGATCAATACATTTGAGGTATTCACCTTTTCATTATTCAACTGCCGCACCAGCTCCCGCCCTGCGGCATCGTCGCCCGTCAGTCCGCCAATGGTAATAGTAGCGCCCAGGGCAAACAGGTTTTGCACCACGTTTCCGGCGCCTCCGGGTGTAACCGTTTCACTGGCGGCATTCAGTACCGGAACGGGCGCCTCCGGCGAAAGTCTTTTCGCGGATCCCCAGATATAATGATCCATCATTAAATCGCCCGCCACCAGGATGGAAGGGCGTTTTTTTGATTTGCGCAACCCGTTTACTGCTTCTTTTACCCCCATAACTATTTGTAATTTAGGCAAAGTAACGGTTAAAACGTATTATTAATACCACAACGCCAAAGAATCACCGCAATTTTCAATGCTTCCCCGCTTCAATGGCACTTCAAAAACAGAACAGCTCCTCTTCGCACGTTCGGTGCAACTCTTTAATCGCGAAGTCACGAAAAATATTTTACCAGCCGTTCATTAATCGCTAACTTTTCACCCCAAAAGAGCCCTGAAATGGAGCATTGGTTAAAGGCTTTATCCTTAAAATAATTATTTAACAAACCGTACCCGATGATAAAAAGTTTTGTAGCAATATTTTTATTCGCTATTATACTGGTTTCGTGCAGAAAAGCTGATAACGGTGGTGGCAGCATTACACCGCCTGCTCCCACCGGCACCTACCAGCAATTGCTGGCGGATTCTTTATTCCTATACGCAAAACAGATCTATTACTGGAACACAGCGCTACCCGACTCGGCCTCTTTTAACCCCAGAAGTTATGCAAAAACAGACACGTTGAACGGTTTGCAAAGCGAATTATTCGCCATTACGCAGATCCCCATCAATGCTGCTACCGGCAAGCCTTATGAATTTTATCAATACGCCAACAGCCAGGGAGGTACCGTTACCACCAGTAAATATTCTTTCATAGAAAAAACATCGGACCTGTACGGAGGCGGCGCCAGCTCAACCATTGTCAGCAACCAGGAGCAGGTTAAAAATATAAAGATGACGCTGGATGGCCAGGAAAACGAATTGGGCTTTACCATGGGTTTTATACCCGTGTCCAAACTAAATGGCACTCCGCGGGCAATACATTATGTTAACGACAGCCTTATTGGTTTGATAAGAATAGTAACCAACGGGTCGCCAGCCTGGAATGCCGGCATCCGGCGGGGCGATATTATAGCAAAGATAAACGGCAATGCATGGACTTATAATAATAACCTGACCCAAATATCCAATGCCCTAGACGGAAATAGCATAACGCTTACTAAATATGATCCGGCAACAAAAAAATATACCGACGTTCCCTTTTCGAAAGCCTTATATACTTTTAACCCGATATACAAAGACACGGTTATTACAATCGGCAGCAAAACAATCGCGTATATCGCTTATAAATCTTTTACTGATTCCGCAAAAAGCTCCATGCCAGTATTAAGTGCGGCGTTCCAAAAATTCAACGATGCAAAAGCAACAGATCTGGTTATTGACCTGCGCTATAACGGCGGTGGGTATGTGAATACGGCTGAATATTTTGCTGAATCCATATTACCGCAAAGCGCCGCTAACAGTGTGCTGTTTAAAGAGATCTATAATCAAACCATGCAGAATAAACAAGCCACGCTATTAAAAAAACAACCGGTATATGATGCCAATAATGTTAAACTGAATTACACTTATTACGATGTTGATTATTCTACAAATGGCAATACAACCTATATACGAAAACAGGGGCCCTTTAACGCAGCGGCCAATATAACTTCGATATACTTTATTGTAAGTAGCAATACTGCTTCTGCCAGCGAATTGCTTATCAACAGCCTAAAACCCTATTTCAGCAAGGTGTACCTTATCAATGCGCCCTTCAGTTCCTCCGATGACCAAACGCATACCTATGGAAAGCCGGTAGGTTTTTTTGAAATAAGGATTGGGAAATACAGTGTTTATATGTCCAATTTTGAATCGCAAAATAAGAACAACCAGGGCGGCTATTACCAGGGAATGGCCACCGATACTTATGTAAATGATGATATCCGGTATGATTTCGGCGATCCTCATGAGAATTGTTTTCTCCAGGCAATACGACTGATCACCGGCAATAACTCTTATCAGCCCCTCTCCGCATCCCCGCGCAGTTTAGGTGGTATCTCTATCAATACTACTGCAGATAATAATCCCCGGGGATTGCCCGTAGGCGCCCCGACGAAAATATTTAATATGGTCAGGGTAGCGAAATAAGGTAACTGATAAAGCAGCATGCACAATGCATAACGCGAAACGCAAGCCAGCATTAAGTTTTCGGCACCCAATGTCATTTCCTTAAGTTTTTATTGACGTTCTGTCCATGACCCCTGGAATTGCATTTATTGTCGATAACAGTCCCTCAAAAACCTGATTATTAATACCGTCTTTTTCATTTCTATCGACAACTTCATTTTGTTTTATTTCCTCTCCCACTTTTTTCAGTCGATAAAAAAGTGGGCAAAAAATCTTGTTCGCAAAAAGGCGAATCCCGCCTCATCATCGCCAATCGAATCAGGGCCTGACCAGTCCGGCAGGAACGAAAAAACCTACGCTACAGGCTTTGTTCCGCCTGCGGCGAAACGCCATTCCGCTTGCTTTTTTCTTTCGCTGATTTGCGAACAGCCTTCTAACAAAAACTTCTTGTAATCTATCTTCTCATTTCATCGGGCTGCTCTTTATACTCGCCACTGCTGAGCACAACAGTTGCATTTTCTTAAAGGAACGAAATTGATTCAGCACTCTGCGTTAAGCACTGTGCATTGTGCGTTTAAAAAAACTAATTCCCGCCCTGCAGTTCCACTTTTGGGGGTCTGTTTTCCAGTTTAGGGTCTTTTGTATTTCTGTCTTTTAATACATCTTTTGCAGCCGGCTTTTGATGGTTTCTTTTATGAAAGATGCATTTGTGTTTTTTTGCGGTGCTGTCTTTTTGCTGTAATTGCTGTGAGTTAGTGATCATTTTCCTGTTATCGATATAATCCGGGCTATTCCTGCGTTTTTCTGCCTGTTTTTTTATCACCTCGCTGCCGGATTGTGCGAACCCGCTTATAGAAAACACACTCAATAAAACGAATACAAAAAATGCTTTCATTACCATTGTTTTTATAAGGATGCAGCGGGCAGGTACTTTACCGTTTTAATTTTGTTAAATCTGCAGACATGGCCAGCCATGCCATCATGCCCATGCCGGTTTCAATAGCATTTTCGTCGATATTAAAAGTGGGTGTATGCACGCCGGAGGTAATTCCTTTGGTTTTATTCATTACCCCGAGCCGGTAAAAGCAACCGGGGATCTTTTGGGTATAATACCCGAAATCTTCCGCACCCATG
Organism: Niabella soli DSM 19437; assembly: GCF_000243115.2. NCBI lineage: Bacteria > Pseudomonadati > Bacteroidota > Chitinophagia > Chitinophagales > Chitinophagaceae > Niabella > Niabella soli. The sequence continues at coordinate 816,445 of NZ_CP007035.1, read as the reverse complement.
CGAATTTCGGTTTCTTCAACACGATCATTGCCCCAATAAGCTTTTGCGAGGGCGGTGGCTTCATCCGTCAGGATTTCATTATTGTAAACACTGGGATACCCCACGTCAATATGCAGGTCCAGCTCCCCGCCCATGCCCCTCACCAGGTTCTCCGAAATATTCCGCATGATCTCATGCGCCTCAAAACGCCAGTTTTCATTCAACGCGCGGAAGGTGCCTTTTAGTTTCACTTCTCCCGGAATCACGTTAGTGGTAGTTCCTCCGTTGAAGGCGGTTATAGATAATACTGTCGGGTTTTGGGGGTTGTTCCTGCGGCTGATCACTTGTTGTAAGGCCACTACCAGGTGCGATGCGATCAATATCGGGTCGATACACAGGTCGGGCGCAGCCGCATGGCCCCCTTTCCCTTTTATGGTGAAATAGAGCTCATCCGCGCTGGCCATTACTTTCCCGCCCCTGAAACTCAACCGTCCCACTTCCAGCCCCGGGTGCACGTGCAATCCAAAAATGGCCGCCGGCGCCGGGTGCTCTAATACTCCCTCTTTGATCAAAAGGCTGGCCCCCCCGGGATTTTTTTCTTCACCTGGCTGAAAGATCAGTTTAACGGTCCCCTCCCATTCGTTCTGAGTTGCAGCCAGTATCTTAGCCGCTCCCAGCAAACAGGCGGTATGCACATCGTGCCCGCAGGCATGCATCACATTATTATTGACAGATTTATACGGTATAGTATTTAATTCTTCAATTGGCAGGGCATCAATATCGGCGCGCAGCGCCAGTATCCTCGATTCCGGGTTCCTGCCTTTTAACAACCCGATCACCCCGGTTGTAGCTTTTATTTCAAAAGGAATATTTAATTGACGTAGCTGATCCTGTATATAAGCGGACGTTTCGAACTCCTGGTAGCTCAATTCGGGATGCTGGTGCAAATGCTGCCGTACTGCAATAAACTCCGGTGCGAGCTGTTTCGCCAACGCCTGTATTTTTTCAATCATTCCACAAAAATAACTGATCTTCAAATGAATCGAAAATTCAAGTTATTCCAGGAATATAAAAGGGGCTCACAGATTGAGCGGATTATCACAGAAAGCCTTTAGAATCTGTGCAGATCTGTGGCATCTGTGAGAAAAAAGAGAAAGTAAATGAGCACAAGCCGCGTAGGTTATATGGCTCACAGATTACGCGGATTATCACAGAAGGGTTTTTAAGAATCTGTGTGAGAAAAAATATCGCGCATGAATTAGTCTTCCGAGGAATTGTTGTCCTCCGGATTTACTTCCACCACATCGTTTATCAGGAAAACGCCGGCGGGAAAATAAGGCGCCAGCTTTTTCTGATAGGCCTGGGCTTCTTTACGGGAAGTAAAATTTCCGGCTTTTACTTTATAATAAGGCGACTGGTGCCACATATAGGGTTTTAATTCGGGGAAAGAAGAATAGATCTTTGTACGGGCAGCAATGGCTTCTTGTTTACTATTAGTGCTGATAACGAGCAACCGGTATCCGGAAGCGGTTCTTCTTTTGGTCGAATTACGGGTAGAGGCATCATTTACATCGGCCTGCTTTTTTAATAACAGGTCGGCCCGCGGATCTTTATGAACCGTTACCGATCCATTGTCTGACTGTGCATGCAAGCCGGTTGCTACCAATAATAAAACAGCGGGAATCAGGAACTTCATATTTTTCTGCAGATTAAAATAAAATAATTATCAATGGATCACTATATGCAAATATAATGCTACAAATAAATATCTTTATATTGCTCCCTGCTTCAACCACGCTGCTGCGTTTTTAATGCCAGGACAGGCATTTAAATTATTAATTATGATCAGTACATCGGAATGCGTTGGCTATCTGGCAATGGCTTTGCTGGTTGTTTCATTTGTACCAAAACAGCTAAAAACAGTAAGAATCATTAATTTGGCAAGCTGCTTCTTTTTTGTTGCGTATGGCATTCTTTTAGGCTGGGCCTGGCCCATTATTATTTCAAACGGGTTGGTGGGTTCCATCCAGCTTTACCATCTTTTGTTAAAAAAAACGTCATAAAGGGGATTGATTTGCAATATTTTTGAATCTTTGCAGCCCATGTCGATACCATCCATCGCTATTGTTATATTAAACTGGAACGGACAGCACTATTTGCAGCAATTTCTGCCTGCGGTAGTGCGAAGCAACTACGGCAATCTGAAAGTAGTGGTGGCAGACAATGGCTCAACTGATGATTCCGTTGCGTTTCTGCAACAGCATTTTCCTGAGGTTACAGTGATCCGGTTTGAGGAGAACCATGGTTTTGCCAAAGGCTATAATCTGGCGCTGGAACAGGTTACGGCCGATTATTATCTTTTGCTGAACTCGGATGTTCAGGTGACCGGTCATTTCCTGGACCCATTGGTAAATCTTCTGGAGGCAAATCCATCTATTGCCGCCTGTCAGCCAAAAATTTTATCCTTTCATCATCCGCACTATTTTGAGTATGCCGGCGCTGCGGGGGGCTGGATGGATCATTTTGGTTATCCGTTTGCTAAAGGGCGTGTGTTTGATTTCAGCGAAACCGATGAGGGGCAGTACGATGACGCGGCCCTGGTATTTTGGGCCAGTGGCGCGGCCCTGTTCATCCGTTCAAAAGTATTTCATGAAGTGGGGGGATTTGATCCCTATTTCTTTGCCCACCAGGAAGAGATCGATCTTTGCTGGCGCATACAACTGGCGGGGCACCAGATAAGCTCCTGCCCCCAATCAGTCGTTTACCATGTTGGCGGCGGCACATTACCAAAAGGAAATTCTTTGAAAACCTATTTGAATTTCCGCAATAACCATATCATGCTATTCAAGAACCTGTATGGCTGGAGAAAATATTATGTAATGGTTGTAAGAGCCTTGCTGGATGCCATTTCCGCCTTTAAAAGCCTGCTTGCCGGCGACAGCGGTTATTTTGTAGCGGTAGCCAGCGCTCATTTGTCTTTTATTAAATGGATTTTAAAAGATCAGCGCAAAAGTGTCTTTCCCAATCCCTATAGCCATCGGGATAAAAAACGGAGGCCGGAAGGTTTATTAAAAAAGAATATTGCCTGGCTGCATTTTGTAAAAGGCAAAAAAAAGTTCTCGGAAATTGTTGATAAAGAAGTTAAAATTAGTCGATAGATCCTTATTTTTGCCACACAAAACTGAAAGAATGGAACATAATTTTGACGCAGAGCATATCAAAGAGCAGGAATACCAGGAAGAATTAAAGCAAGCCGAGAATAAAGATTTTAAATTTAGCTGGGTTTCCAGTTCCCGTTATTTGTTTTACCTGATCATTGCCTGTATGGTCCTGTTTACCTGGGGTGGCTGTTACCGTCTTTATACCAAAAGATTTGAAAAGCCGAATGTTACTATTCAGGAAAGCACTTTGTACACGCCAAAATATAAATAAAATTTTCTCCGATTTTTTTTGTCGGAAAAATAAATCGCTTATATTTGCAACCCCTTAAGTAACTGATTGGTTACTAAAAGTAAAAGTTCTTAACAATGCGGAAGTAGCTCATTTAGTAGAGCATCCCGTTCCGATAGTTATCGGGATCAAGGTCGGGGCGGCCGGTTCGAGAGCCCTCCTGATTATGCAATACTAAATAAACTTTAAATGCGGAAGTAGCTCATTTGGTAGAGCACGACCTTGCCAAGGTCGGGGTGGCCGGTTCGAGCCCGGTCTTCCGCTCACGTAAAAGGTCCTCTCCCCGGAGAGGATTTTTTTTGAGGCATCCCTCATGCTCAGGGCATCGAACGATCTTTGCCTGATGGCGCAGTTCTTAAAATTATTGCCCTGGTGGTGGAATTGGTAGACACGCAGGACTTAAAATCCTGTGGGCAGCAATGTCCGTGCGGGTTCAAGTCCCGCCTGGGGCACTGATAATCAATCAGACAGAAAGGTTCACGCAAGTGAGCCTTTTTTGTTTTAGAGATATTTGGGGTCCTCCTGGTAAATTGCTCAGAATTTAAAGGCATCATCATTTATAAGGCTGTTCTGTCAAAAGTTGGCGGGAAAGGTTTCTTTGGAAGATTGAGATTCTCTTAGCCAGATACCGGTAAGCATATCTTCTCATTTATCAAATATTTCAAAGGAAACTCTTACTGACGTGCCATTTTTCATTAATTCCAAAATATTGGGATACATTCTTTTTTTGAATGAATGCCAACTGCGCAGTTCCTGCCAGATCCAGACAGCCTCACTCAAAGCAAGACTATTAGAAAGCTATGCAGCCTGAACAGGAAAAATGTGCTTGCCGAAGTGACCCGGCTGAATAAAGAAAACCGGCAACGTTGTTTGGTGCCGGTTTTCCAAATATCTACATGCTCACCCACTCCACTATCTCGTATCGGTTTTCAGGTTTTTCCTGATCTTATGTCCGTACCAACCATAGAAAGCGATCATCAGGTAGCACGGCAATACAATCCAGTATGCCGTTGCGGGGCTCCAGAAATCAGAAAGTTTGCCATACAGGAGCGGAATAATAGCGCCGCCGGCAATGGCCATAACGAGCAGCGCCGATCCGTTTTTGGTATAACTTCCCAGATCAGCAATTGCAAGCGGCCAGATGGATGGCCACATTAAAGAATTGGCCAGTCCCAATAATGCTATAAAAATTACCGAAAGGGTGCCGTGCGTGCCAATAGCGGCGCCGGCAAATAAGATCCCCAATACAGCAGAAGCTTTCAGCGCCTGCGTTTGAGAAAAGATCTTTGGGATACAAATAATCCCGATGAGGTAACCCAGAAGCATACATAACAGGGTCGCCGACGTAAAAAACTGGGCTTGGGTCATTGGCATTCCAACAGAAGAGGCATAACCAATGATGGTGTTTCCTGCAATAACCTCTACTCCTACATAAACAAATAAAGTCAGCACCCCCAGGATCAGATGCGGATAGGACAATAGCGACGCCGGCATCGTTGTTGCTGATCCGGTAGCTGCGTCGTCCACTTCCTCTCCCGGCTCGGGCAATGAAATCCTAAAAAACCAAATGCTTAGCAATAACAAACCGGCAAATATCACCAGGTACGGATTAATAACACGGGTTGCAAGATTTTCCAGTGCAACCAATCGCTCTGCCGGCCCCAATTGTTCCAATTTTATTTTTGTGGCATCCGCATCCGCCAGTACCAACCGCCCCAATATAAGGGGAGCCAATATCCCCGCCACTCCATTGCAGATCCCCATAATGCTCATACGCCGGGCGGCGCTCTCCCTGGGCCCTAATATTGCCACATAGGGGTTGGAAGCAGTTTGCAAAATTGCTAATCCGACGCCCTGAATGAACAGGCCGGTTAAAAAGATCCAGTACTGCCGGGTAAACGCGCCCGGGATAAATAGCAGGGACCCCAACGCCATGATCAGCAAACCCAAAGCGATCCCGTTTTTAAACCCGGTTTTTTTAATACTTTTCCAGCAGGTATTGCCATAACAAAATAGGAAATGTAAAAGGCAAAGGAGACCAACTGCGCCTGAAAATTATTAAGCTCGCAAGCCAGTTGCAGATAAGGGATTAAAATAGAACACAACCAGGTAATAAATCCAAAAACAAAAAACAACAGGCCGATGCTTACGATCGCCTTCCGATAGTGTACGCTCATTTGATTTTTTTTATCACTATTGATCAACTAAAAATAATACTTTCATACCGTTTCCCAGCCAGCAAAATTATCAGAAGACACCGGGCCATCCGGAGATCCTTGTTGGCATTACTGCGCCAGGGTGTATTTAAAAAGCGCGAAAGAATTCTCCGCGGGCAGCTCCACTTTAATGAACGCACCGTCACGCTCCATTCTGGCGTCGTCCGCGCCCAGTATCCTGGTAAATTGCACATTTGCGCCCAAAGGTTTGAATAGCCTGATGGACGCTTTGCTGCGACCGTTCAATTCCCTGAAAACAAGTACAAATCCATCTTTTGCGCCACAGGATTGAAATCCGGTCCAGGACCTGCCATCCGGCATTTCACCGATAGGAAAGATATACCCGCTATGCAACTGCCGTTTAACCGCGTTATATTTCTCAATCAGCTTTGAAAGCGAATATGCTTGCGGCGGCAGCCCCGATGCCTCAAACCAGGCAAGCGGTTGCGCCATCATCGTAATAGCAAAGAGGTAGTCAAACGAATAGTTCCGGGGAGCAAAGCTATCTTCCTGAGCATACTTAACTTCATTGCGCCATTTGTTTAAAAATTCAACCTGCAACAATTCGGGCGGGTAATACCGGGCAAGCATCCAAAGATTTCTTAATGTATGAAAGGGATAATAATTACCAAAATCGGTATACCGGTTTTCTATAAAAATATTGCCCATGTTCCGGTACATAAAATAGCCGCCCCGTACATCAGCCGTTATATCAAGATTCAATAATACATTTCCGTTGGTCAATCTTTTTACTTCATCTAAAAAATGAGAGAAATTTATTTCGGACAGCTTGTCTTTTAACCGTACATCATCTATTTTAAAATATTTAATCCCATATTTTTTATAGATAGCATGGATAATTTCCGCATCGGTTTGCCAAAGCTTATAGCTATCGGCTTTATTGGGATCGAACCATAACCCTAGCTGAATCCCATTCTTTTTAGCGGCCCTTACCATCTCCTCAAATCCGCCAGGAAAGCGCTTTTTATGAAACCCCCAGTAAGTCATTTCGCTTTCGGCATTTCCAGCGCTCTCATTAATACCCAAACCGGAAGTTCCCTCCTGCCATCCATAATCCACCTGGTAATGCGTAACACCCAATTTTGCCGCCGCATCCAGATCTTTTAAAATAAAGGCTCTTTTAATATTTTCTCCTTTATTCCTATCGCCCCAGGTATTCAGAAGGATCATATCATACCTTTCCGGATCGTACTTTACAGAATTTTTTAAATAAGTACGCAATGCAATCAGGTTCTCCGCCGCATCGTTTGCAACACCCAGGGTTATTGAATATCCTTTTACCCAATCCTGAAAAAACGGGCCGGGTGAAAATCCGGAAAAAGGAACCGCAACGGACCGGTTCGATATTGAAAAATCGAAACCAGGGTACCCTATCTGGCTATTATTAAGCGGCGCTTCTTTAAGCAGGAAGAAATTAAATCCGGTTATAAGATCGTTCGCCAAAATAATATTGCCCAAAACCCTGCGCGGAGCATTGCAGGGAATCAGCGATTCCTCGCTGACCAAATTATCAGTCCCATCTGTTTTATCCTCGAATTTAATGGCACGAACCATTAGCTGTTTGTTCCATGCAGGCATAAAAAAGCTATACCCTTTTCCGGTTGAATCAGCGGCGACTGTAAAACCCCGATCTTTTGCGGGGCTGTTTAAAAAACCATCATATTTCAAATAATAATCCGTTGTTATAGCGGGTGTCTCAGAAAAAATTCTGAACACCTGTTTCACTTCCACGTCCTCATACCGGTTATGCAGCGTAACCGCCAGGCAGGGAGGAATCCCCGATGCATCATTCGCAAGGATTGAGCAATTGACTGAAATGTTTCCCGTGAATTTCCTGTCCGGCAAACGGAATTCCGGCTCCTGCCCGGGAAAGTATACTGTTTTCCCGGACACTTTATTATACAAAGAAAAGGGATAGATATTCCCGGAACGCCAGATCCATTTTTTTCAATCTTTTTATTTGAAAGCAGCAGGGTGTCTTTTTTCAAAACCGCATAACAATCTTTATACGTTTTTTCCTGGCACCAGGCGCAACAATATGAAAGAACCGCCGCCAACGCCAGGAACCCCGGCCTTCTCCTGATCATGCGTTTCTTTTTTTGATTGTTAACATAGTTTACCGTCTTCTTTTTTTATTAAGGCGTTACCATAACCACTACCTTTTTCACTGTGGCTGCAGAGTGCTCAATAGTATTATTAGCTGCCACAAAATAGGCGGTATATTGCCCGGGCACACTATAGGTATAGCTATAGGCAACAGGCATTGCCCCATAAATGGAAGTCCGAACCGGAATGGACCAATCTTTTCCCAAACTAACCGAATCCAGGGTGATGGCTGTTGAAACAGCCCAGTTTTCGCTGGCGGGGTCATTATAGGGGCTATTAGGGTCATATGCCACATATACCGGCAGTACCGCATTAGGATTATACTGCGGGCTTTTAGGATCATATATCGGATTTTTGGGATCAAACACCGGGTTATTGGGATTATAGATGGGATCCGCCGGGTTTTTATATATGGGCCCATATAAGGTTACCCTTGTATTGGTAACGGTAGAACGTGCGGGAGCATTTACGGGGTTCTGATCTACGATCCTGAATCCTGCAAGCGCCTGATCGGCAATAGTAACAACAGCGCCATTCAGCACCGTATCCACGCTTTTCAACAGGAAGTTTTCGACCAGCCATTGCCGGACAAAACCATTGGCGACCTGAGGCCGGTTAATATAACGCAGGGCAAAGTAAACCGGCTTGCCGGCCTGAACAAATCTTGAAAGGTTAACAGACCGCGTCGCCACCATAGTTGCCGAAGTGGCCAGTGTAAAGCTATCGGTTATGTTTACCCAGGTGGCCGCCTTTACACTGGCAAGGTCCTTATAATTGCCATTAAAATCTGTGGAAAGTAAAATGGAGAATTGATTGGCTTGTGTACCTGCGGGTGTACCGGCAGCTACTCCATTGGAAAAACTCAGCGCCAAGCCTTTGCCTGCTACAGCAACACTTCTGCCGTCTTTATAATTATAGTCTTTATAAATTTCTCCCGGGTAAAACGAAACCGTCGTTGCTATTCCCGAAAATTTAAACACAGCCGGCACACCAGCTTTAACCGTTACCGTGGTTGTGGTTACATCAAAATCGGGGGCGGTTACCACGGCCAGTTTTTTCTGGCAGGACATAAAAAATATTCCCGCCAACCATATCAGATTTTTAATTTTCATAACTACTTTTTTTGGATCAGGAATGAGTTACCAGCCAGGATTTTGAGTCATTTTTAAATTATTGATCATCTCTTTATCCGGTATCGGCATCAACACATCTCTGGCTGAAGCACGTGAAAAAGAAAGTACAAAACCAGCGCCCGGTACATCCTGCTGCGCCTCATTTCCCATATCCTGATTCACTTTAAGGAAAATCCCCCACCGGAGCAGATCGGCTTTCCGGCTGCCTTCCATATTAAACTCCCGCATGCGCTCATCCTGAATAAAAGAGAGAAAAGCCGCTTTAGAAGCCAACGCTGATGCGGGAACATCTCCATCGGTAGCTTTATAAAGGGTTGCGGCGGCTGTTGCCCCTGAGCCGCCTCCACCGGAAATCGTTACCGACGGAACACTGCTGTAACTGCCCGCCTGGAAGAATTGAACTCCTGTAGAATCCCGGTTCAGGTTGATCGCTACCACCGCGCCTCCCTGCACTACCGCCGTTGCTGTGGCGGTGCTTCCATTGCCTGATGAAATGGTTACCGTTGGCGCGCTTGTGTAACCACTTCCCCCGTTAGTAACCGCGATCGATTTAACACCGGTGGACCAGGCACGCCTTCTTACCAGGTTTACAGCCGCGATGGCATCCGCCGTGGGAGCGCCGTTAATTTCATTATCCGCCTCCGCAAATAGCAGCAGCACGTCGGAGTACCTTATAATAGGCATGTTCGTGGAAGAGGTCGTGGCGGTTAACCTGGGAATAGCTTCGTATTCACGCCGCCATTTTGCAGGATACAGATACCATTTATCCCTTTCTGTTGCCGGCAGCGCGTTTAATGTTTTTTGTCCGTTTACGGGAGAATTTACATAGGTAAAGAGTGCGACGCTCCACCATTTCCTGAGATCCCCGTCGTCAAAAGAATTATAGAATTTCGCAGTGATATTCATATAGGCAGTCCCGGTTCCGGTGGCAGAACCCGCTGCAGAAGGCGGCCCATTGATATACCCGATATTGGTCCACTCCCCAAAGGCCAATGTGGAAGGGTCCGAATTATTGCCATAAAACTCTGCTTCCCATAAATTTTCTTTAATATTATACTTGTCTTGTGCAAGTGCAATAAAGATATTGGAATAGCTGGGGTTGAGGCTATGCCCGGCCCCCGTATCATCCATTACTTTTTTAGCCCACGCTTTTGCATCCTGGTATTTAGTGGCATCTTTCAGTGGTTCGCCGGCCATTGTAAGACAAACCTTTGCCAGCATCCCGCGCACAGCAGACTTATTTACGGCGCCGGAATAACCGAGATCCTGAATGTTGCGCACCAGCGGCTCCGCCGTTGTCATGTCTGACAGGATCTGTGTGTACACGTCTTTTACAGATGCCCGGGCTATCGACACATCAGATGGAGATTGCGTAGACTTTAACTTAAGCGGCACTCCTCCCCAATATTGTACCAGTAGAAAATAATAGTATCCTCTTAAAAACAAGGTTTCTCCTCTTACCCGGTCTCTTGTAGCCTGCAGGATCCCGGTATTCTTATCTACATTCTCCAGTAATACATTGGCCCGGTTGATACCATCCCATAATGTGGTCCAGAGCGATGTCATAAATGGATCAGACGCTGAGTAATTAAAATTAAAGGGGCCGTTCAGGGTAAGCCGGTTCATATAAGATATATCTGCATCCCAATCCAGCAGATAATTGGCAATACTGCCCCAAAGGCCTCCGCTGCCTACCGTATTGTAGACGCCGGACAACGCGGAATTCAATTGCTGCTCCGTTTGGTAATAAGTGGCAGTGGTGAGGAAATCTGTGGGATGGGGTTGCAGAAATTTTTTACAGGAGCCCATTCCAACAATAGAAAGAAATAATACCGGCAAATAATATTTTCGTTTCATCGTCTTAAAAATAAGGTGATTAAAAAGTTGCTTTCAAACCAAATACAATAGTGCGCACATTAGGATATGCTGAAAAATCATACCCCGGCATCAACACGTTATCTGCGGTGGACACTTCGGGATCCAGACCCGAATATTTAGTCCAGGTAAACAGGTTTTGGGCAGAAAGATCTACAGAAAGATTTCTCAGGTATGCCTTCCGGATCAGCCTGGACGGAAGCGAATAGGCTAGCGACAATGTTTTCAACCTCAAATAAGACCCGTCCTCTACATTCTTTGATGAAAAATAACCGATGAACCCCTGGCCCCTGGTGCGATAATTTTCGTTAGTGGGATTGGTGGGAGACCAGCGGTTGGCGTAAGTGGCGTACTGATTGATATTGGCGAAACCATTACTATTCCCTTCCAGCAACAGCCGGTTGGCATTGTAAAGATTATTGCCGTAAGACCATTGGAAAAAAACATTCAGCGAAAAATTTTTGTAGCTTATATTATTTGAAAATCCACCAATATGCACGGGCTGTCCCCGTCCGATAACGGTCATGTCGGCGGCATTAACAGTGCCATCTCCATTCAAATCCCGGAGCTTAATATCGCCGGGCTGAATGGTATTCCGCGCCGTGCCACTGGCAGCAACGCTCTTTTTAAGAATATATACTCCCGGAGCCGGATTATCAAAATCGGTGTACTGGTAATTCCCATCCCAGATGTAGCCGATCATCATCCCCACCGGCTTGCCCACTTCCGCCAGGTAAAGCGGTTGCCCAAACTGGGATAAATAAGTGGGAACCCTGCTCAATGCCGTTTGCCCATTCGCAAGCGATATAATTTTATTTTTATTAAAGCTGATGTTGAAGCTGCTGGTCCAGTTCAGGTCCTTTGTTTTTATATTAGTTGTATTAAGGGTGAACTCCCAGCCCGTGTTGCGCAGCCTTCCAATATTAACCTGTGCCGAACCAAAGCCCGAGCTCTGTGGCAGATCAGTGTTCAGCAGCAGGTTGGAAGCGGTGCGGCGATACCAATCTACTTCTAGTCCGATCCGGTTGTCCAATATCCCGATTTCATACCCCACATCTATCTGCTCCGATTTTTCCCACTGCAATTGCGGATTTCCCAAAGTGGATAAATAAGCTGCCGGTATAGGCGCCTGTTTATTAAACGAATATCCCTGCCCGGTGTTATTTAAGGTAAGTTTTGCAAACTCGTCAAAATCGCCTACCCTGTTATTTCCGTTCTGCCCATAGCTGGCCCGCAGTTTGGAATTGGTAATGAACGGGAGCGCCTTACGAAAAAAATCTTCCTGCCCCATGTTCCAGGCAATGGCGCCTCCGGGAAAATAGCCCCAGGGGTTTAAGAATTTGGAAGAACCGTCGGCCCTGAAGTTCACGGTAAGCAGGTATTTCGATCTGAAATTATAATCGATCCTGGCCGCGTAGGAAACCATTGTATTCAGCGTGCTATAAATGCTTGGCGAGTTAAATGTTCCGCCGGGAGATTCATCCAGCCCATCAATTCCTTTTTGTTCATTGGGAAGCTGCGTACCGGTAAAAAACGAATAAGATGTTTTGTACCGGTTTACCCCAAACAACAATAAACCATTGATGGAATGATCCGTTCCGATAGTGGTTTTATAATTCAGCGTATTTTCATTGAAATAACTATTGGTAGTAGTATTGCTCAAACTCCCCCATACCCCATTTTTGTTTGACGGGTTCAGCGGACTTCCCTGCGATGTTTTAGAATTGTAAAACTGTTCGTTGCGCACGCGTGTCTGCATTAAGCCGCCGGTGGATTTAAGCGTCAGCTTCGGTGTAATGGCAAAGCTAACATACGCATCCGATTCCACCTGGTTGTTAATGGTATGCTGGAATTGGTTTTGCAGATCCGTAACCGGGTTAATACGAAAATCACTTGCGTTAACCGCCTGCTGATCGGCGTCTTCGTTTAACAGGTCTTCCCCTTCAAGGGCAGATACCGGGCGGTACATCCATGCCCGGATCAGCGCAGGAGAAGTGGCATTACCGCCTCCATAAATAGACCGGATCTGCTGTCCGTAAATATCAGTTTGTGTAATGGCTACATTGGTTCCAACTTTAAATTTATCCGAGAGGGTCTGATCCAGTGAAAGCCTTCCGGTATAACGTTTCATCCCGGTATTAATAATTACTCCTTTCTGGTTAAATACAGATCCGGACAGCGAATATTTTGTCTGCTCCGATCCGCCGCGGATACCCAGGTTGTAATTCTGGTATACTCCTGTCTGCATGATCTCGTCCTGCCAGTTGATGCCGGGTACATTTTTGTAACTGTCCAGCGTTTTGCCCAATGCCGTATAAGCCGGTGTATTAAAGGTATTCGGGTTCAGCTCCATTTGATATTTTACAAAATCGTAGGGGCTCATTACCGGAATCAATGGTGGCTTTAACTGGTAACCCATGGTTGCCCCGAGAGAAACCTCCGGCTTTCCCTGTTTGCCTCTTTTGGTTTGGATCAGTACCACCCCGTTTGCTCCCCTTGAACCATAAATAGCCGTAGACGAAGCATCTTTCAGGATGGATACGGATGCTATATCATCCATATTAAGGGTGTTGGGGTCCAGGTTTTCGATAGGGAACCCATCCACCACATACAGGGGCGTTGTGCTTTGCGTAAGGGAGCCGGCTCCCCGTATCATAATATTCATGCCGCCTCCCGGTTGTCCGTCCGTACTGTTTACCTGTACGCCGGCCACCCTTCCGGCAAGGGCTTGTGCAAAAGAGGCCACGGGCGCTTTCTTCATATCTTCTACATTAACGGTTCCCACGGAGCCGGTCAGGTCCAGCTTGCGCACCGATCCGTAACCGATGATCACCACCTGGTCCAGCGAAGCATTCGCGGGCGTCAGCGACACATTAATTTTTGAACGGCCGGCAATGGCAAGAGTAAGGGGTTCAAAACCGACGTGAGAGAACCGCACGGAATCGGTTGCACCGCCTACGCCCAACTGATAGCTGCCGTCTACATTGGTGGCGGTTACCATCCCCGGTTTGCCGGCAATTTGAACCGTAACTCCCTGTAACGGCCGGTTATCCGTATTAGCGCGAACCACCCCGCTGATCCCCTGCCCCTGCGCGGAAAAAAGCCCCAGCATCCCTACAGCGGTACAGAAAAGTAATTTTACAAATCGAGTACACATAAACAGGCATTTTTTAATATTAAAAACTAAAAATTTTACGAAACAGGAGGTGGCCCGTAACCCAAACAATCGCTCATCGACCGTTATCCTTTGAATAGTTAACGGCTCCGGGCAAACTCAGGCAAGCAACTTTATTTTATAGGCGGCACTTATTCAAAATCACTATTTCATTCCCGGATCCGGGGCAGCTAAAAAACAACCATCAGTATAAGTGAAGCGGGATCGTTTTTTACTGCGCCATCAAAACCCCGGAAACTTTATATTAAATCAGCAATCATCATTTTGCAGTTTTCAGGATCTTTTCCTAATATTACACGCAATATAACAGCAAAACTGAAAATAACAAACTATTTTGCGTCTTTTTTGCGGTATTTTTATTTTTTTTACGCAAAAAAACCGAGTATATTGTAAACTAAAATTTCGATTCGCGCCATGAAACGATTATTTTTAACTATTAATTCAATCCAAATTATTTTGCATGAGCACTAAAACAGGCCGGAGAAACTTTATTAAAACAGCAGGTGTTGCTGGGTTGTATGCAGCATTGGGACCGGGGTTCACCCGCATCGTACCCTCCCAGGCGGCATTGCGCAGGGTAGGCATTATTGGCCTGGACACCTCGCATAGCGTTGAGTTTATAAAATCATTAAACAAGGCGAAAGACACAGCAACCTACAACTCCTATTACGTTTCCATTGCTTATCCCTATGGCAGTAAAAAGATCAAAAGCAGCTACAGCCGCATCGATCAATTTACCCAAATGGCAAAAGAAAACGGCGTAACAATCGCCGGCTCTATTGATGAGTTGCTCAACAATTGTGATGTGGTGTTACTGGAAACCAACGACGGCAACCTGCACCTGGAGCAGGCTACAAAAGTTTTCAAAAGCGGGAAAAAAGTTTTTATCGACAAACCGGTTGCCGCTCAAATGAAGGATGTTATCAGCATCTACCAGCTTGCAAAAAAATACAATACCCCGATGTTTTCCGCGTCTTCCTTACGTTATATTGAAAAAGCACAACAGGTGCGGGCTCATAGCTATGGGGCCGTTTTAGGCGCCTGCGCCTTTAGCCCGGCAACAATTGACGCTTCCCATACGGATCTGTTCTGGTATGGCATACATGGAGTGGAGTTGCTTTATACGATAATGGGCACAGGATGCGTAAGCGTGCAGCAAACCTCTACTGCCGATACAGATGTAGTGGTAGGCACCTGGGATGATGGCCGGATTGGCGTCTTTCGCGGCACACGCAATGGCAAACATGATTACGGAGGCATTGTGCACGCAGAGAAAGCTACCGTATATATTGATAAGTATGACGGGTACGACCCTTTGCTAAAAGAGATCATTAAATTTTTTGAAACCGGCATTGCACCGGTTGCTGCTGCTGAAACTTTAGAAATCTACGCCTTTATGGATGCTGCAGCCAAAAGCAAAATGAATAAAGGGCAAAGGGTTACCCTGCAAAAAATAGTTTTATAATCTTTATTTTTTAAAGACGCTGTCCAGCACATGAAAAGCTGCTTTTGTAGCAGCCTCCGGAAAGTCGTGCGCGGCATCAGGGAAACAGGTATACAAAGCTCCCGAGGCGTTATAGAGGCCATACACCGCACTTATGTTTTTCAATCCGGCCCTTACCCCTGCTACACTGAAATTTGCATCCCGCAGCGGGGAGTTGGTGAAGAATACACGCGGTGCTATTGTAGCAATAATGTCATCAAAATCGAAAGGAATACGCCCGGGCTGTAACTGGTATTTCTCTTTAAGTAAGGGCATGTATCTTTTTTGCGCCCAGGGGCCCAGCTTTCCGCCGTATTGTTTTTCCATTGCCGGCCCCAGGTCATAATAGGGGAACAGCCTCCAGCCGCAACTGGCGATTACCACTTTTACTCTTTGATCAAACGCGCCCAGGAATAGGGCATTGTGCCCTCCGAGCGAATGTCCGATCACCGCAATTTTTGAAGCATCTACCATGGGCAGCGACTGTAGATAGTCCACGCAGCGCATATGATCAAAGATGCCCTTCATAGTACCCGATTGGTACCGGTCGTTATCAAAATCATAATTCTTCAGATCACCGAAACTCGGGTAATCCGGCGCCAGTACTACATAACCCCGCTCCGCCAGTTTTTTTGCATAATCCCTGTTGGCCAGCGCACTGTATCCCGCTACGGATAATTTTCCCAGATTATCGGTTCCATGCAAGGCAATTACAGCCGGGATCTTTTTACGGGCTGTTGGTTCAAGTGGCAGGTACAACAAAGCCGGCAGGTCCTCTCCTTTTGCAACGGTAAACCGGATTGTATATCGCTTATACCCCGTACCGGTTGTGCTGTCTAAAACATGAACATTAAACGGCGGGTTTCTTTTCAGGTCAGGCAAGGGACCCATTGCTTCCTGCATATGGGCTAAAATAGTTTTTCGCTTTTTGTTCCACTGTTCAACCGTTGTTATTTTCCTGCCTTTGTACACCAGGAAGACTTTGCCTGCATGGCTGTTCCTGCTAAGCCCGCAGGCGCCGGCGAAGAGTACAATAGCGATTACCGCAATAAACCTGAAGTGTATAAGAGTTCGCATCTGCTTTTATTTTATAGGCGTTACTGTCAATCAACACCTCTACCTCCCTTTTTTAAAAGATTATTGTAATTATCAAAAAAGATTTTCTGTTTCTGACGTTCGGTCAGGTTGGCTGCCAGTATCTTGCCCACACTTTGGTAATAGGAGTTGTCCGACGCAAAAAACAAGCGGTCTTCGCCAAGGTGTGACACCGCAAAGTCGATCATGTTTTCAGCATTGTTACTCCCGGAAGTGTCTACATAAATATTCGGGTAATCCCTAAACAATTTACATTCATATTCCCAATCGCCGCCCATACCAATATGAGCGTATTGAAATATGCCTTCCGGGTAACGCCGGGCGATATCCACAAAATCCTCGGGGATGGAGGTATTGGGCTGTTTATAGCCATTGTATTTCATCCGATATCCGCCTACACCAAGCTGGCATTCTCCATGGGAATGGATGATCATCTTCAGGTCGATCAGTTTTTCAATGATCGGAAAATATTTTGGGTCATTGATCTTTACCTGGTAGTAAAGTTCTCCCGTGCCGATCATCCCGGCGTCGGTGCACCTTTTGATCTCATCCAGGGATTCCTGTTTGTAAACAGGATTCAGAACGAAGCCGCCCAGGAGGTGATCCGGATATTTTTTAATGGCTTTTATGGTAAGATCATTGAACTTCCTGAACTGGTCGGGCGTGCCGGGCATCACATCCAGGTACCTGGAAATAACCTGCTTCTCAATCCCCAATCTCCTCCCGTAGTCGAGCTGTGTTTCCGGACTATCGTCTGTCCAGTAAATATGGGCGTGCGTATCTATTTTCCGGTATTTCATCACCTCCTTCATCAGATCGTATCGCTGCGGCCCGGATGTGACGGGCGCCGCTGCTTCCCGGATGCCCGGGGCTGATTTTCCAATTGAGGCGCTGCTCACCAGCATTGCGGCCATGCCAGCCGTTCCCCGGGTAACAAATTTTCTTCGATTCATATTCGTGCGTTATTATTAGTATAATTACTTCTTAGGCCACAAAGGCGCAAAGACACTAAGCCATCATTCTTTGTGCTTTCGTGTCTTCTGTACAACAAAGCCGTTCAAACTAATTTTTTGGCCCGCAGATTACCCAGACCCGCGCCGATGGCGCGGCGCAGATCATACTTCCTCCTTCTGCGAAAGTCTGCTTCCGATTTATCGGAACGCGGGAAACCTTTTTGACCGCAGAGCTGCCGGGACCAGTTTCATTGTATCCTTAAATCATCCTGCAAAACAGAACGATGGAACTGTGTCCGCCTCCGGAGGATTCGTGGCAACAGATATTATGGACTTTGCTTAACACTACTATTCTATTCTTAATGCCATAATTCCATTTTTAAACAGCTTTTTATAATCCCAACCATTTTTTTATATTGCCTGACCGCAACCCTTCTTTTGTTTTTTCATCGGCTTCCTTTTCCCTCAGGGATTCAATCCGCAATAATCCGGAAAAATAATCCAGGATGGGCGAATGCGTACCAAAACAAAATTTGTTTGTTCCGAACTGTTTAAACAACCCGCTCCAGTTCGTTATATTCCTACCCGATGTATCGATCAGCAGATCGGCCTTTCGGAAAAGGTTTAGTTCTTCCTCATTAAGCGCCGTGCTGTTGGCTACATTTACGATAAGGTACCTTGCATCCGGAACGGCTTTTACAATGGGCACTATATCTTTTAAAGTCCATTCCTTGTCGAGATCCATCCAGGAGCTGGTGCGGCTGTCGACCATTCTCAGGCAGAAGGCAACGGGCAGGCCTTTATCGCGGCACATTTTTACCAGTTCTATACAAGGTGCAGCCGCTATATCATAACCATGATATTGAGGATAGAGCCGTACTCCCTTCATTCCCATTGTGGTGGTGCATATCTTAAAATCATCGCGCCAGCCACCATATACCGGATTGATAACTGCGAAGGGGATCAGCCGGTCGCGGTACGTGCTTTTGCTGCGGAGGGCATCAAATAATTCGTCATTGGCATGCTGCGTGTTCTTATAAAAAATGCCGTTAAGATTGCTGATCACCGAAACGTCTGTCCCAAATTCCTTCATTCTTCCCTGGAGGGTCTCCGGTGTATTGTAGTCCAATTTCAGAAAGGGCCAGTGGCCGATATAGGCATTGCTGTCAATTAACATAGACACCTGCTTTTTTTAACCGTTTCGCAATATTTTCAAAAAAGATCTTTTTTCGTTGTGCGTCTGTAAGGTTGGCAGAAAAAAGATGACCCACTCCCTGGTAAAAACTATAATCGCACCCGAATACCAGCCGGTCTTCTCCCACACATTTCAGTGCAAAATCGATCATACCGGCTGCATTGTTGCTCCCCGATACTTCAATAAAGACATTGGGCGATTCTTTCAGCACTTTACAGGCATACTCCCAGTCGATGCCGCCGCCGATATGAGCAAACTGGAACAGGGCTTCCGGATACCTTTTTGCAATGCTTGCAAAATCCTCCGGTAGTGAAATATTCTTTGGTTCAGCGGGGTATAATTTTACACGCGAATAGCCCACCGGGGAATGCATCATAATGTTCCAGTTGAGGTCAATGCATTTTTCAATGATCGGGTAATAAAGCGGATCATCAATTTTTACCTGGTTGTACAATTCTCCCAACCCCGTCATGCCGGCATCCCTGCAACGGTCGATCTCTTCAAGCGATTCTTTCTTAAATGCCGGGTTGAGGGCCACGGTACCGATAAACCGGTCCGGGTGCGCTTTCATGCACTTTATTATAAAGTTGTTTTTAGACCGGAAATCATCGGGCGTTCCTTCACTGAAAGGTCGTATAAAATTTGAGATCATCAGCTTGCTGATACCGAGCCGGTCTGCAAAATCGAGGTTAACCTCCGTTTTATACTGGTTTTCATCGGCATGGGCATGTGTATCAATCTTACGGTATTTCAACACCTCCTGCATGAAATTGCGCCGGGGCCCGCCGCCATCAAAAGAAGGCTTCTGTTTATAGGAAGCACCCGCCAGGAGACTGCCCAGCATTAAACCTGCGCCGGAGCTAGCCGTATTGGTCACAAATTTTCTACGATTCATTTTCAATGTATAGCAATAATTTATAAATCTATTTCGCGTTTTATAATTGTTGATTAATTCAAATTTTACCGCTTACCTGTGCTTAACAAGGGAAGCCCTACCATATCCGATAAGAAAGCAAAGCGATTAATGGATAATCTTTTTGCTTTGTTATAGGAAAGGCCCGGATAATACCGCGCCCTAAACAATTTCGACTCTGCTTCGTCTGTTTCCGACAATTCAAAAATATTTCTAAAAATGGTATTCAGGGTTGGATCGAACGCTCCCCAAACGACGTACCCTCCATCGGGTATAGACGAAGTTAGTCCATAAGGAGGATAGCCGGCAAATTGCCTTCCCGTTTGATTGGCATACGCCACGCGGTACCAGCCATTATCCCCACTCCACAAATTTGAAAACAACGGAAAACGGAGATTACCATTCCAAAGCTTTTCGACAATCTGATTGGCGTAAGCCTTACGGATCGCTACAGGGTCAAAGGCCGGGTTACTGTAGCCCCAGACTTTTTTTATATTTTCCTGGTTTCTAACGAATGTTTCCAGGGCAGGCACCAGTCTTCTTGAATGACTAATGTCCCATCCTGCATCCCGGGCAATATAGGAACTATCCCAGGGAACGGCCGTTTTCATTTTCCATCCGCCTTTGTTGTCTGGCACCCAACTGACGGGGGGGAGCGTGTCCGTATAGCCGGCATACCGGTTATCAAAATGACACTTCCAAAACCCTTTATCTATTGCTGCCCTTACACCATTACGGGATTTGATAAGAAAGGTGCGGGCTAAAAACAGGTCGAATATTTTGTGAATGTTATCTTTTTTATTTTGCAACGATTCAAAAGCCTTTGCCCCTTCTGCGGTAGCAGCCTGCACGCCAAATTCGTATAATTCAGACAAGTCAGAAAGCACCGTCAGGTGCCAGAGATCCACGTCAGTAAAAAAGTAATTTGAATTTTTAGCTTTTATAGCTTCAACCGTTACCGGAAGTCTTTTATTAACATAGGAAAAATAGCCAGAAGTCAGCCAGCGATCCAGTTGAACAGCCATGGTATTGAAAGCGGCTTTTACAAAAGCTTTCAGTTCCGCCGTCTGCTGACGGGCCGGGATATTTTCGGATATACTGGTAGCAAGCGCTCCCAACAGGCCCAGGAACTGCACACTGCAAAGCGGCACCTCTTTGCCGATAAAACCATAAGCGGTACATATGGGTCCGCCCGAACAGATCCAGCCGTTGCTATTATTGCTTCCGGGTATCGGCTTTAATGCAGCGAAGACGGGATTTAAAAGGTTTGCGATTTCTGCAATCTGCCGGGTATCTTTACATCTTCGCGTCATCTCTGTAAAAGCCTGCAATCCTCCAATCTGTACATCGTACAAAACATAAACGTCCCCTTCACCAAATAGTCTTTTTTGAATTTCAGTAGTATAATAGCTACGAAACTGGCTTTCCCATGCAGCTATGACCTGATCATGAATTTCCCCATTTTTTGAAAAGATAGTTTTTTGCTGCGCTAAAACCGGTTGAGCAAATGCAAATGAAAGCAGGAATGCTATAGGAAAAATTATTAGCTTATTCATATTTTATCTTTAAACAGAAAGGTGTACGACAAACTTATATTTTCCGCTCCGGCCGGAGCGGCATGTTTATAGAAAATATGAGAGGGGCGATTGGACTCCCTAGGAGTCTCGTATTTACGCGGTCCCGCTGAGGCGGGAGAGCCGATGGGCTTCATCACGGCAACGCTACAAACACCGGGCTCCCCTGGAGCCATAGCCACTCTCTCTGAATTCAACGTTTCTTTATTAAAGATAAATTTTTCATACACCTAAATACAACAGCGGAAGATTCATATTATATAGATTGTTTACTTTGCCGGCACTAATCGCATTTCCCTTAGATCAAACATAGAGTCCTGCTCTTTTGCATTGCCCGATTTCAATTCTATAGTTATTGTACCTTGTGGCAACTGCATCACCCCTGCCTTTTTTGTGCGAAAGGTAAACCATGACCCTGTTTTATCTACCTTGCCTTTTATTTTTTTATTACCGGCCGTTACTTCAAATGATTTTCCCGCTTTGGCATCGGAAACAGCCCAATCAAGCCAAACATTGTACTTGCCCGCTTTTACTATATTCACCTGCCAGATGGCTTTATCTTTTGCATCAAACCAGCCAAAGGCTTTCCATTCCGGCATATATTTAATGCGACTGCCCGCGGTGCCGGCCAGCCATGAAGATAAACGATACGATCCATCGGCTTCCGGCTGAACCAACTCCTGATGGTTGGCTGCAGGTCTTTTATCTTTAAATGCTGCGGGCATTAATTCGTCTACAGCATTTACGATCCTGTCTTCCACTTCGGGTACAAAGGGAGAGGGTTTATTGTACCAGTACATACTGCTTTCGGCTTCATAGCCGCCTTCGCCGATAACGCGGCGCGATGCTATATAGGAAGGACCATCGTTGGCATAAGCATTTACCCAAAGCCGTTCTGCGCCATAAGTGTTTTTAAGCCGCAGCGAATAATCAACCACCACTTCGCCGGCAAGGTTTACCATTGCCATTTTGTTATCAAAATTCCATACCTGTATGGGATAGTTAACTGCGCTGGGAATGGAGTCTCCTCTTTCCAATCGTTCAAGGGCAAGGCGCGCATAGTAGCCTTTTACCGTTTTGTCTTTTGTCCATTCAATCAGTTCGGCGGCGGTAGGCACTTTTGAAAAGGGTAATCGGATCCATTTCATTGTCCCGGATGGCGCCGTATTAAGGGGCTGCAATTGAGCGGTTAAAAGTTTGTCTATATTATCGGCAATTTCTTTACCATGCTGTTGAACATTTTCCATGCTTCCGCGTGGCGCAGGGTTAGCATCTCCGGCACAACCCAGCGCAATAAGGGCGGTCGTTCCGGTATGTCTTGCCTCTATTACCCGGCGCGCCTCGGCAATCCAGTCGCCATGAATTTTATGTACATCGCCTCCCAGGGTTGTACCGTGACAGGCGTAACTCAGAAAAACGGCTTTCAGCGCGCCGTTCAGATCCGCTATTTTCAGCATAGGAAGCGCCAGGTCAACAGGACCGTCTTTTGTACGCCGGTTGCTTGCAAATTGTGCCTGTCCCTGCCCCCATGATACGAGGCAGGGTTTACGATTGTTCAAGGCGGCTACTGCCAAGTCTTTCAGTTTTTGGGTGAGTAGTTCGGTGTAGCGGGTAATTTCTATAAGTTGTGGTAAGGCCAGCAATGAATCGCTAAAGTGCCCGTTTCGGTATTGCAGGATATTGATCAGGTTGCCCGGCTCTGGTCCGCCGTGCGTATGAGAAGCATAAATGGCAATTTGGGCAGGGTCCATTCCTTTTTCCTTTACTAAAAAATCGGTAACGTTTTTCGTAATGCGCCAGGGAATGCCTACCAGGTCTACGGTGATCATCAGGGTTGGGTGCTGCTCATCACTGCCCAACACCAGCGCCCTGGCCGCTATCGGCTGCAGCACGCTGTCTGCATCCGTACTGAGCCGTGCTGCATACCCTGCCATACGAATGGGAAACTGAGGTGTAATATCAGCACTGGCAACACCCGCTGCAATGGTTGCCTGGCCTCGGGGTTTTTGTTGAGAAAAGGCAGCAACTCCTGGCAGCAACAAGGCAGCCCATACCAATGCGATGCAGCGCACAGGAGTATATTTAGATGCCATGGAAATGATGCGCGTAAACTTCATGAGGTTATTATTGAATAAATTATGCATTATTTTATAAAGACTTTTTTAACCAGTAATTTCAATTCCAAACGGTTTTGCCTGCTGATCATCGCCAGGCATATTTATTTGTGTATACTATTTTCTTATAATAAATCATTATCAAAAAAGAATAAAACAATCTGCTCTCTGGCATATTGTTCCAGACCAACAGAGCATACTATTAATGCAACTTCAATATTAGCTAGCTTCTATTTCCGGGCGATCTCCGCCGCGTATTTCTGTATCTTACCTATGGCTTCAGCGATCTGCTCCATATCGTTCTTCGTCCCCAGCAGCATGTTCTGGAAGAACCACACCGACTGGGTTGAAGTCAAAACATCATTCTGGGGACATTGATTTCTTTCCAGCCACTCCTTCATTGTTTTTTCGCCATATATCTTCAGATAGTGTTTATTGGTTGCCAAAGCTGTTACGTAGGCACTTTTGTTCATTTGCCCATACCCTGCAGAATTAGGTACGCCTTCAGCGCTTAGCGCCCGTAAGAATTTTTCGCGGCTCAAACCGGCAAACCTGCTTTTATCATACCGGAACATATATAAATGATACGCGCTTTTTGTAGTGCCGGGATATAATTTTGCCGGAGTAATTCCCGGTATTTCTTGCAGCAAGCGGGAGAGGTATTGCGCGTTTTCCCAGCGGCGGTTGCTTTGCTCCACAACCCGCGTCATTTGAGACAATAACAAACTCCCCTGAAACTCTGTCAGCCGGAGGTTGGTACCGCGGGTACCTACCCCCGTGGAAAAGGAAGTAGATCGCCCTCCCTGCCCCTGGTTATGGAACGTGTAACAGTTGGTAATAAAGTCATCGCTATTGGTTGTAACGGCGCCCCCTTCTGCACAATTCAGGTTCTTGGAAGACTGAAAACTAAAGGCTCCTGCCAAACCGTAATTGCCAACCTTAACCCCCTTCCATTCTGCCAGATGCGCCTGGCAGGCATCTTCAACTACCGGTATATTATGTTGTTTGCCCATTGCCACAAAGGCATCCAGGTCTACCGGAGACCCACCAATATGTACCGGCATGATAACTTTGGTTTGCGCAGTAAGGGCGGCCTTTGCTTTGGCTGCATCTATCTGGAATGATTCGATATCCGTATCTACCAGTATCGGCAATGCGTAATTTAATACGACTACATTATATGTTGCCACAAAAGTGTATACAGGTATTACCACTTCATCGCCCGGTCCTATATCCAATGCGCCCAAAATAGTGGTAAGGGCGCTGGTTCCGCTGGAAACACCCAGGCTGTGTTTAACCCCCAGCAATTTGCTGTATGCTGTTTCAAATTTCGCCATCCGGACGCCATCCAGCCGGCCCCATTTTTTACTTCTTAACACTTCCGTTAATCCATTTTCCTCAATAGCCTCTTCCACCGGCCAGGAAGGAAAGGTGCCTGAATGCGCCTTGGGCCCACCCAGAATAGCGGGTCGGGCAGTAGGGGTACCGGCGGATACGATGTGCGGGACGCCAACGGCTAACCCCGTGCCGATAATTGCTGCACTGCTGATAAATTTTCTGCGATTGAAAGGGCTACTCATGATAGATATTTTTTTAGATTCGATAGAAAAAATTGCCGGCCGCCACACGATGCTGAACACCAATATGAAATCCGGGCTTTCAAGTTACAATTCGTAACTAAATAAATGAGAGCCGCTAACATAATAAATCCGGCCCTTAAGAAAACACCCGCCGGCTCTTATGGCCTGTGGTGTTCTTGATAATATCCGGATGTCTCCGGATTTTTGATCAACCTGGGCGATCGCATGTTCAAAAAGCATATAAAGATCATCCTGTTTACCATTTATAAAAACCCGGGGCGATTGATCTGAAACCGAATATCCGTAGTCTTTTTGGACATCTTTTTGAAAAATGATCTTTTTCGTTGCGGGGTCAAACAGGAAGAACGTTTTCCGGTCGGCAACCCCATATACCTTTCCATCCTTCCGGGTTGTCAGATCTGTATAAGACTGTGCACCAGGGATCACGGGGGCTTTCCATTCCACTTTTTTAGAAACCGGATCGATAATATACAGCAATGCGAGGTTTGCTTTTCGTTCCCCGCCGGTTCCTGGCGCCACCGTAGTGCCTCCCAGAACTTTCCCGCTGGCGATATTAGTGAGGCTCATTGTTGACTGGTCTTTTTCAATATCATTATCCGTGAGCAGCACATGTTCGTTGGTTGAAATATCGTAAAACAATAAACCTCCGCCCGTATAACCATATTCAGGCGTACCCCCTAAAATAACCGTTTTACCATCAGGATGCACCAACACGCGATGCGGACGGTGTATAACAGGAGTGCACTTAAACAATACCCGCGGGTTATTGTCTTTTGCATCCGCACCGTTTGCTTTAAAGGGCTTTTTGGTATCCCATATAACGAGATCTCCGCTGGGATACGATCCAAAAAACACATACTGACCGCTGGTGGTTAATGCGTTGTATTGTCCCAATGCGCCAATCGTGCTCCATTTATCGTCAGAAACGGAATAATTGAACTGCCGCATGGGAAAAGATCCTCCGCCAATAACAGACCGCTGGTCGGGCGATGTTCCTACACCCATTACCCATGAACCTTCAGAAGGATAATCGAAATTTACCGTATTTTTTTTGCCCCGAGCATCCTCTGTGGTCATTACTTTATTAATAAGATCCAGCCGGGTGACCTTGCTTCCGTCGGGGAACGACAGATACCGCAATGCCTGCGAACCGGTAATGACCGGCTTTTCCTCTGGCTGATGCCCGGTACCGATGGCTTTTATAGCCCCGTTATACAATTCATACCAGGCACCCTTTTTGTCTGCAAGCGCCTGCCCGTATACTTTACCATTCTTATTGCGGTACAGGTAGGCCATTCCTCTTTTTCTTTCATCGGGCTGTAAGAGTTTGTTTACCTGCCGGGATTCCGGGTTAAATGCAATAAGCTGGCTATTGGTATTGCCCAGGCCAACATAGACCCAGCCCCGGTCGTCCGTAGCCATGTATCGCTGATACTGTGCCCAGTTCTCTTTATTAATAAATCCATAATCGGTAAAAGCAGCCGTTGCAGGATCAAAACATACAACACCGCTGTTAGGGTAGGTCACCGCCCATATTTTGCCCTTATCGTCCTCCGTCATTCCCATAGCCATTTGCGGAGCGGTTTTATGGTGGAAGGTAAACGCCCGCTTTCCGAGATCGAACTCTACGAAATTGCTATTAAAAAGCGTATATAATTTCCCCCGGGAAGAAAAGAGCGAGGCATAAGGGCAATCACCTCCCGGATTAAACGGCATAGGAAATACTTCGCTCTTCCCTGTTGCCGCATCTATCATTAATAATGCATACCCGCCTCTTACATCAAAGAGCCAGGATAACACTACCTTCCGGCCTTCACCATCAAGAGCAGCCACTGTGCCCCGGGTTGTACTATAGGGAGAAGCCGGACCATGGTCGGTAAACGCAGCATTTACCGTTTCTTTCTGTTGTGGCTGCGCCGATAAAAAAACAGGTATCAGAAAGGTTGTAGCAATCAAAAAAAATTTTGTTATTCCCATTTCGATTTTAGTGTATTTATAATTGAGGTTGTTTATACTAATTCTAAACCACAACTTGTCCCGCACGGTGGGATAGATACCGTAGCAATCATAGTGTTTAAGGTTGCATAGATTCCCCGCCGCGGCGGGGAGCATAGCTTATGTGTTTTTATGTTTCCTTTTTCTGCTATCATAATTCTATGTACCTATGTGGTTAAACTTAAAAAGTCTAAACAAGTTCATTAAAAAGGTGGTTCTGTACATTAAGTATCCAATCTCTAATTTACAATCCAGTACGACCCAGTTGCATCAAAATTGTTAAACACATAAAGATCCCCATTGCTTTCCATACCATACAGTGTGGTGCCTACACAAATTATTTTTTTGAAGCGGGTCCATCCCAGCCCCATGCGGCTTTTGGAGCCAATCGCTCCGGTGGCGTATACCGGAACCGTCCATAAATACCCGGTAGCGTCTACTCCCAACAGCGTTTGATAATTAAAGAGCCCGTAAGGTACATAAGTAAAGCCGGTACCCATAACGCTTCCATTGGATGCCCCCCAGGTTGCAGTGGGCAGGGCTGGCCAGTACTTCATTTCGCCTGTTGTTTCAGCAATGGAATAAAAGAAGCCTCTTGCAGGAGCGTATTTCAGGAAGGTAAAACCCGATCCCATATTGTCGGCCCCCGACGGTGTCTTCACGATTGTTAAAACCCCATTTACGATCCGGTACATATAAACGTTATTGTTGGTTTGAATACCGATGAACCGGTCTCCGTCGTAGAAGAAGAACTCACGGAAGGTGGTACGGGAAACAAGCGCGGGGTAGTTCATTTTCAGGGTCAGACTTCCGTCGTCATTTACGGTGTATACATTCAGATTACCCGTGGTTGTCCACTCGCACAGATCGCCATTATAATTAAAATACTTGCTGTTAATATTACCGGCCAGCGCAATCTTCACACCCCTGTTCGCAACAACAGTCGGGGCTTTAAATGTCTGATAATCGCTCCGGACCGTATCAATACCCTGAGGTGGGAAAAATATGGTGCGCAACTGAAAACTGCCACCGGGCGGAAAATCCGTCAATGCGACAGCGCTATCGCCCCTGTTAATCGTTAGGGTTTGAACGGTGTTAGAATTTGTAGTATAGCTGATCTGCGAATAGACCACGCTATCCCCCGGAAATGTTTTGAGCAAGGACAGGTTGTAACGGGATTGAGTATAATCGTAGTCAAAGGCATTTATGATGCGGGCCGTCAGGCTTCCCGCAAAATGTTCGCCCCATACCGTTGCTCCTGCAATGGTAATGAGCGAGGTTTCGCCTTTGCTGTTTACATTCTTAAATTCAAGCAGCGTGGAGCCTTCAGGCAAACTGTCCAGATAAACCGAATCCCGCTGGCCGCCCAGTGCGGTGCGGTTAAAAGGCACCACCAAAGAATCCTGGCGACTGTTCCAGTAAATAATCGTACGCTCAATTTTGGGATCGGCGTTCATGTACCATACCATCTTGGCACGTCCAACGCCGGGAAAACATTGTACAGAGTCCACCCGTCCCAGGTACACCTGCTCGGCCTTGTCCGCATACTTTTTCTGTATATCATTCATTTTATCACAAGAGGATAATATCAAAGCAAGAAAGGCAGCGGCAAAAAACAAATTCGTTATCCTGTTCATTTTATTAAAAAATTCATATTAACAATTGATTCAAACATCTGTTCTTCTTCAAAAAACAGCCATGAGCTATTGCTGGGGAACGGTATTATCCCCGTACACCGAAATTTCGCCACAGGAGAAATAGTTATTCGCCGGTGGCGGCATGGTACCGGTAATTTCGCGTACAAAAAGCCTTAGATAACGTACCGGCTTGGCATCTAACGGCATGGTATACTCCATCCCGTTTTGCGAGAGGTTCAGTATCGCCTGCTGATCTACCGGCACCATTTTATCGTAACGGGTGATGGCATACCAACCCAGGTATTGCCAGTCGTTTTTAAAAGTTACGTCCGGAAGCACGGTAGTAGGGTTAATATTTGCCGGCGCAGGAGAAAGCGCTCCGTTCACCACCGACATAGAATCCAGCCAATAGGGTTTATTAGCAAAAAGCGCCGGATCAATTTTATTGACGCCCCATAATTCAAATTGTGTAAAATTGGCCTGGCCATAGGGACTGTTTATATGGTAACCCCAGATAATGATGCGGCTCAGTTTTACTACCTGCTTCAGATCAATCGTAATAGACAAACCAGGAGCCCCGGGGTTGGTTAACCATCCGCTCCCCGATGTATTGACAATATTATCCCAAAGCGCAGGCATAGAGCGTCCGGACAGGTTCGATGTGTTATCATAAGGAATATTAGCCCTGTAATCGGCATAGGGCTTGGGTACCAGCGTTTCAAAGAAAGGTGTGGTGTTATAATAAGTGGTGTCCGACGAATTGCCCCATTTATCTTCAAAGCTTACTGCAAATTTGGTAGGATTGGGCGCAAACCCTCTGAAAGCATGAAGCTCCTGAGGCACCGTAGTAAAGTACATCTGGTTGGTGGTTAATTTATTGGTGGAATCCAAATACATAAACCGGACGCCGAGCGGGGTACTTTTGGGATTGTTCCAGGAAGCCACTACCCCGCCGAATCCCGGTTCTAATTTCAGCGAATTTTGCGCAATGCTCACCAGTGACTGCAAGGGCGTAAACGTTACATCAGCACCCGCAGATCTTTGCCCGGCTTTGTTCACTTTATAGATCCTGGCAGCAACCGTACCGATGGTATCAAACCCCTCAATGGTGAGGGAATTATTATATACGGAAGATTTGTCCGTAAACATTTTTCCATTGCGTTTATATTCGGCCATTACATACAGCAGATCATTATCATCAGGCACTTTGTATGCAATGGTAGCGCCACCGTTAATGGGTGTTACGGTGCCCACTTCCACCGGTCCGGAGTTCCATACACCGCCCTGTGACGGTTCCTGGTCCTTTTTCCGGCAGGAAAATAAAAATCCGGTGATTATTATTGCAGCTAATAAACTATACTTATTCATCCGTTTACTTTTATTTTTTGTTTTGCCAACTTGATTTTTTACTACCAGCCATAGGTTTGCACCAGGTTCGGATTCACCCTCACATCTGACTGGCGGATGGGGTACAGGTAATCCCTGAAGGTGACCACACGTGATTGCGTTCCTGTTACCGGCACATAAAACTGATCGGGCTGAGTAGCAGTAAGGCTCCAGGTGGTGGGCTGCAAGGTCCAGAATTCATTCGCGCGTTTCCAGCGCCGCACATCCCAGAAGCGCTGCCCTTCAAAAGCGAGTTCAATGAGTCGTTCCCGTTGTATAATCCTGCGCATGCCATCTTTAGTAGCCGGAGCATTAGGATTGTTGGAAGCGATCTGCCAGGATTGCACCACACCATTTAAACCTGCTGCGGCCCGCACTTTGTCGATCCACTGGTACACTTCACCATCCGGCTGCCCTTTTACTTCGTTTAACGCTTCACTGTACAACAGGTACAGGTCAGACAAACGCAGCAAAGGAAACTGGTAATTGCTTGCGGTATAGGTTGTATTAGCCAATCCTTTACTACAAGAGGTTTCAAATGCAATAATTTTTTTGGGCGCGTAACAGGAAGGGGCGCCGGACATTTCCCCCGGACGGCTCTTTAAATACACGCCAAATGTGGCGCCGCCATCAATAGTAGTAGTGGCCAGCTCAAAATACCCCCGGTCAAAACCCAGGTCCGCATAAAAACGCGGCTCCCGGAAAAAATGCATCGAAGCGGTAACTTCGCCCGTGGGGATATAAGCACCAACATTATCGTTAATCGTGGCCCGGCGCGGCTTGTAGCGGTTGGCATAATCAAAAAAACGGTCTTCATTAATGGGTACCCCGTTGTTAGAATAAAACAACTCCGCCATTTGCCAGGATGCCGTCAGGTAGCCCACATATGATGTTTGATCCTGGGAATACATTGCCGGGAAGAGTGTCTTGAGCATATTTCCCAATACTCCAAAATTAAAGCTGGCGCCCGTGGAGCCTCCTTTTCCATCGGCAAATTGTTGTTGTGTAGACCAGATGACGCCCGGGTTCTTATCCACGCTTTCGGTGATCGCTTTGCGAATGGTCATTAGCTGTACCAGGGAATCACTCATGGCATAAGTACCGGCGCCGCCGCTATACTTATTAAACTGGTATAAATGATACCCGTTGCCTTCCGCTGCATCAATCGCTTCTTTGATGGCTGTTGCCGCCCGCTGCCACTTAGCCGGATCATAAACACTGGATATTAACTGTACGCCCCGGTTGTCCTTCCAGCCGGCATAATCGGTATTCCCATTAAACAGGGGACTGGCCGCTGTTGCCAGCACTTTTGCCTTTACTGCCAGCGCAATCACCTGCGAGATACGTCCCTGCTCTGTGGTAGGGTCCGGCAAAGTGGGCGGCAGCCCGGGCAGGGCCTCATCAATTAATTGTACAATATAATTCACACAGGAATCCACGGGCTCGCGGTAGTCCCAGAAATCTTCTCCTTTTGCCGAAACGGGGTGATTCTCTTTTACCAGTATAATAGGCCCATATAATTGCAATAAAAAGAAATGATAGTAAGCCTTAAGGAATTTTACTTCGGAGATCCATCTTGTCCGTTCCGTTTCATCTATATCACGGGGGATATGTGCATTTTCCAGGAAAATATTACAGTCGCGCAGCGCCACATACATAGGATGGCCGCCGCCTGTTCCCGACCAGTAATCCTGGTAAGGTGCATTGCTGTTTTGAAGGCCCTGGGCGATCAGACCTGCAATAGAATTATTGCTGCGGGAATCCCGTCGCACGTCAAATTCATCCCAACTGGTAAAATAAGCCGGGTAATAAAAGGGATCCGTAGGATCCGGTAAGTGAGAATAACAGGTCCGCAGGAACTTCTCCATCACGGAACGGTTGGAAAAGGCGCTTTCTAATGAGGGGGCGTCGTTTGGAACCACATCTAAAAACTTTTTGCAGCCCCCGATACCGGTCAATACAACCAACAGCGCCAGGATCATCAAAAATTTATGATTAAAAAATTTCATGGAATTTATATTTAGCAATCATTTAAAAACTAACATTCAAACCAATGTTGACAACACGCTGCACGGGGTAGCCCAGGCCATTGCCCGCCATTTCCGGGTCCCACATTTTAAATTTAGACCACAGCAACAGGTTAGTACCGTTCACATAAAAACGCAGGGTATTGATATGATATTTTTTCGTTAAACGCAGGGGCAAGGTATACCCGGCTTCTGCCGATTTCAACCGCACGAAAGAACCATCGCGCAGCCACCAGGTACTGGTTTGGTTATTATTACTGACAGCATAAGTAGATAAACGTGGCCAAAAAGCATTGATGTTCCGGTTATCTTCAGCCCAGTGATCGTCTGCAATATATTGCAGTAACCCTCTTTGTCCATTGTTGATAAAAGGCGTGATGTCACCCGGGCTGATAAAAAACGAAGAGCGGCCGGACCCCTGAAAAAACAACGACAGGTCAAAGGACTTGTACCCTACGCTAAACCCTGCGCCATAGATAATTTCAGGCGTGGTAGGATACCCGATCGGCACCATATCATTCGCGTCAATTTTACCATCGTTGTTAATATCCTTATACTTAATATCACCCGCTCCATAAACCCCAAAATTCTGCAGCGGCGAGTTTTTTACATCTGCATCGTCAATAAACAGGCGCTCGGCTATATATCCAAATGGCTGGCTGATCTTTGTGCCAACATGTGATTTCCAGGGCACATCGCTATAATCCGGCTCATCATAATTGGTGAACCTGGCAGTAGCATAAGTAAAAGTTCCGTTTACCAACAGCCAAAGGTCTTTTTTAAAGTTTTTCTGATACTTCAGTTCCGTTTCAAATCCCTTGCCCTGCGCCGCACCCAAATTTGCCTGGGGAATGGCCCTTAAACCAACGCTTGTAGGAATATCAGCACGGGTTTGCAAAATATGCGTTCGGTTTTCCTGGAAGAAATCGGTAATAAGGGAAAAATCATGAAACAAACCTAATTCTAATCGCAGGTTGGTTTTTTTGGCAACCTCCCAGGCCACCAGGTCATTGGCATAGCGAAGAATCGTTATGCCGTTTTCGTAGTTCCGGTTATATCCAAACCAATAGCCGGCCCCATTCATGTTTACCTGGGACAGGTAAAAAAAGCGGTCATAATTGGAGCCGATCTGATCATTACCTACCTTACCATATGTAGCAGAAAGTTTGAGCGTGCTGATCACATCTTTTACATTCTGCATAAAGTCTTCATTGCTCACCATCCACCCCGCGCCTACCGACGGAAAAAACCCCCAGCGATCTTTTGGTGCAAAGCGCTCGCTGCCGTTATATCCAAAATTGAATTCAAAGAAATAGCGGGAATCATATCCATAGGCCACCCTTCCCGCAGTAGACAGGTTACGCAGGGGCAGCGATGCCTGGAGCTCCATACCCATTTTGTAAGCCGAATCAGTGGTATTAAGGGTACCCGTAGCGGAACGGATCGTTCCCACCAATGTAACATTGATATCATGTACTTTATTAAAAGTCCGGTTGTAGCCCAAACGCGCCTCCCCGTATTGGATCGCATCTACCACTCTCCCCCCCGGCACATAGCTGAGGTATTCGGTTCCGCTATTCGGGTTTAATGCAACCAACTGGTAAGATCCGTCGGAAGTTGTGGCCGGTGTATAATAAAATGGCGAATAGGCCCTGTACTGATCATAATAGGATTTCCGCATCACATTATAAATACCCCTGGCAGAAAGACCCTTCAGCTCTCCATTAAATTTATGCTCCATTTCCAACTGCATCATCATCATGGATTGCTTTGATTGTTTGTAGGCGCTTATAACGTCCGCCAGCGGGTTATCATAGGCGCCTAATTCCGGCCCTGACCCAAACAGTATGTGATTGGTATACAGGTTTGCTGAATCTGCCGGGTAGTAGGGTAAAAACATTGCCGGGTTGGCGTTACGGGCAGACTTAAATACAGATGCACCTCCCTGGTACGGTCCGCTACCATCGTCAAACGACCCGTAGGCTCTTACGATACCTGTGGTAGAAGGCGTAAACTTTATGGTAACGTTGGAACGCAACTGGAAACGGTTGATATTAATATTATTATTGAACAGGTTCTCTTTGCTTTCCTTTAATATACCCTGGTCGTTCTGATAGTTTGCGGCCAGATAATATTGCACCGACTGGCCGCCACCGGTTATGTTCAGGTTCACCCGCCGGTTGGTGGCTTTGTTGTTCAACAAATAGTGGTACCAATCCACAGAAGGGAACTGAAGCGGGTCGCCGCCCTGTTCCGTTCCCAGTATTTTTGACTGGGAGTACGGAAGGGGCAGCATCGGATCACGGGTTCTAACGGCTTCGTTTTGTAATTTCATATAAGTAACGGGGTCTGCCAATTGCACCAACTGGGAGTTATAGGAACTGGATTGTTCCGCCCGCACATTGATCATTAATTTATCTATTCTGCCTTCCTTGGTGGTTACCAGAATAACACCGTTCGCGCCCCTGGAACCATATAAGGCCGCAGCATTGGCATCTTTCATAATAGAAAAGGAAGCAATATCATCCACATTGATCCGCGCCAGGTCGTTCGTGCTCATTTCAATGCCGTCAATCAGGATCAACGGATCTATTTTACCGGCCGTGCTGAAAGTGGTGATCCCGCGGATAAAAAAGGACGCATTGTCCAGCCCCGGCTCCCCCGACCGCTGGTAGGCGATAACACCGGCCAGCCTCCCCGCAAAAGCGGTTGTAAGGTTGCTCGACGGCACTTTTAAACTGGACGGGGTAATAGTAGTGATAGCACTTACCACACTTTCTTTTTTCTGCTTTCCATAAGCCACCACCACCACATCATTTTCACTTTTTACAGAAGCCTTCATCCCAATTTCCAGCCCCCGGGTTTTTGGAAACAAAACAGGCACTTCTTTGGGCTCATAGCCCACAGACGTTACCAGCAGCACCACGTCTCCCGTAGCCGGAAGGCTTAATTGAAACTTACCCGCCATATCAGTGTTCGTGCCTGTATTGGTTCCTTTGATCGTAACGCTGGCTCCAATGATGCCCACGCCAATTTCATCTACGATCCGGCCGGTCACCACACTATCGCGCCAGGGCCGTAAGGGATCCCTGGGCGCAGGGGCCAGGGCTTTCTTTTTCCGGATCACGATGGATTGATCTACGATCTCCCAGGAAAGCGGCTGATCGCTGAAACAAGCGTCCAGCGCCTGTTTTAACGTAGCCTGCTTCAGATCCAGCGTTACCGTTTTCGCCATCGAGATCTCCCCGGCATTGGCAAAAACAGCATACCCGCTTTGGGTACCGATCCGTTCAATTACGCTTTTAAACGGCGCATGGCTGACCTTCAGCGTTATTTGCTGCGAATGTACCGCCGCCCCGGCATGCAGGCAGGCGACGACAATAAATACTAAAGTCAATTTCATACTTAACAATAAGTCGGGATCAATTTTGCAGGCAGACCGTCCCTTCCATAATTTGCGGGCACATGATTGCATGCCATTTACGTCAAAGTGCATAACTTTGTTCTATTGGGTTAATGAATGGTTCTATCAGTTTTTGTTAACCTTGTTTCGCCGGGAGTGTTCGAGCACTTCCGGTTTTTTTATCCGTTTGTTACATATACTTCTCTCCCCCGTATTTTAAATTTTATTGCGCCAACCATTTCCATCAGCTTCAGCACGTGCGACAATGGTACGTTTCGTGGCACTTTGCCAAAGAATTGCATTTGCGGCACTTCGGCGTATAGAAACGTAACATCATACCATTTTTCAAGCTGCTCCTGCACGGTGCTAAAGTTGGTACTGTCAAATAAAAAGTATCCGTTCTTCCAGGCCGTAACCTCCTCCGGATTTTTATTTACGGTTACTTTCAGCTCGCTCGTTTTGGCTTTAAATTCCGAGGCCTCCCCTGGTTCCAGGATGCGGGGCTGAGCCGTTCCCCCCGAGATACGGATGCGGCCTTCCAGCAACGTTGTTTTTACAATGGCGTTATTGGCGTTGGATTTTACGGAAAAATGAGTGCCCAGTACCTCTGCTACCTGTTCTCCTGTCTTCACTTTAAAGGGATGTGCCGCATCTTTTGCCACTTCAAAATATAATTCGCCTTCGGCCTGAACTGAACGTTCTGTATCCGTAAAAGTGACAGGGAATTTTAATACGGACCCCGCATTCATCCATACGGTGGTACCATCAGACAAGGTTACTTTATACTGGCCGCCAACTGGTGTTTGTATCGTATTCATTTGCGGCTGTTCGCCGGTGTCTACTGCATTTCCGGCAGTACGCATGCGCACTTCTCCTTCACCGGTCTTTGCTATAACCAAACCGCTCTCTTTAACACTATCTCCGATCGTTATCTTTTCAAAATCGATCCGGGCGCCACCGGCAAGCACCATAACGCCCCGGTTGCCTCCGGGAGGCACATCGCCTTTCACCAGCTTTTGGGGAGCGCTGCCCCCACCCGGTGCGCGGCTTACAAACAGGATAATTGTTCCGGCCAACACTACCAGCATCGCTGCTATGCCCAGCCATTTTATATACCCCTGTTTGGGGATCCTTCCGGGCCGGCCCATCGCTTCAGTGATCTTATTGAAAATCCGCTTGCTGTTTCCGCCGTCCAGCAATTGCGGGGCAACTGCGTCCAGGTCGAATTTTTTTTGCAACTGATCCAGGATCGTTTTATTGGAGCGGGAGCTGCTCAGGTACATCCAAAGCTCTTTCTCCTGCTCAGGCGTGCATTGTCCGTTCAGATACCCTTCTATTAATCCGTTATAATATGCGGTTGATTTTGATATCATATAGCATCGTCAATCTATAATACCCCAAAAACAAACGGCCGGTGGGTTCTTTACGAAAAAAAAGTAAGATGCTTCAACAATATCAAAATAAAGAGGTCTAACTGAAGGCCGGTTCGTTTAGTAACATAGTCCCTGATAAACCGGATGGCCTTTACCATATGATCCTGCACGGTGCTGGTGGCAATGCCCAACTCCTGCGAAACATTTGCATAGGTTCTTTTTTCTTCCCTGCAAAGCTGAAAGACTTTTTTCCGTTGTTCGGAAAGATGCTCCACCGCTTCCCTGAACAGCGCGCTGTATTGTTTCCATAAAACAGCGTCTTCATTATTGTTATACGAGAATTGCTCATCGCCGGCATATTCAATTACTCTTTCAAAGGCCATGCTCCGCATACGGTTTAACACTGCGTTCCTTGCAATACGGTAAATGTAGCTGTTGAAAGATAACCGGGGATTGATACGGTCCCGGTGCTTCCATATTTTTACAAATACTTCCTGCAATACATCTTCGGCAAACTGACGATCCTTTATGAAATACAGGATATAAGCATAAAGCTGCTGATGGTATTTGTTGTAGATGGCCGTAAACGCTTTTGTTTCGCCATTTTTCAACTGTATAAGCAATTCGTCGTCTGGTAGCATTCAGATAAAAATAAAAAGTTTACAATAGAAGAATTAAATAATATTGCCCGCAGAAGGTACCTGGTAACGGATCTTTATTAATAAAATGAAAAGCAGCGAATCAATAATCGATCAACATTTTGCATACTTTTAGCAGATTTGCAATCGATATTTAACGCAATATAACTGCAAAAACCGTAATATTGAATTTTTTTTAGCGGTTTTTTTGCGGTATTTTTACTTTTATAAGATGCCAGCCAAACATAGGACCAATAAACCGGGTTTTTTATCTCTTTTTCCGGGCAGCTTTTTCAGAGGCCCTGTCCTTTTAAAATAAATAACCCCGAATTATTATATATGGATATATTTACCGCTAAATCAGGCAAACTGAACAATTTACAGCAACGGATTGTTAAAAGGGATCAACTTTAACTAAATGATTGTCATGCGCAAAGACGAAAGACAAAAATTTATATTAAAAGAAATCAACCTCCACAATAAAGTATTGTGCGCGGATTTGAGTGTGCAGCTAAAAGTTTCCGACGATACCATCAG
This sequence comes from Niabella soli DSM 19437, assembly GCF_000243115.2. Lineage (NCBI taxonomy): Bacteria > Pseudomonadati > Bacteroidota > Chitinophagia > Chitinophagales > Chitinophagaceae > Niabella > Niabella soli. Next base: position 778,566 of record NZ_CP007035.1, on the reverse strand, counting down.
GCGGGATATTATTGAGCTGGCGGAAATAGGCAAAGTAGTAAAAGTGCATGGGGGCGCCGTTGGCACTTCCTTTATTTCTCCTTTTAGCGGGCAAAACGAAGTATATGCTCTTGAATTAAAAAAGATCATTGCAGAAAAAGCGCTGCGGCTGATCAAAAATAATTCAACCGTACTTACGGAAGGAGGAACTACCATACTTGAACTGGCTAAAATGATCCCCAAAAACATGAAAGCCACCTTTTTTACCATCAGTCCTCAAATTGCCATTACGCTCTCTGAATTTGACAATATTGAAGTGATTACTATCGGCGGAAGATTGCTAAAAAATGCCAACCTTCACGTAGGTTCGGGCATGATCAATCAGCTATCGGAAATAAGAGCCGACCTTTGCCTGCTGGGTGCCAACGCTTTTTCGGTGGAAGAAGGGTTAACCGATCTTGACTGGGAAGTGGTTCAGGCGAAAAAGGCCCTGATACGCTCTGCTAAAAAAGTGGCAGTGCTCACTATTTCTGAAAAACTAAACTCCATCCAAACCATTAAGATCTGTGATGTAAACCAGGTCAATTATCTTATTACTGAATTAGAGGCCAGCGACGATCGTTTACTAAAGTACCAGGACACCAACCTCACTTTACTTTAATTCCGGGCACTTAATAGAGAATACTTACTGAAATAAAGCAGGCATAGCCCGGAGGGCGTAATGTGAATAACTCCGGGCTTTAGCCCGGGGTGAGAGATGTGTAGAACAGGCGGCCCCGCAGGGGTCGAATGTAATGAACGCGGGTTGAAGTTTCTAAAATTAAACGTACCTTACAGTTGACAGAACGGTATTCTATAACCTATGGAATAAATGTCATGAGTTACCGCCAGATTTTTTACCAGATTATATTTGCTACTAAAAATCGCTGTAAAACCATTACAGAAGCGCATTGTGAGGAACTTTACAAATACATCTGGGGTATTATAAAGAATAAAAAATGTAAGCTCTATCGCATCAACGGCACAGAAGATCATATACATATTTTTTCAGACCTTCATCCCTCAATATCACTTGCTGATTATATCAGGGATATAAAAGCATCCAGCAGTATATGGATGAAAAACAATAGTCGGTTTCCAGAATTTCGTGGATGGCAGGAAAGTTACGGTGCCTTCACCTATTCAATAAAAGAAAGGAGTACCATTACCAGCTATGTCAAAAATCAAAAAGAGCATCATAAAATTGAGCCGTTTTACGATGAATATAAGCGGTTGCTAATTGAGAATGGTGTTGCATTTGATGAAAAATATTTATTGTGAGCTATTATTCGACCCCTTCGGGGCCGCGTCTTCTACGCATTTCTTTTCCCACAGCTAACGCTGCGGGCTATGTACATTATGCCCTCCGGGCACTTTAGCACCAACTACGGAAAGATCAGTTGTGTCCACACGATAGGCCGGCCGGGGCGTAATAATCGTACCGGGCTATTTAGCTGTCTGCCGGCTGGCCCTGTGGGGCTGATTAAACCTCTTAACTAAACAACTCGGGTGGTTTTATCTTTTATCTTATAAACCGGCTTTACTTTACTGCCGTTTTGCTTATTGCCGGCGCATTTTTTTGTATTTTGCGGATGGCATCAACAATAGCGTCCATGCTCTCCTTGTCTGTTAATAATACATTTTGTGGCAACCATACTGCTTCCAGGCACAGCGCTTCATTTTTAGGACACTGGTTGTTTTCCTTAAATTTTTCATAACTCAGCTCTGCCGCCGCATACATCTTTTTGTAATTTTTTGTTTCAAAAGTATTGCCCAGGTTATGAACGGCATTTAAGGGTGTATAGCCGCCCGAACAGGGAATACCTTCGGCCTGTAGTGCTTTTATAAACAGCTCTCTCGACAGGTTGGCAAAATGACGCTTGTCATACCTGAAAGGAAATAAATGATAAGCCGCTTTTGTAACGCCTTTGTTTAAAACATGCGGGGTAATGCCTTTTATATCTTTCATTTGTCCGCGTAAATAATTGGCGTTGACATTTCGGGTATCCGTTTGCCCGGAAAGCCTTGCTAATTGTGCCAGTCCGATGGCCGCCTGGTATTCCGTAAGCCGGAGTTTGCTGCCCGGTCTTGCGCCAGCAGTACCATAGGGTAACCCCAGGTTATGAAATGAAACACACCGGTCCATAAATGTATCATCATCACTTACAATGGCGCCGCCCTCTCCCATAGGCAAATGCTTGGAATTTTGAAAACTAAAACAGCCCGCATGGCCAAAAGTGCCCACTTTTTTATTATTGATTTCTGCCAGCCAGGCCTGGCAGGCGTCTTCAATAACCAGTAAATTATGCTGCTGCGCAATGGGCATTATGTTTTCCATATCGGCAGGCAGGCCGCAAATATGCACGGGCAAAATGGCTCTTGTACGGCTGGTAATTTTTTTCTTAATAGCTTCAGGATCTATCTGGAAGGTGTCCGGGTTAACGTCTGCAAATACCGGCATTGCGCCGGAAGCCAGCACCGCAGTAAGTGTTGCTATAAAAGTATAAGGCGTTAATATCACTTCATCACCGCCACCAATATCTGACTGTATTACCGAGGTAATCAACGCATTGGTACCATTTACAGTGGTTAAAGCGCGCTTTGTGCCAATAACGGCGGTCCATTTCTTTTCAAATAAATCCACTGTCTTGGCCCGCGACCACACGCCGCTGCGTAATACTTCCAGCACCAACGGCTCATCCGTTTCCTTATTCCACATCGGCCATTTGGGCCAGGGTGTATGAAACAAAGGCACACCCCCCAGAATGGCCGGCTTTTCATTGTTTGTTAAAAGTACGGGGGCTATTTTTCCAAAATTTACAGTTGCCCCCAGCCCAATAACGGAAGCATTCCTTATAAAAATCCGGCGGCCATTTTTTTGATTCATGATTATTAATTTTTTTGTTACTTTTTTATTTCCCGAACCTGGCTGATTTCGAACGCATCACCGATCCCGAACTCATACTCATACCCTAAATCGTAGGTCTGCGGCACCCGCGTTTTTCGCACATTTACCTCCGGACCTTTAAATCCGCTGACAAAATTCAACGGTCCAAAATTCAGTCTCGTATTTTTCCCTTGTGGTGCTACTTCCTTGATTAAATAGGCAGCGTCCCTGTTTGTTTTATTATTAATCAAAATATACTGCCCGGTAACGCTTTCAGGCAGTGGCCGGTCCACCAGAATCCAACCCTCGCCGCTCGTTTTTTTATTCATATCCAATACCTTCCCCGTCAGGGACGGCAAGCCTTTCAGGGAAAAACCCTTATACTTCAGATAAGGCATATCTATCAAAACAGCCCGCAGCAATTTACCTTTTCGGGTGTGCAGCCAGGCTATAGTGCCCTCCAACTGAATTTCTTTTGTGCTGACATGACCACCAACATTATTTTTGATAATATAATCTATAGTTCCGTTTTCATTTTCTATTTCTAAAATAGTTACCTCACTGCTATCAACGGCAATCTGGCGGGCATTTTTAATAAAAGGAGCAGCGACGTACGGTTCCAGTATACTTACAAAAACCGAGTTAAGATCTTTTCCGTTTTTATGAAGGAGTATATAATCCAGATTTTTGGGATTGCCGGCCTTATTTTGAGGCGGATCTCCCTTTGCAACCGCCACATCGTTCACCGGTGTTAAAACGTGTAGTTTCAACTGAACCGGTCGTGGATCTTTTACGGGCCGGTACTGATCACTGACCCGCCAGTTAATGGTGAACATTTTGGCGGGGCTGCTATCTTTCTGTACTGCATACAAATGGGAGTATCCGACAGGGAATCCTTTTGCCCATGCACCTTTCGGCACATCAGGCCCCGCATAGGTTCCCGGCTCCTGCCGTAGTTGAAGCCCCGTAGTCGTCATTGTGCCCGGCGGGCCATGAAAACTAAGCAAATGGTCGTTGCCGCCTTTTACGTTAAAAAAATCAACCACATAACTATTGGTATCTGTTTTAGTGCCGCCGATTAAAAGCAACGTGCGTTCATACTTTTCTATGCCGGGATAAGCGTCCGGCGCGCTTACGGTTACTGCTGAAAACCCATCCACGGATTGAAATAGTTTTGTATGGCCGGTCCAGTTTTCCTTTTGTGGTTTTTGATTTACCAGTACAAGATTATGTGATAGTGTAGTGCCGGTCCATTCTTCGTTAGAAGGCCATTTGGTGGCATACTCCGGATAACCATGATCCGGCGCCAGCCATTTTCCGAAACTGAAAAGATCGATATTCAACTGGTCCGGATGTGCGTGATTGATGGAACGGCCATAGTTCATAATCAACCCTGTAGGATTTTTCTTTCCGCCTGTTTCTAATATAGCATATCCATGACCGCTTAACAGCCGGCTGGCAACAGACACATGATGATTTTTTTTCCCGATTGCTTCTATTTCACTGCTTAAGGCTTCAGGATTGCTGGTGTAAACAGGAGCATGCAGCCCCTTGCCCTTGTTACCATTGGCTGTATAGGCCAGCAATCCCAGCTCTGCATCCTTATAAAGCCAAAATCCCAAAGCAACAAATGCCGGGTTACAGCCCGATGAAGATACCAGGCCCGTAGCTCCGGAATCGCCCTGGTTGGGAATTGATTTACCGGCTACCAGCATGTTGCAGGCAACCATAAAGCCTGCTCTTAACTGGGGAAATTCCATGAGTATATCATGCGCCGTGTACCCGTTGTAGCCATGGAGTAATGCAGCAGTTTGCGTTATTAGTCCGGACAACATTAGTGCGTAACCCGGCGCTCCTTCGTCGGAAGTGCCGTCGTGGTTAAAACGGGTGAGCATAATTCCGGGAATGGCGCCTCCCAGGGGTTCAAACAGCCAGTTGAGCCATTTATTGGTTTCGGGCTGCGTATTCAACGCTATAGCAGCGGCGGCCACACTCAACTGATGCATCCCCTGGTTGCCGCGAATATCTTCTTTCATCACTGCGTCAAAAATTGTCAGCAAAATATTTTGATCAATATTATGCACCCATAGTTCGCGGCTTCCCTTTTTTGAAGGAAGCTGAAACGCCTTCGCTTTTTTGCTTAAAAAGGCAAACAGCGCTGCGTCGTTCAGGGTTCCGCTGAGTATTTTGTCGTAGCTTAGCGCCATGGTAGTGACCAAACCCGTTTCCCATATGGAGCCGCCGATCTTTCCTTTGCCCCCGCCGCCATCAGAATGATACCAGCCTTTTTTAGCATACGGTGCCCAATCCATATCAGGATATACATCTGCAATGCGGTCTAAAAGAATCGCGGCTTTATGCGCATAAACCGTATCGCCTGAATACAGCCATGCATCGGACAATAGGCTCAGTCCATCAATAATATAGTTCCACTGCTTCCAGTTATAATAGCCCACAAAGCGGTATACTTTATCCTTTGTAAGATTGTATCCCCATCCGTCATCCACACCAAATTGATGCAGCGGATCCTGCACGTCGGGATGCGCCGTATTGAACAGTAGTTTTTTGTCGGCAATGGATGAATCAAAGACCCCCTTCTTATTGATGCCGCTTTTATAATACTTTTCAAAATCATTTGTAGGAAACAGGGCATGACAAACCGGGCATTCTATTTTCCAGGGATGTTTTTCAACCGTTACAATATACGGGTAATTGCCAAAGGCCGATAAATCATTCCCGCAGTTTAGGCAACCAGACACTTTGGGCTCACGGGCTGCACGGTTTAAGGTAACGTCTATTGTTCTGGGCACGTCCTGGGCCGGAACCATTGCCCATAAAGCATCATCTGTTTTATTTTTCCAAACCGCCGCTTTTTGCAGCGTACTATTTTTTAACTGTATGGCCCAGTCATATTTCCTGCAATTCTCAATACTGTTTTTTAATTTATCTGCCGTGTAAAAACCGCCGTAAATACGTTGCGCAACGGATTGATAACTGAGGCCCATGAGCGTCAGTATAAGCCCTGCACATTTTATTGGTATAAGAAAGCGAAACATCATAATTATACCGCAAGCATTTTCTTAATATTTCCGCTACGGATCTTTTCTTTATCGTTCTCCGTTGCCTCGGATGGCCGCAACGATTCAATACGCAGTTGCCCGGTTAAATAATCCAGTATCGGCGCATGTGTACCAAAAGCAAATTTTTGTACGCCAAAACTATTTATAGCCTCGCCCATATGCGTCAACCCCCTGCCCGATGTATCTATTAAAAGATGGGCATTTTGGATAAGCTGCTTTTCCTTATCGGAGAGTGCTACAGGATTCGCATAATTTAAAACAATATATTTTGCATCAGGAACCAATTCCACTATAGGCAAAATATTTTTTATATTCCATTCCGGTTTTTTTGTGCCGGTCACATAGTCAATATCCATCCAGGAACGTGCTCTGCTGTCTACCATTCGCATGTTAAAGCACACCGGTACATTCGCATCACGGGCCATCTTTACCAGTTCTACACAATTGGCGTCTGTAATAGTATAATCATGATATTTGGGATAGAGGCGCACCCCCTTCATGCCCCACTGCTGCATGCAGGTTTTAAAGTCCCTCCTCCATCCCGCATAGATGGGATTAATAACGGCAAAGGGGATGAACCGGTCCTGAAATGATTTGCGGGATTTTAGCTCCTGATGCAGCTCTTCATTGCCTGGCTGCGTGTTGGCATAAAAGATACCATTCAGGTTACTGATAACGGAAAGGTCTACTCCGTAGCTGTTCATTTTAGACAATAGTCCTTCGCAGCGATTATACTGTAGCTGCAAAAATGGCCAGTGGCCAACATACGCATTACAATCAATTAACATGATTACCCGATTTTAAAAGCATATTTTTATAATTATCAAAAAACACCATCTTTCTTTGTTCGTCTGATAGATTGGATGCCAGTATTTTCCCAATACTTTGATAGTAACAATTATCCGTTCCGTAAAACACCCGGTGAATGCCCAGTTGCTGTACGGCAAAATCTACCATATGTCCGGAATTGTTGCTGCCCGACGTATCCACGTATACGTTTTTACAACCGGCCAGCATTTTGCAGGCATATTCCCAATCACCGCCGCCGCCAATATGCGCATATTGAAACAGGGCTTCCGGATACCGTGTGGCAATGGCCACAAAATCTTCAGGTATGGAGGTTTGAGGCCGGACACCAGTATCATATTTCATCCGGTATCCTCCCAGTCCCAACTGACAGTTCGAGTGCATGTGCGTGATCATTTTATATTTGATCATCTTTTCTACAATGGGGTAAAACAGCGGATCGCTGATTTTTACCTGGGTATATACTTTAAGGCCTACCATTCCCTGGCCCGCACGCCGGTCTATTTCCTCCAATGATTCTTTCTGATACAGCGGGTTCACGGTAAACTGTCCTAAAAAGTGCGTAGGGTACTTTTTCATCGCTTGTAACACAAGATCATTATACCGGATGAAATCGGCCGGAGTGCCTTTCCCATCGAATATGGGCCGGGAAACCACCATTTTATCAATATGCAATCTATCTGCAAAATCAATATTGCTCTCCGGCGGGCCGTCAAAAAGGTTTACATGGCAATGCGCATCCAGCTTCCGGTATCGGGCCACTTCCCTCATAAGATCGTAACCGCTGCCGGCGCCATCAACCTGCCCCTGTTTTGATAGCGCACGAGTTGGTTTCCCGCTATTAACCGTGCTTAACCATCCGGCGGTTGCCAGTCCTGTGCTTGATATAAAATTCCTTCTGTTCATTGCCGGAATTTAATGATGCCGTGTAAACATATTTTCATAATGGGGTATATCCATAAATATCCCCCCACTTCTTTTATAAAAATCATCATTCAATTCAAATACACCCTGCCGCACCTGTTGCCAGGAAGCATTTTGAACCGGATGCCAGGTTTTCATGGTGCTCCAATTCTTATAGTTCATATCCCCGTTGGTTTCAATCATCGGCATCCCCACACCCGGAAAAGGATGCAAACGTGCCACCAGGTTTTTATGCCAGTCTAGCAACAGCGGGTTCACCGTCAGGTCGGCGCAGATACAAGCCACATTATTATCCTGCGCTACCTTTGCGATCTTCATGCTCAGACTCAGGGTTTTTGCAATGCCTTTCAATACCAATGTTCTATAGCCCTGTGCAATCCTTTTTAATGCATCGGCTTCGGTATGTACACTTTCATCGGCGCCGATAACTATTCCTAAATCCCTGACATCGTCATTGTTGGATTCGGGGAAAGGCTCTTCAAATAATTTGATCTGGTCAAATGCACCAATTTTCCTGGCATGATCCAGATATTTTAATACAGTTTCCTTTTTTTGGTAGCGCTGGTTTGCATCAAGCGTGTAAACGAGCTTCCCGTCCTTTGTGTGGAGCGTCCTTAAATCTTTAAGCGCATTATGCACCCGGGTGAGCCGCTCTATATCTGCCTGCAGCATTTGTTCCTGGCTACCCGGCATTCCTGTTTTTATTTTAAACACAAAATAGCCGGCTGCAGCCGCTTTCAGTATATCATCTATCGGCATCCCATAAGGGATCTGATACATTACAGCAACTTTAGTATTGTGCGTGCTAAGCGGCTTCTTATAAAGGGCGGGTATCATTGCATCAAAATTTTCCAACCTGTTTTCTGATGCATAAACGAGCCACGCGGCATTATCTACACTTACCAATGCATTGTAAATAAAGTTAAGGTTCACGTCATCTGAACCCGTAAGGGCAACCGCATAACGCTTTACTTCCGGCAAAATATTTTCGAGCAGGTCAACCGGGGTATTGAACGGCGTTGTTTTTGTCAACTGTAAGGCCCTTTCAGACAAAGCATACATCAGTGCATTACCGGCGCTTTCACTATGTGCGGAAAAAACAGCGGGGTCTCCATACAAAACGCTTTGCGTAGCCAGGCTGATTTTGGGCGTGCCTGCCGCGGTTTTCATTAAAGAAACGGCCTGCCATAACTCGGTTAAATACCCTCCTTTAAACCCAAAAGGCCGCACCAGCGGCTGTCTTTCAAAATCAGACGCAATTTGATCTATTTTGATTTTCATATTTTCGGACTGAGTTGAAAAATTCCCCAATGGTTTTACCAACGGCAATAAAGACAATGCTGTTGTTTTTTTAATAAAAGACCTTCTTTTCATTTTGAAGTTGTTTAAACTTTTATAGAAACAATGTTGCATACGGCTTTCCCGCTGATTTTAGGCAGATCTAATACATCGCTGATATTCGCAGATTGTTGTTTGCGAAAATCTGGTTTGATCTGCGGGAAATACAAAAGTCTAAACAACTTCATTGTTATCTTTTTATAAGATATTCGATTCTGTCACAGTCTCAGATTTGCGCAGAAGTTTTGCCCGATATTTTTTATTCTGTGTAAATCTGTGCTTTCTGTGAACTATCCTTTATCATTCTGCAAAAATGTTTTTACAAAATCATCATCAATCAGTTCCGGATAGGCCTGTGCCACCCGGGTTATTTCATCCGGCTGCCCGGGAGACAATACCTCGTCCGGATTTAAGCACCAGGTCCCTTTTAGTAAACCCTGCCGGCGCAGCACCTCATGTATACCGGGTATGCAACCGTGAAACTGATGAGCAGGATCAAAAACAGCAGCATTCATATCCGTTACGGCTATATTTTTTGATAACCACGCAGCAATAGCCGCACCATGGCCTGCTTTATATTTTTTTATCTCCTGCAACAAAGCAGCCGCTTTATGCGTCCATACCGCCCAGTGGCCCAGCAAACCGCCCCTGAAATCTTTTTGCACCTGCTCGCCATTAATCGTAAACTGATAAGGGGTTAACAGATCGGCAATAATATTATCATCGTTTCCCGTATACAAGGCTATCTCATCTCTTCGGCCGGAATAACAAACGGCTCTCACAACATCCAATGTTTGATAGCGGTTAAAGGCTGCGATTTTTATCGCGTGCACATTGGGTATATCGGCAAATTTTTTCCAAAAATCAAAGCTCAAAATTCTGCCCCCCACCGCCGGCTGCAGGTAAAAGCCAAACACCGGTATAATAGCCGCAACCGCCTTTGTACGTTCAATCAGCTCGGTTTCCGTCGCCTGCTGCAGTCCGCCCATACTAAGCAAACCAAGATGGTATCCGTATTTCACGGCCAGCCGGGCCTCCGCTATCGCCTGTTCCGTTGGCCCGCAGATACCCGCCACTTTTACAAAACCGGTATTGCCACTCCGGTCAATTTCATCGGCAGCAGTATAAAGCACTTTTTCTAATAAATTAATAGCAGGATCCCGTATTTCAAATTGAGTAGAGTGCACCGCAACCGCTACTCCTCCGGCGCCGCTGGATAAATAATAACGGGTTAACCGGCGTTGCGTGGCTTCATCAAATTCCCGCGCCGCCGTAAGCGCCAGGGGATGCGCCGGTATGGCAATGCCTTCCTGCAAACTATTTTTTATGACTTCAGACAAATTCATAGTGGTATTGTTAAAATTGTCCCTGCCGTTCCTGAAAATGAGTAGGCTTATTAATTTGTTTTCCGCCCAGGCTGATCCAGTCCGCCACCAGGCTAATCATTTGCTTCAGGGGCACGCGCGGGTAACCAAAAAGGCGATGCGCTTCTGAGGCATTACTAAGCAATGCAGTGTCCTGCACGGCTCCGGTAAAAAACGGTTCTTTACCAAATACCGCCCCAAATTGAGCAGCCAGCCAGGTCAGGCTGATCGTTTCCGGCCCCGTAACGTTTAACAACTTTGCCGGAGTGCTGCAATGCAAAAAACTTCTTAAGGCTATTTCATTGGCATCCCCCTGCCAGATGACATTTACCGCACCGGTTGAAATATCGATCGGCGTTCCGTTGTAAACAGCCTTACCTACTTCCAGCAAAACGCCGTAGCGCAGGTCTATAGCGTAATTCAGCCGATAGATCAGCACCGGTGTTTTATTTACCTCGGCAAAATATTGAAAGATACGCTCGCGCCCTAAACAGGACTGTCCGTATTCGCCAACGGGGTTGGGTTTTGTATCTTCCGAAAATCCTCCGTCGCTCAACTTTGAAAAGGGGTACACATTACCTGTAGAAAAAGCAACGATTCTTGAATTTTTATATTTTGCTGCCACGCGCCCCGGCAAATAGGCGTTCATTGCCCAGGTAAAAGGCTCTTTATCCTTGGTGCCAAATTTTGTTCCTGCCAGGTACATTACATTTTTAACCTCCGGGAGCGCCTGCAGTTGCGCATCATCCAGTAAATCTGCCGCTATTACTTCCACACCTAAATCCTCCAGCTCTTTGCGGGCATTTGCATCGCTAAAGCGCGATACCGCAATCAGCCTCTTTGATATGCCGCCCTTTTTTAGCGCTACACAAGCCAGCTTTATCATGCCCGGGCCCATTTTGCCGCCAGCGCCCAAAAAAATAATATCGCCGTCTAATGCTTTCATATCCTGCAGCAGAGCGGCCGACGGCTGGTATAATTCATCTTCTATTAATTGTAATTCATTCATTGCGTATTTTTTTTCTTTTTAAAACTCGTACTGCGGACGCATCTGTTCCCACCTTTAAATGCTTTTCTTATTTGAAGAATAATTCTTTCACATTAATAACAGCCAGCAGCAGCAGCAGCAGCAGCCCGATGCCCGCTATAACGGTTGTAAGGGGCGTATTCACATACCGCCCCATTATTTTGCGGTCGTTGGAAATAATAAACATGGCAATGCCGATAAACGGCACCACCAATATGGTAACGCTTTGCGCCAACACAATAAGTTCTAATGGCGCTTTATCAAACCGTAAGGCCACAAAAGCGCCGATGGTCATTACCAAAGCGATCAGCATACGTACCGCATTGGAACTCAGTTGCCCCTTATAGCCCAGTGCATCTCCTAAAAGGGTGCCCCCTACTGATGCGTTGCCAATAAGTGAAGAAAAAGAGGCCCCAAATAAACCAATGAGAAAAAGATAGGCCGCATATTTGCCAAATAAAGGCTCCAATGTTTTTGACATATCCGTGGCTTTGGTTACCACTACGCCTGCCGGATGTAAGACCGACGCAGCGCATATTAAAACAATACTGGCCATAACACCCAGTATCAGAATACCGGGCAAACTATCCGCAGGTTTTTGTTGTAAGTCCGGAGACAACCGGCGCCGTTCCTGAACCATATACGACTGGTATAAAGCGCCCACTATTGAAAACGCCGAAGCAAATAAAGCAATCACCAACCCCAGGGCTCCCTTTGGCAAGGTGGGAACCAGGCCGCCGGCAATACCGTTCACAGACGGTTTTGCGAGAAAGAAGGTAATAATAAAAGAGCCCAGCATGATCACGATCAGCAGGGTCATTATTTTTTCCAGGATCTTGTAGAATCCCTTAAAAAATAACAGCAGCACACCGATGCCATTTGCCAGCACGATCCATACTTTGGCGCTGATACCCGTTGTTTCGGCTAATGAAATACCCACGCCGGTAGAGTTGCCCGCCTGGAATGAAGCCGTAACCAAAAAAACGCCGATCCCCACCAATATGGCCGCAGGCTTGCCCCAGCGCTCCTTTAACAAGGATAAAAAAGAACGGTCTGCAGCCAGCGCTATCCTGGATGACATGTTGGTGAACACTGCCATAAAAAAAATGGCAGCCACCACCGCCCATAACAAATCATACCCATAAGCAGCGCCCAGTTTGGTAGTGATCGTCATTTTACTGGGCCCAAACACCAACGCCGCAGTAATGATCCCGGGCCCTATTACATGCAATACTCTGGCAAGTTTTGAATTTTTATTTTTTTCTGTATTCCTCATACCGAATCCGATTTCAATGGCTTTGTATTTTCTAATCGTTTTTCAATCTTTAGGTAACGAATATAAAAAATGATTTGAGATTTTGAGCATTTTTTGCGTAATTTTATTTTTTAAAACCGCAAACAAAACGCAACCAGGCCTCAAAACGTAAAAACAAACAACGCAAAAGCCGAAATATGAAACTATTTTCCAGTATTCTCCTGCTCTTTTTTGCAATCCCCGCCCATTCCCAAACCAGCCACTTTACCGACATCATTCCTTACCCCGCATCAGTAGTCGCCGGCAAAGGACAATTTTCGGTAACCGATAAAACGGTATTGATCTATGACACCGAAGAATCAAAACGCCTTGCAGGCCTTTACAATGATTTTCTAAAACAGGCGAAAGGCATCCGCTTAATAATAAAAAAAGGAACCGGCCGCAACAGCAGCAACGCTATTATCATAACCAACGCAGGTGAAAAATCAGAAGCGTATGAAATGCAGATCAGTCCGAAAAATATAACGGTAACCGGCAATGGTGCCGGGGCTTTTTACGCCCTGCAAAGCCTCATACAGTTGTCAAAGTTCACCGGCGGCAAAGCCATTCAGATCCCGGCAGGAACGATAAAAGATGCGCCACGATTCGGGTACAGAGGGATGCATCTGGATGTAGCCCTGCATATGTTTTCTATCGGGTTTCTTAAAAAATTTATTGACCTGATGGCTACCTATAAATTAAATACGTTTCACTGGCACTTAACAGAAGACCAGGGCTGGCGCATCGAAATAAAAAAATATCCACTGCTCACGGAGAAAGGCGCCTGGCGCGCACAAACGATACTGGGAAGCGCGCAGGACAATCCCATGGGCTATGACAGCATTCCGCACGGCGGTTTTTATACACAAAAACAGGTGAAGGAACTGGTGCAATATGCAGCAGACCGCTATATCAATATTATTCCCGAGATAGAAATGCCCGGGCATTGTATATCGGCATTGGCGGCTTACCCGGAACTTGCCTGCGGCGATCATCCCGGCCCGTTTAAAACGATTGAAAGCTGGGGCATTTATGAAGATGTATTTTGCGCCGGCAAAGAATCCACCTTTACTTTTCTTGAAAATGTTTTAAGCGAGGTAATGGACCTTTTCCCCTCAAAATATATCCATATCGGGGGCGATGAAGTGCCCAAAACCCGATGGAAAACCTGCAAATATTGCCAGCAACGCATTAAAGACCATCACCTGAAAGACGAGCATGAACTGCAAAGCTATTTTATACAACGTATTGAGAAATTTGTAAACAGCAGAGGCCGCACCATTATTGGCTGGGACGAGATCCTCGAGGGCGGACTGGCGCCCAACGCAGTGGTGATGAGCTGGCGCGGAGAAGCCGGAGGTATTGCGGCGGCACAACAAAAGCACCAGGTGATCATGGCGCCTAACGACTATATTTATTTTGACCACTACCAGGCGAAGCCCGAGCAGGAACCCTTGGCATTCAAAGGCTTTAACCCCTTGAGCAAAGTATATGGATACAACCCCGCCTCAGATAAATTAACAGAAGATCAAAAAAAATATATAATAGGCGCTGAAGCCTGTGTGTGGACCGAATATATGGCAACCCCTGCAAAGGTCGAATATATGATTCTGCCCCGGATGCTGGCATTTGCAGAAGATTGCTGGACCCCGCTGGCGGAGAAACAGTACCAGTCCTTTCTTGAAAACAGGCTGCCACTGCACCTGGGAGCAATCGATCAGAAAAATGATACGCATTTCTTTGTTCCGATGGCTATTGGCGCGGAAGACGACCGGGCATTTCATGGAAAAACCTTTACGGTAACTTTAAAGCCCACCGTAAAAGGCGCGCGTATTTTTTATACGCTGGACGACGTTAATCCACGGGAAACCGATTATCTCTATGAAAAACCAATTGTTATAAAAGTTCCCGATGGAGAAAAAAGAATATTAAAGACGATTGTGATTACCGCCTCCGGCCGGCGCAGCGCCATCAGCAGGACTACTTATGTAAATGCAACGCCCTCTCCGTTACTCCGTAAATAATTTTCTATTGAATAAAAAAAGGCAAAAAAAATTTACAATACAATTTTGCGTATATTCGCAAATAAATAACGCATCAAAACCGCACTTTCGTAAGTGAAAAATATTTCTATGCAAACAAGAATAACCGAACAACCCTCTGCATACCGGCATCTTGAAACCAAGAGTGTTCAGGAAATAACGCGCTATATAAACACCGAAGACAAAAAAATAGCACTGGCTATTGAGCTGGTTTTACCCCAGATAAATGCACTTATTGAAATTATTGTAACAAAAATTAAAAACGGCGGCCGGCTATTTTATGTCGGCGCCGGCAGCAGCGGCCGCTTGTCTGTTTTGGATGTGATCGAATTGCCTACCACTTATGGCGCTGATCCTGAATTATTTCAGGTAATTTTAGCAGGAGGCGTCGATCGGCTTGCGGAAGCCAGGGAAGAAATGGAGGATGACAAAAATGAAGCCTGGGAGCAATTACTCAAAAAAGGGATCAGCCAAAAAGATTTGGTCGTAGGTATTTCAGCAAGCGGAACCACGCCGTTTGTACTGGCGGCACTTTCCAAATGCAGAAACGAAGGCATTGATACAGGCTGTATTGTAAGTAACCCCGGCAGCCTTATCGCCGCACAGGCGTTATATCCTGTTGAAGTAATTACCGGGCCCGAATTTATTACCGGCAGCACCCGCATGAAATGCGGTACTGCGCACAAAATGATCTTTGATATGATCAGTACCACCACTATGATACGGTTGGGGCGCATTATTGACAACCAAATGGTAAACGTGAAGCTCATCAATGAGAAGATTACAGACCGCGCGGTAAAAATGCTTATGGGCCTGAGCAATATCAATGACTATGATACGGCAAAGGAGTTATTGTTTCAGCATGGCAGCGTACAAAATGCCTTAACCTCTTCAAACGGTAAATACTAAAAAAGCTTCAATGAAAAAAATAGCTGTTGTAACGATATTGATGTTCTCCTTATTAAAAATGACTGTTGCACAGGAGCATTATCTGGTTGGAGCAGCAACCCGGAGCATTGACCCCAAAGCGCCACCTTATTCCCTTTCGCTTTCAGGATTTGCGGCCCCCAAGGAAGGGCGGTTTTCCCTTACCTGGGAAGCGGTTCATGCACCGGAAAAGACTGTTGTTGCAGCGCTTGCAACAAAAAAGACAGGCCCGCATGCCCTCCCGGTGCACCCTTACAAAGGATACAACTATTATACGGATGCCGATGGAAATCTTTTTAAAAGAAATACCCGCGTTGCAGCAGCGGCACCCATAAAAATTGCCACCGAACAAAAAGGGAAACTGGTAAGCATTACGGCCGATGCCGAGAACCTGTATGCCTTAAACAGTAACGACAGTATCTGGAGATTCAATCCGGCTATTACCAATAATCCCTGGCAGTTGATCGGGAGAAACAATAATGCAACGTATAATATGCACCTGGAGGCAATTGCCTGCCATAACAACCAGCTTTTCGGAGTAACAGGAGCCGGCATTGTTTATAAAGCCATACATGCTACAGATCATACCCTTTCGGTAACGGCAATGGCCATTGGTTTTGAAAAGAAAAAAATTTTACTCATTGGCACTGATCTTACCGGCTTTGCGCTCAGTTATATTAATACCGTAAAAAATATCATTTCAGCAAAATACAAAATACCGGCGGCGGCAATTCTGGTAAATGCCTCCCATACACATTTTGCACCGGTTACCAGAGGCTGGAGCACCTGGGAGCCTTTTTATCAATACCCTGACAGCTCCTACCTGAACACTACGCTTAAAAATGCACTTTTGAATTGTGTAGCTGCCGCGATGGACTCCATGCAACCGGCTACGCTTAAATTTGGGGTGGGCACCACCGCTATCGGGTTTAACAGAAGGAATACAAAGGAAATAATACGCCCCTACGATAATACAGTAGACCTGTTGGAAACACAAAGCATTCGCACAAAGGAAAAAAATATCTTATTTCTTACGGGGTGTCATGCGGTTTTCACAGGCACAGAGCCTTCTATATATATCCTTAGCGCGAATTATCCCGGCGTCACCAGAGAGCTCCTGATAAAATCCGGTTACAAAAATGCATTATTTATACAGGGCTGCGGTGGCGACATAAACCCGGTGGATCTTGATTTTAAAAAAGCGGGAACTGATCTGGCAACGGATATACAAAAAACGCTGGCAAAAGGTTTAGGCAATGTGGCGCCCGGTGCCCTATCCTACTACCTGGATGCCGTCAACGTACATACCACCCCCTGGAGCCGGGACAGCATCCAAAAATTTAAAACGGACAATACCGTCCAAGATACCTCGATAGTAGAGGACAGAAATATCCGTTGGGCCGATTTAATGCTTCAATCAAAAAGCCCGTTGTCCGACAATATGAAAATATATGTACAAACCATCAATATTGGTGATTTAAAAATAGTAGGTTTGTCAAGGGAAGTGGTCAATGAATATGGCACGGCAATCCGGCAATTATGGCCGCAGAAAAAAGTAATGGTAGCGGGGTATTGCAATGATGTTCCCAGCTACCTCCCCAACGACTGGCATATTGAGAAAAAGTTTTATGAGGGGTATGATTCTTTCTTTTGGTACGGGCAACCCGCGTTACCCCCAACCAGTATCATGAGCACCGTTGTCAACAAAGTCAGAGAAAATAACAGATAACATTAATAATTTTCCATTGCCATGAAGAAAAAAAACTACACACGCAGAAAATTTATTTCAGTATTATCCGCGGGCTCAGCAGCCCTTGCCCTGCCATTAACTGCAGCAGCCGGCCAGCAGCGGAATTGGAGCGCTGCAAAACTGGCAATAAGCGGCGGCGCGCCTGTGCGAACGCAACCCTGGCCGCAATGGCCGGCTATGATTGTTGACGACGCTATGCTGGCCAATATAACCGCTACTACAAAAAGCGGCGCCTGGAGCAGAATCAATAATCCCGTTAACGGAACCGTAGCAAGCTTTGAAAAAAAATATGCTGCGCTTACCGGGGCAAAATATTGTGTAGGCACCGGGTCCGGAACCCAGGCATTGGGCGTTTGCGTGGATGCCCTGGGCATACAACCGGGAGATGAAGTCATTACCTCTCCTTATACCGATTTTGGCACCATTTCGTCAATACTTTCCGCCAGAGCCCTTCCGATATTGGCAGACCTGGATTACAAAAGCTACCAGATAGATGCCGCGGCAATTGAAAAGAAAATTTCACCCAACACCAAAGCGATCATGCCGGTTCACATCATGGGATCGGCCTGTAATATGGACGCAATAATGGCCGTTGCAAACAAAAAAAACATTCCGGTAATAGAAGATGCCTGCCAGGCCAACTTTGCCAAATATAAGGGGCAGCAATTAGGAACGATCGGTAAATTAGGCTGTTTTAGCTTTCAGGGCAGCAAGCAAATAGCGGCCGGAGAAGGTGGCGCCGTTATAGGAAATGACGATGTATTAATGGACAGGGTATATACCATACAAAACCACGGCACCAACAAGAAGGGGCAGAATATTACCATCGGCCAAAAAATGCGCATGAATGAATTTGAGGGCAGTATTTTACTTTCGCAATTGGAGCATGCTGTGGAACGCTTCGAAAAGCGCAATGAAAATGCCAGATACCTGAGCAGCAAAATCAAAAACATTCCCGGCCTTACACCGCAGTTGCAGTATGAAGGCAGCAACAGTTCAGGCTATTACCTGTATTCGTTTACCTATGATAAAAAGCACTTTAACAATGCAGATCGCGCGTTATTTCTAAAAGCCTTAGGTGCCGAAGGAATACCGGCAGGCGGCTACATCAAAGGTATGCAGCATGACTTGTGGACAGATCATATTTTGCAGTTGGATACCTATAAAAAGAATTATTCCAAACAGCAATTACAATTTTTTAAAGACAGCCTGCAGTTGCCCAATTGCGACAAAGTATCGGACACCGTTATTGTAATCAGCGGCGGAGCAATTTTACTTGGCTCAAAGGCCGACATGGATGATATTATAAACGCATTGGAAAAAATCTATACAAACAGAAACAACCTATCTTAACTATGGCAAAAGCGAAATCGAACCGCCGCGATTTTATTAAAACCTCATCCCTGCTGGGAACGGGCTTTTTAGCAATGACTTCAGTAAAAGCCGATGTGTTAAGACCGATTTTCAGCAGCGTTGCGGATGAACGGATCATCGATATTCATCAGCACACAAATTATATAGACCGCAGCGATGATGCCTTACTGGCCCATCAAAAAACAATGGGCGTAACCCACACCATCCTGCTCCCCTCGGGCCACCCTATGAGCCGTGGTACCACCCACTATGGCGTTTCAAACGGCCTGCAGGCAAAAGCAACGCCCAATGAGGCTTGTTACCAGTTGGCGCAACAACACAAGGGAACTTATTTCTTTGGTGCTAATGAAGTAGTGGACGCCCCGGGCGCCACCAAGGAAATTGAAAAATACCTGAAACTGGGCGCTTGTGTAATTGGCGAAATAAAATATAATATTGACTGCGATGCTCCGGAAATGCAGGCAATTTACCGGCTGGCGCAAGAGTATGATGTACCGGTATTGATGCACTTCCAGTACAAAATGTACACCTGGGGGCTGGATCGTTTGCACAACATGCTTACCCGATACAAAAAAGTAAAATTCATTGGCCATGCGCAAACCTGGTGGGCCAATATTGACAAAAATTATTCGGATCAAAACGTGCTTTATCCCAATGGTAAGATCACTCCGGGGGGCCTCACAGACATGCTGCTTACCAAATACGACAATGTATATGGCGACCTGTCTGCCGGATCCGGGCTGAATGCGCTTACAAGAGATGAAGCGTTTACAACCTCCTTTTTAAGGCGGCACCAGGATAAACTTTTATATGGCAGTGATTGTGCCGATGCGGTTGGAACAGGAAGCGCCTGTACCGGCTGGCAGGCCATCCAGGCGATAAAAAAACTGGCGCCCGACAAGAATGCAGAACGAAAAATATTTTTCAACAACGCCAACGCTTTGTTCCGGCTAAAATTATAAAGGCGCGTCAATTTTGAATATAAAGGAAAAAATAAAAGAACGTGCCGCTGCCATTCATCGTGACATCATCGAATGCCGGAGATATTTGCATGCCCACCCCGAGTTGTCTTTTAAAGAGTTTAACACATCCGCTTTTCTCAAAGAAAAATTAAAAGCGCTTGAAATACCCTTTCACGAAGCCGGTGGTACTGGTATAGTGGCTATTATTAAAGGCAAAAAAGAGGGTACCCGCGTGATCGCGATCCGTACAGATATGGACGCCCTGCCCATAACGGAAGAAAATGATACGACGTACGTTTCCACAAATCCCGGGGTAATGCACGCCTGCGGGCACGATGTGCACATGGCCTCCCTGCTGGGCACCGCCACGATTTTAAAGACACTGGAAGCTGATTTCGGCGGCACGGTGAAACTCCTTTTTCAACCAGGGGAGGAAGTATTGCCGGGCGGCGCCAGTCTTTTAATCAGGGATGGCGCATTAGAAAACCCAAAGCCGGATATCATTTTAGGCCAGCATGTTTCGCCCTACCTGCCCGCAGGAACCATAGGCATACGAAGTGGTAATTTTATGGCCTCTATGGACGAATTATTTGTAACGGTACACGGCCGCGGTGGTCACGCTGCGCAACCGCAGGACAATATTGACCCCGTAATGATAACGGCGGCCCTATTGATGCAGTTACAGCAAATTGTAAGCCGCAGGGCAAACCCTTTAACGCCTACCGTACTTTCCTTTGGAAAAATTGAAGGCCGTGGGGCCATCAATATTATCCCGGACAAAGTAACGCTTGAAGGCACGTTCCGGACAATGGATGAAAAATGGCGGCAAGAAGCGCATTTGCTCATAAAAAAGATCGCAACAGAATCGGCAGCAGCTATGGGAGGGCGTTGCGACATAACGATAAACAAAGGATACCCGGTGCTATACAATAACCCCGGCGTTGCCCGCAACACTGCGGCATTAGCAAAAGAATATTTAAGCGGGGATAAGGTTTTAGAAGTAGATGCCTGGATGGCATCTGAAGATTTTGCAAGCTATTCCCAGTTAATACCTTCCTGTTTTTATTTGTTGGGCATCGCCGACCCTCAAAAAAGCAGTGCCCCATCGCTCCATACATCAAGATTTGACATCGATGAAAAGGCACTGCAACTAAATACCGGCCTGATGGCTTATTTAACCATACACCTGCTTAACGAAAGTGCTGGCTAAATTTTCAACAACCCGTTCGCATAACAAAAAATAAAAAAGCAGTTATTTTGGAAACGGGCCTGTCAAATCTTATCTTGTAAGCAGTTATTCAATCAATATGTTTTTACTGATCTTTAATATCTTGTTTTGCATTGCCTTTATTGGGTTTGCCTGGGTAAATTTTGATGATAATGATGCCTGGCTTTGGGTAAGTATTTATGGCATCCCTGCCCTACTTTGCGGACTGGCGGTATTCAAGATCTATTTCCCAAAAATATACCTGATCTTCGCCCTGCTGTGCTTCTGTTATTCCATCAGTATCTTTTTTTCAAAAGATGGAGTAAAGGACTGGATGTTAAAATATAAAGCGCCCAGCCTGGTAGAATCTATGAAGGCGGACAAGCCTTATATCGAAAAAGCGAGGGAATTTTTTGGCTTATTAATAGTGGTAGCAGTACTACTGATCAACTATTTTGTAATCCGTTAACAGCAAATTGGATGTTTGCTTCTACTTTCGAAATATTGCGCACCGCAATAGCAACTGTTCTTAAAAAAGAAAGTAATGCAGAAAGCTTTGCATGGCTTATGGCGCTGCCGGTTCTCCCGCAAAATATAAATCGGGATTTTTCTTTCGCAAGCAGAAAGTTCTCCAAACAAAAGCCTGCGGCTTCTTCGGCGTTCTATATTCATCTTTCAGAAAAATTCCAACATACAAATTGGCATAGCTGGGCGCCGCTCGATTTAGCAAGGCTTTATCTGTTACTACAATTAAATGCGGCAAACGAACAGGAATATATTGCCACGATTGAAAGCTTATTTAATGAGGCCGATTTAGGGGAACTCACTATTTTGTACAAAGCGCTTCCATACTTCGCTTATGAGGAAGCATGGAAAAGTCGGTGTACTGAGGGGATCCGGAGCAATATGGGCACCGTATTGGAAGCCATCATGTATGAAAACAACTACCCTTCCGTTTATTTGCCGGATGCCGCGTGGAACCAACTGATCTTAAAAGCGATTTTTACTGATAAAGACCTGGCCCGGATCTACGGGCTTGAAGAACGAAATAACGCTGCGCTGGCGGCTTCTTTACTAGACTACGCGGAAGAACGATTAGCAGCGGGCAGGAGCATTGATGCCGCCATCTGGGCCCTTACAAGGGTATTTTACCCTGAAAAAACAGGAGTACTGCAACAACGATTTTTACAAGAAAAATAGAACAAGTATGTGCTGTGGAAATAAAGCAATTGAAAACCGGGCGGTGTTGCCGGAAGCTATAGACAGCGAGCTTATAAAGGGTATGCTTTTTTTTGATCCTCATGTGCACATGACCTCGCGCACTACCGACGACTATCAGGCAATGGCTGACGCGGGGATTGTGGCACTCATCGAGCCTTCTTTCTGGCTGGGCCAGCCCCGTACCAATGCGGGCACTTTTACTGATTATTACAGTTCGCTGCTGGGCTGGGAGCGCTTTCGTTCCGGGCAGTTTGGCATAAAACATTATTGTACCATCGGGCTTAATTCAAGAGAAGCCAACAATGAGGCGCTGGCAGAGGAAGTAATGGCCCTGCTGCCAAAATTTATTTACAAAGAAGGCGTGGTAGGAATTGGTGAAATAGGCTTTGACGACCAAACTGCATTAGAAGAAAAATACTATCGCCTGCAGCTACAGATGGCAAAAGACGCCGCCTTGCCCGTACAGGTGCATACGCCGCATCGCGACAAGAAGAAAGGCACGCAGCGCAGCATGGATATAGCGGTTGAAGAGGGCATGGATCCGTCGATGGTTATCATTGATCATAATAATGAAGAAACCGTGGAAGAGGTGTTAAACCGGGGATTTTGGGCGGCTTTCACCATTTACCCCTTTACAAAAATGGGAAATGAGCGAATGGTGGAAATCGTAAAAAAATATGGCGCCGAGCGGATCATGGTCAATTCCGCCGCCGACTGGGGCATCAGCGATCCCCTGGCTGTTCCTAAAACAGCCCTGCTGATGAAGCAAAAGGGCATCAGCGATGCCGTAATTAAAGCCGTTACGTATACCAACGCCATTACAGCTTTTGGTCAAAGCGGGCAAATAGATACAACCGATTTTGAGAACGGCTTTATGATCAACCAGTCAGAAAAATTTGAAAACAACTCTGTTTTACGTGGCGGACAACAACCTCGTATCGACAAGAGCTCCATTATCATTAAATAAAAGGGTGCGCAGGATATTTTATTACATAACGCTTTGCCGGCCTGCCAATGTAATAACCGCAATGGCAGATGTGCTGGCGGGCGTCAGCATTGTATTGTTCTATAGCAGTTCATACGAAAACAGTAATTTCTATTACAAAAGCATACTATTGCTTACTTCCACCGCAGGGTTATACGCAGGGGGCATTGTATTCAATGATGTTTTTGATGCCGGGCTGGACCGGGTTGAACGACCTGAGCGTATGATCCCAAGCGGCATTATAACGGAAAAAGCTGCCAAACGATATGGCTGCATTTTATTTATTATTGCACTCATAAGTAGTGCCCTGGTTAGTATAACATCCTTTGTAGTGGCCTGTACTATTGTTGTACTGGCTTTGTTATACGATTCTAAAAGCAAGCACCATAGCCTGGCAGGCCCATTAAATATGGGGCTTTGCAGGGGATGCAATTTATTGCTGGGCATTTCCCTGATGCCTGCAGTACTAAAGCAAAATTTTTATTTAGCTATTGTACCGGTTATTTACATTTTTGCGGTAACCACCATCAGCAGGGATGAAGTACATGGCGGTAAAAGAAAGAACCTGGCAACAGCTTTCATTCTCTATTTACTCGTCTTTTTTATTTTATACATGGTCTGCAGGCATACGGGCGTATACGCCGGGCTTTGGATAGTATTACCTTTTTGTATCGCCGTAATGACACCGCTATACAACGCCTGGCAAGCACCTTATGCAAAAAACATTGTTAAAGCTGTAAAAGCGGGAGTGCTCAGCATTATTTTTTTAGATGCCGCCTGGGCGGCGATTCATCAGCAGGTCCTTCTTTGCGGATTGATCCTTTGTTTTTTACCATTTTCTATTTTGCTAGGTAAATACTTTGCTATTACTTAATTTTAAGCATGATTATTGAGCAGCAGTTTACAATAAAATACCAGTACAGGATTCACTTTACGGAGGATATTTTTACTACTCAGAATACTACGTTCAGTGATATAATATACAGTCATTCTAATAATAGGTTTACCCCTTCCCTGTTATTTATCATCGACAGCAACGTGGCAGCCGTTCATCCTGAATTGCAATCGGAAATAAGCCGTTACATAAGCCATTACGCTATTGGCAGCCGGTTCATTAATGTGCTTATAATCCCCGGTGGTGAAAAAGCCAAGGAAAATGATCAGGCCTACCAGTCCATCCTTAATGCCATTCATCAATTTAAAATCGATCGTCATTCTTTTGTTGTTGCCATCGGCGGCGGTGCCGTATGCGATGTAACAGGGTTTGCAGCCGCAGTAGCCCACAGGGGAATAAAATTAATTCGCATTCCAACCACAACTTTGGCGCAAAACGATGCCGCCATTGGCGTAAAAAATGGCATTAACGCATTTGGTAAAAAAAATTTTTTAGGAACATTTGCCACCCCGGTAGCAGTAATCAACGACAGCCGTTTTTTAAGAACATTACCGTACAAAACGTGGATTGCAGGGCTGGCAGAAGCCATCAAAGTAGCATTAATAAAAGACGCCGCCTTCTTTGAGCGGATTGAACAATTGGCCCCTGCGCTCCATGCAGGGGACGAAACCGCAATGCAGGAAACTATTATA
Organism: Niabella soli DSM 19437; assembly: GCF_000243115.2. Lineage (NCBI taxonomy): Bacteria > Pseudomonadati > Bacteroidota > Chitinophagia > Chitinophagales > Chitinophagaceae > Niabella > Niabella soli. The sequence goes on along the minus strand of NZ_CP007035.1, from coordinate 753,772 downwards.
GAATGCGCAAAATTGCACCTGCAGCATATTGCTAATGGCGATCCGTTTGAAAGCGGCTCTTCCAGGCCCCTTGACTTTGGACATTGGAGCGCCCACAAATTGGAGCGTATGTCTGGCTACCGGTTGTTACATGGAGAAGCCGTCGCCATCGGAATTGCGCTGGACTGTACTTATGCGCATCTGAAAGGCTATTTAAATACAGCGGCGTTGAACAGAATATTCAACTTGTTGTGGCAATTAAACCTTCCCACGAACGACCTCCTGTTGAGCCAAACGGAAGAACTCCTGCAGGGACTAACGGAGTTCAGGGAACATTTAGGCGGTGTACTAACCATACCGTTATTAAAAAACATTGGCACGGCTTTTAATGTATACACCATCGACGAACCCGTCATGTACCAGGCAGCAAAAAAATTAGCTACCGCCTCTCCCGCGATCTCTTTAGTATAAGCATCATGAGAACAAATTATGGACATCTTACCTATTGCAGCAATATTCATTCGGGCGAAACATGGGCCGCACATTTCAGTGAGTTGCAAAAATATTTCCCGGAGATAAAAAAGAAATGCAGTCCCAAAACAGCCATGGGCATCGGTTTGCGGCTATCAGCCACTGCAGCGCAAACGCTTTCCCAAAAAAAAGAATTAGCCCGGTTTAAAAACTGGCTTGGGGAACAAAATGCCTATGTATTCACCATGAACGGGTTTCCTTATGGCGGTTTTCATAAGACGACCGTAAAAGACACGGTACATGCTCCCGACTGGACTACTGTTAAACGGGTAAACTATACCAAACAACTTGCCGGCATACTGGCCGCGCTGCTTCCGGACAAGATGGAAGGTAGCATCTCCACCTCGCCGTTGAGCTACCGGTATTGGCATAAAAATGAAGCAGCCACTAACCGCGCCGTAAAAAAAGCCACCGGCAGCATTATTGCTGTCGTTACCCATTTAATAAAACTGGAGCAGGAATATGGCAAAACTATTTTTATTGCGATTGAGCCTGAACCGGATGGGCTTTTAACGGATACCCTTTCCTTTATCAATTGGTATACCGGTGAATTGTTGGAAACCGGCGCCCGCAAGCTAAGCCAGGAACTGGACCTGTCTTTTTCAAAAGCCCGCAGCCTTTTAAAAAAATATGTACGATTATGTTATGACATTTGCCACGCGGCCATTAATTACGAGCAACCAACTACCACTATTAAATTATTGCAAAAGCGGGGCATAAAAATTGGTAAAATACAGATCAGTGCAGCACTTAAAGCTATTTTCCAAAAAAATAATACGGGACGGAATACGCTAACAAAGGCCATCAGGCAATTTGCTGAACCTACCTACCTGCACCAGGTTATCAGCCGAAGCAAGCACAACGAATTGGTATCCTATCGGGATCTTCCGGAAGCCCTTCAACACAGCGGTGACGCATCAGTTAAAGAATGGCGCATCCATTATCATGTGCCCATTTTTACAAAAAAAATACCCCCGCTGTCCACTACGCAGGACGATATCATAAACATCCTGGACATGCATAAAAATACGCCGCTCACACAGCACCTGGAAGTGGAAACCTACACCTGGGAGGTTTTGCCCAAAGCATTAAAAAAAGATATTGGAGGCTCTATAACCAGGGAACTAAAATGGGCGCTCAAACACCTGAACAAATAATTATGCAAAAGACCGTTGTATTAAATGTAGTAGGCTTATCAAAATCCATTCTTCATTTGCTCCCATCGCTTAGCCGCCATGCCGCCGGGCATAACCTTAGCGTAATAACGCCGATGCTTCCCGCCGTTACCACCCCCGTCCAATCTACCTACCTTACAGGGAAATGGCCATCCGAAACGGGCATAGTCGGGAACGGCTGGTATGATCATGCAGAGAGTGAAATAAAATTCTGGAAGCAATCGAACAAACTGGTGCAGGCAAAAAAAATCTGGGAGGCGGCAAAGGAAGCGGATGCCGGTTTTACGGCAAGCAATATGTTTTGGTGGTATAACATGTATTCATCAGTTGACTACAGCGCCACGCCGCGCCCCAATTATCTTGCGGACGGAAGAAAAATACCGGATTGTTACACCCATCCCGCATCGCTGAGAGATACGCTGCAACAGCAGTTGGGACAATTTCCCTTGTTCCAGTTCTGGGGGCCGGGCGCCAGTATTAAATCCTCACAATGGATTGCAGACGCATCCATAGAAACCGACCGTTTACACAATCCTACGTTAACATTGATCTATTTGCCTCACTTAGATTATTGTCTGCAAAAATTTGGTCCCGATGAAACGCTTATAAAAAGCGAATGTGCCGCAATAGACAAAGTGGCAATGCAACTGATCAATTATTATCAGCAACAAAAGGTAAGGATCATTGTGCTATCAGAATATGGTATTACGCCGGTATCTAATCCCATACACATAAACAGGATCCTGCGTAATAACGATTATATAGCTATAAGAAAGGAACGGGGGCTGGAATTGTTAGATGCAGGGGCTTCAAAGGCCTTTGCCGTAGCGGATCATCAGGTAGCGCATGTATACGTTGAAGATAAAACACTAATAGCCGAAATAAAAAGTCTTTTGGAAAACACCGATGGCGTTGCCCGTGTATTGGATAAAACGGAACAAATAAATTACCATATCGATCACGAACGGTCGGGCGACCTGGTGGCAGTAGCAGCCAATAACAGTTGGTTTACCTATTATTTCTGGAACAATGATGAACTGGCTCCTGACTATGCAAGATGTGTGGACATACATAAGAAGCCGGGTTACGATCCGGCAGAACTATTTATGACCTCCAAAGCAAGGGCGGCTTACAAGTTGCTTAAAAAGAAACTGGGCATGCGTTATGTAATGGACGTCATTCCTTTAGATGCCTCTCTGGTAAAGGGTTCTCACGGAAGTCCTTTTGTTACGGATGCATACAAACCTGTATTAATTACGAAAGATTTTTCAGCAGCGCCGGAGGTACCGCCAACTGCCGTTTATGATGTTATCTGGCAGCACCTCCATTCCTAAAAAGATCAGCCCTGCTTCTCGGCCCAGTAGGTGCAGTATCCGCCTGGGGCTATGGGGCCCCGCAGCAACTGGCATCCGCCATATTTTTTATCCCCTTCGGGTCGCAGGTAAAGGGCGCAATTTTCACAATGCTTATCTTCCATCGGTGTCTTTTCCACATACCCCAGGTTTTTTCTTTTATCAAAATCTTCCTGTGTCATCTGGGCGCTGTCGATAATAGCATTAGCCGGCGCCTCCGGCACAGCCGCCGGTTTGCCGGAGGCCGTGGTATCAGCAGGCTTATCCGTTGTATGGCTATCGTTGCCACAAGCCTGTAACAATGCAGCTCCTGCAATAGCAGTGCCTGCGGAAAAAAACACCTGTCTTAAAAACTTACGTCTGTCTTGCATGAAAATTTTAATTTAATTTAATTGATAGCTGCATAAATGAGAGCCGCTTATGAAATATATTTTGTTATTGTAATAGGTGCCGCCGGCCTCAATAGCAACCGGAGACTGGGCTACCTTTTCCAGTTTAAATGAAGACGCGTTTACTTTTAAAATCCCCTTTTTACAAATCACGTACAAGGCATTACCGGAAGGCCTCCTGACAAATACCCGTGGCGATTGTACGGTTACAACCGGGCCAAACGCATCGGGTATTGCTTCTTTATAAATGATCGCCCGACTGGAAGGGTCAAAAACAAAGAACCACTTACTGTCCGCAATTCCATAAACCACTTTACCAATTTTGCACAGGTCGTCATACGTTTGCGTACCGGCTAAAACATTGCCCCTCCAGGTCACCTTTAAATTTTTCGCATCAAAAAGATAAAGGGTCGCTTCCTTCGCTTTTTTCAGCCCGCCGGTACCGGGCGCGGTTGTGGTACCACCCAACACCGTTGCAGGATCCAGTTCCGTCATGCTCATCGTTGACTGATCGGGGATCAACGAACTATCACTTAGTGTTTTTACCGTTTTCTCTTTGTTGTTATAAATTAACATCCCGCCCCCGGTATATCCGTACTCAGGGGTACCCGTTAATAACACTTTATTCAATTGTTCCAATACCAGGACCCGGTGCGGCCGGTGCACATGCTGCTTGTCGGTAGCCAGCACCACAGGGTTCGCTCCTTTGCTTATAGCCTGATCTGCATTGTATCGTACCAATCCTCCCTGCGGATAAGCGCCAAAATAAACGTAGTTTTTAAAAGCTTCAGAAGTGTTAAACTGACCGTAAGCTCCGTAATCTTCAAATTTATTTGCAGCCGGATCAAATATAAAGTAGCGCATCGGGAATGTAGCGCCGCCAATCAGTTGCCCCCTGGCCGTTACATCCACCCCCATCACCAAGCTCCCCTCACTGGTATAGGTAAATTTAAGCTTCTTTTCACCCGTGGTGTTTTTAATTACCAGTTCACGATCACCTAAATCTAAACTTTTAATAGCCGATCCATCCGGAAACTTTTTATAAAAAAGGTTTTGCGATCCGGCTATATAAGGCTTTTCATTAACCACTTTAAAAGCCTGTTCTGTAAAATCGGCAACCCCATTAAAAAGCCGGATGCTTTTTCCAGATTCCTCTGATGCCGTTGCATACACCTTTCCATCTAATGCCCTGTATAAGGAAGGCCATCCTTTCTGGCGTTGTGCTCCGTTCAACAGTTTCCTGGTTTCTTTTGTTTGCGGATTAAACGCCAGTATCTGGGTTTCCGTTGGTCCCACTGCAATGTATATCCATCCCTTCGCATCGGCAGCAAGGGCACGGGGGTATTGCATCCAGGGCTCCTTGTTCAGAAAACCATAATTCACCAGCTCCTTTGTACCGGGCTCGTACGCTACCAGCCCACAGTTGGGATAGGTTGCCGCCCAGATGCGACCGTTATCGTCCTCAGTAAAAGACATCGCCGTCAGATCAAACCCTTTTTGTGAAAAAGTAAAAGCATTCTTCACAGGGTCAAACTCGGCAAAATTCCTGTTGAAATATCCGTAAAATTTATTTTTTGAAGATAGAATGGATGCATACGGCGCATCGCCCGGAGCAAAAGGAACACTAAACTGTTGGGTGGCGCCGGAAGCCGCATCAATAGACAACAACGCATATCCCCCGCGGTGATCAAACAGCCAGGCCAGGACTACATTCCGGCCTCCCGCGCCGGTAGTGGCTACGATCCCCCTGTCATTACTTTTCGGACAGGCAACGCCGTAATCATAAAAGCCGTTCCCCAAATTTTGCGCGAAGCCCGATACCGGCAGGCAACAGAGCGATAAACAAACGCACCCGAGCAATACGCTCATTTTCGTCCGAATAGCAGGGAGCCCCTTCCGGTAGTTCTTATTTTTTTGCATTAGGGATAGTAAAGTATTTAGCAATGGTATCTGCAACATCTTTAGCCGGACCCGTTTTCAGTTTTTCGATTTCAGACACAGTGCCGGCGCCCATTTTTATTTTGCCGGTACTGTATACTTTGCCCAACCCTTTTAGCACCGCATATTTCCAGCGCGGCTCATCCGCCAAAGGCGCTTTATCCACCTGCTTCAACAAGTTTGTTATTTCCCCCGCGTTATTGCGCGCGGCAATAATGCTCGCATAATCCTCAACAAACGATCCTTTATCCGGGTTAAATCCGTTGAAGAATGTTTTACGATCCAGCAAGGACTTAAAGAAACCAGTTGAACTGCCCTCCCGGCTGCTCAATATGGCTGTTTTAAACCAGGTATTGCTGCCGGCATATTTTTCAGCAACCTGCGCTAAGGTTTGCATCACCAACGCATTATTTTTTGAATTACCGATGCTCAGGGTCGCCTGCAACGCGGTTCTTGCTGAAGAATCATTCACGGCGATCTTTGCTATTTCCGGCGCCAGCTCGGGGTAGCGCTCCGCCAGCATTACACCGTGTTCACGCACGCCCGAAACCGGGTCTGCCAGCGCCTGTTTTACAACAGCGGCATCTAAAGCATTTAATCCTTCTAATGTATAGATCGCATGCAGCCGCTCTAATGCGTTGGTACTGGTTTTAATGACATTCTTTAATGCCCCGGTCACTGATTGATCCTGTTTTGCAATGATTAACCGTTGTGCCTGCAGGCGATACCATTGGTTGCCATTACCCAGATAAGGTAACAGTTGCGCTGCAGTCATGGCAGCTAATTTTGGAAATTCCGTGATCGCTTTTTTCCCTTTGGGCACAATACGGTAGATCCTTCCCATGTTGCTGCCACGCATAAAATCCATATCTTTTTTAAGACTGTCCGGGATCGACATCGGGGTTTCAATATGCTGCCGGTAATAATCAATAACATATAAATACCCATCAGGGCCCACGGTAAAGCCTACCGGGCGAAACCACGAATCGGTGGTGGCCAGAAACTCCCGTTTCTCCTCACCTGCCGCACGTTTTGCCGTGTATACAGGGCTATGCGGATCCAGGTTCAATACATCGCGGTGCACCAGACTTCCCGCCACATCGCCTGTAAAAACATTCCCGTAAAATTCTTTAGGAAAAGCATCCGCATCGTACACCGTTCCGCCGGAAGATCCGGTAAAATGATCCCTGGCATATTCTATTTGCTTCGATCCCTGTTTCCTGAAAGCCGCATTGCGCGCGTCGGTGCGCGCCTGGCGCCAGTAAGGCGTTTCGGTTCTCTGATACATAATGGGGTCGTGGTCAGAAATATTAATGATCGCCCTCGGGTTCTTCAAATAGTCGATGCGGTGCGTATAACGCCAGGGAATAACCGACTCCTGTATATGAATCGAATTTTCTGTAAAGAAGCGGTGCCCCCAATCATTAATTGCCTGCCCAAACTGTCCCGGCCCGGTTTCCTGTTGAAATTTTTTATCTGCCAACCGGAACCTGAAATCGGCGCCCTGCATATTGAGTGGTGTTACATTAGGCGATTCGGGTGAACTTACTTCGCCCGCCTGCCCGCGGTTGTTAGCATAAATCCAGTTGTCCACCGAATAGCGAAGGCTGGTGATCTGCGCTTCCGAATTTGCTTTAAAAAACCCGGTGTACAATACCTCTTTTATATCCGCTCTGTAATCCCCGTTCGTATCTTTTAAAAAGAAAATATTAGGCGCCGCTGTTACAATAAGCCCGCCATTCCAGGGCAACATGCTGGTGGCTTCGTCCAGTTTATCAGCAAACACCACAGAAGAATCCACGCGGCCGTCTTTATTCAGATCCAGCAATACGCGTATGTTCCCTTTTTCCTGTCCGGGTTTTGGCGGATAGGGATAGTCGGGCATGCTCACGGCATAAGCCACGCCATTCTCATCAAAAGTGAGATCAACCGGATCAGTAATATAAGGCTCCGCCGCAAATACCTGTATTTCAAAATTCGGATCCAGTTCAAATTTTTTCAGTGCTTCATCCGTTGTAAGTGGCTCGGAATAACGGGGTTTGCCGCTCTGCTTCCCGCCCCCACTGGTACAGGAAAAAAATGCAACCAGCCCAACCGATGCAATTGTTAAGAACACACTAACTTTTCTTTTCATAAAATATTAAATTGAGTATAATTTTTTCAATATGGCCCCGGCGTTTTGGTGCACGCCCTCTTTTAATTATTTCTATTCACGCATTGACAGAAGTATCTTTCGCAACAGTCACCCGGCATCGTTTACAATTCAGCAGGACCTCTACTATTTCAATGGCGCTGCCGCAATCAATCTATCCCGCAGTATTTCAATCGTACCACAACCCAACCAGTACGCAATATAACTTCAAAAAATATAAAAAATAATTTTTTTGCGGTTTTTTTGCGGATTTTTATTTTATTTTACGCAAACAAACCGATTTAATTAAAGCAAGAAGATTGCGGCACCCTATTGCAGCAAATAGCTTAACATTTTAAAAATAAACTATTTATAGAAAATATACACTTCCCGGCAGTCACTAAAACAAATAACGGGAATTTCATTTAAAAATCAATTTTGCGTTTTTTAAGCAACTGCAGTCATTGTATATTGAATTAAATCGCCTAAATTTTACGTTCAAAAATTCCATAACAACCATGATCCTTATCGCAGACGGCGGCGCCACAAAAACTACCTGGAGTTTCATCAATAACGCTGCCGTTTTTAATTTTGAAACGGAAGGCTACCATCCTTTTTTTGTAGACGCCGGCTACATTGCACAATCCCTGCAAAAGGCATTACCGCCCGCTATGGCGGAGCATTGTGATGATATAGAAAAAATTTTCTTTTACAGTACGGGCGCCGGTTATTCAAAGGAAACAGATGCGGTGTTAAGGGAGGGAATCACCCCGGTATTTCCCGGCGCCGAAATCTTCCTGGAAACTGATCTGCTGGCCGCCGCCAGGGCCCTGCTACAAAAAGATGCAGGCTTTGCTGCTATATTGGGCACAGGCAGCAACAGCGGAATGTATGACGGAACCCATATTATCACCAACATCGAATCGGGCGGGTTCTTATTAGGCGACGAAGGCAGCGGGGCCTATCTCGGCAAGATGGTACTGATCGATTATATAAGGGGCTACATGCCCGAAGCGCTTAAGCAAATTTTTGAGCAGCGCTATCAACTGACGCCGGAAAGCCTGATCAACGAAGTGTATACCTCAAAGACCCCCAACCAATACTGCGCCCGGTTTGCGCGGTTCGCAGCAGACCATATTGATATGGATTATTGCAGGGAACTGGCTATTACCAACTTCGACGATTTTTTTAAAAAGATGATCACCCACTATAAGAGCTACCGGCATTATTCCATTAATACCGTGGGTTCAGTAGCCTATTATCTAAAAGATATTTTTACACTGGTGGCGGCCCGGTATGAAGTAGCCGTCGGCAATATATTCCCCTCCGCCATTGAAGGGCTCACCCGGTATCATCGCCCCTTTCAATGAACAGTGATTGTCTCAAGAATACTATTCGGCCGGGGAACCGGTGAGGCGGTAAGTCACAGATAATATCTCCCGTATTTCCGACTTCCCGGCATTTGATACAGACAGGTTTTATACTTTATTTTCTGATTCTAACAGCAACAAACATGAACCACAAAACATATAACAGGCGTCATTTTTTAAAACTATCGGGCGTGGGCGGCGTTGGGTTAAGCGCAGGGAAAAAGTTGGTACACCTGCCGGAACTGTATGCTTCGAGGTCAAATTCATCCATGGCAATGCAGGGACCGGACATTCCGTTTATTCCCAATAGGGTGGCCAGTTGGTGGAATGCCCTGGAGGATTTGCAATGGAACCAGAAAGCCATCCGGGATAAAGTAAAAAGACGGGCCGCAGGTTTTGCAAAGGCAAAGATTGACACAGCGGTAAATTATGGATTTCATATCCGCTTTGATTTTTCAAATTATTTCGGACAATTGCACGAATATTTCAGAGCCGTGCGGGATGAGTTGCACCAGTACAATATCAAATTCATTGAGCACTATTCCTGCAACCATGTGGAGCGGCCGAGAGGCACCGAAGAGTTTAATAAGCTGCACCGCAATCAGCGGCATCATATTTTATTGTTTCATGACCCGGTAGCCGCCAGGCATGCCCAGTATGAGGGACACTTCTTCCAGGACATCTGCGAACTTGATATTTTTGACGGCACCAGGGGTTACGCACGCCAATATCAAATGGAAGCGTTCTGCCACAACAACCCCGGTTTTTTGGATATGCACGCCAAATACCTTGAACGGATCATCCGCGAAGTCGATTTTGACGGCTATGAAATTGATGACATGTGCGATTATGTGGGGCTGCGCTCCTGCGGATGTAAATATTGCCGGGAGCGCTTCCGCCGCGATTACGGTCATGAAATTCCGGAGGTTTCCAACAAAGCTTTTTGGGGCGATACCACAAAACCCATGCTGAACTGGGGCAATTATGAGAATCCGGTGTTCAGAGATTGGATCAAAATGAAGGACGACATTATTGCCGATCATGTGGCAATGGTAAAACGGATCATTGGCAATAAACCCCTGCTCACCTGCTGTTCCAGTACGGGGCCTATTACATTAAACGCCATCTCGCTTAATTTGGAACGGATCGCCGGCCGTCTTGATTTTTTTATGCTGGAAAACGTGGGCACCAATATCAAAAGTGTAAACTGGATTGAAAAAGATGCGGAGGCGTTGCAGCAAAAAGATATAGCCCGGCAAAGAGGCCAGGCGCCGGCCATCGCTTTAAGCTACACCATTTATAAGGACGGGGGCTATTTTGGATGGAGCCTGGCCCGTTTTTGGGGAGTAGCCAACTGGGCCAGTACTTTTCATCAGCGCTTACAGGAAGATCCGCCGGATGCAATGGAATTGGAGGATATGATCCATGATGTAAACAACTGGGAGGTTGCGCATAGCAACCTTGACAATTATACCGCCAAAGACTTTTATGAAGTGCGCCTGGTGTACAACTATTATTGCCGGATCAACGGCTGGCGACAGGCAGATGGTACGGAACATTGGGATAAGGTAAAAAAATGGTCGGCACAGCTAGTAGAAAATAATGTGGGGTACCGTTTTGTGCGCTACCAGGAACTGGCAGACGCCGCAGCGCTTTTGGCGGAGCGTCAGCCCCTGATCCTGGATAGCGTTGCCTGTCTTTCTGATCATCAATACAAAGCGATTGAAGACTATTTGAAAAAAGGAGGCATCGCATGGTTAGCGCTCCCCTTTGGCACGCATGATGAATCGGGGAAACTACGCTCCCGGCCGCTTTCGGATCAACTATTACAAAACAAATACAGGCACCTGCATTTATTTGATTCATCGGCCCATACCAATACTTTGGAGCAGTTTATTGCGGCAGGAACGTTCCGGCCCGCCATAAGGCAAGTGGCGGGAGACAAAGGCTGGGCCCTTCGCGTACGGTTTTACAAAGATCAACCAGTGCTCCATTTTTTGAATACCCGGCTGAATGCCATTCCGGATGCCAGCATAAAAGATATTTCCGGTCTTCCGATCGTTCGTTCTATTGAATCAACTATCAAAAACAACCGGCTGCGTTTTGAAATAGATCGCCAAAAACTACCGCTGCGGCCGCTGCAACTGGTAAGCCCTGAGTTAGAAGCAACAGCCCGCCCTGTGCCCGTTACGGGGCAATCGTCTGTTCAAACACTGGAAGCGGATCTTTCCGGTATCCGCATCTATGCCGCTGCCCATACGTCAGCATAAAAGTATTTTTTTGAATCAGGAATTTATTTTCGTTCATCCATAAAAAAACAACGTGAAAACGCTTTTACTTGCCACTCTGTTGATACTATCTTTTATCACCGGCCACTCACAGACCAGGCGGCCGGTAACGATTGTTACCTTTGGAAATTCAACCACAGCGCGGAGATCCGGCGTTCAGAAAGTGTATGCACAGCGGCTCCATGAAAAACTGGACAGCGCCGGCATCGCGAACCGCGTGATCAACTCGGGCGTGCCCAGCAGCCATACCGGATCTATTAAAGACAATAGTTTTGCAAAAGTAGTGCATGCAATGGACCGGTTTGATACGGCTGTTTTAAAGTATCATCCTGATTGGGTAACCATCAACTTTGGTCTTAATGACGCGTACCAGGACAAAGGGCGCCATACGCCCTCCCGCATCCCGTTAAAACAATACAAAAAAAATATAACCTATTTTATCACCCGGATCCAAAAACAGGGGGGCCGGGTGGTCCTGCTAACCCCCAACCCGCTGGGGAGCAGGTTTGAACGGTACCGGTATGATCGGGTAAAAGAATATGCCCAGGCCATCCGGAAGATTGCAAGAAGAAAGCATTTGCCACTGGTTGATTCCTGGCAGCTTTTTTATACTTATATAAACGACCGGCATCTGCAACTGGACGCTCTTTTCACGGACAGCATTCATCCCAATGATGAAGGGCACCGGCTTGTTGCCAATGCATTATTTCAAATTATCAGCCATTAACAAAAACAGATCAGGTTCGCTGCCAAATTTCTTGGAAAATTTGCATTGGAACATTAGCGTTCGATGGAGAAGATCGAATCTTTTATGGCCGGCCATTCGTTTGATAAAATACTATAATAAACCACGTCGTAATAAACACCGCGATCTATAACCTTCGTTTCTAAGAATCATGTCGTACCTTCAGAACTATGAATAAAACCATACTGAAACTCATAAGCATTACCTTAACAACCCTTGCTGTGACCTGCTTCCTGTTCTCCATTTCTTTTATTTGGCTTTCTATTTTTTGGCCCTATACGCTTCCGATCGAGAACCCGATTCTAAAGAATATATATTTTTTCGCTTTTATAAACAGCTTGTGGCTTTCACCGGTATTATCACTAATTCTATTTTTTGCGCGGAAAAGAATTCCGTTTGGAGTTTGGGCGTTTTGGATAGCTCTGGCAAGCTTTATTATTATTATAACCTCTTTTGTTATTTTCGAAGGGAAAGGGGCGCTGGAGTAAACCGGTCAGGGACCAATTTTGGGTATTCTCCCGATTTATTGAGATCTTTCTCGCAACGACCAGATCAATACCTCAGAGCTTTAATTTTACATACCATTTTGATAGTCCGAAGGCAAACAGGATCATGAGCACCGCCCATACTACTGAACCGCTCACCGCCAGCCATGCATGCGCTTTCTGTTTGTAAAAGAACAGGGGAATCTTCCAACCCCAACAAACAAAATAAACAAGATCCGGCAGCAGGTAGGTGGTTAACGAATTTTGCCCGGCGATCTTGAACAGGCCGGCCCATTTAATCTTTCCCCTTACATCTGTAAAATAATATATGATTGCAAAAAGCAACAGGCTGATCCCATTGCAAACCATGGCCCAACTGGGTGTGGCAAGAATTTTAGAAAGGATAAACCAATGTCGCAGCACAAACCCTGCGGCCAGACAGCCTACCCCCATCACCGCCAATACCTGCAACAATTTTGGTTTATCGTCTGCATGTTTCCAAAGCAGCATTCCCGTTACCAGTCCGGCTAATACAATAGACGGCACATTGCCATCCCATACCACACCGGTTATATTGCCGGCAAGCCCCCCGATATGCAATACCTTCAATTGTGAAAGAATATTCAGCAGCACAAAAAACAACCAGCAACCTGCTGCAACTGCCAGGCGCCCGCGTATACAGAGGTAAATAAGCGCTGCTGTAAGATACCCCCAACCGATCAGTCCCAGGATCCCCCACCAACCTGTTTCCATCCATTTAATAGCTCCCGGGATACCCGCCTTAAAGATCCATACCAGATATAGCAATCCTCCAATGCCTGCAAGCTGAAGTAATATAAAGAACGGCTTCATCCGCTTATTAACGGGATAGGTATTCCACACCAGGAAGATGCACAGGTATACCAGCGATTTCCACAAGAGCACCGGCATTCCGGTCAACTGAGGGTTAACGCGTCCCCCATTCAGCATCAGCAACCCGATGATCAGCAAACTAACCGACCGGAAGAGGATATGCAACACCAGTTGCGGCCACTCATCCCCTTTTCTCCTCCGGGAATCGATCGCAAAGGGTATCGAAAGCCCCACCATAAACAGGAAGCCCGGGAATACCCAATCTGCCAGGCCCATACTGTCTGTTTCCGCCTTTGTATGCACCAGCCAGTGTGGCACGCCCGGCTCGTACAGGTCATTTACAAACAACATCAGGCATAAGGTAATACCCCGCATGATATCGATGGAACGGATCCTGCCAGCAAACTGAGGTTTCATAACGATGCCGGTTTTACTTAAAAAAATACGTTTCTTTTTGATCACTAAAATCGAATGGCGCCAGCGTTAAGGAAATGCCTTCAACTTTTGCGCGGGACCAGTTGCAGAAGCCACGAATGACCAAGCAATTAATAAGATAAATGAAACGCTAATTAATATTTTGCTTCACTTGACCATTTATTTATGTTATTCAGCAACACCCTTATTTCAAGTACTTCGCTTAAGCCGGGAATCCCATAATGCAGCTTTTTCAACCCGGCGATATAATCTTTAACGCCAAACCGTTTTAATATTCACAAATTCTTTGATGCCATAGCTGCCGAGCTCGCGGCCATAACCCGACTGTTTTACACCGCCAAAGGGAACGCGGGGATCCGACTTTACAAAAGTGTTCACAAAACAAGCGCCAGCCTGCAGCTCCTCGCGGGCGATTCGCTCACCCTTTAAAATATCTTTTGTAAACACTGCAGCACCGAGCCCGAAAGAAGTGTCGTTGGCTATCTCAATGGCATGTGCTTCATTCCGGGCGGTGATCACACAGGCCACCGGCCCAAAAAGTTCCTCGCTGTAACCGGTCATTCCTTTTTTTACTCCGGTTAAAATAGTGGGGGAATAAAATGCATGGTTGCCTTTAAAATCGGGGATGTTGCCTCCCAAAATACAAGTGGCCCCATCCTTAATATTTTTTAGCACCTGGCGGTGCAACTCATCCCGTAAGTCGGCGCGCGACATGGGGCCCAGTTCGGTTTGCGGCATTATCGGGTCCCCCAATCGCTTATTGCTCATTTTTTCCTTAAACAGCTTTACAAATTCTTTTTCCACTTTTCGCACAACAATAAAACGCTTGGCGGCAATACAGCTTTGACCGTTATTGATCAGCCGGCTTTGTGCACAAATGGTTGTCGCCAGTTCCAGGTCTGCATCTTCAAGAACAATATAGGGATCACTGCCACCCAGTTCCAGGACCGTTTTCTTTATTAATGCCCCCGCCCTTTCCGCTACGCGGCTGCCGGCTTCCGTACTCCCCGTAAGGGTTACCGCTTTTACAGAGGGATGTTCGATCACCTGCGGCACCCGTTTGCTTCCGATCAGCAGGGTTTGAAACACCCCTTTGGGGAACCCGGCATCCAAGAGGATCTTTTCTATAGATAATGCACAGCCCGGCACATTCGAAGCATGTTTCAACAGCCCCACATTGCCGGCCATTAAACCCGGGGCAATAAAACGAAAACTTTGCCAGTAGGGAAAGTTCCAGGGCATTACCGCTAATACAATACCAATGGGCTGCAGTGTAATAAAGCTTTTCTTTGCATCCGTTTTTACCAATTCATCCTTTAGCAGCGCGGCACCATTCTTTGCATAGTATTCGCAAACCCGTGCACATTTTTCAATTTCCCCGGCGCCATCCCTCAGCGGTTTTCCCATTTCCAGGGCCATCAGCTTTGCCAGCGCTTCTTTGCGCGCCCGCAGCAACGACGCAGCTTTTAACAGGTGCTGCGCTCTTTTTTCAAAAGAAGTGCGGCGCCAGGTCAGCCATGCTTTTTCAGCCAATGCTATTTTCTGAGCACATTTTCCCGCTGTGTCTTCCTTATAAGATTTTATAATTTTTCCGTTTACCGGGTTGATTGATTGAATTGCCATAGAAATTATTTTAAGCGGATGATCCGCTGTCCGTTAAAATAGCGCTCATTGATATAAGTACCGGCCGATGCCGGCGATACTATAGCCTCCTGATTGGCTATGCTCCTTAAAGGTACTTTTTTTGTATAAGACCCTGAAAACCCATTCGGTTATTGTAACAGGTGCTCCAACGGAATTTTAGTAAAATAAACCGCTGCTTTTCCGGTGTGGGAGGAGTAATAGCTCACCCATAACTGTTTGTTTTTAATAAGCAGGCCCGGGTAACTACAATCGCCACCGCTTTCCAGGATGAGCTTCTTTATCTGCTTACCGTTAAGATCCGTTACAAGGATGCCCGTCTTTGCCCCTGCAGGTAAATATAACCGGGTTCCTATCAGCAGCTTTCTCCCGTCGGGTGAAAAAATAAAATCAGGGCCGCCCAGGCGATAATCCAGCTTATGATAACCAAAGTTTGTGAAGGGCGCGATGCCTGTTGCCAGCACTCCCATTTTATCGCCCTGTTCCCTGCGCACCAGGATGTACATTTTACCTCCCGCATCAAACCGTATGGTTGATTCATTTGGCGCTCCGCCTATATCCAACGCCGCTATTTTTTTGAAGGTTATACCATCGGTTGTTTTTACTAACCAAATCGTAGTGCCATTGCCATAGTCGATTCCATACCCCGCGCCTTTATACCAGGTAAGCCGCCAGATCCAGTTGTTTCCCGCATTTTCGATCACTGCTTTTTCCGGAGCGGTAAATTGCATACCGGCGCCCATAAATGCTACCTGAGGATACATCCCCAACAGCTTGGAAGGTTTTTGCGTAGTATCATAAACAGAACCGCCCATCAGGCAAAGCATACGACCATCAGGCATCACGGATAATTTCTGATCACGCAGGTCGATTCCTTTTTTTTGCAGGATGGTAAAAGCTTCCCATACCCTTCCATCCCGGGTTCTTAATATTTTTCCGACGCCGTTTGATCCTGGCACATGACCAGAGCCTTCTCTGAAACTGCAATAAACATACCCTTTATATTCAAGCAGATCCGTGAAGGCATTATGATGCGCCTCGCCGCCTATTTCGGTAGCCGGCCAATCCGGTTCCGCAACCAACTGAGCTACGCAACACTGCGTCAAGAAAAAAAAGGAGACCAGTACAATCAACTGTTTCATGTATTTCATGTTTATCGTTCTATTTTTCGATCATTCCTGCTTACGGCACTTCAAAAATAGTTAACCCCGCAATAATTATGCAATAGTATTTGGCCGGGATTGATGGCGGAATGCACTTTACCAGCGGGCGAACGGGTCTTTCCTACCTACGGATCTTCTTCTTAAAATGATTGGGAGCGCAGCCCATTTTGGCCTTAAAGATCTTGGAGAAAGCATAAGCCGATTCAAAGCCCAGTTCATCGGCAATCTGCTTCACCGGATCATCCGAGCCCATCAGCCTTATTTTAGCCTTATTTAATTTCAATTGCAAAAAGTATTGATGCGGCGACATGCCCGTATACAATTTAAATTCTTTTCGAAACAAAGAATAACTGATACAGAAGTCGCCAGCTATTTTTTCAAACGACAAACTGGAACTGATATTAGCCTGCATCAGGGACATGGCCTGATTGATCACTTCTTCATGCTTGTTTTTCTTATCAAAACGGATCTGTTTGGAAAGGGAAAATATTTTTCCAAACAAATGCAGCAGCATACCGGAGATCAATTGCTGGTAACCCGTTTTTTCTAACCGGGTATGTTCGATAATATCGGTAAACAGGTTAATAACAGATTCGTGGGTCCCCAGGTAATAGGCCGGGGTCTCTTTAGGAAAAAAATGATGTTTGTGAATATGCTGCAGTATGTTTCCTTTACAACCGATCCAGTATTCCTCCCACCCCGTTTCATCATTGGGTTTGAACCGGTGCCACTCATAAGGATACAGCATCAGCAACGTGCCGGATTTAACGGATGTTAACGGACAACTTTTTGATTCAAACATTCCTTCACCATTCAGGATATAGATCAGTTGAAACTCATCAAAGACGCGCCCTTCATCCCATTTGAAATAGTGATGGGCCGGATGATTGCGGGGCGGGTACACCTGGGCCTTTTCAATATGTGTGCAACCCACATTCAATACATACAAGCCCCAACTTTTATCCACTTCACTTACAGGGAGGTATTTATAATAGTTGTTCATATACACTTCAAATTTATCAAAAAGTATACATGAAAAATCATTTTTGATATTGACTTTAGCTACCGGGAAAAGGACTTTTGTACTTCATTCAAAAGGATTGCCAGTCACTCACAAAAAATTATTGAAGCATGAACCATTCTGCTAAATTAAAAACCGCTTCTTTTTTAGTACGCGTGTTTTTATTATGCTGTTTTTTTATAACCATCAGCGACACCTATCTGTTCGCCCAGCAGCAACCCGACACTCTTGTAGTTAACTGGGATAAAATTGTTATGACCGCCAAAACCACTCCAACACTACAGCTAGTAGAAAATCCCATGGTGCGGCCCGGTTCTCCTATTCACAAACAAACCTTCCGGGCATTAAAGGAGCTGGGTGCCGATTTTGTAAGATATGTTCCCTGGTTTCCTTATCCAAAAATGGCCGTTGCTGAATTGAAACCGCCAACGTCAACGCAAACCTTCTGGGATTTTACTTACCTCGACAGCACGATGGAAGCTCTTATGAAAGCAACAGAAGGGCATTCCGTTGTAATCAACTTCAGCACCACGCCCGCCTGGATGTGGAAGACCCAAAAACCAGTGGTGTATCCGGAAGATCCCTACACCGTTTTCTGGGGGTACAACCAGGGAAGAACATTGAACGACACCACCGGCCAGCAGCTTGCAGATTATTATGTGCGACTTTTTAGCTGGTACACCAAGGGCGGCTTTACTGATGAGCTGGGGAAGTTTCATAAATCCGGGCATTATTACAAGATCCCCTACTGGGAAGTGCTTAATGAGCCCGACATCGAGCATTTCTTTACACCCGAAAGCTACACAAGGATCTATGATAAAATCGTGAGCGCCATGAAAAAAATTGCACCGGACACAAAATTCATCGGCCTATCGCTCGCCTACATTACTAACCCCAACTACTTCGAATATTTTCTAAACCCCGCTCATCATCAATATGGCGTTGTTCCCGAAGGTATCTCCTACCATCATTATTCAAGACCCTCCTACCCGGATGAAGACATTGCCTATTATCAGTACACGTTCTTTGAAAAGGCAGATGCTTTCCTGGACAAAGTGCGTTATGTGGAAAATATCAGGAAACGGCTGGCTCCGCAGGTATTTACAACCGTCAATGAGCTCGGAAGCATCCTGCGCGCACCGCAGGTAAATAAGCCCATCCCGGCAGCATACTGGAATCTTTCGGGCGCCACTTACGCCTATTTATTTTTGAACCTTACAAAAATGGAGATTGATGTGGCCGGCGAATCACAACTGGTGGGCTACCCTACTCAATTTCCGGATGTAAGTATGATGAACTGGGAAACCGGCAACCCCAATGCCCGGTACTGGGTGCTCCGGCTCATACATGATCATTTGGGCAAAGGCGATAAGCTGTTGGCAACTTCTTTCAGTCATAATAAATCGGATGGCATCATCGCCCAGGCCTATCAAACTTCAAAAGGAAAACGTATTCTGCTGATCAATACCCGCGCTGCCACCACTATACTCCGTCTTCCCTTAGCCAACAGCGCGCAAACAGTGTACACGGTTGATGTGCATACCGGGGACGGCGCCCCTTCTGAAAAACAGGTAAACAATACCCCCATTACCCTGGAGCCCTTTGCCGTAAGTATTGTAAAAGTTGATTAATACGCATCATTAAATTACAACAGGCCGGCAATCAATCATAATTATATAAAACATATGCAGTCTACGGGTGTAAAGATCGGACTAATGGGAATTGGCCTTGATGCTTACTGGGAACAGTTTGACGGGCTCCGGCAGCGGCTGGAGGGATATCTGAAAGTTGTTGAAGAGAAGATCACCGCTGTTCATCAAAATATCGTGAATGCAGGAATGATCGATACAGTAGATAAAGCATTTGCCGCCGGCAGCCTGTTTCGCCGGGAAGAAGTAGACCTTATTTTTTTGTACGTGACCACCTATGCGCTCTCTGCAACGGTACTACCTGCGGTGCAGCGAACAAAAGTGCCTGTAATTATATTAAACCTGTCGCCGGGCGCGCAGATCGATTATGATGCTTTTAATGCGCTGAATGATCGCACCCAAATGACGGGCGAATGGCTATCCTGGTGCTCCGCCTGTCCTGTACCCGAAATAGCCAACGTGTTCAAACGATCGGGCATACAATTTCACCAGGTAACAGGAATGCTGCACAATGATGATGCCTGCTGGCAGGAAATAACCGGGTGGATTGAAGCAGCGAGAGTGGCTCATACAATGGCCTATAACCGGCTGGGGTGTTTAGGGCACTATTATAGCGGTATGCTCGATATTTATACAGACCTCACCCGTCAATATGCGGCCTTCGGAGGGCATATTGAATTACTGGAAGTGGATGAGCTTGCCGCGCTCCGGAAAAAAGTGTTGAAACGGGAAATTGCGGATCGGGTCCATACCTTTAAAAATATTTTTGAGGTGCAACCGGATTGTACAGAAGCTGAACTGGAACGCGCCGCCAAAACATCCGTAGCCCTGGATGAACTCGTGCAACGTTATCAACTGGGCTCCATTGCCTACTATTATAAAGGAACGGGCAATAGTGATAATGAAGACACGATGAGTTCCATTATTTTGGGCAACTCGCTGCTCACCGCTAAAGGCGTACCTGTTGCAGGTGAATATGAAATTAAAAATGCGCAGGCAATGAAGATCATGGATAGTTTTGGCGCCGGCGGATCTTTTACTGAATACTATGCCATGGATTTCAAAGATGATATAGTGCTGATGGGACACGACGGCCCGGGCCATCTTGCTATTGCCGAAGGAAAAATAAAAGTTCGGCCGTTAACGGTTTATCATGGTAAAGTAGGCAAAGGGTTGTCTGTTGAAATGAGCGTAAAGCATGGGCCGGTAACCTTACTGTCTGTAGTAGAAAATCAGCAGGGAGGCTTGCTGCTGCTGGTAGCGGAAGCTGAGTCTGTGCCCGGGCCTATCTTACAGATCGGCAATACTAACAGCCGGTACCGGTTTGCGTCGGGCGCCCGGAATTTTGTTAACAACTGGAATGCACAGGGGCCGGCACACCATTGTGCCATCGGCATTGGCCATATTGCCTCTAAAATTGAAAAGCTGGGCGCATTACTCAATATGAAGGTGATACAGGTGGGGAGCTAACATTTGATGTTGCGTTGTTTAGAGGGGTGTATGATACATTTATCTTTTTAGCTCCGTCAGGAGGGGCGTTATAGAAAATATATGAGAAGGTGACTGGGTTCCATCTGAATACAACGATCCTTTATTAAAAGTGAATTTGTCATACACCGTTTAGGGACCGGCGAAATATCGCAATTTATTGATTGGCGTTATCAAAAGCCGGGAAGACATTTTTTTCAATTGTCTTTAACTTCTTGCCTTACCGGTTTCTCGGCCGAGTAGTTCTTTTAAACTTAACTTTACGCGTGCATCGAAAAATCATTCATATCGACATGGATGCGTTCTATGCCGCGGTAGAACAACGCGACTTTCCCGAATACCGGGGCAAACCCCTGATTGTAGGCGGGTCTCCGGAAGGGCGCGGTGGCGTGGTGGCTACTGCCAGTTATGAAGCAAGAAAATTTGGAGTGCATTCTGCCATGCCGTCAAAAACAGCACAGCGGCTTTGCCCGCAGGCTTTGTTTGTTTATCCCCGTTTCGATGCCTACAAAACAGTATCCGAAAAAATTCACGAAATATTTCACCGGTTCACAGACATCATAGAACCCCTTTCGTTAGACGAAGCCTATCTGGATGTAACAAAAGACAAACAAAACATAGGCTCGGCGTTGGACATCGCCAGGCAGATTAAACAGGCTATTAAAGAAGAATTACAACTAACCGCCTCTGCAGGCGTTTCCATAAATAAATTTGTTGCAAAAATTGCCTCCGACATGAACAAGCCGGATGGACTAACTTTTATCGGCCCTTCGCGCATTGAAGCGTTTATGGAGCAATTGCCGGTGGGAAAATTTCACGGTGTGGGGAAAGTAACGGCAGCAAAAATGAAAACAATGGGGTTACATACCGGCGCCGATCTGAAAAAATTATCGGAAAGTGAAATAACCAAACAGTTCGGGAAACCCGGCAAATTCTATTACCTGATCGTAAGAGGTATTGACAACCGGGAAGTGCAACCGCACAGGGAAACAAAATCCGTAAGTGTTGAAGACACCTATCAGTCAGATCTGACAACAAAGGAAACCATGTGGACCGAGTTGGAAACACTGGCTATACGATTGGCAGACCGCCTGCAACGCCATGGTTTAAAAGGGCGAACGGTTACCGTAAAATTTAAGTTTCATGATTTTACCATCATTACACGCAGCCTGTCGCTTCCCGAATTGGTGAACGATCAGGAAAGCCTTTCTGCAGCAACAAGAACCCTATTAGATAAGGCCCCCGTTGACGAAAAAAAAGTAAGACTGCTGGGCCTGGGTGTTTCCAATTTCAAAACGGAAAATGAAAAAAACACCAATATTCAACTGGATTTGTTTTGAGCTGATTAAAATCTTCCCCAAAATAGTGTAGAAAAAAATACCCGGATAGTAACCCTCCGATTAAAGCTATTAATACTGAAGCAGAAAAACAGTCCTTTTCTTTGGCAAACATTTTGTTTTTTTAACTTATTGCGCCCTTTACCATGCACTATTATTCAAGTAAAAAAACAAAATTTTATATGAGACCCGCGATAAAAAATTGCCTTACCATTATGGACGAAAGCCTTATCAGTGCTTTACCCGTAAAGTTTACGGCTGATGCTATCAGCTATCTTTCAGGCGTAAGTGACTTGTTTGATATAAGGGACTGGGTCTGGCATATAGAAATTGTAAATGGGGAACAATATTGTGTGGTTACTGATAAATTACAGCAACAACTCTTGAAAAAAGAGCCGGTACGGGATTAGCAAAAATCTTTATTCAATAAAAACAGCATTTTATGAAAGATAAAAAAGAAACTGAAACAGAACCGATCAAACCGGATGCAGAGACCTTACATACAACAGATCCTCAGGAGAAAATGAAAGGTCCCGTATCTACACCTACGCGTAATCTGGAGAAATTGTTTGATGTTTCCGAATCAGAGGAGCAAGCCAAAAAGAAAAAGGATGCAGAAAAATAGCTGGCATGATTTTTTATCTACCTTAAGTGGAGTTTTTTTTCGGGTTTAAGGCAATCGAATGATTTCTTTATTAATCCAAATCCCATTGAGTAAAAACAAAGGGTGGAAAGAAATGAGCTCCTGGTTCCGGTTCAAAAGACCGGAACTTTTTTTAGGCTGGATTCGTATAAGTTAATTCATTTTTTTATCGGTATGCTCTCCGAAGGAGCGGCATCTTATCAAAAGGTAAGGGACTTTTCCTCTGCATTCGGAATAAACTACCAAAACAGTAACCAACCCCAAACGGGATTTGAATTACATCCGTTTGCATCGGATAACATTCGCCTGGCGGAACTTTATCTGCATAACCGGCGGTCTGTTGTAAACAAAAGGATTGTTTTCCTCAATAAAACAAAACTGGAATTGTTATTGAAGCTTATCATTAAAAAAATGATGAGCGACAGTATATACATGCAGACTGAAACCGGATCAAATAGTTATCAGCGTAATTCCTTTCCTACATCGGTACCTCACAAAGAGACCTTTATTACCAAATACATTTTCAGCCAGGATCATAAAATGATCTCTAAACAGTTTTTGACAACCGGCATCATCTGGGCTATTATCGGGGGCTTATTTTCCGTATTATTTCGTTTGCAACTGGGCTTTCCCGAAGAACGTTTCCCCATTCTTGAAACCTTGTTCGGGCATTGGGCGGCGGGTGGAATGATAAAACCGGAATTTTATTACGCGTTGACCACTATGCACGGCACCGTTCTTATTTTTTTTGTGCTCACTGCAGGGCTAAGCGGCACATTCGCCAACCTCTTGATCCCCTTGCAAATAGGCGCCCGCGATATGGCCTCTCCCTTTATGAATATGCTTTCGTACTGGTTCTTTTTTGCCGCAAGCGTTGTAATGCTCTCCTCTTTGTTCATTCAAACAGGGCCAGCCGCCGGCGGGTGGACGGTTTACCCGCCATTAAGCGCGTTGAGCAGTGCTTCCCCCGGATCTAAGGAAGGAATGGATTATTGGATCATCGCCATGATTTTATTTGTTGCGTCCTCTCTTTTAGGCGGGCTTAATTACATCAGCACCATTTTAAATATGCGTACAAAAGGCATGAGCATGGCACGGTTGCCACTCACCATTTGGGCCTTGTTATTTACGGCCATATTAAGCGTGCTGGCTTTCCCTGTGTTACTGGCGGCCCTGGTACTATTATTATTCGACCGGCACCTGGGTACCAGCTTTTACCTCAGCGATATTTATATTGGGGGCAAGGCCCTTGCCAATGAAGGCGGCAATGCCATCCTGTTCCAGCACCTGTTCTGGTTCCTGGGGCATCCGGAAGTCTATATTATTATTTTGCCCACCATGGGGCTGGTGTCTGAAATAATAGCCGTCCACGCGCGCAAGCCCATTTTCGGATATACGGCAATGGTCGTTTCACTGATGGCGATCTGCGTTTTATCGTTCCTCGTATGGGCCCATCACATGTTTACTACAGGATTAAATCCATTTATCGGATCGGTATTCGTATTATTTACCTTGCTTATCGCCGTGCCATCGGCAATTAAAGTGTTTAACTGGCTTACCACTTTATGGCGGGGCAATATCCGGTTTACTCCGGCTATGCTATTCGCCATCGGTTTTGTCAGTTTATTTATTTCGGGAGGACTAACAGGTATCTGGCTCGGCAATTCTACAATCGATATCTATTTGCATGACACGATGTTTGTGATTGCCCATTTTCATATCGTAATGGGCGTATCAGCTTTTTTCGGAATGTTTGCCGGCATCTACCATTGGTTCCCAAAAATGTACGGGCGATTCATGAACAATACCCTGGGATTTATTCATTTTTGGGTAACATTATCCGGAGCGTATCTTATTTTCTGGCCCATGCATTATGAAGGGCTCGCCGGTATGCCGCGCCGGTACCTGGACAAAAGCGGCTGGGCAAGTTTTAGTCAGTTTCACCAACTGGATGCTATGATCACCGTAGTAACGATCATTGTTTTTTGCGTTCAGCTATTATTCCTGTTCAACTATTTTTATTCCATTTATAAGGGACGCAGGGTAAGAACGCTGAATCCCTGGCAGGCCAACACGCTGGAGTGGACCACGGCTATACGGCCGGGGCATGGCAACTGGGAAGATGAAATACCTGAAGTGTACCGCTGGCCTTATGATTACAGCAAAGGAGGCAGGGAGCATATCCCCCAAGCGGAACCGGTAGCCTGATCAGGCATGTACTCCTTCATTGATTTCTTCCACCATTTTTTTATTGAAGGCCGGCAGATCTTTTGGTGTGCGGCTGGTGACCAGCCCTTCGTCTACTATTACTTCTTCATCTGCCCAATCTGCACCCGCATTGATCAGGTCCTGGCTGATCGCTTCTACAGAGGTCATCCTCCAGCCTTTAACAACGCCGGCATTGATCATTGTTTGCGGGCCGTGACAAATAGCCCCCACCGGCTTACCCTGATCAAAAAAATCGCGCACAAATGACAATGCATCTATATTGGTCCTTAACTTATCAGGATTCATTACGCCGCCTGGTAATACCAGGGCGTCGTAATCTGATGCGGAAACTTCCCTCAATGTTTTATCAACTGTGTACTCTTTTCCCCAATTCCTTTCGCTCCATGCCCGGATGGTGCCTGCTTCCGGGCTTACAATATGCGTTTCCCATCCCTGCTGTTCTAATGTTTCTTTGGGCGATTTCAATTCACTTTCTTCAAAGCCATTAGTGGCCAGAATAGCTACTTTTTTACTGCTCATGATCTTA
Source organism: Niabella soli DSM 19437 (assembly GCF_000243115.2). Classification (NCBI taxonomy): domain Bacteria; kingdom Pseudomonadati; phylum Bacteroidota; class Chitinophagia; order Chitinophagales; family Chitinophagaceae; genus Niabella; species Niabella soli. The sequence goes on along the minus strand of NZ_CP007035.1, from coordinate 728,405 downwards.
CAAATTTTAAAGTGATCAATTAAACTATCAATCTATCCGGTTCAAAAACCAGTCCTGAAAAAACCTGCGGCAGTAAATGGTATTAAAAAATGCAACCGGTCCTGACACTAAAAATGCCGGCTCCGTTTTTGTTGGTGTAAGAGCAGGATCAGCACCTTATTTCAGCATTTAAAAATCTGCAATCATGAAATCCAATCAGGAAGGAAAAAGTAAAATGACGCATCCGCAAACCCAGGCCCACAAACGTCCTCAGAATAAAGATGTCATAGACAGCCGGGAGGGCGAAGAGCAGACCACCAAAGGGGACAGCACCACCCATAACCGGAAGGAAAAAAAGAGCGACCGCAGGAGGGTAAAGAACATGTGGTAGCTATTCCAGTTCCAAACTGACCAAACTCAGGCGCGGCAAGGTTACAGATAACGCAGCCCCGTTCTTTTTAAACGATTTGAATACCGTCGGCACCACTTTATTTTTATGCTCAAAACTGTTTACATCCGTGAACTTACCGGATGTAAGAATCCGCCCGCTTATTTTTCCGGCTGTATGCCCCGCAATAGTTGTGTTTACAGTAATAGCATTTTTCGCGTCCAGGTTTACAAAAGTGATGTGGATCCTGCCGGCTGCGTCAACAGACGCGGAAGCATTCACCGCAGGGATTTTTTCGCTGCCATTTATATAATCCGGCGATGACAGTTGCAGCGGCAGTAACTTTGCGTCCATATGTTCCTTAAACAAATCAAAAACATAATAAGTAGGTGTTAGCACCATTTCTTTATCCTTCGTAAGAACAAGGGCCTGCAGCACATTTACGGTTTGGGCCAGGTTAGCCATCCGCACCCGGTCGGCATGATTATTAAAAATATTCAGCGTGGTTCCCGCAATCAGTGCATCGCGCAGGCTGTTCTGCTGATAAAGGAACCCGGGGTTGGTGCCTGGTTCCACATCGGTCCATATGCCCCATTCATCCACCACCAGTGCCACTTTTTTTTCGGGATCATATTTATCCATAACGGCACTGTGACGGGTTACCAGCTCTTCCATCTTCATACAATTTTTCATCGTATTGAAGTACTCCTTTTCATCAAACTTTGTGGCAGAGCCTTTTTGGTTCCATTTACCGGTCGGAATGGTGTAGTAATGCATGCTTAAGCCCCATAGCATTTGTTTGGGTATATTCTTCATACATACTTCCGTCCAGTTATAATCTCCGGAATTAGCCCCCGCCGCAATTTTCTTTAAGGGGGCGCCCTTGTAATTCCGCGCATACGTGGCATATCTCCGGAATTCGTTTGCGTAATATTCCGGCGTCATATTGCCGCCACAGCCCCAGCTTTCGTTGCCCACGCCCCAAAACTGAACCTTCCAGGGCTGTGCTCTGCCGTTTGCTTTTCTTAATTGTGTCATGGGGCTTTCACCGTCTGAGTTAAGGTACTCGATCCATTTCGACATTTCCTCCACTGTTCCGCTGCCTACATTGCCTGCTATATAAGGTTCCGTATTCAGCAAACTGCACAGCTCCAAAAATTCATGCGTACCAAAACTATTATCTTCCGTTACGCCGCCCCAGTTAGTATTGATCATCTTAGGGCGCTTGCTCCGCTCGCCTATCCCATCACGCCAGTGATATTCATCCGCAAAACAACCGCCGGGCCAGCGTAAATTCGGAATACGTATTTTTTTAAGCGCCTCCACCACATCCAGCCGTATACGATCTTTTTTGGGCACATCCAGTTTTTCGTCCACCCAATACCCGCCATAGATACAATGACCAAGATGCTCGGAAAACTGGCCATAAATATGCCGGCTGATAGTTGTTTTGGCATCTGCTGTATTGAGCTCCATCCGGGCGGCTTGCTGGCTAAATCCTGCTGTCGCAACCATCCCGAAACACATGCCAAGGAAAATTCTTTTCATAATACAATCGCTATTTTTAATTGACCAAATGACAATTAAAAATAACAATAATTCCACGGATCCGGGAAAAATTAAATCTTCTAAAAAAAGTAATTCTTTATGCATTTTTTATAAAAACAACAGATCTATTTATAATAATTTTTATTAAACATCCGCAATTAATAAAAAGATGAAAAAAAGTAATCCCGATAATCCGATAATTTAGCGGCTGCATGTATCTTTAGCCCTACAACGATTTTACTATTAATAAAGCCATAATAATCTAAATGAAGCGGAGAAAATTTATTCAGCAAAGTGCTGCATCCGTTGCAGCGTTTACCATTGTGCCGTCTTATGTTTTGGGAGGCCGCCGGCATATAGCCCCAAGTGATCAGTTGACGCGGGCCATCATTGGCGTAGGATCGATGGGGCAAAACCATATTGCCTATACCGATGCCCGGCTGGTAGCGATATGTGATGTGGACAAAAAACACCTGGCGACAGCATTGACTAAATGCCCGGCCGGAACAAAAACCTACCACGATTACCGTGAGTTATTGCAGGACCCCTCCATCGACATTATACATATTGCCACCCCACCCCACTGGCACGGCATTATGAGCGTGGATGCGGCCAATGCCGGAAAGGACGTTTGGTGCGAAAAACCGATGACCCGCACCATTGGTGAAGGAAAGCGCGTAAGAGAAGTGATCCAGCAGAATGAACGCATGTTCCGGCTGAATACCTGGTTTCGTTTTACCGATAATTTTTACGGAATGAACACCACGGTAAAGCCGATAAAAAAACTGGTGGAAAGCGGTTTGCTGGGCTGGCCGTTGAAAGTTACGGTTAACGCGGCCACCGGGTTCAACTGGAAATTCTTCTGGGTAGGAAAGACCCACCTTGAACCGCAGCCCGTACCGGCAGAGCTGGACTATGATTTCTGGCTGGGCCCCGCGCCTTACAAACCCTATAACCCGCATCGTGTACACGGCACTTTCCGGGGCTACTGGGATTATGACGGCGGTGGGCTGGGCGATATGGGGCAGCACTACCTCGACCCCGTCCAATACTTCCTCGGAAAAGATCATACCAGCCCTGTTCGCATCGACGTGGATGCACCGGAACAACATCCGGATGCAGCCGGTACCTGGAAGCGTATTGAATTGACGTACGAAGACGGTTGCAAGATCATCCTGGACGGAGAAAACAGGGATGTGAACGCTGCTTATATCGAAGGGCCAAAAGGCAAAGTATTCAATGGTTTCAAAACCACGATCCCCGATCTCGACCGCAAATTAGCGGCGTTACCCGACCCCGAACCACAACTGGGTGATTTTGCGCAGGCGGTAAAGACGCGGCAAAAATTTGCATTGAATGAGGATAACGGCTTCCGGTCATCCACCCTGGTAAACCTGGCCATTACGGCCGTGCGCCTGGGTCGTTCTCTTGATTTTGACCCGGTAAAACTGGAATTTAAAAATGACGATGCCGCCAATGCCCTGATCAACCAACCCATGCGCGGCCCCTGGACTATCTAATGCTTAAAAACAATAAAGGAAAGGACCGGGTACCTCCCGCTGCCTTCCGGTCATTGAAAAAAAATACGAATGAAAAAAATCCTCCCCCTGTTATTGCTCTTCTGTTGGCAGGTAACCCATGCGCAGCAAAAGAAAGATGTTAGAACCAACGAAACAAAGATTGCCGATCTGCTGATGAAATTGCCTGCCCCCAATTCGGCCGCGCTGGATGCGGCCATGCAGGAATTGGTGGCAATTGGAGAACCCGGCTACCGGAAGATTGCCGAGCGGATTCAGGCGCCCGGAACGGACAAAGATGTTGCCGAGCGCTTTGCCATCGGCAGTATGGCTAAATACCTGGGAAAAGGCAACAACCGTACTGCAAGACGCAGTGCCGCTCTTGCCCTCGCGAAAGTTATGGCAACAAAGAACAATGATGAAGCAAAAGATTTTTTGTTACAGGAATTGCAATACATTGCCGGTGACGAAAGCGTACCCCTGGTAAAACCTTATTTGAAAAGTGCGCGGCTGGCAGACCCGGCAGCGCGGGTGCTCGTACGCGTTAATACACCCCTTGCCGCTGCTGCTCTTAGTAATGCCTTATCAACCGCTAAAGGTGCACAACAGGTTACACTGATCGAATCACTGGGGAATTTACAATACGCTCCTGCTGCGGCAACCATCCAAAAATTGTACCCGCAGTTGAGCGAAGCCAATGCTAAGAAAGTGGCTTTATATGCTTTGGCGAGAATTGGCAATCCTCATTCCCTTTCTTTACTGAAAACCGCAGCACAAAATTCGGGTTATAAACCGGAGCCAACTAATAGCGCCAACTCCTATTTGCGCTACCTGAACACCATTGCGGATAAACAACTTGCAGAAAAAGAAGCGCGGGCATTGCTTGCCAAAACTGAATTAGACGGCCAATTCAAAAGCGCCGCTCTTTCCCTGCTGTACAAAACAGCCGGATCAAACGCCCGGCCGGAATTGCTTGCTGCATTGGCTTCAGCCGACAATAAATACAGCGCCGGCGCCTTAAACCTGCTGGGCCAGCACTATGATGCGCAAACTTCTAATGAGATCCAGGAACTGGTTAAAAAAACAACAGATCCCGGGCAACAGGCCACCCTGGTGCATATATTCGGAGAACAGAAAGATAAAAATGCATTGCCCTTACTTACCTCGTTGTTACGCTCAAACAATGGCCTGGTAAAATCCGCGGCTGTCAATGCCCTTGCGCTTGCCGGACAACAGGAAGCTATCGATCCGTTAATTAAGCTTATGACCTCAGGCGATGCTACAATGATCCCAACAGTGAAAGATGCGTTACTTACGATAAAAAGCGATGCGCTCGCCGAAAAAGCGCTCGCTGCTTTACCGGCAGCTTCCGGTGTGGCGCGTACCAGCCTGATTGATATCGCCGGCCGCCGCGGTGGCCAAAAAGCGGCCGCAGCGCTATTTACCTATGCTGCAGATCCTGACGCTGCTACCCGCACCGCAGCAATAAAAGCATTGCCCTACGTGGTAAAACAAGGCGACGAAGAAAAAATTGCAGCATTGATCAACAAAACCTCGGCTCCGGAAGCCCTAACCGCTCTGCAAAAAGCGCTCTATACGGCCGTTAAAGACAAGGGAACAAAAGAAGCGCAGGTGAACAGTGTAAAAGCACTGATGAACAAAAACGACGCCAACAGAACGGCTTATTATAATGTATTAGCCAGCATCGGCGGAAAAGAAGCAATGGAAGTAGTATCCAATGAATTAAAAAATGCGGATGCCCAACAAAAAGAAGCTGCGGTAAAAGCACTGGCAGCCTGGAGTGATGGCTCAGCCCTGGATGCCTTGTATACCATCAGTAAAGATCCGGCCAACAGCGCATTAAAGGAAACGGCCCTGAACAGTTATATCAGCGGGATCAATAAGTCGGACAATCCCCCCGACCAAAAAGTGCTGCAGTTCCGTAATGCTATGGACCTTGCCGCCACTGCTAACCAGCGCAGGATGATCTTGTCCGGCATCGGAAATAACAGTTCCCTGCTTTCACTGGTATTTGCAGCAAAATACCTTGATGATGCCGCGTTGCAGCAAACGGCGATCCAGGCCATCATGAATATTGTATTAGACCATATGGATCTTTACGGCGGCGTGGTAGACGGCATCATGGATAAAGCAATTGCCGCCAACACCAATGGTGATGCGGCTTACCAGAAAGCGGCGTGGATAAAACAACGCGCCAACCTGCCAAAAGACCCCGGCTATGTTTCTATGTTTAACGGAAAAGATCTTACCGGCTGGAAAGGACTCGTAGGCAACCCCATTACCCGCGCGAAAATGACCCCGGAACAATTGGCAGCAGGCCAGCAAAAAGCCGATGAGCAAATGCGTAAGGATTGGAAAGTTGAAAAAGGAAACCTTGTTTTTGAAGGAAGCGGATTCGACAATCTTTGCTCACAGAAGAAGTACCAGGATTTTGAGCTGCTTGTAGACTGGAAGATGGAGCCCAAAGGCGATGGCGGGGTTTATTTGAGAGGTTCCCCGCAAGTGCAAACCTGGGATTCCTCCCGCCGGGAAGTGGGCGCCCAGGTAGGATCCGGAGGGCTTTATAATAACAAGAAAAACAGGAGCACTCCACTTGTATTTGCAGATAATCCTATCAATGAATGGAATACTTTCCGCATCAAAATGATCGGAGACAAAGTAACCGTTTATTTAAACGGAAAGCTGGTAACAGACAATGTTACACTGGAAAATTACTGGGATCGCGCGTTGCCCATTTTCGACAAGGATGCGATCGAATTGCAGGCACATGGCACCCGGCTAGAATTTCGCGATGTTTATGTACGGGAGCTGGAACGGCCGAAGCCCTACGCGGTAAGCGCCGCAGAAAAAAAGGAAGGGTTCGTTCCATTATTCAACGGTGTTAGTATGGATGGGTGGACCGGCAATACCACCGGTTATTTTGCCCGGGACGGCATGATCGTTTGCGATCCGAAAGTAACGGCAACTGCAGGCACTACCAGAAATGTGTATACTGAAAAAGAGTACAGCAATTTTATTATGCGTTTCGAATTCCAGCTTACCCCTGCCGCTAATAACGGATTGGGCATAAGAACACCACTGGAGGGAGATGCCGCTTATGTAGGAATGGAATTACAGATACTCGATAATGAAGCGCCTGTATATAAAGACCTGCATCCTTATCAGTACCACGGGTCTGTATACGGCATCATCCCTGCCAAAAGAGGCTATCTGAAGCCGGTGGGCGAATGGAACTATGAAGAAGTAAGAGCCGTTGGCAATCATATTACCGTTGTGCTCAACGGTGAAGTGATCATGGATGGAGACATCGCCAAGGCCAGCAAGAATAATACAGAGCCCGCCGATCACAAACAACACCCGGGGTTGTTAAATAAAACCGGCCACATCGGATTCCTGGGGCACGGCTCAGTGGTTAAATTCAAAAACCTGCGGATAAAAGATCTGGGAGAGAAATAAATAAAATCAGGAAAGCCACGAATGCACGAATAATAATAGATTCGTGCATTCGTGGCTTTTTTTGTTTTTAACCGCAAGGGCGCAACACTCTTCTCACCGTCATTTCGAGTTATTTATTTGCGCAGCCTGTTCGATCTGCGATCATTCAGGCGGGCAAAAACAATGAGGCGATGACATAATATTCTTTCGTCACCCTGACCGCAGTCCCGAAAGCTTTCGGGACGGAGCGGAAGGGTCTCTCAATTCCAGGGCAGTTTGGCATCACAGGGATGCCTCGGCTCCATTGCATTGCGCTCGGCATGACGAAAAGTATAATTGGTTTTCATTGGCAGCCCGACCGCAGCCCGACCGGACAGAGAGGGTGAAAAATCTGGTTCTTTAATAACGGGATTTCCCTCAATTTCTTTCAGAAATATTCGTCGAAACGACGGTACAATTGCATATTATGCGCACCTTAAAAAAATGCATGCTCCCCGCCGCTGCGTCCTGGCGGTTAAACAAATCCATTCGTGGCGTTTTTTCCTTAACCCAAACCAATCTCGAAATGGCGTTCGGGCACCATCACATCCGTAAACCCTTTTTTCAACAACCGGTTTTTGAAGGCGAACTGCACTTCCGGTTCCCCATGTACTAAGAATAACGTCTTCACGGCCTTTGGGTCCTGGCAGGCCAACCATTGGCTCAGGTCTTCATAATCACCATGAGCGCTCATGCTGCGGATCTGCCCGATCTCCGCATTTACCTGGTGTTCCACACCAAATATCCCTACCTCCTTAGCGCCGGCAAGTAATCGTCCGCCCAGGGAATGCGGTTCGCAATAACCGGTCATCACAATCGCATTCCGCGAGTTCTCAATATTATTGCTGATATGATGTTTTACTCTTCCTGCATCCGCCATCCCGCTTGCGGAAATGATCACCATCGGCCCGTTCCTGAAATTAAGGGCCTTTGAATCATCCACCGTTTTTATAAAGGTCAGGCCCGGGAACATAAACGGATCGTCGTCATTTTTTAATACGTTCTGGATCGTTTTATTAAAGTATTGCGGGAACCGTTTTATCACATCTGTAGCTTCCAGGCTCAGCGGGCTATCCACATAAAACGGGATCTTGGGTAGCACCCCCTGCCCTTCCAGTTGGTTCAGGTCATATAAAATCTCCTGGGTACGTCCTACACTGAAAGCCGGCAGGATCAGTTTTCCCTTTCGTTCCACACAAACTTTGTTAACCCATTCCAGTAATTGCTGCGGCGTATCTTTAATATCATCATGTAATGAATTACCGTAGGTCGATTCCATAATGATATAATCGGCCTGCGGAAAAACTTCCGGGGAACGAAGAATAACATCACGATACCGGCCCACATCACCGCTAAACGTGATACGCGTCTCTTTCCCCTCTTCAGTAATAACCAAATGGACGCACTGGCTGCCAATAATATGCCCTGCATCTGTAAAAGAAGCTTTGACGCCGTCAATAACCTCAAACCACTGTCCATATTCCACTGTTTCAAACAACTCCATCGCTTTTTTTGCATCTTCCACATCATACAATGGTTCCAACAACTCTGGAGACACTTTTTGCCGTTTCTTTTCCAGAAACCGGGCGTCGCTTGCCTGTATCTCCGCGCTATCCATCAACAAAATATTAGTAAGATCTTTAGTTGCAGGAGAACAAAATATTTTTCCTGTATAGCCCTCTTTAACTAATTTGGGGATCAGCCCGCAATGATCCACATGCGCGTGCGACAAGATCATCACATCCACTTCGCTGCTGATGAAACCAAAATCCCGGTTCAGTTTATCCGTCTGGTCTCCCAGCCCCTGGTACATACCGCAATCCAGCAAGAGTTTCTTACCATTCTTTAAAGTGATCAAATGTTTGGAACCGGTTACTGTTTGCGCAGCACCGTGAAAAGCGACTTTCATATGATTTAATTTTTTAGGATAGGAATTTATTTCACTAACAAGATAGGGAAAGAAACGCACAGAAGCCAGAACATTTTTTGTTCTCTCACAGATTACACCGATTTGCACAGACGCCCTCGCAGCCAAAGTCTCACGCAAGGACGCAAAGGGGCAACGGCGCAACGGAAGATCATTGCCTGTTAAGAGCTTGATGGATTGCGCTGATTTTTTAATCCGTGAAAATCTGAGGAATCTGTGAGCCCTTATGGCCTCTACTAGAACGTATGCCAACTTCAAACGTTCAAACTTCCTTTTGCCTTAAACGACCAGGTAATACGGAACGTGGCAATAGCCTCCCCCGCGGCGTTAACGCCATACGAGGTTGCGGTGAATTGCTGCGGTTGTTTTTCCGCTACCGCTTTTTTAATAATTGCTGAAAGCGCAGCGCCGTCGTTGCAGGTAAAGTAAGTTCGTGTTGTGGCCTTCTTAAAAAATTCACCTTCTATTTTCACTACCAGAAGCGCTACCCGCACCGGCTGATCCATTACTCTTGCCATAGATAAAATACCAGTGCTTAGCTCCGCAGCCATGGCCAGCACTGCAAAATAAGCAGACCGGAAGGGATTTTTATTAAGCCATTTATAAGGCACAGATACTACGCAACGCTGTTCCGTCATTTCCCGGATGCGCAAGCCTGCAAGCAATGCCAGCGGTAATTTGGAAAATAAAAATAACCTGAACCGGAGCGGATGTTTTACTGTTTTTATAAACCAGGTGGAAGTCATAAGCGTTGCGTTTTTCAACTATTGCTCTTTATATTTTCCGGGATCCATCGCCCCCGGCGTCCAGTCCGCAAAAAAGCCCATTACTTTTTCTTTACTATAGCCCTTACCTTCTTCCAGGTAAGAAGAATTTTGGGTATGAATCAGCTTCCCCTCTTCATTAAGGATCAGGAACACGGGAAACCCGAAGCGCTGAGGAAAAGCAAAGCCTGCTAAAACAGGAAGATTTTTATTTTCCTTGCTGTAATTTAAATGATAAACGATATATCCCTTTTTGACAACAGAATCTATTGACGGGTCAGCTTTTGTAAAGTGATCAAACCGTGCACACCAGATGCACCAATTGCCGCCAACGGATATAAAAACGTGTTTCTTTTCTTTTTTCGCCAATGCCACGGCCTTTGCTATACCCGCTGCTGCATCGGCATTGGGATCATAGGCTTTAAAGGTCTTTAGATCCTGGGCACGGGTGCCGGTCACAGCAAAAAATAAAAGCAACGGTAAAAGCTTTTTCATTTATAGTTAAAAATTTTCGGTCAATTTATGACATTATTTTCAATAATTGCATTGACTTTTGCCACTGAAGCACAGAAGCACTAAAACCGCTGTGATTCAGTGCGTCTGTGGCTTCCCGGTCCGATTCAACCGCAATGACGCAAAGACGCGACGAAAACATATATCCTCCCCGCGCCCTTGCGCCTTCGCGGTTAAACTAAAGATATTATTGCACTTTCCATTCAAACGGTATGATCAACCGGGCGGTGAAATTTCTCCCCATTTCAAAAACGCCCACCCTTCCGGTAGCCGGGTTTTCCGGTGCATAGCGAAGGCGGCCCAGGAAATCCTGGTAGGCAACATTACCAATATTGTTCAGCGCCAAAACAAGGCTTGCCCGTTTTGTTCCGCCGACATATATATCGCTCCCGATCCCCGCATTAAAAAGGGTATAACCGGGAACCGGCGTTTCTGTCTGATAGCCCGAGAAATAATCGTTTTGCGCCCATACATGATTCATTTCCACCCTGGCATAAAGATTCCTGAAAGCATGTAATTGTGTAGGAAATTCGGTCCGCAATTCCGTTAACAGGCGCATGGGCGCTATCAGAGGCAGGTTATTTGAACCATCCACGGCATTCGTAAACTTTCCCCGGGTATAGCTGAAGGTATTTTCGAAATGCAGCCAGTCCAGCGGGTGCGGATGAATATCCAGTGAAGCTTCCACCCCATAAAGATTGGCGCTCTGCTGATCATATTTATATGCCGTAACATTACTGATAAGAGAATCTGCTCCTGCGGTATTTAATAATTTCTGAAGAAATATATAATTGTTGATATGATTAAAATACGGAGACACATTCAATGACACATGCTGCGTATTTACATCCAACCCCAGGTCCAGCGCGTAAGCATCCTCGCTTTTCAGGTATTGATTACCGATTTCGTAGCGAAAGGTTCCCTCGTGTACCCCATTGGCGGCGAGCTCCGCCATATTTGGCGCCCGAAATCCCTTACTGGCATTGGCTTTTAACGTAACCTGGTCGCTGATATCATGCGTCAAACCAATGCTTCCGGAAAAGCTGGACAGGTTCTTTTTGAAGGCTTGAAAGAGCGGCGCTCCGTCCGAATAGGTCAGTTTACTATCGATGTTCCGGTTGTCAAAGCGAACACCCCCCGTAATGATTGTTTTGTTAATCGTTTTTGTGGTAACGCCATAGATCCCCACATCAAAAAGGCCGTACTCCGGTATCAGCGCCTCTACTGCCTTATCCTGGTTTTGCTGGCTCATGCCATTTACACCAAATGCGGTCTTCCAGTCATTCTTCACGGGCAGGTGCCAGCCCAGGTTGTAATTGATCGTTTGCAGGTCAAAATAACTACCAGGAACGTCGGGCGTTGCCACATCGCCAAACTCCCGGCGCTGGTTGTGCTGGTAGGCTACCAGGGCTGTAATGCGCCCCCCGCCACCCAGGTTAAAGCTATTATCAAGCGCCACTTTAAAATGTTGAATATGCTGATTGGGAATCAGGGGGTGCCTACTTTGCCGCATCGCTGATGTGAGCGTATCATATCCCTCCAAAATAAAATTACCCGCATCGTCGCGTGCGCCATCCACCATACCTACCTGTTGGTCATAGCTGGAGAACAGCAGGTGCGTATATCCCCAGCTTTTGTTGAGGCCTATATAACCACCAAAATTCTTTTCATTGAAACGGCTGTTCAAAACGCTGCCGTCGTATTTATTTTTATAATCCCCGGCGCTTTTTAAACTACCGTAGGCATTCCAGTTAAACCCGTTTATATTGCCCGCCACATCGGCATAGCCCCCCTGCATATTATTATTACTATTAAGGTTGCCCGCGATATTGGCTTTAATGGTATTATTCGTAACCGGAACATTGGTCAATACATTAATAACACCCCCCAGCGCGTCACTGCCATACATCAGCGAAGCAGGGCCTCGCAGCACTTCCACTTTACGCGCGCTATACTCGTCAATCTCCACGCCGTGTTCATCGCCCCATTGCTGCCCTTCCTGCCGCACGCCGTCGTTCAGCGTCACCACGCGGTTATAGCTCAGCCCGCGGATGGTGGGCTTGGCAATCGCAGGTCCCGTAGTAATAACGGAAACTCCCGGCACTTTGGCGATGGCCTGCATCAGGTTAGTGCCACCGGAGCGCTGGAGGTCTTTTTCAGATATGATGGAAACATGCGCTGGCGTGGCTTTTGACAAAGTAGAGGAGGCTACGCCTGTGACCACTACTGCCTGGTTTTCCACCACCGAAACGCTCAATTTAAAATCTTTCTGGGTGGCTCCGTTAACAGCTACAGTGGTTACATAAGACTTATACCCTACAAAAGAGACGGCAATCGTAAACGATCCGGACCGAAGCGATTTTATAACATAATGCCCATTTTGGCCCGTTGTTACTGCCACTTTCAGGTCGGGCAGCGAAACAGTTGCCCCAGCTAATGGCTGGTTGGTTTCCGCATCGGTAACCACGCCTTCAATTGAACTGTTCAGCTCATCAAAAACAGGCGCAACCGTTGAAGCACTGATAAGATTATAACCCAGGAAAAGGACCATAAGTCCAATGATTTTTTTTAGCATACATATATTTAATGAACAGGATGCCGCAGTTAGAGAACTACAACCCTGTGGTTAGAAAAAATAGATTCTTCAATCAGGAAATGTATGCAGGCGGACCTCGGAGGTACGCAGGAGTCAGATAAAGAAAGAATAACGCAACCGGTTTGGGGTCCGGTATAGTCGCGGCAATAATGCGTTTTAAAAAGGACGGTTTTTTCTCCGGATCAACAAACGGAGCAGTGGTTTCAATATTTATAAAACCGCAACTGTATTCGTATTTATAAATGCTTTTTTGACCGGAATGCTCAAATAGCTGGTCTTTGTGGTGGCTGAGCGCATTGTGCAGGTATAGTTTTGGGGTAACGGCTATCGTAAAAACGATTAGCAGGCACCACCCTAACGCATACTGTATTTTACCATGCTTCCTCACTGTTTACTTTTGAAACTTTGTTGCAAAAATAAACATTTCGGTTCAAACTCTTCCTAAAATTTTTTGCTAATTTTTGAGATGGCCTGCGGCTATTGCGTTTCGGTACCTTTTGTTTTTGCGACTGAGCACAGAAGCACTGAGTTCATTTGCGCTTTCGAATTTTTTCTCACAGATTCCGCAGATTTGCACAGATTTTAAAAAACGTTCTGTGAGACCGTGCAATCTGTGACCCACACAATAGCTATTACGCTTTTATTCAACTGTTACCTGGAACACGCTTTCATCTTCCAGGATCCCTTCCAGCACATCGCCGGTTACCACTTCACCTACACCCTCGGGGGTGCCCGTAAAAACGAGGTCGCCGATATTAAGGGTAAAGTATTTGGAAACATGCGCCAGGATCGATTCAAACGAGTGAATCATATTGGATGAGTTACCATGCTGCACCAGTTCTTCATTTTTATACAGCCCGAAATTGATGGCTTTGGGGTTTGTAAAATCGCTAAAAGGGCGCCATTTTCCGATAACGGCCGAGTTATCGAACGCTTTTGCCTTTTCCCAGGGCAGGCCTTTTTTCTTTAATTCGTTTTGAATATCTCTTGCTGTAAAATCGATACCCAGCGTTACGGCGTCGAAATATTGTTGTGCATATCGTTTATTAATATAGCGCCCGTTTTTTGAAATCCGCAGCACCAGTTCACACTCGTAATGCAGTTCGTTCGTAAATTCAGGATAATAAAAAGGCAGGTGCGGTCGCAGCAGCGCACTCTTTGGTTTCATAAATACAACCGGCTCCTCCGGAACTTCATTACCCAACTCTTTGGCATGGGCAACATAGTTACGACCAATACAAATAATTTTCATACTTCAGTAGGATTTTTTCGCTTCTTGTTACAACGTATATTCTTTGTTATTTATTTCATTCATAGCAGCTTCTATGCCCTGAAATAAGAATGTTTCGATAGCCTCGGTTGCTTTTTCAATTTTTAGCTTTACCAATGCCTCTTCATCCTTGTTCCATTTTCCTAATACAAAATCAGCCTGCATACCTTTGGGGAAATCGTTCCCGATCCCGAATCGTAGTTTTGGATAAGCAGTAGTATTTAAATGTGCCTGTATGCTTCGTAAACCGTTATGGCCGCCATCGCTGCCTGCAGGTTTAATCCGCATCTTCGATAAAGGTAAGGCTAAATCGTCTAAAATCGTTAAAGATCGCTCTAAAGGTATTTTCTCTTTTCCCAGCCAGTATTGAACCGCTTTTCCACTAAGGTTCATATAAGTGGTAGGGCACACGCACACCACCGTTCTTCCTTTTATTTTCACTTCGGCATGATAGGCCAGCCGGTCATTTTTGAACTCACCCCCATGCTTAAAAACAAAAGCCGCTACAACATCAAAACCAATATTATGGCGGGTATGCGCATATTCATTTCCAATATTCCCTAAACCTGCAATTAAATATTTCATATACCTGATGTCAAATTTATTGAAAATAAAAAAGCCCACATCGGCTGGATGCGGGCTTTTTTTATTTTTTTGTAAAAATTATTTCTTAGCTGCAGCTTCTTCCTGCTTCAGTTGTCTTGTCATAACAATAGAAGCAATAGGAATACGCGGAGAGTTCATGATCTCCATGTTCTCGGCCACTACATCTTCCACACGAATGTTTGCATTGATCTCTAAATTATCAATAGGCACTTCGATCACCTCTTTCAGGTATTTGGGGAGGGTTTTTACTTTCAGGGATTTGATCTTCGAAACAAAGCGTCCGCCATCTTTTACCCCTTTAGCGCTTCCGGTAAATTTAACGGGAATGGCCGCGATCACTTTTTTGTCGTCTGTCAATTCCAGCAGATCCAGGTGGATCAGTTCGTCGGTTACTTTATCGAACTGAAGATCTTTCAGAATACATCTGTACGTAGTTCCGTCCAGGTTTACTTCCGCCAACTGAAAGTTAGGCGTATAAACCAGTCCTTTGAATGCTGCCGCCGGTGCACTGAAGTTGATCTCTTTAGCACCCCCATAAATTACAGCAGGCACGGCGCCCTGAGAGCGGATCTGGCGGGTGGCTCTTTTGCCAAACTCGGTCCTCAGTTGTCCTTCGATTGTAATTGTTTTCATTTTTATGTTGTTGTTTAATTTACTATGGATTCGACGTTCTTAAATTGGAGTGCACAAACAGGCTGGTGATACTCTTATTTTCGAACGCGTGTTTGATCGCCACTGCAAAAAGATTCGCCACGGTGATCACCTTTATCTTGTCCCCTTCCTTGCGCAACGGGATGGTATCACAAACCACCAGTTCCTGTAAAGCGCTGTTGGCTATATTTTCGTAAGCCTTACCGCTTAATATAGGGTGGGTGATCATTGCCCTAACGCTCTTTGCTCCTTTTTCCATGATCAGCCCGGCGCTTTTTGCCAGTGTACCGCCCGTATCGCAGATATCATCAATAATAACCACGTTCCGGCCTTCCACATCTCCAATTACCCGCATGCTGGCGATCTCATTTGCCCGTTTCCGGTGCTTATCGCAGATCACCATCTCCGCATTAAAATAGGAGGCAATTTCACGTATCCGGTTTGTTGCTCCTACGTCCGGGGCCGCAAAGGTAAGGTTTTCCAACTGTAATTGCTCCACATAAGGGATAAAAACCGCGTGGCTGTCCAAATGATCCACCGGAATGTCAAAATAACCCTGGATCTGTGGCGCGTGCAGGTCCATGGTGATCAGGCGATCGGCTCCTGCCGCTGTTAACATATTGGCAACCAATTTACTACCAATTGCCACCCGCGGCCGGTCCTTGCGGTCCTGCCGGGCGTACCCATAATAAGGCATTACCACGATCACTTTATAGGCCGATGCTCTTTTTGCCGCGTCAATCATCAGCAGCAGCTCCATCAGGTTATCAGAAGGGGCATAAGTGCTCTGGATCAGGAACACATAATCGCCCCGCACGCTTTCCAGGAAGTTCACATAAATCTCACCGTCGCTAAAGCGCTGGGTGTGCACTTCTCCTAAAGTACAGCCGTAGCGGCCGCATATTTCTTCTGCTAATTGTTTCGATGCCGAGCCGGCAAAAATTTTGGCTGAATGCATGTTAAAAACCGGAAGTTCCATGTTTAATACGAATGAGCGGCGAAGATATTAATAACCGGCACAATTACCCAAGCATTTAAAAATTTTTTATAGCTATAATCATTTTGTATCTTACAGGAATGAAACCTAGAAGCACCATCAAAGACTGGGCGAAAGATGATCGCCCGCGGGAGAAATTAATACTCCACGGCACGGGCCGCCTGAGCAATTCAGAACTATTAGCCATCCTCATTCATAATGGCACTTCCCGCAAATCGGCCCTGGATCTGGGCAAAGAGATCCTGCAACTCGGGAACAATAGTCTTAACGAACTGGGGAAAATGACCATTGCTGATCTTACCCGCATCCAGGGAATTGGTGAAGCAAAGGCCGTGACCATCTGTGCCGCCCTGGAACTGGGGCGCCGAAGGCAGGCCGACCGGCCGAATGGGCGCGCCATTACGGCCGGCAGCAAGCAGATCGGCGCTTACCTGCGCACCATCCTGCAGGATCATTCGCATGAAGTGTTTGTGGTGCTCTACCTCAACCAGAACAATAATATCATTCATTATGAAACGGTGAGTGAAGGAGGTATCACCGGCACCGTGACCGACCCGCGCATCATCCTCAGAAAAGCCCTGGAGAAAAACGCCGTTGGCATCATCCTGTCGCACAATCACCCTTCCGGCAATTTGTCGCCCAGCCGGGCTGATGAATATCTCACCAAAAAAATAAAAGAAGCCGCCGGTTTTTTTGATATAAAAGTAATAGACCATATCATTGTGAGCGACGAGGGATATTACAGTTTTGCCGATGAAGGGCTGCTTTAGAATGAGAAAAGGCAATAGTGAATAGTCAACGGCCGATATTTGGAGACGTCTGCCGTTTCACGCTAAAAGAACATCACATTCTGCCGAAACTATTCACTATTCACCACTAACCATTCACCCATGTCCGATCTCTGGCATTTTGCATTCAGCATTGAGCGTTCGGCGTTATGCATTCAGCATTGAGCGCTCAGCATCCGTTTTCTTCCTACATTCGCTGTTAATTGAATTCTTGTTCTATGAGACGCATTTTTCTTTTTGCATCGCTGCTGTCGCTGCTGATCACCTTTTTTCTGGCGTATTATATCAGCAGAAACTGGTATGTGGTGTTTGCGGTTTTACTGGTTGTTTCCTGTATGGGCTATTATGATATGCTTCAGACCAAACATACCATCCGGCGCATTTACCCCGTATTCGGGCGGCTGCGTTATGTAATGGAAGAATTGCGCCCGAAAATTTATCAATATTTTATTGAATCGGATATTGACGGACGCCCGTTGAACCGGATCGATCGCTCCACAGTGTACCAGCGCGCCAAAGAGGACAATGACACTATGCCCTTTGGCACCCAACTGGATGTATATGCTCCGGGTTATGAATGGATCTGCCATTCGATAGCACCTAAGAATTTCAGCAATTTAAATCATGATCCGAGGGTGGTATTTGGCAATAAAGATTGCCGGCAGCCTTATAACGGAAGTATTTTGAACATTTCGGCGATGAGTTACGGATCGCTGAGCTCCAATGCGGTTGAGGCCATGAATGCCGGCGCCCGGATCGGGAATTTTGCGCACAATACCGGGGAGGGCGGTTTAAGTGAATATCACCTGAAACATGGCGGCGACCTGATCTGGCAGATTGGAACAGGTTATTTCGGTTGCCGGGATGATAAAGGCGATTTCTCACCCACTTTGTTTGCAGAGAAGGCCCGGATCTCCAATGTGAAGATGATCGAAATAAAAATTTCACAGGGAGCCAAGCCCGGGCACGGCGGTATTTTGCCTGCGGCGAAGAATACACCGGAAATTGCAAGGATCCGGCATGTAGCTCCCGGCACAACGGTGGAATCTCCACCCTACCATACGGCTTTCAGTTCGCCTAAGGAGTTAATTCAATTTATCCGGCAATTGCGGGAATTATCCGGGGGAAAACCGGTCGGATTTAAACTATGTATTGGTCATAAAAGCGAATTCATTGCCATCTGTAAAGCAATGATCACCCACAATACCTATCCTGATTTTATTACGGTAGATGGCGGTGAAGGCGGTACAGGAGCTGCTCCGCAGGAATTCTCCAATTATGTGGGCGCCCCGCTCCTGGACGGGCTGGCCTTTGTAGATGATATTTTAAGGGGACTGAATATCCGTCATCACATAAAGATCATTGCTTCCGGCAAGATCACCACAGGCTTCCATATTGCCCGTACGATTGCCCTGGGCGCCGATGCCTGCAATTGTGCACGCGCGATGATGCTGGCCGTGGGTTGCATACAGGCATTGCTTTGCAACACCAACCGCTGCCCTACCGGCGTGGCCACACAAGACCCCAAGTACACGAGAGGGTTGGTTGTGGACGATAAGAAACAGCGCGTGGCTAATTTTCATAAACACACGGTGGCAACTTTTGTGGAACTGATGGGAGCTGCCGGTCTCGACAATGTAAAATCGATCACCCGGTCGCATATTTACCGGAGGGTATCCCTAACGGCTATGTTTACTTTTGAAGAGATCTTCCCCTCGATAAAACAAGGGTCCTTAGTTGACGGCGCCATCCCCGAAAAACATAAGATCGATTTTGATTGTGCCGACGAGAACCATTGGGGCATTGTGCCGGTGGGTGGCTGGAGCGGCGATCCGGAAAGTGATAAAAAGGTGGCAGATGCTGAAATAAGGCCGGCATAACCTGGAGCTATATCAAATGCCGGGAAGCCGGAAATACAGGAAGGTATTATTTTTCAATTAGCGCTGATTTACCGCCTTATCGCTTTCCCGGCCAGGCACAACATTTGACACCTCCCTGTTCTTTAATGGCGAGACTTCTCTTCTTCCTCCTGCGTCGAGCTCATCGCAATGACGACCCTAAATGATTGGGCACCGCAAATCCTTAACCAGAAAACGGTACTTTTATTTCATGACAAAATATTGCACAACACTCTTTCTTTTTTGCTGGATTCCTTCTGTCTTCATTTTTTGTCAGCCCGCTATCCACACTCCTGCCCCGCAACTGTCGGCGCCTGCCTACCCGGCGGCTACTGTTCCTGAATCCAACATTGATATCCCCGTTCAGATTGACCTGGCACCCTTCTTCGCGTTGGCAAATAAACAGGTAGATACACTTTTTACTTCACCCCATTTCCCTGACGACTGGGTTCAGGAAGGATGCGGCATTCGTTATAAATACAGTTTCCGGAGAGGCCCGCTCCAGTTTACCATAAAAAACACCACTATCGATATCGCTTTCACCGGTTATTATAAGATTATCGGTTCCACACGTGCCTGCGTAAACGGGAAAGCGCTTTCCCCCTGGACGCCGGCCTGTCAGTGCGGGTTTGAAGAAGGCGAGCGGAAGGTAAAAGTAGGATTAACGGTGCACCTCTTTTTAATGACCAACTACAGCATAAAAATGCAGGTGGTACGCAAGGAACCCGAACCATTGGATCGCTGCACCGTCTGCTTTTGGGGGCAGGACATTACCACATCAATACTTGATGCATTGAAAAAAGAACTGGATCAGTCGAAAGCCGGTTTGGAAAAAGGCTATGGGCGCATCGACCTGAAACCCCGGTTCCAGCAGCTTTGGAATATAATGAACACCCCTTACAATATTAATAATATGGGCTGGCTGCAGCTTAATCCGCAGCGGATACGCATCAATAATGTTACGGCCGCTAATGATCAGTTGCAGATCGGGGTTGGCCTGGCCGCCAGGCCCATCATACGGTTCGAAAAGCCTGAGCCCCTTATAACCCCTGTTCCCCATATCGGTAATTTCAGTCGCGATAAAGGCTTTCGCATTTATGCAGACCTGGTAATGAACTACGATTCGCTGAGCCGGTTGCTGACAGAACAGATCAAAGGAAAAGAATTTGTATTCAGCAAGGCTTTTATAAAGAAACGGTTTGTTTTTCAGGAATGCAGGCTGGTGGGCAGCGCGGATAATCGCCTGGTAATACAGGTACGCTTTACCGGCACCAACAACGGCTCCTTCTTCGTAACCGGAAAGCCCTTATACTATGCCGATTCCAGGACTTTCAGGATTACGGATGTAGACTTTGAACTCCAGTCAAAAAACGCCCTGCTGAAAACGGCCGATTGGTTATTTTCCAGAAAGATCACCAGCACTATCGAAACGATGGCGCAATACGATCTCACCTCAATACTTAATACTGCCAAAACCAATATCAGCCAGCAACTGAACCGTTCTTTTATTAAAGGCGTTTCAGGAAATGGTAGCATTCAGGATATTACCGTTGCAGGAATTTTCCCTCAAAGTAACTGGCTGGCTGTTCGTGCTTATTGCAGTGGTGATTTTTTGCTAAAAGTGGCGGGGATGGATTTTAAATTATAATGATGAATGCAAAATATCCAATTTCAAAATTTTAAATTCAACATTCAATGTTGTTTTCTTAAGCTTTACGGATCTTTTTATAGCCCTATGCCCCTTTTGCGCTACGTTTTGGTCCCGAATGCTTCCGGGAAAAAATGTCTCTCACCCCTACAAAATGAAATTGAAGAAGCAGTAGCGAATGATTCCCTCTGCTCGGCAACTAAGACTCTTCCACTTTAAAATTTGATATTCTTCATCTCTTATTTTAAATTGCCCTATGGACACTTCGCTTATTGACCAGTTGAACGATAAACCTTCAAGGAAAAAATTGTTATACCCTGTTAGCAGGGAATTGTCGGCCTATCTGAAACACCAGGGGCGTGAGGTAAAGCTGCCCGTATCACATAAAGAACTGCTCAATTTTACCTGGTCGGTCCCCATTAAAGACAGCGAAGGCAACTACACCCATTGGGAAAAAGCTATTTACGATAAACGGGAATGGGATTTTTTAAAAGAAGGACTGGTGAAGATCTATGCGATCCTCAAAACCGAAGGTGACATGACCTTTGCCGACCAACTGGATGTGGCGCGTATCGACTTTTGCAATTTCGGCAACTCCCTGCCCTTTCGTATCCGTATCATTAATAAGTTCAATGCCAATTTTGATCATTATTATATGAAGATCACCGATGCGTCCCGCATTTATGGACTGGAAATGGAGCATATCCTCTCCCCCAACCGCATCACCTTTTATACCGATGGCGGCACTCTGGTGGAAGAGCATATACCCGGCCTTCCGGGGGATGTTTTTGTAGACAATTATTTAGATCTTCCGGAAACCAATAAAACCCGATTTGCAAAGGAGTTTGTAAAATTCAACGAGCGTTGTTTTGTGCGGCTGCTGGGTGATATGCGCAGTTATAATTTTGTAATTGTAAGCACGCCGGATATTGAGGGATACCAGTATCGTATCCGGGCTATCGATTTTGACCAGCAAAGTTATGAAGGCCGCAAAAGCCTTTATATGCCTCAGTTTTTCAAAGAGAATAATCGTTTTGTGCAAACAGTTTTAACGCACCTGAACAAAGAATCGATTGAACAGTATAAAGCCGAAGAACGCTCTGCGATGGCGTTCCGGGTGGCAGCCGGTCGTTTCCGGTTAATGGAGTTACTCAACATTATGTCGCGGGACGAGATTGCCCCTCCGGAAAAACAAAAGCAATTGGCAGAGCAGTTGAACCAGCATTTTCATACGGCCGCTTTCAACCGGTGCAACTCCATGGGGCAGATACTAAAACTGCATTTAAAATATATGCTGCGGGAAAACCTGAAACTGATCCAGGAAAAAACCCGGTCCCTGAAAAAGCCGGTTTTTGGCCCTGTGAAAAGGAGTTAGCGTCATATTATTTGCAAAACGGCGTGCGGTATCGGAAAACGTGAAACCTGCCCGTCCGGTCAGGCGGGCGATAAACGTAAACCTCTCGCGTTTCACCTTTGACGTTTCACGATTAACATAACACTGGTTTGTAAAAAAATCAACATTTCCCCAATTAAGTTTAAACAACTTCAATATATTCTCCAAAATAGCCAATAATTTATCAGGAATAGTTAACTTAGCGCCTCGCAAATCAAACAATAAGTTATTTTAAAAAATTTTATCAAATGAGTAAATACAGAGCCGGGGTTTTGTTTGGCAAAGAGCTGGAAGACCTCTATAATGACGCAAAAGAGAATCAGTTTGCATTACCTGCTGTAAATGTGGTTGGAACCGATAGCGTAAACGCTGTTTTGGAAACCGCTGCAAAGGTAAATTCTCCAGTTATGATCCAGTTCAGCAATGGCGGGGCACAATTCTTTGCCGGCAAAGGAATGCCCAATGATAAATTGCAGGCAAATATTTCCGGAGCCATCAGCGGAGCTATGCACGTACATAATGTGGCAAAATATTATGGTGTTCCGGTTGTATTGCATACCGACCATGCGGCAAAAAAATGGCTGCCCTGGATCAGCGCGCTGATCGATGCCGGCGAGCAATTCCATAAAGAAAAAGGACAACCCTTATATAGCTCACACATGCTGGATCTGAGCGAAGAACCTATCGGTGAAAATATTGAAACTTCTGTTGAATTCTTCAAGCGCATGGCGCCTCTGGGCATGAGCATTGAAATTGAACTGGGCGTTACCGGTGGCGAAGAAGATGGCGTGGACAATACTGACGTGGACAACTCCAAATTATATACGCAGCCGGAAGACGTAGCGCAGGCTTACGAAGCCCTGAGCAAAGTAGGCAATCTGTTTACTGTTGCTGCAGCATTTGGGAATGTACACGGCGTTTACAAACCCGGCAATGTGGTACTGACCCCCACTATCCTGGATAACAGCCAGAAATTCATTCAGCAAAAATTTGGTACCGCTTCTGATAAACCGGTTTACTTTGTATTCCACGGCGGTAGCGGTTCCGAGAAAGCGAAAATCACTGAAGCGATCGGCTATGGCGCAATCAAAATGAACCTGGATACCGATATGCAGTGGGCATTTGCTGAGGGGGTATTCGACTACTACAAAAAGAACGAAGCTTACCTGCAGGGCCAGTTGGGCAATCCTGAAGGGGCAGACAAACCCAACAAAAAATACTACGACCCACGCGTATGGCTGCGCAAAGGGGAAGAGACTTTTGTAAAACGTTTGGAAGAAGCCTTCAACGACCTGAACTGTATCGGCAAAAACGCATAAGCAATTACACGCTTTTAAATAACAGACCGTTCCGGCAGAGATTCCGGGGCGGTTTTTTATTGCGGCTGCATCAAATGCCCGCTTGTATCATAGAAAACGGACGGGTGAGAATATGGAAATGTGATAATATGAAAATTATGAAACGGAGAATAAGAAAGGAGGTTCTGTCGTGAAATGATAAACCTCAGATGTCAACCCTCAAGCAAAATACTGGTTGATTACTATAAGGCAAATTAGAACCGGCCCGTGTATCGCTTTTGAAACGCTTTTTTTTATTACATTTATATAAGAAGCAAAAAAGGACGTATGAAGAAAATAGGATTTTTATCATTCGGGCATTGGGCGAACCATCCCGCCTACCAAACCCGTACCGCAAGTGACACCTTGCTTCAATCGATCGATCTGGCTGTTGCCGCC
Organism: Niabella soli DSM 19437; assembly: GCF_000243115.2. Classification (NCBI taxonomy): domain Bacteria; kingdom Pseudomonadati; phylum Bacteroidota; class Chitinophagia; order Chitinophagales; family Chitinophagaceae; genus Niabella; species Niabella soli. The sequence goes on along the minus strand of NZ_CP007035.1, from coordinate 704,691 downwards.
GAGGCAATCGGTTTGGATGGCGCCTATTTTCGGGTGCATCATTTTGCTGCTCAATTGGGATCACCTTTTCCTTTGCTTGCTGCCATCGGCGCCAAAACCAATAAAATAGAGATTGGAACAGGGGTGATCGACATGCGTTACGAGAATCCCTTGTATATGGTGGAAGATGCCGGGGCGGCTGATCTAATTTCAGAAGGGCGGCTGCAGTTGGGCATCAGCAGGGGCTCGCCGGAACAGGTGATCGACGGGTGGCGTTATTTTGGGTATGAACCGGCCAAAGGAGAAACCGACGCCGATATGGGACGCCGTAAGGCACTGGAGTTTTTGGATAAGCTAAAAGGCGTTGGATTTGCCCGGCCCAATCCCTACCCGATGTTTCCAAACCCACCGGGCCTGCTGCGTGTAGAGCCCCATTCGGAAGGATTGCGGGAGCGCATCTGGTGGGGAGCCGCATCCAACGCTACTGCCGTTTGGGCCGCCGAAAACGCGATGCACCTGCAAAGCTCTACTTTGAAGTATGATGAAAGTGGTAAACCGTTTCATATACAGCAGGCAGAGCAGATCCGGTTATATAAGGAAGCCTGGAAAAAGGCGGGGCATACGCGCGAACCGAGAGTGTCGGTAAGTCGGTCGATTTTCGCGTTGGTAACCGATCAGGACCGCCGTTTCTTTGGGCAGGAAGCCGACCGCGTTGATAAGATCGGAATGATCGAGGCAGATAAACGCGCCATTTTCGGAAGAAGTTATGCCGCGGAACCGGATCAGCTCATAAAAGAACTGGCGGAAGACGAAGCGATCCGGGAAGCAGATACGCTTCTTTTAACGGTACCCAATACGTTGGGCGTTGATTACAATGTGCATGTCCTGTCTGCTATTTTAAAGCATGTGGCACCTGGCCTGGGCTGGCGTTAGGGTTTAAAATATTGCGCTTGTAAAAGCGTTTTGCCGCGAACACGCTGAGGCGGTGCCTCCACAGCGAAGAGAAACCCTTTTCCTCTTTTGCAACTTTTGGGTTAATTGTAAGCAACCGTTATTAGTCATTCATTTTGAATCTATTATACTAATTAATATAAAGTTATCCATTTCACTATAGGATCTCATGGATGGGGGCGGGCAAAAAAAACGGGCCTCGTAAAGAGACCCGCTTTTGGAGAATTAAATTTTTACAGGCTGTTGTCGTCATCATCCGGATCAGGAGTCTTTCCACTCAGCACGTATACTTTCACCGGAACAACCCCCTTATCAAGCGAAGCTATTTTCTGGAAAGCCGACCGGCTCAAATCCACACGTCCCTTCATATGAGGCGCCATCCGGTCATTTACCACCACCTCTACTTGTTTACCGGTGTGCTTGTTCACTACCAGCAGCCTTGTTCCTAATTTATAAATATTAGAAGCTGCGGTCATGAGATGATCAAAATAAGTATCGCCTGTAGCCGTTTTACGCCCGTTAAAGCTTTTACTGTAAAAACTTGCTTTAGCGCTGGCCCCTGCAGTATTGGTTTGTGAAAAACTTGTCAAAGAAATGACAACTGCGGCCACCAGGATTATTACTCTCTTCATGTAACAGGTTTAAGTTAAACAATAGCTTCCAGGGAAATTGTTTCAGTGGAAGTTTGAACGCGGCTTCATTGCTGAACCCGTGAACTTTTTTTGAACAAACCTCGTGGTCTGTTTTACTGAATTACACGAACTGATTACAGAAATCAGAAACGCAAAGAAAGCGCGAAGGTACTAAAAAATGGGTAAACTTCCAAGCAAAAGTTACTAACAATTGTTAATTTAGCTCCTTTCCGGTTCCTATTTGAAGCCTTATACTGCTTGGTAAATACAAATATACCATTTACATTTAATTACTTACTAATTAGTTACTGCCTATTATATGAATAAAAAATATACACTCCTAATTTTTAACAGGAATGAAAAGATTATTCCATCTTTTGCCTGATATTAACATCGTGTCAACTTTTTTTCCGGGTAAGATGCTTGAACCGGCTAAAGGTTTCGGGCTTTATGTTAAGGTAAGAAGCTAGGTATTTTTGGGGAACCCGCTGCAGGATTTCCGGGTGCTTTTCTACAAAATTCAGAAAGCGCTCGCGGGGCGTGTACCGGATCAAACTAAATTGCCATTTATCTTTTAATACCATCGTGTATTGGGTCACCAACCGGCCCATGCGCTCCAGGTTATGGCTGGAAGCAAAGATCTGCTCCAACGCATCATAGTGCAGGCTGATCAGCGTTGCGGACTCCACTGCATCTATAAAGTATTCGGATGGAGTTCTTGTGTAAAAGGATTCTTGGCAGGAAATCAGGTGCCCTTCAATAGAAAGCTGTGCAATGATCTCTTCTTTTTCCTGTACATAATATTTGCGAAGCGTTCCCTTTTTTATAAAGTTCATATAGTTCTCCACCTCCCCTGCATTGGTAACGATATCTCGCTTATTAAATTCCCGTATCTCGCAGGCCGGCAAAATAATGTTCTTCACCTCCTCATTCGAAATAGCAACAAACTGCCTTAAAAACAGTATCAGGTCTTCGATGTCAATCAAGCTGGTATTCATGCCACAAAAGTAAAAGAAAATTGATCGAAATCAATTTGAAAACCGAATGTATTTATAAATATTCCAGTAAATCAGTAGATTTGCGCCGATCACAATTTAAATTATTAAAGTAAAAATTATGGCTCAAAAAATTAAAGTTGCCAACCCTGTAGTAGAACTCGATGGTGATGAAATGACGCGAATTATATGGAAATTCATTAAGGACAAGCTGATCCTTCCCTATATTGATGTCGATATTAAGTATTTTGATTTGGGTGTGGAGCACCGGGATGCTACGAATGACCAGGTTACGATTGATGCAGCCAATGCGATCAAGGAGCACGGCGTGGGGATCAAATGTGCCACGATTACCCCTGATGAAGCGCGAGTAAAGGAATTTAGCCTGAAACAAATGTGGAAAAGCCCTAATGGAACCATCCGGAACATTCTTGATGGCACCGTGTTTCGCGAGCCGATCGTGATCAGCAATATTCCCCGCCTGGTAACCAACTGGACGGCTCCTATTATTGTTGGCCGTCATGCCTTTGGCGATCAGTACCGCGCTACCGACACCGTAATAAAAGGGAAAGGTAAACTGACGCTGACCTTTACTCCTGAAGACGGCAGCGCTCCCCAGACTTTTGACGTATACGATTTTAAAGGCGATGGTGTAGCCATGGCCATGTACAATACCGACGAGAGCATTAAGGGCTTTGCCAGAAGCTGTTTTAATATGGCACTAAGCAAAAAATGGCCCCTGTATCTTTCTACAAAAAACACCATCCTTAAAAAATATGATGGCCGTTTTAAAGACATCTTCCAGGAAATCTATGATAATGAGTTCAAAGCGGCATTTGAAAATGCGGGCATCACTTATGAGCATCGCCTGATCGATGACATGGTAGCCAGTGCCTTAAAATGGCATGGTAACTTTGTCTGGGCCTGCAAAAACTATGATGGCGATGTGCAGAGCGATACCGTTGCACAGGGCTTCGGATCACTGGGTTTAATGACCTCTGTGCTGATAACGCCCGATGGTAAAACACTGGAAGCAGAAGCGGCGCATGGTACCGTTACCCGTCACTACCGGGCGCACCAGCAGGGCAAACCCACCAGCACCAACCCCATTGCCAGCATTTTTGCCTGGACGAGAGGTTTGGCCTTCCGCGGTAAACTGGACGGCAACCAGCCTTTAATTGATTTTGCCGACAAACTGGAACAAGTTTGTATCGAAACCGTTGAAGAAGGTAAAATGACCAAGGATCTTGCCGTTTGTATCCATGGCAATAAAGTAGAACACGGAAAAGATTATTTATATACGGAAGAGTTTTTGGAAGCGATTGATGAAAACCTTCAGAAGAAATTGAGTTAATCGTTCCTGATTTTTTTGAAAAGGGTGCGCTGCGAGGTGCACTCTTTTTTTTTGAACCATTAAGGAGTTCAGATTAGTTATAATAAACCGGTATCAATTTTATTAAAATACTTGTGATGCTGATTGACGGATGGGGTATCGCTGCAGGATCAGCTTATAGGCCGAGCCGATGGCTCTCTACTTTTAGTTGCGCGCTCTTAACAAGAAACTAAAGTTCCTTGTTAACCATTAAACCGAAGCTACGCCTCTTCAAATGTTTACTGACTGGAGGTTTCAACAAGTTTAATCATATGCTCAATGTGACAGAAAGCCAGAGGCTTGTGTTCCTTAGGTAACTTCGGAATTTATTCCGAAGTAATGAGCCAAATATAGGGAATTGAGTGCCATCGGCACGATCCATTTCGAAAGCAACCCCAGACTTGCTATTGCTCTTAGCTAACGAGCACCCCGCCTGCTTTGATCACAATGAAGGAGAATCCATAAGTCCATTAGGATAATTTTGATACCGGTTCATTATTAAGCCTTAATGGCCTCAACTTCTTAATGATTTAAGGCTTAATGGTTGTTTTCGGCACATCAATTCGCTGCGCTTTATAGACGCCCGAGTGGCCGCTAAAATAATAAGCAGTAAAACACGCAATAGCGAAGTATAAAATATTTTCGCCACCAAAAAGCTCTACTCCCATGATCATACAGGCAACCGGTGTATTCGTGGCAGCAGCAAAAACAGCAATAAAGCCCAACCCCGCAAAAAGATCTGCTGGCGCCCCGGTAAGTGCAGCAATCGTATTCCCCAACGCCGCGCCGATAAAGAACAAGGGGGTTACTTCTCCCCCTTTGAAGCCTGCGCTCAGGGTAACCGCCGTTAATACTAACTTCCATAACCAGCTCCAGTGCGTTACACCACCGTAGCTAAAAGCACTAACAATACTATTCTGCTGATCCGGGTTAGTAACGCTCAATCCCAGGTAGTCAAAGGTTCCCAGCAAATAACTTACGCTGAGTATAACAACCGCACCTGCCACGGGTATCAGCCAATCCCATTTTATCAATAGCTTCCATAATTTTTTCAGCGTATGCGCCAGCCAGGCAAAGGCCATTCCCGCCAATCCAAAAAAGATGCCGGCGACGATCACTTTGGTCAACAGCACAAAATCGAACGACAGTTCCCAGCCTCCTTTTTTTACAATTGCGGCAGGTATTCGTGTAGTTATCGAATAGAGTGTATGGTGTATGCCGTATGCGCTGCAAACCACATGAGCCAATAAACTGGAGATCAGACAAGGGATGAGCGCATTGTATTTGATGCGCCCGATAAACAGTACTTCCATGGCAAAAATGGCTCCGGTAACGGGTGTTCCAAACACTGCTCCAAAACCGGCGGCCATACCACATAGTAACAATACACTACGTTCTTCTTTTGCCAACTGGTACCATTTTGAAAAAAGTGCGGCAATACTTCCCCCCATTTGCACTGCGGTCCCCTCCCTTCCCGCCGAGCCACCGAATAAATGGGTTACAACAGTGCTGACAAGCACCAGCGGTGTCATCTGTATAGGCACGCCCCCGCCCGGTTCATGAATCTCGTCCATTATAAGGTTATTACCGGCTTCAGCATCTTTGCCAAAAAAACGATAGAGCAGATAAATGCCTACTCCTGCTACGGGCAGCAGGAAAATGATCCACAAATGCGCCCAGCGGGTTTCCGTAGCCCACTCCAGCAACCATAAAAAAAGCGCTACCAGGGAACCCGTAACCACGGACACCGGTATAATGCGAGCGGTCCAGTAAACTAATTGCTTAAAAATTTTTCCCTGATCTGTTTTTAAACGATACATCCTACAAATAGATTAAAGGTGTAATAAAATATTACTATTTGCAGGCGCCATCAGATCCCGCCAGTGGGAACGGTTTGGTTCAGGAAGACACCATTTCCTGTTTAATATGCAGCGAAGATACGGTTATATTAGCTAATGAATAGCCGGGAAGACGGAAAGGCGGAAAATGTTGTTGTGAATAGGGAATTGAATGCTGCGTTCAACAAACACATTCGACCCTTTCAGGGCCGTACCCTCAACGCATCTGTTACCCCCTGGCTGCGCCATGGGCTATGCACATTATGCCCTTCGGGCATTCTTAGGATGGATACGGCGCGGTTGATTCGTCACGACCTAAATCCTGAGGATATATCAAAATATTTTAATCATTTTCAAGATTTGTGTCCACACGATAGGATCAATCGGGAATAAAAAAGTAAGCAAAAAATCTTTTTCCGCCGGAAGGTGAATTCCGTCCCGATTAAAAAAACATCAATACTCCACTTTATAATCTTTCTTCACCGGCTGGCCGCTCCAGGCCTTCTTGCTGGTCCAATCCGCCGGAGCGCCGGTCCAGAAAGGATTATCTGCCGGCAGGCCCAAGGGTAAAAAGCCAAGCGTGGCCATATACAAACTTCCGGTAGAGGTATAAACATCCGCGATCATGGGCTGATGGCCATTGAAGCCGAGCACCAACCATCCATTGGCATCAAAATTCTGGTTGCCCTCAAACATATTCTCTATCACCGCTGTTAAACCACAGCGTACCTGTGCCGGCAAAATATAGGAGGGCAGTTTTTGCATCAATGCTACCTGCCCCAGCACCTGGAAAGCAGCCGTGCGATAGGTGACGGAACGTCCAAAAGCCGGGTAGGTTCCGTCGGGTGCAATGATCCGTTCCAGGAACTCCGAATGGCGCACCATGCGGCGCAGTACCAGGTCATAATCGGCTTCGGTTACGTGCATTTTTCCCGGACGTTTTTCCAGCAGTATCCGCACCAGATCCGTCAACATGGGATGAATAACATAGGAATTATAATAGTCCATACTAAACAGGTCGCCATCTTTATACCAGCTATCACCGGCATACCATTCCTTCATTTTATTCAGCGCAAAATCTACCCGGGCCGGATCATAATCCTCCCCGATATATCTTAAAAACCCTTCCGTTAACCCGGCAAAAACCAGCCAGTTATTATAGGCGCCGTTGCGGTTGCGCAATGATTTAAAGTCTTGAATATAGCGTTGCTTTGTAATGGAATCCAAAGGCTCCCATAATGCTTTCGGCGCTCTTAAAAACGCGTGGGCCAGGTAGGCAGCGTCTACAATAGGTTGTGCCTGCTTTTGAAAATTAAGGTAATCGGGATTTGCGGGGTCGGCTGCATTTTTTAATCCCTGCTGGAATTCTTTGCGCATTTTGGCGCGCAGTAAACCTTCTTCGGTATTATCATCGGGCAATTCCAGCCAGGGAGCAATACCGGCGGCCGTTCTTCCAACGGCTTCCAAATAGGTAACGTCTGTTACCACCAGGTTATAGTTTGCCCCCTGTTCCAACGGCATGTTCTTTTTGAGCGTGCCCTGCGCCAGATTGTGCACCACGGGATACGCTATTTTGTATAAGGCTTTTACCCAAAGCGCACGGTCCAGCAAACCCGCGGCCTGTGCAGGCTTTGCGATAGTTCCTTTTTTATTTTTCTGCGCAAAGGCCCCCGGAAGATTCAAGGCCAGTAAGGCGCATCCTAAGAAAATATATTTTTTCATCATGGCTCTATTGTAGCGGTTGTGCTAAATTAATTTTTATTTTCCTTTTGCCACTGAAACATAGCAGCACTGAAAAAATCAATAGCCGGGAAGGCGCAGCGGCGGGAAGGTTTTGTCTCAACCTCTATTTACCTCCTTCCCGGCGCTTTTTTATTAAAACACCCTGCCGGTTTTCATCAGTTTATTATAACGGGTTAATGCTTCCAGGAAATAATAGTCGGCATATACCAGGGGTTCATCGATCTCTGACCGGTGGGGTATGCTGCCTACACAATGCATTAAAAGAAAATCACCATTGGTCCCCACCGGCGCCCTGTAAGCGGCACTGCTTAAGGATTGCAGCATAGTGGCCGCTGCACTGATGTATTGTTTTTTCTTCGCCGGGGCATACATCGCCAATTCCAGTAATGCTGATGCTGTAATAGCGGCGGCGGAAGCATCCCGGTAAAGCGTGGTCACTTTATTGGCGTAAGAATTTATACCCGGCGTATACCCTTTTTGCCCTGCATTAAAATCCCAGTAAGGCACTTTATCTTTCGGAAGTCTTTTATTATTGAGGAAAAAATCAGCCATCCCTATTGCAGTTTTCAGGAACCGGGGATCATGTGTTTCCCGGTACACCATCGTAAATCCATAAATACCCCAGGCCTGTCCGCGCGACCAGGTAGAGTTATCGGCATAGCCTTGTGCGGTTTCCCGCCCTACTACTTTACCGGTAACTGAATCATAGCAAACCACATGATAATGACTGTAGTCCTTACGCACCTGGTTGTTCATTGTGGTAAGGGCATGGGTGGTGGCAATATGTCTGAAACTGCTGTCGCCAGTGGCTTTTGAAGCGAAATACAATAATTCCAGGTTCATCATATTATCGATGATCACGGGGTAATAGTAGGTTTTATTTCCATGCCAGGAGTTAAACCGGTTCCAGGATTTAATGGCGCCGGTAACAGGGCTAAACCGGGTGCTTAATGACCGGGCCGACTGTACCAGGATATTTTTATAGGCCGGGTTGCCGGTTAAGCGATAGGCATTCCCATAACTGCAATACATCATAAACCCAAGGTCATGATGTTGGGTAAAGGTCTTCAGCGGTTCCAGCTTTTCCGTCCACCCCAGCGCCTGCTTTTTTATTGTTGCATCTTTTGAATATTCATACAAATACCAAAGGCTTCCGGGAAAAAAGCCCGGGGTCCAGTCGTACATGTCGGTAGTTACGAGTTTGCCTTCTTTGTTGGTTGTCCGGGGAAATTTACCGCTGTTGTAGTCCGTTACCTGCAGCATTCTTTTTACCTGAACCATTGCGTATTTAAAATCCTCGTCCACCAGTTTGTTGCCGTCAGTAGTATAAGCGGCATCGCCGATCAGCGAAACGACCAACGCTATAAAAATAATGAGCTTCTTTTTCACACCTTTGTTTTATTGGTTTATTGTTTGATAAAATCTATTGCATAGCTGCCGCTTAGTGATTGCTTTTTCACCCGCAGTACCAGCCGGTACACGGTGTCGCCCCAAACTTTTGTAAGGCGCGGATCTTTTACGGGGATGGCCTCTATAGCGGGGTCCAACCGGGCGGGATCATATTGTATCTGCAAACCGGATGCGCCTTCTTTGATGAGGATGCTACCAGGTTTAGTAACGGCAGGACGCCTCCACGTCATAAAATGCAGTGCTGTGGTGTCTTTTATAGTATTCAATTTAAAAACATCTTCCAGATGCAAGGCATTTTTAGAAAGTGTATAAGTGCGTTTCCATTCTTTAACGGCAGCCAGCGGGCCATAAGCGCCGGCCATATCCAGGGTAAATTGTTTTTTATTGGGATCAAAAGACACAGCCGAGACTTTGTATTGTGCGCCGAATAATTGCGGCTGCCCATTTATCAGCGGCAGGTTATGATAATTGCTTTGCATGGTCCAGATGCTATAGCGCTCGCTGCTGAACGTTTGCCGGGTATAGGTTCCTACACCAACATCAATAATAAAAGGCGTTTCATTAACGTACAGGTTAAACGAGCCTACGTCATTATGATTATGGCTTTCATTATTGTTACCCGCCTTGCCGGCGAAGAACATCCCGTTGTCATTGCGCATATAGCAAAACTCAGTTTGCGGATACCAGGTAAAGGAAGCCTTTGGCAATGCTGCAGGTGCGCTTTGCAGTTCTTTATATCCTTTTAATCCTTCGAGTGTCCGGAACATATCGCGGTCCCCGGACACGATTTCTTTATGCCCGGCAAGCAATGCCCCTGCAAAAGATTCCATTTCCAGGCTGTTCACGGCCTTTCCGAAGCGATACACCAGGCCCGGATCCGCTGTTCCCTTAGCAGCCGCATCCGCAAAATTCACTACCCACCCGTTGCCTACATAGCTGCGCGCAATATATTCACCCATGTTTTTGACCATGGGCTTATTAAAAATGCTGATACGACCGCCAGTGGCATCGTATAGCAACTGCAAATAATCATATAGCTTACCCGCTGCATGCCCCCAATAGGAAGGGCCTTCTTCACAAGCGCCGTCTTCTTTTACATAATTTAAAAACTGATCCACGCTGCGCATGGTACGGTACACTGCTGCTGCAAGGGCGTCCTGGTTTTTTTCTTCCAATAAAAAACAGGCCAGCACATTGGCATTGCACCAGGGGTTCCAATTGTTTACCAATTGCCCCGGCTTGCCTTCAAATGCCTGCCACCAATAATCACTGCGCTGCATATAAGGCTCCAGGATACGCTGCCGGATATTTAATTGCACTCTCTTTGCAATTACAGGATTGATCTTATCCCAGTCTGCCTTAAAAAAATAAACCGACCAGGAAAGCAGCGAGCCCACATCACCCGACACCAGGTCAATAATCTGCTCTGATGGATCGGGTAAATTTCTTTTTGTTTTTTGAACGGGCAGGTGTGCAGACAAAGCCCAGGACTGCATATCGCAAAGCGACCACACGCCGTTTACGATCTGGTCCATGAACCGCCCCTTTCCTTCGGCCAATTCTGCGATCATTAACTGGGCCAGCGCGTTTACATTTTCGTTGTATGGTTGTTCCATGATCACACGGCTGCCGCTACGTTCATACTCCAGGTAGTCCGTAGCGGTTATGACCTGCCATTTATAATCCAGTTGTTTTTCGCCCTGGGCGATCAACTGCCCCCCTATCCCGTCAGTCATCTTATTCCATCCGCTCCGGTTGTGGTAAGCCGGGTAAGGCACCCATTGGCCGGGGGGCAATAATTTTTCTTTGATCTGCTGAACAGAAGCCTGTTGTTGCAGCAGGTTACGGGGAACGGGTGTTGCGAACACCCTATTAGTGCTTATCGCAAAAAGTGCCAGCCAAAACAGTTTTTTCATGGAAACGATCTGAGGGTTATAAAAATGAATGCTACATCAAAAATCGTCATTTCGGCGAGTCCGCCAAAGGCGGATGAAGAGAAATTTTATCATTAACGAGATTGCTCTCTCCACTGCGTATCGATCGAAATGACGGTCTTAATAAGGGCCTATTCCATTTCAAAACAGCGTTAGATTAATCGTGAAACGTCAAAAGTGAAACGTGAGAGGGGCCCATTTATCCTCTCACGTTCCCCGACTTTACAATTAACACAACACTCGTCTTACTGCCAACCCGGGTTTTGAGTCACGTTATTATGACTTAACCCGATTTGTGCTGATGGTATCGGCCATAAGTAATCTTTATTAGGATCAAATTTACGTACCGGGGCTGCCGCTTCCATTATAATATAACCATTGGCATCGATATTTTTTGGAGGAGTTGAGCCGCCATAATTGAGGCCGGAAAAATATTTCCTTTCCACAATCGCCTGAGGCATCTCTGTTTCCGCTGTTTTCCAGCGTAGCTGATCCCAATAATTAAATCCTTCAAAGGCCAGCTCAATAGTGCGTTCTCTTCTGATCTCTGTACGCATATCCAACCCATTAGCGGTAACGAACGCGTTTGTTAAAAGAGGTAATTTCGTATTATCGTTGTTGGTTGCCCTTTTTCTCAATAAATTGATCGTAGCATCCAGATCGGCATCGGATATCTTCCCATCATTCAGCTCAAAGGTTGCTTCCGCATAGTTTAACAGCACTTCTGCATAACGGATGATATAATAATCATGGAAGCCGTAGCCTTGTGTAAAATCTTCTTTAACCCAATATTTTTTCTGCTGGTAATAATAGGTATTACCATAAGTAAGGTTGACGGCATTGTTAATACTTACATAAGGATCACCTACTTTAAAAGACGTCAGCACCAGCCTTGGGTCCCGGTGCTGGTAATCGGTAAGCAGACCCGTTTCTTTCCCATTGGAGTCCAGCGGCGATTTTCCGGCAGGTAATCCATCAGAATACAATGCCATCATTACATATTTACGCGTTGCGGCACAGGTACCGTCGGTTGTAGGGTTGCGCGCAAAGGATTGAGAGCTCACATTATTTGAGGCACTTTGTCCGTAAAGGCGCGCCATTACTACTTCCTTATTTTGGGAATAGGTCTCTGCTCCATACCCATATTGGGAGATATAACTATTAGCGCCATCGCCGGTATACAAAGCATATTTTCCTTCTGTCATTACGGTTTGGGCGGCAGTAAGGGCTTTTTGCAAATGCTTGGCGGCATTGCTTCCACCGTGAAATTTATTCCAGGTCCCGGCCATTAATGCCACACGCGATTCAAATGCAAGCGCTCCCCCGCGGGTAATGCGTCCATATTCGCTTCCGGGTATCCCCGTAACCGCTGTGGTTCCAGAAATCTTATCAGCCTGCGGGCTGTTGGCAGCGGCAAAATCCAGGTCTGCATAAATAGAATCCATAATTTGCTCGCGCGGAACCCTGGCACTAAAGATCAGTGAATCGGTTTCACTTGCAGTGCGGCCCAGGTAAGGTACATCGCCATAGGCACGTACCAGTTTGTAATAAGCCAGGGCTCTGAAGAAACGTGCCTGCGCCAGGCAATAAGTGGTGAGCGCCGGGTTATCGTTAGTAATTGTCTGTGCCTTTTCAAGAATATTGTTGGCCGCCCTTATCAGTTTATAAGGATTCGTCCAGTTGTTATCGTCATTTGCCGGAACGGTGCGGGTGCCATCGCTTATCTTATCAAGCGTACCATTAAATACATCCATAGCCAGCCCGCCATACCGGTCTTCCAGCGGTGTTTCAAAGCCGGGCAAGGAGGAATAGAGATAGTTAGTACCGGTAAGCAGGTCATTGGAGTTGTTCCAGAACTGCTGATCCACCAAAGTCGTTTGCGATAACTGATCCAACTGCTTCGTACAACTGCTGATCAGCAAGGTCCCGGCCGTCAACAGGCTAATGGCCGTTACCTGTATATTTGTTTTCAAGTATTTCATCCGTTTATTTTTTATAGTTTTCAATGGTCCCTGAAAGCATTCGGGAGAACTAGGCATATAATCATTCTCCTGTTTGAGAAAAATCATCATGCTTCGTTTCATTATTAATCTCATTGAACTTGTTTAATAAATAGTGCTATTATCAGAAATTCACATTTATACCAAATGCATAGCTTCTCCAAAGAGGATACTGGAAGGTGAGCCGGTCCGTATTCTCCGGATCAAAATAATTAAACCACATACCTGTTTTATCCCATATATCCTGCCCGGTGAAGAAGACCCGAACGCTTTGGAATGCTCCGTTGCCCAGTTGTTTTTTATTGAAGGTATAACCCACCTGCAGGTTCTTCAGGCGTATATAGTTTGCTTTTTGCACAAAGAAGGAAGATACCTGCGAGTTGATGGTCTGATCCCCAAACCGGTATGCCGGGTATAAAGCATCTGTGTGCGTTGGCGTCCAGTAATCTTCGTGGATTTTCCAGGGCAACTGCCAGCCGTTATAATAAGGCATAGCTAAAGTGGCTGGAAGCAACATATATTTTTTGCCCACTCCCTGGATCAACGCCGAAATGTCAAAACCCTTCCAGCTAGCGCCCAGGTTAATACCATATGTATAACGCGGGTTGGTATTGCCAAGATATACCAGGTCTCCATGATTCTGGAGCGTATTGTTCCCCTGTGTTATCAGGCCATCACCATTCTGGTCCACATATTTAATATCACCAGGGTGAACTTTTGCGTCAATTTTAGCAGAAGCATCCACCTCTGCCTGCGTGTTGAAATAACCATCTGTCTGATAACCAAAAATAGAGTTTACCGGGTATCCAGGCAGGTTTTTATTAAGACCGGCAGCTATAGCAATAGTGCCATCATACCTCGTTACCATGGTTTTGTTATCATTCAGGTTTACCGATACAAAATAGCTACCATTTTTAAACACATCGTTCCAGCCCAGGCTTCCCTGCCAGCCGTTCACTTTAAATGCCCCTATGTTTTTGCTACTGGGCGCAATACCCAGTGTAGCGGGTAATTGTTGTTGTACAAAGATGTTATCGTTATGCCGGATATAATAATCAAACGTAAAGCTCAGCCTCCTGTTTAATGCCGAAGCATCCAGACCAAAATCAGTTTGAGTAATTACCTCCCAGGCTTTGGTTACGGAAGGCAATGATCCCTGGTACACGTAGGACGTGCGGCTATCGTTAAAAGGATAATAGCCGGGAGTCAACGTTGCCTGGTAATCATAGTTATTCGCGTTATCATTATCATTCTGCACCAAACCATTGCTACCATAAGAACCTCTTAATTTTAGTTCATCCAGCCAGGAGATGTTTTTCATCCAATCTTCCTGAGTTACCCGCCAGCCCCCGGAGATGCCCCAGAATTGCTTATACCTCAAATCAGGAGCTACCCTGGATGTACCATCATTACGGATGTTGGCCTGCAAAAAGTATTTGTTTTTATAGTCATAATCCAGGCGTCCAAACTCTGATACATATGCATATGCCTGGATATTATCTCCTACATTGGTAGGATCGGCGTTAGCCAATGTGGTATAATTCAGGGTGGGATAGGAAGTAACCAGCAGGCTTCTTTGCATAGCCTTTGTATAGTTAAAATTATACATCTGGTACTCAAAACCACCCAGTATATGAAAATGATGATCATCTTTTATACGCCAGTCATAATCTGCCAGACCCTGCAGATCCTGCTTCATGGTAATATCCCTCATCTTATTGATATAACCGGGATAATTAAGCCACTGGTTAGTGGGTGTTAATATCGAGTTGAGGGAGGAATCAATGGTATAACGGGGAATTGGTTTTTGAAAAAAGTCCTCGCTGCTAATTATTAATGTAGGACTATACACCGCCCGTAGCTGCAGGCCTTTTGCCAGTTCTTTTGCAGCCAGTGTAAACACACCGCTAATAGTATGTTTAAAGGTATTATCATATCCACCATCCTTTAATGTTGGTATGGCCCTGGACAGCGTTCCCAGGTACATATACTTGGTACTGTCGCTACCCGGCGTCCATATTGGGTTACGGGAGCTCCGGATCTGGTAAATTTCATACATCAGGCTGCCATCTCCGCCAATAGAGTAAGCTGGCGTTGCTGTTTTTTCATAGGAGTAGGCAATGCGCGAATCAAAACTTATTTTATCAGAGATCTGGGTAATATAGTTTAAACGGGCATTGTAGCGCTTGTAATTATCTGGTCCAAATTTAAATACACCACTTTGTCCCGTATAGCCAAATGACGCCAGGTAGGAAGACCTGCCATTGGAACCTGAAATTGAGATATTGGTATTATTCTGCGGGCTGCTCTTACGCAACACCATGTCTGCCAGGTTGTAATTGTAATAATAATCATAGCCCTTGGTAGCCGTGTTCCAGACATAATTAACATTTGGATCATCGAACCAGGCCAATTGCTGATCAGTATAAGCCAGGGCCTGACCGTTATTATTCAATGCCACATTTTGCAGGCGGGCCTGCTCACCGGAACTGATCATATCCGGCCGTGCAAAGGGGGTGCGAATCGTATAAATATTTGACAGTGTCACTTTTGGCTTTTTATTTCCCGCGCCTGTTTTGGTGGTCACCAGCACTACACCGGCACCCGCTTTTGCCCCGTAAATAGCTGAGGCTGCAGCATCTTCCAATACCGACACGTTGGCAATATCATCCGGGTTGATCGTATTCAGATCTCCCGGCGCCCCGTCAATAATGATCAAAGGCGAGTTGGAGCCGCTCAGCGAGGCAAGCCCCCTGATATTAATGTTCCAGCCTTCTTTACCAGGCTGACCGCTGGTGCGGGAAATGATCAACCCCGGAGCCGTACCCTGCAATGCATTTATTGCATTCGTTACGGGCCGGTTGGCAATGGCTTTACTGTTGATAACCGAAACAGATCCGGTTACAGATGTCTTTTTCTGAGTTCCGTACCCCACTACCACCACTTCATCCAGCGCCTGCTGGCTACTGGCCAATTTAATGGGTGCATCTGTTACTTTGGAAGCAGCTACTTCGCTAGCCGTATAACCTACCCCCGAAATAACCAGCACGGCTTTGCTGTTACTTACTGTAATAACAAATTTTCCGCCGTCGTCTGTAATGACCCCGTTGGCAGTACCTTTTTCCTGAACGGAGGCGCCGGCTACGGGAGCATTGTTGGCATCCGTTACCGTTCCGTTTATCTTTTTGGATTGGGCATGCAATAAAAACGGCGAAACTAAAAAGAACCCTACTATTGCCCAATAATAGAGACCGGAACGCCTTTTGGAAGACTTACTAATTGGCATAAGCGCAATCATTTAGAATGTGATCAAATTTAAAGCGGCTCATAAGCGGCTTCATTTTACATCTGCAATATGAGGCAGCTTTTACAGCACCCCGGGAGAAATTCTTAAATAAATAGGGGTGTTTTCTTAAACAATATCATAACATAATGATAATCAATCATGTATTTTGTAAGGAAAGGTTAACAAAACTTCGGAATTTGGCTACCTTTGCTTTAAGAATTGTTTTTATTTATTCATGAGAAATGGGTTTACCCGGTTAAGAGCGGGTGTGCTGGTCTGTTTTTTTATAAGCGCTTTTGCCAACCAGGCAACAGCACAACGGCTTTCTTTTAATCATTTAACATCCGAAAACGGATTATCGAATAATTCCGTTTTATCCATCGCACAGGATGGGAAGGGTTTTATTTGGCTGGGGACCTCCAATGGTTTGAACCGTTATGACGGCTGGCAGATAAAGCCCTATATGGCCAACAACCAGGGTAGCTCCGGATTGCAAACCGCAGATGTCCTTTCCCTGCTCTGCGATGCCGAAAAAGTGCTTTGGGCGGGAACCGGTTCCGGCCTGAACCGGTATAATGAAAAAGCAGACCGGTTTGAACAAGTGAGCCTGCCTGTAAAAGCTGCCGTTAACGCCTTGTTCCAGGATCATAATCATCAATTGTGGGTAGGCACTTCCAGAGGGCTTTTTCTCCGTTTGAATGCGGGCCAACGCCGTTTTACACAATTTAAAACGGCGAACGGCAGCAACGTTGTAAAAGGAGCGGTGAATTGTATTCGTGAGGACCATAAAGGGAATATATGGATAGGATCCGATTCGGGGCTGGTACGCCTTTTTAACAATAACGGGCGGTACGTTTTTGAAAACTTTATTCATGATCCATTAAAAACCAATACATTAAGCAACAATGCCGTTTCTTCTATTTATGAAGATGTTGCCGGTAATATCTGGATCGGCACGCTGAATGCCGGCCTCAATGAATATAATCCCGCCACCCGGACCTTTACCCATTTCTCCAAGCAAAACGGACAGGCCAATAGCCTCATACATAATAATGTGCGCAGTATCCTGTCCAAAAACAACGATGAACTTTGGGTGGGCACCCAGGAAGGCCTCAGCGTCCTGAATCTTAAAACGAAAACTTTTTCTAATTTTCAGAATAACGGCAACGATGCTAAAAGCCTCAGTCAGAATTCCATCTATAGCCTGTTCAAAGATGCCAATGGTTCCATTTGGGTGGGCACTTATTTTGGTGGGGTGAACCGGGTGGATGCGTTTTCCACCCCCTTTAAGGTGATCCGTAATGACGGAAAAGGAAATACCCTTAATAATAATGTGGTAAGCAGTATTGTGGAAGACAACAACGGCAACCTTTGGATCGGTACCGAAGGAGGAGGTCTTAATTTTTTCGATCGCCGGAATAACCGGTATACGGAATATAAAAATGATATTACCAACCCCGCCAGCATTGCCTCCAACCTGGTAAAATTCGTTTACCTGGATGCAGAGGAGAATGTGTGGTGTGGCACCCACGGCGGTGGCTTAAACGTGCTGGACCGCCAATCAGGCGTTTTCAAACATTACCTCTACACCCCCAACCAGGTGCATTCTGCCCGGATGGAAGTTTCTGCAATGGCAACGGATAATCTGGGACGCTTTTGGGTAATCAGTACCAGCGGCATCTATTTATTTCAGAAAAACGGCACGCATCTTACCCCCTTGACATTTGATAACGGCCTGGAAGCATTAAAACAAGTGCAGGCCAGCACTATCTATAAGGACCCCTCCGGCATTGTATGGCTTGGCGGCACACCGGGCCTCTACAGCGTTGCCGGCAACAAGGTAACAGTGATCAATAAAAATATTAATGTAAACAGTATTTTGCCGGATGGGAACGGCAATATATGGCTTACCCAAAGAAACGGCCCCACCACTATTTACAATATCCGGTCAAAACAATTTTACGATTACAAAAATATTTTAGGCCAGCGGAATATTGTAGGCCTGCTAAAGGACCACAACGGGCAGTTATGGCTGAGCACCGACGTCGGGCTGATCCGCTTTGATCCGGCGCGGAAAAGCGCCACCACTTATACCACGGCTGATGGCCTGGCAGGGAAAGAGTTTAACTATAATTCGTTTCTGGCCGATAGCAAGGGGGAATTCTTTTTTGGCGGCTATCATGGCATCACTCATTTTTTCCCGGAACAGGTTGTAATAAATAATTACCGCTCTCCGCTTGTATTTACAGGGTTACTGCTTAACAATGATGAGGTCAGGATCGATGAAAAAAAAGGGCCATTAAAAAACAATATCGACCAAACAAATGCAATCGTCTTTAAACACGACCAGAATCTTTTTTCAATAAATTTTGCGTTGCTGAATTATATAAAAAGCAACAAAAACAAGTATTTAATTAAGCTATCTGGTTTTGACAATAACTGGAAGCAGGTGCGTGCGCCTTCCGCAACCTATACCAACCTGCCCGCGGGCGAGTATCTTCTGGAAGTAAAAGGAGCAAATAATGACGAAGTATGGACAGGACCGATTGCCCTAAAAATAACAGTGCTTCCTCCCTTCTGGCGCAGCAACCTGGCTTATTTAATTTATATGCTCCTGTTGTCCGCAATCCTTTTTTTACTAGTGCGCTTCTTCTTTATGCGGGCCCTTTTAAAAAAAGAAGACGAGCTACACCAGATCAAGCTCAATTTCTTTACGAATGTTTCGCATGAGATACGAACCCACCTTACGCTTATCATGGCTCCCATTGAAAAACTGCTGCACATTAATAAAGAGCAAAATTTCACCAGTCAGCAATTAACTCAAATAAAAAATAATTCGGACCGGTTGCTGAGCCTGGTGAGTGAATTGATGGATTTCAGAAAAGCGGAAGCCAACCATCTGAATTTGCAAGTGGAAGAAACAGAACTGATCGCGTTCCTTCAACAGATCTATGTCAGTTTCAGCGAGCTTTCCCTGGCCAAAAAAATCAGTATTTCCTATACGCACAATACAAAAGAAGCCTGGCTGTTCGTTGATAAAAAACAGCTCGAAAAAGTGTTCTTTAACCTGTTGGCCAATGCCTTCAAATTTACTCCTGAAGGCGGAAGGATCGCCCTGAAAGTGAATCACCAGCAACAGGCAACAGAGATCACCGTCCTCGACTCGGGGATCGGGATCGCTCCTAAATATATGCAGAAACTATTCACCAATTATTTCCAGGTGCAGGATCACGGCTTGCAAAATACCGGTTATGGGCTGGGGCTTTCGATCGCCAAAAAAATAGTGGAGCTGCACCATGGCAAGCTTCGGGTGGAAAGTACGCAACAAAAAACGGAAGGTACAGAGGGAAGCACTTGTTTTACTGTAACGCTTTTACCCGGCGCCGGCCATTTTAATACGGATACCCAGGTTCACCTGGTTGCTCCGGCCGCAAAGAAAAGTGTTGCCGCCCCACTACACCCGCTGCGCCCGGAACCTTTGCCCGCCATTTCGGGGCGGCCGCACCGGCAGCCCTATACTGTTTTAATAGCAGAAGATAATCCGGAGTTGCGGGCGCTGCTTAAACAAGAGCTCGAACATTATTATAATATTCTACTGGCCCCGGACGGAGCCGCGGCCCTGGAAATGGTAACGGAGTCTATTCCGGACCTTGTTATCAGTGATATTATGATGCCCCGGCTGAATGGGGATATACTTTGCCGGAAAATAAAAGAAGACGAACGCACCAACCATATTCCCGTATTGCTTTTGACTGCTAAAAGTACACAAAATGATCAGATAGAGGGCCTGGAGAAAGGTGCCGATGCCTATATTACCAAACCGTTTAGCACGCAGGTGCTTGAGCTAACGATTCAAAATCTGCTGGAAACCCAACAGAAGTTGCAGCAGCGGCTGCGCAAAGAGTTTACGCTACACCTGGCGGCCAACAGGACCGGCGATAACAAAGATGCGGCGGTCAAAACCGAAAGTGATTTTCTTAATCATGTAATCGGGATCATCACAGCGCACCTGGAAGATCCTGACTTCGGCGTGGAGAAACTTTCCCGGAAAGTGGCCATGAGCACACCGGTACTTTACAAAAAACTAAGAGCGCTCACCAATATGTCGGTGAACGAACTCATAAAAAATATACGCTTTAAAAAGGCTGCTGAACTGGTGCTGCAAAAGAATATGACGATTAATGAAATTTCCTTTGCCGTGGGATATGACAACCGCAAATATTTCAGCAAGGAATTTAAAAAACATTTTGGAGTAGCGCCAAGCGAATATGCGGGCAGGGAGAATGTAGAATAAGAAATGTAAATGCGGAACGCTGAACGCTCAATGCTGAACGCGGCGGTCCATTGACTATTGACCATTGACTATAGACTAATGCGCCTTTGCAATTAACATTCGGTTTCTTTTGTTATATTTGAAAAGCAATTAAAGTTCAACTGCATGAGTTCCATTATTTCATTTGAAACAGAACGGCTGCTGCTCAGGCCTACCAATGAAAGCGATACATCGCTGCTGTTCTATCTCATGAATTCTGCTAAATGGTTAAAGTATATCGGCAACCGCGATATTACCTCTTTTGAAAAAGCGGGTAATTATATAGCACAACGGATAAAGCCTCAACAGGACCGGCTGGGCTTCGGGAGTTTTACCATCATTCGAAAAGAGGATGAAAAAAAGATAGGGCTCTGCGGACTGTACGAGCGCAAGGGCCTGCCAGGGATCGATATCGGTTTTGCCCTGTTACCGCGTTTTGAAGGAAAGGGATACGCCTTTGAAGCCACCGAAAAAATGCTGGAAGCGGGATTTAACCTCTTCGGGCTGGAAGCTATTTTTGCGATTACAGCGCCTGGGAATCTGGCATCGCAGGGACTGTTGAAAAAACTGGGCTTAAAAGATTCCGGAACCATCCTTTTGCCTGGCGAAACAGAAGCCTTGCTGTTGTTTAAAATGCTTAAACACGAGAGTCATAGCGCCCGCCCGTTAGAATTGTTTTAACCCCTGAGTGCTTAAATCGCTGAAAAATCTCTTTGCTGCTGCAACAAAAGAAAACTACCAGGCGCCTCATTTTTTACACACCCGGGAAAATAACTATCTTACATAGTATAAAGAATATCTGCTATGAAAAAAGGGGCATTATTACTGCTGCTGATCGTATTTTTAAATGCAAAAAATACTTCCGCTCAATTACCCAAAACAAAAGTTGATTTTGACGGTTATGAAACACTCCTCAAACTGGTAAAGCTGCATCGCAAAACAAGACTGGTGAACCTGGATGTTTTTTTAAAGCTGAGCAAACAAACAGGAACCATTATCCTGGACACCCGGTCGGGTGAAATGTATGACCGCAAACACATAGCGGGCGCCGTACATCTGGATTTTTCTGATTTTACCCAGGACAACCTGGCCGGGATCATTCCTTCAGCCAACACCAGAGTGCTGATCTATTGTAACAACAATATAGAGGGCGACCCGGAACATTTTCCTGCAAACAATATCCGTTTTAAAAACGTCCGCGGAAAGACCAGCCCTTATGCCCTGGCCCTGAATATTCCCACCTATATTGGCCTGTATGGTTATGGTTACACTAATGTTTTTGAATTAGCAGAGCTCATTAACGATAGCGACGGGCGCCTGAGATATGAAGGCACCGATGTAAATCCGAACGAGCCCTCCATAACAGGAGCGGTAATAATGACAAAAAGATAACTGCTCCGGGAAAACGTTTAAAAAAAGTCCCCACATTTTGTATATAGCAGTATTTCCCGCTGATGGTACAGCTTTGCGCTGAAATAATATCATTTAATCTACATCCTGATAGCTGCCGGTTTGCAGGACCTGTATCACAATAATTTTATTTTCAGGTAGCTTCTGAGACAAATTGTTTAGTAAATGAGACAATCATAATGACCCGGGTTATCCAAAATACCTATTTTTAGACCAAACTTTTAACCATGCAACGATTCGCTTTATTACCGGCTTTGCTGTTACTTTATTGCAGCCTTTGGAGCCAGCAACCCGCGGGGAGATCAACAATTAAAACAAAATGGGCCGCGGCGGTTGATCCGCAAAAACCGTTGCCCGAATACCCAAGGCCACAACTGGTGCGGGGCAACTGGATCAATCTGAACGGATCCTGGGATTACGCCATTAAACCCACAACCGCGGAGGCGGTCCCTGCAGCTTTCGATGGCAAGATCCTCGTCCCCTATCCCGTAGAGTCCGCGCTTTCGGGTGTGCAAAAAACAGTAGGCAAAGACAATGCCCTCTGGTACCGGAAAACCATCCAACTGCCCGCAGCAATCACTAAAGGAAATGTGCTCTTACATTTTGGAGCGGTAGACTGGAAGTGCGATGTGTTCGTGAACGGACAGCCAGCAGGCACCCATAAAGGCGGCTATGGTGCTTTTACATTGGACATTACAAAACTCATAAAAAAAGGCAAAGCCCAGGAAATCACCGTACGTGTTTGGGATCCTTCAGATGATGGTCCGCAACCACGGGGTAAGCAGGTCAAAAAGCCTAATGGAATCTGGTACACACCGGTAACGGGTATCTGGCAAACGGTTTGGATAGAGGGCGTTCCTGCTGCTTACATCGTCGCTACCAAAAATACTCCGGACATTGACCAGAAAACGATCAAAGTGGAAACCAACATCGCCAATGCGCAACCAGGCGATAAAGTGCGGGTAATTGCCCTCGATAAAGGAAAGAAGTTAAGCGAAACCCAGGTAAACCCGGGAGCAACCGCGGCCCTGCCAATAGATGCAATGAAATTGTGGACACCAGATAATCCTTATTTATATGAATTGAAGATCGAATTACTGCGCAAGACAAAAGTCATAGATGCTGCCGGTTCTTATTTCGCTATGCGAAAAATTTCGATGCAGAAGGAGAACGGCGTACAACGCATGCTGCTGAACAACCAGTTTGTTTTCCAGTATGGGCCGCTGGACCAGGGCTGGTGGCCGGACGGACTTTATACGGCACCAACCGATGAAGCACTGCGTTTTGATATACAGACTACTAAGGACATGGGCTTTAATATGATCCGCAAGCATGTAAAAGTAGAGCCGGCAAGGTGGTACCACTATTGCGATGAACTGGGCGTATTGGTATGGCAGGATATGCCGAGCGGCGATATGGGTGGCAATGTATGGGATTCGCGACCTGGGCAGCTTTCCGGCGGAAACCTGGATAAAGAAAGAAGCCCGGAATCCGAAGCCATTTACCGTTCTGAATGGAAAGAGATCATGGATAACCTTTATAATTTCCCAAGCATCGTGGTTTGGGTTCCTTTTAATGAAGCCTGGGGCCAGTTTAAAACAAAGGAAATTACGGAGTGGACCATGCAGCACGATCCATCGCGGCTGATCAACAGCGCCAGTGGTGGTAATTTCTTTCCTGTGGGCCATATTATGGACCTGCACAACTATCCCGCTCCTGCAATGCCCGATCCGAAGTTATTCGGCGAAAGCCGTGTACTGGTATTAGGAGAATTTGGAGGATTGGGGTTACCGCTTGAGGGGCATACCTGGCAGGAAAAGAATAACTGGGGCTACCAGAGTTTCAAAAATCAAAATGAGCTCAAAGACCGGTATGCCACGCTGATAGGGCAATTGGCGAAACTCATCCCCTTGGGTTTATCTGCCGCTGTTTACACCCAGACAACCGATGTGGAAATTGAGACCAACGGGCTGATGACCTATGATCGAAAGGTTTTTAAAATTGACCCGAAGGTCTTGCACGAACTGCATCAGCAATTGTATAAAGCTGTAAAATGAGGAATTTGAAAATGTGGAAATGTGAGAATGTGGAACTATCAACAGGACCGTCATCCCGAGTTATTTATTTGCGCAGCCTGTTCGATCTGCGATCATTCAGGCGGGCAAAAACAATGAGGCGATGACATAATATTCTTTCGTCACCCTGACCGCAGTCCCGAAAGCTTTCGGGGCGGAGCGGAAGGGTCTCTCAATTCCAAGGCAGTTTGGCATCACAGGGATGCCTCGGCTCCATTGCATTGCGCTCAGCATGACGAAAAGTGTAATTGGTTTTCAATACATAACGTAATCTGTCATTGGCAGAGCTGCGAAGCTGCCGAGGGATCTTATGTTTATGAAAAGGTGAATAGCCATAAATATTTCTCATTCTACATTCTCTCAAAATCACGTTGTCTAACGATGCGATTTCTTTTCGCCGGCCTTTGGGCGGACTCATCGTATGACGGACTGATGTGAAAAGAGAAACGATAAACGCTGGTAACGCAGGTTTATCGTTTCTCTTCTTTTGATAGCACACGCTGCCCTACAACTAATAGAACGCTATTTCTTAGCCGGTTGCAAAATAGCCGTCACGACGTTATTGCTGGAGAAGATCACCCCCGCTGCGTTCTTAACGCTTTGAATGCTTACGCCGTTAAAATATTTTTCTGCATTTAAAAAGCGGTCCGGATCTTTTTTCTCCAGGCGCGCGGAAAGGATATAATCCAGCCAGGTACCATTTTGTTTCATCGAAACCTTGTTGTGCTCAATCCATTGCTGCTTAACCTTATTCAGGTTTTCAGCCGAAGGTCCGTTATTTTTAATGCTGTTAGTTTCCTCAGTCATCGCCTTTAGCAGGGTATCCACGGCAGCCGGGCCTGTTGGCAACTGCGCAAAGAATGTAAAGTGCGCATAGGGATATTGATCCAGACGGGCCGATGTTCCCCCTGAATAAATCCCCTGTATTTTCTCCCGTAGCTCTTCAATAACACGGATGTTCAAAACATCGCTTACCGCCCGCATATTTAATGCCAGATCTGGGCTATAAGGCGCCTGGCCGGAGATCATAGAAAGGATCAGGCTTTTTTCCGCCTCCCCTTTATAAACGGTAAGATCTACTTTTCCTTTTGCGGGGCGCACGCCATTATCTTTAAATGCAAACCTCCTTTTTGTAGCCGGTAAGCCACCGATGTATTTTTCCACCAATGGTTTTAATACCGCTTCGTCAATGCTTCCTACAAAAGCAAACTGCATACCGCTGGCATCGCCAAAATGTTCTTTATAGATCTGTATCGCGCGGCTCATATTGATCTGATCAAAATATTCGGGGCGCGGTATGGCAGTGGGCGCCAGTGGATTGTTCTGATAAACCGTTTTAAGCAGGGTATCTACAAAACTGGCCTGGGGGTCAGCAAGGATAAAGGCTACTCCGGCTTTGTTTTTTTGAACAAATGAACGGTACAACCCTGTATCGATCCTGGGCGCCGTGGCTTTCAGATAAAGCAATTGCAGCATGGTTTCCAGATCTTTTTTGCTGGAGCTGCCTGAAAAACCATCGGTAATAGCCGTAAAAGAAGCCCCCGCGGATACTGTTTTTCCGGCAAGCGCTTTTTGCAGATCGGTGGGTGAAAAATTACCATACCCCATAGCACCCACTACGGACAATGCATACTGGGCGTTAAATTTATCGGCCACTCCATATTCATTGGTACCACCATAACGGCGCCCCCCCATCTGAATTTCATCGTCTTTAAAGTCCGTCTTTTTAAATGTTACAGTGGTTCCGTTACTCAGCTCCCAGGTTTTGGTGCCCAGTTTGGCATCTGCCGTTTCCTTAACAATTTTCCCGGGTTGGGGTTGCTTTGTCAAAAGATCGGTGGCAATTGTTTTTTCCACATCGGCTTTAAGATCCGTCCGGGCAGCTACTGCAGCCACCGTATTCACCAGTTCGGTTGTTGTTGGCAAACCCGTAGCTGCCGGCCCGGTAAGGGTTACAAAATAATTAGGGTTCTTTTGCAGGGATTGCGCGAAGTTGTTTACCTCTTTCAGCGTGATCTGGGGCAGCAGCTCCTTGTAATATTCACTTTCCGTTGCAATGCCCGGGGTAGGTTCATTCGTTAAAAAATTACGTACATATTCATTCACATAATTGGAGGACTCCGTTTTATCCCTTTCGTTAAAAGATTTTTCCATACTGGCTTCCATCATCTTTTTTACGCGACCCAGCTCTGATTGTGTAAATCCAAAGCGCTTGGCTTTTTCAATTTCTTCCACCAACACCATTAATCCTTTTTGCGCGTCAGCGGCGGTAGCCACACCGGCCCCGGCATTAAACTGATCATAGTTCCGGGCATAGGACCCCAAATAAGTGTACCCGTATAAAAAGGGAGGATTGGCTTGCTGGGTAAGATCCCGCAGCCGCTGGTTCAGCATACTGGTGAAAATATTCTTGATCAGGTCCGCTTCATATTCTCCCACCGTTTGCGCTTCTTTTGATGGAAAAGCGCTGTAAGCAACGTTTACGGTATAATTGGTCGCTTCTTTATCGGTAACCACCATCCCCTCATTCGAGGAGTAGGGTTTTACATCGGCAAAGGTCCTCGGGCGCTCGTTAGCCGGGTCAGCTATAGCGCTGAAATGTTTTTTCACCATTGTTTCCGCAGTGGCGGGATCCACATCCCCCACCACGATAACTGCCATCAGATCCGGGCGGTACCAATCCTTGTAAAATTTGCGGATCAGGTCGGGGTTATAGGTACGTATAATAGAATCGATACCGATCGGGATACGATCGGCGTATTTGCTGCCGGCAAACAGTTTCGGATAGATCTGCCGGAACATACGGTCCTCCGCACCTTTTCCCATGCGGCTTTCCTCGAGGATCACTTTACGCTCACCATTAATATCATCCGTATTATAAGTCACATTATGCGCCCAATCTTCCAGTATCTGGAACCCTTTTTCCAGGTTGCCCGGCTTATCGGTAGGGATGGGCAGCATATAAACCGTTTCATCAAAACTGGTATAGGCATTCAGATCATTGCCAAAGCCCACCCCAATGCTTTGGAGGAAGCTTATAATATCGTTTTTCTTAAAATTCTTTGTACCATTGAAGGCCATATGTTCGGCCATATGGGCCAACCCCTGCTGGTTATCATCTTCCAGGATAGAACCGGCATTTACCACCAGCCGCAGTTCTACCTTATTCTCCGGCTTTTTGTTCTGCCGGATATAATAGGTTAGTCCGTTGGAAAGTTTTCCAACTTTTAGCCTGGGATCTAAAGGGATGGAATCGGTTAGTTTCAATTGGGCCAGCGCGCATAAGTTAGCCAGTAAAAGGAAAGCGGCCAGCATTCCTTTTAGATAGAACAGTCTGTGTTTCATATAAATTGATTCAGTTTTAAAAGATTTTATAAACAGTTGTTAGCAAAAATAAGCGATAAAGGATATTGGGGTAAAGATTTTTTTAATGGTTCACGCAAAGGCACAAGAGATGGTTGAATTGCACGCAGTGATATAGCGGAGCTGCGGATGTTTTTCGCAAAAAGAATCAGATTGATACGAAGAGTTGACGGATCAGTCAAAAAATGTGCGCTTTCCGTAAGAGCCATCTCCGCTTCGCTGCTCCTTTGTGTCGCCGCGCGAAATTTGTGTTGTCCGTTTATTCGTTCCCTCTTTTTTCTTTTTCATATCCCTTCACCACGATCACAATCTCCCCCTTTACTGTTTTTTCTGAAAAGTAAGCGGCCACTTCGGCCAAACTGCCTCTTTTGGTTTCTTCGAAAAGTTTGGTGAGCTCCCTGCTGACGCTACAGGCGCGGTCGGCTCCAAAATAAGCCGCAAGGTCGTTGAGTGTTTTTACTAACCGCACGGGTGATTCATAGAATATCAGGGTGCGCTCGTCTGCCCTCAGACTTTCCAGCAGGCTATGTCTTCCTTTTTTGAGGGGCAAAAACCCTTCGAAAGAAAAGCGGTTCGACGGCAGTCCGCTGTTGATCAATGCGGGCACAAAAGCAGTAGCCCCGGGCAGGGATTCCACTTTTATATCATTTTTTACACATTCCCTTATCAGCAGGAACCCCGGATCTGAAATGCCCGGCGTGCCGGCATCCGTGACGATCGCCATTTTTTTCCCGGCAGCTAGCTGATCCACGAGGTGCCGGAGTACTTTATGTTCGTTGTGCTGATGATAAGGTGTTACGGGTTTACTGATCTGGTAATGATTCAGCAGATGCGAGGTGTTGCGCGTATCCTCCGCCAGGATCACCTCCACCTCCTTCAGCACTTCCAGCGCCCGAAGCGTGATATCTTTTAAATTTCCTATGGGTGTGGGAACAAGATAAAGCATCCCGGAAGTAAAATGTAGAATGTAAAATTTAGAATGTAATATGCAAACGGGTTGCTACAGCACCGTTACTTCAAAATATTCCATAACGCCGTTGGCCAGCAGCTTTTTTGCCGCCTCCTCCGCAATGGTCTTTGCTTCTTCTTTTGAGGCAGCATCCACCTGCAGCGTGATGTTTTTACCAACACGTACGTCATTTATTTTTCCAAGGCCCAGGTTTCCCAAACCACCCAGAACGGCTTTCCCCTGCGGATCCAATAACTCTTTTAAAGGCATAATAACCACCTGCGCTGTATAGCTCATACTTTTTCTTTATTTGGCTTAAAAATCAAAGATACAATAACATAAGCTACAAATACCAAAGGTACTGCCGCCCATTTAAAAATTATTGCAGCTATGACCGAGATTAAAACCAGCAAAAGCTTATCTACATTAGCTTTGAGCGTGTAGCTCCTGAATTTGAGACTGATAATAGGCAGGTTGCTTACCATTAACCCGCTGATAATGAGAATGACCGCGTACTGCACCGGCGGACAGAACACTATTGCATTGATACCTGCTGAGCCCGAATACGCAATGGCCGGCAATGCGGCCACCGTAAGGCCGGCGGCCGGCGTTGGGATCCCTTTAAAATAGTATCGTTGCTCTTTATCCAGGTTAAATTTCGCCAGGCGCCATACAGCAGCACAGGGGAAAATAACAGCGGGCAGGTACCACCATTCACTGGCGGCGGCATTGTCTGAAAACCCTATTTGCAGCAACCGGTACAATAGCATCCCGGGGGCCACGCCAAAACTTATGGCGTCCGCCAGCGAATCCAGTTGTTCGCCCATGGCGGAGGTGGCTTTAAAAAGCCGCGCCACAAAGCCATCCAGGAAATCCACTACGGCCGCAGCCAGCAGCAAGGCCCCGCCCACCAGCATCCCTGAAGTAACCACTTTTCCGCCGGAGCCGATAAAAGAAGTTTCGGGTTGCAGGATAAATTTTATAGCCACGCAACCGAATACCAGGTTCAACAGCGTAAATAAATTAGGAATTTGCTTCATTGAAGTTGTTTAGGCTTTTTTGAAAAATATTTTTGGACCGGCAAGGCAGTAGAACGGTTAGTTTTAAAAGACTAAAAAAACGTTCCCGTTTTTCCGGATTCCCGGCTGATTATAAACTCTTTCGATCAGGATAAACGCGCGGCTAACTGGTCGTTAATTTTTTTATACAGATGATATGGTTTATACACCCGCCAGTTATCAATCTCCATTAGTTCAATGTATTGATTCAGATGGGTCCGTTTAAAATCATATTGTGTTTGTACCGGCATGTTCAAACAAACGATCCATCCGTCCGCATCGCTCAGTTCTTCATGCAGTTCTTCATAATAATCTTTATCGCCACTATGAAAATTCAGCACATTTTCGGCAATTAAAATAAACTTATAAATACCTTCACTCATAAACACTTCCAGCACATCCCGCTTCAGGGTCATGATATCGTTTTCCACCGCATCGTTCCACTCACCAATCATTTCAATGATCGCATAGCCTTCCTCATAATCTGCCATCAGTACTTTTACATACAGGGTTTTGCTGCCAAAATAATCCCATTGCGGATGGATATAAAAATTGTATACCGTGTCTGTATACTCAAACTGGGAATGTTCCACCCCATAAAAGGGAGACCGCTGGTCCTCCTCGCTGAGGTAAATATGCTGCCAGTTGTAATATGGTTCTATGTCATGCACGATGCGAATGTACTGTTTTTAAGGGAAGAAGGTTGCAGGTTACAGGTCACTCGTTTCAGGCGATTAGTTATTTAACACAACGTATTCCTATTGACTATTGACCTTTCACCATTCAGCCTGTAATAAGCGTGAAACGTTAGACCTCAAACCTTGAACTTTAAATCATAACCGCACCACCTGTCCTGTCTTCACCGATTCATCGCAGGCAAAAGCGATCCGCAGGCTGTTTACCGCATCAGCCATATGATCCGTAAGATCTTCATTGGTTATGATGGCGTTATAGAAATACTGTTGTTGCCGGTTGCACAATTCCTGATGATCAGGTTCATCCTTCATATCAACCCACTCATCTTTTTTTGTGAAATGATCCGTTGTATCTGTAGCCGCATGATGCACCAGGATCGATTCGGTTTTTGTATGGGCATCAATATTAGAAGAGGCCCCCGCCGCTCCTGCATTCCGCGCCACAATGGAAACAGCCCCGTTTGGCCCCATTACATCTTTTATAAAAAAAGCCGTTTCACTGATCATCGGCCCCCAGCCTGCTTCATACCAGCCCACCGAGCCATCCTCAAAACGGATCTGCAACTGACCGTAATTATAATTGTCTTCCGGGATCTCATTGGTAAGTTTTGCCCCTATTGCTGTTACCTGCAGCGGTTTGGAGCGGGTCATCTGGCACATCACATCAATATAATGCACCCCGCAATCCACGATCGGGCTCATATTGGATAAGAACTTTTTGTGCACCTGCCATTCGTGACCGCTGCTTTGCTGGTTCAGGTTCATGCGCATCACCAGGGGCTTCCCCAGTCCGGTTGTTAACTCAATAAATTTTTTCCAGGAAGGATGGTGCCTCAGGATATACCCGATCACTAATTTTTTGTTATGCTGCCGGGCCGCCGCTACCACGCGCTCCGCCCCCGCCACCGAATCAGCCAGTGGTTTCTCGATAAACACATCACAACCCGCTTCCAGCGCTTTTATCGCGTATGCTTCATGTGTGTCCTGGTAGGTAGCAATGCATACCGCATCAGGCTTGGTGGCTTCCAGCGCCGCGTCATAATCAGAAAACAATGAATAATCCGCGCCCAGCTTTTGATTCAGTTCAGCATTGCTGTTTCCCCGGGAAACCAAACCCACCAGCTCAAACTCCGGCATCTGGTGGTAAGCCGCCGCGTGGGAACTGCCCATATGCCCGCATCCGGCTACCAGTATTCTTATTTTTCTATTTTCCATTCTTTTACTCCTGATTTTATACGTCAAACTTACAGGAAAACGGTTAAATGGATGCTGGATGCTAAACGCAGAACGCTTAATGCTTAACGAATCTCCCATTGACATATTCACTATTAACTTTTCACCAACCATTCGCACATTCGCTACAACAAGTGACATTGCAAAGACATGAAGCCGCGGGGATCTTAATTTATGGGCGCCTTATAGTGAGCCGGCATCAATAATATTTCTCTTTTGGTCAGTGAAGACAAAACAGGTCAGCAGAGAATAAATAGTATGCCCGTTACCCCTACTCAGCCACCGGGGTAATGATGATATTCCGGTACATGATCGGTCCGTGATCTCCCTGGAAATAGATGGGGCCGGGTGCGCCTTCATCGCTATCCAAAGCGCCCCCTGTAATGCCCGGTATTTCCTGGTTGCAGATGATCGTTTTCCCATTGGCAACAATGGTAACCATCCGGCCTATTAACGTAATATCGAAACTTTGCCATTGATCGGGACCTTTCACTGCCATTTCGTTGGGAACCAGGAAACCATATACGCCACCGAATAAATGACTGTTGGGATGGTCGGTTTTAGGATTATCAATAATCTGCACTTCATATCGCCCGCGCAAATAAACGCCGCTGTTGCTTTCTTTATGGTATTTGAATTCTATATGCAGCTTAAAGTCTTTGAATTTACGTGTTGAAACCAAATTAGATCCTGTATGCGGACTGATCAGCACGCCATCTTTAACATACCACTGATTGGTTTTACCTGTGGGCTCCCATCCGCTCAGATCTTTGCCATTGAAGAGTTGTACCGGCTTTCCCCATTTTACATTTTTCTTTTCAGTAAGATCAGGTGCCCGGGTTCCCGTAAACCTGTATTGTTCGCCGGAAGGATATTGCAGGCTGCCTTCAATATGATCTTTTGATAATTTACCTTGCAGCGATAAACTTTTATCAGTAGCATCCCATTGCGGTGGAATGGAAAAGTTAAAAGCCCCATTGTCAAAATGCACTTCCGATATGGGTCGCGCGCTGCCGCCGTTTCCCACGAAGCGCCCCACCAGGGTTTTGAACCCTGAGATTTCCACTTCCAACCAGGAAGGCGCAGTCCGGCTTCCCTCCTGCACTTTAATATCCCAGCGCCCCACCAGGTCGCCCCCTTTGATCTCGTTAGAGGTTATGGCTTTAACCTGTGCATGAGACAGGAAAAAGGCAAAGCAGGCAATGCCCAGGCAAAATAATTGTACGCCGGATTTTTTCGTATAGAAAGAACGTTTATTCATTTCAGATTTTATTGTTAAGAAGTTTTTAGTAATCGTCA
Source organism: Niabella soli DSM 19437 (assembly GCF_000243115.2). Lineage (NCBI taxonomy): Bacteria > Pseudomonadati > Bacteroidota > Chitinophagia > Chitinophagales > Chitinophagaceae > Niabella > Niabella soli. The sequence continues at coordinate 672,157 of NZ_CP007035.1, read as the reverse complement.
GGTGCCTGGCACCAACCAAGCCACGGGCTAATCCTTAGCCGGGAAGACGGAAAGACCTTGTTCTCATTCACTCAAAGCTTACCGCCTTACCGGCTAGTTCCTCAGATGCTTAATGGATCGTAGGGTCAAACGTACCGCCCCAGTCTTTGTTTTGCTGCAACTGACTTTGCGCCGCTAAAACAGATAACTGGATGGGAACAAAATAATACGAGTCGGGCACCGTGTTCACCTGCGTTCCGCTATAAGGGCAGATCAGCATATTGTATTTAAAATTAGCTTCTGTTAACTGATAGTTAGCAGCAAGCCCCCTGGCCTGCGCCATCGGCATTTCTGAACCATCGGGATTAATAGCAATAGCTTCCAGGCCATGTTTGTAAACACCATTCAGGGCACTGAACATCCGCCAGCGGCGTAAATCATTAAACCGGAAGCCTTCAAAACAAAGTTCCACATTCCGTTCGCTCATAATAGCCTGCCGGATATCCGTTCTGCTTGTTGCAGCGATACCGTAATGCCCATCAGCCCCTGCCTGTATACCCGCCCGCTGACGAATCTGGTACAACATGTTGAGCGCATCCTGGCTATGCCCCGTTTCATTAGCCGCTTCGGCATAATTCAGCATTACCTCTGCAAAGCGCATTACATTATAGTTTTTTGCATAGTTGCCCGACAAGGGTTGCGTAAGCGTCAGGTCGCTGTTCTTTAAAATAAAAAAACCGGTATAGCTATTATTATTCGCCGCTACCGGCACACCGGCATTGGGATTAACACCGTATGCATCCAGCTTATCCGCGATTCCTAAAGTAGTATACTGCCGGTATCCGCCGGGAGTGCCTGCTACCGGGTATATATCGGCGTTCCATACAATGGACTTAGCAAAGCGGGGATCCCTGTTCTTCCAGTAATTCTGCATAAATGCCGCATCGGTCTGGTAGTAGGCTCCTGTTGGATCGTTATAGGATTTGCCATCCAGCATAGGAAAGGCTTTTACCATTTCCCAGGTTGGGGATGCCGCTGCCGTGTTTCGTTGCAGCGAACCAGGCCGCACCGTATTTTCCCAGCCGGCCACTTTAGCAGGCGATTGATTGATCACGCAAAAAACCACTTCCTTATTTCCTGCAGATAAGGCCACCTGGGAATAGTCGGAGATCAATTGATAGCCCTGACCGCTCAGCGTATTATAGGCTGCTAAGTTTGCGGCATAAGCATCTGCCCAAAAGGAATTATCCCAGGGGTTGGTGGGATTGAATTGAGGGGATGCCTTGTACAATAATACTTTTGCTTTAAAGGCCAAACCAAAATTGCGATCGATCCTGCCGTAATTGGCATCGCCGGATGTTATGTGGGTAGGTAATAAACCAATCGCCGAATCCAGATCCTGCGTCATAAACTCGAAACATTCCTTGGTTGAATTGCGGGGTACATTCAAACTGTCCGTTAACGATTGGGCTGTTTTTAAATAAGGCACCCCACCATAACTGGTTATCAGCGGAAAATAATTATAGGCTCTTAAAAAATACAATTGCCCCAAAATAACATTCTTGGTTCCCTCGGAAAGCTGCCCCCCTTTTACGCTTGCGATCCCCTGATTCACTAAACGGATTCTGACATACGCATTGTTCGTGACGCTCGTGCCGTTCGTCCAAGGATTTATAGGCCCGGCAACGGTAGTGGTTATGGCATTAGGACCAAAGACAAGACCGGACACCTGGTCGCCCATCTGGTCGCTTCCTATACTATAATTTCCAAACACGCTGTATAAATTTGCCAGATAGGCGTTTGCCAGATTAGAATCATTCCAAACCTGTTCAGGGCTGTAGTTGCCCAAATTAGGCTGATCAAGGGTTTTAGAGCAGTTTGAGAACAACAGAATGGTGCCGATCGCCAACCCTAAGAAAATATAGGAGAATTGTTTTTTCATCTTTACATTTTTACTTGTCATAAAATTTGTGCTGTTTAGAACCGGACGTTCAATCCTGCGGTAAACGTTTTCATGATGGGATAAGAATCATAGTTCTGCTGCTCCGGATCCTGGAACTCCTTCAGCTTGGAGAAGGTTAAAAGATTGGTTCCGTTTACAAACACCTGCACGGATGACATTCCTACTTTTTGCACCCATACATGTGGAAGACTATAGGCAACATTCAGGTTTTTTAACCGGAGGTAAGCGCCGCTTCTCAGCCAGAAAGAGGAGCCGGTGGACCCGGATGCGTCCCAGTTGCTCCCGGTTACCCGCGGATATTTCCCATTGGGATTTTCCGGCGTCCATACATCTTTTGCCCATATGGGATAATACAGCCGGGTACCCCCACCCCACTGGCGAATACCCGCGCCGTCCTGGTTGCTGATCATCACATCATACATCGCCACGCCCTGGAAATGCGCATCTATCGTAAATCCGTTCCAGGATAGGTTTCCCCCAAAACCATAATTGATACGGGGTTTACCATTATTGCTCAGCAGCACTACATCATTACCATCTATCCGGTTATCGGGTGTGGCAGCATAACTTTGTCCTCTTACGTCTTTATATAAAATGGCGCCCAGATAGGGAACCCCATTCTTTCCGCCACTTGCATACTTATATCCGGATGCAATCAGCCCATCTAACTGATCCTGTGTGCGTATCAACCCTTCTGCCTGGTACCCGAAGATCCTGTTTGCCGGCTGGCCAATGGCATTCCGGAAACTTTGCGCCCCTCCTGGCAGGTATTGAGGATCCTGGTAAAACGATTCCCATTTGTCTATTGCAAAACCCATATTGGCATTAATGCCATAGGCCACTTTACCGATTCTGTCCTGCCATTGCAGGGAGTACTCCCAACCGTGAAAGGCGCGCTTTGCGTAATTGGTTGGCGCCAGCGCCTGACCATAGGTTGTAGGCAAAGTAATGCCGGCAGACCCGTAAATATTTTTCATGATATTACTAAACACATCCAGCGATCCTGATAAACGACTGCGCAATAATGCGAAATCTATTCCCACGTTCCGGTTGATAGTGGTAGCCCAGGTAATATTGGGGTTGGGTGTAGCGGTGGGCCCAATGCCTATATTATAATTGTTTCCAAATACATAGCCGCCGGTGTTCTGATAATAGGTTTGGTACTGGAACGGATTTATCGGGTTATTACTTACATCATACAGGTTCCCGGTAGTACCGTAAGAGCCCCGCAGTTTTAAATCGTTAACCCAGGCAATGTTTTTGAAAAAAGATTCCTTTGATATTCTCCACGCCAGGGAAGCCGATGGGAAAAAGCCCCATTGATGCCCGGGCGCAAATTCATAACGGCCATCTTCCCGGAAAGAAAACTCGGCAATATACCGGCTGGCAAAATCATAGTGTACCCTGCCGATCCATGCCTGGGAAGCCATTACAACTTCATTCCCGTACCCGTTCCTCGCCCCGGATGCCTGGGAATAAGCAAAAAACTGGTCGATGGTGGTAACCGGCTGGTTGGCAAGCGCGGTAGTATAGTAATCTTTTCCCTCGGTTTGTTCAAATACGGCCATAGCACTTACGCTGTGCTGGCCAAATTTCCGGTCATAATTCAGGTACCAGTCCAATTGGTATTTCCAACTCGTATTCATCAATTCGGAAAGAAAAGGATACTGGGCGAAATTATTTAGCAGCCCTGTGTTAAAAGAAAACGTCTGGCTTTGCGCAGGATTGGGCGCGGCTGGCAGATAATTGATGGGCTGCCCGGGAACCGTGCTGAAGTTATAACTTTTAGAAAAGTTCATCCAGCTTTTTTGAAAGAAATCGCTGGCTTCGTAGTTACCTACAAACTTGGTGGAAAGCCCTTTCACAAACCGGTCCAGTTTCACATCCAGCGTTAGTGTGGGGTTAAACTGTCGATCCCTTGCTTTGATATAGCGTTGGTTGCTTAACACCACATCGGCCACGTTCCAGCCGCGCCAGCCGCCATAATCCGGGGCGGTGGGAAAAGGGGTTACCTGGCCGGGAGCTGCCGGAGTGCCGTCTGCCGCCAGGTAAGGAGGAATATAATGCGGCCAGTTAAAAGTAGTGCGGTAAAAATCGGATACATTATAATTCTTTAAATCGTCACTGCTGCTAAACGGCCAGTAAAACCGGTCGGTATTTTGTTGAAAAGCTGCCATATTTAAATTCAGTGAAATGGCATCGCTTAATTTTGCCGTAATATTAGAGCGAAGGTTGAATTTTTTGTAGCCCAGGTTCAGATATGATCCTTTTTCATCGGTGTAGCTAACCATATTATAATAAGAGATCTTATCCGTTCCACCACTTACACTCAGCATGTATTTCTTATCTCCGGGATTTCTCCATATCCAGTCGTTCAGGTTGTAGGAACGGTTTTTAAAATAATCTAACGTTGCCTGGCTATTGGGCAACGCGGTATTCTGCTTATTGATCTCATTATTGAACTGCGTTACCCTGTTTTGGTAAATAAGCTCGTCTTCCGCGGTAGCCTGGTCTGCCAGCATTGTTTGGGTGGGGCGTTGCGTGGTAGTAGAAACCTGTGCCGAAAATACCGGTTTACCCATGGTTCCTCTTTTGGTAGTAATAACAATAACCCCGCTACCGGCCGATGCCCCATAAACGGAGGCGGCCGCAGCATCTTTCAACACACTGAACTGGTCAATTTCATTCGCATCCAATGCGTCGAAAGCCGCTTTATCTTTAACGATCCCATCAATAACGATCAAAGGGTTATTGAAGCTGCCCCTGATGCTTATGGAAGAAGCTGCCCCGGCCAGCCCCGAATTGTTTATCACTGTCATTCCGGGCGCTCTTCCCGCCAGGGCATTGGATAAGTTCGTAATCGGAACATCATTTATTTTGTTCATGCTTACGGTAGAGACCGCGCCGGTAATATCGCCTTTTCGTTGTTTTCCATAACCAATCACCACTACTTCATCAATGGAAGCTATGGAGCGCTTTAATTGGATCTCCAGGTTTGCAGTATTACCCGAAAAGGGCACTTCCTGGGTAACAAACCCCGCGTAGGATATTAACAATGTACCGGTAGCGGCCGGCGACCCAATAGAAAAGTTTCCCGAGGATTCAGTTAACACACCGTTTTTCGCTCCTTTTATTTGCACTGAAGCACCCGCCAAAGGGTTCTGAGCCGTATCCTTTACTGTTCCCTTTAGGGTTATCACTTGCGCGTTGACTTTGGCAAGAGGCAGAACAATCAGTAACAAGCAAAAGAATTTCGGGCAAAAATGGCTTGCAATCTTTTTGTAGAGGTTCATTAGTTTGAATTTATAAAATGAAAAACAGCAAATACAATTTGTTTAATAAGGAATTTGACCATTCCTTATTTTTTTTAAAGGGTCTTACGAATTTAACAGAAGGTTTCTGTAATTAACAATTTTTTCTATAAAAATTTTAAAACTATCCATATAAATTAAATATTTTATTTATTTGATATAATCTTTTGTAATTATTTTATTGATCTTTTATAAATTATCTTACTTTTAGTAAAATCTGTTAACTCAACCTAAAACCATGACCCAAAACAACGCATTAAAAAAAATAAAAAAAGAAGGCAAATCAGGAATTAATAAAATACGCATACTCCATTATTTATTCAAACTGGGAAAAGCTTCGGTGCACCAGGTGTGTACTGCAATACAGTTAAGCGCTCCCACAACCCTGGCATTGCTTTCAGAACTGGTAAACGATAGCTGGGTGGAAAAGAAAGGGCTCGGGAATTCAAACGGCGGACGAAAGCCCGATCTGTTTGGAATGGCCGCCGGCAAGTTTTATATTTTATGCATAAACATAGAACTGTTTACGGTGCATATCAGCCTTTTCGACAACACACTCGCGCCACAGGGAAAAACCGTTGCCATCCCCTATTCTTTGTCGAAAGACAGGGAGTCTTTTCAAAGTGTATTAAAACAGGCAAAGGAGCTGGTAAAAAATTCAAATATTCCGCAGGAAAAATTAGCAGGCGTTAGCATGTGCCTGCCCGGACTAACCAATCCTGAAACCGGGGAAAATTTTGGTTATTTAACGGACAATAATGACACCAGGCCTTTGCGGGATTACTGTGCCGCTTTCTTCAAGGTGCCTGTAATTATTCAAAATGATGTAAACGCCGCAGCTTTGAGCGAATTACATTGCGGAAAAGCCAAAGGTAAAAAGAACGCCCTGGTATTATTAATGGACTGGGGAGTAGGATTGGGCATCATAATGGACGGGGAAGTGCGCAAGGGCGCTTCCGGTTTTTCGGGCGAAATAGGACATATCCCTTTTGAAGATAATGGCGCGCTTTGTTATTGCGGGAAACATGGATGCCTGGAAACAGTGGCCTCCGGTGTGGCCCTTGCCAAAATGGCCAAGGAAGGTATTGCCGCAGGCCAACACTCAATTTTAAAAGAGCTCAGCAACCAGGAGCTGGAAAAAATTGAACCGCGGTTGATTGTTGAAGCGGCAAATAAGGGAGATCTTTTTGCCATTAAATTGCTTTCCAATGTTGGAAGCAATATTGGAAAGTCCATTTCCACGCTGATACAAATATTTAACCCCGAATTGATCATTATGGAAGGCCGGATTGCCGCAGCCGGGGAATATATAACCCTTCCCATGCTGCAATCCATTAACACTTATTGCATGTTGCAAATAAGAGAAAAAACGGAAATTGTTTCGTCCGACCTTGGCATAAGCGCCAATCTTTTGGGTTGCGCCGTTGAAGGCGTTAACCATTTTTTTGAAGAGCACACTAAATAAGAGCTTATTTATTGATTTATCATTTTCCTATTTTTACTCCATGAATATAAAACGCATTCAACCGGCTGAAGCGACCCAGGTCGCCCCTCTTTTTGATGAGTACCGCGTGTTCTATAAACAACCATCCGATCCCGCGCTGGCAGAACAGTTTATCGAAACGCGGCTGCGCAATAACGAATCTGTAATTTTTGGCGCTTTTATTGAATCGGACGGAAAACAAAAAGCAATCGGATTTACGCAACTTTATCCAACCTACTCTTCTATGCGTGCTACAAAAAACTGGATATTGAATGATCTGTTTGTAGATCCTGCTTATCGTAAAAACGGCGCGGGGGCAGCCCTGATCCGCTGTGCAATGAACTTTGCCCGGGAAGACGGCGCTGCTTTTGTTCAACTGGAGACGGCTTTCGACAATTTTACCGCGCAGCGTTTGTATGAACAAACCGGCTTTGAGCAACAACAGCCGGACGATGCTTTCCTGTGCTACAGGATTAACCTTATTTAACCTTATCTTTATAAAAAAATAGAAGCCATCATGTCATTACTGAATCAAAAAAATCAGAAAGATAAAAAAGGTAAAGCGCAAAAAACTGCGGGTAATTCCACCAACTCCAAGTTCATCCAGAAACCCAAAAGCGCGGGCTTCGTAAGCAAACAGCAAAACACGGGTTCGCAAAGAGGAAGCTAACAGAATGTTTCGTTGCTATGTACGCTAAGCCTGAATTCTTTAGGCCGGTAGGAGGGCAAGTCAACGGCAATTGAAAAACAATATAGATCTGCGGATTTCTTAATCAAATTCCTCCAGTAATCTAAAATGTTTCCTTGCCGCCTTCAAAAAAGCCCGGCCCCGTCTGAAGCCCCAATAGGGAATGCCCTGCTGATTATTGTACCGGCTGATCCGGTAAAGCGCTTTCCAATGTTGCAATATGATCCTGTATGCCTGCGCAAGGCTCATATCGCAATCGTAAATATGATTGGGCTCCGCCCCCGCCCCGTTAAATTCGAGAATAAGAAAATTTCTTCCTTTCTTCAAATCCTCAACGGATGTTGTTTTGATATCATAACGCCCGTAAAAAAAACTCTCGTTATAATGGCTCAACCGGTCAAATACCGTTAGCAGCTCGTCGTCAATCTGTTCCTGCAGGTTCGTAAACTTCGCCCCCCTGTTATGATTGCCCGCATAGGATAAATAAAAGATCTCACCCTCCTGCAAAACACGGTCGTACCGGTGCTGATGGCGATGCGTCATTTCTTCCAGCCGGTATTTTGCACGGGGATGCGCCTGGATCAGTTGCCGCAGCGTACGCCTGCCATCACCTGCTACCTGCAATAATTCTTTGTGAATAAACCCGGACACCACACCTTTTTGCTCCCAGGGGTACCGGTAATAAAATACACTTACTTCCACCGGGTAATCAACTTTTTCCTGAACGATATATTCCACGGGTATCCGCTGATGGTATTTCTCCAACTGTTCTTCGTCCTGGATCATACGAAACAGGATACCCTTCATTCCTACATCCGGTTTTACAATAAAGGGAAATTGAAAACCATTAGCCCCTATCGCATCCAGCACTGCTGCAAAGGGCCAGTCATTCTTTATGTAAATAGTTTTGGGGATTACATCTGCCGGCAACTGGTCGTACATTTCCTTTTTCCCCTCTCCCTCAAAACCGCCAAAATCAATCGTGGGATTGCTGGGAGTAAAGAACCAAAATGCCCGGCTACGAATAGCATACCACAGCCAAACCGGACTGATCGGGGCATAGATAACATTGAAACTCCATAATTCCCAATTGGCGATCCTGCTAAAAAACGTCTTTACACTCATGAGTTAGTTACAAATATAATCACCCGGCTTAATAATAGAGAATTATTATACCTTCGTTGCAATTGAAAAGAGGATTATGAGTGTACCAACCGTTGCGGATCTTTTTGTGAAAGGCGAAAGCCCTGAAGTGCTTTTTTGGGTGGGATGTGCCGGCAGTTTCGACCAGCGTGCACAGCGGATTACCCGGGCGTTTGCCGCCATGCTCGCCAAAGCGGGTATTCAATATGCTATTTTGGGAAAAGAGGAACTTTGCACCGGCGACCCGGCGCGTCGTGCAGGTAATGAGTTTTTATTTCAGATGATGGCTTACCAGAACATCCAGATCCTGAACGGCTACAATATAAAAAAAATTGTAACGGCCTGCCCACACTGTTTTAATATATTAAAGAATGAATATCCCGCACTGGGCGGCAACTACGAGGTGGTGCACCACACCACGTTTTTACAGCAGTTAATTGAAGAGGGCCGTATAAAATTAAAAGAAGGCGGCTCTTTCAAAGGGAAAAAGATCACCTACCACGACAGTTGTTATCTTGGCCGCGCCAATGATATTTACGAGGCGCCCAGAAAAGTACTGGAGTTGCTGGATGCCGAGCTGGTAGAAATGAAACGCTGCCGCAGTAAAGGATTGTGTTGCGGCGCCGGTGGTGCGCAAATGTTTAAGGAAGAAGAAAAAGGTACTACGCGCGTAAACCTGGAGCGCAGCCGGGAAGCGCTTAACACAGGAGCCGAAGTGATCGCGTCCGCCTGTCCTTTTTGCAATACCATGATGACGGATGGGGTAAAAAATGCTGAAAAAGAGGATTCGGTAAAAGTGCTGGATATAGCGGAGATCATAGCCGCAGAAATAGAATAGCCAATCACTGACAGAAGGCCTTAATACTCCTTAACTTTCTGATACCCGTCCGAAAGGGGTTCATCCGGGCGGGGTTTTAAAATCGAACACAATGAATTTAGAATATAAACAACTTTTAAATCCCGACTTCTCCCCCTACTCCCGGGTTTGGGTGTACCAATCCAGCCGGTTGTTGAGCCTGTCCGAAGCCCTGGAAGCTGATGAGCTGATCCGGGATTTTGCAAAAGCCTGGGTAAGTCATAATGATGAAGTAAAAGCTGCCGGTTATTTATTCTTCGGGCAATTTGTGGTCCTTATGGCTGATGAAACTCATGTTACCGTAAGCGGATGCAGCACCGACAGTTCTGTTCGTTTTATAAAAAAACTGGGCGAGCATTATAAGGTCGACTTCTTCGACCGCCAAAACCTTGCTTTTGTTAAAAAGAATAAGATAGAGATCATTCCGTTGCAGCAGGTAAAACATGCGTTGACTGGAAATATCCTGACGCCCGATTCACTTTATTTCAATAACCTGGTACTCAATAAGGCCGAACTGGAAAACGACTGGATCATACCCATAAAGAACAGTTGGCTGGCAAAAAAGGCCGGGATTGTGGTTTAGTATCCGTTTTTTCAAAAGAGGATAGAATTTACACTGAACAACGCATTCAATGGTTAAAAAAGAACAATACGTATATTTGTCGCTCAAATACATTTTAAACAAGGAATTTATCTATGTCCAAGGAAATTGAAGATTTTGACGCCGACTTAAGCGGTAGCGCTGGTACTGATGACAAAACAGGTTGGTTCAAAAGAATCAAAAAAGGAATTCTCACAAAAACTTCTGAAAAAAGGGAAACCCTGGAAGGACTGTGGACCAAATGCCCTGAATGCAATTATATATCCACCCAAACGGAACTTAAGGAACAACAATATGTTTGCCCCAAGTGTGGGTACCACCATCGCATCACCAGTTTGCAGTATTACGAAATTATATTTGACAATGGGGAATACACAGAACTGTTTGATAATATTCGCGGAAGAGATTTTTTAGGCTTCACCGATCTGAAACCTTACAAAAAGCGACTGGAAGATTTTTGGAGCAAAACGGATATGGATGATTCCATGCGCGTGGCAGTGGGGCAAATTGAGGGCGAAGGAATGGTGATCGCGGCTATGGATTTTGCCTTTATCGGCGGTTCCCTCGGCAGCGTTGCCGGTGAAAAATTTGCCCGCGCCGTTGATTATGCTATTGCGCACCGCCTGCCGTTTATGTGCATCTGCAAAAGCGGCGGCGCCCGTATGATGGAGAGCGCCTTTTCCCTGATGCAGTTGGCAAAAACTAGCGGCAAGCTGTCGCAGCTTACGGATGCACAGCTCCCTTATATTTCCTTTCTGACCGATCCCTCTTTTGGTGGCATCACCGCCTCCTTCGGAATGCTGGGCGATCTGAATATTGCTGAACCCGGCGCCCTTATTGGGTTTGCAGGCCCCAGGGTCATTAAAGAAACTATTAAAAAAGATCTGCCGGATGGATTCCAGCGAAGCGAGTTTTTACTGGAGCACGGCTTTTTGGATTTTATTGTAAACCGGCACGATCTCAAGCACCGGCTGGCAGTGGTCATCCGGCATTTCAGAAATTAATTATTGGCCTGGCTGTAAACCTGTGAGGTTTTAAAAACCTCACAGGTTTACAGCGCACAGGCATTTAAATTTTAAAACATTTAAACCTTCCGTTGGCCAACCAACTTTCCATAAAGAACCGTTCCGCATACTATGAATATTTTATAGATGCCACCTATCAGGCCGGCCTGGTATTACTTGGTACGGAAGTAAAATCATTGCGTGATGGCAGGGCCAGTTTTAACGATAGTTATTGCATTATTCATAAAGGAGAGATCTGGATCAAAAGCCTGCATATTGCTCCCTATTCCCATGGCACCGTCAACAATCACGACCCGGACCGCGACCGGAAATTATTATTGCAGAAACGTGAGATCAAAAAAATAGAAGCCAAACTAAAGGAAAAGGGATACACCCTTATTCCGTTACGCATTTATATGAATGACCGCAACCTTGTAAAAATTGAGATCGGCCTGGCCAAAGGGAAAAAGCTTTACGACAAGCGCGAATCCATTAAAAAACGGGATGTGGAGCGGGATCTGAAGAAATATTTGAAATAAAGATAAAAACCTTTTTTAACACCTGGTGGCCCTACGGGCCGCAACCATTCACTTAATTTATTTTCTACCAACCGGCACCCCGCCGGGGCTCAATTTAATGAGCCTAATCAAAAAGTCCTTTTAAAAAACGTGGGACACGTAGGACTGGTGCGACCAACAACAAAATTGAAATGTCTCCCAAGTCCTCCTGTCACACCAAACTTTAACAAGCTGCAGTAAAATTAAGTTATACAACAGCCCTAATTACGGGCATTACCTCCTACTCAAACAATTCCTGCTGGTTCGTAGGCTTTTCATTTTCCAGCCATTCCATTACCACCGATTTATTATAATCGGTAAGCTTGGCCCCCACTGCTTTCCAACCCATCACATCCGTCATTCTTGCCAGCTTAAATTTGGCGCTGCGCACCTGCCCGCCTTTGCCGCTCTGCACCATTAGCACCGGCTCTGCCGCAGTGGTGGCACATTCTACATAATTGCCCTCCCCTTCTTTTATAAACAGGAACTTATTTTTCAAAGTAGAGGTTTCTATATTGAAACGCTTTACATTGAACTGTAATAATTTTTTATCCACGTAAACAGCCGTGATCACTTTCTCCGGATCAAAACGCTCGATCAGCAACACTTTTTCTGCATCCAGTTTTTGCGTCATTTCCTGGTCGGTAATTTCATAATAGCCGTCGGTATACAAGACCAGGATGCGGTCATCCGGCTCAAACATACCCAGGTACTGACCTTTTTCTTCTGCGCTTAACCGCCCGAATTTATCATCAAACCATAACTTGCGCCCGCTGAGTGTGGCGCGGCCGGCTTCTTTGAACTTAACCGATTTGATGGCATATTTGGTAACCTGGTTGCCCATGCTGCTGCGGCCTTTGATCGCCAGCTCTTCAAAATAAAATTCCAGATCTTTGATGCGTGCAGATGAATTAGGGCTGAGGGTGATCTTTACTATTTCCGCTTCCCCATTCGGGTTCACCGTAAGGTAATGCACTTTACTTTTTTCATCGCCTTTGGTAAGATCATAGACCTTATCTCTCGTGATGCCTGTTACGTTAAACCGCTTGGCATAACTTACACCGGATTTACCATCCACATAGATCATATTGTAAGTGGTGCGTTCGTCGTTTTTCTGAAAAACAGCAGCATATAAAATATCTTTGCCGATAAAGGTTTTATCAGAAACCTTGATCACTTTCATAACCCCGCGCTTGGTAATAACAATAATATCATCCAGCGCAGAACAGTCGAACAAAAACTCTTCTTTCTTTAATCCCGTACCCACAAACCCGCCGGAGCGGTCTACATACAACTTGGTGTTTGCAATAATTACATTGCGCGCTTCAATGATCTCAAACTGTTTAATTTCTGTTTTGCGTTCTCTGCCCTTGCCAAATTTCTTCAGCAGGTTTTCAAAATACGCCACCGCATAATCCACCAGGTTGTTCAGGTCGTGTTTTACCTGTTTGATCTCTGCTTCCAAACCTTTGATCTGGGCATTCAGTTCGTCAATATCCAAACGATAGATCCGGCGCACCGGTTTCTCCGTAAGTTTAATAATATCTTCCCGGGTAATATCCCGTTTCAATTGCTTTTTAAACGGAACAAAAGCCTTGTCAATAGCCGCAATTACCTTATCCCAGGTCTCATGCTTTTTTTCCAGTTCCTTATAGATCTTTTCCTCAAAAAATATTTTTTCAAGGGATGTATAGTGCCATTTTTCATTTAGCTCAGCCAGCTTTATCTCCAGCTCCCGCTTCAATAATTCCTTGGTATTATCGGCGGATATTTTGAGTAATTCCTGAACCGATAAGAACTGGGGTTTCTTGTTAACAATGACACAGGCATTGGGCGATATGGAGGTTTCACAGGAAGTAAATTTATACAGGGCGTCGATGGTGATATCCGGAGAAATACCGGGCGCCAGGTCCACCTGTATCTCCACATCTGCCGCCGTATTATCCGTTACCTTTTTGATCTTGATCTTGCCCTGGTCATTCGCTTTTACAATCGACTCGATCATCTGTTCCGTAGTAACGCCGTACGGAACACTTTTAATTAACAGGGTCTTTTTATCAAACTCTTCAATATGCGAACGCACTTTTACTTTACCGCCACGCTTTCCCTGGTTATAATCCGCCACATCGATCATGCCCCCTGTTTGAAAATCAGGGAAGAGCTCGAATTTTTTACCTCGTAAGTATTTAATAGACGCATCAATCAGTTCGATAAAATTATGCGGCAGGATCTTCGTCGATAATCCCACGGCAATACCATCGGCCCCCTGGGCCAGCAGCAGCGGGAATTTCATCGGCAACGTAATGGGTTCGTTTTTACGGCCGTCATAACTCAATTGCCAATCTGTTGTTTTTGCGTTGAAGGCTACCTCAAGAGCGAATTTGCTCAGGCGCGCTTCAATATAACGCGCGGCAGCCGCATCATCACCCGTGCGTACATCTCCCCAGTTCCCCTGTGTTTCGATCAAAAGGTCCTTCTGCCCCATATTCACCAACGCATCCCCAATGGAAGCATCTCCATGCGGATGGTATTGCATAGATTGACCAATAATATTTGCCACTTTATTAAAACGGCCGTCATCCATTTCCTTCATGGCATGCAGGATGCGGCGTTGCACGGGCTTTAATCCATCCTCGATGGCAGGTACAGCCCGTTCTAATATTACATAGGAAGCATAATCTAAAAACCAGGTTTTAAACTGGCCCTGCAATCCGGTTATTTCATTTCCTTCCAGTGATTCTTCCGTCAAATTCTTATCGTCGTTCATATTTTTTCTTTCCGATCAATCCTAAATGAGTATAGTTAAATCCTTTGTTCAATTTCAGTCCGTAGCCGAACCCGCGGTCCAGGGAAGCATGCCCGAACCATATCAATCCCGTTATCAGCAACAGTCGCTCCTCCATCAATACACCGGCCATAAAGATAATGCCTGCAACACCTTTATGATGAAAAAAATTATACAGCAACGCGCCTGCTTTATTATTGATCAAATATCCCAGCATACTTATGTCTGGCCCCAGCAGTAACAGCAGGTAGCACCACCAGGGCGCCTGAAAATGGTACAACCCGAAGCAACTTAGCAGGGCCATAACCAACTCTTCTATACGGATCAGCCGTTTCATCCTGGGTATTGATTCAATTTATTCAGCGGTAGTTATTCTGTGATCTCATCTGCCTCCGCGGGCACCGCTTCTTTTGCACTGTTGTTCTTCACATCAAAACTCTTCCAGTCTCTATCGATCGTTCCTTCAGCACTTACCTTCCCTGCCCGGATCAGTTCTTTCAGCCGCCACATGATAAAAACATCACCTGTTTTTATTTTCATCCGGTTTAAGGTATTGGATAAAACGCGGGACGCCTTTTGCCATTCCCCCGTAATGTTCTTTAATAATTCAGCGTCGTAAAATGTTTCGTCTTTTCCTGCCAGTTTTTTACCGCCTTCCAGCATACGCACTAATGAATTTTCCTGCACGAGCTTGTTCCATTCATCGGGATCAATTTCAAATTCGCTCAGGGTCACCGGGCGCGCCAGTTTCTTTGCTTTTAAAAATTCTTTAGGCTGTATTTCCCAAAGCCAGGAAGGGTAAAAGATCTGGCCTTTTTCGTTAATGAAGGGAAGATTATTAAGGTACAGTACCATTATGCGTCCCTGAAAAGCTTTCAATTGCGGAATCAGCCAGTAATAGCCGCATACATCATGCTGGTTTTGTCCCATCCAGATCCAAATGGATTCTTCGGGATCGTTTTTTAGTTGTTCTACAAGCGCAGCAACCATCTTGCGGTCATCAAAACCATCGGCAGTATCCATTGAGTAAGGGGATCCGGCGCTTATCTGCTTCCACCAGTCTACCCTTGCGTTCCAGCCTTCTTCTGTATCCAGCTCCGACAAAGGTCCTACCGCAAAATCATCTTTTATTTGCACCACACTGCCCTGCAGGTCATTATCCAGGTCTATCACCCTTTTCATTAGTTCCACTTCAACCTGGTTAAATACAATATGAATCATTATTATAATTTTATAGCGATCGCAAATCTAAAACAAAACGGTTTTATGCGCAAAGCAGGTTTTTCACATGTGTTGGTATTTACGTTCATTACACTTTTTAACCACATAGGCTATATTGATAATTATCCTTTGTGCGTGAAATGCCATTATACCTAAAAAATAATGCAGGGCCGAAACCCTGCATCCTATATTTCTTAAAGATGGTCCCCCATAGGAAAGCACCTAGCTAAACAGATCTTTTATCTTTTCAAAAAAGCCCTTTTCCGTTTTTTCGGGCTGTGGTTTCAGGTTGGGCGAATCCGCAAGTTGCTCCAATGCGGATTTCTCTTCGTCCGTAAGCTGCTGCGGTGTCCATACATTCACCTGTATCAACTGGTCGCCCCGGTCGTAGCTGGAATGCACATTAGGAAATCCTTTCCCTTTTAACCGGAATATTTTACCGCTTTGAGTGCCGGGAGGAACCTTTATTTTCGCGCGTCCATCGATAGTAGGCACTTCAAGGCTGGTTCCAAAAACCGCATCGGTAAAGGAAATATGCAGGTCATACGCCACGTTCAGCCCTTCCCGGTGTAATTCTTTATGTGTTTCTTCTTCAATTAATACGATCAGGTCACCTGCCATTCCGCCTCTTTCGCCGGCGTTACCCTTACCGCTCACATTTAACTGCATACCGGCCTGTACACCTGCAGGCACTTCAATAGTGATGGTCTCTTCCGCATAAACGCGCCCTTCGCCCTTACAACTGCCGCATTTTGCGGTAATGGTGGTTCCTTCACCATTACAGGTTGGACAAGTGGTTACGGTCTGCATCTGGCCCAGAAAAGTGTTTTGTACTTTCCTTACCTGGCCGGATCCCTGACAGGTAACACAGGTTTGCACACTGCCTTTATCCCGGGCACCGCTTCCGTTACAGGTAGCGCAGCTAACGTATTTTTTTACTTTGATATTCTTCGTTACGCCCCTGGCGATCTCTTCATAGTTGAGTTTCAGCTTCACGCGCAGGTTGCTTCCCCGGGCGCCACGGGCTCTTTGGCTGCCCCGGGTGGAGCGCCCGCCGCCAAAGAAACTTCCAAACAGGTCATCGCCAAATACATCTCCAAACTGACTGAAGATGTCCTCCATGTTCATGCCGCCGCCAAACCCTCGTCCATTACCGCTTATACCGGCATGCCCGAAACGATCGTATTGCGCGCGTTTATCCGTATCGCTCAATATCTCATACGCTTCAGCAGCCTCCTTAAACTTTTCCTCGGCAGCTTTATCTCCCGGGTTTCTGTCGGGATGGTATTGCATGGCCACTTTACGGTAAGCCTTCTTTATCTCTTCCTGTGAAGCAGATTTGGATACTCCAATTACCTCGTAATAATCTCTTTTTGACATTTTATTTTCCTACTACAACTTTTGCGTGACGGATCAGTTTATCATTCAGATAGTAGCCTTTTGTTATTTCGTCCACCACTTTGCCTTTTAATGCTTCGGTAGGGGCAGGGATTTCGGTGATCGCATCATATAAATCAGGATCAAATTCTTTACCGATCGCCTCCATTGCTTTTAATCCTTTGGATTGAAGCGTGTTCCGGAGTTTATTAAACACCAGTAATATACCTTCTTTTGAGGCTGCATTGTTCTCGGATTTCTCCAGCTCGGCCTGGGCCCTGTCTGCATCGTCTAGCACATCCAGCAAAGCAACGATCACGTCCTTTCCGGCGGTCTGGAATAATTCAACCCGTTCTTTAGCCGTTCTTTTCCTGAAATTATCAAATTCAGCCGCGAGGCGTATATATTTATCCTTACTTTCCTGAAGTTCAGCTTCCAACTGATCCTGGTCAGATTCCTCCAACGGGTCTGTCAGGTGCTCCGTTCCGCTTACATTTTCATCCGCATTGATATTCAAACCATTAGTCTCTTCTTCAGGAAGATGTTGTTTTTTATTCATAACTATTTATTCATTTAGTTGGCAATTCTTATGCTTTCAAGAATGCTGCCAATACCTTTATAAAGACAAAATGGCGGTCATTCCTGCAGTTTTCAGCCATCCGAAACTTTTTTTATGAAAAACTGCTTCTGTTTTAAGCTTTTAGAGCTTTGGTCAGTCAAAAAATCAGTAGCTTCATATCGCAAAAGTAATATAACCCAAATGATTCTGAAAAAACTATTCCTCCTCACCGCCGGAATTTTATGCTTGCAATGGATGTGCGCCCAAACGCCTGAACAAAAACTGGATAACTGGAACCAACGCAACCCTATTGAGAAAATCTATCTGCATCTTGACAGAGAGTCTTATATCTCCGGGCAAACCATTTGGCTGAAAGCTTATTGCATGTCTGATTACACGATAAGCACTCATAATTCGACTATTTATGTGGAGCTCCTCAACAGCAGGTCGCAACTTATTTCCAGAAAAATATTTCCTGCTTACCTGGGCGTCACCCTGGGCCAGATCGAGTTGCCCGAAACCCTTGCTTCCGGCGCCTACCAGGTAAGAGCTTATTCTCCCCTTATGCTGAACCAGCCGGGCTTTATGTATCATAAGGAGATTACCGTTTTTGGAGCAACGGCAAAAGAAGCATCCAAAAAGAAAGCCCCGTCCATCGATTTACAGTTCTTTCCCGAAGGGGGCAATCTGGTTACCACCCTGCTGAATACCGTTGCTTTTAAGGCGGTTGATCAGAATGGTTACCCGGTAACTATTGCGGGCAAACTAAAAAACAGTAAAGGTGAGGAGATTACCACATTGGCATCGAAGCATGACGGCATGGGACGTTTTGCGTTGGTGCCACAGGCAGGAGAAGCATACTACGTTGCACTCGACAACAACCCGGCGAAGCAGTACCCCCTGCCGGCAGCTACTAACAAAGGGATTACATTCAGCATTACGAATTCCGCTAAAGGCAAGCAATTTAAAATAGAGCGCACCGCTGACGCGCCCGAAGCCTTCCGCCCTGCTTATATGATCGGGCAAATGCAAAACCAGGTAATTTTTAAACAGCCGCTGAAACAGGATAAAGATCAGTTGGGGGGGGTTATACAAACAGCCAATCTTTTATCGGGTATTTTGCAGGTAACCGTATTTAATAAGGACGATATGCCCCTGGCGGAACGGCTTACGTTTGTAGACAGCAAAGAATATATTTTACCGGGCACCATCAGTGTAGATACGTTTAATAACACGGCGCACCAGAAAAACCGTTTCACGCTTAATTTAAAAGATACGGTCATAGGGCATTTCAGCATTTCTGTTACCGATGCAGACTACGAAACGACGGACTATCGCCCGCTGAATATATATTCCTATTTCCTTTTAAGCAGCGACCTGAAGGGCTATATTAACGATCCCGCCTATTACTTCCGTTCAGACGCCAGCGCGGTAAAAGAAGACCTGGACCTGGTGATGATGACCAATGGCTGGACCCGGTTTAAATGGAAGGATGTTGTCCAAAATAAGCTTCCTGCGCCGCAATACATAGACCCGCTGTATATTAATTTAAAAGGAACGGTAAATATCGAAGGCACCCGTAAGCCCTTTGCCAATAAAGACCTTTTGGTTATGACAACGCCCGTAGATTCGACCCAGGGCAAGGGCGGCCTGATGAAAATGATAAAAACGGATTCCAGTGGACGGTTCCACCTGGACACTTTGATATTTTATGACAATACCCGCATTCTCTTTTCCGATATAAAAGGCAAAAAGAGCAAATTCATCCGCGTCAAAATGGATGCGGATTCGCTGAATCGTAATTACCACATGGAAATGTCGCCTTTCCAGGTCAATGACTCTTTGGACCTGACTGCTGAAAACAAAATGCAGGGAGCCTATAATGATTACCTGAGGGCCGAAGGAAAGACATTGGCAAACGTAACGGTAAAAGCCCGTCAGAAAACGGATCAGGAAAAACTGGAAAGCGAATATACCAGTGGGCTTTTTTCAGGCGGCATTAACTCGCGGATATTGGACCTCAGAAATGAAAACCCCGTAGCGGCGAACATATTCGATTATATACAGGGGCGGCTTCCGGGCGTTACCGTTAGCCGGGATACTGAAGGACAATATGTGGTACGCTACCGGGACGGCGGCTTTGGCAATGGCAAACTGTCGCTGTACCTTGATGAAATGCATACGGATGCCACGATGATCGAGGGAATACCCATAAGCCAGATCGCGTTCATAAAACTAATGGGAACTTTTGTGGGAGCACCCGGCGGTGGCGGCGCACTGGCGATCTATACAAAAAAAGGCGCCGATTTAAGCGCAGCAATTGAATCATCAACTGATATCATTACCTACAAAGGCTATTCAATAATCAAACAATTTTATCAGCCGAATTATGATTTAAGAACCGGCGACAACGCAAAAGCAGACAATCGCCTTACCCTGTCCTGGACCCCGGATATGTATCTTGCTAATATCAATCCCAAGGTGCCGATCGTATTTTACAATAACGACCGCACCAAACGATTCAAAATAGTGGTGGAAGGGCTTACTAACGATGGGCGCATGCTGATGCTGGAAAAAACAATTGAGAACGGGAATTAGTATTTTTTGCCGGAAAGACGGAAGACTATTAAATAAGACCTTCCCGTCTTTCAGGATTCCCGGCTAATTATTCGTTCGGGATTTTGCTCGCAACGGGATGAACTCAGTCTTTGTTCTTCTGTGCGAATCTTCCACCGGGGCAGATCCATCAGCGGTTCTGAGCTCAGTGGCATTTATGTAATTTTTAGCGATCGTGCATCTTCAAAATAAGCCGCAGTATTTAAAACAAATTGCAGTTTTTTTTGTAACCTTTAAAGTAAATGGTGCGAACGATGCGTATTTACAAATTCTTTCTGCTCCCGTTTCTGGGAATGTGGTGCTTAATCAATCAGATCCATAGCCAGGAATTTGTGAACAACCTGGATAAATGGGGCAAAGCGGATCCGATCCAAAAGACCTACCTGCAGTTAGACAGGGCCACCTATTTCGCCGGACAGACGATTTGGTTCAAAGCTTATTTTATGGCAGATTTTCTGCCCTCTTCTGCCAACTCCACTTTGTTTGTGGAACTGCTGGACAACAAATCGCATCCGCTGATAAAGAAAGTACTGCCGGTTTTCGGGGCATTGTCCTACGGCCAGATCGACTTACCCAATACACTTGCCACCGGATCGTACCAGCTACGAGCCTATACCCCGCTGATGCTGAATTTTGACAAAAGCTATCTTTTCTCCCGGCGCGTTGAGGTGTTTGGAAACAATAAGCTAAAAGCCGGTGCAATACCCGCCACACCGGTTACCCTCCATTTTTATCCTGAAGGAGGTAACCTCGTTACCGGCTTTAAGAACAATATTGCTTTCAAAGCAACGGATCAGCAGGGCCTGCCGGCAACGGTTTCTGGCAGGATCATTGACCAGGAAAACAAAACCGTGGCTTCGTTTTCAACACAGCACGATGGCATGGGGCAATTTGCCCTTGTTCCTGCAACGGGTGGTCATTACCAGGCGTTATTGGATAATAACCAGAAAGCATCCCTTCCCGAGGTAACCAATGAAGGTGTGGCGTTAATGATCAAAAATACACAGAAGGGCAAAACATTCGCCATAAATTACAGGGGCGAAAAACAAGTACCCGCCTACCTTATCGGGCAAATGCAGCATCAGGTATTTATTAAACAGGCGCTGCCGGTAAAACCCAATAACGGTACTATCAATGGCGTGTTGCAAACCGGCAATATGCCATCGGGTGTTTTACAGATCACCATTTTTAATAAAGACGGACTGCCGCTGGCGGAACGACTTACCTTTATAGACAACAAAGAATATCGCTTGACCACTACCTTCAGGGCAGACACGTTAAATACCGGCACAAGAAAGAAAAATCATTTTAGTATTGCATTTGCTGACAGCATAGTTGGGAATTTTTCGGTTGCGGTTACTGATGCCGACTATGAGCCGGCAACCGATCGCCCGGGAAATATCTATTCCTCTTTTTTGCTTACCAGTGATATTCCCGGCTATGTTTATCATCCGGCGTATTATTTTTCGGATAGTCCGAACGCGGCTGAAGATGTGGAATTAGTAATGCTTACTAACGGCTGGCGCCGTTTTTTATGGAAAGACGCAGTAGCCAACCGGTTACCGCCTCCCGTTCACAAAGACCCCGGCTTTATTAGTCTTTCGGGCAGAGTAAACATAGCAGGCTCCCGTAAATCCTTTGCAGATAAGGATTTACTGGTTTGGGTAGCTACGGATTCCGATCGCCGGTTACAGACCGTAAAAACAGATGCCGTCGGTCATTTTAAAATGGACTCCCTGATCTTTTTTAATAAGGCGAAGATCCTGTTTAGCGATATTCATGGGAAAAAGAGTAAGCAACTCACTGTAAAACTCAATTCCGATTCCCTTATAAAGTCCTTTTCCATTCCACCGTTATTGTTGCCCTATAAGCCTTTCACCCATACCGGCATCGCTAACAAAATGAACAACGCCTGGTTCGACTATACCCGCGGAGAAGGTGTGATGCTGGATAGTGTAACGGTATTGGGCGTACGCAACCGGCTGCGGCAACTGGAAGACATTTATATGAGCGGGCTGTTTGCAGGAGGCATCGATGCCAGGACGATTGACCTGACCCGGGAATTTATACCCAACCAGAATATTTTTGACTATCTCCAGGGACGCGTTGCAGGGCTTACCATAATGAGAGGCGGCCAATTCGGCGATTACCAATTGTACTACCGCCAGGGAGGATTAAGGCGGCCTATGCAGCTATACCTGGATGAAATGCCCACCGACCCGGGCATGATTGCATCGCTAAACCCCAATGATATTGCATTGGTGAAGTTGTTTCCTACATTCATTGGTGCACCCGGAGGTGGCGCCAATGGTGTGCTTGCGGTGTATACCAAACGGGAAACGATCTGAATGACGCTATGGAATCAGCTGTAACGACGGTCGATTATGAAGGCTACAGTATTTTGAAAGAATTCTATGCACCTGATTATTCTACCGGTGCGGAAAATCAATATACCGATTACCGGCTGACCCTGGATTGGAAACCCGAGCTCTTTATTTCCGGCAAAAAACCTGTATTGCCCATATCTTTCTACAACAACGACCGCACAAAGAAATTTAAAGTAGTAGCCGAAGGCATTACCAGTACCGGAAAATTATTGATGATAGAACGGTATGTGGAAGCCGGAAATTAGGGATTCCCGGGTGAGCGAGGCCAAATAAAAGCCGCTGTATCAAAAAAAGAAAGTCGTCATATCGACTGTGGCCCAGTGGTCCCCAATAGCAATCGCATATGCGTCAAGATAAGGAACACGATTCAGGCGCTGTAAGCGCCACGTGTTTATAGTATTCATCATCATCTACGCAACGCATCGGCTCTCCCGCCTCAGCGGGACCGTGTAAACAGCCCGAACAAATACCATTGCGATTGCTATAAACACAACGCTCCTAACGGAGCAAAAATAGCTCAAATACTGGTGTAGTGGCAGTTCTGGCAGATTGAATGTCGTGCTTAGCTTGACGTGCATGCGATAGCCATCGAAAGGAGATATCTCATAATCAATAGTAAATATTTGTTGAGATTTCTCGGCTCCATCCCGAAGGCTTTCGGGATGGAGCTGCCAATGACAGATTACATTATGTATTGAAAACCAATTATGCATTTCGTCGTGCCGAGCGCAATGCAATGGAACCGAGGCATCCCTGTGATGCCAAACTGCCCTGGAATAGAGAGACCCTTCCGCTCCGCTGCGGTCAGGGTGACGAAAGAATATTATGTCATCGCCTCATTGTTTTTGCCGGCTTGAATGATCGCAGATCGAACAGGCAGCGCAAATAAATAACTCGAAAAGACGACTTTTAACACTGTCTCTTTACTAATGATGCGAACTATTTTTTCGCTGATATTATAATGCTATTTTAGAGGCAACCGATTTAGGCACTCCTTTTTTATTTACCAGCAGCCCGGTGGTCTTATATTGTACATAGGCTTTGGATACATACAAATAACCTTTGTAATCATTGCTGGCGCCCCAGGAATTTTTCACCAGGTAATATTCCTTGCCATTCTGATCTTTTGCCAACCCTACAATATGCATTCCATGATCATCGGTTGTCAATAGATCTTCCAGGGCTTGCTGCCGCATTTCGGGTGTGATCGCCGGCTCGGGCTTCGGGCCGTTAAACAGCGCTTTTTTCTGTTCAAGGGTTACTCCTTTTTTATATTGTTCAGGATGTTCCGGAACAAAAGCCACCCCGTTTGGCCAACTGAAATAAGGCTCTGAAACATCGGCGCCCCAGGCAACGGTATAGCCTTTTTTTAACGCGTTATCAATAATTTCAGTGAACGCAGTTGCAGGAATATTCCAATCCCATTGAAAGGCCCAGTTATCCGGCACCATCATCATTGCTTTTTGCCAGTAAGGCGTATTGGTCTGGGATATAAATTCAACATAATCATCTGGGTTTAAGCCTACCACTTCCTTGGCAAAACTTTTGGGAGTGTATTGTTTGCCATCATAGGTAAACATCGGCGGAACGGTACCCAGGTAAGCATCTAACGTATCGGCAAAATGCTTTTTCCAGGAAAGGTCCAGCGCGCCGTTGGGATTCTTAATAATGGAATCCAGCATTCCCTTGAGGCTTTTTTGCATGGCGCCGAAGTTATTTTTAGTAGCGCCATTTATCAGCCCGGTATAATTTGCTTCAGGCAGTATCCCATATTTTGCATACATATTGATAACATCATGCGGTTCTCCTCCATCGCCCCAGCTCACGGCGCCGTTCATCCGCACGAAATTATCAGCCTTATCCATGTAAGAGCACCTGGCCGTAAAGATCTTCGCCAAAGGCAACGGCTTTTTGCCGGCCTTGATCATTTCCGATTCCAGGAACGAATTAGCCGAATAGCTCCAGCAGGTTCCCGAAGAGCCCTGATTTTCGATAGGTGTGCTTGCGAGGTCAATGATGCGGGTGAAGGTAAAACCCGCCTTACCTTCAGTTTTATTAGAGCTGATCTTCTTTATAAGATCATCCTGAGCATGTAAAACGCCACAGTTAGCAAAGGCAACAGCAAGGGCTGTTGCAAGAAAATAGTTTTTAATCATTTTGATATTAATTTTAACAAAGCAATACTATGCCCCTGCAAAGAAAAGACACTAACGGTAATTAGCATTATTTTTTTGATGAACGGTTACCACGGAGAATGTAGAATAAGAAATATTGAATAAGAAATGTAAAAGGGGCCTTATTCCAGTAACATTCGGTGTTCCTGCTTTTTTGATATTTTTTAACCGGCGTGAACGTATAGCCCCTGAATAGTTGTGATACCTGCAAACTGTTCGGGGTTTATCCCAATGCAGCGTGAGCCTTGCGCGTTATGCATTGAGCATTACGCGTACAGCTCCTCTTTCAGCACTTTTACCCGTTCGTCTTCCAGATATTCATCAAAAGTACTCAGGCGGTCAATGATGCCGGAAGGAGTCAGCTCAATGATCCGGTTGGCCACCGTTTGCATAAAGGTATGGTCATGACTGGTGAGCAATACCACGCCGTTGTAAACCGTACACTGTTCGTTAAAACTCTGGATACTTTCCAGGTCCAGGTGGTTCGTGGGCTGATCTAAAACGATAACATTAGGGTTCTGCAGCATCATTTTACTGAGCATACAACGCACTTTTTCTCCCCCACTCAATACCGTGGTCTTCTTCAGCACTTCTTCCCCACTAAACAACATTTTACCCAGGAAGCCCCGCAGGAAGGGCTCGTCCACATCCGTAACATGCGGGGGCACAAACTGACGCAGCCAATCCATCAGGTTCAGATCCTGTGTAAAAAAGCGGCTGTTATCAACGGGCAAATAAGCAGCGGTAACGGTTGTTCCCCATTCAAATTTTCCGCCATCGGCTTTGGCATCCCCGTTAATAATATTAAAGAAACTGGTAACCGCCAACGGGTCCTTGCTTACCACCGCGATCTTATCGCCTTTATTTACACTAAACGTAACATTATCAAAAAGGGTACGCCCTTCTACTACGCTTTTCAGCTTCTCAACATTCAGTATCTGGTTACCCACTTCCCGCAGGGGTTGAAAAATAATGCCGGGGTATTTACGGTAGCTGGGCTCAATTTCTTCAATGGTCAGCTTTTCTAATGCCTTTTTACGGCTGGTAGCCTGTTTGCTCTTAGAAGCATTGGCGCTAAAACGGGCGATAAAGTCCAGCAGGTCCTTACGCTTTTCCTCCATTTTCTTGTTCTTATCGGAGATCTGGCGCGCCATTAGTTGCGAGCTTTCGTACCAGAAGCTATAGTTACCGGTAAATACTTTTATTTTCTGACGATCCACGTCGGCCACATGGGTACAAACCGCATCCAGGAAGTGACGGTCGTGGCTCACCACCAATACGATATTTTCATAATCGGCAAGGAAATTTTCCAGCCAGCCGATGGTTTCTATGTCCAATCCGTTGGTAGGCTCATCCAGCAGCAGGATATCCGGGTTTCCAAAAAGCGCCTGTGCCAGCAACACCCGCACTTTCATATTGGAAGGAATATCTTTCATTAATAGCTGGTGCATTTCATCATGCACGCCCAGGCCGTTTAAAAAAGCCGCCGCATCGCTTTCCGACTCATAGCCTCCCATCTCCCCATATTCCGCTTCCAGTTCGCTGGCCTTCATGTAATCGTCTTCGGTAGCATCCGGATTGGCGTAGATGGCATCCCGTTTGGTCATTACATCCCACATTTTCTTATGCCCCATTAGCACGGTATTCAAAACGGTTTCGTTATCAAACTCAAAATGGTTCTGCTTTAACACGGCCATACGCTCCCCGGGTGTAATGCTTATAGTACCTTTATTAGGCTCTATTTCTCCACTTAATATCTTTAAAAAGGTAGATTTACCGGCTCCGTTGGCGCCAATAACCCCGTAACAATTACCCTTGGTAAAGTTTACGTTTACCTCCTCGAATAAAACACGCTTGCCATAGGCCAGCTTCAGATCCTTTACACTAATCATGCAATATGCTTTTAAAAATTGCTGCAAAGGTAACGCAAAGTTGACAGGTGGAGCAATTTAAAATCAGGGAGTTTTTTGCCACAGGAAGCACTGAACCACTGAAAATTTTAGCGTCGAACACCAATGGCTCGCCGGGAAGGCGGAGATGCGGGAAAATCCCTAACGCCGCTGCTGGCATTGAACGGAGGGGCCGGACAAGCACGAATGCCAACTGCGTCTGCAGCTTCGTGAAATATGCAGTTATTAGCCGGTGGCGAAGCGGTTCCAAAGGAGCCTCGTGTTTATAGAATAGGTGCAACCCGAGGGATCGGCTCCGTAGGACGCCGCGTAAACACGGGGCGCCTACGGAGCCCAAAATCCGTGTCATTCAACAGAACTATAAACAGGCTGCTCCTGACGGAGCGCACAAATCCTTACGCAACCGATTGCCCATCTGGGCAGGTCGATAGCTAATAAATTAAGCCTGGCATTGCGGCCCTACAGGCCGCGCCCTCTTACACTATCTGTTACCTACCGACCGGCCGCCCCGATGGGGTGGGATGATTCGTGAAGCTGTCTCAAAAGTAATTCCGCCGTAAGAATGAATCTGCGCAAGTCTGCGCCGTCTGTGGGAGCTCTATCCTGCTGCCCAGGGGCTGCCGGATAGCAGCGGCAGCGGAGCGAAGCGGAGGTACAGCGGATAGCCGGGACCGCTGCCGGGACCTGCACCACTGCTGACAGTCCATAAAAAAAATCCCGCCTCTTTTGAAGCGGGACCTTTTTATTGAACGGCCAACCGATTAACTATTGACCATTGACTATTCAGTGAATTAATAACCCATGCCACCCATGTCAGGACCGCCTGGCATAGCAGGAGCCGCAGCTTTGGGTTCGGGTTTATCGGCAATTACGCATTCAGTTGTCAACAACATACCTGCAATAGAAGCGGCGTTCTCTAAAGCTACGCGGCTTACTTTTGTAGGATCGATAACACCTGCTTTGAACAGATTTTCGTAGGTTTCTGTTCTGGCGTTGAAACCGAAATCAGCCTTACCTTCTTTAATTTTCTGCACCACGATAGAACCATCGATACCTGCATTGTCAGTCAGGGTGCGGATCGGAGCTTCCAGTGCGCGTTTTACGATCGCCATACCGGTTGCTTCGTCTTCAAGCTGTCCTTTTACTTTTACGCCAAGGCTGTCTACTGCGCGAATGTAAGCCACACCACCACCAGGAACGATACCTTCTTCAACGGCTGCTCTTGTAGCGTGTAACGCGTCATCCACACGATCTTTCTTTTCTTTCATTTCTACTTCAGTAGCCGCACCTACATACAATACTGCCACACCACCGCTTAATTTAGCCAGGCGCTCCTGTAATTTTTCGCGATCGTAGTCAGAGGTTGTATTTTCAATTTGTGCTTTAATTTGATTTACACGACCGGTAATGTCTGCTTTTTTACCTTTACCACCTACAACAATAGTATTGTCTTTGTCGATAGTGATAGAAGAAGCCTGCCCTAAAGCGTTCAGTTCAGCACCTTCCAGTTTATGGCCCAGCTCTTCAGAAATTACGGTACCGCCGGTTAAGATAGCGATATCAGTCAGCATTTCTTTTCTGCGGTCGCCAAAGCCAGGAGCCTTTACAGCAGCCACTTTCAGGGTGCCACGCAGTTTGTTTACTACTAATGTAGCCAATGCTTCGCCTTCCAGGTCTTCAGCAATGATCACCAGCGGGCGGCCGCTTTGCGCTACTTTTTCCAGGATGCCCAGGATATCCTTCATGGTGCTGATCTTTTTGTCGTAGATCAGGATGTAAGGATTCTGTAATTCGGCTTCCATTTTTTCGCTGTTGGTAACGAAGTAGGGAGAAATATAACCGCGGTCGAACTGCATTCCTTCTACCACATCAACGGTAGTATCAGTACCTTTTGCTTCTTCAACAGTGATCACGCCTTCTTTACCTACTTTACCAAATGCCTGAGCGATCAGGTCACCGATCTGCTCGTCATTGTTTGCAGAAATAGTAGCCACTTGTTTAATTTTTTTGCTGTCGTTACCAACGGTCTGGCTTTGCGCCTTCAGGCTTTCCACTACCAGAGAAACTGCTTTATCGATACCGCGTTTCAGATCCATCGGGTTCGCGCCTGCAGCAACCATGCGCAGTCCTTCGCCAATAATAGCCTGTGCTAAAACAGTAGCCGTTGTAGTACCATCACCTGCGATATCTGCAGTTTTGGAAGCTACTTCTTTTACCATTTGTGCGCCCATGTTCTCTACCACATCTTCCAGCTCAATTTCTTTTGCCACGGTAACACCGTCTTTAGTGATAGCAGGTGCGCCAAATTTTTTCTCTAATACCACATTACGACCTTTGGGACCTAATGTTACTTTTACTGCGTTGGCCAGAGAGTCAACGCCTTTTTTCATTTTATTTCTTGCTTCAACGTTGAAGTAAAGTTGTTTTGCCATTTTTATTTAATTTGAAAATTTGAAAATGTGGGAAATGTGAAAATGCTTTTAAAGCATAATTCCATTTTTATTAAAAAGTCTGATAACTGATGTGTCATTTTTCACATCAGCACATTCACACATTAGTTAAATAATTGCGAGAATATCGCTTTCTCTCATAATTAACAGGTCCTGGCCGCCGATCTGGATCTCAGTTCCTGCATATTTACCATATAAAACGGTATCGCCGGGTTTTACGCTTACTGGTTCATCTTTTTTACCAGGGCCTGCGGCTACAACAGTACCGCGTTGTGGTTTTTCTTTAGCGGTATCAGGAATAATAATTCCGCCGGCAGTTTTTTCTTCTGCTGCTGCTGGTTTTACAATTACCCGGTCGTGTAATGGGGTAACGGTCGATTTTTTAGACATAGTCGTATTGTTTTTAAATTTTTTAATTTAAAGTGCCAAAATGTATTTTAATATGGCCGGCTAATGTAGCATAAATAATATGCCACGCAGCCTCTGTGTGAAAATTTTTCAGTTTTAATGCTCATTTTTAAAAAAATAGGCCCGCGGCATGTCAAAATAGCATTTACCCATTGTTTTTTATATAGTACGCCGGAAATCATCTATCTTCGCCCCCGCAAAAAACAGTTCATTCAATCAATGATTAGCAGAAGAAACATACGGGTAAAGGTAATGCAAACCTTATATGCCTGGAGTGCGGAGTCCGCGGAAAATAGCAAGATCCCTTCCCCATCAAAAGTTTTAGACCAGCATTTTAGTCAGACCCGGAGCTTATTCGTTTACCAGATCTATTTCCTTACCCAGGTAGCGCGCTATGCAGAAAAAGATGCGCACAAAAAGGCCAGTAAATATATCCCTTCTGCAACCGACCTGAATGTAAATACCAAACTGGCCGGCAGCAACCTGCTTTGGCAAATGCTGGAAGACAAGCAGTTGGAAGAACAATTTAAAAAGGATAAACCGGAGCATCAGATCGATGAAGAATTAGTAAAGAAAATATATAATCAACTTGTAAAAACATCTGAATATCATCATTATATATCAATCAACCAGCAAAGCAAACAGGAAGACCGGAAGATCTTTGAATTTATCCTGAACGATTATATGTTGGGGAATGAAGATTTTATCGCCCATATTGAAGAGCTGTTTTCCAACTGGAACGATGACGGGGAAATGGTGGCGCAACTGCTACAGAACTATATTTATAAACCCGGCACTGTGAAGTTCAGTGAAATCATAAGTGCAGATAAATTGCAGTTTGCCCAACAATTGCTGGCTACTGTAATTGACAAAAACGAATACCTGCTGGAATTTATAACCCCCCGGCTGAAAAACTGGGATCCCGAAAGGATCGCTTTGCTGGATATGGTGATCATGAAGATGGGTGTGGCAGAATTCCTGTATTTTGAAACGATTCCCCCAAAAGTGACCATTAATGAATACATCGATCTTGCCAAAGAATACAGTACGGCTCAAAGCGGGCATTTTGTAAACGGTATTCTCGATAATATTCATAAAGAACTGGTACAACAAGGCCGCCTTAAGAAAACTGATTATAAAAAGGCCTGATGCTGTAATTTTACTTCTTCAAATAAACAAGCATGAAAAAAATACTGTTTCCTTTTATCATTGCGGCTCTTTTTGTCGCCTGTAACAGCACTTCAGGCAGGCCCGGCGACAAAATTTCAAGCGAGCAAAAAGAAACCGCATTAAAAGATTCTGCAAATTTCACCACCGTAGCCTGGGCAGATTCTACCTTTAAAGACGTTGGCAACGTAAAAAAAGGACAGATCGTTGAAATTCCTTTTACGGTAAAAAATACGGGCGATAAGCCATTAGTTATTGCTTCCGTTCAGCCCGGATGCGGATGCACCCTGGCAGAAAAACCCGAAGCACCTGTTTTACCCGGAAAGGAAGGTAAAATAGTAGCCAAGTTTAACAGTGAAGGGCAGAGCGAAGGAGCACATACCAAGAATATGGTGGTTCACGCTAATACAAAGCCTTTTACCGAAACGGTTTTAAATTTTAAAGTAAACGTAGTTAATTAATTAAAGTATAAACAATCAGAATGACACAAGTACTCCTTCAAGCACAAGCAGCCCCCGGACCTTTCGGTTCCATGACGACAATGGTTTTTATGATCGGAATGATCGTAGTATTTTGGCTGTTCTTTATTCGTCCGCAGGCAAAAAGGGCGAAAAATCAGAAAAAATTTATTGAAGACCTCCAAAAGGGCGATAAAATTGTAACCATTGCGGGCATCCATGGTAAAATAAGTCAGATCAATGAAGATGCAACGCTGAATATCGAAGTAAGCCCGGGCAACTATATTAAGATCGAAAAATCAGCGATCAGCATGGACTGGACCACGCAGTTGAACAAAGGGACCGCGGCCCCGGCGAAATAATGATGAGGTGAATGGGCAATAGGAACCGTGAGACGTCAAACCTGCCCATCCGGTCAGGCAGGCGTAAGACCAGTAACCTGTAACTCTTAACAATAAACACGACAGAAATCTATCTTTGTCGTGTTTTTACTTTAATACAAATGCTGAAAGTAGGTATAACCGGCGGTATCGGCAGTGGCAAAACACTGGTGGCCTCCCTTTTTAAAACACTGGGCATTCCCGTTTATGACGCAGATGCAGCCGCAAAGCAACTGATGAATACCGATACAGCAATTCACAACCAGATAATAAAAATGTTTGGGGAGGCAGCCTATGTTTCAGGAGAGCTGGACCGGGCTTATATTGCTGCGCAGATCTTTGGCGATGATACCAGGCGCCAATTGCTCAACAGCATTGTACATCCGGCAACTATCCGCCACAGTGAAGCCTGGTTCCAAAAACAAAAGGCGCCCTACTCTATTAAAGAAGCAGCCATCCTGTTTGAAAGTGGCAGCGATCAATTTGTGGACTATGTGATTGGCGTAACCGCTGCCGAAACGCTGCGCATCCGGCGCACGATGGAACGCAGCCATTTATCCGAGGCCCAGGTACGGGAGCGCATGAGCAAGCAAATGGATGAAGGCGAGAAAATGGCGCTTTGTGATTTTGTTATTGATAATAATGGCGGAGTTTCATTGATAGAACAAGTGCTGAATGTTCATACCGCCCTTTTAGAGCGCGCCGGCGGGAAATGAGCAATTAATGTCGTTTCTTTAAGCTTTCGGCATAACTCCGATCCTACGCACAACCCAATCTGCGTTTCAATAACGAAAACGCCTGTTTTCTGTTTTTACCGGGCAGCCGTGATCTGATATCCCTTATTCTACATTGGCCACCGCCTCCTGTCCATACATCTGATCCTTGTATTTCAGGGAAGGCGATGGAATGAATTTGCCTATACCCAGTGCGTTCCATTTTTCATCCACGCTTTTTATAGTGGCGTCATCAGCAACAATGATATTCGGCCAGTCGCGCTGAAAATCATCAAATGCTTTTGTTTTAATCGTACCGTCGAGTCCGAGGCAGAAATATGCTTCTTTGGAGGTGGCGGACAGCAAATGGTCCCTTGCGGGATCCAGGTTGTTGCAAAAACGCCAAAGGGCCAGCGGCAGGTCGTTGGCATTTACAGTATGTTCTACATACAAAATCATTTTTATCCGTTCCATTCCCGGCAACTGAACGATGGCCTCGTGCAACGCTTTTACATGCCCTTTGCGGTTCTTCCGTATGGAAATAATCAGCACGGGGATGCCGTTATTGAATAACCGATCATTCACCTGGTGTACTTCTGTAAACCCTTCCCGGATGGCAGCAACGGGGGTCGTGCCGTCATCCGGCAATTCATACAGATACCCTTCCCTTGTTTCCTCCTCGAACTTCAGGGTACCGTCGATGCACATTTTTCCGCCGAAGCCCAGCTTGCTGCAACTGTGGTCGAGTACATCCATCGGCCCCTGGCTGAAATACACGTCTGTTGCGGGGTTCAGGTTTTTAAACACTTCCCTTGCCGCTGCTTTATAATCTGTTAATGGGACCTTTTTCTCTTCCCGCGTCTGGGAGGTCAGCACCAGTATCTTGTTAAACATCATTTGCCCCGCACCCCACATGGCGTTCATCACTTTTTGTCCCTGGCCGGCATAATCTTTTTGGATCCTCGTATTCACCAGGTTATGGAAAACACCTTCCACCGGCATTTCCATATCTTCGATCTCCGGCACCAGTGTCATTTTTATCGGGGCCAGGAAAATACGTTCCGTTGCCTTACCCAGCCAGGCATCTTCCTGTGGCGGGATGCCCACAATCGTTGCCGGGTAAACCGGATCCTTTTTATGAGTGATGGCAGTAATATGAAATTTAGGATACCAATCGGGCAATGAATAATAACCGGTATGGTCTCCGAAGGGGCCTTCCCAAAGCAGGTCGTCATTCGGATCTACATATCCTTCAATAATAAAATCCGCATCAGCAGGCACTTCAATATCAGGCTGTGTAATACATTTTACCAATTCCACTTTCTTTTTACGGAGGAAACCAGCGAGCATATACTCATCTACATTTTCCGGCAGGGGCGCTGTTGCGGAATAAGCATAGGCCGGATCGCCACCCAATGCCACCGCCACCGGCATTCTTTTATTCAGCTTTTTATACTCATTAAAATGCTTCGCTGATACTTTATGTTTATGCCAGTGCATGGCTGTTAACTGCGGGCCAAATACCTGCATCCGGTACATGCCTACATTACGGATATGCGTGTTGGGATCTTTTGTATTGATGATGGGCAGGGTTACAAAAGGGCCTCCATCCTGCGGCCAGCAGGTGATCACAGGGAGCTTGGTAATATCAGGCGCGTCGGTTATAACCACCTCCTGGCAGGCCCCTCTGCCCTTTTTTACTTTCGGCATCCAGGAAGCAAACGCGCCCAGCTTCGGCAACAATTTCAGCTTATCAATAATGCCGTCTTTAGGAGAAGACAACAATTTAAAAAGTTCCTCAATATCCCGCGCCACATCGTCCAGTTGCTGTACACCCAAGGCCAGGCACATGCGTTTTTCACTGCCATAGGCGTTCATTAATACCGGAAAATCATAGCCCGTATTTTCAAAAAGAATAGCTTTTCCCCCACCGGGCTCTTTACTCATTCTATCCGTAATCTCCGCAATTTCCAGCTTAGGATCCACATAGGTTTTTACCCGCACCAGTTCCCCCGCTGCTTCTATCGCCTGTATAAATTCCTGTTGATTCTTGTAGGCCATCTCTTATTTATCGTTTATCGTTTGTGGTTCAATGCTGAACGCATGATGCTTAATGCCTGTTTCAGGTTTCCGGTTCACAGAGTATTTGCGGGTTTGCACCCTACTTGCAACTTCCTACTTCCTATTCACAATACACCATTCACCATTGCTCCTTCACTTTTTCTCAAACAAACCGGTATACGTAATGCCCAGCCCCGGCTCGTTACTATAAATTAATTTCCCGTAATCAAACCCCAATCCTGTAGCCACATCTTCCGTTTGTAATAAAGGGCCATCCACATCCAGGTGATCAATAAACGGCGCCAGTTGCGCAATAGCGGCGGACCCTACCGTGCTTTCATTCATACAACCTACCATAATTTTCAATCCCAGCTCCCGGGCTTTATCGATCATGCGCAATGCCGGCGTAATGCCGCTGCATTTGGTTAACTTGATATTGATACCATGAAAACAACCGGCACATTTTTCCACATCAGATTCAAATACGCAGGCCTCATCGGCGTACAGGGGCAATGCCGATTCTTTATAAAGCGCCTGCATCCCCTCCCAGTTATCCCTCGCCAGGGGCTGCTCTACATACTCCACTCCTAATTCTTTTAATTGAGGAATAAGCTGCAGGGCCGTTTCCAACTCCCAGCCGGCATTGGCATCTACCCGCAAGGGGGCGTCTGTTGCCCCCCTTAGGGCTTTTACGATCGCAATATCATCCGCCGTACCTACCTTCACTTTATAAATGGGCCAGGGAAACTCATTTAACTTGGCTACCATTTTATCAACGGTATCAATACCGATGGTAAAATCGCCCAGCGGGTTTTTTGTTATATCCCCGTTCCACATTTTGTACAGAGGTTTATTGTTCAGTTTACCCCAGATATCCCAGGCCGCCATATCCAGCGCACATACCAGGAAAGGATTATTGGGCAATAAATGGTGCAAAAAATGCCAGTAACGGTCCGGCTCTGTAAATGCAAATTTTTCCAGCATGGGCCGCTTAGCCTCCAGGTCGCGGATCATCTCTTCCACCGTTATATTATAATACGTTATAGCCGGAGCTTCGCCGTAACCCCTAACACCAAAATGCTCCAGTTCTACAATTAACGTGGGCTGATGCGTTTTGGTACCTTTCGAAATAGTAAAAGGATGTCTGAATTTTAAACGAAACGGGTAATAATTAAACTGCACTCCTTTAAGATTTTGGCAAATGTAAGCCAAAGAGACTGAATGAGAGAACCGCTGTTTTTCCGCCACTGAAACACTGAAAAGTCAGGCAAGATGCCTCATTCGTGCATTCTGTACAACAAAGTCGATTGAACTGATTTTTAGCAATATAGGCACAGCATAAATTAATCGTTTAAGGAAGATGGATAAGAGATTACAAAAAAGTTTTTTTTGGCCCCGCAGATTCACGCATCCCGATAAATCGGGAGCCGACGGCGCGGCGCAGATCATACTTCCTTCTTCTGCGAAAGTCTGCTTCCGATTTATCGGAATGCGGGCAACCTTTGACCCGCTGATCTGCCGGGATCAGTTTGGTTGTACCCTTAAATCATGCTGCAATGCAGAACGATGGAACTGTGTCCGCCTCTGGAGGATTTGTGGCAGCCACCAGATTTATGCTCTTACCGGAGGCAACACTTTATTTTATTATCCATCGGAAATTTTGTAAATTACGGAGGATAAAATGGTGTAATATGAGAAGAGTACTAGTTGTTACTGACTTTTCAGCAATAGCCGATCACGCGGTTGATTATGCCTGTAATCTGGCCAACAAACTGAATATAGAACATCTTTTCCTGCTGAACACTTACGAAAATGTGCCGGTATATGATTCGGGAGAAGCCGGTTCACTGGCATTATCCATGCAGGAAGCAGATGAGCTGGAACAATCCCGCATTGAATCCTTCAAATTGCTGCAACAGCGTATTTCGGTTCAGCTACACGACACCACTTCACTGGTTCCGCTTATTATTAACGATGCCCTGCCCAATGCCGTGAACCAGGTTTGTAAAGAGGAAGGTATTGATATGGTGATCATCGGCGTTAAGCCCCAGGACAACCTGGAAGCGCTTTTCCTGGGAAGCACCATTCAAAAAGCCGTGGACCAGATCAATTATCCTGTATTATTGCTCCCAAAATGTGTATCCATTGCTGTTCCGCAAAATGTTATCCTTGCTGCACCCTTCCGCGAACCGCTGACGCAATCCATTCAAATTAAACTGCATAAATTTTTGCATCGTTTTAATGGCAAGGTAACTGCCATCCATCGCTGCTTAAAAGGAGAGTTGAATGAAAAGGAATCCCGCAACGCCACAGCATTACAAATACAGTTGCAAAATTATAATTGCCAGGTTCATATAATTAAGGAGGTGGAGGATCTGCCCACAGCCATTAATAATTATGCTGATTCCAACACGCCTGCCCTTGTTATCTCCATTCACAAAATGCGGGGGTTCATTGCCGGCCTTTTTCATAAAAGCGTTACCAAGAGCCTGGCATGGCGCTGCAACCTTCCCCTGCTGGTATTGCATATGTAAACGGATGCTGGTTGCGGATTATGGGTTACAGGTTTGACAACCGATGAGCACTTGCCAATGATTGGAATATAAGTCCCTGGCTTTACGATTGACCGATGATGCGCTTCAGTATTTTCTGAGTTACCGGCTTGGGGATATAATTAATAATTTCGGGATACTGACTGGCTCTTTGGATATCTTCATTTGCTATTGAAGAGGTAATGATATAGATTTTCGTAGTGGCCCTGGCAGCCGCCGGCAACCTGCGGAAAGCATCCATAAATGCCCAGCCATCCATCTCGGGCATTTCGATATCAAGCATTATAATATCCGGGAAAGCGCCATCGCCCCCTTCTTCCAACACGTCCATCGCTTCTTTTCCATCGCTGAAAAAACTTATCGAAAGACCATTGCCGATCTCGCTGAACATTCTCTGCACAATCAGCTTATATACAGGATCATCATCTACAACAAACACTTTCATTTGCCTTATTTAAAAAAAATTTTAAAACAGCTTCCTTCTCCTGGTTTACTTTCCACGGTTACGTTTCCTCCCATCGCTTCCACCTGGTTTTTCACAATATACAACCCAATTCCCCTGGATTTTTCATCCACCGAAAAATTTTTAAACAAACTGAACAACCGTTTTCCCTTTTTTTTAAGATCAATACCTATGCCATTGTCCGTAATTGCCAATAGCTTTTCCTTGCCTGTATTATAAAAATCCAGACTAATTTCGGGAACCCGGTCGGGATGACTGAACTTAATAGCATTAGCGATAACGTTTTGAAGGACACTTTCAAGGTAGGCCCGGTTATAACTTACCATCACGGAGGGCGCTACATTATTTATAAACCGAATTTTTTTCAGGGTGATCCGATCGGATAATACATAATAGCAATTGTCGATATAATCACGCAAATTTAACGCTTCCTTTGGTATAGCTACTGATGACTGGATGCCCGCTACCTCGTTTAATCCCTCCATGGTATTATGCAGCAATTTTGCCACTTCCCCCAGCAAACGGATAAGCCCTTCCTTTTCCTCCGCGTCTTTTGTATGGTTAATGAGCTCGCAAAGCGAAAGAATATTACTTGAATGCGAGCGCAGGTTATGGGAAACAATGTATGAAAAATTCAGCAGTCGTTTGTTTTGGTCAGAAAGGACCTTCATCGATTGATTCAGCTCATTCTTGGATTTTTTGAGCATCGTTATATCAATAACAATTCCCA
The DNA here is from genome assembly GCF_000243115.2 of Niabella soli DSM 19437. Classification (NCBI taxonomy): domain Bacteria; kingdom Pseudomonadati; phylum Bacteroidota; class Chitinophagia; order Chitinophagales; family Chitinophagaceae; genus Niabella; species Niabella soli. Next base: position 634,161 of record NZ_CP007035.1, on the reverse strand, counting down.
GTATTAGCTGAACCGCTTCACCTTCCTTTATAAAACTGACGTTAACCTGGAGCCATTTCTCTTCGCCACTTTTTGTTTTAATGGGATATTCAAGCGTCCCCGGAATCCCCTTCATGATTTTCCTGCGGAAACGGTCCATCTGTTTCTGATCCGCATAAAAGTCAAAGTTGAATTTATACATTTCCCTGCCGAGAAACTGGTCGCTGGAGTAACCGGTGATGTCCTGCACACTTTTACTGATAAAATTAAGGTTAAGCGTTTCCGGATGAGCCGTCCAAACGATCCCGTCGATCGTATCCACAATGGTCTCCAGCCGCGCCGAAGCCTGTTCCAGCGCTTTTTGAGTCTTCTTACTTTCTGTAATATCAATGCTTGCCAGAATAACCCGTTTATATTTATATTCTCCCGTACCGGGCGTCACATTCCATTTTAACTGCAAATAAATCTTCTCCCCCGTAACCGCAGTTCCCGCCACTTCAAACATATCTGCATCCGCATTGGAACAAATTGCAGCGAGGAAACTCTTCGCCGCCACCACGCTTTCTTCCGTAAAAATGATCTCGGAGGCATGCTTCAGAAAATGAGCTTTATCCGTAACCCGGTATTGTTCCAGCACTACCTGATTCACATCGACAATTTTTACGAGGGACATGCATTGCAGTATCACATCGGGATGTTGTTCCAGGAAGGTTTGGGCTTCGGCCCGTGGAAGTCCGATCAGCTTTAGCGATTCCAGGTAGGTTGCCGCTGCCGAAAAGTCTTCTTCCCATAATCCCACCGGGGAAGATTCAAAAAGATGCCGGAAATGCAGCTCTGATTCTTTCCATTTTTTATTCGAATAGCTTGATTCGGTAATATCCTCTAAAAGGAGCACCGAACACCCCTCACCCTTTGCAGCAACACGGGTTACCTGCACTTTTAAATATAATGCGCCACCGGTGCTTTGTTGAAAGTGATAGTAGCGCAAAAAAAGATCCGCGTTACCTGCAAGCACTTTTTGATACGCCTTATAATCGGCCTCAGGCACTGAATCCGGAAGAATACTGGAAACAGTTTTACCAGACAAAAGAAAATTCTTTTCCTTGTCGGTAATGGCACAAAAAGTCTTGTTCGCCTCAATAAAAAATCCAGTGGCGTTATCAATAACAGCGATCCCGTCGCGGCTATTCTCAACTATAACTTTATATATATCGGCAGCTTTCAAAAAACGATCGATTGTATTGTTATTTAAAGCTATCGGCTCCTAAACAACTCTTTTTCCTTAAGTTTTGATATTTCTGGTCACAATATTAATTAATCCGGTTCAAAAAGCATCTTTTTGAAAGATTACTTTTCATATACTACACTTTTGTGTCGAAAACGAGGGCGAGAACCTTCAGTTTAATCGTTTAAGTATAACCATAAGATAAACTTACTGCTTTTTATCGGTAATCAGGCTTTTAAATCGTCCTCTTCCGGTGCTGCTTTACCGTTTGGGGAAGTGCGGGCGGGTGCTGTATCTGCATCGGGAAGCCCTTCCAGTTCTTTCAGATATTTTTCAGGAAGCTGCCTGTTGGTACGCGCCCCCAGGTTTTTGATCTTTTCAAAGCGGCCCATAATCGTATGCCCTTTTCTCGCTCCGTCCTTCAGGTGATTCATGGCATCACGATGGGCGCGGGAAGCCTGCAGCAGCGCGTCTTCCATACGATCCATTTCATCTACAAAACGGGCAAACTTATCGTAGAGTTCCCCGCACTGACGAAACAGCTCTTCCACGTTTTTCACCTGGAGTTCTTTTTGCCAAAGCAATTTTACAATTTTGAGCGTAGCAACCAACGTCGTTGGCGTTATAAGCACGATCTTTCTCTTTAATGCCTGACTGAACAGATCCGGACTCTGGTTCAATGCCAGCGTGAGCGCTGATTCCACCGGTGTAAACAGAAACACATAGTCGGGTGTATTTAATCCCGCCAATGACTGGTAATTTTTGCTGGCGAGATGTTCGATATGATCTGCAACACTTTTGAGATGTTGTTTTAAAAACTGTTGTTTTTGTTCTGTATCCCCGGCATTGAAATAATTCACATAGGCAGTCAGCGACACTTTGCTGTCTATAACAAGGTGCCGGCCGTTGGGAAGCTTTAAGATAAAATCGGGCCGGCGTACCCGGTCTTCCTCCTGGTCCAGCAACACCTCTTCCCGCGTATAATCGATGTATTTTTGCAGGCCTTCCGCTTCCAGGATCATATTCAGGCGGTCTTCTCCCCAACTCCCCTGCATTTTCACTTCCGCCTTTAAAGCGGTAGCCAGGTTTTTAGCATCATCACTTAATTGAACATTTAACTGCTGTAAAGAATCTATTTCTTTTTTTAACGAGGTAAGGTCCTGGATATCTTCTTTCCTCGTTGCCTCTATTTTTTCTTTAAACTGGTGCAGATCTGTCTTTAAGGGGTCGAGTATCGAAGCTATTTCTTTTTTATTTTCACTAATAAAGACCTGCTTTTTTTGTTCGAGGATTTCGGTGGCCAATGTTTTAAAACGTTCCTGCGAAAACTGGTGCAGTTTGTCCAGCTCCTTATGAAATAATTCCAGCTTTTCATTAAGTGCCGTTTCTTTTGCATTGGCAGCAGTAAGTGCCGTCTGTAGCTGCAAAAGCTCCTGATCCTTTTGCGCTGCTATCGATTTAGGCACTTTTTGTTCCGACTCGCGCGTCAATCGCAGCAGTTCTTCCTGCTGCTGCCGCCCGGCCCATTCTGCGTCTTTTAACCGCTCCTGCAGCTCCTGTATGTTTGTAAGATAATGTCCGGCAAGCTCCCGGTGTACATAGTTCCTTTCAATTTCTTCTTTTGGCAAACGCGCTGCATTTTCCTGTTCCAGCAAACGGATCTGTTCCCTTAGCTGGTCTGTTTCCTGTTTGGGAACAAAGGCCGCCAGCAAATTCCATCTTGCAATAAAATATCCCGCAAGGGCACCAATCGCTCCTCCAATTAAAATATAAATGCCTGTCATAATAATATCCTGTCTTAAATAACATTCAAGTTACTTAGAAAATCTTAATAACAGGCTACGGCCCTGCACCGCTGTTTTTTTCTTAATATTCTCAGCTTCTTTATGGTTTATATTACGTGGGGCATTATCTTTTCCCGCTTATCCGCAGCACCGTAAAAGAATACGGTGAAAGAATTATTTTTTCAATATCTTTTAAAGACAAGCCTTGTGTTCGATCCGGTTTCAGCTCACCGGCGTCCGGCCGGCCTGCCAGTATTATTTTTGTAACCGCGCTGGTAGCAACTTTGAAAGAATCAAGATCAAGCGAAGCTGTAACCCTTACGGGCAGCAGGTTCACGAGCTTTATGACCACATCATTGGTTGCTGAATCTTTGACGATCGACAAGGCAATTCTGTTTTTCACCCTGGGATCATTATCGGAGCAGACGATATTGCCAGGAATGTATTCATCTCCTGCGTTCTGTCCAAAAAGTTGCTGCACATAATAATCCGTGGTGGGCTTTATCTCCGTATTATTGAAATAGATCAGGTCGGGCCGCCATTGCGTATGCCCTTCTTTAGCCAGTAAGGGGGCGTAGGACGACATATGCACCACGTCACCATTGCGTTCCAGGGCCGTAAGATGCACCGCCTCAGCCAAAGCCGTCTCAAGGTTGCTGGGTCTTCCGGGCAAATGTGCAGCATATTCACCCACGTATACTTTCGATTTGGCGCGATCATATTTGTCGTAAAAATCCTGGTTATAAATAAACCAGCCCGGGGGAACATAATAATGCTCATCTACCATCGGCACTTTTAGTTGCGTAGCAAACTTCCAGCCTTCGCTATAATCTGATCCTTCAAAAAAAGGACCTACGGTTCCGATTACCGTGATCTCCGGGTATTTCTTTTTTACCGCGTTATAGATCATCCTGAACCGCTCTTTAAACACCTCAGAGATCAGGTCCTCATTACCAATGCCGATATATTTTAAACTGAAAGGCTCCGGATGCCCTGCAGCGGCCCTCAGTTTGCCCCATTTGGTAGTAGCCGCGCCATTAGCCCATTCCACCAAATCCAGTATTTCCTGAATGTAATCATTCATATCCGACAAGGGAATACCACACTGCTGGCCGCCCAGGGGATGCCCATGCTTTCCTGAATTCTGACAGGGCACGCCTGCAGCTACTACCGGAAGCGGCGCAGCGCCTATATCTTCGCAAAACTGGAAATACTCATAATAACCCAATCCCATACTTTGATGGTAGCCCCAAAGATTGCGTTGCGGTTTGCGGGACTCCAGCGGACCGATCGTATTTTTCCAGTGATAGATATTCCCAATACCGTCGCCATGTGCCACACAACCACCGGGGAAGCGGATAAACCGCGGATGCAGCTCAGCGATCGTTTGCGCCAGATCGGCACGCATACCATTGGTGCGTCCTTTAAATGTTTGCTGTGGAAAAAGCGAGATCATGTCCAGCGCAAGGACCCCATTGATCATTGGAATGATCTCCAGCCGGGCGTTGGAGATCGATTCATTTACTGTTATCACTGCATCCGATTTTTGCCATGAAGTGGTGAGCGCGTTTATAACTGCTGCTCCGTAAACGGTTCCTCTTCCATCCGTAAGTCGCACCGTTATAGTTCCTTTGCCGCCGGTCAGTATCCGTGCAAATAAAGACACCTTATATTTTGCGCCTGCTTTCAACGCAATACCATCAAAACCTCCGTTGATCAGGCTGGCGCCGGGTTTGCTGATGCTGAGTACGGCGTAATGTTTGTTATTTGGATGAATGGGCGCAAGACTGTCTATTGTAAAACCAATACCGTCTCCTGAAGTGCTCCAGGCTTTTTTATTGTTCCAGCCGGCATCTTTCCCCTCTTTATCCGCGGGATCATATTCAAAATCCCTGTTCTGGATCAACTCTGCATACAGCCCGCCGTCCGCCGCATAATTAATGTCCTCGAAGAAGGCACCAAACAGCAGGTTACTGATCTTTTTGGTTTTGGAAAAATCCGGATGCACAGTAATCGCAACCGGTTTTAAGGACGCAAAACGAACCGGATCTTCTCCGGTAGTTTCTGCCCATAGCTGGTTACGGTGTTTTGAGAAGGCTACCTGTTTGATTAACCCGTCAATAAGCGACCAGGGTAGTTTTACCAGGCTGCCGGTTTCAGCCTTTTCTGCGATGGTCACCTGTTGCCATTTACTCCGCTGCACTTTTAACTTCCCCGCACTCACATATACCAACTCCTTTTCATTCACGTAATAAGACTGAGGCTTCCAATGCAGCAGGTCTTCAGACTCCGTATAAGCGATGGCACCGTCTTTATTGTTGAGACTCCATACACAATGCCAGCGATGATCCTTATCAAAAAAAAGTACGGGGTTGATCATGCGTTTTTCGCTTCCCCAGCGGCCATAATCCGATTTTAAAAAGCCGTACTCCTGCCCTATCGCCTGCCAGTGCGCTTTATCCCGGCTCCAGGCGAAATGCAACCCGCTTCTGCCTTCATTTGCTTTTGTTGCATAGGCAAAAAGATACGCAGAGTCAACAGTACCGGCTTTTACATTAAAACAAATAAAAACAACAGCAAGAATAAATAACCCATATTTTCTCATGGCAATTATTTTAATTGAACCGGAGCAATACCCGCATGGGTGGGCGCCACCTTGCGGATGCTCCCATCTGCATTAAACTCCATTTTATCAATACAAACCTCGCGGTTATATCCCGCTGCGCTCCCCATCTTAATTCCATTGGGGTAGGTAAACCGGTGGTACACAATATACCATTCGTCGGTTCCGGGGATCTGTAGTACAGAATTATGCCCCGTTCCGTAAATGCCCAGGACCGGATCTTTTTCGATGACGATATTATTTGCCGGCACCGTTATTTTACCCAGCGGCGTTATTGCAGTGCCATAACGCACCCGGTAGTCCGGACTGCGGGTATCATTTTCACTCCACATAAAATAATAACGCCCCTTCCGGTAAAACACATAGGTTCCTTCACGAAAAGTTTTATCCGGAGTGAGTAGCTTTGTTGTTCCGGGTTTTAGCGAAGTCATGTCATCATTTAGTTCAGCACCGGCCATATAATTATTTCCCCAATACAGATAGCTTTTGCGCGTTTGCGGATCGGTGAACACCGCCGGATCAATTTCCTGTCCGTTCTTTATTCCTTCTGGTTTGGCAGCGATCAGGGGCTTTCCGGAATCCACAAAAGGACCGGCAGGATTGTCGGCCACGGCCACTCCTATTCGCTGCGCCGCGCAGAAATAATAAAAATATTTGCACCGGCCGTTAATTTTCTTTTCGCTGATAGCAGGCGCCCAGGCGTTGCGATTTGCCCATTGCACCTGCCTGGGTAAATCGAGGATCACCCCTTCATCCTTCCATCCCACAAGATCGGGCGATGAAAATACTTTGAAATAGTTTCCCGACCAGTTGTTAAACCCATCGCTGGTGGGATAGATATAAAATCGATTCTTTTTTTTTGAATAAAGAATTTCAGGATCAGCGTAATAACCATTAAGTACCGGGTTATGATCCTGCAATACAGTAGCAGTAAAGGTTTCAGGATTATGACCGTTCACTGTTACGGTATAAGAAACCGGTCCTTTGGAAAAGCCACCTCGCGCCGGCACAATAGTAACGCCGGGAAATTTAATGAACTGCGGATCGAAATTTCTTAACGGTGTGCCCGGCAGCACCGGCAGGTATAGTTTTCTTGCGGCAGTATCCAAAACAATATTGTTCTTTTTTATTAGGGCAGATTGAGCCGATGTCATAACCGATTCCGGGGTGTACCATTGGCGCACCAGGCGCGCTGCTTCTTCCCGGGTAACTGGCATCACGGTTCCGTGGCGCGGATGAAAATTCATCGAAACGGCATTATCTACTACTTTAAAATTTCTAAGATCCGTTGTTTTGGTAAACTGATAGCGGCCTTTGGTATACACATCATACATTAAAATATAGCCGCTTCCATCGTTCAGGGCAAAAGTGCCCGCCCCTTCCACCGGGTCTTTGGTTTGCTGTACATACGCGTCGCGCAACTGGTATCCTCCCGTGAGTTTATCTGAAACGGCAATTTTTATTCCGTTGCCATTTCCCTCTGTTTTGAAGAAAAGATAATATTGGCCATTTTTGAAAACAATATCTCCGTCTATGCAGGGAGTACCACCCGGATTAAAAAAAAGTTGTTTCGGTTCGGTTTCCAGCCCGGTAAAATCTTTATTGGCATAGGCATAGTATATTACATCCGGATCGTTACCCGCGCGCATGGACCAATAGATCATATATTTTTTTGTGGTGGGATCATAAATCGTTTGCGGCGCCCATACCCGGTTCACATTCCTAAATTGTTTAAATCGCCCGGGGATATTTACAATGGCTGACGTCCAGTGGATGAGGTCCTTTGACTGCAGTAATACCATTGCCCGGTTCGAGTTCCAACCGTTGGCCGATACCATATCTGTGGCTACCATATAAAAGGTCTTACCTTCCGCCCCACGCAGGATATGCGGATCCCGAACCCCGCCGGTGGAACTGATCTGCTCGGAAGCAATAACGGGTTCATTATTATTTAATGCCCGGAAGTGGTAGCCGTCATTGCTTAACGCAAACCGGATGGCTTCTTCTTTTTTTTGATTCCCGGTAAAATATACAAACAGGTAGGCGCTGTATTTTGAAACAATACCGGCCGTCTTTCCGGCTTGTGCATGGAGCCTACCGGCACTATTGACCGTCAATCCTGCAAGTAAAAGCAATAGCCACTTCATCAAATACGATTTAGTTAATACGGGATTCTTATTATATTAAATGAATACGGGGCCAATTGCAATGCCGGTTGTTTGCCAGACAGCTCCAATTGCGTTTCTACGGGATAAACAGCCCTTGGAGTTTTTATCGAGTTGGTCCGATAAAGATCATCACTTTGTAAACGGGTAACCTTGCCGGTGATCCGCTGTTTTTTTAATCCTTCCAGCGAGAGGGCAACCGTTTGGGTCTTTGGTAGGGCATTGACCACTTTTATAACAAGCTCTTTGGCCGGTTCATCCCATACCGCCGACGCATACAAACTATCCTGGCCTGTAACGGGTTTATGATCCATTGTAAGCGGAATTATTTTTGTGCCCTTATTTAATGAAAACAGTTTTTGCACGTAATAATCCGGTGTGCCAAAAACATTCAGGTTATCTACCCAAATGAGGTCCGGCGCCCATTGCCAGCCATCCACGTGCGCAAATAAAGGCGCATAGGAAGCCATACCCACTACATCGGCATTGCGTTCCAGCCCGGTAAGGAAGGCCGCTTCAGACAAGGCTGCCAGCCAGTTATTCTTTTTTTCGGGCGCTACCTTCGGGTGCGAGGCATATTCTCCGGCGAACACTTTTGTTTGGGTGCGCGGGTACTGATCATAACGCGCCGCATTGCTGAAAAACCATTGTGGCGGGCGGTAATAGTGCTCGTCGATAAAATCTACTTTTAGTTTTCGAAGACTGTCATTCAGGTATTCAAACCGCTTGCCATCAGGATCTGTTCCCGAACTGGCGATAATCTTAAATTCCGGGTAGCGGGCTTTTATTGCCTTTTGAAAAAGTCGTAACCGCGCTAAATACTGCGGGCCCCAGTTCTCGTTGCCCACCCCCATCATTTTTAAATGAAAGGGCTGCGGATGCCCCATATCCGCCCGTATTTTTCCCCATTTTGATGTAGCCGGTCCATTGGCAAATTCAATAAGGTCGAGGGCGTCCTGGATATAGGGATCTAACTGATCTAACGGTACCAGCTCTGCTGAATTGAATTGACAGGCCATTCCGCAATTCAATATCGGTAACGGCTCGGCGCCGATATCTTCGGCCAGTTGAAAATATTCAAAAAAACCCAACCCGAAAGTTTGAAAATAATCCGGCGCTGCACGCTGCGGGAATTCGAAATTCCAGCGATTAATAATTAATTGCCGCTCTTCTACCGGGCCAATTGTTTTCTTCCATTGGTAGCGTTGCGACAGATCGAATCCCTCCACGATACAGCCTCCCGGGAAACGGATAAAGCCTGGTTTCATGTCTGCCAGTAGTTGTACCATATCGGCACGCATCCCTCCTTTCCGGCCCTTCCAGGTATCTGAAGGAAACAACGAGATCATATCGAGGTCGATTTTCCCATCGCCTTCAAAAGAGATCCGCAGCCGGCCTTTTTCTTCTGTTTGCGTAGCCACAAAGCTGACCGCTCGTTTTTTCCATACAGTACCGCTGGCGGAGAGGGTTACGGTCGTAGCACCCATTATTTTATTATCCCGATCCAATAATTCAACATAAAGCTTAATGCCCGGGGCGGCAGTGGCATACAAAAAAGAAAAGTCGTAACGTAATCCCTTTTTGATGCCCATCCCCCGGAACCCTTCATTGGTCAGCGAAAGATCTTCTTTGCTGTTATGATCCAGGGTAATCTGCAGGAAGCGTGGGTTTGCCGTATTCTTTTCTTTGCGATTGAGCACTAATACGGCACCTTCACGGAAGTTGTGTTGTTCCACTTTCCATCCCATCAGCGGTTTAAAAAACTCAAAAGACCGATTCTTCACCAGTTCCGCATAAATACCTCCGTCTGCGCCCATATTGATATCCTCAAAAAAAACACCGTACATTGTGGGTGAAACCGCCGCGCCAGGCCGGTTTACACCCACTACAAAAGTTTTGTTTTGAGCAATGGCCCCGAGCGACAATAAAAGAAAAATAAAAAAGGTTACATTTTGTTTCATATACCAGCTAAAAGCAATCTGTTTTCAATTTCGTTTCCACACAACGGTCGTGAGCAACAATTAATTGTCATAACTACAATTAATAATCAAATTTAATATATCCTTATAGATTCCCAAAAAAAATATTTGTCTATTTAATTATATAAAGACCCGAAGCGTGCGGGCGTAAACTGACGGAAAAATTACCACGGACCTTCCCCTCAAACTGCCCGGTCCATAGATTCTTTATACCCGCACCGTTTTTTATACCCAGTTCAGTGAGGTTTACGGAAATGGTCGCCGGGGCCGCGTCATCCGACAGATTGAACAATGCCAGGTACCGTTCGCCCGTCCGGGGATTGCGCGCCGTTACAGCTACCTGCCCATTCCGGGAAAATAACTGGCGGGTGCCGGTACTCTCCCGGTGCATTTTTAATACGGCTTTATTGGTCAGCAGACTTAAGGTGAACAGGTCCATACTGGGCAAATCCCCTCCAAACATCAACGGGGAGCGAAAAATGGTAAAGAAGGTCATTAAAGAATATTGTTCATCTTTTGTGAGGCGGGTTGGCCGGTCGGCGCCGCGTTCTCCCCGGATCGAGATCCTGCCCAGCGGGATCATATCACAATCGGGCCAGCCGCCGGGTTTTATATAAGGATACCATTGCGCAGCCACTTTTATCAGGTGTGTAAAATGCGGCCAGGTATCCCATACATCATCCACCATACGCCACATATTTGCATGTGTTTGCACATGAGCGGCTTTATCAATAGGTGTTTCACCGGGAGACGTGCTTAACACAATTGGTCGCCCGGCATGGTCAATGGCCTTTCGGATCAGCTCTATCTCCTCCTGGTGATACGGCCGGGAAAGATCATCTACCTTTATAAAATCCACGCCCCAGGCGGCATAGAGCTCCATTAATGAATTGTAGTACGCCTGGGCGCCCGGCCGGTTGGCCGCCACTGTATAATTATCTTTTAGCCACTGGCATTGCTCCGCAGTAGTATAGAGCTGGTCTGCTGTAACAGAGGTTCCTTTCACCGGCATTTTTTTCGCAACCGCTTCCCGGGGTATACCCCGCATGATGTGGATGCCGAATTTAAGTCCCTTTGCGTGTATAGAATCTGCCAACGCTTTAAAGCCCTTGCCATTGGCCGCTGAGGGGAACCTGTTAACTGCAGGCAGGTATCTCCCATATTGATCCAGCACATAGCGCGGATCCGTTTGATTATACCCGCCGGCTTTATCGTTTTCAACATACCAGCGGATATCAACAATAATGTATTGCCAGCCGTAGGATTTCAGGTGCGCTGCCATGTAATCGGCATTGGCCTTTACTTCCGGTTCTGTTACCGTGGGCCCGTAACAATCCCAACTATTCCATCCCATGGGTGGTGTTAACGCCCAGTTTTTAAAAGACTGCGCATAGAGCTGGTGCGACAAACAAAGCAGTACAACAATCCATTTATAAATCCGGCACATCGTTGGCAAATTTAGATGATCGATCAAGCAATATTTTAATTGTAATTTGTACAATTATTTATCGAATATACACAATTTTACTGCGAAATCAGCCCCCTCTGTTTTACATTATTTCAAATCAACTGCATGATCCCCGTGAAAATCCTGTCCGTTCCATATAGCTTTTGAAGACCAGGGTTTCGGCGCATCTTTCCAGAACGGTGCACTGGCCGGAAGCCCCAACGGGAGAAACACTTCTGTGCACAGGTACAGGCTGCCCTGGTTGTTGTAGCTGTCTGCCAATCCGTATTGTTTCCCGTTGAGTCCAATGACCATCCATCCGTTTTTGTCATAGGTGCCGGCCGGCGCCAATGTTTTTTGGATAACGGCATATAAAGCTTCCCGTACCTGTGCCGGGGCTATGGAGCGGGGCAATTGCTCTTTATAACTCATATTAGCCAAATGATGAAATACGCCGGAGCGGTATACAATAGAACGCCCGTAGGCTGGGAAACTTCCATCCGCATTGATCGAGCGCTCCTGGATCTCAGCATAGCGGTCGTTTATTTTAGCAAGCCGTTCCTGTTCTGCTTTATAACGCCCCGTTTTCTCATTAGCGATAGCAATGATCTCTTTCAGGTAAGGCTGGATCACATAACTGTTATAATAGTCGTTATGAAAATGATCGCCATCGCTAAACATCCCATCGCCCACATACCATTGATACATAAAAGTGCGCACGCCGTATTCAATGGTCATGGGATTATAATCGTATCCATATTTCAGGAAGAAGGCTTCAATCATTCCCGAAAACAGGATCCAATTATTATAACCGGGAACGGTGTTGCGGGTTTGTTTCAGGCAACTAACCACATTTTTTTTGGTTGATTCATCCAAGTGCTGCCAGATCCAGGGAGCCCGTATTAATCCTAAGGCGAAAAAAGAAGCGTCCACCAATGGCTGCCCGCCTTTCCATAATACATAATCTGCCTGTGTACTGTCGGTTGCATTTTTTATTGCCACCAGCACCCATTGGCGGTATTGATCGCGCAGGCGCACTTCTTCTTTTGCACCGCCTTCCCCGTTCAGCCAGGGTCCTATGCCGCTTAAGGCACGTCCGAGGGCCTCGAGGTATTGTGCCTTAATTCTTTCTTTGGGATTGTCGCTGACCGGTGATATATCTTTCGGCATATTGCTGTGCAGGGTGTTCCGGGAAAGGTTTTCAAATACCGGCCGTACGATCTTATCCAGCCTTGATACCCATTGTGCCCGTCCGTTATCGCTTTGCGGCTGGCTATACGAATGGTTCAGCACAAATACGAAAACAATGAAGCAAACTATTCTTTTCATTTTTTATTTTTAGTTCTTTTTTACCTATTGATGGTGTTATTGCAAAGCGCCTTTATGCATGGTGCATATTATAAATATCCGGTAAATAAACGATCGGATTCCGCACCGCAATCAGAAGCATTCCGGCGGTTAAGATAGGATTATTTTTTTTGATACACCCGCACATAATCTACCAGGTACCGGCGGGGGAACCGCGTCCCTGAAGGATCACCGCCATTGTCACCGCCGATGGCAAGATTTAGTAAAATATAATGCGGCTGTTTAAAAGGATTGAAACCATCCGGGTTCGTCAATGCATCCAGTTGCACCTGGCCCAGCAACTTATCGTCCACATATAATTTGATAGCTGTTTCATCCCAGTCCATCCGCCAGATATGGAACCGGTTGCTCCAGTTTTTATCCGCAAAAGAAGCCAACGGTTTCTTTACAGAAAACCATTTTGCCTTATAACGTTCGCCGGTGCCGCACGCAATATTCGCCAGCAGCATTCCCCGGTAATATTCCATAATATCGATCTCCCCGTTAGAGGGCCACTCTTTTTTAATACCGAGTGTCCAAAATGCCGGCCAGAGCCCATCTGCCGTTGTAATTTTTGCGCGCATTACAAACCGGCCATATTTCCAGCTTTGGGTATTACGGGTATTAAGGCTTGCCGACGTATAATCTATTGTGCTCCGGCGCTTGCGCCAATCGCTGCTTCCTGCCTGATATAGTGGATTCGGCCGCCGTTCCCTCCGGGCTTCGATGATAAGATACCCTTTGTGGCACCAGGCGTTTTGCGGCTGGTACCATTGTAATTCATTATTTCTTTCAAAGCCGTTTTCAAAGCGCCAGGCCGTGGTATCCGGTGCGCCATTTTTATTGAATTCATCGGCCCAAACGAGGCTATAGCCGGCCGGCTGACCATATAACATTCCTGGAAACAAACCCAGGACCCCGATAAAAAAAGATATAGATTTTTGCATTTTTTTATTTATAAGAGACTACTATGTTTTTCATGCCCGGGCCGGAAAGGATTTAACATTCAATTTCACTTTCGTTATTGTTAATGGATAAAATTATGTTCAAATTTCAATTATTCTCTACCCCCTCATATTATTTTCCTACCAGGCGAACCTGAGAAGCGCTACTCCCTGCCGCGGAAGCTGAAAGACAACCGCGGTCTGCCCATTGGTTACCCGAACGGAGCGCCCGGGGCTCAATAACTGCAAGCCGGCCGAACGCTTAAGCGTTGCAATTTGCGCCTGTGATGGATGTTGCGGCGCTCCTATTTTCTTCCATACTTCGTAAGCGTTGCTATGGGTGTCATCAATCTGATATTGTTGCAGTCGCACGCCCTTTGCAGGCAGCCCCTTAACTTTCACCGTTACAGTTGCTGCAGGCGTCCGGATATCATCGTCATGATAATTCCATACTAACACCGTTGCTTCACGTTCACTACTGCAGGCCAGCGCATCAATATCGGTGTAAGTCTTTCTGAAACTGGAATCGATAGCCGTTCTTAAACTATAGGAATGATCTGAACTAACGGCAACCCGTGCCCCCTTCATCATTCCAAACATCCGGAATACATTTAATACGGGTTTATCCACTCCATTGGTGGCAAGGTCCCGGAATCCCCAGAACCAGGGCTGCTCCTCAAACTCGAATGCCCAGGAAACCGCCCCTTTAAAATTAATTTTATACAGATCCGCCAGCAGGTATTCCCGCGCAAAGGAAGCTGCGGTGTAGCTTGAATACATAGTGCCGTTCCGGTAGGCGTTCTCGGGGTTCGTATGCATACCGCAGGCAGCGCAGCCCTCCGGGTCAGACTCTCCTATTATAACCGGCAGGCCCCTTAATTGTGGGTAAGCCGCAACAAATTTGAATCCCGCTTCAATATCCCGCAACTGGGTGCCCATGTTCATCCGCACATGTCCATCCACCAGCTTTGGCGCTCCTTTTGCGTGAAACAGAATAGCATCAACAGGTGTGCCCGTTTTTCCTGTTGCATAATTTGTTTCGTAAAGGCAATGTTTAACAAAAGCCTGCAACCATTTTTGCGCGTTGGCACTGGCTGTTCCCGCAATATCTATCCCTCCAATTTTGGCTTCAGGCAACGCCCGTTTCACCGCCGCAACAGTATAATCATACAATTTAAAATACTCTTCCATTGTTCCCTTCCAGTAACCATTGGGTTCGTTCCATACTTCCCAATACCAGGAGGCCACCTCTTTTGCACCGTAACGGGCAACACAATGTTTAACCCACTCGTACACCAGTTGCTCCCATTTATTGTAATCCTTCGGGGGATAGGCCCAGCCGGTCATGATGTCTTCATAAGGATCTCCGGGTTTCCAATGATGCCGGTAAGGTTCGGGGTGTATTGACAAGGCCTCCGGCATAAAACCAATTTGCGCAAGCGGCCTCATTCCTCTTTTTATATAGGTATCAAAAATGCTGTCAATGATCGCCCAGTGATAAACCGGGTTGCCCCGCGCATCTTCGGTATAAGCATTCGTTGATCCCCATTTTAATGCAGCAGTTCCGTCTCCTGTCACCAGCAAACTATGACACCGCACATAGACCGGCACAGGCGACAAAGCCGCCAGTTCGGAGAGTAGTTGCTTCCCATCTTTCATATAGGTGTAATTGGGTTCATCATAGCCAAACCAGGCCCATACCGGTCGCATTGGCCCAATGACTTCTTTAAGCGCTACACTTATAGAAGCCTTATCCGGGTTAGCGACCGGCTGCGCCTCAAGCAAAACACTTCCCATCGCACAACAAAAAAAACAAACACTAAAAAACAATTTAGTACGCAAGTCCCATCGTTTGTTCATAACAGCGGTATTATATCAGCCAATATACTTCTTTAAATGCAGATATACCGGTATTTATATTGTCTAAATTGCCCAGATAGAAAGTCCATTTCACACCGGCACATCATTTGCAGCTATTGGTAATTTTGAATCTGAAGACAGCCAATAACAGGCGCATTTGTTTTTAATAAAAATATAGATTTATGAAAAAAGAAGATTTCACAACAACCATCCTCGTTGACGCCACCCCTCAAAAGGTTTTTGATGCTATTAATAATGTGCGGGGCTGGTGGTCCGAAAACATCGACGGCGATACCGATAAGCTTAACAGCACATTCTTATATCATTACCAGGATGTACATCGCGCAAAAATAAAAATCATTGAATCGGTGCCCGGTAAAAAAGTGGTTTGGCAGGTGCTGGATAACTATTTTAAATTTACCACCGATAAAACGGAATGGAAAAACACGCATATTCAGTTTGAAATTTTTGAAAAAGAGGGTAAGACCGGCATAAGGTTTACACACATCGGACTCGTACCCGAATACGAGTGTTTTAAAGTGTGCCATGACGCCTGGACGCATTACATACAAGATAGCTTAAAGGAACTTATTGAAACGGGCAAAGGCCGGCCCACGCCTCAAGAGGCCGTTGCAGCATCCGTTCTCACTTCCTCGCTAAATGATCTCAACGCAGCAACCACCAAAAGTATTTGTCACCGGCTGCTTATTGAAGCGCCGGCGGAAAAAGTATATGAAGCGCTTACAACAGAAAAAGGCCTTGCAGGATGGTGGACACCTGATACAAAAGCAAAACCTGAGGTGGGAAGTATTGCGCGATTTGCCTTTGGCCCCGACTATTTTAAAGAGATGAAAATAGAAACGCTCGAGCCTTATAGCAAAGTTCAGTGGCGCTGTTTAAAAGCCTTCGAAGATTGGGTGGGTACCACACTTACCTTTGAATTAGAACCTCATAAAAAAGGAACCGTGCTGTTCTTTCATCATGACGGGTGGAAAGCATATACGCCGGAATTCGCTTCCTGCACCCATGACTGGGGGCTTTTCTTCCGGAGCCTGAAGTTTCTTTGCGAAACCGGCAAGGGATTTCCTTACCCTGATTTTAATAAATAAGGAGGGTATTTTCGCTCGCCTGTACGACAAATACAAAGTGAAGATAAATCTGAAAAAAGGCATTAGCCATATCTGTAAGATTTACGCGGCTCCAGAGGAGCCGTGATACTAATGTAGCATTTTTCCTATAAACACGCAGCGCCTGACGGCGCGATCATAGCGCCAATAATTTTAATGCGGATACCATTGCTCCGTCGGGAACATCGTGTTTATAACATAATTTAACATAGGCAGAATGGCGCCAGCAAAGCCAGAATATACGTTCATCATTTTTCGATAAACAGGTTGTAACCAACAGCCCGATCATTGATACCCAAGTCGGCAATTTCAACACAGGCACCCTTGCACCGTCGGGAACATTGTGTTTATAACATAATTTAGCATAGGCAGAATGGCGCCGGCAAAGCCGGAATATACATTCAGCATTTTTCGATAAACAGGTTGTAACCAACAGCCCGATCATTGATACCAGAGTCTCCAATTTCAACACGGACACCCTTGCACCGTCGGGAACATTGTGTTTATAACATAATTTAACATAGGCAGAATGGCGCCGGCAAAGCCGGAATATACGCTCAGTATTTTTCGATAAACAGGTTGTAACCAACAGCCCGATCATTGATACCCAAGTCGGCAATTTCAACACAGGCACCCTTGCACCGTCGGGAACATTGTGTTTATAACATAATTTAACATAGGCAGAATGGCGCCAGCAAAGCCGGAATATACATTCAGCATTTTTCGATAAACAGGTTGTAACCAACAGCCCGATCATTGATACCCAAGTCGGCAATTTCAACACGGATACCATTGCTCCGTTAGGAGCATCGTGTTTATAGCACAAATTAGCATGGAGGATCGGGCTCCGTAGGACGCCCCGTGTCTATTCATTCCAGTTAAATAAATAACGTTCCTCAAACGGGATAGCGAACTTTTCTAAAACCTCAAGGTACTCTTCTCTGAAAGTTTTTCTTTGATGATGTTGTTCCTGGTTCAGCACATACTTGCAAACAGCATCAATCTGCGAGTGCCCGTAGGAGAACACACCATACCCTTCCTGCCAGTTAAAGGCGCTCCGTATCCATTTCTTATTTCGGATGAATTCATTGCTTTGTACTTTAATTTCCCTCACAAAATCGGATATTAAGACGGAAGGCTTAAAACCAACAAACAAATGAATATGGTCCGGCATACAGTGAACAGCGAGCATTTTGGCCTTTCGGGCCTGTACAAGCGCAGTCATATATTTATGTAGCTACTCTTTATGCCGTGGAGGAATCAGATTCAGTCTTCCCTGAACTGCAAATACAAATTGAAGATAGATTTGTGAAAAGGTGTTAGCCATATGTCTAAAGTTTACGCGACTCCGCTGGAGCCGGAATACTAATGTAATACTTTTTCTAAAAACACATAGCGCCAGACGGCGCGATCATAGATACCAGAGTCGATAATTTCAACGCAAATACCATCGCTAGGAGCATCGTGTTTATAACAAGGTTGAACATGGTTAGATTGGCTCCGGCCGCGTGTTTATTCAGCCTATTCAAACAGGTAACCTGCGCAAAATGAAACAATCATTTTTTAAAAATTCAGGATACTTTACCCGGCAAGAGTCTTCCTGTTATCAGCTACTCTTTTCAATACCATTCTCTTATCAGGCCAGCCCCCCGTTGGTGTGCTAAGATTAAGGATATTTTACCGCAGGCATTTATATCTTGGTATTATTTTTGGCCCTGAAAAGGGGAAGTCATTTCTTTAAAAGCCCGTTTCCGGGCCTATACCCGTACCATTAAACCTCAATTATTTTTTTACAAATTTTGTAAATCCACGTTACTATGTGTCAGTCCAAACAGCATTTCCATTCAGAACATTGTATTATACCGCCTTATATGCGGGTGAAGTTAATGGAGGCATACGATGAAGGCAAAGAAGCAACAACATTTGCTGCACAGGCAAATCAATTTACGATTGATGAAACGCTAAGAGGCAGAAGGATCGCTTTTTCCAAACTGAGCAACAAGGCGCGGATGGCGATCGCAAAGAAAGGTTTTCGCAAAAAACAAGCCGCCACGAGGCCCTACCGGGAAGTGTACACTTCAAGCAACCAGGAGCGCCTTCCGGGCAAGTTGGTCCGCAAAGAAGGAGCAGCCAGCTCAACGGATCAGGACGTTAACAGGGCTTATGACGGCGCCGGCTATACCTGGACTTTTTATTTTTCCCATTTCGGGAGGAATTCCATTGATAACGAAGGAATGAAACTGATCCAGTCCGTTCACTATGGCAAAAGCTATCAGAATGCTTTTTGGGACGGGAAACAAATGGTATATGGAGACGGAGACGGGAAGATCTTTGCTTCGTTCACATCCGATATTGATGTCATCGGGCATGAGTTGACCCACGGCGTACAACAATACGAAACCAACCTGGAGTACAGGGATCAGAGCGGTGCACTGAATGAATCGCTTGCGGATGTATTTGGGATCATGATAAAGCAATATGCATTAAAGCAGGATGCCAAAACCTCCGACTGGCTGATAGGGGAAAATACGCTGATAGGCGAGCAATATGCCATCCGGTCAATGAAGGCTCCGGGCGAAGCTTACAGGAATCACCCCCAGTTGGGCAGCGATCCGCAGCCGGCCCATATGAAGGATTATACAGACGATCCAATGGACAATGGCGGCGTACACCTCAATTCAGGCATCCCTAACCACGCTTTTTATCTGGCAGCCTATAATGTGGGCGGATACGCCTGGGAGAAGGTGGGTATGGTCTGGTATAAGGCAATGACCAATAAAGAACTGGTTCCTCCTAATGCTACCTTTGAGCAATTTAAAGAAGCTACCATCAATACATCCGGGATTCTTTTTGGTAAGGATAACAGTGTTACCAAAGAGATCGCTGATGCCTGGAAAAATGTGGGCGTTTAGTAACCCCTTGTAATGCATTATGAAATTGAAATTAATACAGGCAGGTGGTTTTGCAGGAAAGCCCATGACAGCCGAGGATGATCTGTCAAAGTATCCGGCAACTTTAATCCAGTTTGTTAAAACCGCTTTTTCAAACATGGATAAGGCCGCCAATCGGTCCTCGCCTGCTAAACCGGTACCGTACCCCGACTCATTCCGGTACTTTGTTGAATTTGATAATAAGCAGCTTCCCCTGGAGGTATTGGAAAATAATATTGAATTTACGCGACTGATCAGTAAACTCAAAGCCCAATTGCATTACTGATTCTTTGTGAATGAACCTCCGGCAGCAAATCTGCTGGCGCCGCTACATCCATTCGGATAAATCCTTTTTGGCTATCAATAACTCAAACAAAATGTTTTATTCTCCCTCGATCGTTTTTTTAGCCTCATTAACCGTTTTATGAACAGCATCGGATGTTTTTTGGATACCATCAGCAATCCCTTTGGCACTTTTAGATCCCGCTTCGGTTATCTTCTTTGCTTTATCAAGACCGCGTTGTACCGTATTCAATCCTTCTTTCATTTCACGGGTGACCGCTTCCACCCCAACAGAGCCGGTATCCGCAACAACGTCCTTCACCACACTCCGTTCACGGTTAACACTGTCCGCAATATGTACTTTCCACATAGAATCAGCGCGCTGCGCATCCACATCGCCTTGTCGCGCGCCGGTATCCGTTCCCGTACAGGAACCCAGTATCAAAAGTGCTATAATAGCAGCGGGGAATAAAAAAGTTTTCATAAAACCTCAATTAAAGAATTACGGAATGCGTTTTATTACTATCAACACCCTGGCGGATCAAAATCTGTTCCAAAAGAAAACATCCAGCCATAATATGCCGGATGCCAAACAGAAAATAAAAAAATAACCTTATTTTTTTAATGCATCTTTACCCGCTTCATAACCCGCCTTAGCCGCATTACCTACTTTTTTTGCACCATCTTTTACCGCATCAATCCCCTGGGTTGCTTTTTCTTTTGCTTTGTCTCCTAATGCTTCCGATCCTTCTTTTACTTTGTGTGCCGCATCTTTAAGATCGGCTTTTATTGAATCGCCAAGGCTACGGAGCGAACTATCTGCCCCTTTCCCTGCTGCAGTAACGCTATCCGATGCAGCTTTTGCAGTACTGTCCGTTAGCTTACTTAACGAGTCTGAAGTCAGCGAATCCTTATCTGTTTTTGCCCCCCCGGAGCTTAACCCGCACGAGGTCGAAAACAAGAGCATCCCCAATGCTGAAATTCCAATTATTTTCTTCATATAAAGTCTTTATTTATAATGCATCAATACAGATAAAGTAACCCCAGCCAGTCGTTATTTTTTTCTAAAAAAGAGCCTCATGGACACGCCGCTAAAATTAAAGTTTTTCCGAAGCTGATTTTCAAGATAATTCCGGTAAGGCGTCTTAATATCGTCAGGAAAATTACAGAAAAAAGCAAAGGAAGGAACGGCTGTTGGCAACTGTGTTACAAACTTGATCTTTACTGCATGCCCTCTTACAACCGGCGCGTGATGAGTGGCCACCGCCTTCAGCATTACCTCATTCAGCTTGCTGGTGGGAATTCGACGCTGACGGTTCTCATATACTTCCAGCGCCAGCTCAATGGCTTTAAAGATCCTGGTTTTTTCCGTCGCGGAAATAAATAATACCGGCACATCGCTAAAGGGCGCCAGGCGTTTCTTTAGCTGATCTTCATATTCTTTGGCCGTATTGGTTTGTTTATTTTTTACCAGGTCCCATTTGTTCACCAGCAATACAATACCCTTGCCTTTTTTTGCAGCCAGGCTGAAGATGTTCAGGTCCTGCGCCGTAATGCCTTTTTCTGCATCTAACAATAGCAAACAGACATCCGCCTCATCCATTGCTTTAATAGCGCGGATCACAGAATAGAACTCCAGATCCTCATGCACCTTGGCTTTCCGCCGGATGCCCGCGGTATCGATCAACACAAATTCTTTCTGAAATAAATTATAATGCGTATGAATGGTATCACGTGTGGTGCCGGCAATATCGCTTACAATGCTACGCTCTTCGCCGATCAATGCATTCAGCAATGAGGACTTTCCCACATTGGGCTGACCGATAATTGCAAACTTGGGAAGCCCTGCAATATGCTCGTCGATATTAACGTCTTCGGTCATCAGTTCCGTCACCGCATCCAGCAATTCCCCCGTACCACTTCCGCTGGCTGACGCGATGAAAAACACCTGGTCAAACCCCATGCTGTAAAACTCGGAAGCTTCCAGCAGGCGTTCATTATTATCTACCTTGTTTACCACCAGGAAAACAGGTTTGGTGCTCCGGCGCAGCACGCGCGCCATCGAATCATCCAGGTCTGTAATGCCCGTTGCCGCATCCACCATAAAAAGGATCACGCTGGCTTCTTCAACCGCCACCAATACTTGTTTGGCGATCTCCTTCTCAAAAATATCATCACTGCCGTGCACAAACCCGCCGGTATCGATCACGTTAAAGGTTTTGCCGTTCCATTCACTGATGCCGTATTGGCGGTCGCGCGTAACGCCGCTCACATCATCCACAATGGCTTTCTTCTGCTCCAGCAAACGATTAAAGAGCGTGCTCTTTCCCACATTGGGCCTTCCTACTATGGCTACGGTAAAATTCATTTTTTTATTTTATATCATCGCGGGGCGAAAAAATTTTCGCCCGTAATATTGAAACGAATTGTAGGTGCGAAAAATATTTCGCCCTTACAGTTGGTCTGCCCTGTTTTCAATTTCATTTTTAACGCCTGCAATAAACTCCTCGATGGTTTTGATGCCTGCGTCTCCTTTGCCCTGGCGGCGGATGGCCACACGCCGGTCGTTCACTTCTTTTTCACCGATCACCAGCATATAAGGCACTTTCATTAATTCCGTATCGCGGATTTTCTTACCAATTTTTTCATTGCGCTCATCGATCTCCACGCGGATACCCGCTTTACGTAAGGCCTTATACACTTCCTTTGTATAATCGAAAAATTTATCACTGATGGGCAGCAGCTTCACCTGCACCGGCGCCAGCCATACCGGGAACTTCCCTGCATAATGTTCCAGCAAAAATCCGATAAAACGCTCGTGGGTTCCCAAAGGCGCCCGGTGAATGATCAGCGGCACATCATGGCCGTTATCGGCTGTAGTAAATTCAAGCTTAAACCGCCGTCCCTGTGCAAAATCCACCTGGTTAGTGGCCAGTGTAAATTCACGCCCAATGGCGCTCCAGATCTGCACATCGATCTTGGGTCCGTAAAACGCCCCCTCTCCTTTTACTTCCACAAAAGGAATATTGGATTCTACCAATACCTTACGTACCAACGCTTCGGTTTCTAACCAAAGCTCGGGCTCGTTAATATATTTCTGGCCCAGTTTTTCAGGATCGTGCAGCGATAACCGCATCACGTAACGGTCAATACCAAATATTTTGAAATACTTCAGGTACATATCGTTTACCGCGCGGAACTCCTGTGCAAATTGCTCTTTGGTGCAATAAATATGCGCATCGTTCATATGCAGGCAGCGCACCCGCATCAAACCGAACAGTTCACCGCTCTGCTCATAACGATAACAGGTACCATATTCCGCCAGGCGCAACGGAAGGTCCTTATAGCTCTTCGGCTCCGCCGCAAATATTTTATGATGGTGCGGACAGTTCATCGCCTTCAGGTAATATTTTTGTCCGTCCACGATCATCGGCGGGTACATGCTATCTTCATAGTACGGCAGGTGCCCGCTGGTTAAATACATGCTTTCTTTTGCAATATGCGGGGTCACCACTCTTTTATAGTCCGCGTCTTCTTCCGTTTCTTTTGCCAGTCTTTCCAGCTCTTCAATAACAACGGTTCCGTTGGGCAACCACAAAGGCAGGCCCTGGCCCACATCATCATCCATAGTGAAAATGCCCAGCTCTTTGCCTAATTTCCGGTGATCGCGTTTCTTCGCTTCTTCCAGCATTTGCAGGTATTCATCCAGCTCTTTCTGACTG
This sequence comes from Niabella soli DSM 19437, assembly GCF_000243115.2. NCBI lineage: Bacteria > Pseudomonadati > Bacteroidota > Chitinophagia > Chitinophagales > Chitinophagaceae > Niabella > Niabella soli. The sequence continues at coordinate 610,747 of NZ_CP007035.1, read as the reverse complement.
GGAAAACTGATCCCATACACGCGGGTCAGCATTTTATTCTTTTCATCGCCCTTCCAGTAAGCGCCTGCCACGCTGGTCAGCTTAATCGCTTTCAGAATGCCGGTAGCCGGGATGTGTGGTCCGCGGCACAGATCGGTAAACGCACCTTGTGTATAAAAAGTGATATTACCGTCTTCCAGGTTGCTAAGCAGGTCCAGCTTGTATTCATCGCCTTTTTCTGTAAAATATTGAATGGCTTCTGCTTTCGGCACTTCTTTACGTACATAAGGATTATTCTGCTTCGCCAGTTCATTCATTTTCTTTTCAAGGGCGCTCAGGTCCTCTTCAGACAATTTGCGATCACCCAGGTCCATATCATAATAAAAGCCGCCGGTCTCCAGCGGGGGACCTACCCAAAATTTTACGCCGGGAAAACCCGCTTCTACCGCTTCTGCCATCAGGTGCGCGGTAGAATGCCAGAAGGCTTTTTTCCCATCCGCATCATTCCAGGTTAGTAAAACCACAGTGCTATCCTCATGGATGGGGCGCGTTGCATCCCAGGTTTCACCGTTAACGGTTGCAGCAATCACTTTTCTTGCCAATCCTTCAGAAATCGATTTGGCGATCTCCAACGCAGTTATCCCGCTATCATATGTACGCTTAGCTCCATCCGGGAAGGTTATAGTAATCATATTCATTAAAATTCAATAAAATAAGGTTGCAAAATTAGCAAACTATCCCCAGTACACAAAACGCATAAATGAGCATTTTAATCCTGGGACCCAAGGGGGTATTCTTGCCCGTTTTTTTATAACAGCAGTTACCTGCAGGATATTTTGCAGGTAAAAAGGGTTTCTGGCATAGTTTTGCCGGGTTTTATACATACTAAACTATTTTAAAATGAAAAAGATTGTTTTGGGATTGATAGTAATTACGACCGGAGTTTTTTCCGCCCGGGCACAAAACGGGTGGAATATTGGCGACCGTGCCGCGATCGGGCATAGCTGGATGGTAGGGAACCGGCCGGACAACAGCGACCGGAAATTCCACCTCTCTTATGAATTGGGGCGTTCAGCCACCTATAATTTCAATAACAACACAGGCGTTGGCTTCGGCACCTATTTCAGCAGCCAGGGCGGCACCTATGAACTGCAGGATAATAGCAAAGTCATAGAACGCGCCAATTATATTAAAATTCCTGTTTTTGCCAATTTTACTTTTGGAGATGCCGCAAGCAGGGTCCGTCCACGGTTTACCATCGGGCCTTCCGTCCAATTCCTCGTAGGGGGCAAAACTTTTGTAAGGAACAGTGACGATGTTTTTGCCGGAGTGTACACCAAAAAGGCCATGAATACGAAAATCGATGCCGGAGCCAATGCCTCGCTGGGTTTCAGCGTACGGGTGTGTGATGGTTTTTATATTAACAACGACGTCAATTACTACCATGGTTTTGTGGAACAAAAGCCTAATAACGCCACCGAAAGCCCCTCCTACACCAACCGCGGACTCTATTTAAGTATGGGCATGCAGATCAACGGACAGGCTATGAAAAAATGGAAGAATAAAATGATGCAGCATCATAAAATGGGAAGAGATTAATTAATTGAGCCGTTCTCGGATTGGAACAGATGCCTGCCTCCTCTTCGCAGTTAAATTTCACGCAAGGGCGTAGCGATTAGAAAGTTAGGAGCTCACAGATCTCACGGATTTTCACAGAAGGCTTCTAAAATCTGTGTAAAGCTGCGGAATCTGTGAGACAATCACTACCACCAATAGCTCTGAACCCTTGTACCTTTACATCAAAACCTCCCATGTATGTTTCGGCAAGTAACGATCGCGCTGCTCCTTATTTTTTCCACTTATGCCGCAAAAAGTCAAACCCTTAAAATATTGTCGCAAGGTACTTCCACCAACCCGCGCGGCATCGGCATTTATAAAAATGTGATCTGGCTTAGCGGAAGCAGCGGGTATACCGGCCGGTCGGCTGATAACGGAGCGACCTGGCAGTGGCAGCAGGTTCCAGGATATGAAGCCAACGATTTCCGTGATATCCAGGTGCTCAATGAGCATACAGCCCTGATAATGGCGATCGCAAGCCCGGCCTATATTTTAAAAACAACAGACGCCGGCAAAAGCTGGAAAAAAGTTTATGAAAATAAAGACACTGCCATGTTCCTGGACGCAATGGCTTTTGCAGATAATAAGCACGGTTATGTGATAGGCGACCCGGTCAAAGGGCATTTGTTTATTGCTGCCACCCATAATGCAGGCGATTCCTGGGAAGCATCCAATCGATTTAATTTTCCGGCATTAGCAAAAGGAGAAGCTTTTTTTGCCGCAAGCGGAACCAATATTGCAGTTGAAGGCAGGCAGGTGCTCCTTGCCAGCGGCGGAACCCAGTCAAGATTATTCGCGGCCGGAAAAACCACTGCACTTCCCATTGCGCAAGGCACGCCAACCGCCGGTGCCAATGGTATGGGCATCTTAAACAAAAAAATAATGATCGCCGGTGGCGATTTTTCGCAGCCGGCAAAGAAGGATAGTGCCCTTATTTACAGCGAAGATGAAGGCAAAACATGGAAGCTGCCCGAAATAGCGCCCGCCGGTTACCGGAGCGCAGTCGGCGCGATCGATGAAAATACATGGATTACCTGCGGATTAACGGGCGTGGATATTTCTAAGGATGGCGGCAAAACCTGGCAGGCGGTCTCTACAGAAGGCTTTAATGCACTTTGTATTGACAGACCCCGCCGGATAGTGTTCCTGGCTGGCCCAAGAGGCAAGGTCGGGCGTATTGATTTTTGACAAATGGGGCAGAAATAAACAATTCTTGGGAGCTGGGAAAGCGATAAAACGGCAAGTAATCGTCAGATGGTAAAACCGTTCCTGATTCGCGGCCAGTGTAAAAGAAATGGGACCCGGTAAACCAGGCCCCATTATCAAAACATAATCAAAAAATTGTCCGTTATTTCTTTATATCGTTTATAACATCTTTGGTTTTTTCACCCACTTTTTTGGCTCCCGTCTTAATTGCTTCTCCTGTTTTGTGAGCAGCGTCTTTAGTGGCATCCACTCCTTTTTCAATTGCTTCCCCCGTTTTATCAGCCGCTTTTTCTACTCCTTTTTTGGTAGCAGTGGCAGCGTCGGATACACCCTCTTTTGTTTTATCCCAGGCATTGCTAACCGCCGCACCTGTTTTATCAAAAAAGTTTCCTGAGCGGTTTACGTATTCGCCGTCTTCCAATACAATGGTTTTTCCTTCTTTATTCTTTACTTCCCCATTGGGCTTAATAACTGTTCCGTTATCCAGCTTAATTTCTTTATCAGCCACTACCCAGTTGCCATTGGTATAAACATATACTTTTCCGTCATCCTTTTTTATAATATCACCCTCTGTATATTGGACGGGGGGCGGAGCAGCAGGTGTGGAATCCACGACAACGTTAGCGGGGGTGCCGGCAGAATCCGCGGTAGCGTCGCCTGTCTTTGTTTCTGAACTATTGCAAGCTATAAAAGCCGCGGCCAACACAGCTAAACCTAGAATTTTTTTCATAATTTAAAGTTCTTTAATTATTTAATAAGTAACTTAAAATCAAATACTTTGCCAAGTATTGCCTGCAACAAAAAAAGTGGCGATAATTGCCACTTTTATTTTAACACTTTTTCAAACTGCTTAATAGCCGTTGTTTTGCCGTTGTTTTTTATCTACGATAGCACCCACGCCGGCACCGGTAGCCGCACCAATAATGCCCCCCACCACGCCACCGCCTAAACGGTTACGCCTGTTAGCAACAGCGCCAATAATAGCACCGGATGCAGCACCAACTATAGCGCCTTTCGCAGTATGACTCATTTTCTTTCTTTGCGGAGCAGGGGCCGGCGCCTGGGCTACAGGAGCTGATGAATAGCCACCGCCATTGGAGCCTGAGCCACCGCCGCTGCTATAACTGCGGCTACGGCTGCTACTGCTGCGTGAACTGGAGCGGGAAGTGGCTGCAGGAGCAGAAGCGGCTGCATTCTGATTTTGCATTTCTTCCTGCTGTATACGGTTGCGCACCTCATTTTCCATTTTCCATTTCTGGTATTCAGCTAAACCAAGGGTATCCTGAGTGGAAATGGTACCCGTGGTATCTTCTTTTTTTGTATTGCGACATGAAACGGCAATTAACATAACTACGATCGCAATAAATGGTACTATTTTTTTCATAATCATACGTTTTAAAGTTCGAATTAAAAATCTGAATTGTATAACAGATAAAACTATGCCAAAGTGTTCAAATGTATTAAATAAACTGTCTTTATATTCTAAATTTCTTTAATAAACCTTTTCTGCAATCTTTCTATGAAATTTCATACTTCTTATATCAGACGGCAAACACAACTCCAAAGAGGCCCAAGAATCAGTTAAAACATTGTTAGCCGAATGATAAATGCACAAAAAAGCCCCGTCTGCATTACAGACGGGGCCTTAATAAATATGTTGTTTGATTGGGTTACGCTATCATTTTTTCCTTCCGCCGCTTTACCTGGTTAACTAAAGAATCAAATGCACTTTCAAAAGATTCTTCAAAGGATTTGCTGGTTGTTTTAACGAAGAAACTATGTCGGGGTACCTGTACCCTGATCTCCACAATCTTGTCTTTAATATTATGCACTACATTGTCTAATTTTAAATACACCACTGAACCGATAATCCGATCATGAAACGTACCGAGTTTTTCCATTTTACGGTCGATTACGTCCAGCAGTTTCCTGTCCGCGTTAAAATTAACTGTTTGAATGTTCACATTCATGATAGTTGAATTTAAAAGTGAATAATCTAAATTTTTCCTATTTCAAAGACCTGAAATACTCCGATTAAAGTTAATCAAAAATGAAAACGATACCTAAAAATATTTGCTAATTTTTAGTTGATATTTTTAACCCGCCTGCTAGGCCTTGGGATGAGCATTCTTGTATACATCTTTCAGCTTTTCGATGCTGTTATGGGTATAAATCTGGGTGGCGGCCAGACTGGCATGTCCCAGCAGGTCTTTTACCGCTTTTATTTCGGCGCCGTTATTCATCAAATGGGTCGCAAAACTGTGCCGCAGCACATGGGGGCTCTTTTTATCAAGGGTTGGGATCGTTGAAAGATATTTTCGCACCAGCAGGTATGCATATTTGGGGTACATCTTTTTACCTTTTTCGGTAATCAGCAGCTCTTCCGGCGGGCCTTCAAAATGCTTTTTTTTAAGTTCCGCGTAATTGAGAATTGCCTCCAGGAGCGTTTGGTTCAGCGGAATGATCCGTTCCTTATTTCCTTTACCCAGCACTTTTACCTGTTTGCGTGAAAAATCGACCTGGTTCATTTTCAACTGCAGTAGTTCGCTTAAACGCATACCTGTTCCATAAAACAGTTCAATCAGCATTTTGGCATTCAGGCTTTTCCAGTCTTCCGTGGCGTGCGACAGGGTTTCGTTCAAATTACTTATATCCTGCTCATTAATAAAAGAAGGCAACCGCTTACTTACTTTGGGCGCCACTACTTTAAACATAGGATTCTCACGAATCATCCCCATTTTTATCTGGTATTTGAAGAATGATTTAAGAGTGGAGATCTTACGGTTAATTGTTCGTGGGGTGATCTCGTGGTCCATTAACCCGGCCAGCCAACTGCGCACGATCTGGTAGGTAATTTCTGCTAACGGAGGCGCATCAAATACCTTTGTAACGAAAGCCGAAAATTCCTCTAGATCAGTATTATAAGCGATAATGGTATGTTTCGAATACCGTTTTTCGAATTGCAAATAGCCAACAAAGGCCTTTATATGGTCAGAAAGCGTTGAATCCATAAAAAAACCCCAGGAAAACCTGAGGTTACAATATTATACAAAATATAAAATATTTTATAATTCTATTTTTCCGCTTGCGATCTGCTGGCGATAAATGGCTTTTAAACGTTGTGTACGGCTTTTTACTGAAGATTTTGTAAAATGCTGACGCTCACGTAATTGCAACAAAGTTTTTGACTTTTCGAATTTCTTCTTATACTTCTTTAAAGCCTTGTCAATGTTTTCGCAGTCTTTAGAATCAATAATTAACATAAAATAATTTATACCTCCTTTAAGAATTTGAGGTTGCAAAGATACGGGAAAAATATATAATTCATTCTTTCTGATATCTTTTTTCTTCAATGGCTCCTTCTTAACCGCAAAGACGCTGCACCGCGATGAATTGCCGGTAAGAAATCAAAGACGGTAAGTCAAAAGCCGTTAAAACAAAAGCTTTCTGCTTTTCCGGGTTCCCGGCTAACAATTTGCCCTCATATTTGGCTGCTTGCTTTCCGTAACGGAAATTTGGGCATGTTTACAGGTATAATTGAAGCCGTGGGTACGGTAAAAAGCAGGGAAACCAATGGAACTAATGTCACTTTTCAAATCGAAAGTGCCATTTCCCAGGAGTTAAAAGTTGATCAGAGCATTAGTCATAATGGTGTGTGCCTGACCGTTGAGAACATAGCAGGCAGTACGCACCAGGTAACGGCCATTGCCGAAACATTGAGCGTTACCAACCTGGAGGCCTGGCAGCCGGGCACCCTGGTAAACCTGGAACGGTGCATGATCCTGAATGGGCGGATCGATGGCCATATCGTCCAGGGCCATGTTGATGGCATCGGTACCTGTGCCGCCGTTGTTGAAAAAAACGGTAGCACGGAGTTTACCTTTGCGTTCGATGAATCATTTGCACCACTGGTTATTGAAAAAGGATCAATATGCCTGAACGGGATCAGTCTGACTGTATTCAATGTTACAGCAACTACTTTTACCGTGGCCATCATCCCCTACACTATTGACCATACCAATATGCGGCAACTGAAAACGGGCGACAAGGTGAATCTGGAGTTTGATGTGATCGGGAAATATATTTCGAGGAATGCAAATTTGAAAATGTGAGAATGTGGAAATGTGAAGATGTGGAAATGAGAGAATATTAAACTAATAAAACGCGTCATCCCGACGCCTGCGAAGCTGGGGAGGGAACTCGTGCAGGCGGAAAGAGGAACCCGAAATAAGAAATTGGAAATGAGAAAGGGTGGAATCGCTTAAATTTGCCGCCTTTAAAAAATGTTTACTATGAATGTTATTGCAGAACTGCGTTGGAGAGGGATGATCCAGGATATGATTCCGGGTACGGAGGAACAGCTAAATAAGGAGATGACCGCCGGCTATATCGGTTTTGATCCCACTGCCACCAGTCTGCACATTGGCAGTTTGGTTCCTATTCTCTTATTGGTGCATTTGCAAAAGGCGGGACATAAACCCGTGGTGCTCGTGGGTGGTGCTACCGGCATGATCGGCGACCCCAGCGGCAAAAGCGAAGAACGCAACCTGTTGGACGAAACCACCCTGGCCGCAAATATCGCAGGCATAAAAAAACAACTGGAACAATACCTCGACTTTACCCCCTCCCGCTCCAATGGGGCTATAATGGTAAACAACTATGACTGGTTCAAAGGCATCAGTTTCCTGGAGTTTTTAAGAGATGCCGGCAAGCATATTACCGTTAACTATATGATGGCAAAGGACAGTGTGAAAAAGCGGTTTGAAGGGGAAGTGGGCATCAGCTACACCGAGTTTGCCTACCAACTCATGCAGGGTTTTGATTTTTATCATCTGTTTACCCAGCAGGATGTAAAATTACAAATGGGCGGCAGCGACCAGTGGGGCAACATTACCACGGGAACTGAGTTTATTCGCCGTAAAGCATCAAAAGAAGCTTTTGCCTTTACCTGCCCGCTGATCCGCAAGGCGGACGGGGCGAAATTCGGCAAAACAGAAAAGGGAAATATTTGGCTGGATCCGGAAAAGACCTCGCCTTACCAGTTCTACCAGTTCTGGCTGAATACCAGCGATGAAGATGCGGTTACATGGATTAAAATATTCACCTTCCTAGAGGCGCCCATCATTGAAGAGCTCATTACAAAACATCAGCAAAATCCCGCGGAGCGGCTCTTGCAAAAAACGCTGGCAAAGGAAATCACCAGTTTTGTGCATGGCGCTGCCGAGTATGAAAAAGCAATCGTCACTACAGAAAAACTTTTTGCCAACCAGAGCAAACCTGCTTCCGAAATGAGCATTGAAGACCTGGAGGGAATGGAAGGCGTGGTGAAAGCAACCCTTGCAAAAACAGAGCTGGAAAAAGGGATTGATATTGTTACGCTGCTGGCGGATACCAAAATTGCGCCCAGCAAAGGCGAAGCCCGCAAACTGGTGCAGGGCGGCGGCATCAGTGTAAACCGCGAAAAAATAAATGAGGCACAGCAACAGTTGACTACCGCTCATTTATTACACGAAAAATACATCCTGCTGCAAAAAGGGAAGAAGAATTATTACCTTATTGAAGCGCTATAAGAGAACCTTTGGTAGCCGGGAAGACGATAAGGCGGGAAGTGATTAACCAACCCTTCCCGCTTTCACCAAAATCGCCGGAGGCGATAAAATAAGGATGCGAGGCGAAGGACGTCCGCCTGGGCCGGTACGGACGGGCCTCGCATAGCCTTGTGGCAAGGCGGAAACCAGAAGTAAGGCCCAAGATTTCCCGTTTTCCCGACTTCCCGGCTGGCGATCGCTTATTTAAACTGCTTGATCGCTTTCCACATTGCTTCCGACACCAGCTGATTGCCTTTTTCGTTCAGATGCACGCGATCTACCGTTAAGATCCCCTTCTCGGCATTTGTAGGATTATTCTGCCGCAGGTAGTCTAAAAACAGGTTACGCAGATCCACCAGCGGCACATTATTTTTTGCCGCATACTCGCGGATCCATTTTGCATACAGGTTCAGGTCGCCGTCCTGCTGGTTCGTAAAATCGTTGCGCTCCCCTATTACCGATGGGGTGCAGATAATGGGCTGGATCCCCTGTTTCTTTAATGTGGAAATGATCGCATCATAAAATTTTCCGAATTTATCAAAATCCGTTCCGGTGCCCGAAGAGGTCTTATGCCATACATCATTGATTCCCACATAAACCACAACGATATCCGGATGCTGATCCAGCACGTCCGGCTGAAATCTCAAAAAAAGATCGGTCACTTTATTTCCGCCAACTCCTTTCCCAACAAAATCAAATTGATCCGAGAGGCCGTCCTTCTTACACAGGTCTTCAATACGCGTAATATATCCACCCGGCTGGGCACCCTGCTGCGTAATAGAATCACCAAAAAAAATGACTTTCTTTTTTTTAACGGGCATAAAAGCAAATAACAATACCGCCAATGGAAATAGCAATGCTAACTTTTTGATCATGATTTTAATTTAAACGATATGATTGAATTGAATGATTTTTGATGGATAGCGTTTTGCATAGGCGAATAGCATATTGGTAATGGTGCTGTTTTCTTTATATGGGGTTACAAAATCGCGAAACTGTTCGGGTTGCTCCAGTTGCAGTTCCTCTGAAATAAATCCCATTCCGTAAAAACTGCCTTTCCAAACCAGGATACAGGATCGTTCATCCTGCTGCACTCCTTTGTCAATAATGGCAAAAGAAGGCAGGTTCTTTAAATGGCGGATCGCCTCCAGCGCCCGCTGGTTATAGCTTTCAGCCGGTTCCTTTTTTTCGCAGGCGCCTTTGCACAATACCCGGTGCATTTTTTCATCAACCAATGCCGCTCCAATAAAACAGAGCCGCGGGCAAAGATCAAAATCATGCACCAGTTGTCGTAATGATGCTTTAGCCCCCTCAAGATGATGATAAGAATTTAACAACAACATACCACGGCTCATCTTCTCGATCCCCAGCCGCAGGTAGCCGTTTTGATCTTCATAGGAAATGATCCCGTACAGCTCCTCTCTCCTTTTTTGAGCCGAATTAAATCTGGGCCATAATCTTTTTATTTCTGTGGATTCTTTTACCGCGGCCATCAGTTCGGTACCGCATTCTTCAAAACTGATGTGGTGTATATGGCGCATAAAATTCTGGCGCTGGCGGGTGGTGGAATTATTGCTAAAGTGACTGCTGACCCGGTAGCGGATGTTTTTCGCCTTTCCCACATAAACGATCTTCCCTTTTTCATCATGAAAATAATATACGCCGGGCGTGTAGGGCAGCTGATCAAAATCGGTCTTGGGCACATTCGGCGGCAGCACCTGCTCTTTAGAGGTGCGTTTTAAACTTTTAGCAATATGCCCGTCCGCATCTTTCAGCAGCAGCAGTTGAAACAATGCCACTGTAGCATCAGTATCACCTCCTGCCCTATGTTTATTTACGTGAGGAATATCCAGCGCTTCGCATAATTTACCCAGACTATACGAGGCATGCCCGGGAATAATTTTCCTGCTCAACCGCACCGTGCACAGTTTATTCGTATGTAGCTCATAGCCGCAATAGGCCAACTGGCTTTTCACAAACGAATAATCGAAATTGACGCTATGGGCCACAAAAATTTTATCCTGCAGCAGCTTATAAACCTGTTCCGCAATGGCCTCAAACAAGGGCGCATCCGCCACCATGGCATTACTAATGCCCGTCAATGCCTGAATATAAGAAGGAATCTGCTGCACCGGGTTCACCAGGCTCTCAAAACGATCCACCACAATACCCTCCGCATCCAATACCTGGATGCTTATTTCGGTAATGCCGCTCGCTGCTGCGTAGGATCCGGTCGTTTCAATATCTACAATTGCATATTGCATGCTTACAAAGGGCTAATTTCGCAAAAAATTCAAACTTGAACGAAGAAAAATTCAGCATGTTCCGCAATCGCTTAACAAAAGTGTACCGGCACCTCTCGCGGCAGGCCCGCAACGCCGGTATTACCTGTTACCGGGTTTACGACCATGACCTGCCGGAATTTCCTGTTTGCATCGAACGTTATGAGGACCATATATATGTGGCGGAATACAAACGCAAACACGGAATGGAGGACACGGAGCACAACCGCTGGATGGAGCAGACGGCCGCTATTATTGCTGAAGTATTGTCTGTTCCCGCAACCCATATCTACACCAAACTCCGGCAACGGAAAACCGGGCGGCAGGGACAATACCAGAAAACCGATTCAACAAAAAATGAATTTGAGGTACAGGAAAACGGGCTGCATTTCATTGTTAACCTGGCCGACTATTTAGATACCGGACTTTTCTTAGATCATCGTAATACCCGCAAAATGGTTCGGGAGGAAAGCGAAGGAAAACGGGTCCTGAATTTATTTGCCTATACGGGTTCCTTCTCCGTTTACGCCGCTGCCGGGAAGGCAGCTGCTGTGACTACGGTTGACCTTTCCAACACCTATACCGAATGGGCAAAGCGGAATATGACACTAAATAAATTTGCTTCCCCAGGTTATACTTTTGTCCAGGCCGATGTGCTGCAATATGTAGCGGAACTGTCCGCCAACAGTTACGACCTGATCATAATGGACCCGCCCACTTTTAGCAACAGCAAAAAAATGGAAGCGATCCTGGATATTCAGCGCGATCATGTTTTTCTGATCAATGAATGTTTGCGGGTGTTATCGCCCGGCGGTGTGTTATATTTCAGCACTAATGCGCGAAAATTTATTCTGGAAAAAGAAAAGATACACACCGATAAAATAAAAGACATCACTAAAGCTACCACCCCTTTTGATTTTGAAGGGAAGTTATTTAGATGGTGTTATAAGATTGAAAAATAGCCCGCTGATTACGCAGACAGCTCCTCTGCCATATTTCTTTGAGCAGATTAGTGGATCAGTGTGTAAACCCGATGCAGCCCATCCTCGCTATATAATCCAAACGGTCGGCGAACCAGTTGAAAATCGTCAGGTAACTCAATACTCCATTGTTCATAATAAAAAAAAATTCGTGGAATATTTACTTGTACAATAATTGTATTTCCATTGTAAAGACCTTGCAATTCCTTTGAATATTCTTCCTTATAAAATTCTTTCAGCTTACTATAGTTAATACCAATCGTATCCTGGCGATTCCCGATTTTTAAAAACCATCGCCGCATTTCGTTAGACGCAGAATCTGTAAACCCACCAAGATCAATAAGAACGGACCTAAGTGTGTCGCCTTCCAGTGTAACCAACTTGACGGTATCAATTGTCTTATCAGTACTACCGGGTTTGAATAAAACGGTTTTTACCAGGCGAACGGAATCAAATGGAATAAAATGAAAACTGGTCAAGCCATTTTTATCAAGCGTATATTTTCCAAAAGATACAGTCGAACTTCCTTCACACCCTCGTTCCTGAAAAAACATTCCATTGGTGTCTAAAACAAGAGATTTCGAGCACAAAGAACTCATGGGATAAACGTCTTTGCTAAAATATTGTACCGAGTCTCTTTGGGCCACTGCACTACTACTTAGCAATATCAAAATGAAGAAGAATATTTGGTTCGCCTTAAAAGACAATCCACTGGCTCCATCGCCCAGATATGCCAATCGAAGAATATTCATAAACAGTTTTAAGCAAGTTTTATTTAAAGCAGTCTGGCACAATATTAAAGTTTCTGAACAAAAAAACCCTACTTCCCATACTGCTGCTGCATCAGATAATAATACGGTTCAAAATGATGATTAGCAAATTTATCTTCCTTATCCAGCCCAAATTTTTTATAATACTCCGCATCCGGCATTAGCACCACGGGTGTGCCGGCGCGCATATAATTCATAGAAGGCGCATAGGCAGGCTCTTTGAGCCCGGGCAATATTTTTTTAATAGCCAGCTTATATAGTTTATGCCCTAAAATATTCGCATAAGTAGTTTGCGCTTTCCTCGTCTTGCGGTCCAGCTTGCCGTAATAAAGATTGCCCACTACCCGCAGCAAGAATTTTTGTTTCTTTAAAACTTTGGGAATATCTACCAACGGATTCACCGCATTCATATCTGATACCCGCTGAATGGTATAGGGCGTCTCCGGCACCCAGTCGGCGCTGTTCACTACTGAATACGTCCAGCCCCCTTTATTGATGCTTTCAAAATCATAAGCATATTGCACATTGCCCGGTTTCGGCGCGGCACTGGTATAGGTCTTAAACCGTATGTCTGCCGGCAGGTTTCCCGCCTGCCGCTGATAATATAAATAAGAGCTGACCAGGTAGGCCAATACGCCTCCCTGGCTGTGGCCAAATACAAAGAAATCTTTTACTCCCTTCTGGTATAACTCTTTAATCTTTGGCAGCATATCCCTAACGAGATAAGCCATCCCGATCGTCCAGCCGGCATGCACATAAGCATCGCTCCGTTCCGCCAGTTTATAATCAAATTTTGTTGTGGCATCTAATTGTAAGGTTCCAGTAGCCGGTATCATCGGGCAATAATAATTCTCCAGCCAACTGGCTTTATCCCCAACCGTTCCGCGAATAACAATTACTCCCTGACTATAATCATTGGTGTACAACCACCACAGATTTTTCATTCCCAGTTCAGGTGATTTATAGACCAGCTGATAGGGGTCTTTTTCCTTTCCTCTTTGTGCTTTATCCGGAATACTGCTTTCAAAATGCATCATAGACAGAAATGCAGTGTATTCCTTCGGATTAAAAACGGGTTGAAACTGTTGGGCAATAACAATCTGTACAACAATCAAAAAAAAGGAAAGAAAAAATAGTTTTCGCTTCATAAGTTGGTATTTAGGATATTCAAAAATAGCTATATTGATGTAAAAAAAGTCTTTGTAGAATATCGCGATAAAAAAACAAACCCTGCCTCATTCCCGATTTCATGCTCAATTATTTCCCGCAGATCGGCGCAGATCTTCGTCTTTGACGAAGTGCGGATCACACTTCTTTTTTCTGCGAAAACCTGCGGAATAACTATTTCGAATTAGTTTGCCTCGCTGATCTCTGCTGATCTTTTTCTGTCCACATTAGCGCGAATCTGCGGGAAACTTATAGCGGAATAAAAATGCGAAGCAAGGACGCTTCGCATAGCGTCCTCCGTTAAAACTAGCTGCAGAAATAAAAATCCCGGTCCATTCAATGAACCGGGAAAAACAAACAATCATGAAAAATTATAAGGTCTTTAAAACGTCGTTCATGGTGCGCACGGCATCGGCACTTTTGTTAAAGGCCGCCTGCTCCGTCTCCGACAGTTTAAAATCGATGATCTTTTCCCAACCCTTCCGGCCCAGGGTAACAGGCACTACCAGCGAAATATCTTTTTGCCCGTATTCCCCATCCAGCGCCACGCCACAGGAAATTATTTTCTTTTCATCCCGCAGAATACTTTCCACCATCGCCGCCGTTCCCGCGCCCGGCGCATACCAGGCGGAAGTACCGATCAGCTTTGTCAACGTAGCGCCGCCCACCATGGTATCGGCAACAATTTTGGCCTGCTGTTCGTCCGACAGAAAATTGGTCACCGGTGTGCTGCCCCAGGTAGCGTGTTTGATCAAAGGGATCATGGTAGTATCGCCATGACCACCCACCACAACGGCATTCAGATCAGCCGGTGAGCAGCCCAGTTCCTGGCTCAGGTAATACCGGAAGCGGGCCGAATCCAGCGCACCACCCATTCCCAATACCCGGTGCTTCGGCAGTCCGGAGGTTTGCAGCGTGAGGTAATTCATCGTATCCATCGGGTTCGACACCACGATCAGGATCGTGTCCGGCGAATATTTTAAAATATTTTCCGTTACACTTTTTACAATGCCGGCGTTCACCCCTATCAGCTCCTCGCGCGTCATCCCCGGTTTGCGGGGCAGTCCGGAAGTGATCACCACCACATCGGAATCCGCAGTAGCGGCATAGTCGTTCGTAACGCCTTTTATTTTTGTATCAAAACCCAGGAGGGCCGCTGTCTGCATCATATCGATGGATTTGCCTTCGGCCACACCCTCTTTAATATCCAGCAAAACCAATTCTGATGCTAATTCTTTTCTGGCAATATTGTCAGCACAGGTAGCTCCCACCGCTCCGGCTCCTACTACAGTAACTTTCATTGAATAATCGTTTTTAAAGATGAATTGAATGGTAACAAATTTAACTGTTTAATACTCACCAAACTAACCAAAAATCAAAATCGGACGTTAAATTGAAAAATCACAAAAATATTTTTAAAAGCCTTTGCTACAACGAAGGATTTCCCTATTTTTGCAATCCCAAATCTGACAATGGTCAGAAAAAAGGGCGGATTGACCCATGGTGTAACGGTAGCACTACTGATTTTGGTTCAGTCAGTTAAGGTTCGAATCCTTATGGGTCAACAAAAGAGCGTTCATTGAAACGCTCTTTTTTTATGGACCAAACTGCAGTGCAGATGGCAACTTTACTTGGAGCCTGTCCCGCCGAAAGCGGGATCGCACTCTTGCACACCTGTACTACACTCAACAGCATCTCAAAGATGCACGCTGGTAGAGCCAATTTTTTTGCCAACATCCTTTAATGCAAAATTCAGTGTTTTCATTTCTTCTGATGTAAACAGGGCCGCTTTCCCATTAACGGTGTGCCCGTTTACCCGTTGTGAAAGCCAGGACTTGGTTTTATTAAAGTAAGTCTTCGCAATATAAGACAGGCTTATGATCTCTGATACTTCCGCAAGCTGCATCTTAACAGCAACGCCATTTATTCTTTCTCCGGACGCCGCAACACCTTTTTTTATGTAGGCCGCAATGGCTCTTTTTGCAGCCGCATCATCTTTATATTTTTCATACAGCTGGTCCAGCGCTGCATCAAACTGGGCAGTTCCGGCCAGTTGCATCAATTTATTTAATTCTTTATTCATACAAAAACTTTAAGCCCTCATCCGGGAGGATTTTGGTTATCTAATTGCTTTTTTAATGTAGCGATCTTTTCAAGATAAAAATCAATCTGCATCTCGGTTTCATCGTCTGATAAGCCAAAACGCGCAGCCATCTTTAAGAACGCTGCCAGGTTTAGCTTTTCAGCCTCTAATTCTTTTTTCAATTTGATCTTTATCCATGGCTGAGGTGTTATTCGAGGGTAAAGATAATAAACTTTAGTTTATTAAACCGACTTCCTGACTATCCCATTCATATTCTATTGAGTACAGCCAGAATAGTAAAAAAAATCGCCTGCCCTGATTTCAATAGTTATCTTTGAATTTTTAAATACTGATATGCTAAAAATAGGGATTGTAGGCGTAGGCCATCTGGGAAAGTTTCACTTAAATAACTGGCTGGAAATCGACAATGTGGAAGTGGTAGGATTTTACGAACCGAACGATGCCACGGCAGCGGAAGTTATTGAAAAATACAAGATCCGCCGGTTTACCAATGCGGATGCATTCCTGGGCCTCTGCGATGCCATTGATATTGTAACCCCCACTACCTACCATTATCAATGGTGCGAAAAAGCCATAAAAATGGGGCGCCATGTATTTGTGGAAAAGCCCTTTGCCGATACAATGGAGGAAGCGCGCGAACTGGTAAAGCTCGCCAAAGAATCAAGCATCAAATTGCAGGTAGGACATGTGGAACGGTTTAATCCCGCTTTTCTTTCCCTGAAAAACGTTACCTTAAAACCCATGTTTATTGAAGTGCACCGCCTGGCGCAATTCAATCCCCGTGGCACAGAGGTGAGCGTGATCCTGGACCTGATGATCCACGACATCGATATTATTTTAAGCATCGTCAAGAGCGATGTGAAGCGCATCTCTGCAAGCGGTGTAGCCGTATTGACAGAAACGCCGGATATCGCCAATGTACGCATCGAGTTTGATAACGGCTGCGTGGCCAACCTTACTTCCAGTCGCATCTCTATGAAGAAAATGCGGAAGATGCGCCTCTTTCAGAAAGACGCCTATATCGGCATCGACTTTTTAAATAAAAAAACGGAGATCATCAAATTAAAGGAAGCTGCCGATGAAAATGTTTTTGCTTTTGATATTGATACCTCTGCAGGCAAAAAGACCATTGCGGTAGCCAACCCGCTGATCCCTGAAGTAAACGCCATTAAGCGCGAACTGGAAGAATTCAGGGATGCGATCGTTAACAATACCCAGACGGTAGTTTCTGAAATTGACGGTTTGAAAGCCATGGACGTAGCCCACCAGATCCTGGAAAAGATCGGGAACGCAACCATTAAATCATAGTAATTGTCTGAATTTTTAGACTAAACCACATAGGCTCATAGTTTTTTTGCATAGGCAGAGAAATAGGGTCTCAAAGGTTTTCATCGACGATGAAAACACTATGTTTCACTAAGTTTTCGTTGTAGATCAAAGCATCTTTTTCTATGAATCTATGTAGTTGAAATTAAGTTCACGATAAAAATATCTACTTTTTTTAAAAATAATTTCATCGGTTGTCCAATTTCCCTGAAGTCGGTTGTTATTAAAGCAAACAACATTTAATAACCCCCGCAAATAGGGGACAAAAACAACAATTATGGAACCACGTTTAAATGTACAGGAAGTAGGAAAAAAAGCTTTAGCATCTCTTTATCCGTTGGGTAAATACCTGGCGCAATCCACTATTGAACAGCAACTGCTGCACCTGATCTATTACAGGGTATCGCAGATCAATGGCTGTGCTTTTTGCCTGGACATGCACTCGAAGGATCTGAGAGCAGCCGGAGAAACTGAGCAGCGGCTTTATGTGTTAGACGCCTGGAGGGAAGCCCCTTTTTACAGCGACCGGGAGCGCGCCGCTCTTGCCTGGGCCGAAGCGCTGACAAAGCTAAAATCGACATTGGTGCCCGATGAAATTTACGAAGAAGCAAAAAAACAGTTTACTGATGAAGAATTAATGGACCTCACAATGGGCGTAATCGCAATTAATTCCTATAATCGCATTAATATTGCTTTCGGCGCACCTGTAGGTACTTATCAGGTTGGCATGTTCAAGTAAGCTACCGTTCAACATTTATTAATCATATCTAAAACAATAACAATGAAAGATTTTTTATTCTTATACAGAGCCGACTACAGCGCCTATGCAAAGCGCTCCCCTGAGGAATTGCAATCCATCACCAAAAAATGGATGGACTGGATCGGCAGCATTGCCGCGCAAAATAAACTGGCAGACCCGGGCAATCGCCTGGAAAATGATGGCCGGGTGGTGAAACCAAATAATGTAGTAACAGATGGCCCCTACTGCGAGATCAAAGAGAGCCTGGGCGGTTATTCACTGGTGAGGGTTGATACTATTGAAGAGGCCGTTGCATTAGCCAAAGGCTGCCCGGTTTATACAATCGGGGGATCCGTTGAAGTAAGGGAAATCAGTAAAATGTAATCCAAGAGTATTGAATGCGATCAGCAACTGAATTAATTCCCCATTTATTTCGTACAGAGTACAGCAAAATTGTTGCTGTACTCTGTGCGCATTTTGGTATTGATCATATTGAAACGGCCGAAGATATTGCCAGCGATACTTTTCTGACAGCAACAGAGTTGTGGGGGTTGAAAGGTGTTCCTGAAAATCCGGCCGCCTGGCTGTACACGGTTGCAAAAAATAAAACGAAAAATCACCTGAAGCGGCATACTTTATTTACAAAAAAAATTGCACCTGAAATAAAACAAACCGCTTCCTTAAATGCTGAAATAGACCTTACGGAAACCGGCATTGCCGACAGTGTTTTGGCGATGATCTTCACCATATCCGATCCCCTCATTGCCACAGAAGCACAGATCGCACTGGCATTAAACCTGCTTTGTGGTTTTGGCGTACAAGAAATTGCGACAGCCTTTTTGACCGGCAAAGACACTATCTACAAACGCATCCAACGTGCAAAGGAAAAACTAAGAGAAGCAAAAATCGATATCGCCATTCCCGGGGCAGACATACTACCCCGACGGATGGAGTCCGTTTTGATAACTCTTTACCTTCTTTTTAATGAAGGCTATTATTCGGTGTCTGGTGAACACCCTTTAAAAAAGGAATGTTGCAGTGAGGCAATGCGGCTAACCTTATTGCTGCTCGAGAATGAACGTACCAACCTGCCGGCCACCAATGCCCTGATGGCACTGATGTGTTTCCATGCATCCCGCTTTGAAGCACGGACGAACCAAACTGAAGACCTGGTGCTTTACAACGATCAGGACGTTTCCCTCTGGGATCAGGCATTAATTGAAAAAGGCAGTTTCTATCTGAATCAGGCAGCGCAGGGCTCCCTGCTCACCAAATATCACCTGGAAGCCGGCATCGCGTATTGGCATACCCACCCGGGTGACTCCAAAGAAAAATGGGAAGCAATTCTTCAATTATACAACCAGTTGCTGCTACTGGAGTATTCGCCGGTAGCCGCATTGAACCGGACCTTTGCACTGGCCAAAGCCAACGGCGTGGAGGCTGCCATTATTGAGGCTGAAAAGCTCAGGCTTGAGAACAATCACTTTTATTTTGTACTGCTGGGAACGCTTTATACCGGCAAAGACAATAAAACGGCCCAGACCTGTTTTGAACGGGCTCATATCCTGGCCCAATCAGCCGCTGACAGGCATTTAATCCAAAAAAAGATCGATCAGCTAACCGTCCAAAACTAAGGGATACGAGATTTTATTGTTTTTGTTGCTGCAAGGTTTTAACTTGATGCACCAAAGTCTTCAATAAACCTTGTATACAATGAAAGCAATCGTTCTGGATCAATTTGGTAGCATTGATAATCTCCAGCTCAAAGAAGTACCGGTACCTGTAGCAGGCGCCGGGGAATTATTGATAAAAATTGAAAATGCAGCGGTCAACCCCTACGATCTGAAAGTAATTGAGGTTTATAAAGAACAATCCGGCGTTAGCCTGCCCGTTATCCCCGGTTCGGAGCTTTCGGGGGTCGTGGTGGCGACGGGTGAAGGCGTAACAAAATTTAAGGAAGGAGATGCAGTCTGCGGTAACCCAGGCCGGTTTGGCGGCGGCTTTGCCCAATATATCACTACCCATCAGGATTGGATGGCGAAAAAGCCCGCTTCACTTTCTTTTGAAACCGCAGCGGCTATCCCGGTCGCGTCCTTAATAGCGTGGAAGGCGCTCTTTGACGAGGGTAAACTCACCGCCGGGCAAAAGGTACTCATCCACGGCGCTTCAGGAAACGTGGGCGGGATGGCGGTTCAGGAAGCAAAACAGGCCGGTGCTTATGTTATTGCAACCGGTTCAGGAAAAAATGAACAACGGGTTAAAGCGCTGGGCGCCGATGTATTTATCGATTATACAAAACAGGATTTTTCAACTGCTGTTAAAGAAGTGGATGTAGTGCTGGACACTGTTGGCGGTAAGATGCAGACAGATTCTTTTAAGGTGCTGAAAGAAGGTGGTTACCTGATCAGCCTGATTGAAGCGCCGTCGAAAGAGTTAGCCACTCAATATAAAGTACATGCCAAGGTAGTTTACGGTGGCCCAAATGCCAACCGGCTTGAACAAATATTACTGGATGCTGCCGGTGGTAAAATAAAAGCTCCGGTTGATCGGGTATTTGCTTTATCGGATGCCGTAGCTGCATTAAAGGCAGTAAAACAGGCGCATCCCTCGGGCAAAATATTGCTGCGCCCCTGAGCTATTCCTGTTAAGTGAAGCGTGATATGTCGAAAGTGAAAACTTAAAAGGTTACATTTATCTTCTTACCTCGCACAAGTAATTTCAAAAAGAAGGGTAATGCCAGGTTTACAGATCATCCTCACCATAGCGATCTTTCCGCTTACTGTCTTAAGCGGGCTTTACGTATATCGTTATCTCAATAACAAATTACTAAATGCCAGCACCAGGGCGGGGATCATAGGTTTCGGGTTGCTTTTATTCCTTGCGCTGGGCGGCATATTGTCGGCCGGATTATGGCTGATGGCGTGGCTCTACGATTATATGGGCACTTAAGCCGATTTGTTAATACTGATCTGTGTAGGCACTGGCCATTGAACGCCATTGGCATCAAAAGCATTTTTTATATTTTCGATTTCGGCAAAATAAACTTTCCAATAATTTTCCTGGGTAGTGTATGGTCTGATCCCCAATTGCAATCCGTTGCCATCGATCTTGAGCACTTTTACCTCAGGAGCCGGATCTTCTAACACCAAAGGATTCTTTGAAACCGTTTCCAGCGCTATCCGCCGCGCGGTTTCAATGTCCTGGCTGCCTGCAACCGTCAGCAAAATATCCACCCGCAAATTGCCGTGCGTATTATAATTGGAAATAACACCAGTTGATAATCCCCCATTGGGCAAAATAACCACTTTATTCTCTCCCGATAAAATAGAAGTGTTAAAAATACCAATCTCCAATACCTTTCCCGTATGGCCCTGGGCTTCTATCACCTCTCCCACTTTGAAGGGTTTAAAGATCATGATCATTACACCACCCGCCAGGTTTCCGAGCGACCCGTTTAAAGCCGCACCAATAGCTAAACCTGCGCCTGCCAAAAGCGCTGCAAAGCCGGTAATCGGCACACCCAGCATACCCACGATTGCAAGAAACAGCAACAGCAACAAAGTGGCTTTCAGCACCGAGATCAGAAAGGTTTGCAGGGACTTATCAAAGTGTCGTTTGCTAAATAAATTTCTCAACAAAGCGGCGATCTTATTGATCACCCAGGTTCCCACAACATATAAAATAATAGCCCCGATCAGCTTGGGTGCATATTCCAGCGCCATATCCCTGATCTTTGACAGCCATGTAGCACTTGTTGCCACTACATTTTCAACCTGTAATAACATAGATTTTCTTTTAGGGTTCGATTTATGATCAACGATGCGAACATAAATAAACTCTCAAAAAAGAACCCCTCAAGGCCGGAATTTTATCATTTTCTTAAGTCATGGCGTCTTTGAAAAAAGCCATTTCTTCTTTGAGATCCAAAAACGGATATTGCTG
The DNA here is from genome assembly GCF_000243115.2 of Niabella soli DSM 19437. Classification (NCBI taxonomy): domain Bacteria; kingdom Pseudomonadati; phylum Bacteroidota; class Chitinophagia; order Chitinophagales; family Chitinophagaceae; genus Niabella; species Niabella soli. Next base: position 589,047 of record NZ_CP007035.1, on the reverse strand, counting down.
AGATAAGCGCAGCGCTTTTTTATATTGTGTGCTCAGGAAGGTTTGATGCGCCTGTGTATCAGGATGAAAGGGTTTGTGCTTGCGTGCAATAACAACGGAACGGATCTCCTGCATCAACTGGCGGGAAGCCTCGTCAATACAGGCCTGTGTAAAGTGTTCCAGCACAAATTCGGTAGCCGGATAATTGGGATGCGCCAGATCCACATCATAAAAACGGTAATCGCGCAGCACATCAATAACCAGCTCATAGGCAGGAAAATAATAATGATGGGGGAATTTATTTACAATATGGTGCACAGCTTCCAGCAAACGTGCTTTGCTGCGGTTATTGGCAACAGCCCCATCACGCAGATGCCGCACGGGGCTTATGGTAAAAATAATTTTCGCATTAGGATTGAAGATTCGCAGCCGGTGGTAAAGATTATCCAGCATTGCCACTGTTTCATCAATCTCCAGCATTTTCTTATCAAACCATTGCCCCGGCGCCCGGTGGCAATTGGCTACTTTTAGTCCGGCCTGATGGTCCCCTGGAGCTTTTTCGTTCAAACGATAAGAAAAAGAAGAGCCCAGAGTAATGATCACCCATTCCGTTTGTTTTAAAAAATGGTGCGCCTCATTTAAAGCCGCATTCATCTGGGTTAATACCTGCTGCTTATCCATCCCCGAAAAACGCGAATGATGGTGCCAGGATTGCCAGACCTCATTCAGATAAAACAGATCCTCTTCAGTGTAGGGCGTTTGTTCAATATACCGGACCAGACCATGATAGACACTGGCGGGATCAAACAGGATCCCATGCGGGTTTTGGAGGATATCAAACTTATGATCAGCCAATGCATTGCCAATATGTTCTGTAAAGCAGGAACCGATCAACAAGATCTTATCACCATATTTTACAGGGGGAGTCAATTTTTCTATCTGTATGGGCGCCATAAAATCCATCCTGCAAATATCCGGAATTTAAAAAGCATTTTGCTGCACCAATAGTATTTTCTGATGTAAGGCGAAATTAAAATTACGGGCATCTGCTTTTAATAATTTCAGGGAATAGTGCAGGTAACGCTCTTGGGTCATTTCAAACGCGGCTCCTGTTGCCTTCAGGAATTGCAGTTGCAGAAAAAGTAATTCCGCCTGAAACAACAGGTATTGATAGGCTTCATCAGGCAATTGCCGGTCATCCCCATTAATGTACGCTGTAATTGCAGGCTCATCAAGGTTTTCATTCAGAATGGCCGACAATACCTCGTACTGCTTGTCCCCCAAAGCTTTTTTTGCTTTAGCGATCGCCTCAAAAAAAAGGCTCACTTTTGCCAAAAGATAATCGCGGCTAAACATATTTTTTTAAAATTACAATTTTATTAATTTAGTAGCGGAGATTGCGCTAAAACGAATGTGTAATATTTTTGTATTCTCAGATTTTCTAAGATCCACACAGATTTTTAAAACCTTCTGTGAAGATCCGTGCAATCTGTGACCCATTTATAAACAACTTAAATCTCATCATGTATTTTTCTCACAGATCCCTCAGATTTACACAGATTTTTAAGCCCTTCTGTGTATTCTGTGAGCCGTTCTTATACCGTCATATACACGAACTTTATGCACTATAAAAAGCATTTATCAAAAGACAAAGTATTAAAACAACTGATCCGCCGGCACGGCGATTATACGCTTGAGTTGCAGGAGAACATCCTGCTGAAAATATGTACTTCCATCCTGGGCCAGCAGTTAAGCACCAAAGTGGCCGCTGTATTGAAAGGACGTTTTTTGCAATTGTTTAAAGGGAAAAAGCCTACCGCCCGGAAAATCCTGGCCATCCCGCATGAAACGCTGCGCAGCATCGGGCTCTCCAACGCAAAGGCGCAATACATCAAAAATGTATGCCGTTTTTTTATCGATAATAAACTCACCGACAAAAAGATCCACGAAATGGAAAATGACGCCTTTATCGCCCTGATCACGCAAATAAAAGGAGTAGGCAAATGGACCGCTGAAATGCTGCTGATGTTTTCATTGGGGCGTGAAGATGTTTTTTCGATCGGGGACCTGGGCCTTCAAAAAGCCGTGAGCCAGCTATACAATATCCCTTTTACAAACAAAAAAGAATATGAGGCAAAAATAATCGCCGTGGCCGAAAACTGGAAGCCGTACCGTACCTATGCTTGCTTGTACTTATGGCGTTCACTTGATGCAGTACCGGAATAGATCAATTTTTGATTTCTGATCTCTGATTTTCGATCCCGTTCTTCAGTTGAAAACGCTTTCTATGTTTGAAAGATTTGATATTTGACGTCTCACGGCAAAGATTTCGTTTTTTCCCTAACGCGTTACTGTCTATTAACCATTGACTATTCACCAACGAGGTTTAACATCCATTCATGCCAGCATTAAGCGTTCTGCATTGCGCGTTCTGCGTTTAGCATTCAGCCTCTGCTCCGCTGCTCCATCGCCTCGTATAGGATCATTCCCGTTGCCACCGAAACATTCAAACTCTCAAAATCATTCTTCATGGCTATTCGGATATTTTCATCGCATATTTTCAACAGCGCCGGATAAATACCCTTCTCCTCGCTGCCCATTACAATCGCTGTAGGGATCGTAAGGTCGGCCTCAGAAACTTTTTTAGCCCCTTCCATGGCCGCCGCAAAAACCCGGATCCCGTTCAAATGCAGTTCATCAACCGTTTTCATAAGACTGTTCACTCTGCAAACCGGTATTTCCTCCAAAGCCCCGGCAGAAGTTAATATGGCATCTTCATTCAACGCCCCCACTCCTTTATCCGGGATAATGATTGCATGTACCCCGCAGCACCAGGCGGTGCGGGCAATCCCGCCAATGTTCCGTATATCTGTGATGCCGTCAAGAATCAAAAATAAGGGTACCGCGCCTGTTTCCGTAACAAAAGAAATAACATCCTGTAACTCCTGATAAACGATACGCGACTTCTGCGCTATCACTCCTTCGTGTTCCCCCACATTAAAAAAATCAAGCTTCGCTTTGGGTACATAATTCAATGGTACATTCCGGGTGGCGGCCAACCGCCTGATCTCGCCTATAGCAGGATCATTCGCTTTCTGATCAATATAAATGCGATCCAGGCCCGCGCCCTCTTTGAGCGCCGTTACAATAGCCGTCCTGCCATAAACCAAACTTGATTTTTTGGGTCGCTGTGGTTTTTTTCTAAAATCTTTCACAGAGCAAAGAAACGGAAACTTAACTATATTTTCACACCAATAGCATTATCGCCCCAACGGATAAACCACTGAAGGACTTTTACAGAAATAAAAATCACCAGTACCAGCACAACTCCCGCTATCAATAAGACCGGTAGTATCACAGATTTAGCGCTTCCCTTATGTTTTCCCTCTGTATAATGCTCTGTAAGCAGCTTAACATTTTTCACATTCGCCTTATAAGCAAAATCAAAGAACCAGCCCAGTACCGGTATGGCGCCCACCAGGGCATCCAGCGAAGCGTTGATGATCATTTTCGTGACCAGCTTTCCCGAAGCGCCGTATTGCAGCATCGTTATTATTAACCCAATCGAAATAAAATAACCACTGATGTCGCCTACTACCGGTATGAGGTTCAGTAAGGGGTCCAGCCCGAACCGGAATCCGCCCACCGCAAACTGCTCGTCCATCAGCTTACTGATACGCTGTACTGTTTTTAAACGGGGATCGGTATTTTGCGAAGCGGGAGGTTGTGGCATAACGTGCATTTTAGAATAATCGATGACCTTGCAATAACAACAGTTCTGTTTTTTGTAAGGCGGCAACAGATATAGAATCCGTTATCTGCCCTGTTTCCACCATTTTAAAAGCCTCTTTTAAAGGAAGCTTCTTTATCTGCAGTTGCTCGGTATCTTCCGGCTGTGGGATCTTTTGTATAAGGCCTGAGGCAAGGTAAACGATTGCCAGTTCGTCCGACACAGAATTGGACAAATGCATCCGCAGCAATTCCTTCCAGTTGTCCGCTTCCAGTCCGGCCTCTTCCAGCAATTCGCGTTTAGCGCTTTCTAACGGATCACTTCCTTCCGGACAGCCTCCTTCGGGCAGCTCCCAGGTGTATGCATCAATAACAAAGCGGAACTGCCCGATCAGATAGGTATTCTCCTGCTCATCTAACGCCACAATCCCGATCGCAATATTTTTAAAATGCACTTTACCATAGATCCCCTTACCTCCTGAAGGGTTAATTACATTATAGGCGGTTACTTTGATCCATGGATTATCATATACTTCATTTTTATCCAAAACCGTCCAGGGATTTTCCGTAACACTCATTTGGTACTTTTTTTGTGTTATAAAAATAACAATTATTGTTCCACAAACAGTTATACAATATTTATAAAGATAAATCGTTTAGATTTGTATATTGATTGTACGCAACACTTTAAAATCAAAAATTATGAAACAGATTTTCTTCGCTGCAGGCGTCGCTTCGCTGATGATGTTGGCTTCCTGCGGAAATGGTTCATCAGAAAAAGCAAATTCCGACTCCACCGCAACCGCAGCCACCGTTGATTCAACTGCAACACCGGCGGCAGCCCCGGCTGCGGAAGGGACCCAGGTGGCAATGGCCAATCTTCAATCGACAACGGACAGCACCAAAAACCTGGGAACCGCCAAATTTTACAAACTGGCAGACGGCAAAATAAGACTGGATATAGAAATCAATATGCCGGAAAGAAAAGACAGCAATGTGGCCGTGCATTTTCATGAGCATGGAGATTGTGGTATGAAAGGCGAAAACTCACACGGGCACTGGAACCCTACCAATGCTAAACATGGCGAATGGGGCTCAGCCTCCTTCCATGCCGGCGACATCGGCAATATTAAATTAGACGCCACCGGTCACGGCACTAAAAGCGTTACCACCGACCTGTGGAGCGTAGATGCAGGTAACAAAGATATTATCGGCAAAGCGGTTATCGTGCATGGCGGTACAGATGATTATAAAACCCAGCCAAGCGGCAACAGCGGCCCGCGTGTGGGATGTGGGGTTATTACTAAAATGTAAGACGAAATTTAACTTCAAAAAAGGCTGCAACATTTATTGCAGCCTTTTTTTATTACCAGCGGCGCGAATAACACATTGATTTTACAATGTAAATTGAATACAGCCAATGAGGTATGTTTTTAAATTATGAAAACCAATCATTAATAGTGCCGTCGTTTTATCGGAACGAACCCCGGCTTTTGTCGGGGCGAAGCCGGGAGAAGCGATCGGAGCAATCCCGTTCTTTAACGATGAAATTTACCTTCGGTGAAAAAGTTCTCTTCGCCCTCCCCGTTCGACCGTCGTCCGGGCGGGCTGCGTCTGGCTCATCATTGACGCTACCTTACTACTATCCTTTCCGCTTAAACGGACCTTGTGGAGCGATCAGTTCCAGGTTAGTGCCATCGGGATCCCGGAAATAAACCACCGCCGTGCCAAAGCCGGATTTTAATCCGTCTTCCTCCTGGAATACGATGGGCTCTCCTTCCGGTTCCACTTCTATCTCTTTTAAGCGTTTAAGGGCTGCCTCCATATCATCTACTTCAAAACAAAGGTGCATGGCGCTGATCTGGTTGTTTCTGTAAGAAGCCTTTTCTGCCTCAGGAATTACGTACTCCAGTATATCCATGTTCAAATTATCCAGGTGCAGGTTGGCGTAGCGGATCCGGGTATCTTTTAACCCTTGTACCTGGGCCATTCGTTTACCGCCGATCTCGTCCCGGTTGGATATTTTGATGCCGGTTAACGCTTCATAGAATTGAATCGATTTCTCCAAATCCTTTACCGTAATCCCTACATGGTTGGCGCGGCTAAAGCCTTTTGTTTGCGTATTCTTTTCCATTGTGTTTATTTTTTATTTCCGGCAGGTACTGCACTATTGCAAACCTGCAAGCTGTAGGTTAATAAATTGCAGTTCTTCTGTGGTCAGTTCCAGGCTCATGGCCTCTGCATTGGCAATGGCCTGCGCCGCATTGCGTGCTCCGGCCAGCACTACGCTGATGCCCGGTTGCAGCGTGGTCCAGCGTAATACTAATTGAGCCAACGTGACCCCTTTGTCTGTTGCAATGGGCTCGATGGATTGCAGCAGGGTTTTTACTTTGTCCAGGTTAAATTGTGTAAAATAACCATTGCGGTGGTCGTCACTTTTTAAACTACCTTCTTTAAAATATTTGCCGGCAAGCAAACCGCGCTCCATGGGGCTATACACAATAATACCGGTATGCGTTGCTGATGCGTAAGATACCAGGTCTTTTTCAATGCTGCGATTGAGCATACTGTAGGGCACCTGGTCACTCGCGGGTTTCAGGGTTTGAGCAGCTTGCTGTAGTTGAGCCACGCTGTAATTGCTTACACCGGCAGCGCGTATTTTCCCCTGTTGAATCAGCAGTTCCAGGGCTTCCATGGTTTCGCTGATGGATGTGGTGGCATCCGGCCAGTGGAGTTGCAACAGGTCAACATAATCTGTACCGAGGCGCTTTAAGCTTTCTTCTATTTCTTTAATTACATTTTCTCTGGAGGCATATTTATAAACCGGAATGGTCTTTCCATTGTCTGCAGCATCAAAGAAAAATTCACCCTTCCCCTTATTACTTCCATCCCATACCAGTCCGAATTTTGTCAGCAACTGGATTTTGGAGCGGTCTTTTCCTTTAATAGCTTCACCCACCAATTCTTCGCTTAATCCAAATCCGTAAAAGGGTGCCGTGTCTATTGAGGTTACACCATGATCTAAGGAAGCGTGGATGGAGTTGATGGAATCCTGTTTTTCATTGCCGCCCCACATCGTACCGCCAAGGGCAAAGGCGCCGTGTGCAATAACGGAGAGTTCCAGATCGGTTGCTCCTAATTTTCTGTATTCCATAATTTGAATGTTTTTAATTTTTAAATTGGTTTTATTATTTCCCGCTGATTTGCGCGGATGATCCTATTCTATGCTCTGTCTGCGCCGTTCTGCGGGAAACCTTAGGCTGCTATTTGTGGTGTTATCACTGTCTCAAATACTTTTGATAAATGCACCCTGTAACGTTCCATATCCCGCACCACGTCTGCATTTTTTTCGATGTCGTGGAAGTGAAAGCTTATTAAGGGCTGCATACCTGCAAAAGCGTTCATCCGGTGAAATCCAAATAACGGGCCATCATCTACGCTGCGTTCTTTAAAAAACTCACCGGGCAATGTAAACGCCGTTTCGGGCGCATTCCAACTGGTGGTCAGCATATAAGTTTTATCATGCAGCATTCCACCGGTTCCATAATTGATATCCGGATTTTCTGAAGACCGGCCGTCGCTGCGGTAAATGCCCTTGCGGTGCCCCGCGGTAAACACTTCATCAATGTATTGCTTAAACCCATGAGGCAACTGGAACCACCAGATGGGCGTATGATAAATGATCGTATCTGCCCATACAAACTTTTCCACTTCTTCAGCGGGATCATAGCCATCGGCAATTATAGTTTGGCGGACTTCCACACCCGATTGATCGTTGAAAAATGCCACGGTTTCGGCTGTTACTGTATTATTAAACCGGCCACCGGAATGCCCGAAATGTTGCCCTGCGTTAATGATCAATATCTTTTTCATATATCTCTTTTTTAAATTGACAACACAAAATTATTATGGAAATAATTATCAGGGAAATAATATAATTTATAGATTTGTATTATAAAAATGATAATTAATTATGGTCAACCTGGAATGGTACCGCACTTTTAAAGCCATTTATCAAAGCGGCACGCTTACCGGAGCAGCGGAGAGCCTGTTTATTTCCCAGCCGGGCGTGAGCCTGCATCTGAGCTCGCTGGAAAGCTATGTAGGGTATAAATTGTTTGAACGCGCTGGTCGTAAAATGGTGCCTACAGAGCGGGGCAAGATCCTGTACAATGCAGTATCAGAAAGTCTTTCCACATTGGAGGATGCGGAAAAAAATTTTCAACGCAGTACCGAAAAACATACGCCCACCATCAGCATCGGTATGTGTTTTGAAACCTTCCAGATCACACTGGAGCAATATATTTCTACCCTGAACTTTAATGTCATCATCCGTTTTGGCGATTATCATGAAATGTCGGACAACCTGGATAAGGGGATCCTGGACCTGATCATAACGCCGCATAAAGGCAGTTCTGCAAAAATTGAGCACCAGCCGTTTTCATCGGAAACAATCGTGTTGGTGGCCGGTAAAGAGCTGGAGGATGCTCCTTTTCAAAAACTGGTAAAACAGAAAAAATATGCGGCGGCGGAAGACTGGCTAAAACAACAAAAATGGTATGGCACTACGGGCGACATGGAGCACCTGTTCCGTTTCTGGCAACTCAACTTTGGCAACACGCCTGATTTTCGGCCAAATTATATTGTACCCAATCTGAACTCCATCGTCCGGTGCCTGAGCAGCGGTAAAGGACTGGCGGTGATCCCGGACTTTTTATGTCATAAAGAAATTGAAAGCGGGCAGGTAAAGCTGGTATGGAAAGGGCATAAACAGCTAAAGAATACGCTTTATTTCGCCTGCCGGAAAAACACTACCCACGCTAAAGAAATTGAGCTGATCAAAAGTTTGTTTAGAAAGGTGATGAAGTAGGTTAGTATGAACCCGTTTAGAAAAGCGCTAACCCCTAACAAGGAAATTTACATGCCTGCTTTTTGCCTTTGAATACCGCTTTATTATAAGATATTTATCTTTAGCAAACAATATAGCAATTGTTCATCAAAAAATTAATTGAAAGATGCAACCTCAATCTTTTAAGAACCATATCCGTTTCTATGCGCCGCATCATTTCATTTTTTACCCGGTGCTGATGGTGCTGGTATCTTTTGCTGTTTACCGGGTTTTTACTGATGTGGCCCTTAGGGAGATCTGGATCTTTATTGCCATTCTATTGCTTTTGACCGGATGGCTCTCATATATGTTGCGTCAACATTACGCGTTAACCTTGCAGGATCGGCTGGTTCGACTGGAAATGCGGCACAAATATTTTGTATTGACCGGGAAAGACTTCGAACCACTGGAAGCAAAAATATCATTCGGACAAATAGCGGCGCTGCGTTTTGCACCCGATGAAGAACTGGAAGCATTGGTTGCAAAAGCTATTCAGGAACATCTTTCGCCACGAACGATCAAAACGCTTATCCAGCGCTGGAAAGCAGATGCCATGAGGGTTTGAGGCCCTTACCGGCTACAGATTTTGCTTTTTTAATTCGCTTACTGCATGCTCCACTGCACGGGCTGTAAAAGCCATATAGGTTAAAGAAGGATTTACACAACCCGCCGATGTCATGAACGAGCCATCGGTCACAAATACATTCGGAGCGTCCCATACCTGGTTCCACCTGTTCAACACGGAGGTCCTGGGATCAGCCCCCATCCGCGCCGTACCCATTTCATGAATGCCCTGCCCCATTATGCTATCATTGTCGAAACCATACACCTCTTTTACCCCTGCTTTTTCCAGCATTTCCTTTCCGTCACTAATGATCTCCTTGCGCATTTTATATTCATTATCTCTCAATTCCGCATCAATTGCCAGTACATTCAGTCCCCATTTATCTTTCCGGTTCTTATCCAGGCCTACCAGGTTATCATGATAAGGCAGTACTTCGCCAAAACCTCCGATCCAAACGTTCCAGCCTCCGGGTTCGCAAAGGGCTTCCTTCAGCGCCACCCCAACCGCCAATTCCTCCGCCGCCTGTGTGCCCCGGCCCCGACCCGCGCCGCCCTGGTAACCAAAACCGCGGATATAGTCCCGTTTTTCTCCGTTCAGGTTCCGGTAGCGGGGAATATACACGCCGTTGGGCCTGCGCCCATACGTATATTTGTCTTCGTAGCCTTCCATCCGGCCACCTGCCCCCGATCCCAAATGATGATCCATAAGATTATGCCCCAGCTCACCGCTGCTGCTGCCTAACCCGCCCGGCCATACCTCCGTTGCGGAATGCAGTAATACCCAGGTACTATTGAGTGTGGAGGCGTTCAGGAAAACGATCTTTGACTTATATTCATACGTTTTATTAGTTTCCGCATCCAGTACTTCCACGCCTGTTGCGCGTTCCTTATCCTTATCGTACAAAATTTTTGTCACAATACTCCAGGGACGCAGGGTAAGGTTGCCCGTTTTTATGGCCGCAGGCAATGTGGACGATTGAGTGCTGAAATAGCCGCCATACGGACATCCCAATCCGCATTTATTACGATACTGGCATTTGTTACGACCGGGCAATGCTTCTGTAAGATGCGCGCAGCGCCCGATGATCATCCGCCGCTGATTGTTGTAAGCCGTCTTAATACGGGCTGCCACATCTTTTTCCACAATATTCATATCCATGGGCGGCAAAAACTGTCCGTCCGGTAACTGCGGTAAGTTTTCCATGCTACCACTTACCCCTATAAAGCGCTCCACATGATCGTACCAGGGCGCAATTTCCTTATAGCGCACCGGCCAGTCGATGCCAATTCCTTCTTTCGCGTTGGCTTCATAATCAATATCGCTCCAGCGATAGGTTTGTTTGCCCCATAACAACGAGCGACCGCCTACCTGGTAACCCCGAAACCAATTGAATTGCTTTATTTCCGTGTAAGGTGTTTCTGCGTCATTAGCCCACCAGTCGAGATTAACCTCACTGGGACCAAACCCGCGGATACGATTGGGGTTGTGTTCTTTTTGCGCCCGGGTCATGCTGCCCCGGTGCTCAAATTCCCAGGGGCCCTTACCGGCATTAACATAATCGGTTATATGCTTTATATCCTTGCCGCGTTCCAGCAGCAGCACTTTCAGTCCTTTTTCACAAAGCTCTTTCGCGGCCCATCCGCCACTGATACCGGAGCCGATCACTATTGCATCATAAGTAGTATCCGCCATAATCATTGATTTTTTTTAAAAACTGCCGGGATGTTGCCGTTGCAAACAATTCGCTGTTATTTGAAACGAATATACCATTTTTTAAAACAAATGCAATCGATTACATAAAGCAGGTACTATTTTATTTTCTCACAGATTTTCCGGATTTACACAGATTCTTTTATTTTCCGTTATATCGTTCGGTTAACGATTCTAATAATGATCTCGGTATCAAAATTACCACGATGGACTTACCGATGCTGCTTCATCGTAATCAAAGCAGGCAACGTGCTCATTAGCTGAGAGGAATTGCAGGCCCCAGGATTGCTTTCGAAATGGGTCGTACCGATGATACTCGATCCTTTATATTTGGCTCATCACTCCGGAATAAATTCCGAAGTTAGCTGAAGAACGCAAGCCTCTGGCTTTCAGTTGCATTTGACATAGTGTTGAATCAGTAGAAATTTCCAGTCGGGGAACGTTGAAGAAGCGTAGCCCCGGTTTAATGGGTCAACAAGGGACTTTAGTTCCTTGTTAAGGGTGCGCAACTAAAAGCGGAGAGCCAGCGGCTCGGCCTATAAATTGACGCTGTAATGATACCATTTGTCAATCAGAATCGCAAGTATTTTAATAAAATTGATTCCCGTTCACTATAAGCATACTTATTTAAGTACAGATGTTGCCGATAACGCGGGTTACCTTCAAAATAAAAGGAATCAACGGATATCTAAGAAAAGAATCTGCGCAGGTCCGCGGGAAATATACCGGCAAATCTTCCCGGCCAGCTTTTTGAATCATCCTCTCCGTCTTTTAAGCTCGGTCTGGATCAGTCCCAGCTCCCGCCCTGTTTGTCCTTTAACAGATGTATTTTCCTGCGCGCGCCGCATCAGGTAAGGCACCACATCATCAATAGGTCCGAAAGGCAGGTATTTGCTTACACTGCAACCGGCGGTAGCGAGATTAAAGGTAATGTTATCGCTCATGCCATAAAGCTGACTGAAATGTACGTGCGGATGGTTCAGTGGAAGATTATTTTTATAAAGGAACATTACCGCTTCAAGATTACTTTTTTCATTATGGCTGGCAACGATCAATGCAATGCGATCCAGTCGTTCCAGGCAGAATCTTATACCGGTATCATAGTCTTTATCCGTAGTTTGTTTATCCGGCTGAATGGGTGAGGGATATCCCTGGGCCTGTGCGCGCGCGCGTTCTTTTTCCATATAAGCACCTCGTACCAGCTTTACCGCCAGTATAAAGCCCCGCTCCGCTGCGGCCTCATAACAATCTTTTAAAAACTGCAGGCGATCGTGCCGGTACAATTGCACTGTATTATAAATGACTGCTTTGGTTTTATTAAAAGAATCCGACATCAGAATCGTTAACGCATCTACGGGATCCTGGATCCAGGTTTCTTCGGCATCGATCAGCACGCCCACATTTTTCTCAGCAGCCCGTTCGCAAATACGCAACAGCCGTAAACGCACCCTGTGCCATTCTTCTTTTTCTTCTTTATTTAACTGTTCCAGCACATACAGATAACGTTTGATCAGCGTGCCGGTAGCCCTATTCATTTCCCGGTCAATTTTTTCCAGCAAAGAAAAACGGGAGAACCCCGTAACTTTTACGCTCATAAAAGGGATATTGGGCTGTGTGGCCGCATAATCGATCACTTTTATAAACTCATCTGCCGCATGATCATATTCGCGGTCGCCGTCTTCCCCACCTTCCACGCCATAATCCAGGATTACTTTTACGTTGTACTGCCCCAGTTTTTGAGCCACTTTTGCAGTTTCTTCCAATGTTTCGCCGCCAACAAATTGTTTGAAAATGGTATTCCGTACCATTCCTTTTATGGGCAGCTTGTTTTTTATCGCCCAGGGGGTCAACCTTGTACCCACCTGCACCAATGCCGGCTGGCCCATTAGGGCAAACAGCAACCTGGCCTTACGGAGCTCTTTATCGGTTTTGTATTTAAATGCGAATTCTGTGTTATCAAACGATACGGGTGCGCTTTTGTCTTGCATATAACCAAAGAAATATCCCGCAAAGGTAAGGTGTCGCCTGTTCCAACAGTTAAAAAAAGCAAAGGCTTTTTAAATTGCTTCCGTCCGTTTACTTTTGCACCAAATTTCTAAAAATGGCAAAAAACCCTGCGGACAGCTTAATTGTGATGACTGAATTAGTGTTACCCAACGATACCAATACTTTTGGTAATCTTATGGGGGGGCGATTGATGTACTGGATGGATATTGCCGCCGCCCTTTCGGCTCAAAAACATGCGAACCTGCCGGTGGTTACGGCTTCTGTTGACAATATATCTTTTGAGAACCCGATCAAACTTGGCAATTCGGTTCATATTGAGGCAAAAGTTACCCGGGCCTTTAATTCTTCAATGGAAGTGCATATGATGGTGCACGGCGAAGACCTGGTGAACCGGTATCGTTATAAAAGCAATGAGGCCTATTATACCTTTGTGGGGCTCGACCCTTTTGGCAAACCGGCGGCCGTTCCTGCGCTGGAACCCGTTACTGAAGCCGAGCTCCGGCTTTTTGAAGGCGCTCTACGCCGCCGGCAATTACGATTGATACTGGGCGGCAAAATGAAACCCAATGATGCCGCAGAGTTAAAAGCGCTGTTTCAGCTATAGCTGTTTTGGGAATGCTGCTGTTGTACCCAACGTGTAAAAGCAACAATATTTATATATATTAGCAACCGGTTACAACTAAATCATTATGAAGATAGCAATCATTAACGGCCCCAACCTGAACCTGCTTGGACAGCGGGAACCGGGTATTTATGGCAGTTCCAGCTTTGAGGATTTTTTTAACGAGCTGAAAAAAAAATATACTGCCATACAGTTCTACTATTTTCAAAGCAATATTGAAGGAGAGCTGGTGAGTGCGTTGCAGCAATATGGATTCGGCTATGATGGTATTATTTTAAATCCCGCTGCCTATACCCACACATCAGTTGCCATCGGGGATGCCATTGCCGCAATAAAAACCCCGGTGATTGAAGTACATATCAGCAATGTGCATGCCCGGGAAGCCTTCCGGCATTTATCGCACGTGAGCGCAAAGGTAGCCGGCAGTATTATCGGGCTGGGATTAAAAGGCTATGAACTGGCCCTAACCTATTTCATCGATTCTAAAAAATAAAATTAACGGTCCTATGAGCGCTTCCAAACAGGCATCAATATTTAGTCTGATTGTAGTTGTTGCAGCCCTGGGTTATTTTGTCGACATTTATGATCTGTTGATATTTAGTATCATTCGCATCCCCAGTTTAAAGGAGCTGGGGTTATCTGCAGAGCAGATCAAAACCGATGGCGAACTGATCCTTTCTGCGCAAATGGCAGGATTATTATTGGGCGGCATTCTCTGGGGCATCCTGGGCGACCGCAAAGGACGCGCTAAAGTATTATTCGGATCGATCTTCATTTATTCTATTGCTAATATTTGCAACGGTTTTGTGCACTCAATACCGCAATATGTGCTGGTGCGGTTCCTTGCAGGCATTGGACTGGCAGGAGAATTGGGCGCCGGCATCACCCTGGTGGCAGAATCGCTTCCTAAAGACAAGCGTGGGCTGGGAACGGCTGTGGTGGCGGGTTTTGGGGTATTGGGCGCTGCGGTAGCCTTCTTCATAAAAGAAGCCTTCCATTGGCGCACCTGCTATTTTATTGGCGGCGGGCTGGGTATTGTGTTGCTCTTGCTGCGGATCTCCGCCCTGGAATCGGGGATGTACCACGAAATGAGCAAGACGGCATCAAAAAAAGGCGCTTTCTTCATGTTCTTTAGCAGTTGGGAACGTTTTACCAAATACCTGAAGAGTGTTTTAATTGGGCTGCCCACCTGGCTGGTCATCGGGATACTGATCACTTTCAGCAGTGAATTTGGCAAGCAGTTTGGCATAGCAGAAGATATTGACCCTGGGAAATCAGTGATGTATGCCTATATCGGTTTAGCTATTGGCGATGTGGGCATTGGCCTGATCAGCCAGTGGCTCAAAAGCCGGAAAAAAGCACTTTATATTTTTTATGTGTTTACTATTATTTCCATCGTTCTTTATTTTACGCTGCAATGGAATGGAACGGCTTCCGGTATGTATACCCTGTGTTTTTTAATGGGGTTCAGTATTGGTTTTTGGGCCGTTTTTGTAACAGTAGGAGCAGAACAATTTGGCACCAACCTGCGGGCTACGGCGGCCACAACCGTTCCCAATTTTGTGCGGGGGCTGCTGCCGGCCATGCTTTTTATCTTTAAGGAGATCCGCTCGCTGAATGGTGTGGGCTATGTAAACGGGGCTATTATAACTTCTATCATTGTGATGGCGGTGTCAACGGCTGCCGTTATAACCTTGCCGGAAACCTTTCATAAAGACCTGGATTACGAAGAGGCTTAAATGTAATTGGTGTTGGCTAAAAAATATTTTTGGCCCGCAGAATACGCTGATCCTTGCCGATGGCGAGGCACAGATAAGCTTAGTTCTCGTTCTTCTGTGATAATCAGCTTCCGATAAATCGGAATGCAGGAGACTCATATCAGGAGCAACATCCGAAAAGCCTTCTTTGCCAGAATCCCAACTGGCGGCTTTTTTAGTCAGCCCGGATTATATAGATTTACACATAAAAGCGGGAAACGAACTCATTTAAAGTTTATTTTTCTGACCTTTGAAGAAGTCCTATATTTCATTATGCAAAATAAGCCTCCTTTCCGGGCCACCATCCTTCACCGGTTGCGTGCCATACACCGTTTTTTTCTCTCCACTATTGCAGGCCTCCTTATTGGCTTTGCGGCCAGCAGGTTCACATTACCCCTGATGATGGACATTTTGATTGGCTGGATCTTTTTTTGCATCAGTTATCTTTCCATATGCTGGTATGTGATCTACACCACACCGCATGAATATATTGTAAAAAAAGCCGCTATTGAAGACGGAGGCCGGGCCTTTGTTTTCATTTTTATCCTGATCACCTGTTTCGCCTGCCTGGGCACGGTATTGAGCATTATCGTTAATGCAAGACAGCACAACCTCAGCAAATTCCTGTGGATGCCGGTATCCATTGGCGGCATCATTTTGTCCTGGTTATTGGTGCATACCATTTATATTTTTCATTATGCCCATCTTTATTACCAGGGCGGATCCGCCGGCAGCGGTCTGCGTTTCCCGGAAGATAACAAACCCAACTATCTTGATTTTGCTTATTACTCGCTTTGTATGGGGTGCACCTTCCAGGTCTCCGATGTGGATACTACCTCTAAAAAATTAAGGTATGTGACCATGTACCATGGCCTTATTTCTTTTGCGCTTAATACGTTCCTGGTGGCGCTTACCATTAATATTATTTCGGGGATGATTAACTGAACGCGGCAACTGGTTACAGGTTACTGGTTGCAGGTTCAGGGAATGTTCCTTTTGCCTTTCTTATTCCTTATTTTATCTTTTTTATTCCTGCCTCAATTCTCCTGCGCCGACAGGTTCCGGGTGTCTTTCCTAAAAAAGACCGGTTCAGGGATCTCTGCAGGATTAAACGGGTTGTAAAAATAAATATCGTCAGCCCTGTATAAAGGCAGTTGTTCCTTTAACCGTACGGTGAATGCATCATAATTTTTCAGCTCATTTTTTGTCCAGGCAGCTTCCGCCAGAGCCGCAATACGTGGAAACACCATATAATCCATGCGGTTTAAATTGGTTACGGTTTCCGTCCATAAATTTGCCTGTATACCCAATACCTGCGCCTGCTGTCTTTTATCTGTTACAACGGTGGTCACCTTATAGTTATACACATCCGGCAACGACGCAAATCCCTTCCCCCACTTTCGCCCCATCCGATGTGCACTGTCCTGCACAAAATCAAAATAATAAGGCAGCCGGGGGCAGATCACCGTCCGGTATCCTTTATCAAGAGCCATTTTCAATTGCCCGGGTTTATCGTGCCGCCACCAGAAAATAATCGTTTTATCTTTGGGCAGATTCAGATCCGCCATTTCATCCCAGGCAAGCAGGCGCGCATGCATGCTGAATACCGAATCAGCCATTCGCTCCATAAAATAATGCTCTACTCCTTTCAGGTCTTTTATGGCATGCTGTTGCATCAGCTTTTTTATGCCTTCGTTTTGCAGCCATTTATCGGTACCAAAACTTACTTCATCACCGCCCAAATGCAACATTCCGGAGGGGAACAACACATTCACTTCCCGTAAAATATTGGTCAGGTACCCGTAGGTTCGTTCATTCCCGGGGTCAAAAGTAAAATCCGGGTGCTGTGTATTGCCGCCGCCACTGTATTGCGGATAGGCCCGGTTTGCAGCCGTTGCGTGGCCCGGCATATCAATTTCAGGGATCACGGTAATATTCCGCAAAGCCGCATAGTGCACCAGCTCTTCAATATCTTCCTGTGTATAATAAGCGGCGGCAGCAGTTGGGTTGGTATAATTGCCCAGCCCGCCCAGCAAGGCCAGCTTTGGATAGCGTTTTATTTCAATACGCCAGCCCGGTTCATCGGTAAGGTGCCAATGAAACCGATTCAGCTTGTACAGGGCCATCCAGTCTAACAACTGCTTTACTTTTTCCTTTCCCATAAAATGCCGCGATTCATCCAGCATAAAGCCACGCCAGCCATAGGCAGGAGCGTCTTTGATTTTCCAACCGGAAAGGTGCAGGTCTCCGTTTTCCGTTTTTTGAAGAACGATGAGCTGAAGCAGACTGGAAACGCCATTGGTAACACCCGCTAATGAATTACCGGTAACCGTAATGCCTTCTTTTGCAATAATCAGTTCATAGGACTCATCTGCCTTCGAAGTCTTTTTTATAGAAAGGCGTATAGTATTTTTTGAACTGCTGGCGCGGCCCACCGGCAACTGTTTTAATCGTAGCAGTTGCTGTTGCAGATAAGTGCCGGCATCCTTCAGCTCAGGGACATCAACAATAAGACCGGTGTACTTATTTAAAACAAAGCCTTCATTTGTTTTGACCGCTTCCAGGGGCTTGGGGATGAGGGGACATTGCTCCTGGGCAAAATTTATAAGCCCGGAAAATAAAAACAGGGATAAAAAAAGAATACAGCGCATTTCGTTGTTTATAAGTAATGAATTTAATTAATAAACCACATAGATACATCGTTTTTTGGATAGTCAGAAAAAAGATTCGCGGCCAGCGTTAACCCAATTTTTAATAATAGATTTCTGTTCTCTATCTGCAATACAAAAGACAATAACAAACAAGTTATTATTTGTGTCGTCACCTTGCGTGCAGTCCTGAAAGCATTCGCAGTTGTGTTTATAGCAATGGTATTTGTTTGGGCAGGACGCGCCGTGTTTACGCAGCACCTGACGGAGCTGATGCGTTGTGTAGATGGTCATGAATACTATAAGCTTACAGCGTCTGAATCGTGTTCCTTATTTTGACGCACAAGTGAAAGCGTTCGGGACGGAACCGATAGGTCTTGAGAGCCCTCCCCTCGTTTTGCTTTGGGGTAAAACTTCGGTCGGATCCGATAACTATCGGATGACGGTTCCTTATTAAGATTCATTTTCAACAATTTTCTTAGCTGTCATTAACAACTTGCCCAGGAACTTTATGCAGGCGCGTAGTTCCAACAGCTTACATATGTGCCTTTTCCAGTTCGGCAGCATTGATCTTTCCTTTGCGGGTAGTGATCTTTATCACAAAAGGATCTTTGCTTACAAAATTATCCGGCAGGGTAATATCAAAATATACGTTACGGTCCAGGTCCAGACCGATATCAGTAAATTTCATTTTTAAAGAAGCTCCGTTCACTAACAGGCTTGCTGTAACCGGAACATCGGTAGCTGTTTTGGGTAATTTGATCCGGACCATATTATTTACCGGCCGGTTAAATACTGTTAAATACAAATTATTTTCTTTCTGCGTATAATAGCCGTAGTTACAGGGTTCCAGCGGCGCATGCGTTACGCCATAAACCGCCTCTTTATTTAAGGTAATCCAATTGCCGATCTGTTTGGCCAGCACATCCTCCCCCGGGCTCATATTCCCGTTGCCATCCGGACCAAAATTCAATACAAAGTTGCCACCCATAGAAACGGAATGCATCAGCATATCGATCAGGTCGTAGGATGTTTTTGTATAAAACCGCGACCAGTCTTTAATATAGCCCCAACCGTTTGGAGGTATCGTCATTACACAATCCCAGTCGTTACCGTCCAACCATTCATATTTGGCTGGCAACTTGCGCTCCCATCCCTGTTCATAATCACCCAGGAGTTCTCCATTTGAATCAAAATGCCGTTTACCATATTCATCATTACGAAAGCGGCTACCAATGATCAGGCCAGGATGCGCCGCACGCAGATCCTTTTCCAACTGATAAGTAAAAGCATAGGAATCGATCCAGGCCTTATCCCAGGTACCGTCAAACCAAAAGCCTTTCATCTTTGGATAATTACTCATCAACTCAAAAAGCTGGTTGCGGGTATAGGTGAGAAAGCGCTGGTAGGATGCTTTTTCTTCGTCCGTTTTAGGAGCCCCGCTCCTGTAATCTATATTATGCCAATCGATGATCGAAAAGTAGAGGTACACATCAATGCCTTCATCCGTGTAGGCATCCACGATCTGTTTTACAATATCTTTTTTATACGGTGTTTCTTTTACGGTATAGTCTGAAAATTTGCTGGGCCACATACAAAAACCATCATGGTGCTTGGTAGTAAAGATCACGTAACGCGCGCCCATCGCCTTTGCCTGGCGGGCCCATCGTTTGGCGTCAAAGTTTTTGGGGTCAAACTGCTTGTACAGGTTATCATATGTATTTTTCCAATCCTTTGGTGCCGTAGGTCCGTTCCAGGCGCGGATCCATTCTGACGCCTGGTTTGTTTTCACTCCGTTCCATTCGCCGCCGGCGATCGCGTATACGCCCCAGTGGATAAACTGCCCCAGACCATACTCTCTGAAACGCTGCATAGCCGCATCGGTCCGTTTGCCATGATGCAGCGGGCCATATTTCAGTTCTTTATGTTCTTTGGGTTTCTCCTGCGGGCCGCTCCAGGATTGCGCTTTAGCCTGCAACAACGTACAGCATAAAAACAATATGACCGTGGCTTTAAAAATATTTAATTTCATTATTTTATTTATTGTTTGTCGTTTATGGTTTATAGTGCATTACCATTAACTATTGACCATTTGCTTTCCTCAAACATCTACCGATAAACGTGAAACGTCAGACATCAGGCATCATACATTATACATTATTCCAACGTCCATTCCATTTCATCCCTGAGTGTTTTCCCATTTGACACCCCCGTTGCTACAATTTTATTCATGCCTTTTTTAAGTATTACCGGTTCAAAGACCCAATGTCTTTTATTCACCCCATTCGTTCCTTTTACTGTTGCCCCGTTAACCGTAAGCGTTACGTGGTCAAGATTGGAGAACACCTGCACCTTAGTGTGCTCATGGGTACGTATGCTATCACGCCTGTTGGCCAGGTAGATCATTGGTTCAGGGTTCCAGTTGGCTTTATACCAATAGAAGGCATCTTTTTTCCTCTTGCGGTCGAAGCTTACCAGCCCCTTCAGGTTACGGGCATTCACCCCACCACGGTTCCACATCGGCACGGCAAACTCAAAAGTATTCCATAAATAAGAAGCCAGGATATATGGATGTTTTTCAATAATCGCCCACTGTTGTATATGGGTTTCCGTCTGATAATTCTCCGGGAAAAACTGACCGCTCACCGGGTTGATCTTTGACGGATCGGGCAATTGTTCGGAAGATTGATCCATATTACCATCGGCTCCATATTCAGATAGCATCACCTTATAATCGGGGTAATTCTTCTCAAGCCCCTTTGCCCATCCTTCCAGATCGCCGATCTTTCCTTCATACCACCCGTAGTAGCGGTTCATTCCCTGCACGTCGGCAGCAAGATTCGCGGGGCGGTTCATTTCGCCATAACCCGAAACAGAAACGGTATAACGATCGGGGTCATTTGTTTTTGCAATATCGTTCAGCTCACGCGTCAGCACCGGTACATGCTCATCGGGTGTTTTAGCATACACTTCATTGTGCAATCCCCATATATATATCGATGGGTGATTCATATTCTGGCGCACCAGCTCCGTCATTTGCTGGCGGGCATTTTCCGTTTCTTCAAAAGAAGTGGTATTTACGAACGGAATTTCCGCCCAGATCAGAAAACCCATTTTATCGCCGAGCGCATACATATCTTCCGCCTGCTGGTAATGGGCCAGGCGAATGGTTGTGGCGCCGATCTCTTTAATAATATTCATATCCTCCACATGTTGCCCGTGGGTGAGCGCATTGCCATATTGCCAGCGATCCTGGTGCCGGGTAACACCGTGCATGGGGTATTTAACGCCGTTCAGGTACATCCCCTCTCCTGCCTTTAATTCAAAATGGCGCAGGCCAAGAGGCTGTGTTACTGCGTCTGTTTCTTTTCCGTTCTGTATCAATGAAGTTGTTAACGTATATAAATAAGGGTCCTTAATACCATTCCATAAATGAGGATTTGTCATTGAAAAGGACTGCTCCGCATAAGTGGTTCCCTGCGGACTTACGGCAATCTCCTTACGCGTGCGCAACACTTCTTTTCCACCCGCATCTTTTACTAATGTTTGCATGATAACATACTGAATAGTACGCTCCCTGTTCTCCAGCTTCGCCTTTACGTTCACTGCTGCACTTTTTGCCGAAACATTTTTTTGGGTGATATAAATTCCGGGCGATGCATAGTCCGTAACGGTAATATTTACCGGGTTGGTGATAATCATTGCTACCGGGCGATAAATACCTCCATACAGAGGAAACAGAAAATTGTTTACCGGGATCACGTCTTTCCGGGGCGCATTATTCGCCTTCACCAGGATAATATTTTCCTGTCCGTATTTTACCGAGTGGGTTATTTCAAATGAAAAAGCGGCAAAGCTTCCCTTGTGCTCTGTAAGATAGCGCCCGTTGATATAAACAGTAGCCACGGAGCCCACTCCCTCAAAACGCAGGAAGATACGTTTGCCCTTCAACGCATTCCCTATTAAAAATTTCTTTTTGTAAAAAGCATCTCCTGTATAAAAATTTTTATCGAGCTGCATATCAGTGCGATTGTAGGTATGCGGCACGGTTATTTTTTCCCATTCCTGGTTCAGGTATGAGGTATCCTTCCCAAAATTCCCCGGGCCTTTTTTAAACTCCCAGTCGTCGTTAAAGGAGAGTACCCTGCGGCTGGTTTGCGCCCCGCCTGCCCCTGCCGCAAGCTGTAGCGCCATAAAAAAAATCAATACTTTGAAACAATCCATTTTGATATAATAAAAACTTAGAAATGCTGTGCCTTTACTGCTGAAACAACCCTTGTTGCAAATGTAACCGCCTGTGGCTAAACTTACTATTTTGAAGCTCATTTTATCGATGCAAACGATTGTACAATCCTTTATCTTTGCGCCGTACCGAAAAAAATGCATTGAAAAAAGGCTCACCCCGATCGTGGTTAAAATATATCGGTCTTACCGCACAGTTGCTGGCACTGATCCTGTTTTCAGTGTATGCAGGTCTGTGGCTGGACAAAAAGCTGCAGGTATCGCCGCTTTTCCTGATCGTACTACCTCTGGCTGTTTTGGGCGGTGCTTTTTACAATCTTTATAAAGAAACGAATAAGAAAAATCCCGATGAGTAATTACAGTGCCAAAGCTGCCATAAAAAAACCGGTCCGTCTGATGATCGCCGTATTTATTCTTATCAGTTGCCTGTTCTTATTTGGCAAGGACGCTTTTAGAAAAAACAACATTGACGATACGGTGGTATTAACGGGCAACCTGCTGCTTTTTTTGATCAGCCTGTTCAATACCTATCGTTCCGCCAGCGCTATTGACAACCCCAATCCGCAGGTTTTTGTACGCGCCTTTTATGGAGGCTTTCTTATCCGGCTCCTGGTGTGCGGCGCTGCAGCCTTCGTCTATATTTATTCCCAGCAGGGAATAATAAATAAGCCCGCACTGTTTATTTGCCTGGGCATTTATATTATCTATTCATTAATTGAAACCACTACGCTCAAACGTATTTTTAACGACAAACAAAAAACGCCGGAGTAAGTAATTTACGGCTGTAGTCTATCGCACTATTTTCTGAATATCGTTAGTCCGTAGATGAACAACAAAAGCATTAAAACAATTAAAATCCCCAATATCCATTTTAATAAAAAAACTTCCCGGTAGTTTTTACCGGGGTAATGTTTTGGCAGATGGGCATCCTTTCTCATTGTTTAATTTTTAGGCACTTAAAGTTACACATTTAAACAAATACTAATTTTTTTCAGGCGTTTTATTTTTTACTCCTTCGTTTTATTGCAAACATTCCAACAAACTCTTTTTATCCCCAATTGCACAATGTTTAGCTTTATAGTTAGCTTCGCTAAAAAATTTCGCATAAAGGCGAATAAAAGAAACAAAGGTCGAATCTATGCCTAAGAAACAAGTCCCTATGGGGCAACTGGCCGATTATCTGCCGGATGCTACTTTTGAGCCGGTGCTGGCATATCTCAATCAATATAAGGTGCATCTTACTATTGCCAAAAGCCGGACCTCCGTCCTGGGCGATTACCGGCATAAAATCGATACGCAACATCACCGGATCAGTGTAAATGGCAACCTGAACCGGTATGCATTCCTGATAACCTTATTGCACGAGCTGGCCCACCTGGTTACTTTTGAACGGCACGGAAGGCGCGTGGCATCACATGGTCGCGAGTGGAAAAACAATTACGGGCAACTGCTGGCCCAGTTCATCGAAAAAAAGATCTTCCCGAAGGATATTGAAGCGGAGCTGCAGCGCTCCCTCCATAATCCTGGAGCCTCCAGTTGTTCGGAGGAAGGATTGCAACGGGTTTTGTACCGTTACGACGCGCATAAAAAACATTATTACCTGGTGGAAGAACTGCCCCAGGGAACCTTGTTTGCCTTACCGGACGGTCGCGTTTTTAAAAAAGGGAAAAAGCGCACCAAGCGGTTTGAATGTACCGAAATGAAAACAGGCAAACTGTACCTGTTCAGCCCCATACACGAAGTATATGCGCCGAAGGAAATATAAAAATGTAAAATAAAGGTCTTACCCTTAGTCGACAATCAGTCGCTGTAGTTTTTTCCGGTCTCCTACCACCCAAACGATATCGCCCCACTCGAGCACCGTTGAAGATTCGGGGTTCAATATCCGTTCCTTTTCTTTTTCGATACCCACTACCAATCCATTTGTTTTTTCCCTGATGCCGGAGTTATGGATCGTAAACCCTCTTAGCTGCGTGTGCTCATCTACCAGCACTTTTTGCAGCACAATATCCGTGATATTGGTCAGTTCCTCTCCCATCACTTCTTTTGCATCAAACACCGGTTTAAAGGCAGCAACCTGTTCATCGGTTGCCAGGATGCCCACACGGTCAAAAGGCAATAAGCGGTTATCCCTTCCCGGGGTATGAATTATTTTTTCCCCACGCCTGATATAAACGATGTTGATCCCAAACTGTTCCCGCCACCTCAGGTTTTTTAACGCCACGCCAATCGCCGTGGCCTGCGGGTTTACTTCCATTTCAACAATATGGGCATCCCAGGTCTCCATGTTAGACCCCATTTCCCTGTTCTTTGATTGCAGTGTATCTTCC
The DNA here is from genome assembly GCF_000243115.2 of Niabella soli DSM 19437. Taxonomy (NCBI): domain Bacteria; kingdom Pseudomonadati; phylum Bacteroidota; class Chitinophagia; order Chitinophagales; family Chitinophagaceae; genus Niabella; species Niabella soli. Next base: position 564,570 of record NZ_CP007035.1, on the reverse strand, counting down.
ACTGTAGTGGCTTCAGCAGCCACCAGTTCCCGCTCATTTAAATTCCGCATAAATCGTCTTTCCATGCGCTGGTAAAACCGCTGTATCCGGCTTGAAAAAATAACAATCACAAGAATGGTGATCGGGATCCCGGCAAAAAGCGCGATGCGAGCCGGCACCAGGAGGTTTACATAAAAGGCAATAAACAAGATCCCTAATGTCAGCCGCAGCATTTCCACGATCAGCAGGGGGCCCTTGTTATATTTTTTATCTACCCATAATTCTTTGTAGGCCTGGCTTTTGGGCTTCCCGGCCATAAAGGCCCAGAAAAACGGAGCGGCAATAGCCAGGGCAAATACCAGTATAATGCTGTTTCGCAACTGCCCGTTCTCCACGCGCGCTGCAACAAAAGGAAGTAAAAAGTTTTTGCAGAGCAATAATAAGGCGATCAGGATAATGGTATTGGTAACAATGATGCGCAGGTAGGTTTTTAAAACGATCTTCCAGTCGCTCTCGGCCTGTATCTGCTGGGTGCTGGTTGCATAACGATTCAATTTCTGCACCCATTTCACCGGCAGCAATTTTGCAAGGCGGTTATAAAAAGGTTCCGAAAACTTGATCAGGTAAGGCGTACTGAAGGTTGTAAGAGCAGACGCGCCTACTGCTATTGGAAAAAGGAACTCCGAAATAACTCCCAGGGAAAGCCCCAGGGTAGCCACGATAAAAGCAAACTCCCCGATCTGGGCCATGCTCATACCTACCTGTACCGACTGTTTTAAAGGCTGTCCGGAAATCAGCGCGCCAATGGTAGTACTGATCAGTTTCCCCAATACCGTCAGCAGGGTAACGATCAGGATGGGTACCCCATACGCAGCTATGGCCTTGGGGTCGATCATCATGCCTACCGAAACAAAAAAAACAGCTCCGAAAAGATCTTTTACCGGTTTGATCTGGTGCTCCACTTTCTCCGCCAATGTTGTTTCCGCCATGATCGAGCCCATTACAAAAGCACCCAGTTCTGCTGAAAAGCCGACCTGGGTTGCCAACACCACCATTCCCAAACACAGGCCCAGCGCCAATATCAGCAGGGTTTCCTCGTCAAGCAACTTGCGCGCTACCCGCAAAAAAGTGGGCAATAAAAAAATACCTACTATAAACCACATTCCCAGGAAAAACAATAATTTCAATACAGTAAAAAGAATTTGTGTTCCTTCAAAATTCTTGGTAACGGCTATGGTAGACAGCAATACCATTAACAGGATCACCACAATATCTTCCACGATCAGTACGCCAAATACGATACGGGCAAACTGTTTTGTCTTTACGCCCAGTTCATCAAACGCTCTTAAAATAATAGTAGTGGAAGAACTGGCCAGCATACCGCCGAGAAACATACTGTCCATTGTGTTCCACCCCATCAGTTTGCCGGTGCAGTATCCCGCTACCGTTATAAAAATAATTTCGGTAAATGCTGTGATCGAAGCAGTGCCGCCTACCCGCACCAGTTTTTTAAAACTAAATTCCAGCCCCAGGCTAAATAACAGGAAAATAACGCCGATGTCCGCAAGGGTTTTTACGTTCTCCTGGTCTACAACATTGGGGGTAAATATAAAATGCGGGCTCACCAGGAAACCGGCAATTATATAACCCAACACGAGGGGTTGTTTTATTTTACGGAAAAGCAGGGTTACCAATGCTCCTGCAATAAGGATCAAAGCCAGGTCTTCTATTAATTTTGGCAAGTGCCCCATATATTTTTTATTAGGTTCCTGAGAAGGTCGGGAATATAACTATTTCTTTAAAAAGAAAACCGGTTAAAAAAACAATATTGGTGATCCCTCCACGAATTTATATTAATTACACCACAAGTCAAGTCCCTTCCGCAGTGCAGCCAGCTTTTCGAAAAAATACATTATTAAACGGGTAGCAGCGCCCGTCTGATCTTTTATAATTGCTCCGAAACTATTTCTTTCCGCTCTCCGTTCACACGCACCCATACTTTTTGGCGCGTTTTTGAAACAATATGATAGCCGGTCACCCGGCCGGCTTTCCAGCTACAACTTACCGTAAATCCACCGCGGGCCCGCAGGCCATTAAATGAACCGGCCTGCTTCCAGCTTTCCGGGATCGCCGGCAACAGGCTTATTTCGCCGGCATGACTTTGTAACAGCATCTCCGGAATAGCCCCGCTGATGCCGAAATTACCATCCAACTGCAGGGGCGGATGGGTTGCCAACAGGTTGGGCAGCATGTTATAGGTAAGCAATCCGCGTACCATCATTCCCGCCTTCTCTCCTTCACCCAGCCGCGCCCATAGCGCACAACGCCAGGGCCAGGTCCAGGAGCGGCGGCTATCGCCTATTGTTGAAGCCACAGTGAAAGGCTTATCAATGTTTTTCCCATAATTGCCGCTGCGGCTGCGCAAAGAAATAATGGCCGCTTTTGCCAGTTCCGGCGTCTGGGTGAGGCTGATCTGCCGGCCCGGGTATACAGCAAACAAATGAGAAGTGTGCCGGTGCTGGTCATTGGGATCATCCCGGTCTTCCTGCCATTCCTGTAACTGTCCCCATTTGCCGATCTTATTGGGCGCCAGGCGCCGCTGCATGTCTGCTACTTTTAACTGGTATGCGGGGTCGGTGTTCAGCGCCTTAGCCGCATCCAGGTAATTCTGAAACAGGTCCCACACCAGTTGCTGATCGTGCATCACCCCATCTTCGCGCGGGCCATGCTCCGGCGACCAGCCATTGGGCACTACCAGGCTTCCGTCGGGCAATTGCTTTAGCCGGTCTTCCCAAAAATTACAGATCTCTTTTAAAACAGGGTATGCCGTTTTTTTAAGATAATCCCTGTCTTTGGTAAAAGCCCAATGCTCAAATACATGATGGGCATACCAGGCGCTTGCAGGAATATTCCATTCCCACCCGTTGCCGCCAAAAATACTCTGACTCGTGCGGGCCGTCCACCCACGGGTAGCAGCGCCAAAAGCCTTGCGGGTAGCGATGCGGCAGGGTTCCGCCTGGGCCACAATATAATCGATAAGGGGTATATGGCAGGCAGACAAATTGGTGTTTTCGGCAGCCCAATAATTCATTTGGATGTTGATATTATTATGATAATCGCTGGCCCAGGGAGGTGTGTTACTGTTATTCCAGAGCCCCTGCAAATTCGCCGGCAATCCACCGGGCCGTGAGGAGCTGATCAGCAGGTAACGGCCAAACTGGAATACAGTTTCTTCCAGATCCGGATCAGCGCCGCCGGCTGCATATTTTTGCAGGCGCAGATCGGTGGGCAATGCCCGCAAAGCAACAGGCGTGGTACCTACATCAATGTGTGCCGCCGCCGCCAGTGCTGTAAAATCTTTTATATGTGCCGCACGCAATTGCTCATAGGTTTTCCGCAGCGCCGCCGCCAGTTCTTTTTCTATAACGGGCCGGGGGGCAGCACCCCGCCAATCGGCAGTATAATCAGGCTTGTAATTCGTACGGGCATCCAAATAAAGGGTAAGCGTTTTGCACCCGGTAAAAACCAACTGACTGTCGAGCGTCGTAACCGTTCCCCCTTCCTGCTGCAGCAGCATTTTTGCTGCATACTGTAATTGGTTGGGCATCGTGCCCGCAAACTGCAGGCTGTTGCCGGTTGCCCGCGCGCTGGCGCCCTGCGCGGAGTGAAGGCTTATGCGCCCGGACAAACGTCCATTTTGAGCCGTGTACCGGAATACCATCACCTGGTCCGGATGGCTGGCAAAAGCTTCACGTTTGTATTGCGTTTTATTAATTGTAAGGGATGCCGTGTAGATCCCATCGGTAAGGTTCAGCCCCCTCCTGTAACCGGAGCTGCTTTTGTCTCCATCGAAATTAACCACCAGTGCACCGAAATTCCGGTAACTTCCAAAGCCATGGTCGCCGGTTTCATAGGCGCCGTCCCAGTTGTTATCGCCGCTCCAAAGGCTTTGCTCGTTAAACTGGATCGTGTCGTTTGCCACGCCTCCCATCATCATCGCGCCCAGGCGCCCGTTGCCGATAGGCAATCCTTCGGCATCCCATTTCAACCCGGGTTTGGCAAACCAGATGGAAGGATGCTCCTGTGATAAAACCGGACCACAACTCCATAACAAACCAATAAAAGCAATCATTTTTTTCAGGCGCATGTATCTAAATTTTTCTAAAGATAACCCGCCAACAATTAACAGGCAATTTCCCCCATAAATAACCGCTTCTTTTATGCGTCCCTGAGTTTTTTTATCTGATCGTGCGCCTTCACCAAATGGTTGCTTTGTCTTTCGATAAGTAAAAACGTTTCAGGCAATAAGCCGGGTTGATTCAATGCAGTTTCGTAGGCTTTCTTGGCGGCATCTTCAATGGCTTCGCAACTGTTCAGGATTGTTTGCCGGTCATTACCCGTAAAGAAAGCCTTGATCTCCATCCAGGCTTTATAAATTTTGCCGCTGCCGGTTGTACCAGTAGCAACGGGCTGTTCCGATGCTTTTAATTCATCCGTTAGCTCTGTAATAAAAATGTTACTGTTATCGATATAGTGCTGGAATAAATTTTTCAGTCCGGCATCTTCCGCATCTTCTAATTCGTCAATAGCCCTGTTATAGCCGGCGATGCGGTCATTATTAATAAGCAACAGGTCGTTCAATATTTCACCATCAAGTGTATAAGACATAAAAGTCATTTATGAGGTGATCTTATTTTTTTCGAAATAAGCGTCAATAGCGGCGCCAATACTTTCAATTTCCATTTCAGTTAACGACCCCCATAATTGTTTCCAGCGATCGGTATCTTTTCGTACCTGGGTTATTTCTTCACTGGCTATATTACATTTATAAAATGCAACGCCATCCGTCGTTTCGGCCGTAACTACTTCTACCTGCTGGCTCTTGCCGTTAATGGTAACCGCTATTGTGAATATGTTATTACTATCTTCCATAGCTTTTATTTACTAAGGATGCCAAGATCAGGCCAAACCTGGCTGCCGCCCCGCCCGTATCGCAGGTTATTCGTTAAAATTCCGACGGCCGGACGTACCCATCCGTAAGATCTTTCTTTTTCGGCTTATTTCTTGTGCTCCTTATCAGTAACAAAAACATTTTTTATGCCTTTAAAAAGTACCATTAAAAAAGCAGCCGCCGCTAAAAGAAAAGGGGAAGCCCCCTCTACCCAGGCCGGCGCATTCGTTCAGGAAGAGATAGAAAAAATCAGAAAAGGGAAACATGGCGCACGCTCTGCCAAACAGGCTATTGCCATTGGATTATCACAAGCCCGGAGGGCCGGTGTTGACTTAAAACCGCCAAAGAAAGGTACGGTCTCTGAAAAAACAAGGAAAAGCGCGGAAAGTGCCTATAAAAAAGGGCAGGCGCATGAGCCTGTTTCACGCACCCGGTCAGCCGCCAGGGAAAAGGCGCTGCAAAAAGAACCTACCACCACAGTATCTCATGAAGCCTTATCGCGCCAGGCGAAAACAGCGGCACAAAAAAGAACCGCTGCAGCACGTACTGCCGCAGCAAAAAAAGCGGCAAGAACAAAAGGAACAACCGGCAGATCAATGGCCGCAAAAAAAGCTGCGCGCAGCAGGAAAATGCAGCAGACAGCGATGTAATCTTTCTTTAATAAAAAAATAAACAATGATCCGAAAATTAAAATCCGGCAAGTACCGCTTATACTCCCGAATGCCGGACAAGAAAACAAACAAGCGCAGGAACCTGGGCACTTTCGACACACTGGAGGCGGCCAAAAATCACGAAAGGGAGATCCATTATTTTAAGCACCATTAGGATAAAAACAGCGTCATGGTTTATCATAACTTTATTGATTTGTTAAATGACCTGATACGGATCAATAACGACCGCATTGCAGGTTATGAAAAGGCAGTGGCTGAACTAAAAGAAGAGCAGGATAATTACCTGAAATCTATTTTTGGCAAAATGATAATTATCAGCCATGACCATAATACCGACCTTGCACGGCTGGTCGATTTCCTTGGAGGCGAAGCCACTACCGGCACTACCGGCGCAGGAAAATTGTACCGCTTATGGCTGGACGTTAAAACAATATTCACCGGTATTACCGACAAAAGAACGGTCCTTGAAGTTGCCGAAAAAGTGGAGAGCGCCGCACGCAATGCCTATAAAGAGGCTTTAAATGAGCCCGGGCTACCAGACGAACTTTCTAACCTCCTGATCGCACAGGAAGCTACCCTCACCGAATCGGAGCACCAGATAAGAGCGTTAAGAAACGCTTCATCCGGTTGATGTGTGGAAATAATACCCCGCTAAAAGGAATTAAATGCTCCGTATCAGCGAATGCAAACCCCGGGATAAACAGAACCCAAACCGGCATCATTTTTTTAGCTATTGATAGATGTTATATCCATTAGCTAATTCTAAAATATAAAAAATGAAAACAGTAAGCATATTCCTTTTGACAACTATATTTTTTTGGTCCTGTAATCAGCAGCCTAAGACCCCGGTAGCCGAAGCGGACTCCGCCAACAATGTTAAGCAGGACAGCGCTGCTAACAATCTTACCGTTACAGTCGACAGCATGAGCGCCGCCTTCCTGGTAAGAGCCGCAGACAACGAGCTCCGCGAAGCGGATCTGGCAACGCTGGCCGAACAAAAGGCTACGATACCCACTGTAAAAAGTTTTGCAAAAATGTTAGCTCAGGAGCACCAACAGCTCAATGAATCTGTAAAAGAGCTGGCAGGAAAAAAGAATATCACCATCCCGCCCATGTCTGATGATCAAAAGACAATGAACAAATTATCTACCCGGCAGGGAAGCACATTTGACAAAGATTATATTAACGAAGTGATCGATGGTCACAAAGATGCGGTTAAGCGATTTGAAGATGCGGTCAAATACGCGCAGGACCCGGACATAAAGGCGTTTGCCGATAAGACGCTGCCTCATTTGCAGGAGCACCTGGATTCGGCTAAAAGCATAAAGGCAAAATATTGGAAATAAAAGGCTCCTTAGTTCCCTGAAAATAATTTCAACTTATTATACAGGGTCTTCCGGTCGATGTTCAGTACTTCGGCAGCCTTTTTCTTATTGAAGTTCACTTTCTTTAAAACAGTCATGATAGCGTTATATTCCGCACGTCCCGCAACTTCTTTTAAAAGGTCTTTCTCGGAATCGGGCTGCTGCCCGTTCTCCGCGGGGTTGTCAGTTATTTCCTTTGGATCAGCCCCCTCAATTAACAGTGCTTCTTCATTTACGGTTCCATTATCTTCCGTTAATAATACAGCCCGGCGAACGGCGTTCCGCAATTCCCTGAGGTTGCCCGGCCAATCGTAACGCAGAAAGGCAGCAAAAGCCGCTTCGGAAAATCCCGTGATCGTTTTTGCACTTTCTTCGCAGGATTTTTTTAGAAAAAATTCGGCAAGGGGGCCAATGTCGTCCTTGCGGTGGCGCAACGCCGGAAGGTGGATAGCAAATTCGTTAAGGCGGTGAAACAGGTCTTCCCGGAATTTACCATTGCTGCAGGCAGCTTTCAGGTTCTCATTTGATGCTACAATGATCCGGATATCAATGGAAATTTCTTTAGTTCCACCCACGCGTTTAAATTTCCGCTCCTGGATGATGCGCAACAGGATCGCCTGGATATCGGGCGTCAGGTTCCCTATTTCATCCAGGAAAAGCGTACCCCCGTTTGCCATTTCAAAATGACCTTCCTTGTCCTGCAGCGCCCCGGTAAAAGCGCCTTTTACATGACCGAAAAGCTCGCTGGCCGCCAGTTCCCGCGAAAGCGTTCCACAATCCAGGGCCACAAAAGGTTGATCGGACCGGGTACTGCTATGATGTATGGTTCGCGCTATAACCTCTTTACCTGTGCCGCTCTCTCCATATAAAATAACACTGTAGTTTGTGGGGGCTACTACCGATACCTGATGGTATACATCCTGGACGGTCTTTGACTTACCTACATAATATTGCTGTAAAAAAGAGGCGGTATCGGTTTGCACATTCCGGGCGGCCTGCCCTGTTGCAAAATCAGGATCTGTCATTTTTTTAAGCAGTTTTAACACCTCTTCAGGAACGAGCGGTTTAGGAATATAATCAAACGCGCCCAGCCGGGTTACTTCAATCGCCGGCCGGATGTCTGAATAACCCGTAATAATTAAAATAGCAGCATTAGCATTTAATTGTTTCAGTTCTTTAACCAATGCAGTTCCATCCATATCGCCCAGCCGGTAATCGGCAATAACGGCGTCAAAATTTTCAGCTTTATACCGGGCTACTCCCTTATTGCCGGAATAAGCGGTTTCTACCTGGTAGCCATTTTTTTTAAGATAACGGGACAACAGTTGACATAGATCAGCATCGTCGTCGATTATGAGCAATTTTTGGGGCATATATTGAGGTTTTTCTTACCCATTGTACTGCTCAAATCGTGCCGGCTTTTAGTCACATAAAATATTCCGCATCTGCCTCTCTGTTTTGGCAATATAATTGCCCGTTTTTTCACAGTGAAAAGTAGTTTTTTCGAATACAATTCTGCATCTCCGTCTCCTACTCGTCCGTTAAAAACGTTGGTCATTGACGATGAAAGTGATATGTATTATCTTTTACGTAACATACTGAAACAGCGAGGTATAGAAGCCCTGTTTGCGGGATCGATTGAGGAAGGGTTACAGGTATTGGAAGCAAACCCGGACACTTTCCTGGTTTTCCTTGATAACCGGCTGCCCGATGGGCTGGGATTTCAATGTATATCTTTGTTAAAAGAAATAACCGCCGTTACCGTTGTAATGATGACGGCTTACGACACCAGTTACGACCGGAAAATGGCGTTGAACAACGGCGCCGATGATTTTATTGGCAAGCCTTTTACAAAGGAAACCATATTAAAGATGATTGATCAAACACTTCTACAACGCACTTCCTGAAACCTATGTGTTGCCTTATACAAGGTTCAGCGAAATAATAAAGCGGCTGCCCCGCTCCGGCTCGCTCAGTACTTTTATGCTTCCCTTATGATTCAATATAATATTTTGTGTATGGGTAAGCCCCAGTCCGTTGCCTTTACTTTTTGAAGTAAAATAAGGCTCAAAAAGATTTTGCAGCGTATCCTCGTCCATCCCCTTCCCATTGTCCCGGACCTCAACGATACACTTGTCTTCCTGCTTCAGTGTGGTTAGTTCAAGAATACCTCCGCCTTCATCCATTGCTTCAATAGCGTTTACAATAATATTCAGAAAAGCCAGGCGAATCCGTTCTTTATCAACCATTACATCGCACAAATCCGTTGAATAATTTTTTATAACCTGTATTTTCCGGAGCAATAACCGGTCTCTCGCCATTAAAAGACTTTCGTCCAGCAACTGGTTAATATTTTCTTTTTGCCTGTCGAGCTCCATAAATTTCGTTGCATTCAAAAGATCAGCCACCATCTGGCTGATACGGGCCGAATTCCTGTTGATAATATTGATCAGCAGTTCGGCCTCTTCCTCTTTTGCAAAACCGGGAACATCCCGCAATTGTTCGGCTGCCAGTGCAATGTTGGTTAAGGGGTTACGCACCTCATGCGCCATCACCCTTGACACCCGGCCGATCGAAGCTAATTTTTCCACTCCTTTTAATTCGTTAAGCTCCACATTCTTTTCGCTTAACTCCTTCACATTACCCTCCAGCGTAATCCTATATAGATCCGCAATTTTATTAGCTCTCTTTTTTTGTTTATACTGACTGTTAAACGTAATAACTGCGTACAATACAGCAATCAGGGCCATAAACAGCGATAGTATCGTCATGGCTTCCGTGCTGGAATAAAAATGATTCAGCTTTAACATTCGTTTTTGCATCAGCAACTGCTCATTCCCGATCATTTTCCGGATCAACGCATTTATATTATCTGAAAGTTCCAGGTTGGCCGGTTGAATGGTGGATGCTTTTAATGACTCCGGCCGGGCCCGGAATAAATCGAGTGTTGCAGAAAGTTCCGACAGACTTGTGTTCGTCATCAACCGCAACTGATCTTCATTGACCAATTGGGCCGCATCCTTTCCAATAAGCTTTTTCACCTGGGTATGCAGTAGCGTAATATTGGAGCGGGCTTTATCAAAACCGGTCACAAACTGGGGCGATCTGTTGATAACATAACCCCGCACATTCGATTCGGCCTCACTCATCGCCATTTTTATATCGCCCAGTTTATTGATTAATGTATAATTGGTAACCACCCAATCCTTTTCCTGCTGCAACCGGCGGTTGGTATAAAAAATGAGGACGTAAGAAACCAATAGCAACAAAGAGGAAAGCGCATAACCCAACCGGATCTTATTTAATGATAGCATCATCGACGGTAAAAGTTATATAAGTAACCAATAATTCAGCAGGCCGTCGTAAAGGCCTCCCCCGAAATGATTTAAAAGGACTTTCAAGATACGAATATTTTTGACAACCGATATCTGTGCCATTCAGATTTTCGCCGGGGCATCCGGCTCCATTTTAACATATCACTTTTGCGTGCCAACCGGCAACCTTTGCAACTTTTAACGAACGGCCTTCTGCCATCCGGAAGGGAACGGCATAAGAATAGCGAAAATTGGCCGGATTAAATTTCCGGTTGGCCTTTCATCTTTTCAGCAACTTCTTTTTCATTATGCAACCGGGTAGCCGCATCAATAGAATGCGAATCATGAATATTGCGGGCTTCTTTTGTTTTGTCTGATAATAATTTATAAAACCTGTGCAATATTTCCAGCTCTTCTTCACTCAGTCCCTCAATATCAACCATGCGGTTGCTGGCGAGTTGGCTGGAAGCGATCAATTCATTTAATTTAAGCTGAATGGCCTTTGAATCTTTGTTTTGGCTTTTCTGAATCAGGAATACCATCAAAAAAGTAATAATGGTAGTGCCGGTATTGATCACTAGCTGCCAGGTATTTGAATAATGAAAAAGCGGTCCGGTTATCAGCCACAACAGTACCAGCGCCACCGCTAATCCAAATGCAGTAAAGCTCCCGGTCCAGTACGTAATTTTTGTCGCAACCCTTTCAAAAACGCCAACCCGATTTTTTTTCATACTATTTTTAAAACAAATTTATAGCCAACTTCCTGTTTTTTGGCCTGATTTTTTTGAAGACAATATGGAAGCAATGTTCAAAAAAAAAACACTATTGAGCTTTAACTATTTCTAAACCGATACAAAAAAATTAAAGTTATGACAACAAACAAATCAGGAAAATCTACAACAAACCATCTGTCCCCGGAAATGAAAAGCAGTGAGTTTCACCGGTTTTTCGTTGACGAGTTAAAAGATATTTACTGGGCAGAAAAACATTTGATAAAGGCGCTTCCCAGAATGCAAAAAGCCAGTCACAGCGAGGATCTGGCAGCGGCATTTGAAAAGCATACGCACGAAACAGAGGAGCATGCAGCCACGCTCGAAAAGGTCTTTTCCCTGCTGGATGAAAAAGCGGTAGCCAAAAAATGCGAAGCAATGGAAGGGCTGGTGGAAGAAGCAAATGAAATTATGTCTGATACGGAAAGCGAAACCGCTACGCGCGATGCAGGGCTTATTCTGGCGGCGCAAAAAATAGAGCACTATGAAATAGCCACCTATGGCACGCTGCGGGCTTTTGCGGAACAAATGGAACATACAGAAGTTGCGAAACTATTGCAGCAGACACTGGATAATGAAAAGGAGACGGACACTGCCCTGACGGAAATAGCGGAAAATTTTGTAAATGAACAGGCAATGGCTGAATAAAATCGCCGAAGGGAAAGCATGGGTCATATACATCAAAATGAGGAAACCGCCTGCCCGTTAGGGGCAGGCGCTTCCTTTTAGGGTAGCAGCGTCAAACGGGGAAATACTAACCCACCCGGATGGGGAAAAAATTACCCGGACGCTGGTATGGGTTGTTTTTGCTCCCCATTATTCCATCAAAAAGGAAAAACAGAAAAATATTGTTAAGAAGCATTGATCTAACGCACGCTACGCACGATTTTTGATATAATACAACAGATCATTTTTACTACTTTTTAGTATAAAATGATTTCTCAGCTTTTTTCACAGGAAAACCTTAATCGAATATGAAAGCAATCTGGACGGGCGCCATTGGTTTTGGCCTGGTTAATATTCCGGTAAAACTGTATTCGGCCACTGAAGAAAGCAGCCTGGATCTGGATATGCTGGATAAAAAAGACCACAGTCATATCAAATTCAAACGGGTTAATGAAAAAACCGGGAAAGAAGTAGCGTGGACGGATATTATAAAAGGGTTTAACTATAAGGGAAAGTATGTAGTGCTGGATGATAAAGATTTTGAAAAAGCTCAGCCTGAAAAAACAAAAATCATTTCCATAGACCAGTTTGTAAAAGCAGAAGAGATTGACAGCGTTTATTATGAAACGCCCTATTTTGTGGAGCCCCAGAAGAACGGGGAAGCCGCCTATGCGTTACTGAGGGATGCTTTGGTAAAAACGGGGATGGTGGGTTTAGGTACTTTTGTAATGCGGAACAAAGAAGTGCTGGGCCTGCTAAAACCCTATACGGACCTGATCATTTTTCAACGTCTCCGGTTTGCGGAGGAATTGCGAAAAGCCGATGACCTCGCTATTCCCAAGCGAAACGTAAAACCAGCGGAGTTAAAAATGGCGGTAACGCTCATAGAACAGTTGTCGCAAAAATTGAACATAGCCGCCTATAAAGATACTTATTCTGAAAAGCTTATGAAGATCATTGAATCAAAAGCAAAAGGCAGGAAGATAAACGTTCCGGAAATGAAGATCGTATACAACAAATCCCAGGACCTGATGGAACAGTTAAAAGCCAGTCTTTCTGCAAAGAAAAAAGTTTCGTAACGGATAAAACAATTAATCATGATAACAAGAATCTGGCATGGCCAAACAAAAGCCGATCAGGCAGATGCCTACCTGAATTATATTATTCACACCGGTCACACGGCCTGTATATCAACCATCGGCAACGTTTCGGATAAGATCCTCCGGAAGGTGGAGGGCGATATCTGTCATTTTTTTACGATAAGCGAATGGATGAATAAAGAGAGCGTCATCAACTTTGCGGGAAATGATTTTGAGAAAGCCCGCTATTTTGAAAAAGACAAAGAATACCTGCTCCGCTTGGAAAAGAATGTAGGGCTCTTTGAAACCTTTTATTAAAAGCAACCGATACTGCCATCGGGCCACTTAATTATATACCCCGTAAGAGGTTATGCCGCTAAAAAAATATAATACCAAAAGGGATTTTTCCCAAACCGCCGAACCCAGAGGAATAAAAAAAACCGGGGGCAGGAAACTGCATTTTGTAGTACAGCGTCATGATGCCACCCGGCTGCATTACGATTTCCGGCTGGAAATGGCTGGTGTGCTTAAAAGCTGGGCCGTACCCAAAGGACCTTCCCTGAATCCGGCCGACAAAAGGTTGGCGGTAATGGTTGAAGACCACCCGTATGCCTACCGGAAATTTGAAGGCACTATTCCAAAGGGTAATTATGGCGCAGGAAACGTTGAAATATGGGACGAAGGAACTTATACCGCGCTGGAGCAGCAACCGGGGAAAAATGATGAGGCGGTTTTATTGCAGGAGCTTAAAAACGGGTCCCTGAAATTCGTTCTGCATGGGAAAAAATTAAACGGGGAATTTGCGTTGGTCCGCATGAAAAACGCGACGGAAGACAACGCCTGGCTATTGATAAAGCATAAGGATGCCTTTGCCGTTAACGGAGCGTACGACGCGGAGCGTTCGCCCAGAAAACAGGCGGCCAGAACAGTAAAAGCAAGCAGCAATATTCCGGCCCCAAAAAAACAACCAGCACCACAAGGGCCGCTCGTAAAAAAAAAAGCAACGCCCCTACCCGTCTCCACTGAGAAAAAACACCGCCATTATATAAAACCTATGTTGGCGACCATTGCAGATAAACCCTTTACAGATAAAGATTGGGTATTTGAAATTAAATGGGATGGCTACCGGGCGATAGCCGAAACAGGTAAAAAACTCAGGCTTTACTCGCGCAACGGTCTCAACTTTGCCAACCGGTACGGAGTACTGGCACAGGCCCTGGCGCAACAGCAACATGAAATGATATTAGATGGAGAAATTGTTGCCTACAACAAAGAAGGAATGCCCGATTTTCAAACCTTGCAGCATTTTGAAGAAGCACCGGATATGCCGCTAACCTACCAGGTATTTGATCTGCTACACCTCAACGGGCATAGTACAGAAGCGCTGCCGCTCCTGCAACGCAAGGAGCTGCTTAAAGAGGCCCTTAACGAAAATGCCGTCATTAAGTATTGCGATCATGTGGTAAAAGACGGTGAAAAATTCTTCAGGGCCATTCAAAAGAAAAACCTGGAAGGAATGATCGCCAAGAGCGCAACCAGCGTTTACGCGGAGGGAATAAGAACTACTTCCTGGCTAAAAATAAAACACCATCATACCGAGGAAGTTGTTATTGCGGGTTATACGGCCCCCAGGGGCTCCCGGAAAAAATTCGGAGCCTTAATTCTCGGCAGATATGACGAGGGGAAACTGGTGTATGCCGGTCACACCGGAACAGGTTTTGACGAGCGATCGCTAACCGAATTATATGAAAAAATGCAGCCGCTGGTAACGGAGCGGTCGCCGTTTGCCCACACTCCCCAAACCAATATGCCCGCTGTATGGCTGCGCCCCAGCCTGGTCTGCAACATTAAATTTTCCCAACTGACCAAAGATCATATCTTCAGGCAACCGGTCTTCCAGGGGCTCAGAGAAGACAAAGCGGCAACAGAAATTGTCATCCCTAAAAACGAAGTAGTTATGGCGGATAAAAAAACGGCGCAGCCCGGGTCACCGGCACAAAACGAATATAACATTAAAGAAGGCCGGAAAACGATAAAGCTCACTAACCAGCATAAAATTTACTGGCCCGAAGATGGTTTTACAAAAGGCGATCTTATCGCTTATTACAATGTAACAGCGCCCGTTATACTGCCTTATCTTAAAGACAGGCCCGAAAGCCTGAACCGTTATCCCAACGGCATCACCGGCGAAAGTTTTTATCAGAAAGATGCGGGGGATGCTGTTCCGGAGTGGATCAAAACCATTCAGATCTACTCTGAAAGCACAAAAAAAGAGATCGATTATATTATATGTAATGACCGGGCTGCGCTCCTGTACCTTGCCAACCTCGGCTGTATAGAATTAAACCCCTGGAACAGCACGGCAAAAAAACCGGATACTCCCACTTATATGATCATTGATATCGACCCTTCAAAAGATAATACCTTTGACCAGGTTATTGATGCCGCACTTGCCACTAAACAAATTTTAGATGATTGCGGAGCGCCGGCCTTTTGCAAAACATCCGGAGCCACCGGTCTGCATATATATGTACCGCTGGGCAATAAGTATACTTATGAACAGGTGAAAGACTTTGCGCATCTGGTTGCTTTGCATGTAACCGAACTACTACCGGATAGTACAACCCTTGAACGGAATCTTAAGAAAAGAGGTACGCAAAAAATATATATCGACCATCTTCAAAACCGGAGAGGGCAAACCGTTGCAAGCGCTTACAGCGTGCGGCCCCGGCCGGGAGCAACGGTATCGGCCCCTTTACACTGGAAGGAGGTAAAGCCCGGGCTTATGCCGCAGCAATTTACCCTACAAACCATGCAGCACCGGCTCGCTAAAACGGGCGATCTGTTTGCCCCGGTACTGGGCAAGGGCATCGATATGCTCAAATGCCTTAAAAAGATCAGCGGATAAACCCTGTATTTTTAAGCGTCCGGTATTTCGGGCTCCACCAGCTTGGTGAGCTTTTCTAATGATTCCTGCCAACCCAGGTAACACATTTCCACAGGTATCATGGCAGGTATACCTTCCTGCTCCACTTTCAGGTCTGTGCCCACTGATGTTTTCTGCAGCCAAACAGTAGTCGTCATCACTCCGGGCATATTAGGATCGTCAAACTGGTCGGTATATTTTAAAAACTCATTGGGTTTGAGTTCCAAATACGTTCCACCAAAGGAATGACTATGGCCCGTTGTAAAATTCTGGAACGACATTTTATAGGTTCCGCCCACCTGCGCATTCATTTCGTGCACGGTGCAAAGGAAACCATAAGGCGGCAGCCAGGAGGCGATCGCCAGCGCGTCGGTAAAAGCGCGGTATACTTTTTCGGGGGATGCTTTAAGCACCCGGTGGAATGAAACTTTGTTGTCTGACATAAAAAAGGTTTTGTGTTTAAAATTATACAACAAAGATGCGCCTAATATCTGGTTTTAAAGGAGGCTGTATGCGACATTCCGCAGGGCTATTCGCGAACGGATGCCCGACGCTTATAAACAAGGAAACAGATACCGTTACGAATTCCATCGCTCTGCGTTGCGGTATGATTTAAGAATACAACGAAAGTGATTCCCACAAATCAGCAGCCAAAATGTCTTCCGCATTCCGATTTATCGGAAGCAGACTTTCGCAGAAGGAGGAAAGGTAAATCCGCGCCGCGCTACCGGCCCCCGATTTATCGCATGCGTGAATCTGCGGGCCAAAAAAATTCTTAATCATTCTTAATCCATGCTGCCTTAAATGCAATAATTTTTACTGCGTCCATAGCTTGAACGGCTTTGTTGTACAGAATGCGCGAATACGGCATATTTTTTATAAAAAACACGCATCCGCCGTATCTTCGTAAAAACAGATTATGAAGTATTTAATTTTCCTGCTGACCTTGCTGTGTGCAACCAAGGCCCCGCTCCGGGCGCAAAACACCGTAAATCCTTGGAATGAAAAGCAATTAGTCGCCCCGGATATTCTTGCAAAACGCATCACCAATGACCAGGCCGGTAATGCCCTGATTGTGGCGGTTGGTCCGGATGCCGTTATAAAAGGATCGGTGAATGCAGGCCCGGCCCATGAAGCGGAACATTTAAAGCAACTAAAAAGCATACTGAAAAACACTCCGAAAAATAAGGAGATCATTATTTATTGCGGCTGCTGTCCTTTTGACCGCTGCCCCAATATTCGCCCGGCATTTACAACAATCACCGCTATGGGATTCAAAAATGTGCGGTTATTGAATCTCGCAAAAAATATTAAAACGGACTGGCTGGATAAGAACTATCCCACCAACGATTAAAGATGGGTAAGCTACTGTACATACTGCTGATAAGTGCTCTTGTCGCAAATTCTGTTTGCGCCCAGGACACCCTGCTTAAAGTGGGCCAGACCGCCCCGGAAATAAGGCTTCCTGACAGCAGGGGCGACACCGTTTCGCTTGCTTCATTAAAAACCGGGTTAGTACTGATCGACTTCTGGGCAAGCTGGTGCGCTCCCTGCGTGGAAGAGCAGCCGCAATTAAAAGCCCTGTATAAAAAATTTGACGCTGCTGTTAAAGAAGGAAAATTTGAAATAGTAGGCGTATCGCTCGACAAGGAAAAAAAGAATTGGCAGCAGCTAGTCGCCCGTCTTAAAATAAACTGGATACAAATAAGCGATCTCCGGTTTTGGAAAAGCCCGGTAGCAAAGGATTACGGTATTGAGGAGCTGCCTTTTAATGTACTGATCGACGGACAAAAAAAGATCCTGGCGATCAATATACACGGAAAGGAACTGGAAGATTTTATTCAGCACTATCTGGCAGCGGGCATTGCCAGCAAGTAAGCGAATGAAAACTTCGCTATTCCCTTTCCATTTGGCTCCGGCAGAAGCATTGCGATTGTAGAATGATTGTTATACCAATCAGTCTTTTAAATTACATCCAAAGAAAGATAGGTCAGGCTGAGGCACAAATAAAGGAAATTAAGTTCTTTGGAGTGACAAATTATTATTTGCGCCGTCACCTCGAGTGGAGTTCCGAACACTTTCGCATGCGCGTCAAGCTAAGGGAAGCGACTCAGGCGCTGTAAGCGCCGCGTGTTTATAGTATTCATGATCATCTACGCAACGCATCGGCTCCGTCAGAGCCTGTCCCGCCTAGCGGGATGCCGCGTAAACAGCCCGAGCAAATACCATTGCGATTGCTATAAACACAACGCTCCTAACGGAGCGAAAATGGCTCAAATGCTGGTGTAGTTGCAGTTTCAGCAGATTGAATGTCGCGCTTAGCTTGACGCACATGCGAACACTTTCGGGACGGAACCGAGAGGTCTCTGACTTTTGCAGAGAATCCTCCGCTCGTTTTGCTTTAGGGACAAAACTTCGGTCAGATCCGATAACTATCGGATGACGCTCCTTATATAGATTCATTTTCAACAACTTGCAGCGCTTGTCATTAACAGCTTGACGAAGCCTATTCACCCTTCGTCAGGCTCAGGATGACAGTGTTTTTTATGTCCAATTGGTATAAGAGCGTAGCTCCGTTAGCCGCGGCGTAAACATGAGGCTCCGATGGAGCCCAAATCTTCTACACCCAATACGCACTATAAACGCGCTGCTCCTGACGGAGCAACACAACTAATTTAACGACATTGGACGGCAGGAACTACACCTTCACAAAACTTCGGCACACTTATCTCACACAATAGAAATTTTTAATGGTGTGCCGGGTTGAATCTTTAGCTTTTCAGAGAACCGTATATCTACAAAAGCACCGCGGGTTTGCACCGTTACAGCCACCGGGCTATCACCAAGTATTACGCTTACTTTTCCTATTTCTTTAGCCGTGCTCCGCTCAACGCTGACCTGACGAAGCGACAACTTTCCATATTTCACCGTTAGTGCAGCGTCCAGTTTATTCCCTTTTAATTGTTGCGCGTAACTCCCCCAGCCCTCTGCTGCCGTAAAAGGCGCTTTAAAATTTTCTCTGTTCAGTTTTGGAGCAAAACGAATATATCCTTTGGGGCCATGGTATTCAAATCCACAGGCAGCAATAAAGGTTCCATAGCTGGCCAGGGCCCGCCCGTAATGATCACTACATTCAATCTCATTAAAAGGATTACGCTTGAAGGCATGGTAGCGATCATGTATCGCTTTGGTTATAGTCAATGCTTCATCGGTCATTCCCTCGGCCATCATATGACTGGCTACCTGGTGCTCAAAACCCGTCATACATTCATTAAAATAACCTATTTGCCAGGCGGCGCCGT
The DNA here is from genome assembly GCF_000243115.2 of Niabella soli DSM 19437. Lineage (NCBI taxonomy): Bacteria > Pseudomonadati > Bacteroidota > Chitinophagia > Chitinophagales > Chitinophagaceae > Niabella > Niabella soli. Next base: position 545,548 of record NZ_CP007035.1, on the reverse strand, counting down.
CACCAAAAGGTTTGGGTTCATTCTTCGGGTTGGTGTTCATTACCAATCCCGACTCCCCATACAACGCATAGGGTCTGCCATCCGTATGGGTTTCAGCATATATGCCCATGTCTTTAATAAAATTATATTTCCATAAAGCTTTTAATGCCGAAAGGGTTTGCTGTTGATCTATAACGCGGCCCAGTCCTACCTGGAAAGCCCAGCTTTGTCCCAATACCTGGTCGATATGACAGGTATTGTAAGACCCCAATCCTTTCCTTCCTTTTACCGGATCGGGGCGATGAATAAAATATTCTCCATTAAATAATTGGTCGCTCATATGCCTGCTTCCCTTCTGTACATAATCTTTACAAACCGCGGCAAAAGCAGTATCATTCATCTCTTCCGCCATTGCCTGCCCCGCTTTTACCGCTGCAATGCAAAGGCCCACCAGCCAGGCTATTTCCCCGTCCCAGATGGCGTCCAGCGTATTTTCAAGCGGCGTATCCTCCATGCCATCTTTGTTCCGGTCCTGGTTGATAATAAATTGTGTAGCCCGTTTTATCTTATCCCAGTTCCTTTTCAAAAAGCCATCATCAGCGCTCATCTGGTGCTCGCGATAGCAGCCCAGCACCCGCCCCGCCTGCCCGTCGATGGCCGGGCGTTTTTCATATTCTCCGCGAAACCAGATGCCGCCGTTTTCCTGTAAAGAGAGGCCCAGGTCTACCCGCTCCCGGTTATCCCGTTCCATGGCCGGAAAAATCCTTCCCGTTCCCTGCGCATAGTGCCAGACATGCGTACAATTCCCATGACAGGCGCCCACGCCTTCCCAGGCCCAGTAACGCCCCGATTTAAAGCGGTGCGAGGTGGTGGAGGCAAGGTTACCGATATTTACGAAGGTGCGGTCTAAAAACCAATAGGGCAACGTTGCATCATACCAGGTATCCCTCCAAAGCAACGTCGTACCTGACAGCTCTTTAAAATTTGCCGCCACATAACTGGCCACTTCTTTGGCGTTCTTAAATTGGTTGTCATAATATTGCCCGCGGTCTTTTTCGGGCAATACTTTACCGTCACCGATCATCAGGTTGGGCGTATGCCAGCTTATAATATACGATACAGTGGCTGATTCATTCGCCGCTGCGGTTACCGTAGTTATCACGCTCCCCGTCAGTGTTTGCTGTGCGGCCTTCACCGCCTGATCCACCTTTGTTGTTGAAGTAAACAACCGGGCATTATCTATAGCTTCAATATCCGCGATAGCTACAGCATCCCTGTCCAGGGCGGCAAGGCAAAGCGTGCCATAGTCAAAGCTTTTGTCTGCCTGCTGATTACCAAACGCCGTTTTTTCCAAGGTACTGTACACGCCTGTTATTTGTTCTTCTTTAAAGGTGGTATTTTTTCGCCCCAGCCGGTTGACCGCCGCCGTGTGTAGGGCCGCTTTATTTTCTAACCAGCCCGCAAGCGTGGCTTTAACGGGATGCTTCCCGGCATTTTTGATGGTTATCGTAAAAACCGATACCGGCAAGCCCGAACGATCGGTATCCAGCGGGATAAAGGGGCTATACGCCTGTAGCACCGCCTGCACGGGAATATCCTTACTGCTGTACGTGATGGTAGCTACCGGATAAGTAGCTTCAAAACGCACTTCGTCCCAATCTTCTTCCCTCAATTGGCGGGTTTGTTCTTTGCCCTCATATTCCAGCTTTAGAGCAAAACCCTGATCCAGCGGGCGCAGCTCCTTTGCTTTCGGAGGGGCAATATAACTACCTCCATCCCGCGAGCGAACTTTTCGCAGTTCGCCCTGCACGGAAGTCTTCCAGGGAATATCCACGGGGTTAATCCCTTCCTGGTTCAAATTGAATACATCCCACAGCCAAAGCCGGCCATCGCCGCTCAGGTACATACCGCCGGCATTGATGCCGCCTACCGGCATACCGATATATTGTAATTCGTTTTTTGATTTGAGATAAACAGTTGCCGCGCCCCTTTCATATAAGGCCCGTACCGGCAGTGCTTTTTTACCGGCTGATGAAGAACCGGCCAATACAGGCAGTTGCGCCGCCAGGGTTAATCCGGCACCGGCCAAGCCCCCTTTCCGGATAAATGCGCGGCGGGAGATCTTTTTATTTCTTTGTTTCATTTATGACCCCTTAACATTGGTATTATTTGCTAAAAATACTTTATAAATTGGATCCTTTTGAAATGAATTCAACTTATCTGTTATCCTTTATTATAGATTCGGCTTCAGTACATGGTTCAGCATCGTTGCGTCGCACTCTTCAGCCTTGGCAAGGTTACTGATCTTTTTGTTTCGGAGAAAGCAAGAACACCTATTCTACAGAAAACGTCACATACGGATTTGCCGCCACAACTGATTTATCCAACAACAACGTTTCTCCGCCACCTGAAAAATAAAGATGCCCATAATAAGGCTTCCCGTTTTTTATAAGACGGATGGCAACGGCCGCTGATTGTTTATCCTTTAAGGGCCCCTGCCAATAGGAAACGTTGCCCTCAATTTGTTCCAGCAAAACAACCCCGCCTTCGGTCCATTTAAAACCAGTGCTTTCCATTGAGGGAGGGATTGCAGTTTTCTCCCACAACAATGGCGTCCTGCTTGTATCACAACCCACCCTGCTCAACTTCACCGTGGTAACTTTAAATTGTTTACGCGGCAAGCCGTCCTGTACCACAAGCACCACCACCAACCTGAAATCCGCTTCGCCATTAGCATCTATATCTACAGTAAAGGGCGTATCATACACTACAGGGCGGTTCCAGGCAATTTTACTGGTAGCAGGGGTTTCTGCCGCGGGCTTGCTGCAACCGGAAATAACGCCCGTTAAAAGGGGCAACCCTACTGCATAAATAAGCAATTGCTTCATACTACTGATTGTTGGGTTTTATAATAATAGTTGCCCCCGGCCTGTGCGAGCAGTTTGCCAAAGGCATGATCCGTCAGGCGGTTGAATTGCCGGAACACTTTTTTCATGGCTATTTTTAATTGTATATTTTCCAGCACCAGCTTCCGGTAAAGTGCCGGGTTGTTTGAATAAACATCTGCCCGCACTGCAAAAAACAGGCAACCGAAACAAAGTGCTGCAAGGAACTTTTTCATTTTTTATTTTTATTAAATTGTGGAATACTGATTGCCGATTTTATTGCGCAAATACTTTTGCTTTAAATTTTCCCTGAATGGTAGTTTTATCGGTCATTCTGGGGCCATAGCCGGCATTTACAACAGAAAACGTTCCCGCTACCCTGTTGCCGGAAAACTGGGTAATGGTTACGTTATTTTTCTGGCAGGATGCCAGTAGCAGGGTGCAAACGGCAACTGTTAATAAACTCCATCCTGAATAAGTGCTCTTTCTTTTCATGTTCTTCAACTATTTTTTTAAAATGAATATGTTTTGGTCTTATGATAGTAAGGCATCGTACAAGCATACATTACCTTTACCGCATCAGAGGCTGCCCCGAGCCTATAAAATCGGAGAAAATGCCGGAGCATCAGGAGAATCGCGCAACTAGTCTTTACTTTTTAATTGTTTCCAGTGCTTTGGTATAAAACTGTTTTTCTTTTTCCGGCGTTTTGTCAATAATAGCCTTCAGTGCCATTTTGTGGGCTGCGGCCAGGGCGGTTTCCGCCGGCACCGCTACATCGGGCTGAACACCGGTTCCTTCCCAATTGGTTTTAGTTATAGGATTTATAGCCCTGCCCTCTGGCATGTAAACAAAGAAGCCGTCACCCAGGTCCATTACTACACCATCATTTGCCCCGCCACCGGTGGTAGCACCCACCACCGTTCCTCGTTTTTGGGTCTGCAGGTCGTAAGCCAGCTCTTCACCCGCCGAAAATGTGGCACTCGAAGTAAGGAGGTATATCGGTTTATTCAGATATCGGCTTCCCTTTACCGGAATCGTCCAGTACGCATCCGTTTTATTTTTATTACGGTAATACAGATCGTTCAGATGTACCGGTACCGTATCAAAAAAATAACTGGCCAGGTACTGCACCATTTCGGGCTCCCCGCCCTGGTTACCGCGCAGGTCCAGGATCAGCGCATCGGTATTGGCAAGAAACAACATTGCTCCGGTACAGGTTTCCCCTACTTTGTTAACCGGGCCAAAGCCATCTATCTTAAAATAGCCCACATTACCTTCCAGTATATCCAGTTTGGGAAATCCAAGGTTCATGCGCTGCATGTGCCGCATAAATGCAGCCTCCTGCGCCGCTGCCGCCGCCGGATCCATGGGCGCAGCCGCAGCTTTTTCTTTCGAATACCAAAGGTTCAGGTGTTTGTCGTGCGCCACTCCACGCAACTCATTCGTAAGCAATGCCGCCAGTTGTTGCGGGTTGCCGACGTTCTTATAGCTTCCGGTTTTTTGAAGTTTACGAAGGTGCTGCCCCGCTGCCTGCGCAACATCCGCAAATATATAATTGTCGTACAGTTTTTTTGTCAGGCTGTCAACAACCCTGTCTTTGTCCCTGCCGGCCAACCCGGCCCCCTGGCCAAACGAAATTAGGGTCGAAAAAAACCACGCTATTAAAAAAATAAAAGGTTTCATAAGCAAATAGTGATCGGAATGTGAACAATGATTAATATTATGATGATACGTTTTTGATGATCTGGTCAAGCGTTTTTTGAAGCCGGCTGATGTCACCGGCAGCGATGCCTTTTAACGCTTTCTTCCGGTTGGCCTGTATATAAGGTTTTAAATTTTCCATCGTTTTCTTTCCTTCGGGGGTAAGCTTCAATTCAAAACGTCTTCTGTCTGCAGGATGAAAGTGCCTGGACAATAAATTATTCGTTACGAGCAATTCTATGATACGCGTAATAGAAGCCACATCCTTAAACACCCGCGCGGCAATCTCCTGCTGGCTGATGCTATTGTCTTCTTCAATCGCTTTCAATACCAGCCATTGGTCGATAGTAATCGTAAATCCCGCAGCTTTTAACTGTTTTTGAGCAAATTGGCGATAACTTTTTATTGCCTTATCAAGGCTATAGAAAACAATATTATTCAGTACTTCCACACAAAAATTTGATTTATCTATAATTGATATGTCAAATATATGAATATAATTGATATATCAATTATATTATCATGGTTTTAACAAAATTTTCCGACACCTGGCCTCGTTCCTCTTATAGGGACCTACAGTAATAATGTTCTTTTATCACTTTCCCCGTTCCACATCCTTGCACCAATACACTTTGATTGTTTTGTAACCTTTGGGTTACTCATTTACTCTAACAATATAAAGACCTGCAGAAACAGCGGCATTATAGCAATGCCGGTCTTATCGGCGCAGGGATGGTGCCGCCGGGCTTACTAACAGCCTGCATCACAAAAAGGAGCCTACTAAAATTTAAACAATAAAAAATGAAAACAATAACAACCCTAAAATGGCTATCAGCGGCGCTGATGAGCGCATTATTATTACCCCTGAGCAGTTTTGCGCAAAATGCGCCGAAGCTCACCGACCCGGAAATAGCGTCAGTAGCGGTAACTGCCAACCAGATTGATGTAAACTACGCAACCATTGCACAACGAAAATCCAAGGATGCCGCCGTTCTCAATTTTGCCAAAACCATGAAGACAGATCACCTTGGGGTAATTGCCATGGCCACCAAGCTGGTACAAAAGTTACACGTTACGCCCAGGACCAATGCGGTTACAAAATCCTTGCTGGAAGGTGAAAAGAAGACCAAAGCTACCTTAAACAGCAAGGCTGGCAAGGCTTTTAACAAGGCGTATATTGATAATGAAGTAGTCTATCATGAAGCGGTAATAAACGCGGTGGAAAACGTCTTAATTCCACAGGCACAAAATGCAGAACTCAAGGCTTTACTTACCAATATACTGCCAGCATTAAGAACACACCTGGAGCATGCCAAAATGGTTCAAAAAGAATTAAAATGATCTCCATGCTGAAGAAGGTTTTATCATATGTATGGGCAGTTGTTCTGCTGTTTGCCATTGTTCCCGGTTGTAATTCCAACCCGGATAAGATGCAGGACCATGGCGCCGACAGTGCTTCAAAATCAGAAACAATAAATACGGCATCCCCTGTTAAGCAGGCACCGGTAGTGGTAATTGAACAGATGAAATTTGTGCCTGATAACATTACGGTTAAGAAGGGCGATACCATTACATTTATTAATAAGGATATAGTGCCTCATGATATTACAGAGGCAACCGAAGGCTGGAAATCCGGGAAATTGGATCCCGGGAGCTCCTGGCGTTTTGCGCCGCAAAAGGATGAGAATTATTTTTGCAGCATTCATGTGGTTATGAAGGGACGGATAAAAGTGCAATAGACCGGGTGGGCAGTGGCGGTGAATGCTGCAAATCACGGGCGCCATTCGATTATAAAGGCGGAACTGCCGGTTATAGTTCCGCCTTTTTTGTTGTTCCTGATTTGTCGCTCCACAATTATATTCACAAAGGATTTTTTTTCTGAAAAGTCCTTTATTTAACAGCCTCCAGGTATTTTTGTAAATGCTTCTCCCATAATTGATCCGCTTTTTCCTGTGCCGCAGTGAGGGTCGGAAAGATCCCTTCAGCGCTGGATCCGGGAGTATTTAATTGTAAATAGAAGGCAAGGTTGAACCGGTCTCCTTCAGGGGTAATAACAAATACGGTATCAAGCGCTGAACAATTCCAATAGGCATTATCGATATGTTCCCATTCAAGGGGCTTAACAGTATAGGTGGCCATTTGTATATTTTTTATTAAAAATAATTCATTCCGGCACCTTACCGGTCCGCCTTCAGCGGCCCGCCAACAACCTGCATTCCATGCTCAGCAAACACTTTGGCAATCTCTGCTTTCGAGGGCGGAGTAATCCATTGATCCGTGGCAGCAAAGAAAGCTTCCATTTTTCCCGCAGGCATATAAGATACGAGGGTCCTGGCTTTCTCCGTAAGCTGTACAAATGCATGAGGAATATTCCGGGGCAGGAAAATAGTATCGCCCGTCTTCAAATAAAATTTTTCATCGCCGCACTGAAATAGATATTCACCTTCAGTCACAAAAAACCATTCATCCTGGTCGATATGTATATGCAGGGGCGGTCCGCCATCACGGGTTTGGCCCGTTTGTTCAAAAACGGCAAGGTCATTGTCTGTATCTTTTCCTGAAATTTTGATATCAAGTGTGTTAAGGGTTACCCCCTTCATTTTATAGTGCGTGCCAAACCGGGCCGCACCCGCGTTTACTTTAAACGGGTTGCCGGTACGCATACGAACTGTTGCTTTGCGCTTTGCAAATGACAGTAAGGGTATTGATGCGAATATACCTGCTATAAATTTCCCCCGTTTCATACTTACTGCAATTAGTTCCCTAAATATAAGAAATATTCAGGGTCAAAAGAAGCAGGAGAAATAGCATTTTTTCTTTTATTTATTTTTTTTGTAAATAAACAAAGCTTAATTCGCACCGGTAACAAAATGGCGGTCCGTCCGGCCAGATCATCGGTCAAACGATTAGCGCCGGTGGTGCCGCGTGTTTATAGAAAATTTGGTTTTATACTAAACCTGTTGGCAGACTGGTTACAGCCGCAGATCATTTGGCGTGCCATAGGTACACCCCATAAAAATAATCTTAATGCCGATTTATTATTAGCCGGTATGGCGCCGCGTAAAAAAGATTGCGGGATGCCTGACGTTCAAAATGAAAACGGAGCGCAAAAATGCATTCGCTTTTGCCACGGCGCCCTGCTCCCAGTAAAAATATTATGCACTCCGCGTGTGGGTTTATGGGCCGTTCCTTTTATAAATTCAGACTACCGCCCAATCCGCTATGGGTGAAATTAAACCCGGAATTCATGCTTACGGTATACCCTGCTTCATCACCTGCGCTGACCGCCCCGGCATTCAGCCCCGCGCTTATCCCCGTTTTCATTCCCACATCACAAGGCTGCCCATCGCCGTTAAACGTTATAAAAATACTTTGATCGGCGCTTATGCCCGCATTCACATTGCCGGCACCTATCTGGGTTGATACGCCTGCGCCAACCGACAGGGTTGATTGCCCGTTTGAAAAATCTTTTTTATAGCCCAGTTTGATGCCTTCCCCGCCGCTGATGCTGAAGGACGTACAATCGAGGCTGAGCTTACCCACCAGGAAAGCGATATTTACAGACAGCGGACAATCCGGTTTTTGCTTCAGATCAAATGCATCCGGTGGCAGCCGTTTGCCGTCAGCAAAAGACAATTCGCACAAGCCGCCGTCGATATAGGGAGTAGTAGCAGACATATACTTAAGCTCACTAATAAAATCATCAATGGCATTGTAAATTTCTACATTTACGGTTGCGGGAAAGGTAGACATCTGCTGCGCCCAATAAACACGGTCATTAAAATAATCAAGCACCAGGCGGCGGTATTTCTTTTTAAATTCGATATGCAATTGCCCCGCTTCGTACTGTGTTTTATCGGCAAGCTTCTTGCTATCCCCGCAATATTTTTTACGAAGCCGCTCCAGCTCTGCTTCATCGTTCCTGCCGCCTTCTCCATCAGATACCAATTTTGATTTTGCCGCATTGAATTGATCATCCAGCATTTTTTTTGCGGCGTTAAAACCTGCAATCAACTGGTCATAATTTTTTTTATACTCCTTAATGATAAGATCCTTACTGCTTCGATAATTATAACCCAGTTTCATCTGCATCTTCATGGCTATTAACTGGAAAGGGGCGATCGCAATTTTTACAGGATGCACTTTGTCCATTGCGTCCACCAGCGCATCTCCCAACGCGTTTCGCTCCTTATCCAGTTCTTCCTCTGCCTGCCGCCGCATTGCCACATATTCATCAGATAGCTTTACCAGTCCTTCCCGGAAGGCATCGTGTATTTTCCCCATTGAGTCCTGCTGCAGTACCTCCATACATTCCCCCGGCACTTCAATATGCCATTGATCAAAATATTTCGGCGCTTTATAATGGAATTGCATCAGTTTGGGCAGATCATAATCCGGTTTCAGTTTCGATAACTGCTCGTCTGCATTTTGATTGTACGCGCCTTTCAGGGAATTTTCAAAACTGGAAACCGCATGCTTTGTATCCCCTTCCGCTTCGTACAAACAGCCCAGTGCATTATTGGCTTCGGGGTTATGGGGCGCATAATGAACACTGCTTAAGAACATTTGGCGGGCTTTCTTTTTTTCGCCCAACTGCAGCCAGGCCTCCCCCAGGTTATTGTACAGGGAAGTGTTTAGCGAATCAACCTGTAGCGCATATTGCAGCAGCGGGATCGCTTTTTCCGGGTACCCGCTGAGGTTCAGCATGGCGCTGAGATTATTGATCGCGTTGGCATCGGCCGATAGGGCCACTGCTTTTGCGGACAACAGCAGCCCCGCTTGGGGATTGCCGTTATACCAGGCTGCAACGGAAGCTGCATTCAGGTTCCCACTGTTGCCCTGTGCCTGCCCTATGATCCCGTCTGCCTGATCCCGGTCTTCAGTTTTGACAGCCGCTTTAAGCTTTCCGTTAAGCGTCTGTACGTACTGCAGCATCTGTGCTTTGGTAAAGGGTTTGGCCGGCAACGCCGCCAGGCGCTTCAGATCCGGCGCCGGCAATCCGGTCATTTTTTCATCGCGCTGCGCGGCTGCCTGCATTTCCTCCGGGTGCTTATCCATCCAGTTTTCTGCATTTTTCGTGGTTTTGCTGTTCATCATTTTAAGGAACTTCGCTTTCATTGCAGGATCCATGTCCGGGTCGTTTTCAATTTCTTTCTTTTGTTGCTCCAGCAATTTATGAACGCTGCCGGGTTGCTGCGCCTGTATGGCCGTATGCAATAGCAGCAGAAAAATACAAGCCTTAAAAAATTTATTCCTTACCATAGCAAACAAGATTCTAACGGTTTATTTTCACTTACTGCATACTCAGTTTCAGCGCATGATAATCCAGGCCTTTAAAAATATCCAGGGCGGCCTGCTGCACATAATCCGGATCTTTTTCAAATCCTGCCGTGGGCCAGGCGTAGTAGACCAGGATCATCCGGGCCGCGGGTGCCCCGGTATAATAGTCCGGGTTGATCTTATTGAGCAAAATCCCCTCTTTGCGCCCCGCCGGCAACAGTTGTTCCAGCCCTCCAAATTCATCGCTTTTCCAGTTCTTGTCCAGTCGCGCGGGAGCTGCCGCCTCAGGGGGTTGCAGGTTCTTCAGGTATTCCTGGTACCGGTTCAGTTTTTCCTGTCCCTTTTTTACCCGGTCCTGAAACTGGCGTTCCTGTTGCTCCTGTGTTTTTGCCCCTGCAGCCAACGCAGTCCGTACATCAGCCGTAAGATAGGATGGCGGATGCGCAAGCGTTTGTTGTGTTTCTTTCTGATTATTTTCCAGCTCCCGGATACTTTTTTCATCATCAGTGATATAGAATTTCTCCCGGGCGATAAGAAACTGTACATATTCACGCCGGGTCAGCGGGATCAGCAAAGGCTTTTTGCCGGCGCAAACAAAACGAACCGGTGTGCCGTCACGCCTGATCTCCAGGTAATCACCGGTGGAATCGGTTATAAGCGGTGCTTCAAAGAACAAAGGGACCTTAGCTTTATCACAATCCTGCCAGAAATTGCCGAACTGGTTAAAAAAGTCAAATCCATTTATGTTAAAATAAAGGTCGGCACCGTCCATCGATTCTTTTATTCCGGTATACCGGGGATCATGGGTCAGGTTGCGCAAATAACAAAACACATTCAGCGAAGGCGCCCGCTCTTTCATACCCTGGTCTGCCGCACTGACATTTACATGCGTATTGTATCCTGTAGGGGCATTAACCTGCGGCAAACGGCAGATAATATCCATTACCGCATTAGCTGTGCGTGCCAGCGAGGCGACTTTTGTTGCCGGCAACGCCTTAAAATTGCTGATAAATTGCCGGACATTATCGCTCCGTTTCAATATACCCCATGCATCAGGTACGTTTTCAATTTTTCCCTGTGCACGGGCGGGCGTACAAAACAGCAGCACACAGGCGGCCATCCATAGATTCCTGTAACAAGCTTTCATCGATTTTACATTTTTATAAATTCTACGCGGCGGTTATTGGCTTTCCCTTCGGAGGTGGCATTGCTGTCGATCGGTTTTGTTTCGCCAAATCCTTTTGCCGTCAGACGGCTTCCCTCAATTCCCATTTCCACCAGTTGTGCCCTTACGGCATCTGCACGGGCCTGTGATAATTTCATATTGGCATCGTCATTGCCATCGCTGTCCGTATGACCATCTATTTCAAATTTCAGGTCGCTGTGCGCTTTCATCAGTTTAACCAACTCATTTAAGGTGCCCATGGATTCGGGTTTGATCGTTGATTTATTCACGTCAAATAAAATATGGGTAATGATTTTTCCATCGGTAACCAGCTTCTGGTATTTATCATCACCACCGGCCGCCAGGCGCAGGTTTTTGATCCGGACACCGTAGCGGTCAGCCTTAATATAAAACTTGTCAGCGCCCTCCGGCAGCGCATTGGTAGCGCATACCCGGTAACCATCTATATAGGCCTTGCCAATATTTTTACGCACGTAAATAGCTATATGGTGCCAGGTATTGCCGGTGCCAAATGATTGCTGCAAGGCTCCGGGAAGATCTTGTCCCTTTGCTGTACCAAAAGAGCACCTGGAAACGCCGTCAATAACAAATGCGTACAGCCCGCCGTTGTAATAATTCTGATCATGCTGATTGCTAAAGCCCACCCTGAAGCTGCTCACATACTTAAAATACGCCTCGCTGTTTTCATAGAGCACATCAAACTCCAGGGTAAACTGCTCCGGGAGGTATTTATCTGAACGCATTAACGGCTCCACTGCCGTTCTGGCGTTGGGCTCCAGGTGCAGCACCTTCTCCCCTTCAAAAGATTGTATTTCGGCCGTACCCGCTTTTATGGTAAACCGCGCCGGCAGCTCGGCATCCGCTTCGCCGCTCAGATCGGGCTGGAAGATAATTTTATCGCCCGGCACAAAATCATAGTTTTTATAATTTGCAGGAGCAGGACTTCCACTTGCCGTAACAACATCGCTCTCCGCAACGGGGGATGCCCGTTTTTCGGTGCCGCTATTTTTTACAGCATCCGCGGCGCTATTTTCCGCCTTGTCAACTGCTTTTTCCGCGGCGTTGCCGCTTTGCCGCACTATTTTGTCCGCTACCCTGTTTTTTACTTCACTGCCGATCCGCTTCCATAACTGGGCGTGTAAGGAAGCCGAAATAAAAAAGAATAGCAGTATCAGTAACCGTTGTTTCATCTCAAATAAGAATTAATGATTTATAAATAGCATTCAGATGGGCATAACCAGGCTACAAAGTTCTGCCAGCTTACCATCAGAGTCAATCCCGCTCTGACAGGGTTTTTTAAAAATCCCCGAAAAAGGGGAATTTTTACCAGCGGCTTGGCCGGATCTTTTTTTTTGATGAATTTTATCATCAAACTGTTTAAAAATTTATCACCTTGAACGGCTATCCTTTTTGCATGCGCAGTTTTTATATAACGATCTTGTTTTGGAGCGCGACCGCTCTCGCACAGGCGCAAAACAGCTATACAGACAGCCTGAAGAAAGCATTGCAAAGAAATACGCTGCCGGATAGCAGTCGCGTGGAACTCCTGCTTGAATTGGGAAATACCCTTTACCTCTCCGACCAGTCGGCCGCAGCACAATACTTTTTGGAAGTGTACCGGATCGGGCAAATTAATAAAAGCAATTATTACAAAGGGGAAGCATTGAGCGGATTAGGCAACAGCTACTACGAAAAAAGCAACTATGACAGCGCGCTGTATTATTACCAGCGGGCAGACAGTCTTTATGCAACGGATCCCTCTGAAAACGCGAGGGAATCAAAAGCATCCAATAAAGCCAGTATGGGCAATATAGCAGTGATGCAAAATAATTATGAAACGGCCATGCGTTATTTTATGGAAGGGGTCCGTATTATGACCCAAAGCAATGCCGGTAACAAATGGAAGGTAATAGGTAATTTTTATGCAGATATTGCAAATGTTTATCACGACATGGCGCAGTTTGAAAAAGCGCTCGATTATGATTTAAAAGCGCTGGCAGCGCATAAAAAACAACCGGACAATTTATTACTCACGGGCATGCTTGAACTGTACGTAGCCAGCGATTATACCAGTTTAAAAAAAAAGGAAGCGGCCCGCTCGCACCTGGTGCAGGCGGAATCCATAGCAACAGCATTGCATTCCTCCGGCTTTTATTACAGCCTGTATAATGAGTGGGGAAGATTTTATCAAAAATCCGCCCAGCGGCCAAAAGCCGTTGCTAATTTTAAACAATCCCTGCAGTATGCAAAAGAGAAAGGCAGCAGGTTTGATATCATGAATGCTTACCGGATGCTGGGATTTGCTTACCGCGATATGAAGGATTATGCCAAAAGCGCTATTGCCTTAAAAAACGCTTTGGAACTGACTAAAGCATTAAAAAATTACAGGCTGGAGGCCGAGTTATTAAAAAAACTGGCATGGGTGGAAACGAACCTACATAACGATCATGAGGCGGCACGATATTACCAGCGATATGTGCAACTGAGTGACAGCCTGAATGAATCGGACATACAAAAAAAGGTCAATGAAATTGAGAACAAATACCAGGCTAAACAAAGGCAGGACAGTATTCTGGTGCTTCAAAAGGATAACGACATACAGCAACTGGCCCTGCACAAAAAAAGAAATTTAAATATTGTCTTATTGACTGGCCTGTTACTGTCAGGACTTATGGGTGCCCTCCTCTACTGTAACAGCCGGCACCGGCATTATATCCTGAAGCAAAATGAATTATTACATACCCGGCGCATCAGCGAGCTGGAAAAAGAGCACCAACTGGTTGCCATGCAGTCTGTATTAAAGGGCCAGGAAGAAGAACGGGGGCGGCTGGCTAAAGACCTGCACGATGGGGTGGGCGGTTTATTATCGGGCGTTAAATTATCATTATCCACCATGAAAGGAAACGTATTTTTATCTGAGAAAAATGCAATGGCAGTGGAACGGGTGCTGGAGCAACTGGATCAGTCCATTACCGAGCTGCGACGGGTGTCACATAATATGATGCCCGAATCGCTGATCAAATTCGGACTGGGCGAAACCATTGAAAATTATTGCGCGCAGATCAATCAAAATGGTCCGCTCCGGATCCGTTTTCAATCGTACGGACTGGAGCAGCGCCTGGATGAAAGCAGCGAGATCATCATTTACCGGATCCTCCAGGAACTGCTCAACAATATCCTGAAGCATGCGGGTGCCCGTGAAGTGCTGGTGCAACTGATCCGCGAGGCGAAACGCTTTGACCTCACTGTAGAAGATGATGGCAAAGGTTTTATCCTCGATGCCGCAATGGCCGGCAACGGCGCGGGTTTATCCAATATCCGGTCGCGGGCAGCCTACCTGGGTGGCAAGCTGGATATCCATACAGCACCCGGTCAGGGCACATCTATTCATATTGAAATACCATTAACATGACCACTATTTTTATTGTTGATGACCACCCCGTGATCGTTGCAGGATTACGCAGCCTGCTGGAAGAAATAGACGAAGTAAACGTGGCAGGGTCCTGCGGCAACGCCATCGACGCCCTGCCCTTTCTGAAAAAAAATCCGGTCGACCTGGTCTTAATGGACATCAACCTGCCAGACATCAGCGGCATTGAGCTCTGCAAAAAAGTTAAAAAAGAATTCCCTGCCCTGAAAGTGATTGCCATCAGCACCTTCAGCGACCGGGGCTATATCACCCGCATGATCGACAATGGCGCTTCGGGCTACCTGATCAAAAGCGCTTCAGCAGAAGAAATAAAAGAAGCGATCCATACGGTGATGAGCGGACGGCTTTATCTTAGTTTGTCTATGGAGCAACTGCTGCTTCACCCTAACGCCGCCGCACCCGGTATGATCCCGGTGCTCACCCGGCGTGAAAAAGAAGTCCTGGGCCTCATTGCCGCGGGACTGACCAATAACCAGATTGCCGACCAGCTTTATATAAGCCCGCTAACCGTAGATTCGCACCGCAAAAACCTGCTTACCAAATTCGGAGTGAACAACACCGCTATGCTGATCCGCTTTGCCGTGGAAAATAAACTTGTTTAGGGTACTGGATTTTATAACAGGAGCAGCACATACATCCGGACGATCCTACCTATATACCTCAAATTAGGGATAGCCGGTGCATGCATTTATACTTACTTTACACAGGTATACTAACGGGGTTCTTCGTCTATCACTTTTTCCTAACAGTGCTTTAGAAAATGAACACAACTAAACTATGTGCTATGAAACTGTTTATCACTTTAATCTTTGCTGCACTTATTACCACCAGTCTGGCTTATAAAAAAATAACGGGCATGTCCGTTACACAAACCAGTGGCCGTTCTGCACAGCATCAAAAACGGGTGGTGTTGCGCTGTGCTCCGCCGTCTTTTAATGAAGGGTCCGCCAATGCTTCTGCTATCCCATTGCTGAAAGGTTGGGGCAACTATCGTATGCCCGTGACAACAGCCAATGACAGCGCCCGTATTTATTTTAACCAGGGCATTAATATGTATTATGGATTTCATATCATAGAAGCGCTGGCATCCTTCGCAAAAGCTACTTTGTTTGACAGTTCTTTTGCAATGGGTTACTGGGGGCAGGCACTGGCTATGGGGCCTAATATAAACGGGGCAAATTACAATACACCGGCCGATGCGCTCATTGCCGCGCAAAAAGCCAGGGCATTAGGCACTCATTGCACCCCTGTCGAAAAGGAGTTGATCGCCTCCATGCTGCAGCGGTATACGCCAGACCCAACGGGCGGACAGCAACAACTTTATCAGGCTTACGCCACGGCGTTAAAAAAAATAATGACGCGTTATCCCCGGCAAACTGATGTCCGCGTTTTATATGCCGATGCGCTGATGCAACTCCACCCCTGGGATTTGTACACCGCAGATTACCAGCCCCGGCCCTGGACGCCGGAACTTATTGACGTATTGGAAAAGGCCTTAAAGAACGAACCCCGCCACCCCGGGGCGCTACATTATTATATACATGCAGTAGAAGCTTCAACGCATCCCGAAAGGGGACTTATGGCCGCCAACCAATTGCCGGCGCTGATGCCCGGTATCGCACATTTAGTACATATGCCCTCTCACATTTATATACGCACCGGCTATTATGATAAGGGCGACCGGGTGAATGAAGCTGCAGTTAAAAGCTATTATACCTATGCCCATACGTTTGCAGCCGTAAAAGAAGCCAGTCCCCTTTACCTGGTTCATACCCTGCATATGCAGGCTGCCTGTGCCAACATGGCCGGCCGGTTCGGGGACGCCTTGCGGATTGCAAAAGAATGCAGGGAAAGTTTTGACAGCAGTGCGCTGAAGCAACCAGGGTTCGATGGCGTTTTCGCGCAATATATCTACATGACCCCAATGCTTACGATGATCCGTTTTGGTAAATGGGAAACCATTCTTTCTGCCCCTGAAGTACCCGATACTTATATTTATGCCAGTATAATAGCCCATTACGGGCGCGGAATGGCTTATGCCAGAACATACCAAACCCGGATGGCAAGCCGTGAACTGGAGCTACTCAGAAAAAATCTGTCGGATCCGCAATTAACTGCACCCGCTTCACCGGGAAACAACCCCGCCATTCACGGTGCACAAATTGCAGAGAAGATCTTAGCAAGCGTTATTGCTGAAGAGCAAAATGACCTGGAACAAGCCATAGTGCTGCTGGAGCAGGCGGTAAAGAAGGAAGACAACATGGCTTACAGTGAACCGAAAGACTGGGCACTGCCGGCGCGACAATACCTTGGTGCGGCCCTTTTGAAAGCCAAACGTTACGGGGACGCGCAGCGGGTATACGAACGCGACCTGGAAATAAATCCCAAAAATGGATGGTCGCTACTGGGATTGGCTATGGCGTTTCAAAAGCAAGGACAAAAAAGCGGCGCCGCAAAAATGCAACAGCAGGCAGCAAAAGCATTTGAAAACAGCGATGTGTCGATCAGTGGCTCCGTGTTTTAAAAGAGTACCTCGGTCCTCATTTATTTTGCACCGTATGCTTCCCACCATCGCAACAGATCAGCTTACATTTCAAACAAATCGCTGGCCGTATAGCT
The DNA here is from genome assembly GCF_000243115.2 of Niabella soli DSM 19437. Classification (NCBI taxonomy): domain Bacteria; kingdom Pseudomonadati; phylum Bacteroidota; class Chitinophagia; order Chitinophagales; family Chitinophagaceae; genus Niabella; species Niabella soli. The sequence continues at coordinate 528,467 of NZ_CP007035.1, read as the reverse complement.
AGAAGAAGACTCAATTTGAAACCCTTCCTATTTAGAGAACGAAGGCTCCTGCGGATGCCATTGCGTTTACTCCAAACGCTAAATTTGTTGCCTCTTTTCATTTCAGTTATTTTTTTAACCCCGTTACCACCACTGGTCTTTGTAAAAAAGTAAGCGCTGTTTCCCGGAAACCTGTTATCAAAAAACAAAAACCAGATACGTAACAATTTTGTCCTGATTTGTGCTATTTTTAAATAGCAGATGATAGTAATTTTGATGTGTAAACATTGGTATGAAACGTTTAGTGTGGATTTTTGTTGTTTTCTTTTCCTTTATCCTGACGGCGCATGCTGCAGGTCATCATCCGGCGACCAACAACAGGCCCATTAACAAAATCCACAACCATCCCCCTTTAGGTACCGCCCCGGCTAACGCAGGCTTTAGCAAAGCCGCTCCCGCGGAAGACGATGCACTTCTTTTTCTGGCAGAGGATGATTTCTCAATTGACAAATACCTTTATTTCCCTGCCTTATTTTTAAGGAGCCTGCATCAGGATTACCGGCTACAGCAACAAGCTGTCCAGCCGGATGAAAGCCAGATCCGTCTTTCGGAATTAATCACTCGAAAACTGCCGATCTATTTATTGCACCACACCCTTCGTATACCCTACATTTAAGCAACTGCTGCAGTAGTATCAACCCTGTTGTTGTTATTCCCTTCGGATCAGCCCTGCTCCTATGGGTACAACCACAGGTATCCTTATCGGTTTTCAATCACCATTACATAAATCTTTTATTATGCACTTAACGCCTCGCGAAACGGAAAAACTAATGCTCCATCTGGCCGGAGAATTAGCTGCGAAAAGAAAGGCCCGTGGCCTGAAACTCAATTACCCCGAAGCCATCGCCTATATCAGCAGTGAACTGCTGGAAGCCGCCAGGGATGGTAGAACCGTTGCCGAACTGATGCAGTACGGGGCTACGCTCCTTGGCCGGAAGGATGTTATGGAGGGCATTCCTGAAATGATCCACGACATCCAGATCGAAGCCACCTTTCCTGACGGGACCAAACTGGTAACCGTACATGATCCCATTCGTTAAACATATAAATCTGAACTCATGATCCCAGGAGAATATTTTATAAAAAAAGGCGACATTATCGCCAACAAAGACCGCAAAACCACAAAGATCAAAGTAACGAATACCGGCGACCGGCCGATACAGGTAGGTTCCCATTTTCATTTTTTTGAAGTAAACCGCGCCCTGTCCTTCATCCGTGAAAAGACGTTTGGCATGCGGCTAAACATCATTGCCAGTACCGCTGTGCGCTTTGAGCCCGGCGAAACCAAGGAAGTGGAGCTGGTGGAACTTGGAGGCATGCGCCGCGTATACGGGCATAACAACCTGGTAAACGGAGATACCACCCTGCCCAAAAACAAACTGGCGGCCCTGCAGAAAGTGGAAACGCTTCAGTTTAAAAACAAAGAAGTGAAATAATCATTCTATTATCATTTAAAAATCGATTCACTATGAGTCTTAAAATAAGCAGAAAAACGCATAGCAATATATTCGGCCCCACTGAAGGCGATAAAGTACGCCTGGGGGATACCGAGATCATCATCGAAATTGAAAAAGATTTTACACACGCCGGTGATGAAGCGAAATTCGGTGGCGGTAAAACCATCCGGGATGGCATGTGCCAATCGTCTACCGCGGTGCGCGATCAGGGCGTGCTGGACCTGGTTATTACCGATGTAATTGTGATTGACCACTGGGGTATCGTAAAGGGTGATGTGGGCATTAAGGACGGAAAAATTGTGGGGGTGGGCTGTGCCGGCAACCCGGATACTTCCGATAACATTTCACCCAATATGATCATTGGCGCTTCTACGGAAGTACATGGCGGCGCGGGGTATATTCTTACCGCCGGCGGTATCGACACCCATATTCATTTTATAAGCCCTACCCAGATAGAAACAGCGCTGTACAGCGGCATCACTACCATGATCGGTGGTGGCACCGGCCCCGCCGATGGCACCAATGCCACTACGGTAACCCCGGGTAAATGGAATATCCAGCGGATGCTGCAGGCAGCAGAAGCCTTTCCAATGAACCTTGGTTTCTTTGGCAAAGGGAACTGTGCTACAGAAGCACCTATAGCCGAGCAGATTGAAGCCGGCGCGTTGGGCGTAAAGATCCACGAAGACTGGGGCGCCACCCCCGCAGTGATTGACGCTTCCTTAAAAGTAGCCGATGCCTATGACGTGCAGGTGGCGATCCATACGGATACCCTGAATGAAGCAGGTTACCTGGAAGATACCATCAACGCCATCAACGGAAGGGTGATCCATACCTTCCACACAGAAGGCGCTGGCGGCGGACACGCTCCGGATATTATTAAAGCGGCCATGTATCCTAATGTGCTGCCGGCTTCCACCAACCCTACCCGCCCCTATACAAAAAATACGATTGATGAGCACCTGGATATGCTGATGGTATGCCACCACCTGAGCAAGGACATTCCAGAGGATGTGGCCTTCGCTGATTCCCGGATCCGGCCGGAGACCATCGCGGCAGAAGACATTCTGCAGGACATGGGCGTATTCAGCATTATGAGCTCCGACTCGCAGGCAATGGGCCGTGTGGGTGAAGTGATCACCCGCACCTGGCAGACCGCCGATAAAATGAAAAAACAAAAGGGACATTTGCAGGAGGACGAGAAGAATAATAACGACAACTTCCGCGCAAAGCGGTATGTATCCAAATACACCATCAACCCCGCCATTGCCCATGGTATTTCCAGCTATGTAGGATCGATAGAAACCGGTAAAATTGCGGACCTGGTTCTTTGGAAGCCCGCACTTTTCGGGGCCAAGCCGGAAATGATCATCAAGGCAGGTATGATCATCGCCAGTAAAATGGGCGATGCCAACGCCTCCATCCCTACCCCGCAGCCCATCATCATCCGTAATATGTTTGCGGCGTATGGCAAGGCCGTAACCCGCTCCGCGTTCACCTTTGTGTCGAAAGCATCTCTGGAAAAGAATATCAAAGAGGAATACGGACTGGAAAAAACATTGTTGCCGGTGATGAACTGCCGCAATATTTCCAAAAGAGATATGGTGCACAACAACGGGTTGCCCGAGATCACCGTAAACCCGGAAAACTACGAAGTACGGGTGGATGGCAAAAAGATCACCTGCGAACCAATAGCAGAAGTAGCGCTCGGGCAGCGGTATTTCCTGTTTTAATGATCACGTCAATATTCAATAAAAAACCACATAGGCACATAGCTTTCATAATTATCAATGCATTGGAAGTCAACTATACTTTCGTCATGCCGAGCGCAGCCGAGGCATCTCTGTAATATCGAACTTTTCTATAATCGAGAGACCCTTCGGCTCCATTTCGTTGCGCTCAGGGTGACGACATAAAGATTTCATCATCACATTGATTTTGCAGAGCAGACAGCAACAGCATAACATCTTCAATAAAACATTTCTTTTCAAAAAACACAGTTCATGATCGTAAGAGAAATCATCGGTAATAGTTCCGACATGCCCGCGGACGGCCTGGAGCAGGATCTGCTGGAACTGGAGTGGTATGAAACCACCAAGCGCATCCAGCGGAAACATACCCGTGCCGGAAGGGAGATTGCCATAAAATTTTTGCGCGAAGGGCAGCGGCTCCATCAGGGAGACATCTTGTTTAGGGAAGGGAACTCCATTGTAACCGTAGACATTAAGCCCTGCGAGGCGATTGTACTTGCGCCGCAAACACTTTTAGAGATGGGGACGATCTGTTATGAGATCGGCAACAAGCATCTGCCGCTTTTTATCCAGGATGATAAAGTAATGATGCCTTTTGAAATGCCCATGTTCCGGTGGCTGGAAAGCAGCGGCTACCGGCCCGAAAAGCAAGTGGTCCGTCTGCTCAGCATACTTAAATCAAATGTAGAGCCGCATAGTCACGGCAACAACAATTCGCTTTTCTCAAAAATTTTAAACCTGGCATCAAAAGAATAACGTATGGACTGTATGAAGCGTCCACGCTTCATACCCTTATTTTATCGGCTTTGCCGATCAACAAAAACAACACTTCATGCAATCTTATTTTTTAGGCGCCCTGCTTCATCTTTCCGATCCCACCCTCCCCATTGGCGGGTACACCCACAGCAACGGGCTGGAAACCTATGTGCAGGAAGGCATCGTAAACAACGCAGTTACAGCAAAGGCATTTGTGGTTAATATGCTGCAGCAAAACATCCTGTACAACGATGCCGCTTTTATGGTAAGCGCCTACCGGGCCGCCGCGCAGCAGGACCTCCCGGAACTGCAACGACTGAGCGGGGAATGCACGGCGTTGAAATCGCCGATGGAGATTCGCCAGGCCAGCATTAAACTGGGACTGCGGCTGATCAAAATATTTAAGCGCCAGCAGCCCTTTGAGCTGGTAACGCAGTTTGAGCGGGCGATACGGGAAAAAGAAGCCGATCCGCACTATTGCATCGTATTTGGATGCTATGCCCGGCTATTGGATATTCCATTACCCGAGGCCCTGTTTGCATTCTATTACAATGCCGCTGTGGGCATGATCACCAATAGCGTGAAACTGGTGCCGCTGGGGCAACTGGACGGGCAGGACATCCTGTTCCAGATCCAGCCTTTGCTAAAAGAGTTAAGCGAAACGACTGTCGATATTCCGGATGAAATGCTGGGCCTTTGTGCCGTAGCATTTGACATCCGGTGTATGCGGCACGAGCGGTTGTATTCGAGGTTGTATATGTCGTAAGTCGCCGCTACACCATGGTGAGCGCAGCGAAGCCGAACCATCTGCTGCTAGCGCGAGGCCCCTCGGTTCCGTTACACTTCACTCGGGGTGACGGCGATGATAGTAGCACTATAGCTGAAGAGTGCGACGCAACTTGGCTGAGACCTGTTCTTCCGCCGGGAACATAAAAAATAAAATATAAACAAAAACAAATGGAAAGAAAATATGTAAAAATAGGCGTAGCCGGCCCGGTAGGATCGGGAAAAACGGCCCTGCTGGAGCGGTTGAGCCGCCGGTTGCTGCACGAATATAACCTGGCCGTAATCACCAATGACATCTATACAAAAGAAGATGCCGAGTTTATGGCCAAGAACAGTTTATTACCACAGACCAGGATCATTGGCGTGGAAACGGGGGGCTGCCCGCACACCGCCATCCGGGAAGATGCCAGCATGAACCTGGAAGCGGTGGATGAACTGGTGAGCCGTTTTCCTGATATTGAGCTGATCCTTATTGAAAGCGGCGGCGACAACCTTTCTGCCACTTTTAGTCCGGACCTGGCCGATGTGACCATCTTTGTAATTGATGTGGCTGAAGGAGAAAAGATCCCCCGGAAAGGCGGGCCCGGCATTACCCGTTCCGATCTTTTACTGATCAACAAGATCGACCTGGCCCCCTATGTGGGCGCCAGTCTTGAAGTAATGGAAAACGACGCCCGGCGCATGCGCAAGGGCGCGCCCTTTGTGTTCACGAATTTAATGTCTATGCAAGGCTTAGATGCGGTGATCGGCTGGATCAAAAAATATGCATTGTTAGAAGCGGTTGAAGAACCTGCATTAGTTAGGTAGCATGATCAATACACTAAATATCACGGTTGAAAAAAACGAGAAAAGATCGTTCCTGAGGGATGTGTATGTTACACAGCCGTTCCGGGTGATCCCTGTTGGACAGCATAAACCGGATGACCATGCCTACCTGATGATCATGAGCTCATCGCCCGGCATCCTCAGCGGAGATGAACACGAGCTTTCAATACGGGTAAAGGAAAACGCCCGCCTTCAATTGCAATCGCAATCCTACCAGCGGTTGTATAATATGGAAGCCAGTGCCCGACAGCAAATGGAGGTTATTATGGAAAAAGGAAGTTCCTTTTTCTATGTGCCCCACCCCATTGTGCCGCATAAAAATTCCACTTTTATCAGTCGTAGCCGCATTCATATGGCGGAGCATTGTGAACTGCTGATGAGCGAGATCATCACCTGCGGGCGCAAACATCATGGAGAGGTTTTTGAGTTTACCAAATTCCACAATCTTTTTGAGGTGTTCCATAACGACAGGCTGGTGCTTAAAGATAACATCCTGTTGCAGCCCAAAGAAAACCCGCTGCAGGCAATGGGCCTGCTGGAAAATTTCACCCACCAGGGCACGCTTATTTATTCCGCCACAACTGATGCCCTGCCTGTTCCTGAGCTTGTAGACAAAATAAATGAACTGCTGGAGCGGGAGGAAGACATTCTTGGCGGGGTATCTCAACTCCATCATAAGGGTTTCGTGGTGCGCGTGCTGGGGCATGGCGGCGAACAATTATTTACGCTTTTTCAAAACATACAGGAGCTTCTATGGAACATTCCCAATTAATAGCGTTGGCGTTGACCGCCATTACCATCAGTTGCCTGCATACTGCGTCCGGCCCGGATCATTACCTGCCATTTGTAGTACTTTCCCGGTCGCGGAAATGGAGCCGCTCCCGGACTATTTTCCTGACCATTATTTGCGGCATCGGGCATATCCTCAGTTCCGTGCTGATCGGATTTGTGGGCGTTTTCCTGGGATGGCAATTGACTAAAATTACCTGGCTGCAGGATGTAAGAGGCCACTTTTCTGGATGGGCGCTATTGCTCTTTGGTGTCCTGTACCTGTTATATGGCATCCGCCAGGCCTATCTCAATAAGCCGCATAAGCATTTTGACGTTATGGGTGGCGATGTGTATGTTTATGAGCATACGCACGGGCAAACCGTTATGCCCGGGGGCCGCGTAAAAGTAACGCCACTGGTGCTTTTCGCCATTTTTGTGATGGGGCCCAGTGAGCCTTTGGTACCGTTGCTGTTTTACTCCGGCACCCAGCGGTCGATAACAGAGATTGTCGTGCTCATTACCGTATTCACCATCAGTACCGTTATCACTATGCTGGCTATGGTGCTTATCGGCATTTATGGATATTCTTTTTTTAATACCAGCAGGCTGGAACGGTATATGCATGCCATCGGCGGCGGTGTGGTGACGCTCTGCGGTATTGGCATTGTATTCTTAGGATGGTAATCAGATATTGGCTATAAATTTAAAAAAACTATGCAATCAAAATCATTCATTTTTATCCGTACCCTGTTCAGAGGCGTTGGCCAGATCATGCTGCAGGAAAATGCATGGACCGGGCTTTTATTCCTGGCCGGCATTTTCTATGGTTCTCTTTTAGGAGGCCTCGCTGCGTTACTCTCTACTCTTGTGGGTACGCTTACCGCCTGTCTGCTAAAATATGACCAGCAGGAAATTGAACGGGGACTGTATGGTTTTAGCGCTACCCTGGTGGGTGTGGCCCTGATTTTTTACTTCAGACCGGCTCCAATAATATGGATCGCCGTTATTGTAGGCTCCGCACTGGCGGCTATGCTGCAACATTTTTTTATCGAAAAAAAATTACCGGGCTTTACTTTCCCCTTTATTGTGGTAACCTGGATATTGCTTTACCTGTTCCACCAGGTGATTCCCGAGCCCCACTCTGTTACGCTGGCGAATGAACTGGCCGAAAAAGACGACTTTGCCACCAGTTTGCACGGATTTGGAGAAGTTATTTTCCAGGACAGCGTCGTGGGCGGGCTCCTGTTCTTCCTGGGCGTATTTATCAATAAGCCCCTTGCGGCTTTATACGGCCTGGCAGGGGCGATGCTTAGCGCGTATATTGCTATTCATTTAGCAGAGCCAACACCCGACATTGAAATGGGGTTGTTCAGTTTTAACGCTTTACTATGCGCCATCACCTTTGCGGGCGAAGATCCTGTTGACGGCATTTTTGTTCTATTCTCAGTAGTGTTGGCCGTAGCTATTGACATTGCCATGATCCGCGTGCATTGGTCGGTGCTCACCTTCCCGTTTGTAGCAGCGAGCTGGGTCACCCTGTTGTTAAAAAAATGGATCCCTGTACCCCAAAAAGCGGTCGCACCGGTTGAATAGCAGATTGGCACCCCCGGTATCTTGTTGCCCGCAACAGTATCAGTTTCTCTGAGTAGTACGTATGCAAATATTTTAACCCAACCTGTATCATTATGAGTACCTTTAACATGCAATATTAAGTACCCCAATAGACATGTATGGCGTATTCCATAAAAATGATCAGTAATTATGAATACAAAAAACAATTCCTTCCGGAAATTCCGGAAAATGTATTACACGATCATTCAAAGATCCAGCTTTATAAAATAGAATCTTATCTGAAAGACATCCTTATTCCTGTTCCGCCCTACCGGACTTCTTTTAATTTTCTTTTGGTGGTCACAAAAGGATATATTCAGCAACAACTGGAGACTCAGAATTATATTGTAACGGCAGGACAGGCGATCAATATCAAACAAGGCTGTATCACCCGTACCCTGGAGCTTTCTCCTGACCTGCAGGGTTTTTACCTGATCTACGAGAATGATGTAATTACGAATCTATTTTTGAATAATAACGAAGTAGACTTTTTTTTCACAGCGCCCTATGTTCAGCTTTCTCCCAGGGAAATAAAATGGCTGGAGCAATCATTTTTCCTGTTAAAAGAAGAACTGGACGGCATCACTCCTAACAGTACCCAGGACATATGCCTGGCGCTGTTTTCAGCCACGCTTCTTAAGATTATGCAATCCGGCAACCGGGGTGCTCATACCTTAACAAGAGAGCTTAAAATAACCTATCAGTTCCGGACCGAAGTACAGCGACATCATCTTGCTCATAAGGATGTCAGCTTCTACGCCAAAAGAATGCAGCTTTCAGAAACCTATCTGAACAAATGCGTTAAAAAGACCACCGGCAAACCACCCAAGCAGTGGATACAGGAGATCAGCATCCTGCACAGCCAGATCCTTTTGCAGGACCTGGCCAAGGAAATTTCGGAAGTGGCATACGAATTAAACTATCAGTCGGCCTCCTATTTTACCCGGATCTTTCATAAGACCACCGGTATCACCCCCAAAACCTACCGGCTGCAATTAAAAGAACGTCATAAAAACAATTGGGCCTCCTGATAAAGCAGGGGCTATTTTTCTGCCATCACCTCTCTGCATTTATTCTTATACACTACACGTTCTAATCGCATCCAAAATAATCTGGTAGAAAATCTGGCGGTAGCTCATGATATTCATTCCATAGGTTATAGAATACAGTTCTGACAACTTTAATGTACATTGAATTTTAAAAATTTCAACCCGTTCTCATTACATTCGACCCCTTCCGGGGCCGCCTGCTCTACACATCTCCCACCCGGGGCTTTAGCCCGGAGTTATTCACATTACGCCCTCCGGGCTACATCTGTTTTATTTCAATAAATATTCTTTATTAAATTGTTGCTTCTCCGGTAATGAAAAAATAGCAGGATATTTTAATCATCTTCAAGATATGTGTCCACACGAGAGGCCATGGAAGGGAATGTATGCGCCGGTACGGAGGGGGGTAAAATTAGTTTAAGCAACCTCTGTCTAAGAAGCTTAATCAATTTTTTTTACGCGTTTTCCAATAAAAATAAAAAGGACGGCTATAACGCCGAAAAGTATAAATAAAAAGAAAGCGTTGATCAATACCTGGCCCAGCCCCAATTGCACAACATCAACAAACGGGTAAGGATAAAATCCGGAAAAATGGCCGCGGATTAAAATGTAGACAAGGTAAGCAAGCGGGTATAGCAGCCATCCGGCAATCTGCCGGTATAAGACATGATGCCGGTCTTCATACCGGTACCAATAAAATATGGCCAAAACCGGTATTACCGAGTGTAGTAGTTCATCCACCATTTTTTGCAGGCCTGTGGGCGCCCATAAATGCCTGAGCAATACCTGGTACACCAGCCCCACTATCGTAATGTAAACAGTTATAGCAGTAAGGGCGCCGGCTTTGTATTTTCTTTTTCCCAGGGCCTGTGTGGTGAAAAAAACAGCCGTCATAATATTGGTAAGGATCGTAAAAAAACTAAAAAAACGAGTAATGGTTTCCGGCAAAAAAGTGACCCTGTTTTGGAGCATGAGCACAAACTGTGCTATGATAGCGAACCATCCCAATAAGGCAAAAATTAAAGCGAGTGTTTTTTGCTCCGGTTTCATAGAAAGGCGATTTGTTTTTGAACATTGAAATTATATCAAAAAAACAAACTGCCGGCACTTTCTTATACCCGATTCACCGTTTTCCGGTTCTTCTTCCAATTGGAATACAAAAGATTGGGCTCAATAGCGGGCTTTGGGAAAAACAAGCTGGCAATATACCCTACGATAATCACTACCAGGTGGCTGTAGACCCCCAGCATAAGTTTGTTATGTGTAAAATTAAACGGTCCCAGGTCAAGAAGCAGCTTTGGGTTTTTAAGCCCTACCGGTGTGGAAGTAAGAAAGGCATAAGCTGTAAAAATAATGCATACCACAATAGCGATGTTAACGCCCTGCCTGTTGGCCCGGGAGCTGAACAAGCCCAATAAAAAGACCCCCACAATACCTCCTGAAAAAATAGCGTATACCGTAAAAATAATCCCGAGCACTCCCTCATCGCCCGATAGTATGTATAAGGCGCCGATACCGGCGGCCAGAAGGCCGGAGCACATCACCAATAATTTACTTACCTGCAGGTAATGTTGATCTCCCTTACCCGGTACTATCTTTTTATAATAATCCTCCACCCCTACGGCCGCCAGCGAGTTCAGGTCGGCGCTTAAACTACAGATCGCGGCAGATAAAAGCGCAGCAATAATAAAACCAATAATGCCCGGTGGCAACTGCGTCATAATAAAATGCGGGAATATTCCTTCAGCTTTCATTCCTTCCGGCGCTCCCTGTTGTTTATAATAAACAAAGAGCGCAGTACCAATAAGCATGAAAAGCGTCCATATAGGAACGGTAAGTGATATACCAAGAAAGGATGCCCTGATCGCATCCCTGTCGGATTTTGCCGTTAAATACCGCTGCACTACCGTTTGATCGGTCGCATATTTCTGAACGGCATAAAAGGCGCCGTTCACGACCATAACAATAAACGTCAGGTGCTTAAAACTGAAATCATAAGGACCAAAGCCGGCACGCTGATTTTCCGTTGCGATCCTGATTGCCTCCGGAACACCGCCCTTTATGGAATTTAACAATACTACCAGGCAAACAATACCGCTAAAGAACAGCATGAAGCCCTGAAATACATCCAGCCAGATAACGGCCTGTATGCCTCCCTTAAGGTTAACGATGATCAGGAGCAATGCTACCACCGCCAGCACCATAAAGGGATTAACATGTATCATTTCCCTGATGGCAACGGCAATTAAAAACAATACGGTTCCCATTCCCGCAAACTGCCGCACTACAAAAGATAAAGAGCTGTAATAGCGCGCAAAACTTCCAAATCGTTTCTCAAAATACTCATAAGTGCTTAATCCAATCGACTTCCTGAACAGGGGTACAATAAACCATATACAACCCAGTAAGACCACAGGTACCATTAACCCCTGTACCAACAGGATCCAGTTGCCCGTATACCCCTGGGCCGGGTAACCCAAAAACGTAACGCTGCTGATAAGGGTTGCCAGCAGGGACAAGCCCAGTGCCCAGGAGGGAATATTTCCTTTTGATAAAAAAAAGTTCTGTGTTGAATTTTGTTTCCTGGAAAACCGGAATCCCAGAAATACCGTCACACCTAAAACCAGAACAATTATGGCAAAATCAATAAAATGCAAGCGCGCCATTATACTATTTTTGATTACTAATAAGAAGGACCTGTTGCGGCGCCGTTACAGCATTCCATACAACTCTTTTACAACAGGAGGCAACTCATAACTTCCGGGCTTTACGATACAGGTAAGGTGGCCTGTTTTCATTTGTACAATTCCACGCTCCCATTCATACAGCGGCTCAAAACAGCGGGCGCCCAGTGCCTGGAAAACAGCGGCGGCAGTCGCGCCTCCTTCAATCAGCAGCTCCTGAATCCCGAACCGATCCACGACTGCTTTTACATATTCCGCCATTTTATTCCGCAATACTACTGCGTCAAAATTGCGGGTATCTATTGAATCATCGAAGGCGATAATCAGTCTTTGATATTGCTGTAAAACAATACCTGCTTTAGTAAGCCAGTCTTCATCCGGCAAAGCACCGGTGATCAATCCGGCAGCAATATAGGCAACACAGGCACCGCCCTGTTCCCGGATCCTGTTTTTACTGACAGTGAACGAAGTTCCGCTCACATACAAATGTGGTGTATGCAGGGCTGGCTGGTTCTGCTGGTTCACTTTTATATACTTGCGCTGCAACAAGGCATCAAAAAAATCTCCCGAACCGGCGGGCAAACAATCCCGGTCCACTTGTGACGCCCAATATCCGGCATCGGCAACCGTTTCTGATTCCGCAATATTTAATCCCTCTACTACAGGGCTTCCTTTTTGCAGGAGATTGATTTTTGCTCCCCCGAGCATCTCTTTTACATCCGACGACCCTATTGCAAACTCGGGATCTTTGGCAAAATCACTCGCTGCGATTTCAATTCCATTTATAAAATATTTCCCCCCGCTTATAATGCGCCCCAGGGAAGGATTAGCGGGGGCAATCACAGCTTTATGCAGCCCCAATAGCTCCAATTGCACCAACAACTCATCCGCCACAAATCCCCGCAATACGGAATCGATTTTTTTATATACACAACCCGGCTGCATTTTAACGGCTTCGCGTGTTACCTGGCTTACCCGTTCCAACGCCGCCGTTCTATCCATCGACCTGCTGTCTGTCGAAATAATTAATACATCGGTGTCTGCCGGTATCCAATCCTCCGTACAAATCATAACCCTCAGGCCATACCCGAGGCAGATCCCTGCCATTTCCGCCGCACCCGTAAAATCATCCGCTATTACTAAAATCATCAAACTTTTTTATTATTACTTAACTGCACCGCGCTCTCAATAGCTAATACCATCGCATCAGGACTGGCGATGCCTTTACCGGCAATTTCAAAAGCCGTGCCGTGGTCAACCGAAGTCCGTATAATCGGAAGTCCCATGGTAATATTTACGCCTTTAACACTTTCCATTTGCTGTTTTTCGGCATTCCATTTAAAACCTGCCAGTTTAAAAGGTATGTGCCCCTGGTCGTGATACATGGCCACCACGCCGCCGTAAGCGCCCGTGGCAGCTTTAGCAAACAGGGTATCCGGCGGAACCGGGCCTTCCACGTCGTAGCCCTGGCTGCGTGCGGCTTCTATAGCGGGCAAAATCTCCAACGCTTCTTCCGTACCAAATAATCCATTATCTCCTGCATGAGGATTGAGGCCGGCAACCCCGATCTTCAGATTGGTTTTACCCAGGCTTATGAGCCCGTTACGCAGTAACGCAATCACTTCCAGTATCCGGTCTTTTTTTACCAGGTCGCAGGCCTGGCGTAAAGAGACGTGCGTGCTTACATGGATCACATTGATCTTATCTTCTACCAGGAGCATGGCATATTTTTTTGTACCTGTAAGCTCTGCATAGATCTCGGTATGTCCTGCAAAATGATGCCCTGCATCGTTGATCGATTTTTTATTAATCGGTCCCGTTACGGTAGCATTAACGGTTCCCGCAAGGGCCAACTGAATCACCTTTTCGACCGAACGGAAACTTGCTTCGCCGCATAGAGCGTCGATCTTTCCATAGGCTAATTTTGAAATATCCACATTCGCAAGGTCTATTACATCAATGGCCCCATATTTAAATGCTGCTTCTGCTGGCTCCTGTATCCGGTTTATGGTAACCCCAAGGCCCAGCTCACTGATGATCTTTTCAAATACACGGGCATCGCCGGCAATCAATGGCCGGCATATTTCATATATTTTTTTATCTTTTAAAGCTTTCACGGCTATCTCCGGTCCGATACTCGCCGGATCGCCCATGGTAATGGCTATTATGGGTAAATGCGTCATTCTGTAAATGGTATTTTGCTCAACGTTTCTTTTAATTCCTTCGCCTGGTTTTCATCCTGTGGCAGCAATGGCGGCATCACTACCGGCTGGCACAGCCCTTTTTCGTGCATCAGCACCTTCAGCGCCCACAGACTTTCCCCCAATGTTCTGCCCGACTGGTAAAGCGCCCCGCCAGTATCACTATGCTGCTGCATTGCGTAAACAAGCGCCTCATCGCCGGCTTCAATTGCCTGAACCATTTTTTGATAAATCCCCGGGAAAATATTCCCTGTGCTTGGTATCAATCCATCGCTTCCTCCTGTTAATGCAGCAGCCGACCGGGCAGCCCAGCCCAGGTAATGCGCAAAATCATCGCGGTTCTTCCACAACTGTAAAGATTCCTGTAGCCGCTCATCGCTACGTTCAGAATCTTTAGTAGCAATGATGTTGGGATGATGGCTTAAGGCATCAATAACGGGCAGCGGTATACTCATATGGGTGGTAGCCGGTATATTATAAATGATCAGGGGCAGTGGTATAGCGTCTGCCAACTGCTCAAAATACCGCTTCATTTGGTCTTCGGTAAGCCTATAATAAGCAGGCAAAGTGGCCGCTACGGCATCTACCCCATGATCCGCACAAAATTTGGCCAATTCGACAGACTCATCAATAATATTTGACGATATACCCGCATACAATGCGGTAACTGTTTTTTTATATTTGGAGGCAGCGGCTACATAATCCCTTTTTTGCTGCAACGGCAGCGAAGGCGCCTCACCTGTGGTGCCCAGAATAAAGGGGACTGCATCGTGTGCATAAAAATAAGCGAGGATCTTTTCCACCGCTGTACTATCTATTTGATAAGAAGGGGTAAGTGGCGTGACCGCCGGTATTATTATTTTTTTTTTGGTTTTATCCAGTTTCATCTTACTTAAAGGATATAATTCTTAATGAATCAGCCCATTGCCGCTTTGTAAATAGCAATAGCGTCCTGTTCTGTTATTTCTCTCGGGTTATTCTTCAGCAACCGTTGTACTTTCATAGCATCCGCCGCCATCCCGGCAATAGCTTCTTCGGGCACGTTTACTTCCTTTAATGTTTGAGGGATACCGCAGGCACTGATCAACTCCCGTATTTTTTTTACGCCCCGGGCCGCGGTGGCTGCATCCGTACTTTGCCGCTCACATCCAAGCGCTATGGCCACTTCCGCGTATTTCTTCGTGGCTGCGGGAATATTATATTCCATTATATAGGGCAGCAATAAAGCATTGGACAAACCATGTGCCAGGTGAAACAAGCTACCCAAAGGATAAGATAAGGCATGTACCCCTGCTGTGTTCACCGGTCCAAGGCAGATCCCGCCCAGCAGGCTCCCCATGGCCACTTTTTCCCGCGCTTCCGCATTACTTCCGTCTTTTACCGCGGTTTCAATATACTGGGCTATCAGGCGCATTCCTTCAAACGCCATCATATCAATAAAAGGCTGGGCAAATTTGTTGGTATAGGCTTCCATACAATGCGTCAATGCATCAATACCGGTTGCTGCGGTTATCGCCGGTGGCACCGATATTGTAAGCAGGGGATCCACATATACAATATCGGGCACCAGGTACGGGCTAATGATCCCTTTTTTCTGACCGGCGCCATCTACCAATATGGCATTAGGTGAAGCTTCGCTACCCGTGCCGGAAGTAGCGGGCACACATATCAGTTTCCGTTCTCTTCCCTTCAGTAAACCAATACCTACATAATCACTTAATTGTTGTTCGTTCCCCAACTGTGCTGCCGCCAGTTTTGCCACATCCAGCACACTACCGCCCCCAATACCGATCACCAGGTCCGGATCAAAAGCGCTCACCTGCACCATCAGTTGTTCAAAATCACTAAAAGAAGGCTCCTGTACAATTGTGGTATCGGTCTGTACCCCGATCCCGTTTTTGTTTAATTGGGTCTTCAGGCGGCTGACGGCAGGCTCCAGCGGTTTTATAGTAACAATAAACACTTTTGCCGGCTGCAACGCTTTTATTTCATCAGGCAATTGTTCCATGCATCCGTTTGCAAAAACGAGCTTGCCAGGGAAAAAAACAGTAAGATTATTCTGGATAGTACTCACATTTTCAATTTTAAATCCGGGTCCATTTCTGTCTCCAACACTAAATATTTTCTAAGCCGGACAATCAGATCAATCGTAAGACCTAAATAGTTCAGGGATTCAGCATTCACGTTTTTAAAATTAGTTTTTTCAACAGTTCTCCTGTTCAAAAAGTAATTTTCTCCATTACTTTAAACAATTTACCCATTAGGCATCTTAGTGAGCGCCGCCCCTTTATGTGCGGCAATATGATCGGATTTACTGCTTTTAATTTCATACTGCGGATCATCTTCCGTTGCATGATGGGTATACCCTTTATAATCAAAATCGGTTGTATGCACTTTAATAATAGTACCGGAAACCCTTCCGGCTTCTGAGTTCCAACTGACAGTATCTCCCACTTTGAATTTTGCTGACATAAAATACTATTTTACTGATCAAATAAATTTTTATCTGAATAAAAAACACAATCCCCTACAACCCTTGCCGGTGAAGTGTAGGGATGCTCCGTAGTTTTCCCTGTTGCCATGATGTGCAGTACCATCCATCCTTTTGCTTTCAAATAGTCGGACACCATCGACCGGTGACAGCGCCACCACACGGCTTCCGAGCACATACAGGCTGTTCGTTGTTTCAGCGCTATGGCTTCCAGTCTTGCTATCGCAGTTGCAAACTCTTTTGTCTCCATATAATCGGCATACCCCCTGAACGATGCATTTTTCCAACGGTTGTTGGGGGAATCCGTTTGTACTTTTCTTCTGCCACCCAGTTCCTCCAGGTGTATATAACTTATTCCATTCTTTTCCAGGGCGGGAGCCAGATTGTCTTTATTAAATTGAGGATACTTTCGGGAGCCCGGGAAACGCCGGATATCAGCCAAAACCCTCACCTCAAAGGATTGCAGCATCTCCAGCAATTCCGCGAAGCTATGGGTGGAATGCCCGATAGTATAGATGATTTTATTGCCCGGATGATTCATATGATAAATAGCAGGACCATTTTTTAAAAATACATCTTTATTTTTTTCTTGTTTACAGGATCGGGATATGGCAGCGGGCAAACGCATCTAAATTATAAAGGCATAGACAAGGAGACATAGCCTCGAAAAACATTTCAAAAATGGATTTCAACCCGTTTGAAGAGCTGGCAAAATAGATAAAGAACTGCAGGTTCGGCTTATAATGTACCTTGCCAATGGCACTCCACCCACCGCATTGCATATAAGGCCGCGCTAAAGCACAGCTTTATGTATCCAAAACGAGCAAAAGGCTCTGAAAAAATCAGATGCGTTTGCGTTGCTGAGCTGCCCATCGTTCACTTGTAGCTCGGAATAAAGAGCTATCTTTATCCGCGATAAAAGAACAACATGAACAAACGGATCATTGTGGGTATCAGCGGCGCAACGGGCATTCAGTATGGTATCCGGGCGTTGGAATTATTAAAAGAACAGCATTACGAAACACACCTTATTGTAAGTAAGCCCGCCGAAATGGTGAGGAGTTACGAAACGACGATCACTCATGAACAACTTGTTTCCCTGGCGCACGAGATCCACCTGGCACAGGATATTGGCTCCGTGCTGGCAAGTGGCTCTTTTAAGACTGCGGGAATGCTAATAGCCCCCTGCAGTATTAAAACCATGTCTGAGATCGCCACCGGCGTTACAAGCACACTGATGTCGAGAGCAGCAGATGTGGTTTTGAAAGAAAGAAGAAGACTGGTATTGCTGCTGCGCGAAACGCCTTTGCACCTTGGGCACTTAAGAAGCATGACGGCCATTACGGAAATGGGCGGCGTCCTGATGCCTCCCGTACCGGCTTTGTATTTAAAACCCGAATCTGTAGACGAAATGATCACACATTCCGTAGCCAGGGCTCTGGATCTGTTTGGGATTGATATTGATGTAAAACGATGGGACCATGCCTACCGGAACTCATTAAAAAAATAATGCCCTGCTTCTTTAGTTGTATTAACTGACCCATGCTTCGCAACAGCGTACTTCCGCAGCGCGGCGAAATACTTTTTCCATCCGCAGATTGATTTTCGGCGATCCCGATAGCTATCCGGGATCTGCGCGAAAAATATGCTTCCGGTTTATAGGAATGCCGGCAATGCAAAGGAATCTGAAAGTCTAAACAACTTAATGATAAATACAGATCAGCTCATACGGGGTTTTGTGTGTAAAAAACGATAAAATACTGTGGCTATAACCAAACAGATCACCCCTTGCCCGATCAGGCAATGTTGCGGTTGTACCACTTTTGCCACCCAACCGATCAATACAGCACCCAGGGGTAGCGTGCCAAAAGCCGCCATGGCAAAAAAACCAACCACACGGCCCCGCATCTGTGGTATGGAAACCGTTTGTACGATCGTATTGCAAACAGGCAATACCGACATGGTTCCGAAGCCGCAAACAAATGAAAGCAAGAGGAACAGGGAGAACACAGGCGTATACGCCATTACAATAAGCCCCACTCCTAATACTACAAGGTTAAAAAAAAGTATCTGCTTTAACCGGCCGCTATATTTTTGTGCCGCCAGGTATAAAGTGCTCACCAACGCTCCCAAACCCGTAGCTGCATTAATATAACCATAAGTAGCCGAGTTGCCGCCGAAGATATCCCTTGCGAAATAAGGCTGTAACGTGTTATAAGTGGCAACCAGTAAACATACGGACGCCAGCAGCAATAAGGTTTTGCTGATCTCTTTTTGAGAACGCGTATACTGCAACCCATCACGAAAAGCGCCCCAGGCGTTGCTTTTGTTTCCCGGGGCCTGTCTCACGGGAAACTGCATCAGGTTTAAACAAATAATCACCGCTATAAAGCTCACCGCATTTGTAGCAAAACAAGCTGTAGCGCTATATGCAGCCAATATAATCCCCGACAGGGCCGGACCAGCTAAGCGCGTAAGATTATTCAGGGAAGAATTCATTGCAATGGCACTGGGCAGGTCGTCCTTATCATCGATAATATCATTTACCATCGCCTGCCGGGCAGGTACATCAAAGGCATTAGCCACCCCCAGTAACCCGCTAAGTAAAAGAATTCCCCACCAATGCGCGCCAAAAATATACAGCAGGGTCAGCGCAACTGCCTGGACGGCCGCTGTTACCTGGGTGCACAGTAATATTTTATACCGGTCGTACCGGTCTGCAACAATACCGCCCCATGGCGATAGTATAAAAGAAGGGAACTGCTCCGCAAATGTTGTCAATCCTACCCAAACAACAGAATGGGTCATTGTATACATTACCCAGATCACTGCCGTACGCTGCATCCAGGTACCTATCCGGGAAATTAACTGACCGGTGAAAAACAAACTGTAATTACGCGAATGAAAAACCCTGAACGCATTACCCAATGCCACACTTTGGACCAATTTCATATTTTAGTCGAATTATCTTCAAAAAAATTATTCAAGACCTTTACAAAATACTGAGCAAAAAGCGGATAGCATCTTGTAAGGATCTGCATCCGAATCATGAACAATAAATTCCCTGTTCATTCCCCGGAGCGCAGAAAGGAAAATAAATATTGCCTCTCCCAATTGCTTATTATTGGAGAGATTGATTTCGTGGCGGTTGGCTCCTTCCAGCAATAATTGCTGCAATAACAAGGTTTCCTTTTCGAGGTAACGCCGGTGCAGCGCCTTTTTCTGCTCTGTGTACTTAGAAAACAGCTCCGCATCCATACCGGCCTCCATGGCCCGAAACAAGGACTTCCGCTTCCGGGCCATGGCAAGTTTTACTGAAGCAAAAGCAACCAGTTTTTCCACCAGGCCTTGCTGCCGGCTTAGCTGCCGGGTTGTTTCCAGGATCACTTCGTTTATTTCGGCATCCAGTACCGCATCAAAGATCTCCTCCTTGCTTTTAAAATAATAGTACAGGGAGCTCTTGCCCATTCCCACCGCTTTTGCCACATCTTCCATCGTAGAAAATCCCAGCCCCTGCTCCTGAAAAAGCTTTTGCGCCGCTACTACTATTTTTGTCCGTTTATCCAATGATACGTTATTCGTTATGCAAAAATACGAATATTCGACCAAAAACAAAATTTAGTCTAAAGAATAATGCGGCTAATAATGAACCCGTATCAAAATTATCATAATGGACTTATGGATTCTCCTTCATTGTGATCAAAGCAGGCGGGGTGCTCGTTAGCTAAGAGCAATAGCAGGCCTGGCGTTGCTTTCGAAATGGATCGTGCCGATGGCACTCAATCCCCTATATTTGGCTCATTACTTCGGAATAAATTCCGAAGTTACCTGAAGAACGCAAGCCTCTGGCTTTCTGTCACATTGAGCATATGATTAAACTTGTTGAAACCTCCAGACAGTGAACGTTGAAGAGGCGTAGCCTCGGTTTAATGGGTTAACAAGGAACTTTAGTTTCTTGTTAAAAGCGCGCAACTAAAAATAGAGAGCCATCGGCTCGGCCTATAAGTTGATCCTGCAGCGATACCCCATCCGTCAATCAGCATCACAGGTATTTTAATAAAATGGATACCGGTTTATTATAAATTTTACACAGCGACCCAGGGGAGCAAAGACCCAGCGAATTATTTTCAAAAGAATTAATGAGGCTCAAGAACTACGCGGGTGTTGCAGTGAGTACTTAAAAGCTGTAGCATTCTGTATAACGAAGCCGTTCGAACTGATTTTTAACAACATAGACACAGTAGAAATCATAGCGTCCTGGCGTCTTTGCGGTTAAATCGCAAAGGAGCAAGCCCGTTATTTTGTTGTCGCGTTTACCAGCCGCTCCAGCACATAATAGGTGATCGGGCAAAACTCACTATTCTTGAGCGTTAATGCAGGGCGTTTTATAAGCACATCTTCATCAGTGTAGGGAAAGCGCGCGCAATCAGACGGCCGAATCTCATAGATATTGCAGGTGTTATCAGTATTTAAAAAAGGACAGGGCGACTGTTGTACCACAAAATCCCCGTCTTCATCCACCCGCAGGTAGGTGTCTATAAAAACACTCTCTTTCATTCCCAATCCTTTGGCGATGCGTTTTATATCCGGCGTTTTAAACCGGGGAGAATAATTTTTACAGCAATTGGCACAGGAAAGGCAATCCACCGCTTCAAAAGCGGCTTCATGCAACTCCGGAAGCTGGCGCAGGACCTTATTTTTATCGGCCCGTTTCAAAAACTGCTGATAATTTTTCCGGTGCTCTTTTGATTTCTTCTCCCAGTTATGCAAAAGTTCTTTCGACATTCTCTAATAAATTCAACGATTCCATTTAAAAATCAAAAATAATGATTCATCCGCTTAAATCACTTACAAGAATTATGCAGTTCCCTGAAATTTAAAAACGGGCCTAAGCGCTTATATTCACTGGTTTTCCCCAGACGGGCGATCCTTACTTTTTCTCGTAAATTGAACGTAACTTTGCACACCTTATTTATACTCAACACTTCAATAGTTATATGAATATTTTAGAAGCGCAATCAAAAGAATTTTTACAACGGCATATTGGGCCCGATGCAACCGAAACCGGAAAAATGCTGGATAAAGTGGGGTTCAACAACCTGGACGCCTTAATGGAGCAAACCGTTCCATCGGCGATCCGCATGGCGGAAGCCCTTGATATTCCCAAACCTATGAGCGAGAACGAATACCTCCGCCATATCAAAAATGTATCGCTCAAAAATAAAATTTTTCATAATTATATCGGTCAGGGGTATTACGGCACCCTTACGCCGTCAGTCATCCTGCGCAATATTTTTGAAAATCCGGGTTGGTATACCCAATATACGCCTTACCAGGCCGAAATATCCCAGGGACGCCTGGAAAGCCTGCTGAATTTCCAGACGGTGATCTGCGACCTTACGAGTCTGCCTTTGGCCAATGCCTCCTTACTGGATGAAGCAACGGCCGCCGCAGAAGCCATGATCATGTTTTACCATTCAAAGAACAAGGCCACCGTTGCGGAAAAGCCCAGATTTTTTATTGACGCTGAGCTCTTCCCCCAAACAAAAGACGTTCTGTACACCCGCGCAAAGCCCTTCGGGATTGAACTGGTGGAAGGCGACTATAAAACAGCCGGCATCACCAAAGAATACTTTGGCGCACTGATACAGTACCCTAATAACAAGGGAAGTATTGAAGACTACCGTTCTTTTATTGAAACCGTACACCGCAACGAAGCCTATGTAGCCATGGCAACCGACCTGCTGGCTTTAGCCATTTTAACCCCTCCGGGTGAACTGGGCGCCGATGTGGCGATCGGATCTGCGCAACGTTTTGGGGTACCTTTGGGTTATGGCGGTCCTCATGCCGCCTTCATGACGGCTACCGATGAATTCAAACGCACCATACCGGGCCGGATCATCGGCATCAGTGAAGACGCCAACGGGAACCGCGCGCTCCGCATGGCCTTGCAGACCCGGGAGCAACATATCAAACGGGAAAAAGCCACTTCAAATATTTGCACAGCGCAGGCATTGCTTGCTAATATGGCCGCAATGTATGCCGTGTATCACGGGCCCGATGGACTGAAAAAAATTGCAGAACGGATTGCAGTTTTCACCCAGATCGTAGGGGAAGCTATTGAAGCGCGTGGGTTTGAGCTGGTGAGCGATCATTATTTTGATACCCTTGTTATCAAAACAAACAATGCCGCCGGGATTATTGGAAAAGCAGCGCAACAAAAAATAAACCTGCGGCAGATCGATCATCAGCATATTGGCGTTTCCCTTGATGAAACCGTGATCGTTGAAGACCTTTATGACCTGATCAATTGTTTTGAAAATGATGTGAATCCCGTTTCATTTGAGTTAAGTACGGAAGAGGAATTGCGTCATATCCCTGAATCACTGGTGCGCCAATCTGCATTTCTTACCCAACAGGTGTTTAATACCTATCATAGCGAAAGCAAGATGATGCGCTACATCAAATACCTGGAGAATAAGGATCTCTCTCTGAACACTTCCATGATCTCTTTGGGGAGCTGTACGATGAAGCTGAATGCCGCCACGGAAATGATCCCGCTGAGCTGGGCGCATTGGGCGAATATTCATCCCTTTGCCCCGGTAAACCAGGCAGGCGGCTATAAACAAATCGTTGAAGAGCTCAGCCAATATCTGTGCGCCATCACGGCGTTTGATGCCTGCAGCCTGCAACCCAACAGCGGTGCACAGGGAGAATATGCGGGCTTACTTACGATCAAAGCCTATCATGAAGCCCAGGGAAACCCCCAACGTAATGTGATGCTGATCCCCATCTCAGCGCATGGTACCAATCCGGCTTCTGCGGTAATGGCGGGCATGAAAGTGGTTGTGGTGAAAGCTCTGGAGAATGGATACATTGATATGGAGGATCTGAAAGCAAAGGCAGCACAATATAAAGATGTACTGGCCGGCATTATGATCACCTACCCGAGCACATACGGAATTTACGAGGAAACGGTAAAAGAGATCAACCAGATCATCCACGACAATGGCGGCCAGGTATACATGGACGGCGCCAATATGAACGCGCAGGTAGGACTTACTGCACCCGGGTTGATTGGCGCCGATGTTTGTCACCTGAACCTGCACAAGACCTTTGCTATCCCGCACGGCGGCGGCGGTCCCGGCATGGGACCCATTTGCGTGAAAGAGCATCTGGCCCAACATTTGCCCGGCCACGTTTTCCTGCATAAAGCAAAAACAATATCGATCAACGGTAACGGAACCGGGAATCATCAAAATCACGAAGGGGCCGTATCAGCAGCCCCTTATGGATCGGCATCTATTCTCCTGATCTCCTACGCTTATATACGCATGCTGGGCGCCGAAGGGTTAAAGGCAGCCACACAATATGCCATCCTTAACGCCAATTATATGCGGGCACGCCTGGAAGAAGATTTTGATATCCTGTACACCAACAGCAATAATTTATGCGCGCATGAATTTATTGTAGACCTTCGTCCGTTTAAAAAGACCGCGCAGGTGGAAGCGGAAGACATCGCCAAAAGGCTGATGGATTATGGGTTCCACGCCCCCACCATGAGCTTCCCCGTTCCGGGAACGATCATGATCGAACCAACGGAAAGTGAAGACAAAGGTGAACTGGATCGTTTTTGCGATGCCTTACAAAGCATCCGTAAGGAAATTCAGAAAATAGAAACCGCTACATGGGATGGGAAAGACAACCCGTTAAAAAATGCACCTCATACGCAACAATCGGTAATTACCAGCGCATGGGAGCATCGTTATACCAGGGAAGAAGCCGCCTTTCCTCTGCCCTATATAGCACATAACAAATTCTGGCCGTCTGTGGCAAGGGTAAACAATACATTGGGAGACCGCAACCTGATCTGTACCTGTGAGCCAACCGAGGCCTATATGGAAGTGTAGTAAAAAAATCAGCCCCTGTTTTTAAGGCTGCCAATTTCAGGCAGCCTTTTGTTTTACAGATATTGTATTGATTGACACGCTGAATGTAACGGGGCTGTATAACATTTTTTTTATTGATTCTTCCGGTGCAATAAACAATGCCCTTTTTGCAGGGTAATTAGCGCCGAAGGTGCTGCGTGTTTATAAAAAATGTGGTTTTACGATATGAGGCTCCGGATAGGAGCCGCGTAAAAAAGGCTGCCTGGCAATCAAATGAACACAGGACGCTGCAGGAATCCCGGTGGAAAATGATATAAACGCTACAAACACGATGTTCCCGTGAAGCGCAAAAATTCGCTATTCCTGACAAAAATGCTCTCCTCTTTTAACGAGGCACTTATTAAAATATCCCTTCATGTTTCCTTCATGTTCTGCCCCTATGTTTGCTGAAAGAAGCATATATAATCTTATATAAACCTTCTACTAAACCTTTAAAAAAATTAAACGATGAAACGGACTTTTATTATCCTTACTACGGTTACTGCGTTATTGTTTGCTTCTTGTTCGAAAAACAGCAGCAATTCCGACGGCAATCCTAATGGAGCCTCCAAAGTGCAGTTTGTTCTTACAGACGCCCCGGCCCCTTATGACGCGGTGAATATCAACATCAAAGAAATAAATATCATTATGAATGGTAAAAGCGGCGACAGCGTGGTTAACTATCCGCTGGCTCCCCAGTTGACCGGTCCGGTAAACCTGCTCACCCTGAAAAACGGAGGTTCTATGTACATGGGCGATCCGTTTTCCCTGCCTGCCGGATCCATCTCACAGATACGATTGGTGTTGGGAGATGGCAATACGATTGTAACAGGCGGCGTTACACATGACCTAACTACACCGTCAGCACAGGAAAGTGGTCTCAAGATCAACTTTCATCAAACCCTGGAACCAAATGGTATTTATAAGATATGGCTGGATTTTGATGTAGCCCGGTCAATCGTGAAAGCCGGTAACAGTGGAAAATACTTGCTGAAACCCGTTATCAGAGCCAATACAGAAGCCGCTACCTTTGGCGCGATCCGAGGTACTGTTTTGCCTTCTGTGGCAGGCACTACTGTTTACCTGTTGAACGGGGCAGATACCATCGGAAGTACTTTACCTGAAAAAGCAGGTTCTACTTTTGGTGAAGGATACTATAAATTCATTAACCTTGCTCCCGGCACGTACAGCCTTTCTTTCAATGCTACAGACAGTACCAAATACATGGATTCTACCGTAAACAATATAGCTGTTACCAGCGGCACGGTTACTAATGTAACTACCGTTACGCTGCATCAGTAAAATAAGCAACTTGCAGATATAAAAAAGGCTGTCTCAATTTTTTGAGGCAGCCTTTTTGCTGACCGGTATATCTGTCAATAAAAAAGGACCGTCTTTTTGAGACGGCCCTTTTTTCTAAAACAATTAAAAACGTTTATTTCTTTTTCGCCGCTTTTGGAGCGATCATCGCCAGCATCCGGCGTCCTTCCAGTTTCGGCATGCTTTCCAGCGTACCAAAATCGGCCAGGCGCTCTGCAAATTTCAGCAATAATAACTGCCCGCGGTCCTGAAACTGGATCGCCCTTCCCTTAAATTGCACATAAGCTTTTACTTTATTGCCCTCTTTAAGGAATCCTTCCGCGTGTTTGGATTTAAAATCAAAATCGTGATCATCGGTGTTCGGTGTAAAACGGATCTCTTTGATCTCCGTAGTTTTGCTTTTGGCTTTTAACTCCTTCTCCTTTTTCTTTTTATCGTATAAAAACTTATTGTAATCGATAATACGGCATACGGGCGGGTCCACCTTTGGTGAGATCTCCACCAGGTCTAACTCCTGGTCCTGCGCCATTTTAAGCGCTTCCTGGGTAGTATAAATGCCTTGTTCTACATTATCGCCGACCAGGCGCACCTGTGGAACGCGGATAAATTGATTAATGCGGTGTTCTGCTTCTTTTTGTGGTTGAAATCTTCCCCGAAAATTTCCTTTTGGTCTGTTGCCACCGGGTTTAAAGGCGCCCTGTGGTTTGTAAGCTGGTTTTTGTGGTACTGCCATTTAATTTTATAAATTCTCCTCATTGTTTCTGCCCGGGGAAACCAATGTAAATTTCTTTTTTATACGCCTTTCGGGCAAGGCAAAATAATAATTTTAGCAAAAATGGTGAAATATCACCAGTCCGGCAATTTTATTTTCCAGAGCGGGTGCTCCGCACTCCAAAATAGTTGACTGGCAAGACGGTGAACCGGTAAGCTAAAGACCATTGAAAAAAAAATCTTCCCGCATTTCCGGCTTCGTGGCATTGATTTGCTCCCGGCTTTTAACCGGCACATCAGGTGCCATACCCATATTCTTTCAGATAAAGATCATTATCCCGCCATTTGGGTTTCACTTTTATAAAAAGCTCCAGGAACACTTTTTGTTCCAGAAAGGCTTCAATATCTTTTCGCGCCGCCGTTCCTATCTTCTTTACCATACTTCCCTTCTCCCCGATCAGGATCATTTTTTGCGTTTCCCGGTGCACAATAATATCCGCAATGATCTTCACCAGGGTCTGTTTTTCTTTAAACTCCCTAATCAGCACCGCGGTATGATACGGGATCTCATCCTGCGCCAGTTCATAGATCTTTTCCCTGATCAGCTCACTCACAAAAAATTTAGTGGGTAAATCACTGATCTCGTCTGTATCATAAAAAGGCGCCCCTTCCGGCAGCAGCGCTACGATGGGTTTTAAAAAATCAGTATAATTAACGCCGGCTATTGCCGATATCGCCACGATCTTTTTTGCATAGGGCTTATTGGTAAAATAAGCGATGGCCTCTTCAATTTTAGTGGGGGGGGCCTTATCAATTTTGTTGAGCACCAGCACGCCCGGCACCCGCAATTTCAAACCGGAAAAGAGCTGGTCGTTCTCTTCCCAGTTATCGTTCACATCCATTAGCAGGAGTGCCACATCCGCATCTTCCAGCGCGCTTTTTACCGACTGCATCATTTTTTCGTGCAGCTTATACCGGGGTTCAATAATACCCGGCGTATCCGAAAAAATGATCTGGTAATCCTTTTCCGTCAGGATTGCTTTAATACGATGACGGGTCGTTTGTACTTTGGACGATACAATGGCCAGCTTCTCTCCCATCAGTGCATTCAGCAAAGTGCTTTTCCCTGCATTGGGCTTTCCAAAAATATTTACAAAACCAGATTTCATTGGCGCAAAAATAAACCTAATTTTTTAGATGTAAAGAACCAGCGCCGGAAATGCATTTTCCACCTCGGTTGATATTAGTAACGCCAATACAAGGGATGGGCCCTCTATAGAGATGATGGAATGGAAAATAAACCCTTAATTGAAAAAGTTGACAAGTTTATGGACAAGGTCTCGCCTTAACCTCTTGTACAGAAAACAGCAACACAAAAGTACCTTCAGAAGAGATATCAGCGAACAAACTCGTTAAAGCTAACAAGAAAGAGTTGCTTCTCAGACCGGAGAATAGTTTATTTTTTTCCGGCTGCCTAAAATTGTCTTGGATGAAGCCAGGTATATCTTTGATATTATTATATTCTTTTATTGAACCGGATCCAGTCAATTGAATAGCGGCCACCGCCGGATATTAACAAAAAAATCAAACTCAGCGTCATTGCAAAATCGGTCCTGTATTCATGAAACATAGGCAGGAATCCTTTACTTAATAGCAGCGGCCACTTTGTATATGCAAAAGCAACCATCATAACGATTAACAATGGGATAGCTGCCAGACGGGTGAAAAGGCCGATAATGAGGAGTAATCCACATACAATTTCTGTTGCGCCAACGAATGGCGCCCAAAAACCGGCATAAGGAATCCCGATCTTAATAAATCTTCCAACGCCTAATGTATCTGCATATAAAAACTTCTGTATCCCTTCAAGAAAGAAAACAAGGCCCGGTATAAGGCGAACGACCCACACTGAATTTTGAGCTTTTGCATTCATAACGCATCGGTTGCACTACTGAAAGGTAAATATAATGCGGCAGACCACTATTATACATTTGAAAACATTGCGGCATGATTGCTTTTTTTTGATAAACCGGGGCATTATCAACCTTCTTTTCTTAAATTTTGGGATCAATTTGGTTTCTTCCTTTATTTCGCAAGATGAAGGGGAAGACCTGTATATAACAACAAAAAAATAATGGATAATAAGTTCAACAACCGATTTTCGAATGCAATGGGTAGTTCGACTTTTATATTGATGAGCAACGTCTTAAAGCTATTATTGATAACCTTTTCAGGCCTCGTCCTTTGTATTTCTCACCAGGCTTATTCCAGAGAAAAAAAAGATTAATCCAATAACGCCTATGACAATAAGCGATCTATAACTGGCACTCTTATTAATTATCTCATATCCGGTATATATTAATCCAAGGATACCTAAAAATAGAAAGTACCGCTCCAAAAATGCGTTTAACGTTCATATCTTTAGTTTTTACTCTATCTACGCAATATCCATGCCTACAGCTTAGAATATCAAAAATAAATGACATGCGTACCGTGCATGAAAACGAACTGATTTTATTTAGACGGTTTTACTATTTGCGAACCGGATAACGTCATCCCCGTTCATTTGAATTAATAATCTTCTCACAAACAGATACACAAATTGAGGATGCCTTTAAATTCCGAGCAATTTACCAGGACGGGTTTAACTAATTTAAATTACGATATTCGTTAGGCGTTATTCCCGTTTTTTGTTTAAATAGCCGGGTAAAATGTTGCTGATACTTAAAGCCCAGCTCCGCAGCTATTTCATTGATAGTTTTGGAGTGATCGAAAATACGTCCCTTTGCTTCATCAATCAATTTCGATTGTATATAATCCAGCGCGGTATTGCCCGTTTCCTTTTTGATCAGGTCGCCGAAGTAATTTGCAGAAAGATGCAGTTCCTTAGCGCAATACGCCACGGATGGAAGCCCCAGCATAAAGGCGTTGTCAGATTTAAAATAGTCGTTCAACAGCTTCTCAAACCTCACCAGGATATTGCTATTAACATTGCTGCGTGTAATAAACTGGCGGTCATAAAACCGCTGGCAGTAATTTAAAAATAATTCTATGTTAGACACTATCAGTGTTTTGCTGTGTTTGTCAATATTCTGCTCTATTTCTTCTTCTATTTTTTCAAAGCAGGCTATAATTGTTTTTCGCTCTTTTTTGGATAAATGCAGCGCTTCGTTCACTTCATAAGAAAAAAAAGTGTACTCCTTGATCGTCTTTCCCAAATTTGTTCCTTTAATCAAATCGGGATGAAACACCAACGCGTAGCCCGAAGGTTTCATAGCCACCCCTTTGCTGTCAACGCCATATACCTGACCGGGCGAAACAAAGACCAGCGTTCCATCCTCATAGTCGTAGGGCTGGCAGCCATACAGCATATCACCGCATTTTATATTTTTCAGAAATACCGCATAAATACCCATATACCGCCTGAAATACTGAACAGCAGGAACCTCGTTAAAATTAATTACACTTACCAGGGGGTGCAGCGTATCAACTCCCATGTTATTGTTATACTGTTTAACCGTATCTATTCTTTCTACCTGTTCCATAATCCAAAAAATTATGCTACAAATTTACTAAACCTAAATGCCCTATTTACACTGTTAAAGCAAAATCCGTAAAACTGGTAAATAAATCTGTATCCTGCATAAAAAGTCAACCTGATTAAGAGATGAAATTTGTACCATCCTTTTGGAAATCAGATGTCACTTATTGTAGTGGCACCTTCTTTTAAGCATTTTTAAAAATAGAAACTATGATTTCAATGAAAGAAAAAGTTGCATTGGTTACAGGTGCAGCACAAGGAATTGGTCTGGCTTCGGCACGAGCTTTTGCCCAAGCAGGGGCGCATGTCATTTTAACAGATATTAGGGAGCCAAAAGAACAAACCCAACAATTGAAAAATGAGGGCTATAGCGTTACGGCACTGCGTTGTGACGTAACAAACGAAAAAGCAGTGAAAGAAATGATAGCATACATCGTATCTTCTTTTGGACGTTTGGATGCCGCTTTTAATAATGCAGGCATCAATAGCCCGGTAGCAGAAACGGCAGATGCAAGCGGCGAAGAATTCGATCGGGTGATGGCCATTAATTTACGGGGTGTATGGAACTGTATGAAATATGAGCTGCAGCAAATGCGGAAACAAGGCAACGGGGCTATTGTCAATTGCTCCTCTATTGGCGGATTGATAGGTATTGCCGAAAGGGGCGTTTATCATGCATCCAAACACGGTGTAATCGGACTAACAAAAAGTGCTGCGCTTGAATATGCTGCGCGCGGAATTAACATTAACGCCGTATGTCCGGGTATTATTTCCACACCTATGGTGGAAGAAATGTTAGAGCGCGAACCCCAGGCGATGAACGAACTTATCAATGAATTGCCGAACAAAAGATTAGGCCGGCCGGAGGAAGTTGCCCATGTGGTGTTATGGCTTTGCAGTCCTTTGGCAAGTTTGGTTGTTGGTCAGGCAATTGCTGTAGATGGCGGCTACACCGTAAAATAAAAAAAGCCTGTTGTTATGGCTTTGAATTAAAAAACTAAAATCGCTCTCAATAATAATGGAAACAAATGCAACAGCTATTTTTGAACGGCTACGAAACGGAGAAATCCTATCTTCCCATGACCCGCAAGCCTATAAACTGCGGGAGGCTTCCTACGCCACAAAGGAACTGCTTGTTCAAATGAATAACTCCACTGACCCAGCGGAAATAAGAAGTCTGTTAAGTAAAATAACGGACAGCGAAATTGATGAAAGTGTTGCCGTATTTACGCCGTTTTATATTAATTACGGTAAGCATACCCAAATAGGCAAAAATGTATTTATCAATTTTGATTGCACTTTTTTGGATTTGGGTGGTATAACCATAGAAGATAATGTGCTGATTGCTCCAAAAGTCAGTTTGCTGTCAGAGGGGCATCCCATCGCACCCGAGAACAGGCAATCACTTGTTCCGGGACGCATTCATATCAAAAAAAATGCGTGGATCGGCGCAAATGCGACTATCCTGCCGGGAGTAACCATTGGCGAAAATGCGGTTGTGGCTGCCGGAGCTGTGGTTTCAAAAGACGTTCCCGATAATACAATCGTAGGTGGAGTACCCGCAAAATTTATTAAATCAATTTAAGACAAATGAAACAAATAGCAGATTTCCCGCTGCTGCCAGTTGATTTGTCGATAAGAGTGATTTTTGAATTTATAGGTGCCCCGAAATTGTAAACCCTATATCAACTATATTTTATTAAGCGCCGATATGATCTGTTGTACCAGCTCCCTGTCAATCGTTGACACGTCTTCTCCTGCCCCACTCAATACCCGAAAGACACGCTCATCATCGCGCTCAAAGGTTAGCTCCTTTCCATTTACTACTACAAAAAACTTGTAAGAATAGGCAAAGGTCACTAAACGGCCTTTTAACAACAACTCCTCCCCTTTATATAATACCGGTAAGTCAAAAAAATGCTCCATATAAGATAATCGGCCGCAAATTTCAGGAGTTTCCTTATCATAACCTATTTAAAGAATGAATTTAATGGCACAATGTTTGAATTAAGAAGAATATCAAATAGAATAGGCAAATTTCTCATAAGCAGTTAGTTTTGGTTGAGTCCCCTGTTTTCACAGGGGACAATCTTTTAGATTTTTTGCAACAACCTGGGAACACCATTATTAAGCCAGAAAATAATAGGTACAACTACAACCCTGTTATACCCGGCTGGGTTAAAACTTAAAATTGCCTGATATCCCCTGCTAAAAGCATTGGTGGTTACTTTTTGATCAATATTTATCTGAAACCGGCTGTTTATTGCGTAAGATCTGGGGGAATCTATGCACCCCTACCTAAGGCGTTTCCTCATGATGAGGAATTATTGCCCAGCGGCATCCGGATCTTAATCGCCCTGAAAAGCCGCAAAAGCTGAGCATTTATTTTTCCCGCATTGATGCAGCCTTCGATCAAAAGGCATTTGTTGTTTTTTCAATCAAATTAAACGGCCTTCTTTTATATAAAATCTGAAAAAAACTATTAGCAGAAAAAAGCCAACAGGAAAAACCGGAAAAAAAGTAGGCCATTATATAAATTAAGTAGAATTTTGCGCTTTACAAGTACAAGAGATTTAGTGGAAATTCATAATAAAAGAAAATACCTTAGTTTTTTAAAGTTCAAAAGAAATTTTCAAAAGTACGGACTGGGAAAAGTGCGCAGTTATGAGCTTGTTCTACACTGGCTCAAGAACCGGCTCAACCGTAACCAGTTCCTCATCCTCTCAGGCATTTTAGTAGGATGTACGGCAGGCCTGGCCGGTGTATTATTAAAAGCATTGGTTCACTATATTCATTATTTTATTGTAACCAAGGTGCATTTTGAATACCAGATCCTATTTTATATTGTTTTTCCTTTTTTGGGTATTGTCCTTACTACTTTAATCGTTTTGACCGTATTCAAGGGGCAGGACCGTAAAGGCATTGGCGCTATCTTATATGAAATCGCCCAAAACTCCAGTATCGTTTCCGGCGTAAAAATGTATTCACAGATCATTCAAAGCGCTATAACGGTGGGGCTGGGCGGCTCTGCCGGTTTGGAAAGCCCCATAGCCGTTTCAGGAGCGGCCATCGGATCTAATTATGCACAAACTTATAAACTGGACTATAAGGAGCGCACGCTGTTGCTTGCCGCCGGCGCCACGGCCGGTATTGCCTCTGCATTTAATGCGCCGGTAGCCGGTATTATGTTTGCATTTGAGATACTGCTTACCGGAGTGGTTTTCTCTGATTTTATACCCTTAGTGGTTGCCGCCGTTTGCGGCAGTTTACTTTCCCGGATCCTGTTGCAAGAAGAGGTGCTGTTCCGGTTTTATGCCCGGGAATCATTTAACTATCATAATATTCCTTACTACCTGGTGTTGGGTCTTATTGCGGGCCTGTACGCGCGCTATTTCGTGCTTATTTCCCAAAAGGTGGAGCACTTTATTAAAAGGCTGCACCTGTCCCGAATGAGAATAGCAATGCTGGGAGGCGCGGCTCTTTCAATATTATGCCTGTTACTGCCTCCTTTATTTGGCGAGGGATACAATGTTATAAAGGCCTTTGCAGATGGCAATGCCCAGGTTATTATTCATAACAGTTTTTTCAGATACTTTAAAATTGACGAGTGGAGTCTTATTCTTTTTTTGGCATTGATCTGCCTGCTAAAGGTTTTTGCCACGTCCATAACCATTTACAGTGGTGGTAATGGGGGTAATTTCGCCCCCTCGCTGTTTGCCGGAGGTACGCTTGGTTTTTTATTTGCAATTATCTGCAAGCAGATCGGTTTTACAGAAGTACCGGTTTCAAATCTTGTTTTAGTAGGCATGGCGGGCGTAATGAGCGGCGTTATGTATGCACCGCTTACTGCTATTTTCCTGATAGCAGAATCAAGTATGGGATTTGACCTGTTTATTCCGCTAATGATCGTGTCGGTCATGTCTTATCTTATTGCCCGGTGGTTTTCAGTTGTTCCGCCCGATTTCAGAACACTGGCAGCGGAAGGAAAGATATTTACCCACGAACACGACCGGAACCTGTTATCGACCCTGCATACGAAAGATCTTATTGACAGGGATTCGCAAATAATAAATAGTGAAAGCACTGTTACCGACCTGCAGGAGATGATAAAGCATGGTAAAAAAAATATTTTCGCCGTATTAGACGCCCGCAGGC
This sequence comes from Niabella soli DSM 19437, assembly GCF_000243115.2. Classification (NCBI taxonomy): domain Bacteria; kingdom Pseudomonadati; phylum Bacteroidota; class Chitinophagia; order Chitinophagales; family Chitinophagaceae; genus Niabella; species Niabella soli. Next base: position 494,391 of record NZ_CP007035.1, on the reverse strand, counting down.
ATTTGAAAGGCATACTTACCCTTGATGATATACGGCCATTGCTTTTTAATACGGATATGGGAGGTACCGGCACGGTGCAGCAACTTATGAAACCGCCCATAGCTATTGTACATCCTACGCAGGCATTACCCGAGGTAATTAAACTATTTGACGATACCGGCGTCTGGCATCTGCCGGTGGTAAATGACAACGATGAATTTATTGGATTTATTTCCAAGTCCACTATCCTTACCAGCTACCGTCAGCTATTAAAAGAATACTCTGCCTGATGGCGCAGTATGCCAAACCGCTGGCTACAGCAACCCCGATTGTTTCAGTTGCTGGAGCAGCTTTTCCTGGAATTGAAACTTGGTATCAATAAACCCATGTGCATTGATCCAAAGGTTCAGCATCACCTTATAGCCATCGGGTTCCAGGGACGATATCCCCATCCGTTTGGGCGGGTCATGAAGAATAGCTCCGGAATCTTCAATTGCCTGGCCGACAATCCGTTTCACCTGTTCATAATCAATACCATCAGGGAACTTCATTTCAATGTCCAGCCGGCGGTTACCCGAAGCACTAACATTGATGATCACTTCGTTTGATAGCTTGCTGTTGGGGATCACCACGATGCGATTATCAAAAGTAGTAACGACAGTATAAAAAATCCGGATCTCGGTCACTATACCCTCCTGCCCCTGCGCAACGATGGAGTCACCTGACCGGAACGGCTTTAAAAAAAGAATAAGCACCCCGCTGGCAAAATTCTGTAAGGTACCGGAAAGCGCCAACCCCGCCGCCACACCAAAGGACGCTACCAGTGCAGCAAACAGTGTCATGGCAATACCCGCAATTTGCATAACCGCCAGCAGCAGCAGCACCCGGAGCAGGATTACCACCATACTTTGAAGAAAGGGTTTCAGGGAAGGATCGATCTGCTTCTTCTGCATCATGCGGCCCAGATAGCCGGAAAAGAGCCGTATCAGCCATAATCCCGCAAACAACACCACCAGCGCCAGCAATATTGCCGGCCGGTGGGTGATCATCCATGAATACATCCGATGCAACCATTCTTCCGTTTTCATTATTGTCTGTTTTAGCAACTATTTAAGCTGGTTTATAATCAACAGTATAATTCATGCTAGCACTTTTGTAAAGAAAACAACCAACAAGCCAATCTTTTTCTCCCGCAAGCCGGACGGAGCAAACAACGGTATTTATCGGTGAAGCCGACCGTTTATTTTATAAAAAGGTAAATATTGCAACACAAACTGTAGAAAAGGTACCTCAAAGGCGATAAATTACAGTCAGCGATAAAAAATAAACAACAGTATATAAAACACCATCAGAAATATCAAAGTGCCGGGAACCAATATCCGGATACGTTTATCTTTCATACACTACACTGTTTAATCATATGTCCGTTTTATTTGTTTGTTACCCGCATTGCTTCCAGGTTAAACCCATTGCAGGGCAGCGCCACTGCAAAATGGGCCACATAGGCAGCAAATGTTCCGGGTTGTATTACTTTCTTAAACTTTTTGACCGGCAATTCCTTTTTATCTGCAACGGCAGGCTTGTCTTTTTCATGCGCATATAGTGTTAAAACAAAGCCTTCTTTTCCAAATGAAATCTTAATACTTACCGGCGTAAACCGGTCGGGACTATACGTTAAAAATTCGGCCACCAGGAATGCGTTCATACCGTATTTTAGATCTAACGCCGCATAACCGACCAGGTCATGGGCTGCTCGTTCAAAAGGTTGTTCTTTCATATTATCAAGGTTTTTTAACTAAAAGCCCCCCGCGTTGCGGGGGACAATAAATTTCTTTTCTTCCTGCGCTGGCATTATCCAGTTCAGGTTCAGCGGGTTTTTCTCAGTATATATCTTTCGATACATTTTAACACCCCGGTAGAAAATCTATAAAAAGAGTTCAAATAATTATGCCAAATAAAAAGCAGGGCACCCTCTTATTTCTTATTATTTTTTGTGGACTTTATTGTACGAAATGTGTAATCCTGTTCCCTTATTCAAAGCTTATTATTTGCGACTATAAATATTTTGAAAAAACTCATCCCTGCTTTTTCGTATCCGGCCGTAAAACGCTTAGCCCACAAAGATCTTTATTGCACCCGCCCTTTTCCTGGATCAATACTTTAAATTTGTACCCCATATCCATCAACAACGTATAGTTCAACAATGCAGCTTTTCTTGCAGCAGTAACTACATCTGCTTTCTCCTCCATAATCCTTTTAATAATATCCGGAGCACCCAGCGATAAAAGAAAATGACATTGATCAGTAAAACCACAATCGGTTAAACCATTTTTACGGCCCCAATGGCTTAAGGCCGAAAAATTAACGTGCGCGGTAATATCCTGTTGCCCGATATGGTTATACAGATCATCGGAAACGGAATGCTGGTAATACGCCAGCAGCGTACCCCGACTTCTGTGGGGTTTATAAAATTCCGCTAAAGTATATCCGTAATCTATAGTGATCAGGTATCCCTGCTTCATTGCATTCGCCAGTTCCTGTATCCAGGAAATAACCCGAAGGCTGATCTCTGCGCGAAAGCCCTTTGGAAGTTCAATGTTTAATTCCAGGAAATAATCTATAAGTGGTTGCCCGGCCGGACGCGTCGTTTCAACAAAGCCATTTTGAAAATCGACGAAGACTTCCATTAATTCATCTTCCATGACCACCTGGTGAACCGGAAAATTATCCAGTAATTCATTGGATAAAATACAGCCCTTTGTCATTGTAAATTCATCTATGCAATGATGCCAGGTCACTTTTTCATGCAGCCGCCTGTTATTATCCCGGTCCTTTATGCCGCATTTTTCAATGATGCGGTATTGTAGTTGTTCATACAACTCTTTGTTGTTTTTTAGCGCTGATAATATAGCCCGGCACAGGTCACCACCACCGCCTCCATACTCTACTATGGTAAAAACCCCTTCACCTAAATGGTGCCACATCTCCTCAATTTGCTTAGCTATAGAGATGCCAAAAGCAGGCGTAAGGGTAACACTGGTATAAAAATCGCCATTAGTCCCGATCCGGTCCTGTGCAGCCGTGTAATATCCAAGACCCGGATAATACAGGCACATTTCCATAAATTCTTCAAAATTAACAGGCCCTGTACTTTTGATTTTTTGTATGATCAGCTCAGCAAGTTCCATATCAGATGTAAAGGCAAAGAATCTTTTTCGTTGTTTAATCTAGAAAAGAAACGGCGGGATGACAGGGGGCATCAATTCCTCATCCATCTTCTGGTAGGGCATCCCTTTAATAAAATTAATCAGGTCCCGGTTCAGTCGTCCGCGATGCGTATAAAACAATCCATGTGGGGCATCGGCATACACGCTATATTGTGCCTGCGCAACCGTGCCTGCAAGCAGATCCGTGCTCGCTTCCTTTGGTACAATCCGGTCTTCATCACCGTGTATCAGGAGGAGTGGCAGTTCCTCCAGGGCATCAAGATCATTGCTAAAGTCTGTTGCTGAAAAGCTGGTAATACAACTGATCGTGGCATGCATGGCCGCCTTTGATGCAAGGCCCAGATAGTAATTGAGCATGGGGTGGCTCACGGGCCTGTTAAGAACAGATACATCAAAAAACTGCTTTAAAAATTCTTCCAGGAACAACATACGGTCTGTTTTTATTTTTAACACCATCTCCTTAAAAACATCCGCTTCAACCCCAGAGGAATTTTCAGCAGTTTTCTGGAGAAACGGAAGGATGGAACTGATCAAGACCACACGTGCAATCCGGCTTCGGCCATATTTTTTCAGGTATCGCGCAATTTCTCCCCCTCCCATAGAAAAGCCGACCAATATTACATCTCTCAGATCCAACTGCCCGATCAACTGATTCAGATCCGCTGCCAGTAAATCATAACCATATCCTTCCCACGGCTTACTACTGTCGCCAAAACCGCGGCGATCATAGGCAATAACACGGTTACCATTACTGATGATATCCGGCAATTGATATTCCCACATTTCCTTACTCAACGGCCAGCCATGAATAAGAAGCACCGGCTGACCGTGTCCATAATCACTGTAGGCGATGGATATATCCTCGTTCAATACAGCGTCTTTATATAAAATTGAACTCATAAAAAAAGTTTTAAAAGAAGTATAAGGCCAATTGATACTATATTTATACTCAATAAGCGCGCCTATTCGTTCAATCGCACTGCTTTATAATAAATGTGTGGATTTCTTTTCGCAACTGAAGAAAACGATCAACACAAGCTGCCCAATGGTGTTTTAAAAAAACAGTAGCAAAATGGCTGGGTTTTTGTCATTCCAGTTATATGAACCGGCAGGTAAGCATAAAGAAATCCCGGAAAAAGGCGGTGATCATTTCCGTAAACGCCGGATCTTCTTCTTTAAAATTCAGTGTTTTTTTAATAACCGGGGCATACCGGCAAAACGGATCAGGGGCCCGCAAATAAAAAAGTTACAAAGGCGCGGGCGATATCTGACCTGAATATTTAATAAATCATTTTTATTCGATCTAAACCGCAGGAGCGCTCTATAATAAAAGCCTCATACCATTTCCTTTTTACCCCAAACGCACCGGTCCCAACATACCCATGGAATACAACGGCTGCCCTTTCATCCATTTTTCTGTTACTTTATTTTTCTGCAGCGACCGGGCATAGTTGCCCAAAACCGTGGTGATTTTTACGTTTAGCTGGTTTTCTCCTTTTTTGAGCGTACCGTCAAGTGTGTAAATATGACGGCCATACCAACGCACACCGATAGGACTGCCATTGAGCGTCACTTCCGATATGCCCTGCACAACGCCCAGGTCCAGCGAATGAAAGGCTTTTGGGTCCACAACTTTAAAACGGGTCTCGTAATGAATAACGCCCGCGAAATTTTTGAGCTGCGCATCCTCTTTAAAATCGATCAATCGGGGCAACTGCAGCGTTGCAGGGCTTTCATACACTTTTTCGAGCTTTAAACTCCAGGGGCCTGTAATTTCCTGTGGCTGTATACCAAATGGCTTTCTCAAAGCAAACAAATCACCACCTTTTTCATCCGTAAAAATAATCAGCAGGGAGGCCGCAGGATCCATCTGTAAGTATAACCTGTTTGCGGCGCCATTGGTAGGATACCTGTACTTCCTGCCCGTTTCGGGATCCCATAACCAGGCCGTTTTGCCGGGGACATGAAAAACCGCGGTACCCGTATAGGATTTGGTAAGATGATAATTGCTGATAAAAAAGATATCGGTCGCTCCTGATTTATAATACACCTGGCTTACATGTTCCACAGGCCCGTCAAATGTTACAAACGTATCGATCAACAGGTCTCTTTTCATTTTCTCAAACCAACGGCCAATAACAGCAGTAGGTGCAGGGTATGAAATTACCTGCCGGGGATAATCCCTTTTAAGTTTTTGAATGGCCGTTGCCACGGCTTCATCCTTTGGCTGGTGCCGCAGCTTTCCATATGTTTGATGAGGGTCTTTACCCACAAAGATCACACGGCCGCCGGCTTTCACAAATTGTTCCAGGGAGGCAGCGGTTGCAGGCGCAATTGAGGCTACCTCCAACAGCAGCAGCAGCTTGTACTTTCTGCTTCCAAATTGTAAGCCCGGGTTATTAAAGTGACTTCGGTTTAAGACGGACTCGGTAATATAATCACAACCGCCTCCATTTTGGTGAATGGCTTCCCAAACATTATTGGCATAGACAGGTTGTACTGTTTGCGGATACTGCTGATACTGCAGCCCCACACGGGACCACATATCTGCTTCGGGAAATAGTATTGCTATATCCGCCTGCATATCGGCTGCCTGAAACAGAGCCGACAGCCGGGCTTTGTAATCGACCCAACGTTTCAAATAAGGCCACCACGTATTTCTTTCGTTAAAAAAAGTACCATAGCGCACCCAGCCGGGAAACGGAATATCCTTTGGACTGAAATTGAAGCCATGAAGAATGGAATGCGTAACACCGGAAAGGTTGCTTTGATCGCCGGTGATCTTGATGCGTTCCAGCGTGGCATTAAAGACCATTGAAGTATTGGTAATTTCCTCACAGCTCACTATTTTTTTACCGGTAAGGTGTGCGGCTGATGCCACAAACTTATTTACGGGCCGGTAAGCTCGTCCTGTTTTAAAGGTATTCTCTTCAAAGTCTGTTCCCACATCGGGTCGCAGCCAGGTTTCACATTCGGGAATATCGAGCTGCATGGCCGACTCTATCGTATAATATTCGCGGCCATAGGCCTGTACTCTTGATTTCACTTTATTCTTACGGCACCAGGCAGTAAAGGTTTTTAAAAACCGCTCATCAAATAATTCCAGGCGGGTTATTTCAAAATCATACCGTACGCGATCTATTTCCTCCTGAACGGCCGTGGAAAACTGCACCAGGTCATCCCCGCCGATAACCTGCCCCCCATTATACGTGCTTTTTTTATTGATCTTAAATAATATGTAAGGCAGGTAAGGAGCCAGGTCGTACCCGCGGCGCTTTTTGAATGCTGCCGGCAAATCATCGCACCAGTTCGATCCGCGCAGTTCCAGGCTGTCGATAAATACCGCGCGGAAATAATCCCCCATAGCGCCCACTTTCGCATTAATGGCATCGGACATGCGGTTCAGGTATTTTTCTACTGCAGGCCCGTTATAGTGATCCAGCAGCGGCCCCGCTGCACCAGGCGCCCCGTGGGTTACTGCCGTATACCCCGTGAATTTTACCAGGAAATACAGGATATGATCTCCTTCCGGCACTTCCAGTACTGTACTTTCTCCGTCCATTTTTATCGACCGGCCGGCATCGAAATCCGCCATATGAGCGGGGGCCAGCCGTATTTCATACAACTCGGCAGTTCCCTGCTCATATGTTTTTATGAATGCCAACTCTTCCAACAGATCTTCTTTTTTAAGGGTATAGCGCTGCCCGCCCGCCAGTTTCCTTGTTCCTAGTGCCACCATTTTTATTTGCTCCGGTCTTTCCAGGAACTCTCCTCCGAAAGGCCAGCCCGACCCCACAATGATATCGCAGAGGAGCCCTCTTTCCCGGGCGCCTGTGACGGTAGCTTTCAGTACCTGCAACCATTCATCACTTAGCCAGGTAAGCGGTTTATACCCCATGGCATCATTATCCTCAGGGAAAGCGATCGAATTGATTTCCACACCAGAGATGCCCATCGCCTTCAGCACATCCAGTTCCCGCAGGATTTCCGGCTCCGTTACACGACAGCCGTTCCACCACCAGCGCACAAAGGGTCGTGCCTGTGGTGGCGGGTTCTGAAATAATCGGAACAAATCTGCGAATTCATTATTCTTACGTGTTTGAGCGGGTGTTTTATCAAAAGGAAAAGTATATGCCAGGGGGGCAAGAGCGCTTAATCGAACAAATTGTTTTCTGGAAAGTTTCATATATAATCATTTAAAGTACATAATAAATCCTGGTAGCCCTCCGTTACCTTCTTCACTAAATTTGTAATTACAACCGAATGACATGGCTTGCAAATGCGGGGATCGTTTTCTCATTAATACTGCCTGAAATTGATCCAGCCCGGCCACATAACTATTCCGCACCGTCCCGTATCTGTACTATTTTTTAATTTTTTTTAAATAATAATAAAGTGAATATAAGTTATTTTTAAAAAAATAAAATAACAAAAATTAATACTATTAAAGATGTACATTCAAAAAAAATGACAAGTTGAGAAATTATCTGGAACCCACTCAATACCCGAAAGGCATGCTCGTCATCCCGCTCAAAGCTTAGTTCCTTTCCGTACATCGCCCGGGTAATAAGCACCCCGGCCGATGGTTGTCAAGTACAAGCTATTTGCAAGTCCTGTATGAGCGGTATTATACCCGTATAGCCGGCGTCTGCAAAAAATAGAGCACCAGTTATTTTCGTGGGCCCTTTAATTTTCTTTAAAATTTGTGGTTTAGTGAGAGAATGATTTTATATTTAACCCGTATAAACGCTTTCGATTGGCGTCCATACATTTAATACATCAGTAAATCTTTAAAAAACATTACTAAATGTCTGCTCAACGCTTTTTTTTAATCTTCTTAATCATTTTTGGGATCAGTAGTTGTGGGACCAGCAAAAAAGCCCAACGACAGGAAGTTTCCTTTGATGAAGGCATTGGCAAGATCAAGCACCTGGTGGTGGTCTATATGGAAAACCGCAGCTTTGATAACCTGTATGGTGAGTTCAAAGGAGCAAATGGCTTAAAGAATGCCCGGAAAGGAAATTTTATACAAGTTAACGAAAAGGGTATTCCTTATGAATACCTCCCTGCAATTCCGAGAAACAACTCCTTCCCTACTAACCTGCCTAACAAACTCTTCAACATTGACCAGTACGTTACGTCTGACAAGAAAACACCCGATGTAACACACCGCTTTTTTCACAATCAGCTACAGATTGACGGTGGAAAGATGGACAAATTTGCAGCATATAATGACTCTAAAGGATTGGCAATGGGTTATTATACAACGGAGAAACTTCCTTTGTATCCACTGGCTAAACAATATACCTTGTGCGACAACTTTTTTCAGAGCGTCTTTGGCGGCTCCTACTTTAACCATGTTTACCTGATCTCAGCCGCCGTGCCGGTATGGCCGAACGCCCCTGAAAAATTAATAGCGAAGATGGGTGCCGATGGCAAAATGGTAAAAGATGGTATTGTTACTCCCGATGGCTATGCGGTCAATCATGTGCTTTCCAGGAACAAACCTTATCCTGCAAAGTCAGATACCTCCGAACTATTGCCATCGCAGACTATGATAACTATCGGCGACCGCCTTAGTGAAAAGAATATATCCTGGGCCTGGTATTCTGAAGGATGGGATGATGCAGTAGCCGGGAGAAAAAATAACTTTGCCTATAACCACGAACCCTTTTTGTATTTTACCCGGTACCAGGAAGGTACTGAAGGCAGAAAGCACATGAAAGATCAGAGCGACTTTATTGCGGCTGCGAAAGTGGGTACGCTCCCCTCTGTCTCTTTTGTGAAACCCGGCGGCGGCAATGATGAGCACCCGGGCGCATCTGCCGTCTACTCCTCCGAGCAACTGGCGGTGAATCTGATCAATGCCGTATTAGAAGGCCCTAATGCAAAGGATGCCCTGATAGTGCTGACTTACGACGAATTTGGCGGTTTTTTTGATCATGTCAATCCTCCTGTTATTGATAGATGGGGCCCCGGGAGCCGTATTCCTGCAATTGTGATCGGGCCGTTTGCCAAAAAAAATCATGTGGATCATACGCAATACGAAACCGTCAGCATTCTTTCCTTTATTGAGCATCGATGGGGAATAAAACCATTAGCCGAGCGGGATAAAAATGCAAACCCATTCCGGAACGCCTTACTATTCAAATAACCCGCGAAAACGGAGTAAAACAGGTATGTATAAGAAGACGGGCATAGTCGTACTACTGTTTACCGTATTATTTGTTGCAGGCCTTAGCTCCTTTTATGCAATACCCGGTCATTCAGTACAAACGCACTATAGCCAGCGTGAACATAAAATCCGGGAAAAAGTATTTAACCAGATAGTATCTTTTAGAGACTATGTAAAAGACAGTCTTTTGCTGGCAGTCAGCAAAGCGCGGGCAGATACTTTAATGGTTCGCAGTGCTTTCTTAAAATCAAGATTGCTGTTCAAGGAATTTGAATGGGCGGCAGCCTATTTCAATGCGGAGCTGACCGATCGGTTAAACGGGCCGCCCGTGCAGGAGATCGAGAACGTAGACCTGCTGGACTCTTCAATGGCACGTGCTATTGATCCAATGGGTTTGCAGGTAATAGAACCGTTGATCTATCCCAGGTATGATGCTGCCAACAAAGAGCAACTGATCAGCCAGGTCAGGCATTTACTAACGAATACAAAATACCTGATCGCGTATTTTTCAGACCACCAGCTTGCCGACTGGCGCATTCTGGATGCTGCCAAGTTAGAGGTATTCAGGATCATCACTTTAGGCATTACCGGGTTCGACAACGGACTTTCCCTGAATAGTATGGAAGAATCGGCTGTATCCCTAAAAAGCCTGCAGGAAGTACTTTCCTACTACACGGGTAAAAATAAAAAAGCAACCTTATTACAGCACCTTGATACCGCCATTAATTATCTGCAGCACCATCCTGATTTTGCCTCCTTCAACAGAGCTGTATTTATTACCCGTTTCGCCAACAAGATCAGTACCGGCATAGCGCAGTTGGAACAAGACCTGCCCGGTCAGAAAATCAAATACAACAGATTGCTGCGCCAGGAAGCAAAGACCCTCTTCGATACGGATGCTTTCAACGTTGATGCTTTTATTCCCGGACCTGAATTTCATACTACTGAAGCTAAAGCAGCGCTGGGGGAAAAACTTTTTTATGACGCTTCCTTATCCGGCACCGGCACGAGAAGTTGCGCTTCCTGTCACCGCCCTGATCTGGCGTTTACGGACGGCCTGGTTAAAAATACGGATATTCACGATGGCACAAAACTGCTAAAAAGAAACGTACCCACCCTACTCAACGCTGCCTTTCAGTCAAATTATTTCTACGATATGCGGGCGTTGACACTGGAGGATCAGACCCGCGATGTCATCACCAACAAAGCGGAGATGGACGGTTCGATGGAGCGGGTCGTACAGTATGTTTCCGCAAATAAAATATACAAGTCGTTATTTGCAAAGGCATTTCCCGCTAAAACAGGAAACAGCATCCGGCCGGACGAGGTAACCAATGCGCTTGCTTCTTATGTGCGCAGTCTTGCCCGGCTCAACAGCAGGTTTGATGCATACATGCGCGGCAATGACAACGCGCTGACAAAACAAGAATTGAACGGATTCAATTTGTTCGCCGGAAAGGCCAAATGTGGCACCTGTCATTTTATCCCCTTGTTTAACGGAGTTACGCCTCCTAAGTATGTCGCAAGCGAAACAGAGGTACAGGGCGTTCCCCGGTCATTGACAGACTCCACGCTGGACCCGGACGCAGGTTATTACGATGTAATTGGCGTTGAATCTTACAAATACGCCTTCAAAATCCCTACCATCCGCAATATCCAAAGAACAGCGCCCTATATGCACAATGGCGTATATCAGACCTTAGACCAGGTAATGGAATTTTATAATAATGCCGGGGCCGTGGGCCTGCGAATGAATCTTCCGAACCAGACACTGCCTGAGGAGAAACTGAACCTGACCGAAAAAGAAAAAGAAGACATTATTGCTTTTGTTAAGAGTTTGGAAAGCAAAACCCAAACGGCAACAGGAGCACCTCCCGCTGAAACCCATTACTCTTTAAGCATACCATTCAATATCTCTTTTTATTTAGGTAGTGACAACAAAAGAAGAAACAGCTATTATCTTTCAATCACTTCCTTTACACAATCGCCATAGTAATCCAGCTCCAATGTCTGGCGGCTCAATAACACCCGCCATCTTCTGAACGTATTTAAAAAAACAATCAGCATCAGCAGCATGGCAGTAAGTGCCAGAACAGCCAGCAAATATTGTCCCTTGGGCAAATAGATTGATACAATCTGTTCATAACCCGCCCAGAAAGTAATAACCGCCATAAAGAGCCCCGGAATGGCCGCACACAACGCATACTTCTTCCGGTCCAGACGGATCAGCATAGTAGTACAAACAATCAGTCCGCAGGCGGCCAGCAGTTGGTTGCTGATCCCAAACAGCGGCCAGATCGAACTGATGTTCCCGGTGTAAACCAGGTAGCCCCAGGACAGCGTAAAAATAAAACTGGTGATGATGATCCCCGGCAGCCAGTCTTTATCCCTGAACCTTGGAAAAACAGTACCCATCATCTCCTGCAGAAAAAAACGGCCGACTCTTGTTCCCGCATCAATAGCCGTTAAAATAAATACCGCCTCAAACATGATGGCGAAATTGTACCAATAGGCCATTACATCATCCATAAATGGGATCTTGTCAAAAATATGGGCCATTCCCACCGCCAGCGACACCGCGCCGCCCGTTCTTCCCATCAGGTCTACACCTATTTTAGCACCGATATGATTTAGGTCTACGGTAACAAGCCCTGGGTTTTGCAGGATAAAATCCTGGTACAATTCCTTTGGTGTATTGATGCCAAAGTAGTCGCCGGGCATTAGGGTACATGCTGCTATCAGCGCCATCAGTGCCACAAAACCCTCCACCAGCATTGCCCCATATCCTACAAAAAGGATCTCTTTTTCATTACCCAGCATCTTTGGTGTGGTTCCCGTGGCAATCACCGCATGAAAACCCGAAATGGCTCCACAGGCAATTACAATAAATATAAAGGGCAATACAGGACCACCTATAATAGGTCCGCCGCCATGTATAAACTTCGTGAGCGCCGGCATTTGCAGATCCGGATGAATGATCACCACCCCAACGGTGAGCATAATGATCGTCCCTATTTTCAAATAGGTTGATAAATAATCCCTCGGCACCAGCAACAGCCATACCGGCAGCACAGATGCCAGGAACCCATAGATGGTGATGGCTACTACAATCGTTCCCATCTTCCAGTGAAACAGCTCTCCTATTTCTTTAAATTCCATCAGTCGGTGCCCGCCCACGATTGCCGCAATCAGCAATACCCCGCCCAAAATACTGGCCATTGTGATGCTGTTTTTTTTATACCGCATAATAAGCCCCATAATGACGGCAATGGGCAATGTGGAAATCACCGTAAACAAAGACCAGGGCGCCTCATACATGGCGCTGATACAGGCAAGGGAAAGACCCGCTAATGTCAGAATCAGGATAAACAAAATGGCAATACCTGCGATCAGGCCGGTGGTTTTGCCAATCTCTTTACCTGCAATGGAGGCCAGGCTCTCGCCTTTATGTCTCACCGAAGCAAAAAGCACCACCATATCATGCACCCCGCCCGCCAGCACGCAGCCGATCAGGATCCAAAGCGTTCCGGGCAGGTATCCGAACTGGGCTGCCAACACCGGCCCTACCAGCGGCCCTGCCGCCGCAATGGCTGCAAAATGGTGTCCGAAAAGTACATTTTTGTTTGTTGGCACATAGTCTTTACCATTGGAGAACTCATAAGCGGGTGTGGTATTTTTTGCATTGATGTGCAGCACTTTTTGCGCAATAAAAATACCATAGAACCGGTACGCTATCGCAAACAGCAGCAACCCCGCAAAAATTAAGGTGAGCGCATTTACTCCATTCAGAAATTCCATATCGCTTGATAGTTTAAAAAGCTTTCACCACTTTTATTATTGAATAGAAGGCGCTGTTATTTATATAGCTCCGCAGGCCATTGCAGCGCCATACCCTGCGCCTGAAGGAGTTCCTGAAATTCCGCCAGCAATTTTTTATTTTCACGAATGGCATGTGGCTCTGTCTTTTTTTGAAGTGAAAAAGCAACCGCCATGCCAGCGGCCTCACCAATACCCCACTCCACCGGATGCTCACGGTAACAGCCATTGGTAATATGCGTGGTGCCTATATTTTTATTGGCCGGTAACAAATTCCGGACCCGCTGCGGTAACAGCGCCCCCAAAGGAATCTGGAACGGCAGGGAATCAAAGTCGATGTAATTATTACCGCCGGTACCGGGATGCAGATCAATATGATAATAGCCAATACCCACGCTATCGGAAAAAGGAGCCGCTTTCTCCGCTGCTGGTCCCGAAGCAACCAGCTTCCGGTTCTCCTTTCCTACATGTTCTTCCAGTATTCTGAATACAGGTTTGATCCTGCGCGACTCGCGTATATAAGGGTATTGCGCCAATCCATCCGCCGTGCCCAGCATATCGGGACGCAGCAGCAGTCCCGGCCAACCCTGCCCGCCATCAGGCCGCTCTACGGCTGTTTGCAGCCAGTAAAGCAGGGATAGACTAAGCTCTTTTGCTTTTGCAACATGCCGGTTAAATACCGCAGCATCCACATCAATAATATTTCCCAAAAAATAATCATTCTGGGGCCAGTTGATCAGGCTCAGGTTGCCTTTATAAAGTCCTTCACTGAAATTGTTATGATCAATAATGCGCCGGTAGTTCCAGAGATTTAATGCACCAGCCGTTGCTTTACCGGTTGGATCAAAACCCAGCTTTTTGGGTTTTAACGTGGACGGGGTGGAATAATAGAGCGATAACAACTGCCCCGACCAGGCGGGGGTTAACGGCGGAACAAAATCCCTCCAGAAGTTGTAGTTATCCGGTTTGCGGATACGGTGATCCTCCCCCTCCCGGTACTCCAGCACAAAACAGCTGGTGAACGCCTGGTTATTTTTGGGATTGGCAACCTCGGCCGCATGTAGCTCTTTTGTTTGTTTTTTCGATTCAGCGCCGGTAACATATTCAACACCGGCCAATGGCAGTAAATCGCCCAACTCTGTTGCATCCACAAAGTAGGTTCCCTTCAGCACGCACTCTTTGCCCGTTTGCCGGTTCCTGCATTTTACAAAATGCACCTTATCGGCGCCAGGGTCCGCCGCCACTGCTTTAGTTTGTAACAGGATCGTAAGCTTTCCTGCCTGCACATAGGGTAATAAGAGACTGTTCAGCACCATCAGCGCCACACGCGGCTCATGACACAATTTTGAAACCGAGCCATTGCCCGGATTAAAAAACAGAGCTGCTTTTGCCTGTGCGCTTAACGGATAAAAACGGGTATAAAATGAGCGGATCTGCACCCGCAGATCCAGGTACGACCGGGTGGCGCCAAATAATTCAATCCAGGGGTTTTCATCCGGGCAGCTCACGCCCTGTTGCGTCAATTGCCCGCCAATCCAGTCTGTTTCCTCCGTCATGGTAACCGAGCATCCGTTCCTCAATGCCGCCAGCGCAGCGGCGCAGCCCCCCATTCCGCCGCCAATGATCACCAGGTCTGATCTTATTTCTCCGCCCACAGGAGCCGTTAACGATTTTGAAGCAGCAGTACCTGAAGCCCCACTTCCGAAACTCACCAATGCTCCGGCCCCTGCGCCTAACGATCTTATAAAATGCTTTCTCTTCATATTTCACGCAATCTGTTCCCGTTTACGAATCTATTTTTTGCTCCTGTTTCTGCAGATTGTTTTTTAATTCCGCATAATCTATTTTTTGTACGCTTACTTTATGATCTATAGCCATAACTGCAGCTGTGGCAGCCGATTCTCCCAGGATCATAAACACCGGTTCCATACGTATGGAGCCATAGGCCACATGCGAACTGGATAAACAAACCGGCACCAGTAAATTCCGGCATTCCTTTTCTTTCGGGACGATCGATTTATAAGAAATATGATAAGGCTTTGGAACAGACACTCCAAAATCGCCCTCATTCTGAACAAAACCTTCGCTGGTTACATAGCGCTGAACGTTATGAGAATCCAGGGTATAGGAACCCATCCCAACAGCATCCGGAATGCCCCGCTCCCCAAGGATTTCATGCTCCGTCATCACAAAATCACTCACCATCCTCCGGGCCTCTCTTATATACAACTGAGATGGCCAGTTGCCATTGTCTTTAAACTCATCCCTGGCCAATCCCCATTTATTAAATTCCTGCTGCACCTCACGGGGTATACGCGGGTCTGTGGCAATAAAATAAAACAGTCCTTGCTGATACCTTTTATGATTGTTGATAATTTGTTGACGCAGCGCATAGGAGGCTTCCGGATATTGATAATTCATCCCGATATAATCCGTACTAAAAGGTCCGTGATTGTTGGTATCCGTTTTAAAATTGGGGATTGGATCAAATTTATGAAACAACTCGCGCCAGCCACTGTTAAAAACCCTTATCAGCAGTTCATATTGTGCCGGATCATATCCTGGAGGTTTCGGAAATGCAACCCTGTTTTCGGGGTGCGATGAAAAACACATCCGGTAACAATAGGCCTGCACCTTTTTATCGCCTGCATTATAGGCCCCGGGCGGTTCGCCGGAAATGCCCGCCAGCAGCCCGCTTGAAGGCTTACCGGGAATTTTATACGGATCAACCAGTGACTTAAAATAATGGCCGTGATGAAACACACCGGTAAGCACCCCCGCCCATTTTTCACCGTAAGCAGCAGCGGCTTCCCTCCCCACGGTAAAGCTGACACCGGCCGCCGCCATCAGATCCCCCTCATAAGTGGCATCGATAAACATTTTACCGGCATACCGGTTTCCCTTCAATGTATTGATAGAAACGATCTGGTTATCTTTCCGCTGTACTCCGGCAGAACGATCAAGCCATTCATCCCGGTACACCGTGATATGATGCTCCTTAATAAACGCTTCAAAAATCTGTTCGGCAGCATGAGGTTCAAAGATCCACATGGTTCTGTTGGCACCGTCTATTGCAGGCGTGCCCTGGCCTTTATTTCCGTATGCCTCTTTTTTTTGCCATCGCCAGGACCGGGGATCTTCATAGTGCAACCATACCCGGTGGTAGAACTCCCGCGCCAACCCGCCAATCACCGATTTGTTCCCGGTATCCGTAAACCCCAGCCCTCCGGAAGTCATACCTCCCAAATGCATTTCGGGGCATACGATCAGCACCGTTTTTCCTAGCTGTTTTGCTTTTACCGCAGCCGTAACCGCGGCCGCCGTACCACCATAGATAATGACATCGGCCGTCCGTTCTCCCCTGGATTTACCTGACACTTTTAAACCGGGAATGCTTCCGGAAACAACGGCACCACTACCTATTGCCAATGATTGGATGAATTTTCTTCTTTGCATGAATATCGTTTTTGAAGAGGAATACTAATATCCGGACTCCAGATACCAGTTGGTAAACCCACGGACGGGTTTTAATCTATTTTACTTTTTTCCTTTTTCCAGGAAGGGATCGTCCTGCAGCCATTTTTTCAGGCCCGGCACATCAATTTCCTGAACCGGCTTTTTCTGCCGGATGGCCATAGACGCGGCCATTGCAGCCGATTGCCCCAGTACCATAAACACAGGTTCCATGCGTATGGAACCATAGGCTATATGGCTGGAAGATAAGCAAACGGGTACCAGCAAGTTGGTGCATTCTGCTGCTTTTGGCGTAATGGAACGATACGCAATGGCGTAGGGCTGCTTCACATGCACTTCCACATTACCCTCATTCTTTACCATTCCATTTACCACAATCCGGTCGCAGTTATGACTATCCATTCCATACGAAGCCAGGCCAATACCATCATCCACTGTTGTTGCACCGGTACAATTATGCTCGGTCATTACGTAAGCGCCAATCATCCGCCGGGCTTCTCTTACATAAAGCTGCGGCGTAAAATGGTCCGTATTTTTATATTCATCTTTTGGGTATCCCCAATTGCGGATAAAATTTCTTAAGGTATCCGGAACTCTTTTATCGGTAGATATAAAGTACAGCAATCCCTTGGTATAAGCGATGCTTTGGCGGATCATGGCCTGCCGCTCTGCATAACTTGCTTCTGCCCAGTGCTGGTTCATCCCGATCATATCTGTAGAAAAGCCTCCGCGGTTGTTGATATCCGTTTTGCGGTTGGGCATTTTGCTCCAGATAAAATATTGATTGATGCCTCTCATTTCAGGTTGTGCTTCAATAAGACGGATCAACAATTCATATTTTGATGGATCATAACCGGCGGGGCGTGTAATGGGAATACGGTTGGCCGCACTGTCTGTAAGGCAGATCCGGAAATTATAGGCCTGTACTTTTTTATCACCCGTTCCTGCCGGAACACCCTTGTTGCCGGAGATGCCCCAGAGCAGCCCGCTTTGAGGTGCACCGGGCGTTTTGTAAGGACTGATCCCATCAGGAAACTGGTGATAGCCGGATTGTTTATGATATTCCGGCAACTGAAACCCATTCAGCGTTTCCTTGTATACCGAATTGTCCTCCCGGCCAATGAAGTAAGAAACACCGGCTTTAGCCATCAGATCGCCCTCATACGTACAATCGATAAATTGTTTCGACCGCACCACCACCTGCTGGCTCTTCGACTTCCCCGGCTGTAAAAACCGGGCTTCTGTTATGGAAGCGCCTTGTTTTGTAAGCGCCGTCACCTGTGTTTGCATCAATACTTTAATATTTCCTTCTCTTAAAAAATCACTCATTATACCTGAGGCAACGCTGGGCTCAAATGTCCATTGCTCCCCCGTTTGCCCGTATTGTTTACCCACCCTCTGGTAAAATTGCCGGGAGAATCCGGTGATCGCATCTTTTATACCGGCATCGGTTTGCCCAAGTCCGCCGGTCGTTAATCCGCCAATCCAGTTCCCGGGTTCAATCAACAGAACAGTATTGCCGCAGCGGGCGGCAGTATACGCCGCAATCACACCTGCCGCCGTTCCCCCATATACACATATATCTACCGTATACGGCGGGGGATCTCCCTCCTGGCCGTTATGGGCATACCCTGTAAAAAAATACCCCATCATTAAAATCAAAAGTCCGATCGTTTTATTCTTCATTGCTTAAGCATTTTATTATTGAATAATTCACGTAGAAGCACGCAGCCGGTTGCACGGGATTAATATCCGGGGTTCTGGTCCGCCTGGGAAATAGCGTCGTTATTTTCAATTTCCTCCTGGGGAATTGGCCACAACAACCGGGCATCAATAACCGTACGCCCCACTAAGCCCATTGCTTTCTTTACCGTTCCGGTTCTCTTCAGATCGTGCCAGCGTTTTCCCTCAACAATAAATTCCAGTGCCCGCTCTTTTAAAACCGTATCCCGGAACTGTTCCTGGTTCATGCCGGCGGTAAAATCAATAGGCGATGGAGCCGATGGCGTGTATCCATAGCCTCTTCTGCGGATCCAGTTCAGGCGTTCCAATCCCAACGGGGTAGGTCCGCCATTAGCCATACAATCCGCTTCCGCAAAAATCAGGAAGGCTTCTGCATAACGATAAATGGGATCACTGAATGTGGCCAGGCCGGAAGTACCGGTAATAAATTTTTTGAACAGCACCGGCGTTGCCGAAGGAAGCGCAACAGAGTCGCCTGTTGGGCCAAGATACTTCCGGTACAGGTTAAAGTTTTTCCGGAGATCCTTATCATCCCAGGTAGCAAGAAAGGATTTCATGTTCGGGAGCCAGGCATAAACACCCCCGCTGCTGTAATTATAAGGCGGGGTATTGGGGCGGTGCAGGTAACTGGGCAGCGTGGATTGCCGAGAGTCTGAATGATGAATGGATAACACATCCTCCGAACTGGTTACTGCCGCAAAGATCTTATAGAAATCATCAGGCTTTTGCACCCCTACCAGGGTATAAACGCCGCTCTTGATAATATCATCCGCTTCTTTTGCAGCCTCCGCCCATTTTTCCCTGGTAAGGTATACATTGGCCAGCAGCATTTTTGCCGCCCATTTTGACGCCTTGCCTGTTTCTGCACCTACAGCGGCCGGCAGTCCGTTTACGGCAGCCGTTGCATCGTCAATGATAAGCGCGTATACATCATTCTCAGATGACCGCGGCGCATTGATCTGGCTCACATCCACGCTTTCCTTTATTTTTAAAGGAACGGGGCCAAATCCCCGCACCAGGTTAAAATAGGCTTGCGCTCTTAAAAAATGCGCCTCCGCCAGGATCCTGTTTTTTACGGCGTCGTCCATAGTAATACCGGGAACATTTTCCAGAATAGAATTGGCCCGGTTGATGGTACGATAAAAAGTAGACCACACATCGCCGGCACGACCGATGTTGGCAACATCCAGGATCTGGCTGAACACCGATATGGGCGCCTGGGAACCGCGCCCCTCTTCGTAATCAGCATGATTCACCAAAAACAACCAGTAATTAATCCCATAATTATCTGCCAGGGCGGCGTAAGCACCTGTAATGGCGGTTTGCGCGTCAGAGGCATTTTTATAATAGTTTGCCTTTGAAATAAAACTTTTGGGAACTTCCGTTAATTGCTTTTGACAACCAGCCAATAAAGCAATAAATCCAATATATATAAATAATTTTTTCATGTGAGTATTTTTTATTGATTTCAGCCACATGGAATTTTGCAATGATCATCTGCACCCTAACAACAATACCATGCTTCGTTAAAACCGAAGTTCGATCCCTGCTCCAAAAACACGGGCATTAGGATACCCGCTTTCGTCCGTACCTATGAACAAGCGGTCTTCTATTGATTGAGAGTCGCTGCCCCTGGTGTTTACCTCCGGATCAAGACCCGGATATTTGGTAAACGTAAACAGGTTGGTTGCCTTTACATAAATGCTGGCATAATTTAACCAACCCAACTTCATCCTTTTAACGGGCAGGCTATAGGATAACTGTACCGATTTCACCCGCAGATAACTGCCATCCTCAATAAACCGGTTCGACGGGCGCATTTGGGTTAACGAGCTCAGCTTAGGATATTTCGCGTTCGGGTTAGGATTATCAGCCGTCCAGTAATTACCAAACAGGTCGGCAAATTGATTCTGGGTACGCTGAAATGAGTTCAGGTTTGTAAACGCAGTAGCAAAGAAGATGTCATTCCCCTTTACCCCTTGTAAAAACACGGTGAGGCTAACATCTTTATAGGAAAAATTGGAATTAAATCCGTACTCAAATTTTGGATAGGGCGTTCCCAGGATCACGCGATCCAGCGGGGTAATGGCATTATCCTTATTTACATCTACAAACTTGATCATTCCCTTATCATCCAGGCCATCTTCGAGATAGCCATAAAATACGCCGAGTGGCTGTCCTACCCTTGCTAAGTTATAACCGGGCAATCCTGAGGTTTGTCCTGCTGTAACAATATCACTTCCTCCCGCGATCTTCAGTACTTTGTTCCGGTTTGTTGATACCTGCGCGGCTGCGTTCCACTTGAATCCACCGGTAAGCACATCGGCATTTACGCTGAACTCAAGCCCCTGGTTCTCGATCTCACCCAAATTCTGAAGGATGAAGCCAAAACCCGAAGACGGAGGGAGCGGCACCGACGCTAAAAGGTCTTTGGTATTTTTCTTATAATAGTCGAAGGTAACACCCAGTCGGTTATTGAATACTCCCAGGTCCAGCCCCAGATCCAGCTCATTACTGGTTTCCCATTTCAACTGGCTGTTAGAGATACCGGATGGTGCATACCCCACACTTTCTGTATTGCCGCTATAAATATATTTTACAGGGGACAGCCGGTCCAGCGACTGGTAGGGAGAAAGCGCGGTGTTACCGGTAACACCATAGCTGGCCCTTAACTTCAAGTTATTTATAAAGGGGAGCTGATCCTTTATGAACCGTTCTTCCGAGATTCTCCACGCCAATGCACCGGAAGGGAACACGCCCCATTTATTATCTTTCCCAAACCGGGAAGATCCATCGGAGCGAATACTCGCTGTTAAAAAATAACGGTCTAAAAAGGAATAATTCACTCTTCCCAAACCCGAAACCAGGCTCCATTGAGAGATATCGGAAGAAGGCGGGTTGATCGTTTCTGCTGACCCCAGGTTATAATTCTCCGTGTTATTATTGGTAAAACCGGAAACCGAGATCCCTGCGTTCCGGGTCATATAGGTTTGATAGGTAAACCCGCCGGTGGCCGTTAATTTATGCCCGCCGGAAAATAATTTTTCATACGTCAGCACCTCTTCATTCAAAACAGAGTTCCAATAGGTATTACTGTTAGAAGCGCCTCCACGGTCATTAGGATATATAATGGGCGAAAACTGGTCGTTGATGGAATTTTCATATTCCAGTCCGATCCTGGATACAAAGGAAAGCTCTTTTGTTAATTTAAAAGTAAAGGCATTGTTCAGCAATATAGTATTGGCAAGCGTCCGGTTCTTGTAGGGTTTTGCCCACAGCATCGGGTTTCTCATATCACCCGGGTCCGTAAACGGATAGGCTTCGCCGATGCGAACCGGAAGTCCGTTGTCATCATAAACAGGGCTGGTTGGCGGGGCCGACAGGGCTCCCGAAAACATATTATTTCCTCTTCTGCCGTTATCCACCGGTACAGTAAACTGCTCGCGCCGGGATAAATTAAGGTTCACCGCTATTTTTAACCAGCTCTTAATTTCATGATCAAGGTTCAACCGGAAGGAGCCCTTCTTCACTCCTGAATTAATAATGATCCCGTCCTGCTGATAATAGTTGCCCGACATGGAATAGTTGGTCCGGTCATTCAAACCAGAGAAACTCAGTGTATGATTCTGTACCGGGGCATCCCTGAAAATGGCATCCTGCCAATTGGTTCCCGGTCCCTGTATATCGCCTAAATTAAAGTAAGGTGCCTTGCCGTCGTTTTTCAGAAATTCATTTACCACAATCGCATAGTGCGTGGCGTCCAGCATATCAAACCGCTTTGCCGTTTGCTGAACCCCATAATAGCTGTTAACGCCGATCTCATTGCGTGCGCCGCCTTTGCCGCGTTTGGTACTTACCATTACCACTCCGTTTGCCCCCCGGGCTCCGTAGATTGCCGTTGCAGAAGCGTCTTTTAAGATGTCGATGGATTCAATATCCGCAGGGTTCAGGAAATTAATTCCCCCGGCAATAGGAAACCCGTCTACCACATACAAAGGATCATTGCTCCCGATCATAGAGTTTCCTCCGCGCACCCTTACCTGTACCCTGGAGCCCGGCGCTCCGGAATTATGCGCTACAGACACACCGCTGGCCCTTCCCTGGAGCGCCTCTCCCACATTATAAACAGGAACCGCCTGCAGGTCTTTATTGGAAACCTGCGCCACAGAACCGGTAAGATCTTTTTTACGCTGTGTGCCATAGCCCACTACCACTACCTCCTCCAGCTTGTTCACTTCCTTCTGCAGCGCAATGCTTTTTATATCTTTGTCTTTAACAGAAATTTCGCGGCTTGTATAGCCCACAATTGAAACAATAAGGATGGCATCATCATTGGCTACCTTAATTGAAAAGGAACCGTCCTCTCCTGTTGTTGTTCCGTTGGTAGTGCCTTTCTCCACAATATTCACCCCGGACAAAGGCATGCCCGTTTCATCCGTCACCATTCCCATTACGCTTAAAGAAACCAGCTCGCTCGGATGGCCTACAATAACCACCATTCCACTGTTCATCTTCTTATAAGAAAGGGTGGAATGCTGAAGCAGGTTATCCATTACATCATCAATCGTAGCCTTCCGGGCATAAATATCTACTTTCCGGCTGTTTAATTCTTCATTATCGTTATAAAAAAAACGATATTGATAGCGGTTTTCAATATACTTTATTACGGAAACGATTGTCTTCCCCTTCAGATCAAGATCTATTTTTTGCTGGGAGCGTCCTTCCAGCGCAAATACCTGCAACGAACTGAGCAGAATTAATAAAATGGAGCCATTCATTATCAGAAAAAATTTCGCACATAACAACCCTAACCCACCTTTAGCAGGGCAATCATTTTTTTTCATACATTTGAGTTTGAATTAATAATTGATACCAGCAAATTGCATTTTTGCAATTTTTCAATTGTTTAATTTGAGTGGAGATGTTCCCGCATTTCCACTTTTTTTTATACCTACATACGCATCTTTTTTTTAGTGATTATTTAATAGTGACCGAATCGCCGGTTACCCGGTATTGTATTCCTCCTGATAGTTTAAAAGACTCCAGCACTTCCTCCAGTGGCTCTTTGTCTATTTTTCCGCTGAACCGCATGGCCCCCAGCGAAGGGGATGCCAGGAGTATTTTTACCCCGTACCATTTTTCCAGCATGGGAACAATTATTTTCAGCGGCTGATGCTCAAAATGTATAAGCGTTTTTAACCATTGCGTTTCCAACAGCCCCGAATCAATCACATTGGGAAGTACCTTGCTTACTACAATATCGGGCATTTCTTCTTTTTCATTTTTCGCAACCACGGCTCCGCTTTGTTTATCGTTATTTTTGATTACCAGTTTCTCACTCGGATGCAGTATCACTTTTTCCCTGTCTTTCTGCCTGAACAACACTTCCACCCGGCCTCTTATCAACGTTGTTTCTGAGCTATGTTCTGTTTTATACGCTCTTACATTAAACGCTGTACCCAGCACCCGCACATCCATATCCTTTGTATGTACCAAAAAGGGGCGGTGCTTATCTTTTACTATATCAAAAAAAGCCTCTCCGTCCAGGTATACTTCCCGCTGCTCCCTTCCCAGCTCGTTGCTGAACCGCAGTTCTGTTTGTTCATTCAGCCACACTTTACTTCCATCCGGCAACACAAGAGCCGTTTTTGATTTGCCCGTTGTAGCTACCACCTGCATCGCCCCCGGGCTGCCCTTGTAATAATGCATTCCTAATAATCCAATACCTATAAGAAAAATTACAGAAGCAGCAATCCCCGTTAAGCGCCATCGGTTTAGTTTCTTTACTTTATTGGCCCCCTCCAGCTTTCTGTTGAGCGCTTCAAGTGATTGTTCAACAGCCTCCCTGTCGGTGAAGCCTTCCGCTATCAAACGATAGTCAAAGAGAACATCCAGGTATGCTTCTACATCTTCCGTAGGTGCATATGTGCCTACCAATCTTTTTAACTCTAGTTGTTCATCCAGGTTAATGATCCTTTCTTTCTTTTTTAACAATAACTCGAACAATCTGGTTTGTTCCATTTGAATACCGTTCTGTAATAAAGACGCTTCCCGGTTGCCGATACCCTGAAAGCAAATCCGTTTTTTTTATTATTTGAAAAAAATAGCCCCAATGTATGAACAGGCATCGTCCTGCGCAGACGAAGCGCCGAAAACATTTGTGTATTAGCCCCTACCGGTAAAACGGCTCAACTGTTATTATTTATACCCCGTTCTGGCTTTTAATGGGATGAGAGAATCGTATTCCGGCAGAAATTTGAGAAGCGCTTCCGCCACTCTTTTATTGGCGATCGTCATTTGTGTTTCTACTGTTTTTACTGAAATGTCCAGTAATTTGGCTACTTCACTGTATTTCAACTGCTCTTCTTTAATCAATCTGAATATCAGCAGGCATTTAGGCGGAAGTGAGCGGATGGCCTCCTGTATCAGCAACACATTTTCCGCTGAAACAAGGTGCGTCTCCGGCGTAACAACTGTATAAACAAGTTCATCCTCCGGCACATTTGTAAACACCCGCTTTTTTTTCCGCATAAAATTGATGCAGGCATTTTTTGACGCAATAAAAATATAACTCGAAATATTTTCTATGGCTGTCAGCATTTTCCTGTTTTCCCAAAGTTTCAGGAACACATCATGTATCACTTCCTCCGCCTTTTGCCGGTCCTTAACTATTGCAAATGCAAAAGGCAGAAGACCCGGGAAAAAATGTCTGAACAATTCATTAAAGGCCGTCTGGTCATCCTTCTCTGCAATCAGGACAACCAGCTTCTCAATCGTTTTCAAATTCGCAGGTATTTTGTCAGTCAAAAAAATGAAGATTCTAAACTTCCAAAAAGTCCAAAAACCGAATTTACATTGTTTTTGCTACTCAACATTGAAATTTTATTTCCGCGGTCTTATAAACCTGGACTAAATCCTGCTTTATAAGCGCGTTCTATTTGCTTCCGGTTCGTAACCCACGCCCCCTGTTATCTATACTGGTATCAAAATAACTACCTATATTTAACATCTCCATTGAGCGCTTAGTACATTTTATACTTTTAAAAAGAGATAAATTAAAAATAAGCAGGCTCACCGCCTATGACTTTTAATCAACTCGTTTTTTTATAATTTATAATAGCCCAGCCATTCAGCAATACTGCAAACCCGGCCATAATCAAAAAATGATTTTTGAGATCGGAAAAACCGCTTCCTTTCAATACGATCATTCGCACCACTTCAATAAAATAGGTTACGGGGCTGCACCTTGCTATAAGATACGCCCAGCGGGGCATGCTGTCAATAGCGGTAAATAAACCACTCATCAGCATAAAAATCATAATAAAAAAGAAGGTTATGGACATGGCCTGCTGTTGTGTATTGGCAAATGTTGAAATGAGCAGGCCCAGCCCCAATAGCGCCACTAAGTAAATTAACAGATAGCCGTACAACAAAAGCAAACTTCCCACGGGAACAATACCGTAAATCCAACGCGCTACAACAAATAAGCCGATACTAAAAATAAATATCCCGATAATCCAAAACGGGAGCAGCTTACCTAATACAAACTGGTACTTTTTGATAGGCGTAACATTGATCTGCTCTATCGTTCCTGTTTCTTTTTCCTTTACAATATTCAATGCACACATATACGCGCCAACCATTGTTACCAACACCACCAATATACCCGGAACCATAAAAAGCCGATAGTTCAAATGAGGATTGAACCAGTTGGATGCCGTTACTTCAATTTGGAGTGCTGCATTGTATTTTTGCCGGGGCATCCATTTTAAGCGAATGTCGTTGTTGTATGCCGATATGATCTGGTTGAGATAGGCACCGCCCAACCCGGCTTTTACACCATTGATGGCATTAACGGCTATAAACAGTTTTTCCTTTTTTTCACGTACCAGGTTTTTCTCAAAACCTTGTGGTATTTCCAGGATCAGATCAGCTTTTTCTTTTTCAACCTGGTTAAATGCACTTCTGAATGAATTACCATAGTCCGCCAGATGAAAATATCCCGAAGCAGTGATTTTTGAAATCAACTGACGGGCATACGTAGAATGATCGTGATCCACTATGGATAGGTTAATGTTCTTTATTTCGTAGTCGGCAGCCAACGGGAGTATGAGCAGTTGGATGACCGGAACAATGAAGATCAGCGGCAGTAGTGCTTTGTTTCGAAAGATCTGCTTAAACTCTTTCTGCAATAAAAATTTCAGTACTCTCATACCAATCGGGTTTTAAATTTTTTGAAACTCACGGCCAATAAAAAGCAGGTCATTCCGAAAAGCACCAGTGTTTCTTTCCAAATAGCGCTAAAACCCAATCCCTTTATCATTATCGATTTTACAATGGTATAATACCATTTAGACGGAATGATGTTGCAGATTATCTGTAACGGAAGCGGCATATTTTCGATAGGGAACATAAAGCCGGTAAACAACATCGTAGGCACTAACATACCCATCATTGAAATGAGCATTGCCGACTGTTGAGACGCAGCTACATTTGAAATAAGCAAACCCAGGGAAAGGGCGGTAATAATCAGCAGTATACTTTCTGCAAAGAGCAATAAAATACTACCGTTAACCGGCATATCCAAAAGCGTTACGCTTAAAATAAGAATTATCGAAAGATTTATAATGGAAAGAAACAAATAAGGAATTGCCTTGGCAATAATCACCATAACGGGGCTGAAAGGCGAAACCAGCAAGACTTCCATGGTGCCCATTTCTTTTTCCCTGACGATGGAAACGGAAGTCATCAGCACACAAACCAGCATCAACACCAGCGCCATGATACCTGGTACAAAATTAGTGGCCCCCTTCAGCTCCGGGTTGTACAACATTCTTACCTGGGGTGAAATAGTGTAAGGAATATTATTGCCTTGTATCAATTGCTGCTGATATTCCATAATAATTGCCGTTGCGTAATTGACCAGCGTGTTAGCAGTATTGGGGTCCGAAGCATCGGCAATAATTTGTACCTGTGCATGGTTCAGGTGCAACAGGTCCTTGCTGAAATTGGCGGGAAAAATGATAGCCAGTTTACTATTCTCCTTTTTAAATGCGTCCTCAATCTGCGAATGGCTAAGTAAGGCCCTGGTGAGATGAAACGTTTCATTGGCGGATAGCTTATTGATAATGTCCTGTGTTGCAGGGTCTTTGGCATAATCGCAAACAACAATTTTGGCATTCCTGACCTCGTTGGTAACGGCAAAACCGAACAGCACGATCAATACAACCGGCAGACCAAATAGCATTAATAAGGTTTTACTATCACGAAAAACATGATAGAATTCTTTTCTTACAAATGATAAAAACTGTTTCATCTTTAATCTGATTTTCGCTTTGCCCCTCTTGCCAATGCATAAAACACATCATCCATTGAGGTTGCGGAATAGTGTTGTTGTAAGTTTGCAGGCGTATCCAATGCTTTTATTACCCCGTCGACCATCATCGAAATACGGTTGCAGTATTCGGCTTCGTCCATATAGTGCGTTGTTACAAAAATGGTAATACCCCTGCCTGCAGCCGAATAAATGAGGTCCCAGAATTGTCGCCTCGTAACGGGGTCAACGCCCCCTGTGGGCTCGTCCAGAAAAACAATTTTAGGTTCGTGTAGCACCGCTACTGAAAAAGCTAATTTTTGTTTCCACCCCAAAGGCAATGAAGCCACTACTTTTTTTGCTTGGCTTTTTAACCCCAGCATTTCAATCAACTCCTGACTCTTTATTTTAAGCTGTTTATCTGACAGGCCATAGATTCCGCCAAAAAAGTTGATATTTTCCATTACCGTCAGATCTTCATACAATGAGAATTTCTGGCTCATATAACCGATATTCTTCTTTATTGCTTCGGTCTGCATGTAAATGTCATAACCTGCAATAGTGGCCGTACCCGATGTGGGCATCGAAAGGCCGCAAAGCATTTTCATTGCGGTTGTTTTTCCGGCACCGTTCGCTCCCAGAAAGCCAAAAATTTCACCAGCGTATACTTCAAACGTTACTTCGTCCACAGCGGTGAAATCTCCAAAACGCTTTGTGAGCTTATCTGTTTTTATTACAACTTCGTTTGTCATATTAATTCATCAGATCTATAAAACAATCTTCAATACCCGGTGTAATAAGTTTGATTTCAACATTTTTAAAACCAGCCCCCTGCAATGCGTGCAACAATGCTGCCGCCTGCGGATAGCGGGCTGCATTTTCAAACGGCCCGGGACCTTGCCCCCCTGTTATTATTTCGTTTTTCAACGACCCGTAGCTGTCTTTAAAAGTGATATGATGAAATGCACCAAATGAAAAACAGCTTTTTACCTGGCTGTTACTCCGCAAAGCATTTAACAAGCCGCCCATGTCATTTGCTTTTATTGCAAAAAGTTTTTCAGGAAATTGCTTTATGATCGTATCAGGCCTGTCAATCGTCATAATGTTACCGTTCTGCATCAGGGCTATGCGTTCGCAAAGTGTAGCCTCATCCATATAAGGGGTGGACATCAGGATGGTAATCCCCTGTTGCCTCAGGCCTTTCAGCATTTCCCAAAATTCTTTCCTGGAAACCACATCTACCCCCGTGGTAGGTTCATCTAAAAACAAAACCGTTGGGCGGTGAATTAAAGCACAGCACAAGGCCAGTTTCTGTTTCATCCCTCCCGATAATTTCCCGGCCCTTCGATTTTTAAAAGGCTCCAACTGTACATAAATATCCCGGACCAGATCGTAATTTTCTTTTACAGTTGTTTTAAATACTGTTGCAAAGAAGTTGAGATTCTCTTCTACAGACAGATCCTGATATAAGGAGAATTTACCTGGCATATAACCTACCGTTTCCCGGATGCGCTTATAGTCTTTTACCACATCACAACCGCTTACAGAAGCGGCACCGCTATCCGGTAACAGCAAGGTGGTGAGCACCCGGAACAGGCTTGTTTTTCCCGCGCCATCAGGCCCTATTAAGCCAAACAACTCCCCTTTATTTACTTCAAAGGAAACATCGTTTACCGCCTTTACTTTACCCTTGTTGTAGGTCTTTACGATGTTATGTACAATAACGTCTGCCATCGCTACCGGAATTTTATTTCGCCATACATACCAATCTTGTATGATCCGTCATTTTTAACTTTTATCTTAACGGCGTACACCTTATCCGCCCGTTCATTCCTGGTCTGAATGGTTTTGGGTGTAAATTCCGCCTCGTCGCTTATCCAGGTTATGGTACCAGTAGTTGTTTTGTAACCATTTTTGCCGTCGTCCGTAAGCACTTTTACCTGCTGGTTCAGTTGCACCTGCGGCAATTGGTCTCCGGTAATGTACACCCTCAAAATGATGTTTGATAAATCGGCAATTTTGTAAAGCGGTTTCCCCGTTGCAGTCATTTCGTTGGCTTCGGCATATTTAGTAAGCACGGTTCCGTTTACCGTATTTATGATTTTGCATTTTGCAAGCTGGTCGTTCAATTGCTCAATTTGTACCTGCAATGGTACCGCGTCTTTACCCAATCCCTCGCTTGAAATATACAAAGTGGATCGCTGTGCCCCGATCTGTTTTTTCAGCACTTCAATCTGTGCGTTGATATCGTCCAATTGCTTTGGGGTTGCCGCATTGCCTTTTACCAAATTGGTTATTCGTATTTTCTCCCTTTCATTTGTACTAAGCTGCTCCTGCAGGGCAGATAATTGAACAGGAATATTGGGTCTTTTTCCCAAAACAGCAACGGCCTGTGCTTCCAGTTGCTTTTTCTTTAAATATAGCTGCACGCTGTCTATATAGCCAATAACCTGCCCTGCTTTTAAGGTTTGCCCTTCTTCGATATTCAACTGGGTGATGGTTCCCGCTGCTTCGGATGAAATAATGGTTTCCACCGCTTCAAAGGCGCCCGATGCATCAAATGAAACCATGCTGTTATTGCAGGCCGCAAGCCCTATTGCCAAGCCGGCGATCAATGCTGCTATTGTTATTTTATACATATTCTTTTTCTTTTAATCGTTATTAATTTCCTGCAGTTGTCCGGGCGTTGTACTCCGTCAGTAAAAGTTGTATTTCGTGCAGGGCCAGGTTTTGTTTTGCCTGATCTTCGGCATTCACAGCAATCAGATAATCGTTGGTGGTTGCCGTACCATAGGTAAGCTGATTTTGGGTAGTATTTTTTACGCTTTCACGAAGCAGTATAATGTTCTTGTCTGTTTCAATCAGTTCCTGCATTTTGGCTATGTCAGCATGCTCCCTTTTTAAGGTAAGGTTGGTGTTGAACAAAAAAGTTTCCCGCTGTATCCCTATGGCGCTTTGGCTGAGTGTAAGTATCTTCTTTTCATTTTTATAGGTGTAAAAACCTGTGAAGCTCCAGTTCAGGCGAAGCCCGCCCATGTAATACCCCTGAAAATCGTTGTTCAGCATATTTAAACCCGGCCGGCCCAGGCCTCCCTGAAAAAACGCACTGACATGTGGGCGGTTTTTAGCTGTAAGCAGCTTGCTTTGCACATCAAAAGATCTTTGCTGCAGGTCGAATAATCGAAGCTCAGGGCGGTTAATAGTACCGGGAAGCATCTGCTGCAGCGGCTTTTCGAGGATGGTGCTTTGATCAACCGGCTCGCCGATGAACAAAGCCAGCATATCAGCATAACCTTTTCGGGTGGCGTTCAGTTCAATGGTCCGCTGGCTGGCTTTCAGCAGTTCGGCCTTCAGGTTATCTGCGGCACTTTTTAAGGCTACTCCGTTAGAAATGGCCACACTGGTTTTGTCGATGCCGGTTTGAATATCTTTTCCAACTAACTCCGTCTGTCTAATCTGAGCGTCCATCAACAGTATTCCGAAATAGAGGTTATTAATGCGTGCTCTTAATTCGTATAATGCTACGGCTGTTTTTTGTGTTTCTATTTCCGAATTGGTAGTAATATATTCCTTTTGGTCTTTCACCGTGAAAAGATCCGTAAGCGGCTGTGTCACTTCGCCATAGAGCCGGTACTGATCCTTACTGATCACGGGCATCTTCACATTGGGCAGGGAGATGGGCACTTGCGTAACATCCGATTGATAGGTTGCCTGCCCGCCTATATTGAATTGGGGCAAATAGCCTTTCTGCGCATTGGCGATGGAATACTCTTTTGTTTTATCGATTAGTGCATTTTGCTTTATCAGGGGATAGTTCTGCTTCGCCATTTCAAAGCAATGATCAAGGCTTAATGAGGTCTTCGTTTGTGCTGTAGCATATGAAGTATATACAAGCAACAGACCTACCAACCATTTTAATTTCCGTTTGCAAACCACTTTAATCATTTCATTTAATTTCATATTTTAATCGTTTGATTAATAACGGGGCAAAAAATTATTTCGCTTTCATCATTGCTTTTATCCAGACGGGGATGCCTTTTTTTCGCTCCTGCATCAGTTTATCAAACTGTGCTTCACTCAGGCCGCCAATTCCCTGCAACAACGGTTTTCCAATAAAAGGAAAAACAACCAAGCCCAATAGATTCATAAAAAAATGCAGGGGATTCGGTTCGGTAATTCTTCCATTGACCACCGCTTTTTGATGTTGCCGAAAAAAAGCGGAATTGATTATCAATTGCCTGATGGGCAATTTTTCCAACAGCCCCTCTGCGTTGTTGCGGATTTCGCTCAGCATAAAGATCGGAACATTCGGATCTTTGATAAGAAGATCGATGTAACTTGAAGCAATAAGCTCAACTTTTTGTTCGAGGGTGGTTTTTTCATTATTCAGCACCGTTGACATATGCTGCATAAAGCCTAAAAGCGTTTCAAACATTATGAGCTCAAACAGTTTTTCTTTACTACGAAAATAATAATTGAGCAGGGCAAGGTTAATGTCCGCTTCTTTGGCGATATCCCTCGTTCTGGTAGCGGCATAACCCTTTTTGTGAAATACTGCCCGGGCTGCCGCTTTTATTTTTTCCTCTGTAGTGGTGTCTAATTTTTTTATTTCTTTATTCTTCGTCATTTTACCGGAGGTATCTTTTGAGAACAAAAGTAACACCTGTTTTTTGATTTAACCAAATATTTTAATCAAATGATTAAAATATCATATTCTTTTTGAAAAGAAGCGCCCCTAAAATCAGCTTTCCTTACGGTCCCCTGTCAACCACCCATACAAACGGGGCCCATGACGCCTATTGACTGCAACGGTTGTTTCCTGTCGAGTACCCATTTTTTGGCATCTTTATTATTGGGGATCGAATGCATATAGTTGCCCAATGTGGTAGTGAGCTTTATTGACAATTGATTCAGTCCCTGCTTTAATGCGCCTTTTACTTCATAGGTATGGTCTCCATACCAGCGAACACCCAGCGTACGACCATTCAGTGACACTTCACTAATGCCCATTACGCTTCCCAGGTTAAGGTATTCATATCCGGCAATACCATCTAAAGTGAAAGCAGTTTCATACAAAGCGACACCTCCAAAATCTTTCAGACTGCCATCGTCTTTAAAATCTTTTAACTGAAAATCCGGAATTGTTTTTTTACTGCCATCTATAAAGTTCAGGCTAAGTTTCCAGGGCCCTTCCACCACCTGTCGTAGTTTTCCAGCTTGTTCCTTCACGGCAAAGGTGTCGCCCGTCCTGTGCTTGTCAAAAACGATCAGCACAGACTGGGCCG
The DNA here is from genome assembly GCF_000243115.2 of Niabella soli DSM 19437. Lineage (NCBI taxonomy): Bacteria > Pseudomonadati > Bacteroidota > Chitinophagia > Chitinophagales > Chitinophagaceae > Niabella > Niabella soli. Next base: position 461,379 of record NZ_CP007035.1, on the reverse strand, counting down.
GGGCTAATCTTATTTTTAACCGGTTGTACGGGCCTTCCGTCTTATAAATAAACCGCTGCCCTGTTTCGGGATCCCAGAGCCAGGCGGTTTTACCGGGGGCTACACTAAATTCTGAATAAAAAACTTTTGTGGAAGTAAGACTGCTGTTGGTGATGAAAAACAGATCCAGGTCATTATACCGATAATAAACCTGGCTGACTAAAGAAGAGGGGTTGCTAAATTGTACATACACCGGCAAGTTGTATAATTTTTGTATGCTGCGAAACCATTCGATCAAACCAACTTGTTTTTCCGGCGGTTGCACCACTCTTACCTTTGCGCCCTTCTTTATCTCCCCGACAGCGCTTCTTACCGCTGCATTGCGTTGCTCATACTGATAAAAACCGGGGGCTTTGTCCGGCTCCTTTCCGATAAAAACCAGGCGACCTCCGGAGCGGGCGTATTGCTTCAACGCATTGGCTGTGGCTTCCGGCATGCTTTCCGTTTCAACCACCAACAATAAAGAATAACTTCTGTTATTGTACCGGATCATTCCATCAGACAAGTCAGCCTGCTGAATAATCCGGTCACTTATATAATCGCAGCCGTTGCCGCATTGGTGAACTGCCTCCCAAATATTATATATATAATCCGGATAAGCCAGGTCGGGCCAGGGATCGCGCTGCAGCCCCCGCCGGCTCCATAGATCAGCCAGCGGGTGATACACCGTTACGTCCGACATAAGCGTTGCGCGCTGAAAAACGGCGGAAAGCCTCGATTTGTAATGAATCCACTTATTTAAATACGGCCACCAGGGATTTCTTTCGTTAAAAAAAGTGCCGTACCGGATCCAACCGGGAAAAGGGGCTTCAGGCGGACTGTAATTAAATCCATGAAGGATGCTATGTGTTACGCCGGACAGATTACTTTGATCGCCGGTTATTTTAATATGCTCGAGCGAGGCATTAAAAACAAAAGAGGTATTGGTTATTTCTTCACAACTTACCAGCTTTTTACCCATCAGCCGGGCTGCAGAAGAAACAAAACGGTTCACCATACAGGGTGCAGTGGCATAGGTAAAATTGAATGCTTTAGTATCCTGTCCAATGGAGGGGCTGATCCAGGTTTCACACTCTGGTATATCCAATTGCAGGGCGGAGTCCAGCGGATGCATTTCCTGTCCGTATGCCTGCATCCTGGATCGCACTTTATTACGTTTGCACCATTCCAGATAGGTTTCCAGGAAACGCTCGTGAAACAATTCCATTTTCGTAAGCTCAAAATCATACCGCACACGGTCCAGGTCTTCCTTAAATTTTGCATCGATTTCCGATCCATATCTTTCGTCCAGTATTTTGCCCATCTTCCCTGTTTTAAAAAGAATAAAAGGGAGATACGGTTTTAGAGAATACTGCCGCCTTTTTTCAAATTCTGAATAAAAATCATCCACCCAATTGGCACCTTCCAGTTCAAGACTATCCACAAAAACCGACCGGAAACGGGTACCAATTTTCCCCATAGATACATCAAAAGCATCCGACATCCGGTTCAGATAGCTGCTTACCGCGCTTTTGTTAAAGTGGTTCAGCACCGGTCCATCCGCCCCCGGCGCTCCATGTATTACCGCCATAAATCCGGTGATCTGTACCAAATAATATAGCACATGATTTCCTTCAGGCACTTTAATGGTGATCTGCTCCTTTTGAGCGGCGCCATCCATATCAACGACTTCTTTTAGCTCCCTGAGTTGCGAAGGAACCAGCCGCAGGGACATCAGTTTTTTTTGCGGATCGTCATACTTAAATCCGATCGGCGGATCAACGCTTTTCTCCAGCTCCTGCTTCGACAAGGTTACGGTAAGCGGGCCTTTCAGTTCTCTTGTTCCCAATGCCATGATCATCGTCTGGTCTTCCCTTTTTACAAATTTTCCTCCAAACGGCCATCCTGATCCAACGATTATATCGCAGATAAGCCCCAGCTTCTTTGCCTGATCTGCCGTAAACGAAACAATATCCAGCCACTCCCTGCTCAGCCATTGTACCGGCTCGTAGTTTAGCGGATCCGCAGTTTCAGGGAAGCGTATAGAATTGATCTCCACTCCCCCAACCCCGATCTGCTTCAGCAGGCCGAGCTCACGGGCTATTTCTTTTTTTGTTATTCTCAATCCGTTCCACCACCAACGCACAAAAGGTTTTGCCTGTGTATCCGGATGCTGAAAGGCACGAAACAATGTATCCGCATCAATGAAATCCAATGCTTGTTTTGGCAGGGAGCTCAGCAAGGGTAAACCCATGATGCCAGTGCCTGATATTTTAACGAAATTTCTCCTTTTCATAACTTTTTACTTTTATCAAATAACCGGCTCACTTTGAAAAATAATTCGAGAGCCTTCCTTCAGATAAGGTGCGGTTCCATCTTATCTGGTCTTTCTTTCCGTCACCGTTCACATCTTCAAAATAAAAAATCGTATTTACACTTTCCGATGTTCCGCGCAATGAATAAACAGGACCAGAAAAAGTATTATTTGACTGCGCATAATACACTTTGATCTTGCCCAAAAAGTTTTCGGGGTTCCAGTAAATTTTTTCCGCGCGGTTATCACCATCAAGGTCGGCAAAATAAAACCGGGTAGTAGCGGCTGTTCCCCCTGCACCGGTTGTGCTGAATGAAGAGGAGTAAGTAAAGGTGCCGTCGCCATCAGACAAATACACCATCGGAATTCCTGAATTAACGGTTTTATTCCAAACGATCTTATCGGCTTTTCCATCGGCATTCATGTCAGTAAAATACATATCCGTACCCAACAATTGAATAGCCCCCGTGGGATCAGAAATTGTTGCAGCACTAAAATTGCCGCCGCTGGTAGCCAGGTTCACTCTTGTATTTCCCCCGTCAAAGCCTGATGTCCACCTGATCTTATCGGCTTTGCCATCACCATTTACATCTGCAAACCCATAAATCGTACTGGTGGTTGCACTTCCATTTTCGTTATTTTCTATAGCGGTGGAGCTAAAACTGCCGCCGCTGGTAGCAAGAAAAACTCTCGTATGGCCACTATATTCCGCGGCATTCCATACAATTTCGTCTGCTTTACCATCCCCGTTCACGTCGGCATAATAATAATGAGTATCGCCCGATGCAGACTGGCCTGCTGTGTGTGCCGCCGCATAGGTGTAAGTTCCGTCTCCGTTTGACAGCCATACTTTTGGGGTTCCTCCATCCACACCTGTATTCCAGTAAACCTTATCCGCTTTATTATCTCCATTCACATCTGCAAAATAAAAATGCGTGGCTTCGCTTTCACTGGTACCATGAATGTCTACATTAGGCTCCCCAAAAATTGCGGGCACATAGGTGGCCATAACCGGCCAGTGATCCGAAGGCCAATAGCCGCCGTAGCTTGTAGTAACTACTTTCCATGAGGTAAAACCCATTTTCCGGTTGCTCATCATCCAATCGATCTTTGCATCACCGGTGGCGTCCCATCCGTGGAAGGTGGGGTCACCGGTTGTATCACCCAGGGCATCAATAAGGTCCAGATTTTGTTTTAGAAGATTTATTTCTGCAGTACCCGGTTCGGCATTAAAATCGCCAAAAACAATCACAGGATATTGGGTGGCGCTATTCACCTCATTTATCTTATCCACCACCGCCTGGGCATTGATCAACCGGCTCTGTTGGGCAGTAGCCGAACTTCCGGGGTACCAATGGCTGTTACAAAACAGATATTTATCAGCAGTATTTGCATCCGTAAGCACTACCCAGGTACCGCTATAACCGGTCATCCCTGCGCCCAACTGAAACAACCCCTGGCTTTGCGCTGTAAACCTAGCGCTTTTATAAAAGATGATCTTTGGAGAAGCTACTGCACCCATAGAAGTGTAGGCGTAGCCAAGCGGTTGCATCTGGGATATAAACCAATCTCTGAAAGCCGCGTCAGATGCCTCCTGTAGCCCAAACACATCCGGGCTGTTGTCAATTATGATCTGGCGGATATTGTCACGCCGCTGTGTAAGCGACTGCGGATCATTCGCATCATTATGCCGGATGTTAAATGACATTACTTTAAAAGTATGAGAAGCAGCAATCGCCATCAGCTTAGGTGCATTACTATCGGCTAATGCTATTCCGCTATCGTTCCTTAATTGAATATCTGGTTTTCTACAGGCGCTGAAGCCAATTACTATCAGTCCTGCAAAGAGGGCTGTACCCTTAAATATACGTAAAAGGGAAGAGTTCTTTTTCATGATGACAATTTTAATTTTTTTTGGAAAAAAGATTCTGGTATTACTATTGAACTTATTTAGACTTTTGGCAACAGCGTATATGTGGCGCTCCTATGGAGCTTCATTCTAAATTTATATTTAACTACTACCCATATTACGTCCCTATGGGGGCGACATATCAGTAGTAGACGGTTCGATTTATCTTTTTGAGCCCGCCGCGGCGGGCGATATATGTTGAAAGTTTAAATAAATTCATTATCTACATATAACGACCGGTCCTAATAAACCAGACGGAAGCAATTTATCTGAAGCCTTAAATACAATATTTGTATGCGTCAGCCGTTTTTCTTCGGGAAGCGCTGCATCTCCTATCAGCCGGTTGGGCCACATATTGATCACCTCAATTTTTAATAGATTATTTTCCTTTTTAGCAAACTTTGAAATATCAACCCGCCAGGGGCTCGTCCACACGATACCCAGATCCTGACCGTTCAACCATACGCGGCAAATATCTCTTACCGTTCCCAGGTCAATAAACGAAGGGCCCTCAGGTAGTATCTTACCCGGCATATCAAATGTTTTTTCATAAACGGCTTTGCCTGAAAAATACCGGATCCGTTCATCGGTGCTCGTGCTCCAATCTTCCAGTTTATTAAAGGTAACCTGCTCCGGTCCACCCCACTGCGTATCAAAACGTACTTTCCATGGGCCGGCGATCTCCCCTTTCGGAGTTATATTTTCCGTTTTTTGAAACCAATAATCGGCGCTTTTAAGGCGTTCTTTTTTAACAGGGAAAACAACGAATACCGATTGAAAAACATCCAAGTCAATATCAATTACTATGCGGCTGTCCACGGTTTTAAATCGGGGTGTCAGCATCGCCCCCGTTACGGCGTCCCACAATTGCGGCTGACGGTTTTTTACTCTGAAGGTGCATTGTGTAACGGCTTTTTCTTTCAGCCGGTTGGTAATAAAATAAATTTCACTACCGGATGTAGTTCTATGTATAAAATCGATCCAAACCTTAGCGCCCGTTCTGCTTTTATACTCAAAATCCGGTAAAACAGCATCCCCCAGTAAGACTTCTCTTACCGGTATACCATTTATGATCCGGCCCTTTCCATAAGTTCTTTTCCCGGTTTTCCCGGCTATATCGCCCCATACTGCTCCGGCAATAACCGATATTTCTTTATCGCAGTCAGGATAATTTTTCAAACCTGAATCTGCAACCGGTGGCTTGCCCACTACAGTGGCGCCGTTTTTCACCAGTTCCTGAATTTTCTTCAGAACCGGCACGGGCATCCGATCATAGTCCGGCAAAACCAGCGCCCTGTACCGCATGCCATCCGGAAGAACAATCCAACCATTTTTTACAGACAATCTTGTTAGTAACACTTCTTCATTACATACGTCGTAATCATACCCGGGGCCCAGATCCGGATAAATCGTTTTTTGATCTACCAGGTTTGGCGTAACATCTCCGTTGTAGTATAAAACATCGGCCACAAATTTTCCCAGGCGCAACAGATATTGGCACCTGGCCACATAGGTCAGAAAAGCACCAGACAACTCCCACCAGGTTACATTGGGGTTAAAATGGGTACCGGCACCATACTCATATCCTGGTTTACCATCCTGAGGTCTTGTTGCGGTACAGGTATGAATAAAGATGCGGTTGATGCCTTCGCAAAGCGCCCGGTCCAATGCCTGCTTAATAGTGCGGGGACAGTCTTTCCAATGCCTGAAACTGGTAAAGGCTTCTGCCGATGCGGTGTTTCTGCCATAGATGTGCGCTGCCGAAGCGGTCATTTTTGTAACCTTATTCTGCCCATTGTCTAACCGGGATATACCATACGGCACATTATCTGCCAGCGTACTTTGATCTTCAGGATCGGTGCCGAGCCAGAACTCACCCATCGGATAATCTGAATAGCCGAGGTTTTGTAAGCCATTCATGCTAATGCTGCCCGACCGGCTGGGACCGGCCGCCTCATTCTGCATTTTTAAATTATGCTGATGGGTAAGCGTGGCAAACCGCCCATAGTGCAAATCAGCCATGCAATCTGCAATGGTTTTTCTATAGTCATTTAAAAACCGGTCTGACAGGGAGGCGCTGCCAATGATAAACCCGGCGAAAACGGGTATATAGGGCCGCGGATCGTATCCCCGGTAGTGTTCAAAACGTTCCAGTATTTTTTCCGTCCAGTTGGGGAAGCCATCTTCAAAGCTGTCATCATGAAAATATTTCAACGTATTCCCCGGCACCGTCTTTGCATCCTCTAAAATAATTTTAGCAAAGTTTTCAAACTGCAGGTCCACTCCTTCTGGTGCAAACCAGTCTACTGAAAGGCCATCCGCTTCGGGCTGGGCAATTAATAACCTGGAGCCCGTCATCCGATGCCCGGTGCGGATAACCGCCCAATGCCCCGGCGGCACGTCCCAATTCAAAATGCCTTCCGCCGTTACTTTATCTGTAAGATCGATTACATCCTGTTGTTTAATCGCGATGTCATCGGGGTGCTCTTTCCATTCCACTATTACCGGGGCTATTACTTCTCTTGCCTTGGCCTGGTTGCTTATATCTTTCCGGTTGGTTTTTGCGGAGAGCGATTCACCGCCTCTTTCATCGCGGAGGCGCGACTGGTAACCATACTTATCCGGAACCGCTACAACAATCGTGTCTCTGTAATCCAATTTTTCAATGGGCAGGTTTAAGTATTCCTTATACCCGGGCGGATTAAACACATTATCATATCCTTCCCGCCCACCAGGCAGGGGCAGCGCCTCCGAAAACTTTTTGGGACCGTTTATTGCTATTTTCGATTGTAACATCCAGCGCCCGGCATGCTGCGGAGGTATCCAGGGGCCGCCCATACACCAGCCGGAACTTAAATTCATTCCCACTTCGATATTTAAGCGCGCGGCTTCCTTAAGTGCATACCTGAAAAGCTCCCGCCATTCCGGAGAAAACAGTTTGGCGCCCTCGGGAAACTGCGCGCCGCCTAACCCGCCCTTGGTATTAATAATCAAAACCGTTCCAATTCCCTTATCCTTAAATGCTTCCAGATCGCGGGTAATACCTTCTTTGTTTAGTAAACCGTTAAACCACCACCAATAACAGCCCGACCGGGATGTTTCCGGTGGTTTAATAAAATTATTGACCAGTGCGGTTTCAGCCTTACTCCCGAAAGCGCCATAACCGTTGAACGCCGCAAGCTGTAAACCTACCAGGCCGCTGATCCTGATAAAGTCCCTGCGTTGTAAATGCTTCATAAAATAAAACGCTTAGTTTAAAATGCTATTCACTTCAATGCTTTTGGCTAGTGCCAAAACGCAAAACGTTGAAAGCCTGTTGACGGCATTACGGGTTCTGTTTAATATCCGGATTCAAATCAATATCGGTCTGCGGAATAGGATATAATAAACTATTATCGTTTAAAACGTAAGCATCCGAAGACAGGAAAGGGAGCTCTTTTTTAATCGCCACTCCAAATGCATTTATCACACTTAAAGCGGTGCCGGTCCGGAGCAGGTCGGTCCACCGGTGGTTTTCAAAAGCAAGTTCCACCCGGCGTTCGTGATAGATAATCTGCCGCAGCGCACTTTGATCGGTGCTGGTAGTGGCGACCAATCCGGCCCGGGTCCGCACTTTGTTTAAAGGAATAAGCGCATCGCTTGATTTACCCTGTTCATTCAATGCTTCTGCTAACAAAAGCAATACATCAGAATAGCGGTAGATAGGAAAATCATCACTGGAACCCGTTGCATCTTCCACTGTATGCAAATACTTCTTAATGTAAGGCACACCCATTTTGCCCGCAGCGGGCGTATAGTTCAGGACGCTTTTTGCGGCAGAGTATACAAAATAATTGCTGCCATTATACACCCCCTCTACTATTCCGATAGAGGCATCCAGTCTTTTATCGCCGGATTCATAGCTGCCAATGAGGTCTGTAGTAGGCGTATTCCAGCCGCCGGTAGCGGTATTATTGATGACCACGCCGGTAAGCAATTTGGTATCAGTGCTTCGAGGCAGAAAATGAAAGCACAAGGGGTTGGGGGTGGCCCCCAATATAGTGCCGCCAAGAAACTGAATCTCAAAAATCGACTCCTTGCTGTTTTTATTGGCCGGGTTAAAAACACTTGCGTAATCGGGCAGCAGGTCATAGCCCATTTGCGTAACCGACCGGAGCAGGGTTTCAGCATCCGTCCATTTTTTCTGAACCATATACACTTCAGCCAAAAGCAGCGAAGCCGCGCCTTTTGTAGCTTCCCCGGTTTGAGGAAATTTTGCCGGTACGCCCAGCTCTCCAATGGCGTCTTTTGCATCAGCAATAATCTGATTATACACTTCATCAACCGATGCCCTGGGTTTAAACGCGTCCTCCGCCTTATTTACTTCTTTTAAGAACAGCGGAACTCCGCCAAATAACCGCACCAGTTTAAAATAATTTAGGGCCCTTAGAAACTTCGCCTGTCCGTCGATATTCTTTTTTGCGGCATCCGGAATGTTCGCATCCAGCAGCCGTTCAATTACGATATTGCTGCGGGAGATACCGGTGTACGAATGCTGCCAGGTAGCGGCAACATAAGCGTTCACAGAGGTGCTGAGAAAATCGGATATGTTTTCGCGCTCCACTATTGCCGTTCCCCTGTTACTGGGCAGGGGCTGGTAAACCGTATTATCCGAGTGCATTTCTGAAGTGAGATAATCATTAACCAAAACATCTCTCAGGGGCGCATAGGCCGCTACCAGGGCCGATCTGAACTGCGGCTCAGTTTTATAATAGTTATTGGCCGTATAAGAATCGGGGGGCGTAAGTATAATAAAATCTTTTTTGCATGATAGCTGCGTGAGGCAAATCGCAATATATAATATAAAAAACTTTTTCATTTTTAACTTATTTGATTTTATTTAAACGTTGTTGTAAATCCAATGGAGAAGGTTCTGGGTATGGGGTATGCATTTTCATCAATTCCCACACCGGCAGTAGGGTCAGATGCGCCTACATTTGTTTCAGGGTTCATTCCGGTATAGCCGGTTAATACAAATGCCTGCTGAACGGATGCAAATACCCTTAAATTACTCAGCATAGATTTTTTCAGAGGCAACGTATAACCCAATGAAACATTTTTCAATGTTAAATACGAACCATCTTCGATCCATTGTGAATTTACCTGCCGCCCCATTGCGGTAGTATTGGTCTTCGTCCTCGGAAACTCGCCAGAGCCGGGGTTTTCCGGAGAACGCCAATGGTCTAACGCCGCAGCCAAAAGATTCCGGGAACCATCCATATTGGTTTGGTAAGCCCATTTAGCCGCATTCAGGATCTTTCCTCCAACGGAATAGGTCATATTAAGATTCAGATCAAAATTTTTATACTGGAAACTATTAAACAGCCCCCCGCTAAAAGTGGGTGTCGGATCCCCGATAAAAGTACGGTCGTTAACGTCGTCAATGACGCCATCCCCGTTCACGTCTTTAACTTTTATAGTGCCCACATCCGAAACCCCGTTGGGGTTGGCGGACGTAGCCTTGTATTTTGGTGAGTTTGCCAGATCCGCTGCATCCTTGTATAATCCCTCGAAAACAAACCCATAAAACTCACCCAAATGATGCCCTACCTGCTGACGATAATAGTCGGATGACACACCTGTATTTCTTCTTATAAAACCCGGATCTACCAGCTTGGTGATGATATTTCTGTCGAACGACATATTTAAAGTAGTGCTCCAGGTAAGCGGGCGGTCTACCAGATTTTTTGAGGTGATGCTAAACTCGTGCCCCCACATCTGTAATTCCCCAACGTTGAATATAATCTGTGAGAATCCGGATGAACGCGGGATGGATCTTTGCTGAATAAGACCGTCGGTTGTTTTATGATAATAATCGTAGGTAAAGTTCAGGCGGTTATTAAAAAATGCCAGGTCCACCCCAATATCAAGCTGTTTATTACGTTCCCACGCCAGATCACTATTGGCCAACCGGTTAATAGTCTGGCCCTGTGTAATTACGTTGTTAAAATCATAATAATAGGTGCCCAGGGTCGCCTGCGGATCATAGTTGCCCGCAAAAAAATTGTTTCCGGTAATACCATAACTGCCCCGTATTTTAAAAAAGTTGATTGCTTTAATATTATCCCAGAACTTCTCATCGCTGACTACCCATCCGGCAGACACAGAAGGGAAAGTTCCCCATTGGCGGTCAATACCAAATTTGGACGACCCATCCCGGCGAAAGGCTCCGGACAACAAATATTTTCCTTTGTAATTATAGTTGACACGGCCGATGACAGAAAGCATAGAATAAGCGCCTGCACTGCTGCTTCCGTCCGTCAGGCTGGTTGCAGCCTTTAAATAGGGAATATCATCGCTCGCAAATCCCATGCCCGTTAATGTATTGCTATAGGTGCTGAATTTTTGAGCAGAATACCCGGCTAAAGCTTCCAGATGGTGATCACCGCCAAAGGTTTTATTGTATACCAGGTTTGACTCCGCCGTCCATGAGCCATTGTCGACGGCAGAACTGATCCCTTTAGACTGTGCTTGTGCAGCGGCGGAGGTTACAAATCCCGACTGAAAGAACTTACGGGTTTCAGCCCCTTTATCCACCGCTACATTGGTTTTGGACCACAATCCTTTCAGCAATTCCAGCTCAACATATCCGTTACCAAGAATACGGGTGGTATAATAATCATCATTGGTCAATGTATAAATAGCCAGCGGGTTCACATAGGATACCATGCCCGGAGAAGTTACATTCAATATAAAATTCCCGGCGCTGTCATAAGGAGCAATCAGCGGGCTGGCTTCAAAAAACCGTTCAAAATATCCGTTTACTCCATCGGTAGAAAAGCGATTGTTATGATCTACCCGGTAGCTGGGCGCTACATTAAATCCCACCTTCAGCCTTTTGTTGAGCGAGGTGAAATCCTGATTAAACCGTAGTGAGAATAGTTTGGTACCGTTATTAATGATCACCCCTTTTTGGTCCTGATAACCTACCATAATGGTAGAAGAGGACCGTTCGCGTGCCGACTGCACGGTAAGATCGTAGCTTTGAATAGGCGCCGGCCTTGTTAACAGATCAAACCAGTTGGTACCTTCCCCATATTTTTCCGGGTTACCGTATGCTTGTTGATAATCGGCAGATACTTTATATCCCGGCTCATATTTCAGCCCGTCGTCTGCGCGCTCTTTCATAAATTCTGCAAATTGCCGGGCGTTCATCATTTTGGGCAACCGGCCCGTCGGAATTTTTTGCACGCCGTAGTTGGCGGTGAACTCCACTTTAGCGTCGCCGTTCTTTGCATGTTTGGTCGTTATCAGCACCACCCCATTTGCAGCCCTTGACCCGTACAGGGACGTAGCCGATGCATCTTTGAGGAAACTAAAACTTTCTATTTCGGCAGGATTGATATTATTGATACTTCCCGTAACCGGAGCGCCGTCCACAACAAACAGCGGTTGATTACTTGAATAAAAAGAGGCTGCCCCCCGCACAATAAATCCAATGCCCCTTCCCGGCTGACCGCTATACTGGGAGATCTGTACGCCTGGTACGCGGCCTTGTAATTGTTGTGCAAACTGGCTCACCGGTTGATCCTGCAATTTGGCAGCATCCACGGTGGCTATGGATCCGGTTACATCCCGCGCCCTTTGCTTACCGTAACTTACCACCACTTCCTCCAATTGCCCGGAAGACACCAGGTCAAATTGAAGGGGCTGTGATACTCCTTTTTTAACGTGCACCTCGCGCGTCTCGGTAGTGTGCCCTACATAAGAAACCACCAGTGTATAAGTTCCCTCCCTGCTTGTTAAACTAAAGTCACCATTCTGGTCCGTTACTACAGCGATAGTAGTGCCTTTAACCGCTACCGTGGCTCCCTGAAGCGGCACTTTGTTTGCCAGGACCCGCCCATGGATGGTTCCGGATCCTTTTTGCGCCATCAAATTAAAACACTGAAGCAGCAAAACGAACAGCAACAGGCAGCGCCCTGGTTTATTTACTCTTTTTGTCGGTCTTTCCATAATATGTCTTTTTTGAATGATGAATTGTTTTGGGATTTTATTGTTAAATAATCTTATCTAATGGCAACCTCAAATCTTTTTTTAAAATATTCCATCGCGGAATTTTATTAAAAAATTTAATCGATTAAATTTTTTAATAAAAACGAACTGCACGATTTAATCCTCTAAAATATTGAAGCAGCGGCAACCTTTTGTGACCGCCATCTTAAACCGGTCACAAAAAAAGAAAACTATTTTAAAGAAATTATTACCAAATTATGAAAAAATTGTTACAAAAAATAATAAATAATAAAATATTTAAAGACAATTAAACATTTTTAGTCAATCAACAGCCCGATTGTACCCTGCCAGAAGCTGGTCACCAGGAGCCGGATGAAAAATTCACAGCAGCTATTTATCGCCTGCCCCGGAAAATAAGGCAGGATAGTCGGTCTCTATAATATCCGGTCGTTTTATCAATTCTGCGCAATAGGCTTTCAACCGTTCCGCCTCTGTTTTAAGTTTATCAAAGCTGGGTGGAAAAGAATAAAAGCACATCACCCCCTTCTGGTGCAGCCACCGGCAGATCTCATCCGTATTACGCGAAACAGAATCCCCCACATAGGCAATGATCCGGTTATACGGTATCCCCGTTTTTTTGAAGGCCTCCAGATCTTCCTGATTTTTTATCGCCACGCATAATAAAACATTATCCAGGTTCTTATAATAATAGAACGCTTCCTTCATGGAGCGAACGCTGAGGATAATATTCGGATAAGCGCCGCCTTTAAATAACTCCACATATTTTGACCACGGAATATTCTTATTATCCAGGTTAAAAATGGTTTTATCCTTTCCCCAATCCAACGCCTCCCGGAGTGTCGGAATTTTATAAGAAGTTATATTTCCCTGCCGGTCTTTTAACCTTGCTTTCGACAACTGCGCATAGGTAAGTTCGCTAACTTTTCCCTTCATATTGGTGACGCGCTCCATTGCGTCATCATGCATCAGTACCATTACGCTGTCCTTGGTGTACCGGGGATCAATTTCAAAAAACGAAGGCATCAGGCTTAAGGTCTTTTCCATAGCCTCAATACTGTTTTCAGGGAAACCAGGCAACAACCCGCCCCGGTGGCCGGAGATCAGCACCGGCTTGTCAGGCTCATAATGAAAATATTGCTGCAACGCTGCCATACTTTTAATGGGCGTTGTATGAAGACCGCTCTGCGCTGCAAGTCCGGTTACGAGCAATGCTATCATTGCTACCGTAGTTGTGATCTGTTTAAACATTTGCCTCATAATACTTTTCTTTAAATTTTTGTACCGTTGCAGGCGTGTAGGAGGGGCAGGCTCCCTGCCGGGTGGCGATGAAGGCACTTAATACAACCGCATCTTCCATTTGCCGGCGATGGGTACGCCCCTTCAGTTTTCCTCCTACAAACGCCGCAAGAAAAGCATCTCCGCTGCCAACCGTATCCATTACCGGAACGGTAAGCCCCTCAATGCTCCATTGTTCTTTCCTGTTATAATAAGCCGCCCCCTTTTCTCCTTTTGTAAGAATGATCTCTTCTATATTGTCAAAGGCAGCAAAAATAAGGGCCGCCCCCTCCGCCTCTGTTTCTATTCCTTTCCCTAAAAATGATCCAATAAAATCTAATTCGCCCCGATTCAGTTTTAAACTATGACAGGACCGGATGAGCAATAACAATGTTTCCCTATCTGTATAAGGAGGTCTCAGGTTCAGATCCAGCACCCGCCATTTTGCATGTTCCAGGTACCGGAGCAGCGTAGCCCGTGTATACGGGGTCCTGGCGGCAAGCGTGCCATAAATGAACGCATCCGCTTCTTTTATTTTACCCGCCAGTTCATTATCATACTCAACAAAATCCCATGCAACATTTTCAGTAATCGTATAAGTTACTTCCCCGTTTTCCAGGAGCTGCACGTTCACGGTTGAGGTGGGATGCACATCAGACACCACACAATAATCAGCGACTAATTGCCATTGATCTAATTGCTGCAGGAGGCCCCGGCCGGGTTCATCCTTTCCTACCTGTGAAACAATGACGGGCTCAATGGCTAATTTGGAAAGATGATAGCCTACATTCAGCGGAGCCCCGCCAATCGTTTTTGTGGTGCCAAAATCATCCCACAACACCTCTCCAAAACAAATGACCTTATTTTTCATCAATGTAGCAATTGGTTTATTAATAAATGTATCTCCCCCACCCTCAAAGCCTGTACATACTCAAGAAACAGGGTTTGTACTACCGGCTCGCGCTGCAGCGTATGCAGCACAGGCAGCCGGGTTATAAACTGGCAGGCATCCCAGTCGGGTTCCGAAAAAAGAGCCAGCAACAGTTCCCTGTTCAGGTCCTGCACTTCTTCCATCTGATCTTTTTTGAACGCTTCCTCTAAATAATAATACCAGGCAGCCAATATCAGCACACCGCATTTAATTTTGGGGGTTTGCCTTTTCAACTGCTCGCTGATAACGGGCAATACAAACTTTGGCAATTTATCTGTAGAGCCGGAGATGATGCGGGCGGTGCTGTCGTTGATCATAGGGTTACCGAACCGGTATACCAGTTGCTGCACATAATCCGGGTAATGAACTGCGGCAATGGGATCAAGCGTTGGTATAACCTCCTCGGAACAATAGCGCTGAAAAACAGCGTTGATGTTATCATCTTTTATAGCTGTATGGATCCGGTCATATCCTAATGCCTCTCCTAAAAGCCCGGTCAGTGAATGGCCGCCATTTAACAGGCGCAGCTTCATCTTTTCATAAGGCGCTACTTCTTTCACCACTGTGGCTCCCATATCCCGCAAGGGGAGGCCGGCAAGGCCAGGATGTTCTTCGATAATCCATTGAAAATATTCTTCACAAACTACCAGGCACTGGTCATGAAAGCCGCCGGTTTTTTCAAATGCCTCCTTTTGCGCCCGGGTGGTTGCCGGCGTGATCCGGTCTACCATTGTTTTAACGAAAGTAACGTGCTGCGCCACCCAATCTATTAGGGAAGGATCAAAGCGTTTTAAAAATTCTATCAATGCCAACCGGAGTATGTCTCCGTTATGCTGCACATTATCGCAGGACATTAGCACAATCGCCCCGCCGTCTGCCATGCTGCGTTTTTTCAGCCCTTCTGCCAAAACACGAAAAACCGTTTTGGGAACATCTCTTCGTAATAGATCTTCCTGAACAACCGGGGTATCCCATATAAAAGTGTTGGTAGTATAATCCACATTATAGCCGCCCTCGGTTATGGTAAAACTGATAATGCGGGTTTCCGGCGCTGCTATGCGGGCTAAGATCGTTTCATAATCTTCGGAAACATGCAGCATTTCCTTGATTGATGAGATCAATTGCGTATCACGCAAGCCTTCCGGGGCGAAGCGTTGCAGAAAATACAGGCAATCCTGGTTGCGGAATGTTTTTGCAAAAGCAGCATCCTGCGGCAACACGCCCACTCCTGTAATTCCCCAATGTTCCAATTCCGGCCGCCGGTCGTTTAACAAACCTTGCAAGGCCCATGCCTGGTGCGCCCGGTGGAACCCGCCCACCCCAAAATGTAATATGGGATAAGGGGGCGTCGTTTTTTCAAAAACTGCCTGCAACGACGGTTCCTGCAACGCTGCGTTTTTATAATTCAGTTCCATTCTTTTTTTAATTTCTTTGAAACAATACAGCGGCAATAATGATAACGCCTTTAATGATCTGCTGGAGATAAGAAGTAATATCCAGCAGGTTCATCACATTACCGATCATGCTTAATATGAATACCCCCAACAGTGTGTTCAGCACCGATCCCTTTCCACCTGCCAGCGCAGCGCCTCCTATTACGACCGCGGCTATGGCATCCAGCTCCAGCCCCACCCCTATATTAGGCGTGCCCACACCTGTTCGTCCAACCATTAACAGGGCCGCTAACGCTGTTAATGCCGCACAGATAACATACACGGCAAACTTTGTTCTTTTTACGGCTACGCCGGATAACCGCACCGCCTCTTCATTAGATCCGATTGCCAGTATGAGCCTTCCAAAAATATTATACCTCAATAAAACAAACAGCACCATAAATACGCCCATTAATACAATAGCCGCCACGGGAACGCCCAAAAGGCTGCCGGTGCCCAGCGTCAGGATCTTTGCAGAATAGGGCCCAACGCTGATGGGTGCTCCTTTCGAAAGCAGGTACCCGCCCCCCCTGACCATCGACATCAGGGCAAGCGTTACAATAAAGGATGCAATCTTCCGGTAGGCCACCAGATAGCCCGAGAGGCAACCTATGCCACAGCCAATTAAAAGAGATAAAAGGAACGCAGCGGGAAAATAAACCACATAGCTTAAAAGCGAAAAAGTGACTCCGATCATTGCCACAACAGAACCCACCGAAAGATCGATCCCTCCTGTAAGGATCACCAACAACATGCCCATGCTAACCAGCCCGATAGGAGCCGATTGCCGGATGAGGTTGGAAATATTATTTGCTGTAAAAAAGTTTTCCGTTATCAGCCCCGATACGATCAGCATTAATACAAAAATGAGCACCGTATTATATTGGGATAAGCCGCCTTTTATGCGTTCCATTTTCATCATTCAATCGTTTATAAATTAGGGTTCCTTCCTTCTATCGCTAGTCTGAGTAGTTTTTCTTCAGAAAAATCCTTTTTTAATACCTCGCCGGTCAGTGCGCCTTTTTTCATCACTACAATCCGGTCGCATAGTGTCATCAGTTCTTCCAGATCAGAAGAAACAACAATCAATGTTTTTCCCTTATTGGCCAGCTCAAATAAAATATCATAGATCTGCGCGCGCGCGCCCACATCAACCCCGCGGGTAGGTTCGTCTATCAAAAGGATATCAGCACCGCTATTGATCCATTTTGCCAGGATCACTTTTTGCTGGTTCCCGCCGCTAAGGGAATTAACCGCAGCCGCTGCAGAAGTGCATTTTATTTTAAGCCGGTCAATCAGCGTTTGTACATTTTTCGCTTCGGCATTGCTCCTGATAAATCCCCAACCTTTGTTTATACTTTTATAGTTGGTAACAGATATGTTATTCCGGATACTTTGATCGAGTATCCCGCCTTCTTTTTTACGGTCTTCCGGCACCATTCCGATACCGTTAGCCACACTGATCCTGGGCGAAGTTGCCGTAGTCCGATCCTCATTCATATAGATCCTCTTTCCCTCGGCCGCATCTGCTCCAAAAATGGCCCGTAATAATTCTGTTCTGCCTGAGCCTACTAACCCGGCAATACCCAGTATTTCGCCGGACCGGGCGGTGAGCTCGATTGCTGCGGCGGCCATTGGTAGTTTTATGCCAGATACTTTGAATACCGAACCATTAACGGGAATATCTCCGGGCTTGCGAACAGTGCGCAGCAGCTCTTTACCCAGCATCATCGAAATCAGTTTGTCGCTATTCAGCTCCCGGTTCTCCACCGTTGCAATCGTCTTTCCATCCCTTAAAACCGTTATACTGTCTGAGATCTGTAAAATCTCATGAAGATGATGAGAGATATAAATAATAGCAATATTCTTCTTTTTCAGTTGTTCCAATACCTTGTACAATATCGTTACCTCGTGTGGGCCCAGTACATCTGAAGGTTCGTCCAGTATGATCAGCTTACTATCCGTAGTAAGCGCTTTGGCGATTTCTACAACCTGCTGTTCGGCCACACTTAATGCTGCCACTTTCTTTTTCACGTCCAGACTGAAGCCCAAACTTTTTACCAGTTCATCCGCCTTTTTATGCAAATGGTTCCAATTGATCCAAAAGGATTGGCCCAACTGATTTAAGAATATATTTTCGGAAGCGGTCAGTTCCGGCACCAATGAAAATTCCTGGTAAATGATCCCTATTCCCTCGTCCTGCGCAGCTTTAGGCGTACTGATCTCCCGTTCCACGCCGTTTATATAAATGGAACCCGAATCTTTTTGAATAGCGCCGGAAAGAACCTTCATCAAGGTAGATTTACCGGCCCCGTTCTCTCCCAGCAAAGCGTGTATTTTCCCAAATTCCACGGTCAGGCTAACATCATCCAGCGCCCGGGCGCCGCCATATGATTTGGAGATATTTTTAAGCTCAATCATTGCTCAGAATAAAGAGTTGGGGTTATAGAATTGATCCACATTCTGCCGGTCAATAACAACAGACCTGGTGTAGTTTACCTGTTTGATGCCTTGTTCCCCATTTAAATAGCGGGCTACAACCCTCACCATATCTCCACCCAGTATATCGGGGCTATTCTGCGCCGTAACGCTGTATGCCCCCTGTTTGATCAGTTGATACGCTTCTTTTTGTCCGTCCACACCCACCACAGCAATCTGTTGCTGCAACCCCATTTCCTTAATGGTTTTCAGCGCTCCAATGGCCATTGCATCGTTTTCAGCAAAAAGAATATTTACCTCTTTATGTGCCACCAAAATATCTTCCATTGCCTTAAGGCCACCGTTATTGGTCCACCCGCCCCAACCCTGGGTCAGAATGGTAAAGTCCACCCTGTTTTCATTGTGCAACTGGGCATCCGCCAATCCCCTTACAAACCCTAATCGTTTTTCCCGGCCCACCGGGTTTCCCTGGTTGCCGCTGATGAGGGCTATATTCAAATGTGGTTTCTTACTATTATTTATCACCCATTCGCCCAGCAGCTCTCCGTTTAATTCGTTGTTGGCCACAACACTGGAAATGTAAGGCGCATCCGGATCAATAAAACTATCCACAATAAATACCAGCACCCCCTGCTGTTTGGCTTTTTTAACCACGGGCACCAATGCCTTGGGATCGAGGGGATTAAGGATGAGCACCTTTATTCCCTTCGCCAGCAGGTCTTCCACCGCCAGTACCTGTTTGTTAATGTCGCCCTGCCCATCTGTGGAAAGGTATCCCATTCCATAATGCAAAACATTCGTTCTTACGGCCTGCTCTAACGCAACATAAAAAGGCGCATTCAGGGAGGGGGTACAATAGCCCACCGTTATTTTTGAAAGGTCTTTCCTTGAAACATAGGCTTGCGCGCTGTCCTTAACGGAAGCTGTTGCAAGGGTACGCTGATCCTTGGGAATACAGGAAAAAAATAACTGGCAAAATAAAAAACAATAAATAATCCTCATGTTTCTAATTATTTGTGGGCACCTCCCATTTATCCAACCGGAACAATGATACGGGCAGTCCGTTGGTTGAGTACAGGTTGGTTAGGGCGGTATCCGAAAAAGCATAGCGCACCGAAACGGGTTTTTTAATCCGGGAATTAAATACCACCAGCCGGTTCCCTTTTATCTTGTAATCTGCTGGCAGGAATTTTTGATCGGCCCCCGCTATATACAGGTCATTAATGCGGCCACCTTTTACCAGTAACCGCTCCTGCTCCATATGATGGAACGAGATGATCACTTTATCCTTCTCAATGGTATAATCTTTATACACCGGCGACTGCACATTTTTTGCCGTTTGATGATACACATCAGCCAGGGCCAGATCCGCCATACGCAGCGCCACTTCTTTTTTCATCAACGGGTGAATATCATTGATATCATTTACCAGGTCCGAGGTCAATACCATTCCTGTTTTTTTAACGGAAAGCGCCACCTGGCCCTGCGCTTCGCGCACCAGCGCCCCCTTCTGAATGCCTTTATTCTTATAATTGTAAGGCGCTATCTGTGCAAAGAAAAAAGGAAAATCGGCCTTCCAGTTGCTCCGCCAGGATTGAATCAGTTTACTGAAGAGGGCGGCATATCCATCCCAGGAGACCGTATTATTCTCACCCTGGTACCATAAGGCCCCGGAAATGCCATAACCCACAAAGGGATAGACCATAGCATTCCACGCCTGGCCCGGAAGGTTGGGCTTACGCGGGGCAATGGTTTGCAACCGTGCTTTTTGTGCCAGCAGGGAATCCGACAGTACCTCGCCGGCAGGCAACCATACTTCGGCACAAGTGCCGCCCCAACTGGCATTGATAATACCTACCGGAACATTTAGTTTTTGATTCAGCTTTTGAGCAAAAAAATAGCCGATGGCCGTAAAGGGCCGTAAAGACTGGGAATCACAAAGCGACCACTGATCATAAATATTTTCCTGTGGCCACGGGGCAGCAATATCCCTTACGTTCAATATCCGGATATTGTTATTGAAGGGCCCGTGCAGTGCATCGAGCATCTGTGGCAATTTTTCTTTGGCACTGCGCTGCATATTGGATTGACCGGAGCAGATCCAGACCTCGCCCATCAACACATCATCGATTTTCAAAGTGTCTTTTTCGGAAATAATTACAATATGATACGGGCCGCCGGCTTTGGCTGTAGGCAGCACTGTTTTCCATTTAGAAGTACCTGCCGCCACGGTTGTTAATGTATCTGGCAGCCAACTGGCTTTTATTTGAACCGTGCGGCCCGGTTTGCTCCAGCCCCAAAACACGGTTGAGGAATCGCTTTTCAACACCATATGATCGGAAAAAAAATGCGGCATAGTGAGCTGCGCCATGCTCGTTCCGGAAACTGCTGCAACAACCAACAAGAGTACGCTTCTTTTTAGTGATTGAGTGATTCTTATATCCATAATCAATAGTTAATATTATCGCATAGAAGATTGATGAACAACGAGCGTTCCGTTAAATTCTTCCAATCGTTCTTTTTCATTATTATCACCGGGTTCCATCTGACTTAGCAAATAGTCTACCGCTGCCCTGCTCATTTCCTGCAACGGCTGTTTGAAATAGGTTACCGGGGTCCTGAATAGTTTATAGGCTTCTGCTTCATCAAAACACACAATCCCCAGCGCGCCGGGCACAGGGAGATCCATAGAGGCAATTTCAGAGAGGCCTGCCATGGCAACCTTGTTCGTAAAAAAGCAAAGACTGTCAACCTTATCCTTGAATACGCTTTTTTTAATTACAGCTTTTATTTGCCGTTCTAAATGTTCTTCCTCCAGTTCATACACAAACGCTTTCCGGTTGAGCAACCGGGCACAGGCATTCATATAGCCCGTTTTCCGCTCCTGCAAATGAACGAGGTTCCTGTTGATGGTCACCAATCCCGGTCGTTTAAAACCATTTTGAACCAGGTGTGCAACAATAGCTCCCGATGCCTCCTGATTATTTAATATTATTGATGGCGCATCAGGAAATTCATTAAACTTTCTATCGATGATCACAAAGGGTTGATTCAAATCGGTAAGCAACCGGATACAATGTTCTGCTTTCTCCGGAATGGCTAAAATAAAACCATCTACCTGGCGTGACAATAACAGGTTAAGGATGGAATTAAACCGATCGGGGCTTTCGTATGCATTTCCATAGATCACCTGGTACCCGTGCCGGTTGGCCTCTTCTTCAATATACTTTGCTATTGATGAATAAAACAGGTTAGAGATGTCTGCGACAATCAGTCCTAAAGTGAGCGTCCGGTTTGTTTTCAGACTTTTGGCGATCTGGTTGGGAGAATAATTCATTGTTGCCGCAAGTGCTTTGATTTTTGCAGCAGTCCGGTCATTAATCTTATCGGTTTTTTTCCCGTTCAATACATAAGATACCAACGCCACGGAGACCCCCAGCCTGTTGGCAATATCCTTCATTGAAACTTTTTTACTACTCACACTACATAATTTTAGACCCGCCAAAAATAAACATACTTAACCCGGATAACCGGCAAGAGCGATTCGTTAAAAGCAGTCGATTTAATCGATTAAATCTTTCGAGGCACAACATAATATTTTATTTCTGATAAAAAAAATTTTCTCCTTTTTTATTTTAAAGACACTGGCTTCAACCTGGAACATCCGGAAACGCACCCATCATTCAGGGAAAACTTTCCCCTATTTTTCTGATTTTTAAAAAGAAGATGAGGCTGTCTCAAAAGAAAGGAGCCGTCATATCGACTGAGCCCCGAAAGCCATCGCATGCGCATCAAGCTAAGTGCGACATTCAATCTGCCGGAAAGGGAACTACACTAGTATTTGGGCCATTTCCGCTCCATTAGGAGCTGTGTTTATAGCAATCGCAATGGTATTTGTTCAGGCTCCATAGGACGCCCCGTGTTTACGCGGTCCCGCTGCGGCCTATCGTGTGGACACATTTCAAATAGTTTATAAATAGAGTAAAACCGTGGGTGAGATATTTAGATGTGCGCACTTTCCAATAATCATCGAAACAGATGAATAGAGTGTTGTCTAATTGCATATTTTCCACTTTTTATCAATCGATAAAAAAGTGGAGCAAAAAATCTTTTTCCGCCGGAAGGTGAATTCCGCCGCCTGTTTCGTGGCCGGGCTGCGGCGGAACCGAACCAATCTGCGCTACAGGCCTGGTTATGACACCTTCCTGCAGTTCTATTTTTGAAAAGTCGCTTGCGGCGTCAAAACCGCCATTCCGCTTGATTTGTCCTTTCACTGTCCGGCGGAACCCCCTTCTAAGCCGCATCCGTTCGGAACAAACAACTGTTTTTCATTGGGGGTATTTCTTTTACGTAATTGCAACTTCGGAAATCAACGGATCCGGGGCGCCTATTTTTTACCCAACAGATGTTTTGTATCCAGACAAATTATGCAGGGAAAAGATCAGCGCAGAGAAGGCTGAACAACAATCAACCAGCGGGGGCTTCGACCAACCCCTTCAAAAAGGCCTTGCTGCCACTTTTCGTAATGTAGGTTCGTGGGCGTGGGCGGTCAAACGGCCAGAGGCGTTCGTTTGACCCTGCCCTTTTTGCGCTACTTTTTGGCCCCGATTGATCGGGGAAAAAGTAGAAAAATATAAAAAGCAATATTTTGTGTCCACACGATAGGCTGCGGCGGGAGAGCCGATACGTTGCGTAGATAATCATGAATACTATAAACACGCAGCGCTTACAGCGCCTGAATCATGTTCCTTATCTTGACGCACACGCGAATGCATTTGAGGGAACGGAGATATTTCAGGGTCAATACCAAACATATGATAAGATTACTCGACTCCTCTACGTTTCGCTCGAAATGACGGCTTTTGATACGGCCTCATTTAAAACCGCTGTTTAATTTAATTAAAATTCGCCGCAGCCAGGGTAACCATCTTTCTTATATACAACGTATCCCGGATCGCCCAAAAAATAGTGCAGCCCATCCGGGAACCACAACCAGCTACCACTCAAATACGAAAGGAGACGGAATAGCATTTACTTCGATTGTAACAGCAGTTGCTGTCTTACCCGCGGAAAGCGGATGGCGATCGTAATCCACAACAGCGCTTCTATGGCAACCGGCATTGCCGCGGGTAGTTGATGTTGTACATGGGTGGCAATAGCGCCGCCCATATAGGCCACCAATAACAACGCCCCGATAATAGCGGTTCTTGGTATGATAAAAAGAATAAGCGAAAGGATCTCAACAATCCCGATTGCCAGGTAGGTTTCGGGTGAAAACCCCATAGCGCCCGCCTGCTGTAATGCTGAAGCGTTTTGTGTGAGTTTCATTGATGCGCTCATCGCGAATAAAAGTCCTAAAATGATGGTGAGTACCCATCCGGTGATGTTAATTGCTTTTTGTGACATGATCTTTGTTTTTTTTAATCAGCCACAAAAGTCCAACTAATTACTATACCTTTGTTACTTATTACAAAAAGGATAGTAGTTACAAAAAGAATATTGTATGCAGAAAACAGAAGCCTGTAAAATTTCAAAGCTGGCCATCCGGGATACCCTGGATGTGGTGGGCGGCAAATGGAAACTGGTGCTCACCTCCATTTTAATAGATGGTCCGCGCACGTTTAACACGCTGGCAAAAGAAGCCGGGATCTCGCCCCGCATCCTGTCAAAAGAACTGCAGGAGCTGGAAATGAACGGGCTGGTAAGCCGCACGGTTTGCGACACCAAACCGGTTACGGTGCGCTATGCCATGACGCCTTACAGTGAAACATTAAAAGAAGTATTGGAAGCCATGAACAAATGGGGACAAAATCACCGGCTTAAGATCCTTAAGCAAAAGTAATTTCCATTTGAAACAAGCTTACGGTTGCATTATCATAGTGAGCGGGAAGCCCTTTTGTGTTTTTGAGTTTTGACAATCCTAAAAACTCAAAGCCGGATCTGGTATAGTATGCGATAAGCCCTGGGTTATCGCCCACAGTATCCAACCGGATAAATTTTTTCTTATTTTCCAAAGCGTATTGTTTTGCCCATTCTACAATAGATCCTACAAAATTGTTGCCCCTGAAATCAGGGTGGGTCGCTATCCGGTGAATATATACGGCAGGATCCGCATTGCGTTCTTCCCAGATCTGAGGGTCATCAAAGGTTGTAGCCCAAACACAGGCAATGGTATCATCCAGGATCATTTTCCATTGCCGGTTTTCGGCAATTTCGGTGGCAACGAGGCTTCTTTCAAATGCTGGCCAGTGAACGCTAAATTTGGTCTTTTGAAAATCGGTGGCAATCTGGTACAGCCTGAAAATCTCATCAATATCTTTATGGTTGCTGTTCTGTATTTTCATTGCACTATCTTCTGATTGTTATTATTCCTATACCTTCTTCGTTAACCGGTATCTCAGGTGCGTTGTCTGGTCGGAGGGTATTACTTCAATAATTTGAATTTCATATTTGTCTTTATCAATACCATCAAACAACCGGATACCGCTCTCTAAAAAAACAGGAGCAATATGAATGAAAAATTCTTCCACGAGTCCTGCATTGAGAAATTGCCGGATCGTATCAGCACCGCCCTGTATTCTTATGTCTTTGCCGCCGGCGGATCGTCTTGCCTTTTCCAAAGCACTTTGTATGCCGTCGTTGATGAAATAGAAAGTTGTGGTTCCCTTTTGAACCCAGGGCTCCCGTCGCTCGTGCGTCAGCACATACACATCTGTTTTGTATAAATCTTCCGCCCAATGCACTTCGCCTTCTTCAAACATTCGTTTTCCCATAATGTAAGCACCCGTTCTTGCAAACACCTCATCAATTAACTTGCTGTCTGCGCCGTATTCTTCGCCCCCTTCCCTATTGATATTTTTCCAAAATGCTTTTTGTTTAAACATCCAACTATGAATTTTCCCGGAAACGCCCCCCATTGGGTTGTCGGGGCCCCTGTTGTCCCCCGCAAAGAAACCATCAAGTGATATAGCGCTGTCGAAAATAATTTTGCTCATAATTTTTATTCTTTATTGTTTAGCAGATCTTATTTCAAGGCTAAATTATGCAAGTATTGAATACAACGAACGCTGCGAATGCGATAGACTAAAGGTAGGCTACCACAATCTACCGTTTTGCATATTATTCTTTTTAAAATGATCATTATGATTTAAATTGACAAGACAAAGACGCAGTAACGGGAGGGGAACAAACCGGATCCGGCGTTTTTACAATTTAAAAAATCATGGAAATAGGAATAGATAGTTTTATTGCAACCGGGGCCTATGATGGTCCGCTGCGCCCCGGGGAGAGCCTGCAGGCCATGGAGGCATTATTGGCAAAGATCGAGTTTGCCGACCGGTCTGGATTGCATGTCTTTGGACTGGGCGAACATCATCGCAAAGAGTTTTTGGATGAAGCGCCTGCGGTGATCCTGGCCGCCGCCGCTGCCCGTACTAAAAACATACGCCTGACGAGCGCCGTCACGGTATTAAGTGCGGCGGATCCGGTGCGGGTGTTCCAGGAATACGCCACGTTGGATCTGATCTCCAAAGGCCGTGCGGAGATCGTAGCCGGCAGGGGATCTTTTGTAGATGCATACCCTTTATTCGGGTTGAATCTGGACGATTATGATGCGCTCTTCGCCGAAAAGATCGAATTGCTGCTGGCCATCCGGGATCAGGAAACAGTAACCTGGAAAGGCCGGTTCCGCCCTGCACTGCAGGAGCAGCCTATCTACCCGCGGCCCTACCAGGGATCTCTTCCTGTGTGGATCGGCGTTGGCGGAACACCGCAATCTTTTGTGCGGGCCGGCATGCTGGGCCTGCCGCTGATGGTAGCGGTTATCGGCGGGGAGACGCGTAATTTCCGTCCTTTGATCGACCTGTATTATGAGGCAGGTAAAAAAGCCGGCCACCCGCGTGAAAAGCTAAAAGTAGGATTGCACTTCCTGGGCTATGTAGCTGAAACCACGCAGCAGGCAAAGGACGCGTATTTCCCGGGATACCAGCAAATGATGGGAAAGATCGGCAAGGAACGGGGCTGGGCGGTACCCACACGCGCGCAATTTGAAGCGCAGGCCGGGCCAACCGGGGCCTATGTCGTAGGCGATCCCGGAGAGGTAGCAACAAAGATCCTGCGCCACAGCGAAGCATTAGGGGGCATTTCCAGGTTCACCTTCCAGATGGATAATCCCGGGCTTACCCATGAACAGGTGTACCGATCAATAGAACTGATCGGTACAAAAGTGATCCCATTGGTTAACGGGCCACAAGGTCAATAAATATGTTTATTTTTTGAACGCAGACATGCGCCTAAATAACGCAGCCAACCGGAAATAAATATTTTTCCATCTGTTTTATTGTTTTGATCCTGCCAAATAAAGGTTGCAACCGCTTTGGGGGTAATATTGAAGCCCCTCGCCTGCCTGCTGAACTAAATAGTACAACCAATTCAAAAGCACGCTACGCCCGGATAAAAATGTCGTTCTTACCGAACCACAGGATACTCAGGAGAGCTTCAGTTTTTCTTCTTCCAGATCCAACTGCATCAGTTGCCCGCGTATGATCTCTTCATTGGTCTTCAGATCTTTATTCCATTCATGCAACCAGTCCCGTTGTTTATTGATCACTTCCAGGTACACATTGCGGCAAACCACGTTTAGCTGTTCATTTCCCGTAAACTCCTTTTTACTTTCCCAGATCTGTGAGATCTTTTGAAGCGCCGGCTGTGCAGTTAATTCGTCCGCATAGTGCTCCCGCATATAACTCAGACTATTGCTGGCCAATCGTTGACTGATCATTTTGCGTTCTTCTTCATAAGCAGGATGATGATCAGGATCTTCCAGCCGCAGTACTTTTATAAACCAGGGCATCGTGAGCCCCTGAACGATCAGCGTAAGAAGGATAACAATAAAAGTGATAAAAAGGATCAGGTTACGCTGCGGAAAAGGAATCGTTGTTCCCGTAAGAACCGCGGGTATCGATAAAGCCGCAGCCAGTGACACAACGCCCCGCATACCCGACCAGCCAAATATAAAAGGAGCTTTCCAGTTGCGGGGGGCTCCGGCCGTCCGGATATACCTGCTGATAAAAAGGGTAAAACCAATAGCTCCATAGGCCGACAGCAGGCGCCCCACGATGAGCACCCCTGTTATCAGTACGCCGTAGCCGATCGCCTCGTTCATGCTTACATCTCCCAACCCGTTTGCAATCGATGGCAGCGCCAACCCGATCAGCATAAAGACCAGCCCGTTGAGCACAAAGCCCAGCGCAGACCAAACGCTGGTGACCCGGAGCCGGCTGCTGCTGTTCATGATCCGGTGCTGATGGGTAGACAGGAACAGCCCCCCGCTCACAACCGCCAGCACCCCCGAAACGTGGAGCGATTCTGCAGCCAGGTACATTGCATAAGGCGCCACCAGCGTAAACACCAGGTCGATATTTACATCAGTAGGCAGCCACCGGTGCAATAAATAGAACAAAAAGCCTACCGCCAGCCCAATAGCAATACCTGCCAGTATCACCCAGAAAAAACTAAAGGCGGCATCCCGGAACACAAAGCTCCCCGTTTCCACCGCTACCAATGCAAAGCGAAACACGATCAGGCTCGATGCGTCGTTCAATAAGCTCTCTCCTTCTATAATGGCCTCCAGCGCCTTGGGCACTTTTACCGATTTCATAATAGCAGAAGCGCTTACGGCATCGGGGGGCGATACAATGCCGCCCAACAGAAAACCCAATGCCAGGCTAAACCCGGGGATAAAACTGCTGGCTACCCAGGCCACCACCAGGGAGGTGAGGATTACGATCAAAAATGCAAAACTGCTAATGATACGCCGGAACCGCCAAAACTCTTTCCAGGAAGTTTGCCAGGCAGCCTCATATAAAAGAGGCGGCAAAAAAACAAAGAAAATAAGTTCGTGATTGATTTCCACTACCGGCATCGCCGGTATCAGGCTGATTGCCAGCCCACCCAATACCAGTATGATCGGGTAGGCAACATTAATACGCTTCGCCAGCATAACCAACAGCATAATAAACACGATCAGCAGGAGATAAAAGGGAAGGTGATGCAACATAATATTGAATCTACTAAAAAATACAATACCGGCATTAATAAGAAACCCTTTTATAATAGCTGCGCTGAGCAAAATGCTGTTCCGGACACTACCAAACGACGCCATCTACAAGGGAATATATGGGCGGCTTTCCGGAAGCGAAGAGCCCGGAAATTTTATATCCCATGGAGTTGTGCAGACGGCCATCTGCCGGTTTCTGTATGTGCTATCAAAGAAAAGAGCGGTTTTTAAGGAAAAAAACGTATCTTTGCACCGTTAATTTGAGTTACCGCTCTATTATAAGCACGCGCTTTTCAGCATTTCCGCTTTATATTATTTGCCTTTCTCGAATCATTTATCAATTATTAAATTTTTTCAAAATGAACATTTTCGTGTCCAATCTTGGGTACAGCTTTACCTCTGAAGACCTTTCTGAATTATTTTCATCATACGGTGCTGTGGATAGCGCCCGCGTCATCACAGACAAAATCACCCGGCAAAGCAGGGGTTTTGGATTTGTTGAAATGCCGGATGAAAATGCCGCTATTAAGGCGATCCGGGATCTGAACGGCACCATGCAGGACGGCCGCTCTATTAAAGTATCCGAGGCACGTCCCAAAGAAGAAAAGCCCAGCTATTCTAACCGCTGGTAAAAGAAATGCCGGTTATTCAGTTATTTAAAGACCTTAAAAAGAAGATCACATGGATGCAGCATCTATAGAAAAATTTTTAGCAACCAATACTAAAAAAGCGGGGACTATAAACATTCATTTCAAAGATCGGGCAACTGTGACCGGCATTTTTATAAACACCCGTGATTATGATGAGCTGAAAGCAAAAAACTTCTGGCGTGTGGTGCACACTAAAAACCTGGAACGGTGGAAACAAACGAAGGACATTAACCTGTCGCGCTTATTCAGCGGATCGGGATTTACCCGCTTAAGCGCTGCCGCTCAATAGGCATTTGCTGATTACTGCGAGACATCGCATTACTTAATTATTTAACTTAAAAAAACAGAATGGCAGAAAGCTGGAATAAACGGGAAAGAGAATTAAAAAAGAAGAACGCTAAAAAGAAAAAAGAAGAAAAAAAACAGGAACGTAAAGAGCATGCCGATAAAGGCAAAAGCTTTGATGATATGCTTGCCTATGTAGATGAATACGGCAACCTGTCTGCCACACCACCCGACAGAACCCACAAACCCATTACTGACATCCCACCCGTTGTAGCCAATAGCCGGGCCTTAAATCCAGTCGATAACACCCATACAGGCGTTGTTACTTTTTACGACAGCAACAAAGGATTCGGATTTATTAAGGACACCCATACAGGCGAAAGCATTTTCGTACACGTGAACGCATCGGCTGTTGAATTAAAAGAAAACCTGAAAGTTGCTTTTGAAATAGAGCGCGGCCCCAAAGGCCTGATAGCTGTAAATGTAAAAGCCGCCGTTTGATTTTCCGTTTCCAATTGATTCCGCAGATTCATGGCCATTATTCATGAAAAAACGGATAGAGGATCCTTTACTTTCTGGCACCAGCGTTTCATTTTATGAGGTGTAATCTGGATTATTCCGGTCGGCCCTTTACCGGGAGCCCGATTCGTTTGCTCGGCCCCCATCATTCTTCATAATAAAAAATAAGATTGGCCTTGTTTTCAGCCATAACGGCCCGTAGCTTATCTTAGCTTTATAATTTAATAAACTATGAGGCTGTCCGGATTTTTTTTGGCATTCATTTTTTGCTGTAATTTTTTATTTACCCAAGCACAGTCCATGCCATCCGATTGGCTGGTTACGCCGGTTAAAAGCAGGGCAGTTGTTACGGAAAGCGCTGATAAAAAAGAGCTCCTTTTGAACAACGGGTTGGTGCAGCGCCGTTTTCGGATGCAACCCAATGTAGCCTGTATCGATTATAAAAACAGCAGCACCGGTCAACAATTATTGCGCGCTGTAAAACCCGAGGCGCGTGTTACCCTTGACGGGATTTCATATAACATAGGCGGCCTCTATGGTCAGACAGAACAAGCCTACCTGTTACCCAAATGGATCGATTCTTTTAAAAAACGGGACAGTGATTTTGTTTATGTACGCCATGAGGTTTTGGACCTGCCGCCCTACCTTAGCCCCCAAACAAAATGCTGGGCAACGAACCGGAAATCCGCCACCGGCAAACTATTGAATTTTATTTACCAATCGCCGTTAGCCGCGCTCCGCGGCCTGGAGATCACTGTGCATTATGAGCTTTACGATGGACTGCCCTTAATTGCTAAATGGCTGAGCATCGATAACCGGTCTCCCAAAGCAGTTCGCATCAATCAACTGGTTAATGAGATCCTGGGTATGGTGGAAGAACAAAGCGCCGTTGTAGGAAGCCCGGAACAAATGGAAAAGCCTTCAGGATTATATATCGAATCCAATTACGCTTTTAATAATGCCATGCGTTATAACCTGAGCGACCAGACGACTCACTGGAAACCGGATCCGGGCTATACTTCACAGGTGAATTATAATTATCAAACGCCCTGCCTGCTGGAAGTATACCCCGATCATGGCCCCGGCATTGATCTGCAACCCGGCGGACAATTTATTTCCATCCGCACCTACGAGCTGGCTATGGATAGCTATGACCGTCAGCGAAGAGGTATGGCAGTACAGCAACTATACCGTACCATTGCCCCCTGGACAACAGCCAATCCCATTTTCATGCACCTCGTTAGTAAAAATGATGATGAGGTATACAAGGCCATCGATCAGTGTGCCGCCACCGGTTATGAAGCCCTGATCCTGAGTTTTGGCAGTCATATCAATATGGAAAATGTCGCTCCCGAAAACCTGAACCGTTGCAAAAAAATAGCGGATTACGCGCATACGAAGGGCATCAAGGTCGGCGCCTATTCTTTGTTCAGCTCCAGGAAGATCAGCGAAGCTGATGATGTCATCAATCCAAAGACCGGCAAAACCGGGGGCGCCTTTTTTGGAAATGCGCCCTGCTTTGGCAGCAAATGGGGCCTGGCTTACCGCGATAAAATAAAACAATTTTTTACGAGTACCGGGTTTGATATCTGGGAGAACGATGGCCCCTATCCTGGTGATCTTTGTGCGTCAACTACTCATCCCGGGCATAGGGATGTGGACGATAGTCAATGGCGGCAAATGGAAATTCAAAAAGAATTGTATCACTGGCTGAATAACCGTGGTATTTATATCAATGCCCCCGACTGGTATTTCCTGGATGGAACCAATAAAATTGCATTGGGTTATCGTGAGGTCAATTTTTCGTTATCGCGCGCGCAGCAAAAAATATTGAACCGGCAAAATATTTTTGATGGCACCTGGGACAAAACCCCTTCTATGGGTTGGGGATTTGTACCGCTTACCCGCTACCAGGGTGGCGGTCCGGAAGCAGTGCTGGAGCCGCTTTCAGAACATCTCAGCGATTATGAGCAGCTTATGATGCAATATTATGGCGCCGGCATACAGGCCTGTTACAGAGGCCCCCGGCTTTACGACACCGATACTACGAGAAAGCTGGTTTCAAAAGTAATTCAGTGGTATAAAAAGTACCGGAACATTCTTAACTCCGACATCATCCACCTGCGCCGGGCCGATGGCCGGGACTGGGACGGCTGGCTGCACACTAACCCTTCTTTGAAAGAAAAAGGCTTCATCATGCTGTTTAATCCCACCAACGAAATAATAAAGCGGCAAATAACAATACCGTTATATTATACCGGCCTTAGTACTACCGCTAAGATCCGGGAAAAGGAAGGAACCGCCAGAACTTATTCCCTTAACAGGAATTACGAGGTAGTACTTCCGGTTACTTTATTACCGAATAGTTATTCGTGGTGGGTAGTGGAATGATTCCTTGTTCAGCGAAAATCTGCGGGAGCAACCGCAAAAAATTAACACTCCTGACATACAGTTGTCATAACGCCGAAATAATTTTAAGTTCTTAAACATTTAAAAATTATTACAATGACAACACAACAGGTAGCCGATCGTTTTTACGAGCTGGACACAAAGCATGATTTCCAGACTATTTACTCAGAATTATATGCGCCCGATGCCAAAAGCATTGAGCCCGCACACAGCCATTGGGGCACGGTTCAGGGCATGGAAGCCATCCATGAAAAAGGAAAACAGTTCAATGAACTTATTGAAGAAATACACGGTGGCTATACCAACCCTCCTATTGTTGCCGGCAACTTCTTTGCCTGTGCCATGGGTTTCGAAGCTACTTTCAAAGGACAGGGCCGCAGCAAAACGGATGAGATCGCCGTATACGAAGTAAAGGACGGAAAGATCATCTCCGAGCAATTCTTTTATTAAAGGCGTGAGGCGATACTGATACCTTGAAAAATTTGTTTCTTTAATAAAACGAGCAGGGCTGCTTACCGGTCTGTTCTGAACGGAGCAGCCGGCAGCCCTGCTTTATTGATCAGATTAGGGTTCACCGGGTTGTCTGCCCAGGCATAGCGTACAAATTTTGGGGCCGCTATTTTATCATTCGACAGAATAATGCGCGGGCCTTCGATCCGGGCATCGGCCCACACAAATTTTTTGTCGGCGCCCGCGATCGCAAATTCAGCCGGAGGGGCGCCATCACTGGTGGCCAGGCCGCTGGCTGTAGTATTAAATGTGACGATAATTTTATTTCCCTCAACAGCGGAAGATTGATAAACCGGGCCACTGTAAACAATATTTTCCTTATAAGCAACCTTCTCGGCAGCCAGCGCCAGCCGGTCTCCCACTTCTTTTTTCCGGTCGGGATGTATATCATTCCATTCGCCCAGGTCAATCGCCACGGCCATTCCTGTATTGGGCAGAGACAGGGATTTTGCCTGGGCTTCTCTGAACAGCGCCCATGTGCTTTCGGATGGCAGGTAATTATACTCCATATATCCCGGCAATTGAACAAATAAAAAAGGAAGGTTTCCCTGGTGCCACCTGGAACGCCAGTCGGTGATCATCGCAGGCTGTAACTGGCTGTAGGCATGGGGTTTCCCGGTATTACTCTCGCCCTGGTACCAGGCAAAACCCCTGATGGTATAACCGGTAACCGGCGACAGCATGGCATTGTATAAAGCAGCCGGCTGGTATTGTTTTATAAAACTATTCGTAATCCCAGTTTGCCGCGGCAGATACACCTGCCCAACTTTATAGCGCCAGTAACCCGTTAATGCAACTGTATCCCCACCCGCAATTAGCTGGTAGGGCTTATCCGGCACAAAACCTCCTTTGCCGCTATTATTAGTAACGCGCACCACAAAAAGATTTTTCCCGGCTTTTAATACACCTTCAGGAACGGGGTAGCGGCGCTGCGGGTACAGGTAAGAGGTGGTGCCCACTTTCACCCCGTTGATGTACAGGTCATCAGCATCCACGATCCTGCCCAGGAAAACTTTCGCCTGTTGCTTCGTCATTGCCGCCGGCACTTCCACCTCCCTGCGGTACCATACCGCACCATCCAGGTCCCGGATACCCTGGTCTTCCCAATAACCCGGAACGGCAATGGAACGCCAGCCTACGGGTGTATAATCCGGGCTAAACCATTTTTCCAGCAGCCCTTTATCGGCAATTGCGGGCGGTTTGCTGTTAGTATTTCCTGAAGCGAAACTATTGACATATGCCGTATCCTTATTTTTTAAAACGCTGTTGTAAATTTCAGGGAACGGTTTCAGGCTTTCTTCACTCATCCATGCTTCAATAGGAGAACCACCCCAGGTGGCATTGATCAGCCCTATGGGCACATGGTATTTTTCATACAACGCTTTTGCAAAAAAATAAGCCACTGCCGAAAACTGCTTTACGTCTTCCGGATCAGCAGCCTTCCAGGAACCTGCAGGCAGCTCTTTTTGCGGCTCCTGTAAATTCGTAACGCCGGGCACCTTAAACTGGCGGATCTCCGGGTAATGTGCGTTTTCTATTTCCCGGGCATAAACGACGCTGTGCAGCGCCAACTGATGTTCCATATTCGACTGACCGGAGCAAAGCCATACCTCGCCGATCAGGATATTGCGGAGCAGAATAGTATTCTTCCCGGTTATCTGCATTTCATAAGGGCCGCCTGCTTTTTCCGGCGCCAGGAGCACAGCCCAGTTCCCGCCAGGAGCGGTTGTTGTTTTATATTTTTTGCCCTTAAACAAAACAGTAACGTTTTCACCGGCAGTAGCCCAGCCCCATATTTTGATCTTAGTATCTCTCTGTAAAACCATACTATCACGTATGATCCGGGGCAGTTGCACCTGTGCAACACCCCACCATGATTTTAATATAAAAAGCAGGACGCAGCTAACTTTTTTCATCTTTCAATAACTTTTAAATCCCCGTAGGGGTCGATCGTTTTTATAAACCCGTTTTCATCGTATTGCAGCC
Source organism: Niabella soli DSM 19437 (assembly GCF_000243115.2). Lineage (NCBI taxonomy): Bacteria > Pseudomonadati > Bacteroidota > Chitinophagia > Chitinophagales > Chitinophagaceae > Niabella > Niabella soli. The sequence goes on along the minus strand of NZ_CP007035.1, from coordinate 426,628 downwards.
GGGTTACTTTGATACTGCGCAGATGGGTTACTCCTTTGCTCAGGCTGCTGTCATGATAAAACAAATACCATTCGCCGTTACATTCCACAATGGAATGATGTGTTGTCCAGCCCGCCACAGGATTCAAAATTGTACCGGCATAGGTAAACGGTCCGCACGGATGTTCTCCTATGGCATAACAAATAAAATGTGTGTCGCCGGTTGAATAAGAGAAATAATATTTCCCGTTATACTTATGCATCCAACTGGCTTCAAAAAATCTTCTGTTCCCGTCTCCCTGCAAAAGGGGCGCGCCCTTTTTGTCAGTAATGACCACATCTTTCGGCGCTTCGGCAAACTCCAGCCAATCGGCGGTAAGCAGGGCTACTTTCGGGCATAGCGCCGGCTCATCTTCTTTTGGTAAATGAGCAAAAGGACTTTCGGGCTCCGAGCCCTCAAACACCCCGGTGCGCCAGCGTTGTAGCTGGCCGCCCCAGATGCCGCCAAAGTACATATAACAACTGCCGTCATCATCTTTAAATACTGCAGGATCAATTGAAAAACTATTCCTGATCGCTTCAGGCCGGGGAACGAACGGGCCCTCCGGCGCATTGCCCACGGCTACGCCGATCCGGAAAATACCTTCATAATCTTTTGCAGGAAAGAAAAGATAATACCTGCCATCTTTTTCATTGGCATCGGGCGCCCATAGCTGTTTTTCGGCCCAGGGCACTTCGTTTACATGCAGCGCCATGCCACAGTCCGTTGCCGTGCCGGAAGGGCTGTCCATAGCAATAACATGATAATCTTCCATAGCAAAATGACTGCCCAGGTCGTCAAACGCATCGCCGGCATCAATATCGTGCGATGGATAAATATATATTTTGCCATTGAACACATGCGCCGAGGGATCGGCTGTATAAATATGTTCAATCAGTGGCCGGGACAGCGCCTTCTGATCCAGGTCTTCAAAATTGATATGTTGTACACTTTCTTCGGGCATAATACGAACCGGGTTTATATTATAATTTCATACTCCTTACCTGCTTCAGGTCTGCTTCAATCGCTACCTCCATTTTTTTATCAATCGGATAAAAAAACAACAATATACAACCTGCCAGGAACGGGATAGCGGGAAAAATACTTACCAGCAGTTTTGTTCCCTGTATGGCGCTTGCCGGTTCCACATTGCTATCGGGAATATAGGCATAAAGCCCCAGTATCCAGGTAAGCAATGCGCTTCCCAGGCTTAGTCCCACTTTTAGCCCAACCATCATTGCAGAGAAAATAATGGCCGTGGCCCGGCGGTTATTTTTCCATTCGCTGTAATCGGCAACATCTGCAATCATTGCCCACAACAGGGGAATGGTTAACCCATAAAAGAAGCCATGCAGGATCTGGGATGCAAACATAAGGCCTACCGCCTGTGGAGGATAAAATACAAATGCCAGGATAAAGAGGGTTGAGAGAAACAGGCAAATGCCAAAAACATCACGTTTGCCATATTTATCTGCAAACTTTTTCGACAGTATAATACCAACGATCATAAAAATAATTCCACCGGCATTAAACAAGCCAAACCCGGCAGAGACGGGATCTTCGCCAAAAAAATTCAGCCCGGCTCCTGAAAGAAAACCGATAACGGGGTGAACAAAAGCAGCAAGCCGCTCCTTATTCACATAGTTCTTAAAGTAATAAACATAGGAACCGCCTTTCATCGCCAGGGTAACAAATACCAGCGTGGTAAGGACCAGCATAATGATCCAGGGCCTGTTCTTCAGCAGATCTCCAAGATCTTCCTTTACCCCCGAGCGCTGTTCGGCCGACGGCACAATACGTTCCCGGGTAGTAAAGAAGGTAATAAGCAAAAGGACTGTTCCAATTACTGCAAGCCAGGTCATTACTTTTTCAATACCTGCCGACTTATTTCCGTGGCCGGCAGCTTCGATAATAGACAACATAAATACCTGCACAAAAAACTGGGCAAGCATCACGGCAACAAAGCGATAAGACGACAGGCTGTTGCGCTCTTTCCTATCCCCGGTGATGACACCGCTCAGCGCAGCGTAAGGAAGATTGTTAGAGGCATAGAACAACAGCAGCAAGGAATACGTTGCAGCCGCGTAGATCACTTTCCCCTTATAAGAAAAAGCCGGCGTGCTGAACGCCAGGATCGCTACGATCCCCAGCGGAACAGCCGTCCATAAGATCCAGGGCCTGAATTTTCCCCAGCGGGTCGCTGTTCTGTCGGCCAGCGCACCGATCACGGGGTTAAAGCCAAAAGCTGCAATCAAACCTACAATAAGCATTATCACCGAAGCATGTTCCGGTTTTAATCCATAAATATCAGTATAAAAAAAAGCAAGGTAGGTCAGCAGGGTTTGAAACACCAGGTTCGCCGCCAGGTCACCCAGGCTGTATCCAAGTTTTTCCGCCACTGAAAGTTTCTGGCTATTGCCAATCTTTTCACTCATTGTATTTTATATTTTTCTGGTCGAAGTTGTTCGAACTTCATTTTTTAAGTTTAGCGTCAATAACAGCATAAAATGCGGACTTGGGTTTTCCCTGCCGGTCAAATAAAAGCGGGTAATTGCGGCGGCCCGGTATCGGCCAGTCATTCAACCAGCTTTGTGCATCATGCACGCCCCAAAAGGTTACTCTTGCAATTTTATCCTTATGTTTTAAAAATATCCGGAAAAGCGTTGCGTAATCAGCCGCCAGTTGTTGTCGTATGCTGTCCGGCAGCCCGTTTACATAGGGGTTTGAAGCGGCATCCCCTTTAAAATGCTGCCCCACTTCGGCGCCGGTCACTTTTGTAGGCAGTACATTTATATCCAGCTCCGTGATCGCTACTTTAACGCCCTGCGCTGCATATTGCTCAATACTCTCTTCAATGGCTTTAAAAGGAACTTTTCCCAGGTGCCAGTGCCCCTGTATGCCCACGCCGTCAATGCGCGCACCTGCCTTTTTAAGCTCCTGAATAACCCGTATGCACCCGGCCCTTTTGGCGGGCTGCTCATTGTTATAATCGTTATAATACAGAGCGGTATTGGGCGCCGCCGCCGCTGCTAACTTAAACGCATCAACAATATACTGATCCCCCAGTTTGGTCAAAAATATTGACTTCCGCAGGGTGCCATCCTCATTCAACGCTTCGTTAACCACATCCCAGGATTGAACCTTGCCGGAAAAATGCTCTGCAACGGTTTTAATATGATCCGTAAAAAAAGTACGGAACGAGTCTATATTTTGAATGCGATGTACAAACGGTGGCAGTTGACTGTGCCAGACCAGGGTATGACCATTCACCTGCAGCTTATGACGCTTTGCATAAGCTATGAGCTGGTCTCCTTTTGAAAAATCGTAGGTGCCCCAGACCGGATGCAGCCTTTCTGCTTTCATAACATCTTCCGGTGTAACCGTATTAAATTGCTGCGGGATTAAAACAGCCGCCGCCCTGTCCTTACCCGTTATCTGCGGCCAGTTTAAAGCAGCGCCAATTAAAAAATCACTTTTAAAAACTTCTTTTAAAGAAGGTATTTGCTGCGCTTTATTTTTTTGCGCAGTAACACTTCCAAGCAATAACAGGCTGCAAAACGCTATGCATATGGGGTATGTTTTTTTCATTTTTTACTTAATTATTTAAACCAGTTCAGAGATTGCCTCCTATTCCCGGCGCATAGGAAAATTTCAGCGATTTATAATATTCCAACGTATGTTGGGGCTTTTCATATTGCGCAGGAACCGGCATTTTGGAAAAGGTTTGAAAATACAGCAAACAGGCGTCGCGCCACCACACGGCCTCCTTTTCCTGTATTACTAATAATTGCTGCACCTGCTTAAACCGCTCTTCATCAATAAACGGCTTTACAGCATTCCACTCCCGCTGCATCCATTTTACAGAGTCGCAACCAATATTGTATTTATAACAAAGCGCTTCCCACAAACTCCGGCCACTGTGCATTTTAAAATTCCAAGGAACATGATGAAACCAAAGAAGATATTTCTCATCGCAGGTGCGGCTATTATCCCACTGTTTTTGTACTTCGGGCCGGTATTGCGCCAGCGCATTGCTGCCGTTAGCTGTTCTGTTGAAGCCAAGGCCCTCACTATCCGCTCTATGATAATAAACCGGGTTCCAGTCGGCCCTGCCGGCATTATCCACCCAGGGCGCGGGGCCATAGTGGTGGCCGGTTCCCATGATATGGTTCAGCCCTAACGGGGTCATATAATCTACAAGGATCTCCCGAGATGCCAGCATCATCGAAGTTGTAGTAGTCACAAAATCCCGGTTGTTGGAAAACGTTTGTCTTACCCATTCATTGGCGATCCGCGCGGATGACAATTCATGATCCCATGCCAGCCGGCCAAACGCATACCAGTTGGCCTGTCCAAAGGGATGCCCCGTCCAGTTAATATCGTTGCCAATGTTTGCCACACCTGCAATAGCGGTTAACGGGTGATGATAGAGCGACCCATCGATCACTTTTGCAACAACAGATCCCATCCCCCGGGCATAAGTATCTGCATCCAGTACTTCTTTAAACAAAGGAGCTTCAAAAACCAAATGAGTGCCCTGCCCCAGGTATTCCTGTGTTAACTGAAACTCCATCATAAGCTGGGTTTCGGGCATAGCGCCAAATAAGGGTGAGAACGGCTCGCGGGGCTGAAAATCGATCGGACCGTTCTTTACCTGCAGCAATACATTCTTTTTAAATTTTCCATCAAGCGGTGCAAATTCATTGTACGCCTGTTTAAACCGGTCTTCTGCTGCAATCGGGTTACCATGGCCTCCTTTATTGCCTTCTTCAAAGCGCTCCTGTTCTTTTTGTACCCGCAGGTCATAAACAAAGGCACGCCACATTACAATGCCTCCGTGCGGCGCCAACGCATCGGCAAACATATTGGCACCATCGGCATGCGTACGGCCATAGCTTTGCGGGCCGGGTTGCCCTTCGGAATTGGCTTTTACCAGGAAGCCGCCAAAATCGGGGATCATCGAGTAGATCTCGTCGCATTTTTCCTTCCACCAGTTCCGAACGCCGGGATCCAGCGGATCGGCGGTTTTAAGGCCGCCGATTTCCACAGGGGCGCTGAATTTGGCGGTCAGATACACTTTAAGCCCATAGGGGCGAAAAACGTCCGCCAGGGCCTTTACTTTTATCAGGTAGGTTTTGGTAAGTACCCGCGCATTGGCGTTTACGTTGGTTAAAACGGTTCCATTAATGCCAACAGATGCATTAGCCCGTGCATAATCAATATAACGTTGATCAATATAATCAGGAAGCGTATGCCAGTTCCAGATAGAAGCTCCTGCATAGCCACGCTCCACGGTACGGTTCAGGTTATCCCAGTGGTCCAGTATCCTGTTTTGAATTTTGGGTGCGCTGACCATAAAAAGATTTTCTAAAGGCTGATTGGTTTGCAGTAATCTTAAAAAAGCAAAAACGCCATATAATACGCCTATATCCTTTGTTGCTGCAATAAATAATACTTTTTTGCCACCAACATTCCCGGTACTGATAACGTACCCCTCGTTACCGGTATTGAGTTTATTTTTTTGAAAAAATTTTTTGACAAAAACAGAACTGGCGGGTGTGCCTGCGATGATACAATTATTGGTTACTCCTTCCCGGGGCCTGAGCCTGTTACCGGTTAATCCGGATATACCCTTTATGAGCTCTTTTTTTGCAATATCCAAAGTAGCGGATGAGGTATAAAATGACAGGGCGGTCAGTGCCGACTGATAGCGTTGCAACAGGGCGGCATCCTGCACCTTATCATACCGGAGCCAGAGCCGGTAGCCATCTTCCGCTTTGCCCCAAAAACATAGTAATGCAAAAAAAACACTTAGCGTGTATTTGAGTATATGCGGCCCGCCGGTCGGGTAAAGCAAACGTCGTTTTTCTTTCCTCATATGGCTGATCTTTAAAAAGTAGGGTAAAAATAAAAAAAATTATGTAATCGATTGCATTTTTAAAAAAGATTATTATTTTAGCGGGATAATTGTCGGAATCACAATTGAAAGATTGCTTTAGAGGTTGACTGAATACGAGATATGATTGCTATTACGGCTCATTTGCGACATTTTCGATACTTATAAACAGGAGGGGGCTAATTGTTTACCAGAAGGTGATAGCGGCGCGTTAAGCTGCTTTCCTTTTAAAATTGGCTTTTATAGCACAATAAATATGTAATCGTTTGAAATTTGATCTTATATCTTTAAATCTATAATTTATGCAAACATTGCTTGTTACATTACAAAGAGCAACCTACAAACCACGGCTGCCCCGGTTCGTTTGCCGGCTCGGTTTTGCCGTATTATTTCTGTTACTGTGCGCAGGAGCTTCTGCACAGGGAAACAAAATATCAGGGCAGGTCAGTAATGAGTCGGGCGAGCCAGTTGCGGGTGCTTCCGTGCAGGTAAAGGGCACCGCCAATGGGGTGATCGCCGACAATTCCGGAAATTTTTCAATTACAGCGCCTGCCAACGGTACCCTGGTGGTATCTTCTGTAGGTTATCTGCCCCAGGAAATAAAAGGCACGCATCAAGGGCCGGTTGCGGTTGTGTTGATCAGGGCCGCAGCAGATGAAAACACGGTAGTGGTTATAGGATACGGCAACCAACGCAAGGAAGCAGTGACTGGTTCCGTAGCTTCTATAAGCGGTGCAAAATTGAATGAAGTGCCGTCGGCTAATATTTCACAGGCATTGCAGGGCCGCGTGGCAGGGGTACAGCTATCACAAACCTCCACCAAACCCGGAACGACCATGCAGATACGCATCCGCGGCACGCGTTCTATCAATGCAGAAAATGATCCGTTAATTGTGCTGGACGGCATCCCGTTTGCGGGAACCATCGCCGATATCAGCCCGGAGGATATCAAAAGCCTCGACATCCTTAAGGATGCATCCGCAACTGCTATCTATGGCTCCCGCGGGGCCAACGGCGTACTGTTGATTACAACAAATAAAGGCAACCGGGGACAAAAAGCACAGTTCGCCTACAGCGGTTACTATGGTCTTAAAAAAGTGCTTAAATACCCCATGATGGATACGCCGGAATACCTGGCGCTCCGGAAAAGAGCAGGGTTGAATAAAAACCCGGGAAGCGACGAGGATACTTCCGGGGCAGTGAACACGGATTGGCAAGACCTGTTTTACAGGACCGCCATCGTACAAAACCATGACCTCAGCGTTGCCGGAGGTACTGCAAAAAGTCAGTACAAGGTAGGTGTGGGTTATTATCATGACGAAGCGCCGATACCCGGATCTGAATATTCGCGCTTTTCCATACGCGCATCGCTGGATCAGGAAATCGGGAAACTGTTCCGTGTTGGTTTTACCACGAACAATAATTACAATATAACCGATGGCGCCAACCTGGGCATGTATGGTGTTTTAAGCATGTCGCCATTGGCGGATCCATACAACAGCGACGGCACATTTAAAAGAGTAGTTGCAATGCCTCAGGACGTTCAATGGGTGTACACAAGGGAAACTATGGGGGCTTTAGGAGATAAATACATTAACCGGACCAAGGCTTTTGGTTCTTACAATTCAGTATACGGGGAAATGAAGATACCGGGTGTACAGGGTTTGAAGGCGCGTGTAAATTTAGGAGGCAACTACCGCACCAGCAATACCGGCAGTTATACGGGCATAGGCGTTTTCAGTTCGGATCCGGCTAATCCCAATACGGCTTCTGTCAGCAATGCCCTTACCACGCAATGGACGATAGAGAACCTGCTTACTTATGACAGAACCTTTGCCCAGAAACACAAGATAAACGCAGTAGCATTATACTCTGCCGAACAGATCACTTATAACAGCTCATCTGTAAGCCGGAAAAACCTGGCCGGTGATAATTTCCAGTATTTTAATTTAGGACAAACCTCCACCGGAAGTAATGATGATATTACAATAGACCCGGCGAACCAAAACTATTGGCAAAGCGGGTTAATGTCTTATATGGGTCGCGTAATGTATTCCTATGATGACCGTTATATGATCAGCGCCACTGTGCGTGCAGACGCTTCTTCACGACTGGCCCCGGGGCACAAATGGCATAGCTACCCTGCGGTATCTGCCGGATGGAATATCAACAGGGAGTCGTTTATGCAAAATATAACCTGGATCAATTCCCTGAAATTAAGAGCCGGCTACGGGCAAACTTCCAACCAGTCTGTAGCGCCTTATGCTACCCTGGGCGCATTAAGCACCAGGCCTTACAACTTTGGCGCCAACAACGCTAATGGCTATTACGTAACACAATTGCCGAATCCTGCCCTGGGATGGGAATATTCTAAAACACAAAACCTTGGTTTGGATTTTGCGCTGTTTAACAACCGCTTATCGGGAACCGCAGAATACTATATCACTAAAACGGAAGACCTGCTGCTAAGCGTAGGCTTGCCGGCCACCTCCGGGGTAAGCAGTTATACCGGCAATGTTGGCTCCACACAAAACAAAGGATGGGAACTTTCGCTGAATGGCGTCATCCTAGATAACCGCAATGGCTGGACCTGGGAAGCCGGTGTGAATGTTTACCGGAATGTAAATACGATCTTAAGTCTTGCATCAGGGCAGCAACGCGACGAATCGAACTGGCTGTTTGTAGGACATCCGTTAAATGTATTGTTCGATTTCAAAAAGATAGGGATCTGGCAGGCCAATGAAGCAACCGCTGTAAAGCAATATGAAGGAAGCGGCGGCCAGGTAGGTATGATCAAAGTATTATATACCGGAACCTATAATGCCGATGGCTCTCCCACCAGGGTTATCGGTTCTGATGACCGGCAGATCATGAATGCAGACCCTTATTGGATGGGAGGTTTTAACACAAGAGTAGCCTACAAGAATATTGATCTTACCATTGTAGGCGCGTTTCAGAAAGGTGGCATTCTCAACAGTACCTTATACGGATCAAATGGCTATTTAAACCTGGAGGACGGACGCAGGGGGCAGATAAAGATCAACTACTGGACAGAAACAAACCCGGGCGGCACTTACCCCGACCCCAATGGACCTAAAAACAGCAACAACCCTAAATACGGATCTACCCTTGGTTATTTTGATGGATCTTATATGAAGATACGTACCATCTCATTGGGCTATAATTTCACGCAACCATGGATGAAATCATTGGGCATAGCAAGGTTGCGCGTTTATGCCACCGCCCAGAACCCGTTTGTATTCTTCTCCCCTTATCATAAAGAATCCCGAATGGACCCTGAGACCAACTCCTATGCCAATGATGGCGCTAACATGGCGGTGGCTTATGGCTACGGACAAAGAAGGCTGCTGACGGTAGGCTATAACACGCCTACAACACGGAACTATTTAATAGGCATCAATGTAACATTCTAAAACAAATAACTATGAAACGATTCTATTTAAACATATATATTGCTGTAGCCGCCACTGCCTTATGCCTGACCGGCTGTTCCAAAATCCTTGACGAAAATCCGCGGGCCATATTTACCCCGGACTATTTTAAAACCGATGCGGGGGTTAAAGGGGGCATTACTTCTTTGTATGCGCACTTGCGGCTACTGTATGGTAACGGGTATTTTATCAACTCGAACCAGATCAGCACAGATGAATCCACCTGGGGGCAAAACTCTGACGGAAACGTTAAGAACCTCGACTTTTCAGGCGTGGGAAATATTGATCCCGCCACCAGCAATACCAGTGTACTCTGGGGCGCGGCATTCCCTAATATCAATACGGCCAGTGGCGTTATTGAAAACGGAGCCGCTGTTGGTGTTGCTGATGCACTGGTAGCCGAAGCCCGGTTCTTCAGGGCTTTTGACTATTTTTTACTAGTGCAGACTTTTGGCGGCGTTCCCCTGGACCTTGGTGCCGGAGAATTAAAATTCAATACTTCCACTATCAGAACTTCAAAGCGCAATACCGTGCCGGAGGTGTACACCAAAGCGATATTCCCGGACCTGCTTACCGCCATTCAGCAATTGCCTGATGCCGGACGTGTTACCGGCGGGGTTACTAAAACCGTTGCCCGCCTCTATCTTGCAAAAGCATACCTTACTTATGGATGGTGGCTGCAAAATCCCAACAGCATCCCCACTTATCCCGAAGCGCCACGCACGGATCCCGGCGGACATGACGCCGCATGGTATTTTCAGCAAGCCTATGACATCGCAACTACGGCTATTGCCAATCCTGCATCCTTTGGCTTGCAGCCTACGTTTTATGATGTGAACCTGGGCACAAACGACCGGAACAATGAGATCCTGCTTTATGCAGATCATACACAAAGCAGCAGTATTTATAATGGCGGAGATCTGAGCTACAGCGGCGGCGGGTTTGGTACCGACAATTTCGCCCAGTGGTTTGAACAGTTCAACTATACCAACATCAGGAGCAGCAGTTCCGCTACGGCATGGGCGCCCGTAAGCTCCGTACAACGGGCAGCAGTGCAATCCTTAGGCCGGCCCTGGACCATGCTGGCCCCTCCCCAGGGTATATTTAAAAATACTTTCGCGGACAAAACAAATGATGCACGCTTCGACGGCACTTTTGTAACAAGCTACCGCAGCAATTGGGTGGAAGCTGCACTTAAAGTGAACAACGCTATTCCTGATCATTTGTACAATGCCAATTACCTCCCGGTATCGAACGGAGATCCAATCCTTACTTTTCTAAAAACGGACGTTGGTGGTGTAAACTATTCGAATACAACGTTCAACAGTAATGTGGGAGCAGGTGTGTTGCCCGGAAGAGCCGATTTCGTTATTGAGCCCAGCGCCATCAGCAGGATCTGTTATCCCGCTACCTGGAAACTTGGCCCCTACCGCACTGATAACAATGGTGGCCTGGGACAACCGAACGGGAGTATTACACGCCCCTTCCCCGTGGCAAAATTTTCAGAGCTGTTCCTGATTGCTGCAGAGGCCGCTGTTAAAGGCGCTGCGACAAAAGCGGTAACCGGCTCGTACGCCAATGACGGAACGGCCCGGGGGTTAATCAATGTAGTACGCGCACGCGCAGGCAAATGGCGTTGGGATAATGGCGGGAATAGTGCCAAAGTGCAGGATAACAGCGTTGCAATGATGACAGCAACACCGACAGTCATAGATATAAATTATATACTGGCCGAAAGATCGCGCGAGTATTTTGGTGAAGGTTATCGCTGGCTGGACCTGGTTCGTACACAAAAATGGATCGAGCTCAGCAGTAGTTTTGTAATAGCCGGCAAAACCAACCCCAACGACTGGAAGGATCATACCGTGGGAACATTTGCCCGCACCATTACACCCGCCTACTATCTTCGCCCCATTCCACAATCCCAGCTCGATGGGATGGACATGAGCGCTGAGGATAAGAAAGCCTATCAAAACCCGGGATATTAATTAATGATGAACTTATCAAAACCATCTTATAATTTGATATCGTTAGTGACAATGATACTATCCGGTAAAGTGATAAAAACTAATTATTTTAAGTGGATTTGTATAACAACCGGTTGTATCTTCCCGGTGCTGCTTCTGGCGCAAAAGCCGTCAGTTGTTGGGCGAGAACGTATTTCGATCAATGACAACTGGCGCTTTATGCGTTACCAGGGAGATCCGGACACCCTGATCTATGACGAATGGCCCGCGATCGCTGACCGAAATGACAATAAAGTAGCAGACACAAAGGCTTCGGAATCGGGCGTCACTGTATCATCCGCAAGATCATTAAAGAAATGGATCCTTCCCACGGCTAATGATTTTATAAAAGACCCGGCAGCGCGCCATCTGCGGCCAAAGGGTAACCCGGGAGAAAACTTTCCTTTTGTTCAAAATGATTTTAATGATACCAACTGGGAACCCGTTACACTGCCGCATGACTGGGCCATAAAAGGCCCTTTTTATAAAGAGGCAGATGCCGTCGTTGGAGGGGGCATGGGGCGACTTCCGGTTCAGGGGGTTGCCTGGTACCGAAGGAAAATAAACATTCCGGCAGCAGATAAGGGCAAATCAATTTATCTCGATATCGATGGCGCCATGAGCTATGCCATGGTCTGGATCAACGGAAAGCTGGCCGGAGGCTGGCCTTACGGATATAACTCTTTCCGGATAGACCTCACCCCCTATGTCCGGCCCGGTGGCAATAACCAACTGGCCATCCGGCTGGACAATCCGCCCAATTCTTCCCGCTGGTACCCCGGCGCGGGTATTTACCGGAACGTATGGCTGGTAAAAATTAATCCCGTTCACCTGGCACATTGGGGTAGTTTTATCAAAACAAAAAATAGTACAGCAGCGGCGGCTACTGTTGACCTAGCACTTAACATAGCAAACAAATCAACAAAACCGGAGCAGATTGAAGTACGAACCGATGTCTTTTTGCAAAACGATCTATTCCGGCCAGCAGGCTCCAAAATTGTTTCGTTTCCCATATCCGTTGTTACCGTAAACGCCCGGGCAAATGTTGTTACCCACAACGAAGTCAGTATAAAGAACCCTTCTTTGTGGGAACCGTTGCCTAAACAAAAAAACAGCATGTATGTGGCTGTTACGCGCTTATTTCAAAAAGGGAAACTGATCGACACTTATGAAACACCCTTTGGCATCCGTTCCGTAAATTTTGACCCGGAAAAAGGGCTTATCGTAAACGGCAAAGCTATACGCATCCAGGGAGTGAATCAGCATCATGATCTTGGCGCACTGGGAGCCGCGTTTAATACCAGGGCTGCAGAAAGACAATTAGAATTATTGAAAGACATGGGCTGCAATGCCATCCGGTTCGCCCATAACCCACCGGCGCCAGAGCTGCTTGCCCTCACTGACCGCATGGGCTTCCTGGTTATTGATGAAGTATTTGACTGCTGGGAAAAAGGCAAGACGCCGCTTGACTTTCATTTGATCTTTAAAGACTGGCATGAAGCCGATATCCGCTCGTTTATCAGGCGCGACCGCAATCATCCTTCTGTTATTGCCTGGAGCTTTGGCAACGAAGTGGGTGAACAATATACCGGAGCAGCCGGGGCCGCTGTTGCAAAAAAACTTTATTCGATTGTAAAAGACGAGGACAGTACAAGACCGGCGACCGCCTCTATGAACTATGCCAAACCGGATATGCCTTTTCCTGAAGTTATGGATCTGCTGAGTTTAAATTACCAGGGGGAAGGCATACGGGATGCACCCGCTTACGCTCATCTGAAAGGCATCAAAACATCACCCCTCTATCCGGCCTTTCATAAAAAATTCCCGGAAAAAATGATCTTCAGCAGCGAAACAGCTTCTGCCCTGAGTACAAGAGGGACCTATATTTTTCCCGTTACAAATGCCATAAGCGCCCCGGTTAGCGATAGCGCTGGCGGCGACCCTGAAAATGGATTTGTGAGTGCATACGACCTGTATACCGCGCAATTCGGAGCTTCTCCTGATAAAGTATTTGCCGCACAGGATCACAACCCCTATGTAGCCGGCGAGTTTGTATGGAGTGGTTGGGATTATCTTGGCGAACCCACCCCCTACTATTCGGCGCGCAGTTCCTATTCCGGCATTATCGATTTAGCCGGGTTTAAGAAAGACGGGTTCTACCTTTACCAGGCGCGCTGGCGGCCGGAGCTGCCAATGGTGCACCTGCTGCCGCACTGGACATGGTCCGGGCATGAGGGGCAAACAATACCTGTGCATGTATTTACCTCCGGCGATGAAGCTGAGTTATTTTTAAACGGAAGATCACTGGGCAGAAAAAAGAAAGGGCCGTTTGAATACCGCCTCCGGTGGGACAATGTAACCTACCAGCCGGGCACCTTAAAAGTAATTGCCTACAAAAACGGAAAACAATGGGCAACAGAAACCATCCGCACCGCCGGCGCCGCAGCAAAACTAACATTAAAAGCCGACCGGGTGCGGATCCATGCTGATGACAACGATCTTTGTTTCATAACCGTTACCATATTAGACAAAAATGGGGACCTTGTTGCTGATGCGCAGAACAAAATACATTTTGAAATTTCCGGGCCCGGAGCAATCGTCGCGACCGACAATGGTAACCCTGCGGACCTGGAAGCCTTTCCTTCAAAAGTAAGAAAGGCGTTGAGCGGGCAGGCCCTGGCGATCGTAAAAGGAAACCGGAAGGGAACCATAACGATAAAGGCTTCAGCAGATGGATTAACAACATCTGAAATAAAAATACTGGCTCAATAAGCCGGTTTCCGTAAGCGCCAGACCTGTGAGGTTTTTGAAGCCTCACAGGTCTTTTAAATTTACTTAATTGATCGTAAGCACCCGGCTTACAACATTACTGGTTGCCGGCGTATTTACATCCGGTTGCCCGCCGCCCACGCTGATGCGCAGCTTGCCTTTAGGATTCAGTAGCTTTCCATTTTCTCCCGCAATAGCTAAAGCGTCAGGCGTCAACAGGAATTTAATTGTTTTGGTTTGCCCGCGGTTGAGCCATACCCGCTGAAATCCCTTCAGGGCTTTCAAGGGCTTTTTGATGGGTTGCCCCTGGTAACTGATATACAATTGCACCACTTCTTCGCCGCCTTTTGCGCCGGTATTGGTTAACTGTATACTTACGGGAATCCTCACTTTATTTTTCACCGTAGTTGGAACCTTCAATCCTTCATACCGGAAAGTTGTGTAACTTAAGCCATAACCAAAAGGATACAATGCCTGCCCGCTAAAATAACGGTAGGTACGGTTTTCCATACGATAGTCGTCAAACGCAGGAAGGTCGGCATCGCTTTTATAAAAGGTTACCGGCAGCCTCCCTGAAGGATTATAGTCACCAAATAACACGTCGGCAATAGCGGTTCCTGCAGCCTGGCCTCCGTACCATGCGTTTACAATAGCCGGTATATTTTCCTGCTCCCAGGGTATCGCCAGTGCACTCCCCGTCATCATAACAAATACAACCGGCTTTCCGGTTGCCTTTAATGCTTTCATCGCTTCCGTTTGAACGGTAGGAAGTAAAATAGTGGTACGGTCGCCACTATTAAAGCCAGGCTCATTCACTTTCATTTCTTCCCCTTCCAGTTGTGGCGAGATGCCTCCAACAAAAATGATCGCATCTGCGTCTTTAACCCGGCTGGTCAGTGCTGCAAAATCAGTTTTACCTTCCGGCAGCATCGCGTTGGTAAAATTGACTGCCTTTTCATAAACCACGCTTCCATTTGTACCCAGCTTGGCTTTAATCCCGTCCAGTGCCGTTACAATTTTTGAAGGCGTTCCATTATAATTCCCTAAAACGGCAATGCTGTTGTCTGCATTCGGTCCCACCACGGCGATCTTCTTTATAGATTTGCTTAACGGCAACAGATGATTTTCATTCTTCAGCAACACGATCGACTCCTGCGCCATTTTCAGCGCCTGTGCTTTATGCGGGGCGCTTTCTAAAACAGCAGGGGATGTTTGCGCATAGGACACCATCGAAACAGGATCGAACATACCCAGCCGCATGCGGATCATAAACAAGCGTTTCACTGAACGGTCAATTTCCTTTTCCGCGATCCGGCCCGTCTTTACCGCATCTGTAAGCGTCAGGTAGGCGCGGTTACCGCATTCCACATCTGTGCCATTGGTGACCGCATCAATTGCAGCGGCCTCGGCGTTAGGATGCGTTTTATGGTAATTGAAAAAATCATCGATCGCCCCGCAGTCGGAAGTCACATAACCGGTAAAACCCCATTGCCTGCGCAGGATATCCGTCATCAGCAGGTCACTGCCGCAACAGGGCTTTTTCCTGAACGCATTATAGGCGCACATTACACCGGCAACTTTTGCATGGGTCACCAATTCCTTAAAAGCCGGCAGGTAGGTGTTCCAAAGATCGTAGTCGCTTACATCCACATCAAAAGAATGCCGTACCGCTTCCGGGCCACTATGGATAGCATAATGTTTGGCGCAGGCCGCTGCTTTCAGGTATTTTGGATCCTCCCCCTGCAACCCTCTTACAAAAGCCCGTCCCAGCATGGCCGTCAGGAACGGATCTTCGCCATAGGTTTCCTGCCCCCGGCCCCAGCGCGGGTCGCGGAAAATATTGATATTAGGCGTCCAGTAGGTCAGCCCCACATAACGATCACCATTTTTACCTTCTTCAGTTGCCTTATTATGAATCGCGCGCCCTTCCCGGGCGCTTTGATCCGCCATAGTGTATAAGGCCACCGTATCCCAGGTTGCCGCCATAGCAATGGCCTGTGGATACACTGTGGTGTGATACGGTGTCCGGGCCACACCGTGCAGCACTTCGCTCCACCAGTCGTAAGCCGGGATGCCCAGCCGGGGAATGGCCGGAGCATGGTTCAGCATCTGCTTCACTTTTTCTTCCAACGTTAAACGGCTAACCAGGTCGTTGACGCGCGCTTCAAAACTGAGTTTGTAATTCCAAAAAGGCAGTTGGCTTTTATCCGCCTGGGCCTGCACCGCAAGCGAAAAAAACAAACCGGCAGCAAAAAACACTTTCTTCAACATGACTTTTATTTTAGTAGTAAATATTATTGGCTGTAGCTATAGTTATTTGCTCTCGCAGATTGCTCAGACTTATACAGATTTTAAACCATTTCGTGAGGATACGTACAATCGCCGACGCTTGGTGTCTGATGTTTATTCGCGTTCTGCATAGAGCCTTCCGCCTCCCGCACAGATCGTTACCCTGTTTTCGTTTTTAAAGACGATTTCCTTATAATAAGTCCTGCATTAATAATTACCGTATTGATCTGGTGGATACTGGTTTCTCCTTTTAAATGGCTGATCAGCGTTCTGGCCGCTATTTCTCCCATTTCATTGCCGGGATAGTTCACCGTGGAAAGGGAGGGTTCGATCAAATGCCCGATGGCATCATTATTAAAACCCACAACGGCCACATCATCCGGCACAGCAATACCACGTTCTTTAAGGGTTTTAATAAAGGCGGCCGCAACAAAATCATTGGTAATGAAGGCGCCGTCCGGCAACGGCTTTAATTTCATCATTGCATTTGCAGATGCTATGCCGGCTTTCTCGCTTAGGTCATTTACAATCACCAGCTTTTCATCCAGCCCGATCCCGTTATCAGACAATGCATCCCGGTAACCCCTGTAGCGGTCGGCATATACGTTACGGTTAAGATTGGAGGTAACATGCAGTATTTTTTTGCAGCCCTGATCGATAAGGTGTTTTGTGGCCTCGTAGCCGCATTTATAATTATCGATCACCACCATTGTGGTATCTTTTATCTTTTCGACCCTGTCAAAAAAAATGACCGGCACTCCTTTGGTTATAAAAGGATCAAAATGTTTGGTGTCCTTAGTATCAAAGGAAAGCGATGCCAGCAAGCCATCTACTCTTTTATCGAAAAGATTCCGGGCATTCGCTGCTTCTTTTATATAGCTTTCAGACGAGTGGGCAATGATGATGTCATAACCGGCTTCGGTAGCAACTTTTTCAACCCCGGAAAGTACGGAAGTAATAAAATTACTATTCAGTTCATGCACCATGAACCCGATCGTCCGGGTTTCGCCCTTTCTTAAATTTCTTGCGAATACGTTAGTCCGGTAGCCCATTTTCTCCGCCAGATCAAAGATCTTTTTCTTTGTCTTTTTACTTACCACAGGGTCATCCTTTAAGGCCCTGCTCACAGTAGCTACGGAAATGTTCAGTTCACTGGCAAGATCATATATTGTAACCTCTTTTTCTTTTGACATCGCGTTTCTGGTTTAAAGTAATGCGGCGGAAGCATTCAATTGTTTTTCCAGCAATGTCCGCCATTGATCGTATAACGGATCGTACAAATTACGTTGTTTAGGTTGTATTATAGCAATTGCGGCTCTTTTCCTGAAGGCTTCAGCCGGGGTTTTAAAATAACCGGCGCCCACACCTGCGCCGATAGCCGCACCAACGCTGCCATCACAATCGTACAACTCCACCGGTACACCGGTAGCGCTTACAAATGCTTCGGTAAACACGGGGCTCAAAAACATATTGGCTTTGCCCGCTTTTATTACGGACGGCTGCATGCCATTTTCACGCATAATATCGAGTCCATAACGGAAGGCAAAGGCAATACCCTCCTGCGCGGCCCTTGCAATATGCGCATTGGAATGTTTATTTAGATCGATATTACTTATATGCGCGCCAACGATCTGGTTCTTTAAGATCCGTTCGGCTCCATTGCCAAATGGCAGCACCAGTAACCCGTCGCTGCCCGGTGGCACTGAAGCCGCCTGTTCATTGAGCGCAGCATAAGAAAGCGCTCCCCCCAGGTGCTTTACCCAACGGTTTAAAATGCCCGTGCCGTTAATACAAAGCAGCACGCCTACCCTCGTATGGTTACTATTATGATTAACATGCGCAAAACTGTTTACCCGGCTTTGGAGATCATAAGTGAGTGCATCACTCACTCCATAAATAACGCCCGACGTTCCTGCAGTTGCAGCTACATCACCCGGTTCCAGTACATTTAAAGAAAGCGCATTGTTAGGCTGATCGCCCGCCTTATAAGCAACGGGGATCCCTTCTTTCAACGACAATTCTTCCGCAACATTTTTATAGAGTGTTCCGTGCTCCGCAAAAACATTTCTTATTTCGGGAATATTATTTTTATCAAACCCGAAATAATCCATAACCGCTCCCGACAATTCATTTTTTTTAAAATCCCAAAAAATGCCTTCGGATAATGCAGAGGGCGTGGTAGTAGCCGTGCCGGTAAACCGCTGTGCAATAAAATCGCCGGGCAACAGTACTTTGTCGATCTGTTCAAAAATACCCGGTTCGTTTTCCTTCACCCACGCCAGTTTGGCGGCTGTAAAATTCCCGGGGGAATTGAGCAAATGGCGTAAGCATTCCTGTTCGCCGATCGCTGCAAACGCCTTATCCCCGTAAGGCACAGCCCGGCTGTCGCACCAGATGATACTGTTACGCAAAACAGCGCCGTTCTTATCTATCAATACCAGGCCATGCATCTGGTAGGAAATGCCAATGGCCCCGATATCTTTTGTATCATAGGCGCCCGACTGGTGCACCTTCTTTATGGCAGCCTTTACATCCTCCCACCAGCGCTCGGGCGCTTGTTCTGCCCATCCTGACTGCAATGCTATAATTTCCCGCTCCGTTTCGGGGTATTGGGCCGCCGCGATGGTTTGTTGTGTAGCGCCATCTACCACGGAAACCTTGATGGAAGAGGTTCCTACATCGATCCCCAGTAATAACATAATTTTTATTTTTAAACGAGCAATGGTTCTGGTCAATAGTCAATAGTTCATGGCGTGCTATGAACCATGAACTATAAACCATGAACTATAAACTATGAACTATAAACGTTCCTTAAATATACCGGTTAATCATCTGTTCCAGATATTCCTGTCTGCCGCTTGTAAGGGCCGGCTCGCCTGCTTCAATGGCGTAGGCGCGCAAATCCTCCAGGGATAATTTACCTTCTTCATACGCCTTTCCTTTACCATTGTCAAAAGAAGCATACCTGCCGGCACGCAATTGTTTATAACCCGATTTATTCAGAATGGCATCTGCTGTGATCAATGCTCTTGCAAAGGCGTCCATGCCACTGATATGCGCATAGAAGATATCCGCGGCATCCGTAGAACTGCGGCGGATCTTGGCATCAAAATTAATACCGCCCCCTTGCAGGCCCCCTGCTTCCAGGAATACCAGCATCGCTTCGGTCAGTTCGTTCAGGTTATTGGGAAACTGATCCGTGTCCCAGCCGTTCTGATAGTCCCCGCGATTCGCATCCAGCGAGCCCAGCACGCCGGCATCTGCTGCCACCTGCATTTCATGCTGGAAAGTATGACCGGCCAAAGTAGCGTGGTTCACCTCAATATTAATTTTGAAATCATCCAGCAGGTCCCACTGGCGCAAAAAGCCGATCACTGTTTCACAATCATAATCATATTGGTGCTTGGTCGGTTCCATGGGTTTGGGCTCTATCAAAAAAGTGCCTTTAAAACCATTCTTGCGGGCATAATCTTTTGCGGTATGTAAGAAACGGGCCAGGTGCTCTTTTTCCCGCTTCATGTTGGTATTCAACAGGGTCATGTACCCCTCACGTCCGCCCCAGAATACATAGCCCTCACCCCCAAGCGTTATGGTGGCCTCAATTGCTGCTTTCACCTGTGCAGCAGCATGCGACAGCACATGAAAATCCGGGTTCGTGGAAGCCCCGTTCATATAACGCGGATTAGAAAATACGTTGGCGGTGCCCCACAATAATTTAACGCCGCTGTCTTTTTGTTTTTGCCGGGCGTAGTCTACCAAAGCCTGCAAACGCTGCTCGTTTTCGATGATATTCGTACCATAATCTACCAGGTCCACATCATGAAAACAATAAAAGGGCAGGTTCATTTTGGTGATGAACTCAAAAGCGGCGTCCATTTTATCTTTAGCACGCGCCACTACATCCGTTTGCCGGTTCCATTCAAATAGATGTGTACCCGGGCCAAAAGGATCGCTGCCTTCGTTACAGAACGAGTGCCAGTAGGCGCAGGCAAAGCGAAAATGTTCTTTAAGCGTTTTGCCGGCTACTACTCTGTTTTCATCATACCAGTGAAAAGCCAACGGGTTATCGCTTTCCCGGCCTTCATATTTTATTTGCGGTATATTTTTAAAATACTCTTTGTTACCTAAAAGGACAGCCATAATTGTGTTATTTTTAATATATTAAGATAGAGAATACGCTGGTACCATCGTTAGAAAAAATCCCCATAAATGAAATCACCCCGCAATATTAATAAAAATGTAATCGATTACATAATATTTTTATCTATTTTTTCGGTCATTTAATTTCCCCTCACAAAAAGGGCGTATTGATGAATATTCAGCGTAAAAAGGAGATCGTCGCAGGCAAACTCCACTTTTTTTTTTGAAATAGAAAATTTTCTCTATTTTAGTGCACTACTTAACTAGTACACTAATGATTGAAGTCAAAAACCTATCCTTCGGGTATAAAAAAAGAAAGCCGTTGTATAAAAACCTGAACCTGGACCTTCCGGTAGGAAGTATTTACGGATTGCTGGGAAAGAATGGCGCAGGAAAATCGACCTTGCTTAAAAAT
Source organism: Niabella soli DSM 19437 (assembly GCF_000243115.2). Classification (NCBI taxonomy): domain Bacteria; kingdom Pseudomonadati; phylum Bacteroidota; class Chitinophagia; order Chitinophagales; family Chitinophagaceae; genus Niabella; species Niabella soli. The sequence continues at coordinate 405,643 of NZ_CP007035.1, read as the reverse complement.
TTTACAGGTTTGTTATTTCCTACCAGCGGCGCTCTTTTGGTAAACGGGTTTACACCGGCAAAAAGACTGCCCTCTTTTCTGCAAACGATTTATTTTATTCCGGAGGAAGTGTATGTGCCGTCGTTAACGATAAACGGCTACCAAAAATTGTTTGCGCCTTTTTACCCCCTATTCAATGAAGAACAGTTTCACGCGTATCTGGAGCAACTGGAAGTTCAGGACGCCGGCAAGCTAAACACCTTTTCGTTCGGGCAACAAAAGAAGTTCATCATCGCCTTTGCGCTGGCTTGTAATACAAAGATCCTGTTGTTGGACGAGCCCACCAACGGGCTGGATATCCCTTCCAAAATACGGTTCAGAAAACTGATCGCCTCCGTTTTTACAGAGGACAAAATGATCTTTATCTCCACCCACCAGATCCGCGACCTGGATAACCTGATCGACAATGTGATCATTGTAGACAATGGAGAATTGCTGTTACAGGCATCGCTCACTGAAATTGAGAACAAATTAAGCTTTAAAGTAGTAGATGCATTGCCCTCAGAAAACGATCTGCTGTATGCGGAACCCGGACTGCGGGGCTATGCCGTTGTAAGCGAAAACAAGACCAGCGAAACCACCCAGGTAAACCTGGAATACCTGTTTAATGCCATTACAGGAAATCCGCAAAAAGCAAAATCAATTTTTAACACCAAATAAATTATTATGAGCGATCTATTCAACGCGAAAAGATTTGTGCTGCTTTTTAGAAAAACAATCGCAGAGCGCCCGATACTCTCCGGGGGAGTTATGGCATTATTGCTGGTGCTTTCAGTAATATTGTATGCCATTTTGAAGCGTTTTGTGGGATTTAATGCTGCGCAGAATATGACACTCGTCTGGGGACTGGCAGGCGGAAGCTTTTTGCTTACTTCTTTTGTTTTTGGCTATTTTAACACCAACGCAAGCGGATGCTCTTATCTTACCTTACCGGCTTCCTTCCTTGAAAAATGGTTATGCGCATTTCTCATCCCGGGCATCTGCTACCCCTTGCTTTTCTTATGCTGTTTTCATATAACCGATGTAATTTTTGTACAGGCGTATCATAACAGCTTGGACCCCGCCTCCTTATTTTATAAACAACAATATGAGCGCATCTATACGCTGGACCTCAATGGATACTATGCCTGGAAAGTGTACAGTATGTTCTTGATGGCGACAGGTTTCATGCTCACAGGAGGGCTTTATTTTAATAAAGCGGCGCTGATCAAAACAAGCGTTGCAATCACGCTGCTTGTCTTAACCGTCATCGGTGTAAACTGGCTTATGGCCTTCTCAATATTCCGCAATGTAGTAGACGCCGCCCCATATAATCACGTAGTGCTTTCGATCGGAAAAGAAACCGGCACATTGATACTGCCCACGCGCGCTGGCAACATTGTTAGCATGGGGTTAAAATATGTAATTCCGGGTATCTTGTGGCTATTACCTTTGATCCGGTTGCGGGAAAAAGAATTTTAAATTGACTACATGGAGTTTAAAGAAAATCCGGCGATATATATACAGATAGCGGAATACGTTTGCGAACAGATCCTTTTAAAAAAATGGGCCCTGGGCGACCGGCTCATCAGCATCCGGGAGCTCGCAGCGCAAATACAGGTAAATCCCAATACGGTGCAGCGGTCTTACGATTTGCTGCAGCAGCAAAACATTATCAGCAACAAAAGAGGGATTGGCTATTTCATTGAAGCCGATGCCATGGAACGGATCCTCGACTTCAAACGGGAACAATTTATTGAGAACGAGCTTCCCGTTTTTTTCCGGAACCTCTTTTTGCTAAAAATAGATCTCAAAGAATTGAAACCAATGTTCGACAAATTTGTACAGGAACATTTTAAAAAATAAATCATGAAGACAACAACCCGAATACTATTATTTATTTTCCTTGTGCTGATCGCCGGCCTGCTGTCCTCCAATATGATCCTGAAAAAACAATACGATGCAGTGGACAAAACGGATCTGTACTGGACTTACAACAAGGTGCTGGAACAGCCCTTCAAACACCTGGTCATAAATGGCGGAAACGATACCCATATTTTCTACGAACCAAGCAACAAATCATCGGTACGCCTTTTACAGGAATGGATAAATGAACACGGAGGAAAGATAAATGTCCATATAAAAAATGATACGCTGTATCTTAATTTTAATACTGTCCCCGCCAATCCTTATGAAAAATTCTGGCTGGCAAATGCAGCGCCGGTGCGGCTTTTCTCCCCTGAATTGTTGTCTGTTACGGGAAACAATATCAATTTTGAAATACAGAAACTGAAACAAAAAACGATCACCGCAACCATTACCGGCAAGTCTAAATTCGAGGTAGAAACCCTTTTGCGCGATATGGATTCTATTAACATCCGCCAGAGCGATTCCTCCAATGTAGTAATTGAGCTATCGCCTGACATCAACAGAGTGGCCGGATCAAATACAACCCAACAACGCATTACAATTAAGGGGAAAAACGGAAATACATTTTACTTCCGACCGCCTGCGCCCGAACAAAAAAAATTCGATGAAACGATAAGCATCCGATCGGTAACTGCCGCTATTGCAGGACATTCATTGTTGGATGTAGGCCATGCACAGGTGCAAAACCTGCAATTACAACTGGCGGATAGTGCCGCTGTTATCTTATCGGGAAATGCGTTAAGAAAAATAATCCCGAAAACAACGGCACAATAGCGCTGCAAAAAATCCAACCCATTTTCCACCGTCCAGCCCCGGGGAAGGGATCCCCTTTTCCCCACCGTCATCCCGACCGGAGGGAGGGATCCCGTTCTTTAATAACGAAATTGCTCTTCCCTGTCCGACCGCTCATCCCCGGGGGCGGACTGCGCCGGGCTCATGTGTTGAATCGCATTCGTGCATTCTGTGCAACAGGTAGCAGCACAAAGGCGAGGCCGCGGGGATTTTAATTTATTAGCGCCTTAGGTCCAAATAAAATAACAGTACCAGCAACGCCTGGTTGTAATTGGGTCATCCCGGCAAGGGGCGCTGGAATTTGTGACAGCCCTGTTACCCGAAAAATAATTTTCGTAATTTTCATATTCAAAATTGGTCAACTATGGACTTTTTAAAAAAGCTGCGGCTGAAAAAGGAAAACCCCGGAACCAGCACGGGCGCTGAATGGCAGCCGTATTCGAAAAAAACAATTGACTCTTATACTCCTGTAGATGGAAGCCTCATCGGCACGGTGGCGGTTACCACTGAAAAGGAATACCAGGCAGTTGTGGAAAAAGCGCAGGCCGCCTTTTTGGCATGGCGGCAATGGCCGGCGCCCCGCCGTGGCGAAATCGTACGGCAGATTGGCGAAACCCTGCGAAAAAACAAGGAGCCCCTGGGCCGGCTGGTTTCTTATGAAATGGGTAAAAGCCTGCAGGAAGGCTGGGGCGAAGTGCAGGAGATGATCGATATCTGCGATTTTGCGGTGGGCCTTAGTCGTCAATTATACGGTTTAACGATGCACAGCGAACGGGCCGGCCACCGGATGTACGAGCAGTACCATCCGCTGGGCGTGGTGGGCATTATATCGGCCTTTAACTTTCCCGTGGCCGTATGGAGCTGGAACAGTATGCTGGCCTGGGTTTGCGGCAATACCTGCATCTGGAAACCCTCCGAAAAAACACCCCTCTGCGCGGTGGCCTGCCAGCAGCTTATTGCAGGCGTTTTCAAGGAAAATAACGTGCCCGAAGGCGTTTGTAATTTAATAACCGGTGGGCGGGAAGCCGGTGAATGGCTGGCGCAGGATGAACGAATAGCATTGGTTTCGGCCACCGGATCTACCCGCATGGGAAAAGCGGTGGCCGCGGCGGTAGCATCCCGGCTGGGACGGTCGCTCCTGGAGCTGGGCGGCAATAACGCCATTATCATTTCGGGGGATGCCGACCTGGATATAGCCGTTTTGGGCGCTTTATTCGGAGCGGTGGGCACCGCCGGTCAGCGTTGTACCACCACCCGCCGCCTGATCATTCATGAATCGGTTTATGATAAAGTGAAAAAGAAACTGAAACAGGCCTATGCCCAGTTAAAGATCGGCGATCCCTTGGATCCCGCCAACCATGTAGGGCCGCTTATTGACAAGGCAGCCGTACAATTGTATTTAAATGCGATTGCCGCCTGCAAAAAAGAGGGCGGCCGGTTTCTGGTGGAAGGCGGGCAGTTGCAAGGAAACGCATATAAGGGCGGCTGTTATGTGCAACCCTGTGTTGCAGAAGTTCAATCTTCTTTTAAAATTGTACAGGAGGAAACCTTTGCTCCCATACTTTATTTATTAAAATACAAAAACCTGGAGGAAGCCATCAGGATCCAGAATGCGGTGCCACAGGGGCTTTCTTCCGCTATTATGACACTTAATTTGCGCGAAGCGGAATGGTTCCTGTCGAGCGCCGGCAGCGACTGCGGCATTGCCAATGTAAATATCGGCACTTCCGGAGCAGAGATCGGAGGCGCTTTTGGAGGTGAAAAACAAACCGGCGGTGGCCGCGAAAGCGGAAGCGATGCCTGGAAAAATTATATGCGCCGGCAAACCAACACCATTAACTACAGCACTACCCTGCCCCTGGCACAAGGCATTCAGTTTACTGTTTAAAAAAAGCTAAAAAAATAAACGTTGCAACTTCCCGGAGGGCGCAACCCCTCCTATTCCTGGTAAAAAGGGGCTTTAAGATATTCTTAAGGCCGGATGCTTTACTTTTGTTTCCTTTTACCATTTATATTAAACAGAATTAATACATGAATAAATTAATGAAAAAGACCGGGTTGTCGGCCACCGCTGCATTAATCGCCTTGGCGGGTTGGGCACAATCCTCCAGCACTGTTCCCGAAGGATGGCATCTGAAAGACCTTAAAACAGATGGTTATTACGGTATCAGTCTGGATAAAGCCTATGATTTCCTGAAATCAAAAAACAGGAAAAGCACACCGGTTACGGTAGGTATTGTAGACTCGGGGATCGATACCACCCATGAGGACCTGAAATCCGTTTTATGGGTAAACGCAGGCGAAACCCCCGGAAACGGGATCGATGATGACCACGATGGCTATATTGATGACGTGCATGGCTGGAATTTTTTGGGAAGCCGGGATGGGAAAGAGAACGTAACCAAAGATTCCTATGAAGCCGCCCGGGTGTATTGGGGATTAAAAAGCAAATACGAAAACAAAACCGCCTCACAGGTGCCCGCTGCCGAAAAAGACCAATATGATATGTGGGTGCGGGCCAAAGGAGAGGTTTTTAAAGACGATGGTTCACAGGATGAATTTATTCTAAGGTCGATGGACCTGCTGCGTAAAGGAGACGGCACCATCCGTTTTGATATGAAAAAAGAAGTATACAGCGGCAAAGACCTGTCTGGCTACAATCCTACAACACCCAACGCTGCACAAATGAAGAGTTTTCTCCTGAATGTGTGCCAGGCAAATGACAATAACGATATCACGAATAAGGAGTTGTTCGACCAGATGGATAACGATGTGCAGAAAATAAACAACCGGAAGCAACCGCCAAAAGATTACCGCGATCCCGTGGTAAAAGACAACTACAATGATATCAACGATAAAAACTATGGCAACAATAATCTTACCGTAGACGAAAATGCGCCGCTGCACGGAACCCATGTGGCGGGGATCATCGGCGCTGCACGCAATAACGGTGTGGGAATGGATGGTGTTGCAGACAACGTCCGGATCATGAGCGTGCGTGCCGTTCCGGACGGAGATGAGCACGACAAAGATATTGCTGAAGGGATCCGTTTTGCAGTGGATCATGGCGCGCGCGTTATTAATATGAGTTTTGGTAAAGCCTATTCTCCTGAAAAAAAATGGGTGGACGACGCTGTTAAATATGCCGTTAAGAAAGGCGTTTTACTAGTACATGCGGCCGGTAATGATAACCAGAACAATGATTCTACCTATAACTTTCCGTCGGCTTATTATTTGGATAAAACACGACCCGCCACCTGGATCACCGTTGGTGCAAGTGGTCCCAATGAGCAAAGCGGTATTGCTGCAAGTTTTTCCAATTATGGTAAAAAGGAAGTAGATGTTTTCGCCCCCGGTGTGCGCATTTACTCAACACTTCCATTAGGTAACCGCTATGGAAATGAGCAAGGCACCAGTATGGCTTCCCCCGTAGTGGCAGGTATTGCTGCGTTGGTTATGAGTTATTACCCTGACCTTTCCGCCGCTCAGGTGAAAGAAATTATCGAAAAGTCGGTAGTAAAACCAACCGTTCTTGTTACTAATCCGGGTACCGGCGCCAAAGTACATTTGTCTGACCTGTGCGTTACCGGTGGCATCGTAAATGCTTATGAGGCAGTAAAACTGGCCGATACCTATAAAGCAAAGGGAGGAAGCGCCCGACCGGCTCCATCGCCCTCACCCGTTAAAAAACAGGCGCCCAAAAAGCATTAAGTAAAAGTAAACCGCACATTGTTATTCGTTTACAATAAATTTGCTGATTAAAATAGTTTGAATAGATGCCACTGCACCATTTACTTGTAGTTTATTTAATTAGTACCCTTTTAGTATTGCTACCTTCCTTTGGATTAGCAAAACTGTTTAAAATCGCCGGCAGGGAATCCTGGAAAGCCTATATCCCATTTTATAACACCTGGGTAATGCAGGACATAGCCCAACGGCCGAAGCATTGGGTGTTCTGGCAATTTATCCCTGTGGTGGGATGGTTTATAACACCGGGGATCTTTATCGAATTCAGCAAGGTCTTCTGCCGGTTTTCTTTTTTAGATCATTTATGCGCTTCTATTTTTGCGCCCTTTTATTTTCCCTGGCTCGCCAATAATAAAGATGCACGGTTTATTGGCCCCGAGGGCGTAAAAAAACATCAGAAACCCGGCTGGCGCGAATGGGTAGATGCGGCTGTTTTTGCCGTGGTGGCGGCAACACTGATCCGCGTGTTCATTTTTGAAGCTTATGTGATCCCTTCCAGCTCCATGGAAAAGACCCTGTTAATTAATGATTATTTGTTTGTAAGCAAGTTCAGCTACGGACCGCGCATTCCCAATACGCCCCTTTCTGTTCCGTTTGTGCACAACTATTTGCCGGGCAGCACCATGAAATCATATACTACGCTGATAGAACTGCCCTATATCCGTTGGTTTGCCTCCCCGGTAAAAAGAAATGATTGTGTGGTGTTTAATTTCCCCGAAGGGGATACCGTGATCAATAAAGACGGGTATCAATCTGCACTGCCCTATTATATGTTCGAGCGCGCCCTGGGCAGGGACCGCGTATTGAGCGACCCTGAATATCAGCCACTGGCGGTGCATCCTGTTGATAAAACCGATAACTATATCAAAAGATGTATCGGCGTTGCCGGCGATTCATTGAAGATTGTTGACGGCATCGTTTATATCAACAACCAGCCGGGCTTTATTTCTCCTACGTCCTCCACATTTTATTTCTTTAAAACAAGAAATAATGTGGCCGTTGACGTAGATTTCCTGAGAGAGGCCAAGATCCGGCTGAATATGGAAAGCGATAATCCAGACTTCTCAATAGTTAACGGCGAATACAAAATAAACCTGACGCTTCCGGAACTGGATATTTTAAAAAAGCTTCCCGTTGTTGACCCCAATAGCATTATTAAGGAGTCGTTCCCCGCAAGCTATGTGGAAGGAACCACCTTCCCTTTTGATACGTTGAACTATAGATGGAACCGGGATAATTTTGGCCCGCTATGGGTACCCAAAAAAGGCGCAACAGTGACCTTATCGCCTCAAAACATCGCCTTGTATCGCCGTGCTATCCAGGTGTATGAAAAAAATACACTGGTCGAAAATCCAAATGGCACCTACGTTATCAATGGCATACCAACCAACAAATACACATTTAAAATGGACTATTACTGGATGATGGGCGACAATCGTCATAAATCCCAGGACAGCCGTTATTGGGGCTTTGTACCGGAAGATCATGTGGTAGGTAAAGCGGCCATGATCTGGTTCAGTTATGAGAACGGCCCCAGATGGAAACGTTTCTTCAAAATCATTCATTAGCTATCTGGATCAGCAAAGGGCTTAGTGATGCCTGATCCTTAAAGCCTTTATCAACTAAACAGACCCGGATTTACCTCCGGGTCTGTTTTTTTATTTCTGTATTTTTGATATTCTTGCAGGCCTGATTACGATTAGCAGTCATAATGATCAAAAAATGGGATCCCATCTTTTCAGCCTTGTAGCCGATAATAAAATTGAATATATTTTTATGAACAATTATAAAACGGCAGGCTATTATCTGGCAATATTTCTCCAAAATTTGCCTGTAGCTTTGTGGTAGTTTAGTTTTTTGCAAAATCGTTAGTGTTTGAAAATGGTAGTAAAAAAATACATACTGTTTTTATGCCTGCTGGGGGTTAATTGTTACTGTTTTACAAGTTGTAACGGGCAGCCTGCCTTTGGAACAGATCTGTTGCAAAAAATAAAGGAGCTACCGCTGCCTGGCGTAAAAGGACGTATCGATCATATGGATGTTAACCTGAAGGACCAGGTAGTATATGTAGCGGCTTTAGGCAATAATACACTGGAAGTTGCGGATCTCAACAGCGGTAAAATTATTCGAAGCCTTACGGGGCTGGATGAACCGCAGGGCGTGGGCTATATCTCACAGCAACAGGAAATATTTGTCGCCAATGGCGGAAATGGCGACGGGTATTTTTATGACGCGCACCGTTTCACAAAAACAGGTAGCATCCATTTAGGATCCGATGCGGATGATGTGCGGTATGATTCCGTCGAAAACAGGGTCTATGTTGGATATGGGCAAGGCGGAATGGCGATCATCGATGCTAAAACGCATAAACTAATCAGCAATATTAAATTGCCGGGGCACCCGGAATCTTTCCAGGTTGATAAAAAACTGAACCGGCTGTATGTAAATATTCCTGATGCAAAAATGGTGGGCGTAATAGATCTAAAAACGGCATCCTTTGTTGCCCGGTGGACGAAGAGTAACCTTACCGCTAATTTCCCGATGGCCGTAGACCCGCAATTACACCGGGTTTTTGTGGGGTATCGGCATCCTGCCAGGCTGGTTGTGCTGGATGGGCGTACCGGAAAGGATATCAGCACTATGGCTATGGCTGGGGATGCAGACGACCTGTATTATAACAGTAAAACGTCTGAAATATACGCAAGCGGTGGCGATGGTTATTTAAGCGTATATCAGCAACAGGGGCAGGGCACTTATAAACAGGTAGCCAATATGCTTACCCGTAAAGGGGCACGCACCTCACTGTTTATACCACAGCAGCAACTGTTGGTAGTAGCCGCACCTGCCGGGAGCAGCAAACCAGCCTCGTTGATTGTTTATAAAGAATAACAGGCCGGCATATCATTCATTTTTACGTTAATTACCAGGGGCGAAATGTGATCAGCCCTGATATTTATGTAAAAAAAGGAATATTGACGGATCCAAATCTACCACTCTCGCAATATGATAGTAAAGTGTCTACGGATGGGCAGGATGAATATTGGCTTCATTCGGTTAATGCCGGTGATTATTTCTTTTATGTAAGAGGCCCCGCTCAGGGAACAACGGTCACCGGGTCATCAGGCTTGCAGGTGGCGCAATCTTTTCAGCAGAAGGTTTAGCAGGTTAAAGTCAATGTGCAACAATTCTTTGCCGGAAATAACCTCGCTATGGATCAGGCACAAAAACAAAAATCCCGTCCTGAAGACGGGATCTGTTTAGTTGCGAAGCCAGGGATCGAACCTGGGACCTTCGGGTTATGAGCCCGACGAGCTACCGCTGCTCTACCTCGCGATGCAAAGATAGGATAAAAAAACGACATTACAAAAGCTTCATAAATTTTATTTAGAATTTGTTGTTGGCTAACTGCTTTTATTTCCCGCTGATCCCGATAGCCATCGGGAGCTCAGATCTAAATGCAGCGCTGACCTTCGCGGATCGATTTTTATTTTTTATCTACGAAAAAATCAGCGTTTATCTGCGGGAGGCCTTTTTGTAACCAAGAGTTAAAATAACAATAAAAAACACAAATCTCTTTTGTATTCATTTTTTTTATAGCTTCGCATCCGCTCTTTCAAAAAAATGAAAGCGTGCTTGTTTAGAAATAATTACAAGCAAATTAAGTTTTCAGTGTTCCCGGGGTGCTGGATTTCGCCACAGGCGAATGACGGCTGAGATAATACCCGTAAACCTGATCAGGGTAATGCCTGCGCAGGGAAGGATGCCTCCTTTCTTTTTCAGCATTTCCCTCTCATTATTTTTTTTAACCCTTCCGCCACTGGCGGAAATTTCAAAATGAAAAAAACAAATGAAGAGGATTTTCATTTCCGGCTGCCTGCTACTGGCAGCACCAACATTGTTTGCACAAACGGATACATCCCGTGCAACGTCAGACAGTTTCTATCTTCTATCGCCGGTTGAGGTGCGATCACTGCGCCTGAGCACCCGTGCACCGTTTGCAACCTCCAACGTAACGGCCAAGGAGCTGTCCAAACAAAACCTGGGGCAAAACATGCCTTATCTCTTAAATCAGACACCGTCGCTGATCGTAAATGCAGATGATGGTTTGGGCGTGGGTTATTCATCGCTGCGGATCCGTGGCACAGACATGACCCGCATTAACGTAACCCTAAACGGCATCCCGGTGAATGATCCCGAATCGCAGGGTACTTTTTTTGTGGATCTGCCCGACCTGGCCTCCTCTACCTCCACCATCCAGATCCAGCGGGGCGTTGGCTCCTCTACCAATGGCGCAGGCGCATTTGGCGGGTCCATTAATATTTCCAACCTGGAGCAGCGCAAGGAGGCTGGCGCTGCCGTCAGCAACGCTTATGGTTCTTATAATACCTGGAAACACACGCTGCGTGCGGGCACGGGCCTGTTAAAAGGCGGATTTCAATTTGATGTGCGCCTGTCCAAAATGAGCTCCAGCGGGTATGTTGATCGCTCTTCCTCGGATCTTTCATCGGCACAACTGATCGGTTCCTGGACCTCAAAAAACCAGGCAACCAATATCAAGTTTAACTACCTGACCGGAAAAGAACGTACCGGGCAGGCCTGGAACGGATTGGGCGTGGCCTTTACGGACAAGGACAATCCTTCCACTTTTAATTATGAAACCGCCCTTGATCAGCAAGGCAGAAGAACCAATACTTTAGGACAGATCGACAGCACGCACTATTATAATAACCAAACCGATAATTACTGGCAGGACTACTACCAGTTGTTCCTGAATCAGAAAATAAACAGCAACTGGTCGCTGAACCTTGCCACTTTTCTTACGCGTGGCAAAGGCTATTATAATGAATATAAAAACGGGGAATCATTTGCCACTTACAACCTGCCCAATTTTGTTGCGGCGCCGGGCGATACCCTTAGCACCACCAACCTTACGCGGCAGCTTTGGCTGGATAATTATTACTACGGTACCGTTTTCTCAACCAGTTATGTTACTGCTAAAACTAACTTTATTTTGGGCGGAGCTTATACGCGTTACGATGGTAAAAATTATGGCTATGTAACCTGGGCCGATTATGGTGTTCCATTGGATTACCGCTGGTATAACCTGCCTTCATTCAAAGGCGATTTTAATATCTATGCCAAACTGCAGCAACAAATAGCGCCCAACTTCTATGGCTTTGCGGATCTCCAATACCGTAATGTAATCTATACGATTAACGGGTTCCGGGAAGCGCCAACCATGGATATAAGCAACCGGTATCAATTTTTCAATCCCAAGGTCGGGCTAAGTTATTTCATCAACAACAAGGGCAAAATTTACGCATCCTATGCCATTGCCAATAAGGAACCCAGCCGTGATGATTTTGAAGCGGGTTTGCAGGAACAGCCCAAACCCGAACATTTGCAGGATTTTGAGGCCGGATATGAATACCGTTCTGCTGTTTTCCAGGCGGGTGTAACCGGGTATTATATGCAATATAAAAACCAACTGATCCTGACCGGGAAGATCAATGATGTGGGCGCCTACGCACGTACCAATGTAGATAAAAGCTATCGCGCCGGACTGGAAATAACTACCGGCATCAGACCCAATCAATGGCTACAGTTCAATGCCAACACCACTTTCAGCAGGAATAAGATCAGCAGCATTACCCAATATGCCGATGATTATGATGCGGGAGGACAAGTGTCGCAGCAATATAAGAACACCGATATCTCCCTTTCTCCTAATACCATCGTAGGCGGAAGCCTGACGCTGGAACCTTTTTACAAATTAACCGGCGACCAGCATTTATACCTGGACCTGCTGGAGAAATACATCAGCCGGCAATACCTGGACAATGCTTCAGATAAAATGAAAAGTATTAATCCTTATGCGTTAACAGATCTGCGGCTGCGGTACGAACTAGGCACAAAGACATTCAAAAATATTAGTGTGGTCGTAATGGTAAACAACCTGCTCAATAAAAAATATGAAAACAACGGTTATACTTATAGTTATGTAACAGGTGGCGCGCTTACAACAGAGAATTATTATTTTCCGCAGGCCGGCACCAACTGGAACCTGGGGTTGAGTTTTACGCTGTAAGTACGCTGCGGCACTAATCAGTTTGTGTTATACGATACCAGACACAAACAAAGAAGCCGTCATTTCGACCGAGCGAAACGCAGTGAAGCGAGCGGAGAAATCTCTTTTAGCGATAATTAGATTTCTCTTCTCCCTTCTGCGTCGGGCGCATCGAAATGACGGCTTTTCTAATTGCGTTTTCTTATTCTAAAACTTCAATTCCGGCCAGCCCTCACGATACGTACGTTTTACGTATTGATTGGCGGCGTCAAAATTGGTTACTTTCATATTATCACCATCCCATTTGAGGGTAATACCGCGGCCCGGGAATTTCCCTTCAGCATCTTTATAATTAAAGCTGCGGATGGCCAGGTTCCCCATCAGGATGCTTTCGGTAAGCGGAACGGCATAGCCGATGAAGGGAGAATCCACCATTTTATGTCCCTTCTCATAACCGGCGATACAGGCGTCCACCCATTGCTTATAGTGCCCCTCGGCACCGCCCGGAACCCGGGCATATTTTTTAGCAACATTCAACCCCTGCATTTTCGAAGCCGGCAGTAATGTTGGGTTCAATCCGTAAACCCCGCACATCATTTTGCCCTTGGTGCCCACGAAGATCACCCCGTTGCCCCGGTCGTCATGGCTACCCATAATATCATTTGGGCCTAACTCTTCCGGGCGCTCCGGCTGTATACCTCCGTCCATCCAATGCAGCTTAATGTCTTTTCCATTTTTACCCTTGTACTTGAAGTGGGCAGCAGTAGAAACCGGCGGGCTATCGGGATAATACCCCTGTTTAAAATTGCCCGTATAAATCGTACTGGTACTACAGGTTACTTCGGTAGGGAAGCCAAGTCCCAACACCTTAAATACCGGCCCAACGATATGACAGGCCATATCACCCAGCGCTCCGGTACCATAATCCCACCAGCCACGCCAGTTGAAGGGCACTACATTATCTTCATAGTCCCTTTTAGGTGCGGTACCCAGCCACAGGTCCCAGTTCAGTTCCTGGGGAACGGGCGGTTTTTTATCGGGCCAGGCCAGCCCCTGGGGCCAAACCGGACGGTTGGTCCAGCAATGAACGGATTCAATTTCACCGATCAGTCCGGCTTCATACCATTCTTTCAGGTCGCGTACCCCATCATTAGAAGAGCCCTGGTCGCCCATCTGGGTTACTACTTTATAACGTTTTGCCGCTTCGCCCAGCATGTGCGATTCCCAGATATCATGGGTTAATGGTTTCTGCACATACACGTGCTTCTTTAATTGCATGGCATGAAAGGCCACAATGGCATGGGTATGATCCGGCGTACTTACGCTAACGGCATCAAAATTCTTGCTTTCTTTTTCCAGCAGTTCTCTCCAGTCCTGGTAAAATTTTGCCTTAGGGTATTTTTGCCGGGCCTTTGCTCCCGGGCGATCGTCCACATCGCACAAAAATGCAATTTCGGCATTGCCACTTTTGGCAAACATGCTGATGTCTCCGGCGCCTTTTCCGCCCACACCCACGCCCGCTACTAATAATTTATCGCTGGGCGCTACAAATCCCCTTCCTAAAACATGACGCGGCACTATAAAAAATGCGCCTCCGGCGAGTGCCGAATTTCTGATGAATTTCCTTCTTGAATTCTCCTTTTTTTGACTCATGATGAATAAAAGATTTAATAAAACAGTATTGAAAAATCAGTTATAAACACTTTCTGTTTACAAAGTAAGGCTCCACCCCTCCCGGTAGGTTCTTTTTACAAACCGGTTGGCCTCATCAAAGTTGGTAATCTTCATTGCTTTTGCATCCCACAGCAATTTCTTGCGGCCGGTAAATTTGCTCTTGCCCCAACCGGATACGCTGGGATCCATATACAGCGCACTTCTTATGGCAAGGTTCCCCATCAAAATACTTTCTGTAAACGGTCCGGCATATTCAAACGGTGAGCTGGTTACTCCCTTACCATACCCGGCAATACAGGCATTCACCCATTGCAGGTAGTGGCCGCCCTCGCTGCCCGGTACGCGGGCAATCGTTTGTTTTACTGCCTGGGCGCTATCATTTTTAGAAAGCGGTAATAATCTTGGGTTGGCGCCATAACAATCCGCCAGCAGTTTGCCCTTCGTGCCAATAAATAAAACTCCACCATCCCAGTTACCAAAGGCTTCTTCTGGTTGCAGCTCGTCGGGGCGCTTGGGCATTAATCCGCCGTCGTACCAGGATACTTTAAGGGTTCCCTTTTTATCTTTTCTCGGGTATTCCAGGTGAATAATAGACGCTACCGGGCAACTGTCAATATTATTGGCTTCCTGGTTCATCCCTGTCCACTGGTTGGCAATGCTGCATTCAGCGGAAGAGGGATAATCAATAGGAAGGATCCGGTAAATAGGGTCCATAATATGGCAGGCCATATCTCCCAGTGCGCCGGTACCATAATTCCACCAACCCCGCCAGTTAAAAGGAACCAGCCCGGGGTTGTAGTCATCTTTAGGAGCTGTACCCAGCCAAAGATTCCAATCCAGCTCTTTTGGCACTTCAAATTTTCCGGTAGGCTTCGGTACGCCCTGCGGCCATATCGGGCGGTTGGTCCATGCCTGCGCCTCCACAATATCCCCGATCAGGCCTGCATCATATAATTCTTTCATCCGGCGTACTCCATCCCCGGAGCCACCCTGGTTGCCCATTTGCGTTACTACCTTATATTTTTTTGCTGCCTGCGCCAGGGTACGTGCTTCAAAAATATCATGCGTTAAAGGCTTCTGTGTATAAACGTGCTTGCCCATTTGCATGGCGGCTAAAGTAGCTACCGCGTGGGTATGATCCGGTGTACTGATATTGCAGGCATCGAAATTTTTGGCCTCCTTTTGCAGCATCTCCCTGAAATCTTTATAATAATTTGCCTTGGGGAAGTTTTTTCTGGAAGTAGCTGCCGCCCGGTCATCCACGTCGCACAATGCAACGATGTTCACTTTAGGGCTTTTTGCAAACTCAGCAATATCGCCCTGGCCTTTTCCCCCAACGCCAATCCCCGCAATGTTCAGTTTATCGCTGGGGGCAATAAAACCCTGACCCAGCACATGACGCGGCACAATGAAGAAAGCCGTCCCCGCCATACCGGCATTTTTAATAAATTTCCTTCTTGAATCGTTCTTTTTTCCTTTCATAATGGCTTAAAATTTTTTTTGGCTAAATGGTTTTAGGAGTAGAAAAATAGTCTTTTTCTCTGAAAACAATTAACATTTTATTTGTTTTTCGCAGTTTTTATTGAATAATGGTCAATATCGCTGATCAATGACTTTACTTTTCAGCTCATCTTTAAAGGTGACTATCACTTTAAATTGCATAGGCGCATAATATTGTTCCAGGATTTTCCGGATCTTATCCTTTGATTGTGCTGCATAAACGGTATTTGATTCCAGTTGCGCCCTTGATGAAGTGTATAACTGCTTTTCAACAGACGCAAAATAATCTTCATCCGGCGATTGCAGCATCCCCCGCTTTGTTAAAGCATCCGCCCGGTCCATACGCAGTTCATAACTCAATAGCTGCGGTGTGGGTAGTACAATTTGTACCTGTTTATTTTTTGCTTCAATAGTGATCTGCTGCCCTTTCAGCGCCACCCCATATTTGGCAGTATAAGGAATTGAAATAGTAGCCGTACGTTCCGCAAACATTTTTTTAAATGCATCTGTTACCGTTCCGTCGTTAGCGATGTTAGTGGTCTTGATGGTAGCCGTCCCCTGCACTTCAAGTGATGCCAGCTCCGCAATTTCCTGTACTAATGCCACGTTCAGGGCAACCTGCTGCGTGGTCTTCGTTCCGTTCTTTTTCCCCAGCAGGTAGGCAAGCACCCCAATGGCGATAGCGCAGAGAAAAATAATTATAGGTAAACAGCCTTTTTGCATTACTTTTTATTTCACTAAAATTAAAATCCGATTTAAAAATAACCTTTTATCAGCGAAACAACCATTCTTATAAATTACTTTCAAAAATGCCCGTTTAATTTCAAACATTTCGTTGTATCTTGTCTCGCATTATTCAATAAAATTAAATGGCCATTTGAATGAAAGAGTTGCAAATCAAGAAACAAGCAAAGAAATATGATGTAGTGATCGTGGGCTCCGGTGCGGGCGGGGGTATGGCTGCTTATACCTTGTCGAAGTCTGGTTTGAGCGTGTGTTTGATCGAGGCCGGCACCATGTATAATCCGCAAAAAGAAGTATACCAGCTCAAAAACACCTGGGACTCCAAACGCCGGGGACGCGCTACAAAATACCGCCCTTTCGGGGATTTGGACGCCTGCTATGGGGGCTGGGATATTGAAGGCGAACCTTACACCAAGGAAACCGGCACCGAATGGGAATGGTTCCGCGCACGGATGCTGGGGGGAAGAACCAACCACTGGGGACGCATTTCCCTGCGTTTTGGGCCCAGGGATTTTAAAGGGTATAGTCATGACGGCGTTGGCGCCGACTGGCCCATTGGATACGACGATATAAAACCTTATTATGATAAAGTAGATCAGTTGATTGGCGTATTCGGAAGTGTGGAGAACCTGCCCAACGAACCGGACGGCATTTTTTTGCCGGCGCCCAAACCCCGGCTGCATGAATTGTTTATTAAGAAAGGGGCTCAAAAAGCCAATGTGCCGGTGATCCCCTCCCGCCTGTCGATCCTGACAAAAAAATTAAACGACGACCGCGGCTCCTGCTTTTTCTGCGCCCAATGCGGCAGAAACTGTAGTATGGC
The DNA here is from genome assembly GCF_000243115.2 of Niabella soli DSM 19437. Taxonomy (NCBI): domain Bacteria; kingdom Pseudomonadati; phylum Bacteroidota; class Chitinophagia; order Chitinophagales; family Chitinophagaceae; genus Niabella; species Niabella soli. The sequence continues at coordinate 388,349 of NZ_CP007035.1, read as the reverse complement.
CAAGGCCGATTTTTCTTCCTCAAACGTATTGATCTACCCCGCGCTGAAAACCGGCAAGCTGGATGTGATCGCCGACGCCATGGCGCGCGAGGTACTGACCAATGCGGAAGGACTGGCTACCGGCGTTTCCTATATCAACAAAGCCGATATGCTGGAATACCAGGTGGATGGCCGCGTGGTAATACTGGCAGCAAGCGCCTGCGAAACGGCACGGCTTTTACTGAACTCAAAATCACAGCGTCATCCGAACGGGCTGGCCAACAGCAGTAATGTGGTGGGCAAATACCTGCAGGATAGTACCGGTGCTGCCATGGGCGGTTACCTCCCCGAATTGTTTGGCAGAAAACGCTACAATGAAGATGGTGTAGGCGGTATGCACGTATACTCCCCCTGGTGGGGCGATGATAAAAAGCTGGATTTCCCCCGGGGATATCATATCGAATACTGGGGAGGCTTTGGCGGTCAGCCCTCCTATGGATTTGGAATGGGCCTGGAAAATTTAAACGGCAAATACCCGGTAAACGGCAAGAAGAAAGAAGCCGGGGGTTATGGAGCGTCTTTTAAAGAAGATCAGCGTTATTTCTATGGTGCGTCAGTAGGCATGGCCGGTCGCGGTGAAGCCATTGCTTTTGAGCATAACCGCTGCGAGATCGATCCCAAGGTGGTGGACAAATACGGGATCCCCGTTTTGAAGTTTAATGTAACATTGAGCGATTATGAGGTAAAGCAGGCCAAGCATATGAAAGAAACCTTCAAAGAGATCATGCACAATATGGGCGCTGTAATTACCTGGGGAGATGACGGGCCCGAGAAAAATTACGGTATTGATAAACCGGGTTATATTATTCATGAGGCCGGTACGGCACGCATGGGCGATGATCCCAAAAGTTCGGCATTAAATAAATGGAGCCAGGCGCATGATTGTAAAACATTGTTTTGTGTAGATGGCAGCCAGTTCACTTCACAGGCCAATAAGAATATCACCTGGACCATCCTGGCCTTAAGCATGCGGGCCAGCGAGTATATTATTGATGAAATGAAAAAACAAAATCTTTAACAGGTTTGATGTTTAAGGTTTGATATCTGACGTTAGCACCAACATCAAACTTTAAACTTCTAACCTCAAACATATCAATATGAAAAGACGTGATTCGCTCAAATACATAGCTGCGGGGGCTTTGGCTTCCGGCGCATTGGCCATTGGTTGTAACACCAATGAAAAAAAAGAAGCGGCAACAACTGCCGGTGCGGAAAAAGAAGGAGCAGTGCATCGTTATGAAGATGAAAAAATTCATGAAAAAGAAGTGGATGCCCTCCCCGATTTTTTTGATGCCCATGAAATGGCAACCATCACCATCCTGACAGACATCATCATTCCAAAAGACGCCGTAAGCGGCAGTGCCACCGACGCTAAAGTTCCTGAGTTTATCCAGTTTACAGTAAAGGATCAACCCAAATTGCAAACGCCCCTCAGAGGTGGGTTACGCTGGTTGGATCTGCAGTGTCTGAACAGATATGGCAAACCCTTCAAAGACTGCACAGAGCAGCAACGTATAGCAATGGTAGATCTGATCGCTTACCCTGAGCGGGCCAAGGGCAAACCTGAGCTGAGCCAGGGCGTTGCTTTTTTTAGCCAGATACGGGACCTCACGGCCACCGGCTTCTATTCCACCGCCATAGGTGTAAAAGACCTGGGGTATGCCGGCAATCAGCCCAATCAGTGGAATGGCGTTCCGGATGATGTGTTAAAACAGTACGGACTGGCGTATACCGATAGAGAGCTGAAAGAATGCGTTAGCTTTCCGTGATAACGTAAACTACCAGATAAAAGTAAAGCCATGAATTATTCGTGGCTTTTTATATTATACTAATTTTACGCCGGGAACTTTGGCATATTTTCGACTTATTAACCAAACTACCTGAGACCTTCAACTATGCTTAAAACGATATTGCTTCTTTCAGTGCTCTTTTTATCATTACTTAATACATCCGGCCAGACTATCGCTGATAAAATAATGTTTGTTGTTGACTCGATTCCTGTCATAGACGATCCGCAACAGGGGGATGAAATTCAGCAAACCGATGTTGCCGATATTACGATTATAAAAAATAAAGACACACTGAATCGTTTAGGTTACGCGCAGTTTGATGGTGTAACATTTGTATTTACAAAAGAATATAGAAACAGAGCTGACAGCTTAAGGCAAATACCTTCGACAAAACAAATGGAAAGGAAAAATGGCGTGTGGCTTTTCCATAACAATCCCTACTCCGGCCCCTTTATCGACTACTACTACAGCGGGAAAAAACAAGGTGATGGCGCATTTATAAACGGTTTAGTAAATGGCCGTCGCACCATGTATTATCAAAACGGCAAAATAGAAGCAGAAAAATATTACAAAGACGGGATTGAAAATGGGTTGGCTAAAGAATATTATGAGGATGGCACCTTACGTCAAAAAGGAATATTTGCAGATGGTAAAGAAGAAGGGATTTGGGAAAGTTATTTCCCAAACGGAAAAGTTAAACTACTTAGCAATTATTTCAAGGGCGAACTCTTTGACACTGCAACCAGGTATTATTCTACGGGAAGAATAAAAGAAAAAGTCTTTATTAAAAAAGGTAAAGTTGAACCTGACCCAAATCTTGTAAGAATAAACCAATTGATGAAAAAAAGCAATGAAAGCAACAAAGAAGGAGATATAAAAGCCGCGATCAAATATTGTTCAAAAGCCCTCGAATTGGATAGCAGTTTTGCCGATGCCTATTTTTCAAGAGGCACAATTAAATTAAATGATTTTCAATTTGATGATGCCATCGCAGATCTGGATAAAGCGCTATTCTACGAGCCCTACATGGCGACGGCTTTAGCCAACCGGGCGTTTGCAAGAATCAGAAAATATCAATTTGCCAATAGCAGAACATTGTCAAAGAATCGGGACGTGACCGTTTTAGCTGCTGCCGACAAAGTTCCTGTTCCCGCAGGTGAACAAGAAAAGATTTGTGCTGATCTTCAAAAAGCTGTGTTCCTTGGCAACAAAACAAAAATGATAATTGAAGCTTTATCCGACTACTGCCAGGGAAGAACAGCCACTAACTGAGCCCCTCGTCATAATATCCCAATATGCAGCACGCAACATTTTAATTAAAGTGCTACCTTTAGGAATACAATGAAAATCATATCGGCCATACTTGCGGTAGTAGTGCTGTTTTTAGCAGTTCAGCCTGTATTGGGCAATTTCATTGTAACCGCAAAGGAGCAACCTGCACATGACTGCTGTACCGGAATGTGCAAAAGGTCATCCCCGGCCCAGGAAAAAAGCAATTACCCTTGCAAAAACGGGCACTGCGATAACCCGTTTTTAGTCTGCTCCAATAGTTACTTTCTCAATTCAAACGAACCAATATTTTCGCTGATCCCCCTTTTTACTTCATCAAAAAAAACCGGGTTATCAAATGACAGCGTTGTATCTTTTTATATCCAGGACTTTTGGCACCCGCCGGAAACGGTTTAAGTTCAAAAGAAAAAGATATTTCACCATTTAAATTGAATAAAATGAAAAAATTAGTTGCCGGCATTTCTTTAGCGTTAATGCTCATGAGTGCTGCTTTATATGCCAACAACAATGCGCCCAAAAAAGCAGATTGTTGTGCTCCGGGGAAAGCTTGCTGTTACCCGGGAAGCTCCTGTTGCAGGAAATAAATACTACTGCACTATAAGCCAAACCCATCACATTATAGTGGTGGGTTTTGTTTAACTTAAAAAGAATGGCATTGGAACAAATTCATAAAAACAAACCTGAATGACGGATATTTTAGACAATGGACCCTTTTACCATGGAACGAAGGCAGATCTGCAGGTGGGTGATTTACTGACCGCAGGATTCCGGTCGAATTACCAGCCGGAGATCATCATGAACCACATTTATTTTACCGCTCTTGCCAATGGGGCGGGACTGGCCGCTGCACTGGCCAAAGGGGACGGGGATGAGCGCATTTATATCGTTGAGCCAACAGGAAGCTTTGAAAACGACCCCAACGTTACGGACAAAAAATTCCCGGGCAACCCCACCCGCTCCTATCGTAGCCAGGCGCCGTTGAAGGTCATTGGTGAGCTAACCGATTGGGTAAGATTAACGCCCGGGGAACGTCAACAATGGAACGAAAAACTGGCGAATATTAAAGGGGAAATTATTAATTAATTCCCTAAATGCTGTAGGGTGAAATTTGATCCAGCGGGATCTGCGAAATTATTCAGCGGAATAACCTCTGGCTTCGTTGGGTTAAATGAACGCCTGAAACATTACGTCTTAAAATCGTAATTTCGGCCCGTGATCTCCCAAAATACCATACAGGATATTCTTTCCCGCATCGACGTACTGGACGTGGTAGGTGAATTTGTAAAATTGAAAAAAAGGGGGGCCAACTACCTGGGCCTCTGCCCTTTTCATAACGAAAAAACGCCTTCCTTCACTGTTTCTCCCTCTAAAGAAATATACAAATGTTTCGGTTGCGGCAAAAGCGGCAACACCATCAGCTTCATCATGGAGCATGAGAAATACAGTTATGTGGAAGCCCTGAAATGGTTGGCCAACCGCTACGGAATCGAAGTAGAAGAAACCTTTGCCAGCGACGAACAACGCGAGCAATATCAAACCGCAGACAGTCTCTTCATCATTAATAATTTTGCTGAGCAATTTTTCACAAAAGCATTAACGGAATCTGAAGAAGGCAGGCTGATCGGCCTCAGCTATTTTAAAGAGCGGGGGTTTCGTGAGGGGATCATAGAAAAATTCCGGCTGGGGTATGCTCCCAACGACAGGGATGCTTTCACGCGGGAGGCGTTGTCGAAACAGTATAACAAGGAACTCTTATTAAAAAGTGGGTTGGTCGCGGAACGCAATGGCGCCCTCGCGGATAACTATCGCGGGCGGGTTATTTTTCCGATTCACAATCATAGCGGGAAAGTGCTGGGCTTTGGTGCGCGCATTTTGAAAACGACGGATAAAGCGCCCAAATATATTAACACGCCCGAAAACGAGATCTACGTTAAAAGTAAGATACTTTATGGCTCGTATTTTGCGCGCACCGCCATTGAAAAGGCGGATGAATGTTTACTCGTTGAGGGCTACACTGACGTGGTCTCCCTTCATCAGGCAGGCATTGAAAACGTGGTCGCCTCTGGGGGAACTTCGTTAACGGTGGACCAATTGCGCCTCATAAAAAAATACACCAACAATCTTACGATCATTTATGACGGCGATGCGGCTGGTGTAAAAGCAGCGTTGCGCGGGCTGGACCTGGCTTTGGAAGAAAGTCTGAATGTGAAGCTGGTATTGATCCCTGATAAGGAAGACCCGGATAGTTTTGTAAATAAAATAGGCGCCGGTGCCTTTACTGAGTTTATTAAAAAGAATAAAAAAGATTTTATTCTTTTCCAACTGGAATCTTCCCTGGCATCCATTGGCGATGACCCGGTAAAAAAATCAGAACTGGTCAACAAGATCGCTGAGTCTATCAGTCGAATTAATAAAGCGGAGGACTTTACCAAACAGCAGGATTATATAAAGGAATCAGCAGCCATACTGGCTATTGATGAGGCCGGACTGCACGCCCTGGTAAATAAATATATCCGCGACCGGGTAGCCAGCCTCGAACGTAAGGCCCAAAGCAATACTGAAAAAGAAAAAAACAGTGCAGCGGCCGAAACATCCGGTTTTGATGACGCCACTTTTGACCTGTTGTTTAAAGATCAACTGCAGGAAAAAGAGCTGGCCAGGATATTACTGGAATATGGTAACCGCCCCTGGGATGAACAAACCCTGGTGGCGCAGCATGTCTTTGACGAGATTGATGAACTTGAAATTGACGACACCGATGTAAATCAATTAATAACCTCTGTAAAAAAACTCCTGCACAACAATCCGGGTTTGCTCAACGACAAATATTTCATTTACAATGACGATAAGAAGCTTAGTGCTTTCGCTGTTTCCTTACTCAATCACCCTTACGAAGAAAGCGACCGGTGGGCCTCGGATTTTAGCGATAATACCGGGTACCAACGCGACCTCTTCAGCCAATCGTTTGAAGCCTTTTCAAAAGTGATCAGCAAGGGTAATGAAAACGACCTGAACAAATACAAATTAATTTCGGAAGACCGCACCAATCAAAAGGTGGAATCGGCCATTCAATATCTCAAACTAAAAAAGATCAAGCGGATGTTATTGCAGAACCAGGAGGATATGGCCTCAGCACTAAACGACTCCAAATTCCGCGAACTGCACTTTATTCACAAATCGTTAAAAGATATGGAACGGGAGATCACTAATATCCTGGGAACGGTGATTATTCAGTAGACAGTTACAGGTTCAATGTTCCGCCACATCTGCGAATCAGCGACTATTGACTATTCATTTCTTCCCATCACCCTTACAGGGTTTTACCTAAGCTTTTTATACACAGTGCAATTTTGCAAATGACGCCTGGCAAATACCCGGCCCATCAGGAATGCGATTGCAATCCCTCCCTTCTATAGTTCTTTCGTATTCATTGACTTTCATTGCATAAATCCGTACTTTCGCAACCAAATCAGCAATATTAAAAACAACAGGAAATATGCCTGAATCCAAAACCATTATTATTACCGGCGGCGCGGGCTTTATCGGTTCGCATGTAATCCGTTTATTTGCAACCCGGTACCCGGATTATAAGATCATTAACCTGGACGCGCTTACCTACGCAGGCAACCTTGAAAATTTAAAAGATATCCAGGACCAGCCCAATTATATTTTCGAAAAAGCCAATATCGTAAATGCAAACGAAGTGACCGCTTTGTTTCAAAAATACCGGCCGGATGGGGTCATTCACCTGGCAGCCGAAAGCCATGTAGACCGCTCTATTACTTCTCCTCTCGATTTCGTGTACACCAATGTGATCGGTACTGTAAATTTATTGAATGCAGCGAAGGAGCTTTGGAAAGGCAATTACGAAGGCAAGCGGTTTCACCATGTTTCCACAGACGAAGTATATGGCGCCCTGGGAGCTGAAGGCCTGTTTACCGAGGATACGGCTTATGATCCGCATTCCCCGTATTCCGCATCAAAAGCATCTTCCGATCACTTTGTATATGCCTATGCAGATACCTACGGGCTGCCGGTAGTGCTTACCAACTGCTCTAACAATTACGGGCCGAATCATTTCCCTGAAAAACTGATCCCCCTGATGATCCATAATATCATTAACAACAAGCCATTGCCGGTTTATGGGGATGGAAAATATACCCGCGACTGGCTGTATGTGATCGATCATGCGCGGGCTATTGACCTGGTTTTTCACGAAGGGAAAAGCGGCGAAAAGTACAATGTGGGCGGTTTTAATGAGTGGCAAAACATCGACCTGGTAAACCTCTTATGCCAGCAGATGGATGAAAAACTGGGGCGTATAGCCGGTACCAGTGCCCAACTGATCACTTTTGTAAAAGACCGTCCGGGTCACGATCTGCGCTATGCCATCGATGCCACCAAGATCAATAAAGAGTTGGGATGGAGCCCATCCGTTACTTTTGAAGAAGGGTTATCTAAAACGATCGACTGGTTCCTGGAAAATACCGAATGGCTGGAACACGTGACCTCCGGAGATTACCAGCATTATTACGAAAAACAATACAACGCAGAATAAATGAAGGTAACCGAAACCCGGCTTAGGGGGTGTTTTATTATAGAGCCGCAATTGTTTAAGGACGAAAGAGGCTACTTTTTTGAGAGTTTTAATGAAGCGCGGTTTAACGAGCGTATGGGCATTTCCACCCATTTTGTGCAGGATAATCAATCGTTTTCCACCCGGGGGGTGATCAGGGGTTTGCATGCCCAGACAGGCGATTTTGCCCAGGCTAAACTGGTACGGGTGCTGCAGGGTGAAGTGCTGGATGTGGCAGTGGATGCGCGTCCGGGCTCGCCTACTTTTGGTCAGCATGTGGCGGTTACCTTAAGCGCCGCAAACCAGTTGCAGTTCTTTATTCCCAGGGGATTTTTGCACGGATTTTCTGTACTTTCCAACACGGCCGTATTCTTTTACAAGTGCGACAACTATTACAACAAGGCCTCCGAAACCGGTGTGGTGTATAACGACCCCGGGCTCAATATCAATTGGCAGGTTGACGCTGATAAGGCGGGCATTTCTCCCAAAGACGCCGAACTGCCGTTCTTTAATGATGTGTTTAAATAAACTATAATGAAAGGAATTATCCTCGCCGGCGGATCCGGCACCCGCCTTTACCCTATTACCAAGGCCATCAGCAAACAACTGATGCCGATTTACGACAAGCCGATGATCTATTACCCTTTATCAGTTTTAATGATGGCAGGTATTAATGAAGTATTGATCATCACCACCCCGGAAGATCAACCGGGTTTTAAACGCCTGCTGGGCGACGGGCAAAAGATCGGCTGCCGGTTTGAATATGCCGTGCAGGAAGTGCCTAATGGGCTGGCGCAAGCCTTTGTTATCGGAGCTGAATTTGTGGGCAACGATAAAGTAGCATTGGTGCTGGGCGATAATATCTTTTATGGTGCCGGACTGGGCAGCCAGTTGAAAAAGCTCACCGATGTGGAAGGGGGTTATGTTTTTGCGTACCAGGTATCAGACCCCGAGCGGTATGGCGTGGTGGAATTTGATGAAAATAAAATGGCAAAATCCATCGAAGAGAAGCCAACGGAGCCCAAATCGAATTACGCGGTTCCGGGTCTGTATTTTTATGACAACTCTGTGCTGGAGATTGCTAAAAACCTGAAACCCTCTCCAAGAGGCGAATATGAAATCACCGATGTCAACAAGGAATACCTGAATCGTAAACAGTTGCATGTAGCCATCCTGGACAGAGGCACTGCCTGGCTGGACACCGGCACCTTCGATTCGCTGACGGACGCTTCTGAATTTGTGCGCGTAATTGAAAAGCGCCAGGGCATGAAGATCGGCTGCATTGAGGAGATCGCCTTCCGGAACGGCTTTATCAACAAAGAGCAATTAAACGTACTGGCCGATGAGCTCATCAAAAGCGGCTACGGCAGCTACCTGAAGAAGGTGAAATAATGGCTGATCCGTTCCCTACAAAGCTTGTAGCTTCGCAGTTCCATTCTGTCGCCTTTAGCGATATTGATACTGTCAATGCAAACAGAATTTAAATCCGAAACTATAAATTTCGAATAGCAGAAATAATTATTCGTAATTTTATCAGGCATCTATCGCAGGCGGGATCGTATTTTAAGGCACAGATCCCTTAACGTTGTTCGCCACCTGATGCACCCCTAAAAAAACATTCAAACCAATTTTATGATCGCCAGAATTTATCTTTTCCTGCTGATCTTCGTTTTTGCCAGTTTAGCAAGCTGTAAAACAAGTCAACTGAAACAGGCTCCCATGCCCGAAACCGGAATGTTTAAAGTCGCGATACTTTATCCAAACGGTGAAAATAAAACCTTCGACATGGATTATTATGAAAAAAAGCACATGCCGATGGTAGCGGGGTTTTTAGGGAAAAATCTAAAATTTTATGAAATTGACAAGGGCATTGCGGGCAGGACAGGTGACAAAGTACCTTTTGCAGCGGTAGGTACTTTTTATGTTGCCGATGTTGCTGAATATAGCAAAGCACTAGCGCCGCATATGGATGCCATTTTCACGGACATAAAGAAGTACACGAATATTCAACCTATTGTACAAATAAGTGAGATCAAACAATTGGAGCACAATAACGTAAAATAGAACCCATTCACAGAATGCATTCCTTATCCCAAAAATTTTCTACAATAAATCTTAATAAGCCGGTGTAAGATTTCACCTGCGTTGGTTGACTAAACACATAAAACTGGTCGTGAGTCGTATGAAAACCCATATAGAAAAGCCAGAATCCAATTGAAAGATACGGCACCGCCGCCAGCTCCTGTCCGCTAACCATACGATCCTCCCGGTACCCTTCCAAAAAAATCTTATAGGCGTCATTGGCTGCTTCCCGGGTCATTCGCCCGGTATAGGTCTCCAAAATCAGATGTTGCCAAAAGGACATTATATCATTCGCCAGCCAACCATAGCCCATAAAATCAAAGTCGAAAAAAGTCACCGAATCATCCCTAAAATGAAAGTTCTTCGGAAGGAAATCAAAATGGCAATAGCCTTTTGAAAATCCCGATGTGTCCGAAAGCGATAGCTTTTCCGCCGCTTTCATTGCTATCTGCTTTAGCCAAACATATGCTTCGGGGTCTTTAGAAAAACCCGGCTTCAATAGTTCCAAAGGTCGGAAGAGCGTTGTTTCAGCATCAAATTCCCATCGTGCGTCTCCCAGTGAAATTACGGATGCTACATTATGAAAACGAGCCATCTCCCGCCCAAGCGCACGAAGTTGACTATTGGCCAATACCTTAATCACCTCACCCGGCGCATAGCTGAACAACACCGCATGCCTTTCCCCTTCCACAGCATCAAAGCTTAAGACAATTTCTCCTGAAGTAGTAGGAACCGGATAAGATACAGAAACACCAGCCTCTTTCAAAGCCAGTAATAATGCCATCTCTTCTTTTATTTGGGGAAGACTTCGATGAGAAGAACGATAAACGCGTAATACAAATTGCGCATCAGAGAACTCAACCAGATACGTATCGCCAACGCCCCTGGATAGGAATTTGCATTGCACCGCTCCGGCGTTGTATTTTCCAGTAATCACCCCGGATAAAGCTGCCGGGCAAAGAGTTGAATAAGTTGCGGGAAAAACAGGCTTCATAGTTAAAAATATCGTGATGGAATTTATCGCAATAGCTATATACTTCCGCCCTGTTGAAGCTCGTTGCTTCGCAGTTCTATTCTATCTCCCTTGTCGATTGGAGCTGTTTCAAAGGCAAGAAAATCGGGATATGCAACTGCAAGTTTCGGACAGCAGCCCAATTCCCACATTCTCAAATTTTCAAATTTTCACATTTGATTCAACAACTGCTCAGCAACAATTAAATCGATGGGATGTGTTATTTTGATATTGTTTTTATCGCCTTCTACCAGCGACACTTTCATTCCGAAGGCTTCTACAACAGAAGCTTCGTCGGTGAATTTTCCTTTTTGCTCAATAGAAAAGGCAGGAATTAGTATTTTACTGTGGAAAACCTGCGGCGTTTGCACCAGTACTATTTTTTCGCGCTCCAGGGCATCGCTGCCATCTTCGGTTAGCAGGCGCACACTGTCGTTGCTGGGCACCACGGGAATGGCGCTTCCGGTTTCCAATGCCTGTTCATAACACCGCCTTATCAGATCTGTAGTAACCAAACATCGAACGGCATCGTGCACAAAGATGATCGCGTCTTCCGTGATCAGTTGCAACCCGTTCTTTACCGATTCAAAGCGACTGCTGCCACCAACCGTAATGCGGATACGGTCTTTATCAAAATAGGCATCGATGATCTCCTGCCCCATATCGGTGTAAACATCAGGTAACACCAACACCAGCTCCAGGTCGTCATAGGCCTTTAAAAAAGTATCAATCGTATAGTAGAGCAAAGGCCGGTTCTTTAACAATAGAAACTGCTTTGGAAGCTCGCTGCCCATTCGCGTTCCCGTACCGCCCGCCACAATTACCGCAATCTTTTTCAATTTCTTATTTCTAATTTCCGATTTGAAATTTCTAATCCCGATAGCCATCGGGACTGATTTCTGACTTCTGGCGTCTCACTATTCACCTTTCACTTTTCACTAATTATTCATCCAGCTTCAACACCGCCAGGAACGCCTCCTGCGGCACTTCCACGTTACCGATCTGGCGCATGCGTTTTTTACCTTCTTTTTGTTTTTCCAGCAGTTTGCGTTTACGGCTGATATCCCCTCCATAACATTTGGCCGTTACATCCTTCCGCATAGCAGAAATATTCTCCCTTGCTACGATCTTGGCACCGATGGCCGCCTGTATGGCGATCTGGAACTGCTGGCGCGGTAATAATTCTTTTAATTTTTCGCATAGTTTTCTTCCGAAATCATGCGCCCGGCTGCGGTGGATCAGGGCGCTTAGCGCGTCCACTTTATCGTTGTTCAGCAGGATATCCATTTTAACGATATCACTGTCGCGGTAACCGGCAGGATGATAATCAAACGAAGCATAGCCCCGGGTCTGCGATTTTAACTTATCATAAAAATCAAACACGATCTCGGTCAGTGGCATCTCAAAGATCAGCTCCACACGCGAGGTGGTCAGGTAACTCTGGTTGATCAGGATCCCCCGTTTCCCCAGGCAGAGCGTCATAATATTGCCGATATATTCCGGCTTGGTAATGATCTGCGCCTTAATATAAGGCTCTTCAATACGTTCCGTTTTTACAGGGTCAGGAAATTCTGTAGGGTTGTTGACAATTATTTTCTCTCCCTTGGTGGTATGGGCAATGAAGCTAACGTTGGGGACCGTGGTAATAACCGTTTGGTTAAACTCCCGTTCCAGTCGCTCTTGGATGATTTCCATGTGCAGCATCCCCAGGAAACCGCAGCGGAAACCAAAACCCAGCGCCTGCGAGGTCTCCAGTTCAAAAGTCAGGGAAGCATCGTTCAACTGGAGTTTTTCCATGCAATCCCGTAGTTCCTCAAACTCATCTGTATTTACCGGGTAAATCCCCGCAAATACCATCGGTTTTACCTCTTCAAATCCCTTAATCATCATCGGCTTTTGATTGGATGCCAATGTGATAGTATCGCCTACCTTAACTTCTTTTGCATTTTTTATACCGGTAATAATATAGCCCACATCGCCGGTACCCACTTCATTCTTTTCCGTCATTTTCAGTTTCAGCACGCCAATTTCATCCGCCTCATATTCCTGGTTGGTGCTTACAAATTTTACTTTGTCGCCTTTACGAAGGGTTCCGTTTAAGACCCGGTAATACACAATAATCCCACGAAAGCTATTAAAAACACTGTCGAAGATCAATGCCTGCAAGGGGGCTTGCGGATCTCCCTTGGGGGGCGGAATTTTCTCAACAATAGCTTCCAGCACTTCGTCAACCCCTAATCCGGTGCGACCACTTGCCAGCAAAATATCTTCTGGTTTACAACCGATGAGGTCAATTATCTGATCTTTTACTTCATCAATCATCGCCCCATCCATATCGATCTTGTTGATCACCGGGATGATCTCCAGATCGTTATCAATAGCCAGGTAAAGATTGCTGATGGTTTGCGCCTGGATACCCTGTGTGGCATCCACAAGCAGCAGCGCGCCTTCGCAGGCAGCCAGCGCGCGGCTTACTTCATAGCTGAAATCTACGTGCCCCGGCGTGTCGATCAGGTTCAGCACAAATTGCTCTCCGTTCCGGGCCTTATAGTTGATCTGGATCGCGTGACTCTTAATAGTGATCCCTTTTTCGCGTTCCAGGTCCATATCATCCAGCACCTGGTCCATCATCTCCCGGTCGCTGATCGTATTGGTTGTTTGCAGCAACCGGTCTGCCAGCGTGCTCTTGCCGTGGTCAATATGTGCGATAATGCAAAAATTCCGTATATGCTTCATGCGTAAACCCTTGTTTTAGGGGCTGCAAAGGTACGATTTTAAGGGCAATCGGGGTTGGATTTTGTTCCCAGGCCGCTAAGCTGGTTTTTTGTCACTGAAGTGTTGAAAAACCCGAAGATAGCTGATGTCTGATTTTTTGATGTTTGACGTTTCACCTTATTAAAAATTATCATCCGTATGAACCCATTTTCACATTTCCACATTTTCACATTCCCACATTTTCTCCATAATGTTAAAACTAAATCGTTTTTGCATTTTTACCCGGATTTTGATTAGATTACAGGAGTTATTGAAAACGATTCAATTCTTACACGTATAAATCGCCATCATGAGCACAAACAACGTAAACAACGCCCCCCTGGCCAGCCTCGATGAATGGGAGGACGATCTTTTGAAAAGATACCCTGATCCGGAGACTATTGCTACCTCCAAATCAACAGAGGAATACCGGAATTATGAAGATCCCCGGCGGGATACGGTAAAGGAATTTTACCGGTTGAACCATACGTATCAAACCAGCGATTTTGTTGCCGGTAAAAGAAAAGATTTTTTAAAATTTGACCGCAAAGAAATGACGGTTTGGGATGCCTTTGCTTTCCTGAACGAGCTGGTGGACGACTCGGACCCTGATACCGACCTGGACCAGTTTCAGCACCTGCTGCAAACTTCAGAAGCGATTCGCCGCGACGGTCACCCCGATTGGATGGTGCTCACCGGCCTGATGCATGATATGGGGAAAGTTCTGTGTCTTTTTGGCGAACCGCAGTGGGCTGTTGTGGGCGATACCTTCCCGGTGGGATGCGCCTATTCCGACAAGATCGTGTACCCGGAATTCTTTAAAAACAATCCTGATCATGACAACCCTGAATATAATACCAAACTGGGCGTATATGAATGCGGCTGCGGGTTGCGTAATGTAAACATGTCCTGGGGGCACGATGAATATATTTACCAGATCCTGAAGGATTATCTTCCTGAAGAAGGACTGTATATGCTGCGTTACCATTCTTTTTATGCCTGGCACCGCGAAGGGGCTTATCAGTATCTTACGGATGACCATGATAAGAAAATGCTGAAATGGGTACAGCTATTCAATCCCTATGACCTGTATTCCAAAAACCCGGAACCACCGGACTGGAATAAACTACAGCCCTATTATGAAAAGCTGGTAAACAAATACCTTCCCAAAACGCTTAAGTTTTAGGTGGTTCATGGCAAATAGTTTATAGTCGATAGTTCATAGATCATAGTAGATAAACCATGAGCCATTAATTATTATTTCACTTGCTTCCGGCGAACCCATTTTCAAATTCTCAAATTTTCACATTCCCAAATTCCCGTGCATCAACTCCACCCACTCGACTATATTGTTTTCTTTATCTATTTCATAGCTGTATCCGCCTACGGGTATTATGTGTATCGCCGGAAAAAATCTGAAACCACCGATTCAAAAGATTTCTTTCTTGCCGAAGGGTCGCTGACCTGGTGGGCCATCGGCGCCTCCTTAATTGCGTCCAACATCTCCGCCGAACATTTTATCGGCATGAGCGGATCGGGCTTTGCACTAGGGCTGGCCATCTCCTCCTACGAATGGATGGCCGCGGCCACCTTGCTGATCGTGGCGGTGTTTCTGATACCGGTGTACCTGAAGAACAGGATCTTCACCATGCCGCAGTTCTTATCGGTACGTTACAACGATAAAGTAAGCACCATAATGGCCGTCTTCTGGTTATTGGTGTATGTTTTCGTAAACCTTACTTCGATTATTTACCTCGGCGCCCTTGCTATTTCTTCTATCAGCAGCTTAAGTTTTGAAGCCTGTATCATTGGGCTTTGCGTGTTTTCTGTAATTGTTACCCTGGGCGGAATGAAAGTAATTGGTTACACCGATGTCGTGCAGGTGCTGGTATTAATTATCGGTGGGTTGATTACAGCCTATCTTGCTTTGTCATTACTGGCCGATAAATTCGGGTTTGACGGTAATATCTGGAAAGCCCTTGGCATATTAAGAAAAGAAGCGCCCGAACATTTTCACATGATCTTTAAAAAAGGAGATCCTTATTATTACGAATTGCCCGGCATGTCGGTATTGATCGGCGGCATGCTCATCAACAACCTGGCGTATTGGGGATGCAACCAGTATATTGTACAACGGGCGCTGGGCGCCGATTTAAAGACCGCGCGCAAAGGTATCCTGTTTGCTGCTTTCTTAAAACTGCTCATCCCGCTTATTGCAGTACTGCCCGGGATAACCATGTTTGTATTGCACAAGAACGGATTATTTCAGCAGGAAATGACAGATGCATCGGGTACCCTGAAACCAGACCACGCCTATCCTACCCTGATGAACCTGCTGCCGCAGGGATTAAAAGGCGTTGCCTTTGCGGCGCTTACCGCTGCTATTGTGGCCTCGCTTGCAGGGAAAGCCAATAGCATTTCCACCATCTTTTCGCTGGATATTTACAAAAAGTTTTTTAATAAAGAAGCCTCCGAAAAAAAGCTGGTACGCACCGGTCGCTGGGCGGTGATCATTGCCATGCTCCTGGCAGCAATCGTAACGCCGGCATTAAAATCGCTGGACCAGGCCTATCAGTTCATCCAGGAATATGTGGGCTTTTTTTCACCGGGCGTGCTGGCCATTTTTTTACTGGGCATGTTCTGGAAACGGACCACGTCCGCTGCTGCATTGGCCGGGGCGGTACTTACTGTTCCGGTTTCAACGGTATTAAAATTCCTCCCCAAATGGACCAGCGGGGCTTTTCCGGATTACCCGTTCCTGGACCGGATGACCATTACTTTTTTTGTAGTGGCAGGGGTGATGATCTTTATCAGCCTTTTAACTCCGGCCTCCAAAACGGATTCGCCAATCATTGTTGAAAAACAGGATTTCCGCGTAGCGCCCGGCTTCCTGATGGGATCGATTGTTATTTGCGGTATCCTGGCGGCATTATATACGGTTTTCTGGTAAAAGCCAGATCCCGCAGATCAATGCAGAATAACAATTAAGGTTGCGGGAGATTTACTCCCTCTATTTTATTACAAGAATTTTAAAGCTTCCTGCTTTTACAGTGCCGCGTTTATTCTCACCAGTGGGCGCGCCCATTTCCGCAACAGATTCATAAATCGTTTTACTGGCCTCATCAATGGTAAGGGTACGTGCATATTTTACAGTAGGTAATACCTGCGCTACTTTGTAATTGTCCGCAGCAACTTCTTTAATGATGCTTAAGGTGCCCGTTCCGTTCGAAGAAAATATCAGCCGCGATTGGGGATCAAATGCAATACCGTCTGAGCCGTCGTCAATCGGTACGGCCTGCACCACTTTACCGTTTTCCGCATTCACCACCACCAATTTACCGTCGCAGCCGGCAAAGAGCCTTTTTGTGCTGCGGTCAATAGCCAATCCTGAAGGCTCCTCTCCCGGAGCGATCGGCCATTCGGCTATAACGGCATTTTTATGGATATCCACTACTGCAATGCTGCTTTTGTCTTCAATATTTACAAAGATCTTTCCGGAATGATCGCTTACAGCCGTTTCCGGTTTTCCGGATAAGGGAATTGTATTGACAACTTTGTCTGCCCCCGGATCAATAACCGATAAACTTTTGCTACGTCCGTTACATACGATTATTCTCTTAGAGAAGGGATCAAACATAACGGCGTCGGGGTTCTCACCGGTTGCTATCTGCCCCACCGTTTTATTATTGTCCAGATCAAAGACCGTAACATTGTTTCCTTTGCCATTGGTGATATAGCCTTTATGCACTCCATCCACAAAGGCAATGCCATGTACCCCGGGCGTATTTTCAATTACCGTTACGGGAGCGCCGGTTGTTTTGTTGATGACATTAACATGAGTACCATGTGAAATATACAGGTCATTGCCATGCACCGCCAGGTAATCCCAGCCGCCGTCTGTTGCAACCGGAAATTGTTTTACCAATTTAAACTGGTGCTCTTGAGCAAGGGCAACAGTGCCGGCACTAAGAAACAGTGCCGCAGCCACCAGGTTTTTTGAAATGCGCATAAAGGATAATTAATTATTAAAAAAGCAAGCTGCGGGCCAACTCTGAAGAAATCCTGAATTTCATTTATTATTCTCCAATATATTCGCATAAAGGGACCATTCTGCTAATGGCTACTATCCTAACGACTACCGGGCATAAAATTTCCGTTACTTAATATCAGCAAAAACAAAATAAACCGCGCCCAGCAACAGTGCAAAACTGACCAGGTATTTCCAGTGAAAGGCATTATTCGCAAATGCAACGGCATAAATAGTAAAGACACCCAGCGTTATCACTTCCTGCGTAATTTTTAGCTGGAACAGGTTGGCTCCTGTTTGTTGCCCCAGGCGGTTTGCCGGCACAGCAAGGCTGTATTCAAAAAAAGCGATCAGCCAGCTCAATATAATTGCCTTCCATAGGGGCCAGTTTTCATTTTTTAAATGATGATACCAGGCCAACGTCATAAAAACATTAGAGCAAACTAATAACAATACGGTTCTGTAAAACATTGCAAAGCGGATTAAATTCAATAATGCAGTGCCTTTTTGAATGCTGCCACTGCCGCGGGATTGATCCCTGAATGTTGAACCGTTTCCCTATCGTTTTCAAAGGCCGGGACTGTATAGTGCATCTTCGAAGGAATCATTTCCCGCAGGGAGCTATGAAATTCATGACAGCCCGTTATTTCCACCAACTGTTTTACATTATTGGCGCGTACGCCGCTTCCGGGCATAATACGGATACGGCCATCCGCCTGCTGCCGCAATTGCCGGATCAGTTGGCTTCCTTCCATAGCCGTAGCCTGCTGTCCGCTGGTCAATATACGTTCGCAACCGGTTTTAATGATCTGTTCCAATGCTTCCAGCGGCTCCCTGCACCGGTCGAAAGCCCGGTGAAAAGTAACGCCTAACGGATATACGGCCTCCACGACCCGGGCGGTACGCTCCGTATCGATCGTTCCGTTGGCCTTTAAAAAACCTGTCACGACCCCATCGCAATCCAGGTTCTTGCAATTAATAGCATCAGCCAGCATACAGTCGAATTCGGCTTCGGTATATAAAAAATCGCCCCCCCTTACACGGATGATGGGGTATATCGGAACATCAAAATGCTCCCGCACTTTTTGGATCACACCGTAGGACTGCGTAGTGCCACCCTCTCCCAGGTTGGCGCAAAGCTCTATCCGGTCGGCCCCGCCGGCCACAGCAGCTTTTACAGACTCAAAATCTGTAGTCGCTATCTCAACAATAAAATCATTATACTCCATTTCCACATTTTCACATTTTCAAATTCCCAAATTAAACTGAAAAATAGCTCCCCGGGTTCAAAAGCTGCTCCCGGCTGCCGGTTTTTATTGCGTAATTAAAACCCGGATGTATCGAATAAGCGCCGGCTACCCCGTTCCGGTCTAATGCAATAAAAGCCACCTGGATCTTTTTGGCATCCGCCTTCTTAATTTTCACAATACGCTCAATTACTTTTTTACAGGCCATAGCAGGAGCAAATCCCTGCCGCATCATTTCTACCACGCTGTGTGAACCTGCCACCCGGATCACGTCTTCACCCTGCCCGGTGGCCACGCAGGCGCCCACTTCATTATCTACAAAAAGCCCCGCGCCAATGATCGGCGAGTCACCCAACCGGCCGCGCATCTTAAATCCCATTCCACTGGTAGTACAACTGCCGCTTAAATTTCCGTTTATATCCATTGCCAGCATCCCGATCGTATCATGATTCCATTCACCATTGTCAAACCGCAGCGGCGCGGCCGGACCATGACCTTTATTTTCGCGGTTAATGGCCGGTTCATACTTCGAATTTTTCAGCCATCGCTGGTAAGCCTTGCGCGCATCTTCCGAAAGTGTTTCGGGCTCCAGCGGGAACCCTTCTTCAACAGCGAACTGCTGTGCCCCTACACCCACCAACATAACGTGGGGTGTTTTTTCCATTACCCTCCGGGCAACGGAGATCGGGTGCTTAATACGCTCCAAAGCGCCCACTGCGCCGCAATTGAACTGGTGATCCATAATACTGGCATCAAGGGTTACATAGCCATCCCGATCCGGATTGGCTCCTAAGCCTACACAGCAATTTTGCGAAGCTTCCGTAATTTTCACTCCATTTTCAACGGCATCCAGCGCGGTTCCTCCTTTGGACAGCACCTCCCAGGCGCCTTTGTTTGCTGCCAACCCCGCATCCCAGGTAGATATTACAATCGGCTTTTTCTGATTGAGTGATTGCCCGGCTGCATTCTTTAAAAAAAAGGAAGATACCCCGCCCAACATCCCCAATTGGAGAAACCGTTTTCTGCTGACCATAGATTTATTTTTTTCGAAATTAATTATTCCGCCACACTTTATAGGGGGCCGACCAAAAAGTTTTTTTGACCGGCAAGGCGGCAAGGCGGTAAATCTCAGGCGATTTAAAAACAAAGCCTTCCCGTCTTTCCGGATTCCCGGCTAATCATTAGTTCATGGTTTTTGATCAGCCCTGAAGCCGGTGTTTGCCATCATAAGAAGATTTGGACCTATACCGCGATATAGTATTTGGGCTATTGGATATATACAAGCAAAAGAATGTGATCATGCTGAAATGCAGCTCTTTACTGGTCAAACGAATCAGAAATATGGCGGCGTCTTTTATCCGGTGGAAACAGGCCCTTCGATCCGGCAAAACGTTCCAGCTCCCGCTGATATTCTTTTTGCACTTTTCTTTTCATAAAGTTCGTCCAACCAAACAACCGCCCTTTAACACCATAGGCTTTACCAATCCACTGCGTAAGATTATATCCTTCGCTCTGTTCGGTTATTTGCCCGTCCACAATCTTCATAAAAGTTTTTATAGGAAAAGTGATTTGTTTTCTTAACCGGATGGAATAATAATCTGCCCGCCACTGGCAGGTTACATATTCCTGATCTATCACTTCTGTTTTAATAATGGTAAGATGAAAATCCTTAACCGCCCTGCAAATCATCTTCAAGCGATCCCTTACCTGCTGCCCCTGCAGCAATCCAGATAACGGATCAGAAAAGAGAATATCATCGGTGTAATATTCGTTCATCCGTTCGTAATCCAACTTTTTAAAGGCCGAAAAAAATGCCGTTATAACTTCAATATTATTCATCCTGTTTTATATGTAATCAGGGCTCCCTGCCTGCGAAAATTGTGGCGCGAATATAAGACAATCGTTTGCATTGATTAATACCGTATTGTAACTTAAAAAATCCTTAACTTGGAGCACTAAATTATAAATTCTTGTTATGCGTATTGCTGTTTTATTCTTACTTTTTTGTTTTACAACCCGAAGTGTTTCCGCACAGGAAATAGACATTATCCCCAAACCCCAGACCCTGGTACAAAAAAGCGGCACCTTTACCTTAACGCGTGCTACGCCTATTGTTGCTGCTACCCAGGGCGAGAGAAACATTGCTGCACTTTTTAACGGTTACCTCAAAAGCTTCTATGGCTTCACTTTACCAATCGTTTCAAAAGGAAGTAAAGGAATTATTCTTAATACAAAGACTGCTTCCAATGAAGGGTACAACCTTGAAGCAAACAATAATGGCGTTAAAATTAATGGAAATTCTGAAGCCGGCACTTTTTATGGCGTGCAAACTTTAATCCAATTATTACCAACCCGGAAAGCAACAACCCTTGCCATCCCGTCTGTTTCCATAACAGATGCGCCGGTGGTATCTTACAGGGGGATGATGCTGGACGTGGGGCGTCATTTTTTCCCGGTTGAATATGTAAAAAAATATATCGATTTTCTGGCACTGCATAAAATAAACTACTTCCACTGGCATCTTACCGAAGACCAGGGCTGGCGGATTGAAATAAAAAAATATCCCCGGTTAACATCTGTTGGCGCCTGGCGCGACGGGACCATTATCGGCCGCTTCCCGGGTACCGGTAATACTTATCAGCGTTACGGAGGTTTTTATACCCAGGCCCAGGTAAAGGAAATTGTGGCCTATGCTGCTAAAAGATACATTACGGTTATACCCGAAATTGAAATGCCCGGTCATGGGAGCGCCGCCATTGCAGCTTATCCTGAATTAAGCTGTTTTCCTGACAAACCGACGTATGATTATTTTGTAAAAGCCGGTAATAAGGCGGACTACTGGGCCGGCAGCAAAACAGGCAAGCACGTAATGCAAAGCTGGGGCGTATATGACGACATTTTCTGCGCCGGCAAAGAACATACCTTTAAATTCTTACAGGATGTGTTAGACGAAGTGCTCCCCCTCTTCCCTTCTAAATTTGTACACATAGGCGGCGATGAGGCCCCTAAGAACAACTGGCATACCTGCCCGCTGTGCCAAAAGAGAATGAAAGAAAACCATCTGAAAGACGAACATGAGCTGCAGAGCTATTTTATACAGCGCATAGAAAAATACATTAACGCTAAAGGCAAAGTTATACTGGGCTGGGATGAAATACTGGAAGGCGGCCTGGCACCCAATGCCTGGGTGATGAGCTGGCGGGGTGAAAAGGGCGGAATAGAAGCCGCTAAACAGCACCACAATGTAATTATGTCTCCTACCACATACGCCTACCTCGATTATCAGCAGGCGCCAAAAGAAGATTCCGTAACCATCTCGAACAACAAAGGCTATCTGTCTATTGAGAAGGTATATAGCTGGCACCTCTTCCCTGATGCCCTGACCAGCGATGAAGCCCGATATATAAAAGGCGGCCAGGCCAACCTGTGGACGGAATATATCACCAACCCCAGAAAAGTTGAATATATGCTGTTTCCGCGCGCGGCCGCTGTATGCGAAACATTGTGGACGCCGCAGTCTCAGAAGAATTATGACGACTTTAGCCGGCGGTTAGCCACACAGAAAAAACGATACGATCTCTGGAACATTAACTATTACGGCAAGCAATCAAAATAAAAATCAATTCAAAAAATTAAGAGGATGACTAAAGCACAAACAATAACACCCAACCATTCCGATGCACTGGAGAAGATAGATGTAAAGATCTATCCGGGCTCCAAAGAAGGGTCTCTTGCTATTGCAAAAACAATTGCGGAGCTGATTCGTGCCAAACAAAAGCTGAATCAAAAATGTGTTTTGGGGCTTGCTACGGGTTCCAGTCCGAAAACATTATATGCCGAGCTGGTGCGCCTGCACAAGGAAGAAAAACTCAGCTTTAAAAATGTGGTTACTTTTAACCTGGATGAGTACTACCCCATCAGCCGGGAAGCCATCCAGAGCTATTACCGTTTCATGCATACCCACCTTTTTTCGCATGTGGATATCAACCCAAAGAACATCCACATCCCTAACGGCGAAGTGAAAAAAGAAGACGTAAAAGCCGCTTGTGCAGCATACGAACAGCTTATTGAAAAGGCCGGCGGTATTGACCTGCAGATACTGGGGATCGGTAATAACGGGCATATCGGCTTCAACGAACCGGGCTCCGGCATTCATAGCAAAACAAGGCTGATCAACCTTGAAAATTCTACGCGTCTGGCCAATTCTTTTGAATTCGCTACTATTTCCGATGTACCCCGGATGGCCATAACTATGGGCATCAGCACCATATTAAAATCGAAGCAAATTATACTGATGGCCTGGGGTGTGGCCAAAGCCAAAGCGGTAAAAGCGGCAGTGGAAGAAGTGGAAACGGAGCGCGTACCGGCATCGTTACTGCAAAGCCACCCGGATGTACAGTTTATCGTTGATGAAATGGCCGCATCCGAACTTACCCGCTTAAAATCGCCCTGGTTATCAGGCGAGGTGGAATGGGCACCCAAACTCGTAAAAAAAGCAGTGGTGAATATGGCCCTGGATCTTAAAAAACCTGTGCTTTCTTTAACCAACGAGGACTACAATCAATATGGCCTCAGTGATCTTCTGGTGGAAAAAGGAAATGCGTATGAGATCAATCTGGAAGTGTACTATATGCTGCGGGACAGCATCACCGGCTGGCCGGGCGGAAAGCCTAACGCCGTGATCCCTTCACACCCCGAGCGCTCGGAGCCCTACCCCAAGCGCGTACTGATCTTTTCGCCCCACCCTGATGATGATATTATCAGCATGGGCGGCACTTTTCAGCGCCTGCACGACCAGGGTCACGATGTGCATGTAGGATACCAGACCTCAGGAAACATTGCTGTAACGGACGAATTTGTAACGCGTTTCCTTGATTTTGCTGTAGGCTTTAACGACATTGCCAAGATCGATTCCGACAAACCGGGGAAGATCCTGAGCCAGACACGTAAATACGTGGCGGGTAAAAAACCGGATCAGATCGATACGCCGATCATCCGCCAGATAAAAGGATTGATCCGCCGTGGCGAGGCCAGCGCTACCTGTCGCTATGTGGGCATCCCGGACAGCAATATTCACTTTATGAACCTGCCGTTCTATGAAACCGGAACCATTGACAAAAAACCGCTGGGGGAAAAAGATATCAAGATCACCATGGAGCTGCTCCGCAAAATAAAGCCCCAGCAGGTATTCTGCGCCGGCGATTTTGCCGACCCGCATGGTACGCACCTCGTTTGTTTTAATGCCGTGTTGGCGGCCCTTCAACGCATCCGGGAGGCCGGTGATGCCTGGGTGAATGACTGCTGGCTGTGGCTGTATAAAGGCGCCTGGCAGGAATGGAATATCGAGGAAATTGAAATGGCCGTGCCCATGAGCCCCGAACAGGTATTGAAAAAACGTTTTGGTATTTTTATTCACCAGTCCCAAAAAGATATGGTGCCCTTCCAGGGATCAGATAACCGGGAGTTCTGGCAAAGAGCCGAAGAGCGCAATGCCAATACCGCTGCCATTTATGCAGACCTGGGTTTAACGCATTACGCGGCCATGGAAGCCTTCGTGCGTTGGCATTATTAATAGTATATAGAATTTTTTACAAAAGAGTGCTGCATAACTGCCGCACTCTTTTTTTTATGTTGTTTTGATCACTCATAATAAGCCGGTAGCAATCTTATTAAAATATCCATGACCCTATTGATTAGAAAGGATACTATTATTGAGCCGACATAGGCCGAGCCGCGGGCTCTCTGATTTCATTTCCACACAGGTTAACAAGGAACTAAAGTCCCTTGTTAACCTATTAAACCGGGGCTACGCCTCTTCAATCTTAACCGGCGGGAAGGATCTGCCGGCACAACACTATTCTTTATATTATAGAAAGCCAGAGGCTTGCGCTCGTCAGGCAACTTCGGAATTTATTCAGAAGTGATGTGCCGGGTAGAAAAATGAGTGCCGTCGGCACGACCCATTTGAACTTGAAAGCAACGCCCTGCGCTGGGATCTACCATTTTTCTTAATTGCCTTCCATCAGGTTCACATCGATCGCAATCAGAGGGATAGCTAAGCCCATAATGATAATTTTGATACCGGTTCATTATCACCATTTTCAAATCTTCAAATTCATTCATCCCGCCTGCACGAGCTCCCTCCCCGGCTGCGCAGGCGTCTGGATGACGCGTTTTGTTAGTTTAATATTCTCTCTCCCGATAGCTATCGGGGTTCAAATTCTCACATTTGCTTTTCCATTAAAAAAGGCCGTCCTTTCAGACAGCCTTACTTTTTGCTATAATGATAATCTATTTCACTTCCTCAAAGGGAACGTCGGTTACGTCTTCGGCGCCACCGGCAGCGTTGCTCTGCTGACCATCGCCACCCGGCTGTCCGGCATTTGCCTGGGCACCACCATCGGCACCTTGTCCGGATTTATAGATATCCTCGCTGGCAGCCGTCCATGCGGCATTCAGTTCTTCCATTGCTTTATCAATAGCCGCAACATCCTGTACCTTATGCGCTTCTTTTAATTTACCAACCGCACCCTCGATAACTGATTTTTTATCAGCGGGGATCTTGTCGCCGTATTCTTTCAGTTGTTTTTCTGTTTGAAATACCAGGCTGTCCGCGCTGTTCAATTTGTCGATCTTTTCTTTTTCCGCTTTATCAGAAGCTTCGTTGGCTTTAGCTTCAGCCTTCATTTTTTCCACTTCTTCTTTGCTTAAGCCGCTACCGGCCTCAATATGGATCTTTTGTTCTTTGCCAGTGCCTTTATCTTTCGCCGTAACGTGCATGATACCATTGGCATCAATATCAAAGATCACTTCAATTTGGGGAACCCCTCTCGGAGCCGGTGGAATGCCATCCAGGTTAAAAATACCCAGGCTCTTATTGTCTTTTGCCATAGAGCGTTCGCCCTGTAATACATGGATCTGTACACCCGGCTGGTTATCGCTGGCAGTAGAGAACACTTCCGATTTCTTTGTAGGAATAGTGGTATTGGAAGGGATCAGCGTAGTCATTACACCACCCATTGTTTCAATACCCAGGGAAAGCGGGGTAACATCCAATAACAATACATCTTTTACTTCACCGGTTAATACAGCTCCCTGAATCGCAGCGCCTACAGCTACCACTTCATCAGGATTCACTCCTTTATTGGGTTTTTTACCAAAGAATTTTTCTACAATTTCCTGTACTTTAGGAATACGGGTGCTACCGCCCACCAGGATCACTTCGTCAATCTGGGAAGCATTCATACCAGCGTCTTTTAACGCCGCTTCACAAGGCTTCAGACAACGGGCAAACAGGCTATCGGCCAGTTGCTCAAATTTGGCACGGGTTAATTTCTTAACCAGGTGCTTGGGTACTCCGTCAACCGCCGTTACATAAGGAAGATTGATCTCCGTTTCTGTAGAAGAAGATAATTCGATCTTTGCCTTTTCAGCAGCTTCTTTCAAGCGCTGTAATGCCATAGGGTCTTTACGCAGGTCGATCGCTTCATCGTTCTTAAATTCTTCTGCCAGCCAGTCCATGATCACTTTATCAAAATCATCCCCGCCCAGGTGGGTATCACCATTGGTCGATTTTACTTCAAATACGCCATCGCCCAGTTCCAGCACCGAGATATCAAACGTACCACCGCCTAAATCAAATACGGCGATATTATGATCCTTGCCTCCCTTATCCAAACCATACGCCAGCGCAGCGGCTGTAGGCTCGTTGATGATCCGGCGTACATTTAAACCGGCAATTTCCCCGGCTTCTTTGGTAGCCTGACGCTGGGCGTCATTGAAATAAGCAGGTACGGTAATAACCGCTTCGTTTACCTCCTGTCCCAGGTAATCTTCCGCTGTTTTTTTCATTTTCTGCAGGATCATTGCTGAAATTTCCTGCGGGGTGTATAAACGGCCGTCGATATCTATACGGATAGTATCATTATCTCCGCGAACTACCTTGTAACTGATATGGGAAAGTTCGTCTTTAACTTCATCATACTTACGTCCCATAAAACGTTTTACGGACATAATAGTGTTCTGAGGGTTGGTTATCGCCTGCCGTTTTGCAGGATCTCCTACTTTACGTTCGCCGTTTTTTAAAAATGCTACAACGGATGGGGTGGTACGGCGTCCCTCATCGTTGGCGATCACCACTGGTTCATTACCTTCCATAACTGATACACAGCTATTTGTGGTTCCTAAGTCAATACCAATAATTTTTGCCATAGTATTTAAGATTTTCTCCTTTTATTAAATAGTACCGCGATTGCAGTACCTTCTAGCTTTCAATGATTATGCCGTTTCATAAGAATATGCAAAAATGTCATGCCGTTGTAAACAGCACTTGGAACCTGCGTTTTAAAAAATCAGCCCTCTTTTCCTGCAACCCCTATTATCTATATATGAATCAATTGCTTATCAATCCATTCCTCGAAAACGTTGTAGCAAGAATCTGTGGATTTATGCCAATTCTTCCCTATATTTATAGCAGCACGATTGGCACATTTTTGAACCCTTTAATCTATTGTCATATGTCTGATTCAAGAAGAAAATTCATTAAACAGTTTACATTGGCCTCCGCAGGCACTTACCTGGCCACCATGGGTATGAGCGCCAAAAGTTATGCAAATATCCTGGGCGCCAACGAACGGGTGCGGGTAAATATCGTAGGATTTTCCGACCGTTTCCGGTCTTCCCTTTTTCCGGCCTTTTTCAATCATTACAAAAAATTAAACTTTGATATTACGGGGGTTTCAGATCTGTGGAGTTATCGCCGGGACCTGGGCACTGCTTTTCTTTCTGAAAAACTGGGCCATCCGGTGAAGGGCTATCGCAATAATGATGAATTATATGCAGCAAAAGATGTAGACGCCGTTATCATCAGCACGGCGGATTTTTTACATGCCCTGCACGCGATTGAAGCCGTAAGCGCCCGGTGCGACGCTTATGTGGAAAAGCCTTTTGCCGAAACCATGGAGGATGCCCGGGCGGCGCTTAAAGCCATCAAAGCGTCCAAACAAATTATACAGATCGGGTCGCAACGCAGAAGCGGGGCCAATTACCAGGCGGCAAATGAATTTATCAAATCGGGTAAATTTGGCGATATCTATATGGTAGAACTTACCTGGAATGTGAACCAGCCGGGGCGCTGGCGCAGGCCGGAACTGGTGGCGAAACTAAGAAAAGAAGACACGGACTGGAACCGCTACCTGGCCAACCGGCCGCATGAGGAATGGGATCCGCGGAAATACCTGGAATACCGGTTGTTCTGGCCCTACTCTTCCGGATTGCCGGGACAATGGATGAGCCACCAGATCGATACAGTACATTGGTTCAGCGGTTTGAAGCATCCGCGCAGCGTTACCGCAAACGGCGGTATTTACCAATGGAAGGATGGACGCCGGAACTGGGACACCCTCTCCGCCGCATTTGAATATGGCCCGGAAGACGATCTGACCAAAGGCTTCCAGGTGGTATTTCAATCCCGCATGGGCAATGGAAGTGATCAGCCATCAGAAGTATACTATTCCAATGGAGGTGAGCTGAACCTGATCACTAACAGGGTTTCTCCTAAAGGCGGACTGAAAGAATCGGCCGCCAAAGACATGGGGATGAAAGAAAATTTACTGCCCGATTTCGCATTAACGGAAAAGGTCGAAAAAGTAGCCGCAGGCGCTAATACCGGTGGCGATCCTTTAACCAGCAATCATATGCTGAACTGGATGGAATGTGTGCGCAGCCGTAAGCAAACCAATGCCCCGGTGGAGGCTGGATATATGCACTCAATAGCCAATATTATGACCACTGCGGCTTCCCATACAGGAATGAAAGCAACGTTTGATGAAAAGACCCAGGAAGTGATGGTGGGTGGAAAAGCGTTTAAGTTTTAGGTGGAATAAGGCAACTTCCCATCTTTTTCTCCAAACACGGGGACTTAAGTTTTGTAAAAACAAACAATCTGCAGTGCTTTAATATTCTTCAGTCCTCTTCGAGATAGCTGGGTTCTGTTTCCTTTTTAAAACTGAAATGCCGCTGGGCCAGGTAGCTAAAGAGCACCACCACCACCGTAGTGCCTATTTGCGCAAATACCGGGTAAATATGCCAGCTTTCAACCGCAATTTTTAAAAGAATATAATTCAGCGTCAGGTTGAATACACAAACCAGGAGATAGCGGAACAGTTGCACCCGCCCCCTGATCCGGCTATCATCAAAGACCACATATTTCATCAGGAAAAAGCCAACCACAAAGGTTACAACAAATGAAACTACCAGTGCCGCCACGTGCGATTTAAATGCATAGAAGCTAAAATGAAAATCGCGGCCTTCCAGGATAAATTTATACGTTATATAATAGGCCACCAGGCCCAGCAAGGTATTTCCCGCGCCGGAAACGGCATAACGGAACGTTTGCAATGGCATCAGCGCCTTAAAGGGCGGGTAAAAAAAATCAATAACAGGAAGGATAAAATCCCGGGTCTTATGTAAGTGCTTCCTCATCCGGCGCGAAGATATTCCTTATTAAAATGATTTCTGCCCCGGCGTTCCTTAAATTTGCAACAAATTTGAAAGGAATGAGCATTGTGGATATATTGAGGCCCGTTGTTGCAGGTGCATTAAAAGATTTATATCAGAAGGATTTTGCCCCCGCGGCTATTGCCATCAATACGACCAAACCGGAGTTTGAAGGGGATTATACGGTTGTATTATTTTCATTAGTAAAAGAGTTAAAGAAAAAGCCGGAAGACCTCGGACAGGAAATAGGCGAAAAGCTTACCACCGATCAACCCACATTAATTACCGCATTTAATGTCATCAAAGGTTTTCTAAATCTTACTATCGCAGAAACGATCTGGACCAGTTATCTTGATAAAAATTTCAACAGCAGTTCATTGGGCAGGGAAACGGATAACCCCGCCAAAGTGATGGTGGAGTATTCCTCCCCCAATACAAACAAGCCGCTGCATTTAGGTCATTTAAGAAATAATTTCCTGGGCTGGTCCATTGCGGAGATCCTGAAATCAACCGGGTGTGAAGTGCAGAAATGCTGTATTTCTAACGACCGGGGCATCCATATTTCAAAATCGATGGTATCCTGGCAGCTCTATGGGAATGACGCTACGCCGGAATCAACGGGAATCAAAGGCGATCACCTCGTAGGTGATTATTATGTGCTGTTCGGACAGAAACATAAGGAACAGATTGTGGAGTTAGTAAACCAGGGACTGAGCAAAGAGGATGCCGAGAAAGAAGCACCTGTAATGAAGGCCGCTCAGCAAATGCTGGTAGACTGGGAAGCCGGCAAGCCGGAGGTCATGGCCCTGTGGAAAAAAATGAACCAGTGGGTATACAGCGGCTTTGATGCAACCTATAAACGCATCGGTACTGATTTTGATAAAATTTATTACGAGAGTGATACCTATATTTTAGGAAAGCAGTTTGTAGAACAGGGCCTGAGCGATGGCGTGTTCTTCAAAAAAGAAGATGGCAGCGTATGGATCGATTTAACCGATGAGGGGCTGGATGAAAAATTGGTATTACGAAAAGACGGCACAGCCGTATACATCACGCAGGACCTGGGGTTGGCCGATGAAAAGTATAAGGACTTCCCCTATGACCAAAGTATTTATGTGATTGCGGATGAGCAGAACTATCACATGAAAGTATTAAAGCTGATCCTGCAAAAATTACATAAGCCTTACGCTGACGGCATCTACCACCTCAGTTATGGTATGGTGGAATTGCCCAGTGGCCGCATGAAGACCCGCGAAGGCACCGTAGTGGATGCAGACGACCTGCTGGATGAATTAGTAAAAGTGGCCGCCGCAAAAACGGAGGAACTGGGCAAGGTTAAAGATTTCTCCCCAACAGAATTGACCGCATTATACGACACCATTGCTTTGGGAGCGCTGAAATTTTTCCTGTTGCGGGTAGATCCTAAAAAGCGCATGGTCTTTAATCCTGACGAAAGCATCGATTTCCAGGGCTTTACTGGTCCGTTTATACAATATACCCATGCGCGTATCAAATCCATTTTACGCAATGAGCCTTTGGCTGAAACAGCGGATGCAGCAACGCCATTACTTCCATTGGAAAAGGAACTATTAGTGCTGCTGGAACAGTTTACTACCATTGTAAAACAGGCTGCTGCCGAGCACAATCCTTCCCTGCTGGCCATTTATGCTTTCAGCGTTGCCAAATTATTCAATAGTTTTTATACGGCGCATTCCGTGCGCAATGCCGGATCTGCGGAAAAGAAAGCATTACGCTTGAAAATCTGCGCCTTAACCGCCGGGACGATCAAAGCCTCAATGGCGTTATTGGGTATTAATGTGCCGGAACGGATGTAGTGCGCACTGCTGAGAAGATTAGATGCTGATCTGCCGCGGCGGACAGCATGACATGCGTCAAGGAACAATGATCGTTTAATAAACGAAATGCCACCCTGAACTTGTTTCAGGGTCTAATTCTTGATCAGGAATCAATCATCAACTGAGCCATTCCTCAGCCAGGTCTTTCATCTCCGGATTCTGTCCCCTGATCAGATTTAACTTCCATTCCCTGTGCCAGCGCTTCAATTGCTTCTCACGTGCAATCGCGTTACGAACATCCGAGTACTCCTCGTAATACATCAAATAATAACAATTGTACCGGGAAGTGAATCCTTTATTTTCTTTACTTCGATGCTCCTGCACTCTGCGAACGATATCGTTGGTAACACCAGTATATAAAACGGTGCGCAAAAATTGGAAAGGATGTAAACCGTAAAAATGTGACTTTTCATATTGGAGTATCTGTTAGCACAACAAATTTAACGATTCATTCCTGAATAGATGCTGATCCGCCGCGGCGAACATCATGACATTTGTCAAGTACAATGATCATTTTTTAAATAATTAACAATTCTCAAATGCAATTATTTTTCACAAAAGGAGTCCCACTGAAAAATAAACGATCCCTATGCGTTCCTTACTGATCCCGGCTACTTTTATAGCCGTTTTATGCATGGCCTGCTCCGGCAGCAAAAAACTACTGCCTGCCGAAGCGCTCCACATGGACGAGGCTACCACACAAGCCTACCCTTCCCGGTTTTATGACGACCAAACGCATATCCGGTACGACTTCCGGAATGATGATAAAAATTTTTATGTGATCCTGGAAACCGACAACGCCGCTTCCAAAATGCGGATGCTGCGGGAAGGGGTAAAAATTTATTTTAGCCCGTCCGGTTCAAAAGACGGGGCAAGATATATACAGTACCCTTATAATAACGGCAGCCGCCCGCCATCGCAACAGGCGGCTTCTGCTAATCATCCCGCTTCCGGAGAACTAAAAAACAGCGACCATAACGACATTTCGTTCCACCGCCAGGCGGCCTTAAATGAAAATGGCAAAATAAAGGTGCTCGACATGAATAACAGCAGCGCCTTTCAATTTACAACCACTACCAACGCAAATGGTTTTTTCCGGTATGTAGCTATTATTCCCAAAAATGCATTGACGACAACTAAAAACAATACCGTCATTGGTATCAGTATTGCCGAAATGAAGCGGGGCGGCGGATCTTATGGCGCGCATGGAACGGCTCAAACCCATGTGAGCACTGGGGGCGGCGGTATGCATGGCGGTGGCCGGGGAATGCGTGGCGGCGGCGGTCGGGGTGGCGGCATGCACAGGAATGATTCATCGGATACCGGCGCAAGAAACGGCGGCACCGATGCCAGCGGAAAAGTGGACTGGTGGTATAAGGTAGCGCTGGCGCAATAAGCAACTACTTGCACACAAAGGTTTCACGCAGCGATGCGGCGGAGCAGCGGACGCGGCGGATGGTTTGATTGAATCTTTGAAAATCCGAGGAATCTGTGAGACAAAACTACTTGTACGCAAAAACGCAGATTTACCGGCCAAAGCAGTTTCACATTTATGGTCTATCGTTTATCGATTGGCAACAGCCGCCATCAACCCATCCAGCTTTGCTTCATGGGCCTGGCTCACCGGCACCACCGGCAGTCGCATCGTATTTTTACAATACCCCATTTTATTCAGCACATATTTAACACCCGAAGGGCTACCCTCTTTAAACAGGGCATCCACCATGTCCAGGTATTTTAAATGCAGCGGCAGGGCTTCTTCAAATTTCCCCGCCAGGCAAAGGCGCACCATATCTGAGTATTCTTTTGGATACGCATTGGCGATCACAGAGATCAGCCCTTTAGCGCCACAGGCGATCATGGGCAGGGTAATGGCATCATCACCGCTGATCAGCATAAAATCGGACGGTTTGTTTTTCATGATCTGGTTGATCTGCTCAAAGCTGCCCGATGCCTCTTTGGTAGCAAAAATATTGTTGCAGTCGTGCGCAATACGCAAGGTGGTTTCAACCGAAACGCTCATCCCGGTACGTCCCGGCACATTATACATAATAATGGGCAAGGGCGCCGCATCGTTCAATGCCTTATAATGCTGGTAGATGCCCTCCTGCCGGGGTTTATTATAATAAGGTGATACCGAAAGAATAGCATCAAAGCCATCCAGCTTCATTTTTTTAAAGGCATCCAGTACTTCATGGGTGTCATTACCGCCAACGCCCGCCACCAGGGGCACCCGTTTGCCGGTAACTTTTTTTACAAAATCAAACACTTCCTGTTCCTCTTCACGGGTTTGCGTAGCACTTTCCCCCGTGGTACCAATAGCTACCAGGTATTCCACCTTATTTTCAATCCAGAAATTGATCAGGTTTTCAAAAGCCGCCCAGTCGATAGAGCGATCCTCGTTAAAGGGCGTTATAATTGCAATTCCCGTTCCTGTAAGTTTTTGTTGTAAAGACATGTATAAGTTCTTAGTTTTCAGTCCCGATGGCTATCGGGATCAGTATTCAGTTATCAGTTCTTAGTATTTAGGCCTCCCTATTCACCATTCACTATTGCCTATTCACTTTTCCCTATTTATATTCTTCCCAGAATCCCATTTTAGAGAATTTCTCGATCCGGCCGTTAATGCGTTGTTGCGGATCCAGGGTTTTCAGTTCTTTTATTGACTGGATCAATTGTTTTTTAAGATTTTCAGCCGCCACTTTGTAATCCCAGTGCGCCCCGCCATCCGGTTCCGGTATAATCCCGTCGATCAGGCCAAATTCATTCATTTTGGAGGAGGTCAGTTTCAACTGCTCGGCGGCTTTCACTTTATAATCCCAACTGCGCCAAAGGATTGTAGAACAATTTTCAGGGGAAATAACGGTATACCAGGTATTTTCCATCATAAACACCCGGTCGCCCACGCCAATGCCCAATGCCCCGCCGCTGGCCCCTTCTCCAATGATCACGCAGATCACCGGCACTTTAAGGCGGATCATTTCATAAATATTGCGGGCGATGGCTTCCCCCTGTCCTCTTTCCTCTGCTTCCAGCCCGGGAAAAGCGCCCGGGGTATCAATTAATGTAATGATCGGCTTGTTAAACTTCTCTGCTAATTTCATCAGGCGCAGGGCCTTACGGTATCCTTCGGGGTTCGCCATCCCAAAATTCCGCAACTGGCGTTTTTTGGTATTAGAGCCCTTTTGCTGGCCGATCATCATCACGGTTTGCCCGCCCAGCGTAGCAAAACCACCCACCATCGCCTTATCATCCTTCACGTTCCGGTCGCCGTAGAGCTCCACGTAATTATCCGTCATCAGCTCAATATACTTATGGGTATAGGGGCGGTCCGGGTGGCGGCTCAACTGTACCCGCTGCCAGTCCGTAAGATGACGGGTAATGTCTTTGCGGGTTTCGGTCACTTTTTGCTCCAGTTGTTGCACCTGGTCCGACAGATCAATCTTTGTTTTTTCTGAGCGTTCCTTCGTCAGTTCAATTTCTTCAATAAGATCCTTGATGGGTTTTTCAAAATCCAAAAATTGTCGTACGGTATCTTGTGGCATAATTTTTTCTGCTTAATCGGCATCGAAAATACGCAATTATTAGACATGTTCGAGGTTTAAGGTGTAAAGTTTGATGTTTGAGATACAAGGGAATTGCACGTAGTGGGGCTAAGACACAGGATCACGCAACCACGCTAAGGGGCAAAGACGCAAGGTTGCACGCGGTCCCGATAGCCATCGGGCTAAGGAGCAGCGGCGCGGAGAGAGCTCTCACAGAAAGCACAGATTTGCGCAGACCAATCTTTGTTTGACCCGTCATTTCGAATCCGACGTCAGGAGGATGAGAAATCCAGTTATTAAAGAGCGAATTCCCACACGCAAAGACGCGGCGGTTGAACAAAAAATTATGTCATAAAGCGATATCCTTTATATTTGCACGAATTTTTAACAGGCAGTTTTTCCTTTAAGCATCGTCCACTAAATGACTAGAATACCATTGATTAAGATCCGGTTTTTGATAAGCGCACTTACCATTGTATTAGTTCTTATATCCTCAAGCGCTAACGCCCAGGTAGACTACAGCAAAATGAAAGTAGACCAGTTGACCGATGCCCAGATCAAGGAAATGATGAAGCGCGGGCAGGATATGGGCTATTCCGAGGCAGACCTGGAACAACGGGCGGCCGCCGGCGGCATGAGCGCCACTGAAATTCAAAAATTGAAAGCCCGGGTGGAACAGATCCGGCAACAGGGGTCGGCTCCTCAAAATAATAAAGATATTACAGATGAAATAGAACCGGGAAGAAGAACCGTCGATTCCACTGATTCCAACTACCGGAAACGCCCGGATTCGCTGCAAACCAGGCCCAAATCCAGGATTTTCGGATCGGAATTATTCAGTTCCGGAAAATTGACCTTTGAGCCCAATATGCGCATGGCCACCCCTAAAAATTACGTAATTGGCCCCGATGATGAATTGCTGGTGGACCTCACCGGTAATAATGAGGCCAGCTACAGAACGAAAGTCTCACCGGAGGGTTATATCAGCCTCCAGTATGTGGGGCGCATTGCCGTGGGCGGATTAACCATAGAAGCAGCCACCGATAAGATCCGGTCCCTGATGAGCCGGACCTATCCCGCTTTACGCAGCGGCGGTACGCAATTAGCGATAAACATAGGCAATATTAAAAGCATACGGGTTACAATTAATGGTGAAGTTACCAAACCGGGCACCTATACCCTGCCCTCCCTGGCTACTGTATTTAACGCATTATATGCTTCCGGCGGCCCCAACGAGAACGGTTCTTTCCGTAATATACAGGTGATCCGGAACAACAACGTAATTGCTACGGTGGATGTCTACGACTTCCTGATCAATGGTATCCAGACCGGCAATATCACCCTGCAGGACCAGGACGTCATTCATGTTCCGGTTTATTTGTTGCGGGTAGATGTGCTGGGAGAAGTAAAACGGTCCGCCATTTATGAAATGAAGCCCGATGAATCCCTGCTGGATGTAATGAAATATGCCGGTGGATTTTCTTCGATGGCCTATAAGGCAAAAGTGCGGATCTTCCAGAATACCGCCACTGAGCGAAAAATCATTACTAAAAGTATTCTTGAATTCCCGGATTACAAACCCAAAAACGGCGACAAGGTTTTTGTAGATCCCATCCTGGACCGATTTGAGAATAAAATACAAATTGTAGGCGCTGTTTTTCGCCCCGGCATGTATGAACTTACCCAGGGTTTAACACTAAAGAACTTAATAAAAAATGCCGACGGGTTGAAGGAAGACGCCTTTATGGAGCGGGGCTATATCATTCGCCTCAACGAGGATAATACGACTTCAGTGCTCCCCTTTTCAGTTTCACAAATCATGCAGGGGGCAGCAGCGGATATTCCATTGAAAAGGGAAGACATCGTCCAGATCTCTTCTATTTTTGACCTGCGCGATGAATATACCGTAAGCATTGGCGGGGAGGTGCGCACCCCGGGCACCTTTAATTATTCCAGCAACATGAGCGTGGAAGACCTGATCCAGATGGCCGGCGGTTTTAAAGAGGGCGGCAGCCCGATGAACATTGAGGTATCCCGCAGGGTAAAAGGCGCCGATATGACCCAGCAACAGGTGGCCACCGCAAAAGTGTTTACCATTAATGTAAACAGTAATTTAGATATTAAAAACAGCCCCTTCATACTGCAGCCCTTTGACATCGTTGCCGTACGGGCCACTGAGGGCTATACGGCGCAGCAGCAGGTAAGGCTTGCCGGTGAAGTATTACGCCCCGGCATCTATACCATACAATCCAAAAACGAACGAATCTCAGACGTTATTAAAAGAGCAGGTGGATTGACGGCCTATGCCTATGCCCCTGGCGCTTCGTTAAAACGGCCACAGTCTGCCGAGTCAAAAAATAAGAGCAAAGAAGACCTTGACAAAGAGGCACGCCTCAAAGCGTTGAACTTAAACCGGTTGAAGCAACGCGGTTCCAAAGATTCTTCCTCTGTAGACAGTTTAATGAACGTAAACACCTTCTCGGACCTGGTGGGCATCCAACTGGACCGGATCCTGAAAAAACCGCACTCCGATTACGATCTTATTTTACAGGGAGAAGATGTTATTACCGTGCCCAGCTTGTTGCAAACGGTTAAAGTAACCGGCGAAGTGTTACGTCCCATTAGCATCATTTACAACCCTGGAAAACCCATGAAGTATTATGTGCGGAAGGCCGGCGGCTTTACAAAGACCGCATATAAAAGCGGCTCTTTTGTAAGCTACGCCAACGGATCCGTGCAGGGCGCCCGGAAAGGGCTTTTTGCCAATGCCTACCCCAAAATAAAACCCGGTGCGGAAATAGCGGTTCCCAAAAAATCAGAAAAAGAACGGATGTCCGCCCAGGGATGGGTGGGACTGGGTTCAGCCATAGCATCGCTGGCCGCTATTATTGTGATCTTATTTAAATAGAAAGAAGAGTAAATATGGCGGATGAAATAAATACACCGGAAGCTGACGAAATTTCGTTAAAGAACTTAATCCTCAGAGCCCGTGATTGGATGCGCTATTTATGTTCAAAATGGTGGTTGATCTTGTCTTTTGGAATATTGGGTGCTGTGATAGGAATATTTTACGCTATCCGCCAAAAACCAATTTATAAAGCGTCTACTACATTTGTATTGGATACAGGGGAAAAAAGCCCGGGATTAAGCGCTTACGCCGGATTGGCATCTGCTTTTGGAATTGATATGGGTGGGGCTGGCGGAATATTCCAGGGAGAAAATATACTTGAGCTGTATAAATCGCGTGCTATGATTAGCCGGGCCCTGCTTTCAACAGCCATTTTTAACGGCAAGCAGCAAATGCTTATTGACCGGCTGGTTGAGTTTAGAAAACTAAAAGAACAGTGGAAGACAAAGGCAGGGCTTAATAATATTCAATTTAATCCCTCCGACAACTATCCGGATCCCCGGCAGCAGATATTACATGATAGCTTACTTTCTGCAATCGTAAAAGAGATCAACAACGGTTTTCTTGAAGTAGACAAACCCGATAAAAAATTAAATATTATTGAAGTATCGGTTAAGGCTCCGGATGAATTATTTGCAAAAGCTTTTAACGAACATCTAGTAAAAACGGTAAATGATTTCTATCTGCAAACAAAAACAAAAAAGTCGTTAGAAAATGTAGTTATCCTGCAGCAAAAAACGGATTCTATAAAAGATATAATGACCGGTTCTATATACAGAGCAGCAAGTATAGCTGATGCTACACCAAATCAAAACCCTACCCGGATGGCTCAAAGAGTAGCTCCGATTCAAAATGCGCAGGCGAGTGCCGAAATCAATAAAAGCATATTAGAAGAATTGGTAAAAAACCTGGAATTAAGTAAAATTTCACTTCAGAAAGAAACACCTTTAATTCAGATTGTGGATGCTCCGGTATTACCGCTGGAAAAAACACGGTTCAGTAAAATAAAAGGAGGAATATTAGGCGGATCGATTTTAGGCTTGTTAAGTATCATAATGTTAATGTTTAACAGGATATACAAAAATGTGTTGGAGCAAGGATGATTAAAATCCAGGTTACTCTTCATATTTTTCCTTTCAAATCGCACCGCTAATTAATATACTATTTTCTTCATCACGAGTTATGGAAAAGTTTGATATAAATAAATCACAGACAATGAATGCATCTTATAAAATCGCAATCATTGGGTTAGGCTATGTTGGCTTGCCATTAGCCATCGAATTTGGGAAGAAATTTGATGTCATTGGGTTCGACATTAACCAACAAAGAGTTGCAGAATTATCGCAGGGAAATGATCATACCAGGGAGGCTGACCTTGAGGCTATGCAATCAGCTACAGACAAAAGAGCTTCGGGCGATATTGGGTTATGGTTTTCGAGCAATATAAATGATCTCAAGCGCTATAATATTTTTATTGTCACCGTTCCTACTCCTATTAATGAATTTAAATCCCCCGATCTTCGGCCGTTGCTTAAGGCATCTGAAATGCTTGGGAGCATTCTTAAAAAAGGAGATATTGTAATCTATGAATCAACTGTTTATCCTGGGTGTACTGAAGAAAATTGTGTACCGATTTTGGAGCGGGTGTCAGGTTTGACATTTAATCAGGATTTCTTTTGCGGATATTCTCCTGAACGCATTAACCCAGGGGATAAAGTAAATACATTAACAAAAATCAAAAAAGTAACTTCCGGTTCAACTCCGGCCATCGCGGAAACAATCGATCAACTTTACAACACTATTATAGAAGCCGGAACTCATAAGGCGCCCAGCATTAAAGTGGCCGAAGCGTCCAAGGCCATTGAAAATGCACAACGGGATATTAATATTAGCTTCGTAAATGAATTGGCGTTGATTTTTGATCGGGTTGGCATAGATACCAACGATGTAATTGAAGCGGCCGGTACTAAATGGAATTTTCTTAAGTACAAACCCGGACTCGTGGGAGGGCATTGTATTGGTGTTGACCCCTATTATCTTGCACATAAGGCAGAGTCATTAGGTTATCATCCACAGGTAATACTTTCCGGCAGAAGGGTAAATGATAATATGGGAATGTTTGTGGCGAATAAGGTCATTAAACTAATGATTCGAAAGGGGCATAAAATTGAAGGTTCTCGGGCCTTGATCCTTGGTATTACATTTAAGGAGAATTGTCCGGATATCCGCAATTCGCGTGTTATCGATATTTATAATGAGCTATGTCAATTCGGTGTACAAGTTGACGTATATGATCCACATGCGGACCATCAGCATGTAGAAAAAGAATATAATATTAAAATGATAGAACAAGTCAATGAACATTACGATGCCATTATTCTGGCTGTTGCTCACAATGAATTTCTTGCCTTTGACTATGCACACTTAAAAAACGGCAACAATACAGTTATTTTTGATACAAAGGCGTACCTGGACAGGGACATTGTAGATGCAAGATTATAAATTTAAAAGAATGAGTATAGCTATGGTTGACCTGAAAGGTCAGTTTGCAAAAATAAAGCCGGAAATAATGGAAGCAATTGAATCCTGCCTTGATTCAACTACCTTTATTAACGGTCCTTCTGTAAAGCAATTTTCTACGGCTCTTGCTAAATATTTGTCAGTATCAAATGTGATTCCCTGTGCAAATGGAACCGATGCCCTCCAGGTTGCGCTTATGGCGCTTGATCTTCAGCCGGGAGATGAAGTGATCCTTCCTGCTTTTACTTACGCTGCCACAGCAGAAGTAATTGGCTTATTGAGGTTAACGCCCGTTATGGTAGATGTAGATTCGAGCACCTTCAACATAACTGCTAATCTTATAGAAAAAGCCATAACCCCTAAAACCCGGGCAATAGTTCCTGTTCATTTGTTCGGTCAGTGTGCCGATATGCAGCCTATTATGTCCCTGGCTGCCAAACACCAGCTATATGTGGTTGAGGATACAGCTCAGGCCATTGGGGCGCTATATACTTTTCCTGACGGCTCAAAAAAGATGGCCGGAACGATTGGGCATATAGGATGCACTTCATTTTTCCCTTCTAAAAACCTCGGATGTTATGGGGATGGCGGAGCAATTTATACGCAGGATACTAAATTGGCAGAAAAAATATCAATGATATGCAATCATGGCCAACGAGTAAAATATCAACATTCATGTATTGGTGTTAATTCGCGTCTTGATACGCTTCAGGCGGCAGTGCTCAATATAAAACTTAACTATCTGGATGAATATTCGGCCGCCAGGAATAAGGCTGCAATTATTTATGATGAATTGCTGAAAGATGTAGCAGAAATTGCCCTGCCTGAGCGAAGCCCAATGTCTTCACATGTATTTCACCAGTATACTATAAAAATAAGCGGCAATAAAAGAGATGAATTAAAAGCTTTTCTGCAGCAAACAGGTATCCCGTCAATGATCTATTATCCCATCCCTTTGCAGGAGCAGGAAGCATATCGATCCCTGGGCCTCATTAGCGGGAATCTTTCTGTTACGAGCGAGTTGTGTTCTTCTGTCTTATCATTACCCATGCATACAGAGCTTTCTTTTGAACAACAAGAATTTATTGCCTCCAATATTAAAAGTTTTTTCTCAAAATGAGTATATATATTCACACCACCGCCGTTGTTGATGAGGGCGCTCTGATCGGCGACGGCACTAAGGTCTGGCACTTTTCACATATAATGAAAGATACAGTATTAGGGAAAAATTGTAACATAGGGCAGAATGTTGTGATTTCCCCGAGAGTCATATTAGGTGAGAATGTAAAAGTGCAAAACAATGTGTCCATTTATACCGGGGTAATCTGTGAAGACGATGTATTCCTGGGACCGTCCTGCGTTTTTACCAATGTTATTAATCCCAGAAGCGCGGTGAACCGGCGAGGGCAATACGCAAAAACAAAAGTAGCAAAAGGAGCGACCATTGGGGCGAATGCAACAATTGTATGCGGGCATGATATCGGCGAATATGCCTTCATCGGTGCGGGTGCTGTAATTACCAAACACGTCCCCTCTTACGCTCTTGTCGTTGGTAATCCTGCGAAACAAATCGGCTGGATGAGTGAATTTGGGCATCGCCTTGAATTTAAAGAAGATAGAGCTGTCTGTCCGGAAAGCGGGCAGGAATATATTTTGCAAAATCAAACTGTAACTAGAATTAAATAATGACTACAACAAATCAGAAGGTAAAATTTGCCGTTGTGGGGTGCGGGCATATTGGCAAACGTCATGCAGAGATGATTACCAGGAACGAAGATTGCGAATTGGTTGCATTAATCGATGTTAAACCTAAAGACCAATTGAGAATTGACCATTACGATGCACTCTTTTTTAATAGCCTTGAAGCCTTTTTGCAATCGCCTGTAGCTACTGATGTTGATGTGATAAATATAGCTTCTCCCAATGGCTTCCATGCCGCGCAGGCTATGCAATGCCTGGAAGCCAAAAAGCATATTGTGCTGGAAAAGCCAATGGCGCTTAGCAAAGCAGATGCTGAGAAAGTTATTTTCAAAGCATTGCAGGTACATAAACAGGTATTTGCCGTAATGCAAAATCGCTATAGCCCACCAAGTGTGTGGTTAAAAGAATTGCTGGAAAGTGGAAAACTGGGTAAAATATTCTTAGTACAGATCAACTGTTATTGGAACCGGGATGACCGATATTATAAAAAGGGCAGCTGGCATGGTAATAAGGAACTGGATGGAGGTACTTTATTTACCCAATTCAGTCATTTCATAGATCTGATGTACTGGTATTTTGGAGATATTACCAATATACAGGCCCGGTTCAACGACTTTAATCATGAGCACCTGACCGATTTTGAAGACACTGGTGTTGTAAGCTTCGAATTCCTGAACGGCGGTATTGGCTGCCTGAATTATAGTACCTCGGTGTGGGATAAGAACTTAGAGAGCAGTATTACGGTTATTGCAGAGAACGGCTCTTTAAAAGTTGGTGGACAATACATGAACGAGGTCGAATATTGCCATATAAAAGATTATGTCATGCCTGAGCTGGCGCCTACAAATCCAGGCAATGATTATGGCGCCTACAAAGGAAGCGCTGCCAATCATCATTACATCATTGAAAACGTAGTGGATGTGGTTCATAACCTTGGAACCATTACTACTAATGCACTGGAGGGTTTAAAAGTAGTGGAGATAATTGAACGAATCTATAACGGAGGTATCAAGGGTCAATAAAAACGGAATAAAACTAAAATACAGTTATTAAAATGATAAAAATAATTAAACGAATGTTTCGGGCATTTAGCAAGAAGGACATTCCTTTTGATACTTCTAAACATTACTGGGAGGAAAGGTATAAAAGCGGGGGAAATTCTGGGGATGGTTCATACGGCCGTTTAGCAACCTTTAAGGCGGAAATTATTAATAATGCGATAAATGAGTATTCAATCAAATCTGCTATTGAATTAGGTTGCGGAGATGGGAATCAGTTAAAACAGCTTCTTTATCCCTCATACATTGGGCTCGACATTTCAGAAAGTGTAATAGCGAGGTGTAATAAGATTTTTTCTCAAGACAAGAGCAAACGGTTCATGATTAATAGCGAGGAAGTGGTAGAACAATTAATCAGAACGGAGCAGTTCGACCTTGCTCTTTCAATCGATGTAATATATCATTTGGTTGAATTTGAAGTATTTGAAACCTATCTTAAAAACCTGTTTACATTATCGGATAAATTCGTTATTATTTATTCCACGGATTTTGACAAAAAGGAAGCAGCGCATGTGATTCATAGAAAATTCACGGACTGGGTTGCAAGCCACCGGCTAGATTGGGAATTGATCTCAGAGATTTTAAACCCCTATCCGGGAGTGGGCGAACAGGAATCTCTCGCGAATTTTTATGTCTTTAAGAAAAAGTAAAATAAAAAATGTATAAAGCACTCATTGTATTTGGAACGAGGCCCGAGGCAATAAAAATGGCACCTCTTGTGTTGAAAATGAAAGCGGATAATTTTTTTGATGTTCGAGTTTGTGTTACAGCGCAACACAGGGAAATGCTCGATCAAGTGCTTGATTTTTTCAAAATAACGCCTGACTACGATCTGAATATTATGCAATCCGGGCAAACGCTGCATCAGCTCACCGCGCGGTTGCTCGAATTCATAAAGCCTGTATTCGATGACTTCAAGCCCGATAGCGTTTTTGTTCACGGGGACACTACTACAAGTATGGCAACAAGCCTGGCGGCATTCTATTCAGGTGTTCCAATCTGTCATATAGAAGCCGGTTTAAGAACACACAATATATATTCTCCATTTCCTGAAGAGGCGAACAGGCGTATCACGGGTATGCTCGGAAATTTTCATTTTGCACCAACAACAACCTCACAACAAAATCTCTTAAATGAAGGGATAGCCCCTGAGCATATTTGCGTAACCGGCAATACTGTAATAGATGCTCTTCTTGAAAGCGTATCCAAAATCGATGAGGGGTTCAGCAATCCGGAAATTGAAGAATTAAAGAAGAAAATAATTCCCGGGAAAAATATTGTGTTAGTAACTGGCCACAGGCGGGAAAATCATGGACAGGGCTTCCAAAATATTTGCGAGGCATTGCTCGATGTCAGCAATTTACCTGATGTTCAGATCATTTACCCAGTCCACCTGAACCCAAACGTAAAGGATGTCGTTTACGCAAGACTTTCCGCTCAGGAAAACATCAGCCTCGTTTCGCCCCTGTCCTACCCCAGTTTCATATGGCTAATGAACCAATCAAAAATCATTCTAACAGACAGTGGGGGAATTCAGGAGGAGGCACCCAGCCTTGGGAAGCCAGTCCTTGTTATGAGGGATACCACAGAAAGACCGGAAGCGCTGGATGCAGGCACGGTCATTTTAGTTGGGACCGACCGTGAAAAAATATTTTTTAATTGCAAAAAGTTACTTGAGGATGATGCCCATTATCAGCACATGAGCAGGCTCAGAAATCCATATGGCGACGGAAAAGCCTCTCAACGGGTAGCAGCGTTTATAAAGCAAAAGACCAATATTCTT
The DNA here is from genome assembly GCF_000243115.2 of Niabella soli DSM 19437. Taxonomy (NCBI): domain Bacteria; kingdom Pseudomonadati; phylum Bacteroidota; class Chitinophagia; order Chitinophagales; family Chitinophagaceae; genus Niabella; species Niabella soli. Next base: position 343,664 of record NZ_CP007035.1, on the reverse strand, counting down.
AGCGATGTCATTTAAAAAGCCAAGACTTGTAATACTCAACAATAATTATCCAAGCAAGGAAAATCTTTACGGAGATGTGTTTGTGCACTCCAGGTTGAAATATTACCTAAACGATTTTGAAGTTGTAGTTATCGGGTACCGCCCATTAGAAAAAAGCAAAAAGTATAATTATGAAGGGATAGATGTAATGAATTTTTCGGACAAACCCTCTTTCGTAAAATGCATTACAGAGCAAAATCCGGATTTGATGGGCATTCATTTTGTCAGCGGCTGGTATTTCGATTCATTTCTTAAGCACCTGAAAATTCCGGTGTTTATCTGGGTTCATGGAGAGGAGGCGCTGGGATGGTATCGGCGGCTATATTACTTCAAATGGAAAACAGCCCATAAGTTTGCTATTTTCGCATTGAAAAATTGGGTGCAATTGTATTATGTAAGAAGGATTATTCGTTTTTCCAATAAGTTCGGCAATATTCGGTTTATTTTTGTCTCTAATTGGATGAAGCGTATCACCGAGACCGACACGCTTACCAGGATAAAACATTTCAGCATAATACCCAACCCTATTGACAGTAATCTGTTTCAATACCATTTAAAAACACCCGAACAGGCCCTGCGGGTGCTGCTTATCCGCTCCTTCGAGACTCATAAATATGCAAATGACAAGGCTGTTGCAGCGATTAACCTGCTCCGCTCAAGGCCGATATTTAAGAAAATGACCTTTCATTTATATGGAAAAGGTAAATTCTTCGATAAAATTACGGCTTCTGTTAAAAACGACGACAATGTTATATTACATAATTACTTTATAGAAAATCATCAAATTCCATCAGTACACAAGGACTTTGGCATCTTTCTTTGTCCTACACGCCAGGATGCCCAGGGCGTGTCTATGTGTGAGGCTATGTCAAGCGGCCTTGTTCCTGTCACTTCAGATAATACTGCCATCCCCGAATTTTGTGAGCATGGCGTAAGTGGTTTTCTTACCAGAAATGCTTTAGAACTTGCAAATGCAATTGAACAGTTGGCCAGTGATCCTGTGCTTTTTGCAAGATTATCCAGGCAAGCTGCCGATTCCATTCAATCCAAAGCGGGACACAACGTGGTAATCGCTACGGAGCTTAAACTGTTAAAGGAAGGATACCAACAGACATGAATTTACTCAAAACACTGGCAAAATTTTCAGTAGGCACTTGGGTTCAGGCTCTTTTATCATTGGTTTCTACACCGGTCATAGCCTGGCTTGTAGCCCCTGAAGAGTTTGGTAAATCAGCAATGTTTATCCTCGCCTATAACCTTACCTTAAATGTGGCCCTTTTAGCCATTGACCAGGGTTTTGCCCGATTTTACAACGAGACGGTCTCAAAAGAGACACTGCTAAAGTCCTGCCTTCCCCCACTTATTGCCACCTTTGCCATCTGTGCGATCGTAATCGAACTGGCTAAGAAGCCTATTAACGAGTTTCTTTTTAATTCTTCCAACGAGCATGTCGTGCACCTGATTACACTTGCGCTCGCGGGGGGAATAATGCTGAGGCTTTCAAACGTGGCCCTAAGAATGAAGGGAATGGCCATGCGCTACTCCGCGGTGCAAATTTTACAGGCTGTTGCAAACTTTGCAGCCACCGTGGCCTATGCCTTATTTGTCGAGGCAAGTTTCATCGCACTGATTTTCGGCTTGATCGTATCCCAAATTATTGCCGCTATAGTAGCTGTCTTGCTCTATTGGCAAATTTGGGCAGGAGTATTTAAAGGGCTGAAAATCAATAAGCCGCTTATGAAAACTGTATTATTGTACAGCCTTCCTTTCGTTCCAACATTCCTTTTGGATTGGCTTTTTCAGGGAGTCGACCGCACCTTTCTAAGAATATTCAGCAATTTTACACAAATCGGGCTTTATGCCACCGCATCAAAAATTGCTTATAGTTTAAACGTCGTTCAAACAGGTTTTACAACATTTTGGTTCCCCTATTCTCTCGAACGTTATAAACAGGATCCAGAAAATACTGCACCTTTCAGCACAGTATTTAACGTATTAACCTGTGTCTTCAGCTTATTGATCCTGATTATTATAATGTCCCAGAAAATATTGCTGATCTTACTGCCCAAAAGCTATAGTGGAGTGATTCCAATATTTCCGATGTTATTATTAATCCCAATGTTCTATACTATTTCAGAGGTAACCATGGTGGGAATAAATTTCAAAAAAAAAACAATCCAACATTTATACATCATAATTATTGCACTTTGTGCAAATTCGATCTCTGGATGGTTTCTAATTCCAAAAAACGGTGCCGTTGGGGCGGCGGCAGCAATGGCAATTGGATATTTATTTTTCTTCGGATGTAGAACTTACCTCGGTTTGGCCAGCTACCATTTTAAAATAAACTTTAGAAAATTTTTGATATCAGCAGCTTTTGTTCTTGTTGCTATAATATTAACTCTTCTGTCGTCTATTTTTCTTTACTTTGTTTGTATTGCAGGCATTTTTGTAAATATTTTTATGTACAAAAGTGACCTAATTAATATAAAAAAATTATAATACATAAATGATCGGCATTATTGATTATAACACAGGAAATCTGGGCTCAATAAAGAACATGTTAGACAGGCTTGGATTCGACAATGCAATCATTTCTGACCCGGCTGAGATAGACCAGGCCTCTAAGCTCATTCTTCCAGGAGTGGGCGCGTTTGATGTGGGAATGAATTCACTTCAAAACGGTGGGTGGATTGCTCCCCTTCATAAGAAGGTTCTTAAGGATAAAATTCCGATTCTCGGCATTTGTCTCGGCATGCAGCTAATGACTCTGCAAAGTGAGGAAGGCACCGGAAAGGGCCTTGGATGGATAAACGCCCGGACGAAGAAATTCAATTTTGCCGACACTACGTTGAAGGTCCCTCACATGGGATGGAATCTGGTACGCATCCAATCCCCCTCTCCCCTGCAACAGGAGCTGGATAAACTCGATGAGATCAAATTCTACTTTGTCCATTCCTATTTTGTTTTGCCGGAAGACTCTTCCAACACTATCTATTCCTGCCACTACGGACAGGATTTTTGTGCGGCTTTTCAAGCAGGAAATGTAATGGGAGTTCAATTCCACCCCGAAAAAAGCCACAAATTTGGCCTTAAATTATTAAACAACTTTGCATCACTCTAACACACATGCTGAAAATAAGAGTAATCCCCTGCTTGTTGCTTGAAAACGGAGGGCTAGTTAAAACGGAGAAATTTAAGAATAGTAAGTATCTTGGAGATCCGATCAATGCTGTTAAAATTTTTAACGATAAAGAAGTAGACGAGCTGATTTTTATAGACATTCAAAGCTCTGCCCACAAGACGCAGCCACGTCTCGAAATTATACACGACCTTGCTTCAGAGTGCTTTATGCCTCTTACCTATGGCGGCGGCATTAGTTCACTCCAGCAAATCGAACAGATTTTAAAAATCGGCGTCGAAAAAATTGTTGTTAATCAACATGCGCTGTATCACCCCGAATTTATCACCGAGGCCGCAGACCGGTTTGCCCAATCCACTATTGTTGCTGCTATGGATGTTAAAAAGAACCTCTGGGGCAACTACACGGTATATGATCATGTAAAAAAGAAATCTTTAGATTTGCAGCCTGTCGAATATGCAAAAAGGCTTGAAAGCCTGGGCTGCGGGGAAATATTTATTAATAATGTAGACCGGGAGGGAACCTACCAGGGATTTGATGTCAAACTTACAGAGATGATCACTAAAAATGTTGGAGTCCCAGTAACAATTTGCGGCGGAGCATCCAGGCTTTCAGATATTAAGCTTGCCGCTAACGCAGGGGCGTCAGCAGTAGCAATCGGCAGCATTTTTGTTTATCAGGGGCCTCATAGAGCAGTTTTAATCTCTTACCCCACTCAAAAAGAATTAAAAGAAATATTATAAATATTTATATGAATAATACTATTCAAGTATGCACCAGGTGTGTAATGGATACCACAGACCCTGAAATTATTTTTGATGATGAAGGAGTCTGCAATTATTGCCGCCATCTGGAAAAAGTGATGCCCGCATATAATTTTACACCTGAACAGGCGGAAGCAAATATCCTGCGCATAACCAAAGAGATAAAAAACAACAAGAAAGGGCAATACGATTCTATAATCGGCTTGAGCGGAGGGGTGGATAGTTCCTATACAGCCTATCTCGCCCACAAATTTGGTCTCAACCCTTTATGTGTTCACTTTGACAATGGGTGGAACTCGCAAACGGCTGTCTCCAACATAAAGAAAATTGTTGATAAATGTGGGTTTGATTTAGAAACTTATGTGATAAACTGGCCCGAATTCCGGGATTTACAACGGTCTTTTTTTAAAGCCGGTGTAGTTGATATTGAAATGCTCACCGATCATGCCATCATGGCCACGATGTTTAAGATTCGGAAAAAGCACAACATTCGCTACGTGCTTTCCGGCGTAAATATTCGTACCGAAAACGGTATGCCCAATGCATGGCTTTGGCGAAAACAGGATCTGGTTAATATCAAAGACATTCAGCGCAAATTTGGCACGCTTCCCATTAAAGAGTTTCCAACAATGAGCTCCGTTCGTTTCAAACTGATCAAGATGCTGAACACAGGCGGAACATATGTGGAGCTTCTTAATATGATCAATTATAACAAAAATGAAGCAATGGAAACGTTGAAAAAAGAATTTGGGTGGGAATACTACGGCGGGAAGCATTATGAATCAGTCTTTACCAAATTTTATCAGGCATTCATTCTACCCTATAAGTTCAAGGTAGATAAAAGAAAAGTTCATTTGTCCTCATTAATCCGGAACGGAGAAATTACACGCGAACAAGCAATGGAACAACTCGCCCAACCGCTTTACGACCCTGCTGAGCTGAAAAAAGACAAGCAATATGTATTGAAAAAATTAGGGTTTACTGAACAGGAATTTGATAAAATGATGACAGAGCCCCCAAAATCACATCTGGATTTTAAAAGTGACGAATGGCTGGTTTTGCTTTGGTTGAAAATAATGAGAAAGAAAAAAATGAGCTAAAAAAATTCCAACAATGCGGATTTTCAGAATAGCTCCAACCTGCTGTTATTAAAAAAAAGGGGCCAGCTTGGGTATAAAATCTGGTTTGGCAACTATTTCGCAAGTAGAATCAATGCCTCAATCCGGAGAAAGGTGCTGGTCTATTTCCAGGGTGCGATAGCAGAAAAGCCTGTCCGCATAATTAATCAGCAAGCGTGAACAAAGCCACCATGGAGATTAACTTAATATTTTTTTCAAATCTGGACTCCAGCAATGGAGGTGTAGAAACCTGGCTTCGCTTGTTTCTGCATGAAGTACTACGTGGGAGACAATATTTTCATAAAATAAACATATACTATTACACAACTCCTTCAAAACAAATTCCTTTACCGGCCGACGATAATAGCAACATCATTCGCTATATTCCCATACAGCTTTCAGAAAAAAAGGGGTTATTTAATAATTTTATTAAACTTCTGAAATTCCATAGTAATGTAGCCAAAGCTTTAAAAAAAACGCATGCTGTAAGCGCCTTGTCTTTAGGCTCCTATCCTACCGGCATTTTTTTGGCTTTTTTTCTTAACCTCTACGGTATCAGGCGAAACACCAGGCACTATATTTGGCTCCGTACAACATTAAGCAAACATATTGGCACCCATACCTCCCGGATCTTTTCAAAATATATTTTCTTTTTTGAAAAAAAAGCGTTGAAGGATGCAGATTTAGTAATCTCAAATGGTTGGGATACCCGGGATAACTATATCAGGGAATATAATGTACCGTCTGTTGTTGTTCCCAATGCAATCAATCTGTCTACCTACACAAATTTCGAAGATGTTCGCCAGTTGCCGGCAAACAAGATTAAGATAGCATATATTGGCAGGTTTTTTGAGGCAAAAGGGGCTCATAACTTCGTCTCCGCAATAAAAATATTTAATTCTCACTACCCCGGCCTGGTTGACAGGGTAACTTTCTCTTTTGTCGGCTGGGGTGAGGAATCGATAGAGGATTTCGCGAGAACTACTCCTAATTGTGAGTTTGTGGGCCGGATTCCCAATTACAAAATGCATACATATCTTGCCACTATCCATTGTGGTGTAGCATTAACCAAATCAGGGGATGATACCGGAGGCGGGGGAAGTGGTGTTTCTAACAATCTGCTGGAATTAATGGCTGCTGGTAGACTTATTCTTGCTTTTGACAATATCATTTTTCGCCAGTTTCCACGTCAGGACTTCATGATCTATGTCAAAGAAAACGACGACAATGAGCTGGCGAGATATTTTTCACAGATTGTTGATAACTTTCAGCAATATTATCCAATGGCAGATAATGCCAGATCCTATGCCATGAGTTTTTCCATTAACGAACATGTCGCCTTGCTTCACCAGTATCTTGCAGAAGATACCAACTAAAAAATTGTTATGGAAAATCACTCACTCAACAGAACATTTATTTTTATCCTGCTGCTGGTTCCACTATTCGATAGCATGACGGGATTATTGGTGAGGGGAGATACCCTCTCTGCCGGAGGCCTTGGTACGCCGTCTCAGATAATCCGTTTTCTCCTTATTGGCCTATCGCTATTAATCATTCAGTCAAAACAACGATACCGGATATTAGCGATTATGTGCCTTTACATGTTATTGATTGAGGCCGTCGCTTTCGTTGCCCATCAGAGCTTTCAGGGACTCGCAATCGGATTGGTATTTTCCTACAAATTTATCTACGCAGCCTTTATATACTTCGCGCTTGAAAAGATCATCCAAAAAGAACATTTTGACGAAAAAGCATTGGTTCGCCTGATGTATAAATTCACAGCCATTTTGTGCTTCACGTTTATCATAGGAGATGTTTTGGCGATCAGGCTAGGCATCTCAAACTCATTCTTCAGGTCGCAGGGACTATTCTCATCGGGGAACGGACTGGGATTGTTGCTGGGGGCGTTATCTTTTATTCTTCGTTTTGGTTTTAAGCAACGTTATCTCAAAGGAATTGGTCCAAAAGCCCTGTATAGTCTGACCCTGGTCTGTCTGATGCTCATTGCTACAAAAGCATCTGTAATATTTCTGGTACTAAATTTTATTTTTATGCTATGGAGCATCCCTTCATTGTACCGTTCCTTTTTAATCATTGCTTTCCTTGTCCTGATCTTTATTTATGCCGACAAAATCCTTGCTTCGCTAAACATTGCATTTGAACTGCTCATATTCCGGTTTGAGAACAAGACTTCCTGGCTGGGCTTTTTAATGAGTGGACGTGAATCCTATCTGGATACGGCGTTCACTGCTTTTAAGCAATCACCCTTTCTGCCGCTCCGGATATTATTTGGCGCAGGCTCTTTTCTTTCCTATGAATTGCCTACGCAGTATACACTCAACTATAAAATGCTTGAGATGGACATATTTGATACTTTTTTTATCTATGGTATCATTGGCGTATGTCTGTATTTTACATTTATGATCTACTGTATACGCAAATCCTTTAAAAAAAGTCGAATATTGGGCTGGTGTACGGTGACCCTCTTCGCCCACTCGATGTTTGCGGGGCACACACTGTTCAATGGTCTGTCTGCCACAGCACTGGTTTTTATTCTTCTACTGATTAAACAAGGAGGAGCTCCTACTCAAAAGACTTCTCAAACAACATATTTATGAAAGTTCTGTTTCAATCCCGAAAAACTTTATTTGATGCACCCGGCGGTGATACAATACAGTTACTTAAAACCAAGGAATACCTTGAACGCCTTGATGTAAAAATCGACGTATCCACTGAACTGCAACCCGACCTGACAGGTTATGATATGGTACATGTATTTAACCTGATGCGGGGGCAGGAGTCATTGATGCAAATAATGAACGCTAAAAAACAAAATAAGCCGGTAGCCCTTTCAACTATCTATGGCCTCTATACTGATTTTGAGCGTAAGGGTAGGAAAAGTAAAGCCCGGTTCCTATTCAGGTTGTTATCTCCTTTTCAAATCGAGTACTGTAAAATTGCAGCGCGGGCACTTCTGGGTGGAGAGTTTCATGTTGGTAGTCTGAAAATTTTGGTTACCGGCTATTACAGCACACTGAAGAAAATTGTTGACAACACGGACGTTTTCCTCCCTAATTCTCTATCGGAAATGGAACGCGTCATTCGTGATTTTAAACTTAAGGATCCAAAATTCGAAGTGATCCCCAATGCTGTTGACACGTCACTATTTGATCCTGAAAAGACTGTGGTGGAAGAGCAATACAAAAAATATGAAGGCTGCATACTTTGTGTAGCTAGGATCGAAGGAAGAAAATGCCAGGCAGATCTGGTAGAGGCGGTCCGAAATTCCCCGTATCACCTTGTACTTGTGGGCAAACCTGGGAAAAATGCCCTGGGCTACTACGAGGCCGTAAAGAATGCTGCTGGCAGCAATGTAACGTTCATCAACCATCTGGAGCACGATAAATTACCTCAATTTTACAAATTGGCCCGGGTGCACGCTTTGGTGAGCTGGATGGAAACACCAGGTCTTTCTTCGCTCGAAGCTGGAATTATGGGAGCCAATCTGGTTATTACCCCCAACGGGGACACATACGACTATTTTGGTGATCATGCCTTTTATTGCAAACCCGGGAATATTGCTTCCGTGAGAAACGCCATCGATATGGCATATAGTGCTCCACGCTCCTCAAGTTTACAGTCCCACATCCGGACTCATTTTACCTGGGAAAAAACTGCATTGACAACACTTGCGGCCTACAAACAAATTATTAAATGAGAATAGCAATTATAGGAACCCGAGGGATCCCTAATCAATACGGAGGTTTTGAACAATTCGCTGAATACCTGGCAACAGGCCTCCAGCAAAAAGGATTCGAGGTAACGGTATATAATCCCGAATTCCATTCGTTTCGAGAGCACTTTTTCGAAGGTGTAAAAATTGTTCGCAAATGGAGCCCTGAAAAACAAATCGGAGCAAGCGCTAACTTTATTTACGATTATCTCTGTCTTAAAGACGCTATTCGGAAGAAGTTTGATATCATTTATGAAGCCGGTTACGGCACTAACAGCATTAGTCATCTCTTTCTGAATTTTGGCAGTTCGGCTATAGTCACTAATATGGACGGCTTGGAATGGAAGCGCGCAAAATGGGGCCCAATGACCCGTTGGCTTACTAAGTATTTTGAAAAACTGGCGGTAAAAACCTCACACAACCTGATAGCAGATAACACTGGTATTCAGAAATACCTGTTTGAACAGTATCAGGCCAACTCGCATATGATTCCTTATGGTGCTGAAATACCGGAAAAGGTAGACGACTCACTGATCAACCAGTATTCGCTCCAGCCAGCCGGCTATTTTTTGCTCATCGCACGGCTCGAACCCGAAAATAATGTTGAAATGATTATTGACGGCTACCTCAGGTCGGATAAAAAATGGCCCCTTATTTGTGTAGGAGGAATGCAGACGAAACACTTTAAGTATCTTAATCAGAAAATTGGGAATGAGAAAATGGTGCATTTCGTTGGAGGGATCTATAAAAAAGAGGTGCTCGACGCTCTTAGAAAGAACGCGCTGGCATATTTTCATGGTCATTCAGTGGGGGGAACCAACCCTTCCCTGCTCGAAGCCATGGCTGCAGGTTCCTTTATTGCCGCGCACAACAATGACTTCAATAGAGGGGTGTTGGAGGCCAATGCGTTATATTTTAGTGATAGCGATCAGGTAACCACCATTATTAACGAGGTGGAGCGTCTCAGGAATGAAAGTTTTGCTTCATTCAGCAGGTCAAACCTTGATATCATCAGTAACAAATATTCGTGGGAGCATATCATCCAGCAATACATCGATCTGTTTAATAAAATATATTATGCAAATAGTCGTCAAAATCAGAAATAAACTCTCTACCTGGTCGGTAATATCAACTGCCTGCCAGAGATTTTTTATTGTTTCGGCCTTTGTTCATCTTTTAAGCGCCGGCACTTTTGAAGCCTTTGCGCATAATAGGGATACTCCGAAACCGGAGAATAGCATGACAGGTCATTTTCATTCTTTCATCTGCAGCGGAACCGGATATCCAGGATGTGCAATGGAGATCCCCGCTCCTTTAAATAGTCCAGAAGTCAATCCGATTTCACAGGCTGTGATAAACGTTGCGCTGCTTGGCGCAAAGGGAGATGGCAATACGGATAACCAGAAAGTACTGAATAAAATTTTCAACAATCTGCAACCCGGGCAAACAGTGTATTTTCCTAAAGGAAACTATCTGATCGATGGACCGGTTATCATTAAAAATAAAAATAACCTGATCATAAAAGGTGATGGAGCAACAAGCAGGTTGTTTGTCAAAGGCCAATTGACGGGAACTTCAAAAACCACTTTTTTTTCAACGCTTAGTATTGATGAGTGTAATAAACTCACTATTGAAAACCTTTGTATTGAAAGTAAGGGCGAAAACTGGGGTGACGCCGATGCCGCTTCAAAATTTTCTCTTCCTGATCAAAAAACGGCATGGCTCATCAACAAAGGAGGCCATGCCCTGTTAATAACACGCAGCACAAATATATCTGTCAATGCTGTAATTGGCCGTTTCTGTGGATCCACTGGTGTATTTTATGCCAGCTCTTGTGACCTGGTACGTTTCACAAATTGTTTTGCAAATGCTGCATCATTAGGATACGCGGGGTTTGCTATAGATAATTTTGCGAACACAAACGCTACTTTTCTTCCCAAAAGAAGATACTCATTTGTTAACTGTAAAGTAAGTTCGGAACAATCTAAGTTTGGCCAGTACGCAGCAAAAGGAGGCATTGTTATGGAAGGAGATCCTGACCGCATTCTAAACTGTACAATAGATGGTGGAGTGTTTGAAAATTGTTATACAGGAGAAAACAACAAAAGTCTCGGGGCTGCTATTTCAGCTGAGAACACGAATCTTTACGCAAAAGGGGTCAAAGGTATAAACAATTTTGTCGGGCTTAGATTGTTCACCAGAACTGAAGTAAAGAACAAAGTGAATGTAACCATTACCAATTGTTCGTTTCAAAGCAATAAATTCTGTGGACTGTATATAGCCTCGGCATCCTCCGGGGGTGGTTTGATTACTATTAATAATTCTAAATTTGGTCAAAACCGAACCAGTGTGTGGGCATCATCTACTTCGCAGCCACTGTATAATAAAGCTTCAGCGATCATCAGCGCGGGCTATATGAAATCCCAACAACTAAAATTCGACAACTGCGAATTTACAGGAGGAAATCAATATATATATGCAGCAGGCAGAAGTAATATCGCTATAAATCAATCAAGATTTTCCGGCGCGTCAGACTCCACCATGAATTTTTATGGGGGCGGCAATATTGCTATTCAAAATAATGTCATTGAAGGCCGCACACCAATTAAAGTGAGGCATTATAACGATGAAAGAAGCTACTCGTCCGAAGTGCAGCTAAAAATCACGGACAACAAGCTAAAAGGGATGCCAAACACTGCTGCAGATTTAAAAGGAATCCCCGAAAAGTTTGTTACATCGAAAAGTATTCTGTCGAATTCCAGCCTCCTATCAACAAACAATGTGAATAACACGCAATATCGAAAAATAACTTCGGTTCGTTTTATAAGACTGGGACTCCAGGCAACCAATACTTTTCTGGTCGGAGAGATTTCTCAACCTGTTGATTTGTCCAGGGCAAAATTCATACGAACCAGTAATTCACAAATAGTTGAGATATTACAAATCACCTATCCTTTCGAAAAACTAAACTCAAGAATAAAAGTAGTTCTGGCCGGGGATGTTAGAAAAACATTTCTCACTGAAAAAACCTTCGATCTTTTAACCAATTAGTAGCTAAAATTCAGGCTAAGCCGGTTTCCGGAGGGAGTATTCATATAAATTCAGATGTACGGCATTCGGTGGCAAAAGGCTAACTAATACCAAAGATAGTAATCGAAAACGATCACTATATATACAACATCCCTCTAGCCACTGCGGCGGAGATGACGCTGCGTTACTGTCAGGACAAAGAGTTAATTCTGGCGCCTGCCTTTCGAAACAAAAACCTATTGTCATTAAGCGAAACCTTCGATAGGGGCCGCCATTGAAAACCTGCTTGCAAAGCCTGGCTGTGCGGCGCTGCGGATTTACTATAGCATGGATATTGAACTTTACGTGCATGCGGTATTTGTATGTTCCGATGCCGGCAACAACGATATTTTACCTTCGGCCGCTGCTGGTTCCGGATTGCCCGAGGATGATGGTGATATCGAAGAGCAATCGATCCGCTGTTCACCGACCTCTCCGCAGCCCAGCCCTCTAAACCAGCCGTAACTGCAATTAAAATAAACCAGGGATCAAGAAACAAATTGGTTTGAACATTTGGTATGCAATAACGGTTTTCAGCGGGTTTTCCAGTTTGATCCCCGCCCTTGCTGGATGGAGTCGATGGCGGAAGACCCGTTCCTTGTTTCACCCGTTCATCATTATTTTATCGACCAACTTTATTGCAGAGTTGGTTAGTTTTCTGTCGGTGAGTCCCAGTGGTTTTAATGCTGCGTGGTATACTATTTATGCTTTTCTTTACTTACTGCTCATCATCTAGCAGCCTGTCCGCCGGTCGCCCAATAAGCGGTTTACGCGGTTATTGTATCTCATCCTTTTCTTGCTGACCGGATTATGGTTATTTGCTTGGAATCTGCAGGGATATGCTGATGATGAGTTCACCGTTTTCCTTATCATATGAGACACACTCCTTTCTGTGTGTTGTTTTTACCTGCTTTGCTACCGAATCCCTTATCTAACCCTTGGCGTGCACAAAGATGCTCTCGTGCTCATTTGTTCGGGCTGGCTGATCTTGTTCCTATACAACGGCATTACAGAGTTGCTGGCTGCAGCTACCAGCACTTCGTTTCTTAGAGCTTTTTTTCTCGGTTATTAATTTTATTGTGATCATAATTCATTTAATTGCTGTTGTATGGATACCGCCCAAGCCCCCTTCTTACTATCGCAGCCATAATAGTAGTAATGCTCCTGCTGCTCTTTGCCGGATTTGCCTTGATTATTAAGGGCTCCCTGCAACAGGTATATAACATGCACAACAAGGTCGATTTTTGGATTGTTTTTTTGACCATCTGGTCTATTATCAACCCTCAAACCAAACTTCCGCATAAGGTTTTTAAAAACCTCCCCAAACGGACACTTCAGGATATCGATTTCTGAAAACATTAGTATTGCAGGCTTAGCCCTACTTATACAAAACATTGTAGGGTACAAAGACACCCTTCAATTCACTAAATTTGTGGCAATGGATCACATCTTTACAGGCTGACAACAATCGGTTGGCAATGCTAAAAAATAAACGCATGAAAATAACTAATGAGCACAATGAACGAATCGCTAAGATGAGCTTCGCATCAGTATATCCCCATTATGTAAAAAAGGTGGAAGGAAAGGCCCGGACCAAACAAGAGCTGCACCAGGTTATAGAATGGCTGACGGGTTTTGATGAAAAGAAATTGCAGGAACTGATTGACGAAAAGGCGTCTTTTGAAACCTTTTTCGAGAAAGCGACACTGAACCCCAATGCGCATTTGATCACCGGCGTTATCTGCGGCTACCGGGTCGAAGCAATCGAAGATCCATTGACGCAAAAAGTAAGATACTTAGATAAGCTGGTGGACGAATTAGCCAAAGGACGAAAAATGGATAAAATTTTAAGAAGCTAGCATTTAGAAAGCTCCGTTGCGTCGATCCCGGGGAACGACTTTCGTCATGTCGACCGGGAGGGAGACATCTCTACGAAGATCCGCTCTCACAACGAAATTTTCAGACCTTTGTTTGACGAGGGAGTTCCCTTCCGCTCCGGTCAGGGCGACGGGATAATCTATCTGGACGATGAGAAAATTTGCCGCGACCACGCTCCCTTTTCCTGCTCTTTATTTCTTGTCTCTGATTTTTCGTTTTGCGGGGAAGTTAATACAAGCATCAAAAGGAACGAACATTGAATGTTATTGAAATTACACCCTTTTGCATTTCTAATTCAATATTCCTTATTCTACCTTCCCGGGAATCCCCGCTTAGGGAAATGACGTTGATGCACCATTGACTATTGACTATTGACTATTCACCTTTCAACACTTCCGGCATAAACTTTTTGCTTTGCTCAATAGCATTCATCAACTGATCCGTGATGTCGTTGGTGGATGCCTCGTAGTCAATTTTCAAAGGTGCTTTAAAGGTAACGGTTAGCAGGCTCCCCCTGCGTTTCATTCCCACCCCCGTTTTATTGAATGCCCTGGAAAACCCGTTAATGATCACAGGTATAACAATGGGCTTGTGATGTTTTACGATTAAAGCAGTTCCCTTCCGCGCGGGCGCATAGGGCGTTGTGGTTCCCTGGGGAAAAGTGATCACCCAATTGCTGTCTAAAGCGCGTTGTATTTTACGGGTATCAGAAGGATCCAGCCCGGTCCGCTTTTCACTGCTGTTTTCATTCCAGGTGCGTTTCACCGTTAGCCCGCCCGCCAATAAAAACAGGCGGCTCAGCCAACTGCTTTTCATCGTTTGTTCGGCTGCTACATAGTTCACGCGGGTATAAGGGTTTAACAGGTAATACGGCAGACCCAACCGTTCCTTCTTCCCCCATTTACGGGCGGAAAGGATGTGAAAAAAAGTGATCACATCCACGAAGTAAGTCTGATGATTGCTTACAAATAAAACGTTGTGTGAAGGAAGGTCTTTCAGATTTTCTATGCCCTGTATTCTTAATTTATTGAACAGGGCAATACCGGGATAGGTAAACATCCCCACTGTAAAATGAACAAACTTCCTTACAATATTGACATTCCGCAGGCGCCCCTTCCGTTTGCTCATATTATATTTTTGGTGGTCAAAATAAACAAATTAAAATTTTCAGCAAAGCAACTCTTAAAAACTACTGTCGTCAGATTAATCCTAAAGCAGTACATCGGGAGAAGTGAAATGATAAACGAAAACTCATGCCGGTTCAAGACAGCACATCGCCAATCTCTTTGATCTTCGCAAACATTGCTTTTGCAAACGGACAGAGCGGCAATATTTTAAGTTGCCTGTCCCTGGCAAATGCAACGGCTTTCATTAGCAATTGTTTTCCTACTCCTCTTCCATTAAAGCGGGCATCCACTTCCGTATGATCGATGATAAACCGGGTGTCGCCAGCCCACACATAAGTCATCTCTCCTGCAGGTATCCCATCTGTTATCGCCTTAAAAGCGCCCTTTCGTCCATCGTCTTCCTGAATGATCTCCACGCTTGTTTTTTTAATTTATTGATCGTCTTTGGGAGTTGCTTCACGCCAGGAGAGGGCGCCGGAAGGACATTGGGCAATCTGCGCTTTTAACGCTTCGGTGGTCGCATTTTGGGGCGTGATCCAGGGAGAATCTTTAGGATGATAAACATCCGGCAGGGTTTTTACACAAATGCCGGAATGGATACAGAGATCCGATTTCCATATGATCACGATCTCACCGTTCGAATATTCTTTTATTGCCATCGGAATGATTTATCCTCAATATACCAAAAAACGGCTGTATTTCATTCAACAACCGCTCAAACTATCGATGTTCACTCAATTATTAATCTATAAAATCCCAGCCGCCGGGCCTTGTTTCCCGCTGACTGAGCAGACTTTCGCAGATGAATAAAACTCGTCTGCGGGGTTAACCCAAAAGCCAGCAACAGGAAATCCGGCATGGAGGAATCTTCTGCTTCTACTTCCATTTTCAATAGGTTTCCCGCGGATCTCGCAGACTATCGCAGAATAAGAGCTGAGTTCATCTGCGCCTCGCCAACGGCTCCCGATTTATCGGGATGCGCATTCTGCGGGCCACGCTTTGCCAGCCCCAAAGACTTTTTTGTCGATCTGTTGGGTATTGGCAATTATGGTTTAAAGCAACTGAAACAATCAACACAATCGAATTATTTGCCTAATCAATACACACAAAAAGCCCCGGCTTTTGGCCAGGGCTTAGTTTTATCGAAGGTTACCTTAAATTATGCAGTAACTTTTCCTTTTACTTTTGCGATCACCTCTTCGGCGATGTTATTAGGCGCCGGAGCATAATGCGAGAATTCCATAGTGCTGGAAGCACGGCCGGAGCTCAACGAACGCAGTTGGGTTACATAACCAAACATTTCGCTCAAAGGCACCTGGGCTTTGATCACCTGCGCCCCTGCACGGGTATCCATACCTTCCATCATACCGCGGCGACGGTTCAGGTCACCCGTTACATCACCCATGTATTGCTCGGGAGTGATCACTTCTACTTTCATGATCGGCTCCAGCAGGATGGGCTTCGCTTTGCGGGCTGCTTCACGGAAGCCTTGTTTCGCACACAATTCAAAAGACATAGAATCAGAATCCACCGCGTGGAAGCTTCCGTCAAATACACGGATCTTCATATTGTCTACCGGATAGTTGGCCAGCACACCGCTGGTCATAGAGGTTTCAAAACCTTTCTGAATAGCCGGAACAAATTCCCTTGGAATAGAACCTCCGAAAATGTCGTTAACGAACTGGTAGTTCTTATCAGGGTTTTCTTTTTTCCACTCTTCATCAACAGGGCCCAGGCTAAACTGGATGTCGGCAAATTTACCACGACCACCGGTTTGTTTCTTTAATGTTTCCCTGTGCTCAATAGTAGCATTGAATGCTTCTTTATAGGCAACCTGGGGCGCACCCTGGTTTACTTCTACTTTAAATTCGCGACGCATACGGTCCACGATGATCTCCAGGTGCAGTTCACCCATCCCGCTCAGGATCGTCTGACCCGTATCTTCGTCTGTCTTTACACGCAGTGTCGGATCTTCCTCTACCAGCTTCGCGATGGCCATACCCATTTTATCAACGTCGGCCTGGGTTTTAGGTTCTACCGCAACAGAGATCACCGGCTCAGGGATGAACATGTTTTCCAGAACGATCGGATGATCTTCATCGCAAAGGGTATCCCCTGTTTTAATTTCTTTAAAACCAACTGCCGCGCCAATATCGCCTGCCTCGATAAAATCGATCGGGTTTTGTTTGTTGGCAAACATCTTCATGATACGGCTGATCCGCTCTTTTTTACCGCTTCTTACATTCAATACATAAGAACCTGCATCCAGGTGACCGCTGTAACAACGGAAGAACGCCAAACGACCTACGAAAGGATCGGTCATGATCTTGAACGCCAATGCCGCAAAAGGTTCTTTTGCATCAGGTTTTCTGGTTAATACTTTTTCAGGATCATTAGGATCGTGCCCTTCGATGGCTTCCACATCTACCGGAGAAGGCAGGTAGCGACAAACCGCATCCAATGCTGTTTGTACCCCTTTATTTTTGAAAGAAGAACCGCACATCATCGGCACAATGCTCAGGTCGATCGCCGCTTTACGGATCGCTTCATGAATTTCGTCTTCAGAAATAGTATTCGGATCGTCAAAGAATTTCTCCATTAACTGATCGTCGTATTCAGCTACGGCCTCGATCAGGTGCGCTCTCCATTCTTCTACTTCCGCTTTCATATCCTCAGGGATCGGCACTTCAGTATACGTCATACCTTCAGTAGCGTCATCCCAGATAATACCGGTGTTCTTGATCAGGTCTACCACGCCCTTGAAATTATCTTCAGCGCCGATAGGTAATTGCAGGGGAACCGCTTTCGCGCCCAGCATTTCCTTAACCTGTTTTACCACGTTCAGGAAGTCGGCACCCTGGCGGTCCATTTTATTTACAAAACCGATACGCGGTACGCGGTAACGGTTTGCCTGGCGCCATACGGTTTCAGACTGAGGCTCCACACCATCAACCGCTGAAAACAGGGCGATCAGACCATCCAGTACGCGCATGGAACGCTCTACCTCAACGGTAAAGTCCACGTGGCCCGGAGTATCGATAATGTTAAAAGAATATTTTTTTGTATCAGGAGAAACTTTTCCTTTATCTGTGGGGAAGTTCCACTGACAGCTTACAGCAGCAGAAGTAATAGTGATACCGCGTTCTTTTTCCTGTTCCATCCAGTCGGTGGTAGCCGCACCTTCGTGCACTTCACCAATTCTGTGAATCATACCGGTGTAACGTAAAATACGCTCCGTTGTAGTGGTTTTACCAGCATCAATGTGAGCGGCAATACCAAAGTTTCGTTGAAATTTTAAATCTGCCATGATTTTTTCTAAAGTTGATTGATTAGTTTTCAAAACCCCATCCTATTCATTATCAACATTTTGTAAAAATAAGCTGCTGAATAACCGCAATGAATGGAATTTAAGGCTGCAAAGGTAGGTAATTCTGGCAAAATAAGCCCAGAAACCGTTTAAATGTGTATTAAATGTTTGGAGATAGTTGTCAGTGCTCAGTCTTCAGTTCTCAGTGGTTAGTTCTCAGATGTCTGAATACTGAATACTGATTTCTGACATCTCAATCCCAGTCCGCCGCGACGGCTTCCGCCAGCAGTTTATTTTTTGCATTATAGAACCGGATGCGATGGCCTTCCACTTTATAAATTGAAATATGTTTCAGCAGCTCTATAAAAGCGCCTTCCAGCTTCATAAACGGTGCGCAATACATGCGGGTAGATAATACGCCGGAAAATTGAATATGACCGTTAGCCTCCGCCTTAGTGCTAAACCCGATGCGGTTACAGCCTGCTTTCCCATTTGTTTTTTTCAAATCTGTCAGGTCAATAAAGGCGCCGGCTTTGGCCAGCTCCTCTTTTGTAAAGCCTTCCATTTTTGTAAGCATCCATTGGCGGCTTAATGCCCGGGGGTTAAAGGGGCCTTGCTGAGCTTTGGGCGCGCAGGAAGCTAATAGCCACAAGGAGAGATAAATAAACAGGGTTTTCATTTGATAATTTTTATGTGTTATGCCGCTGTTGGTGTTGAGCAAAGCTGGTGCAGGGGGAAAACACCAACGGCAGGATCAGAAGGATGATTGATTTGTTGGTGAATTACCGGCCCCAGCCGCCGGGCGCAACACCAACAAAGGCCACAGATTTACGCAGAAATATCTGTATCATAACACCGTGTGTCAATAATAAATATCCCGTAAATTTCCACGCTGATCATGGCAGAACAGAACAAATCTGTGCCAATCCGTGTCATCCGTGAGCCATAGAATCTTTCCCCTCTACCTCAAATAGCCCAGTATCTTCAGCATACTTTGTGCGGTCTGTTGTTTGGCATATACCCATTCAATCAGTTTGCCGTTTTTATCATACTCCAGGATAATATGCTTGGGCGATGGGATGAGGCAGTGCTTGATTCCACCATACCCGCTGATCTGGTCCTGGTAGGCCCCGGTATGAAAAAAGCCTACATATAAAGGTTCGGCATCACTTTCTGCGTTTTTAGGCGTGTGCTCAATGGCCGGAACACCGAGCCCCCCCACCCCGTTATCATTTTTTAGTTTGGGCAGGAACACTTCATTGATATGCTCTTCCGAATCATAATAATCATGCCCGTCGCAGGTAATGCCTCCCAGCACCACGCGCTGGTATTCGTTGTTCCATTTGTTTACCGGCAGCATCAGGAATTTTTCACCAATACCCCAGGTATCGGGCAGGGTGGTAATAAAGGAAGAATCGATCATATACCAGGTCTCGCGGTCGTTTTGTGTCTTCTCACCAATCACGCTGTAAATATGCGCCATGCTTTCTCCCACGGTATAACTTCCGAATTCGGTGTATATATTGGGCACCGGCACCTTGGCTTTTTTACAGGCCGATTTGATATTGCTGATGATCTCGTTGAT
This sequence comes from Niabella soli DSM 19437, assembly GCF_000243115.2. Classification (NCBI taxonomy): domain Bacteria; kingdom Pseudomonadati; phylum Bacteroidota; class Chitinophagia; order Chitinophagales; family Chitinophagaceae; genus Niabella; species Niabella soli. The sequence continues at coordinate 323,902 of NZ_CP007035.1, read as the reverse complement.
CATAAACTGGTAATCATACTCAAAAGCCAGGCTGTGCTTAATAGGGAATCCGCCGCCGATGTTTAACGAATCCAGTTCGGGACAGATCTTTTTCAACTGGCAATACAGGTTAATGCTTTTGCGCAGTTCACTCCAGTAATAAATATCATCTTTTATCCCCTTATTCAAAAAGATATGGAGCATTTTCAACTGGAACTTATCCTCGTAGCCTTCAATCTCATCCACGTAAAACTCCAGTACATCCTTTGCGCGGATGCCCAGGCGCGACGTGTAAAAGGGGAAAGTAGGCTCTTCCTCAGCGGCAATGCGTATGCCCAGTTTAAACGGCTCTTTGCTTTTTATGCTTCTTTTATAGAGTTGCAGTTCTTCTTTGTTATCCAGTACCGGGATCACATTTTTAAATCCGCTGTTGATGAGTTTGGCAATACGTGACGTGTACGCTTTTTGTTTAAAGCCGTTACAAACAATATTGATATCCTTTGTTATCTTTCTTCGTTTATATAATTGATTGATGATATCAATATCATAAGCGAAGGATGTTTCCAGGTGAATATCATGCTTCAGCGCCTCTTCCACTACAAAAGAAAAATGAGAGCTTTTAGTGCAATAACAATAAAAATATTTGCCCTCATATTTATGCCGCTTCATGGCGGTAGCAAAATATTGTTTTGCCTTATTGATGTTGATCCCGATCTTGGGCAGGTAACTTATTTTTAAAGGCGTACCATGTTTTTTGATCAGGGCTTTCAGATCAATACCATTAAATTTGAGATAGCTGTCTTCCACTTCAATTCCTTCCTGCGGAAAGTTAAACGTTTGATCAACCAGGCCTAAGTATGAATTATTCATTACTCAAAAATTTCCGGTGAATGCCGGCAGCTTTAAGTTTTAAAAATTGCCCGCTAAATTAGGAAATTCCCTAAATACTTCTGCAAAAATCAAATTCAGATTGGCCCGGTTCAGCCAGCGCCTATCATAGGGCCCTGGTTTAACCGCCAGAGCGCCGGGATGCAGCATTATGAAAATAGCATAGCTCCTTATCTTTGCAGCTATCAAAACTATTTAATATCAAAATTGTCTATGAGTTACCCCAAAACATTGCTTTCCCTTTTATCTCTTTTGTTTGTGCTGAACAGCTATGGTCAGGTGCGTTGGTTCATCCGGCCTGAAGGAAATTTTTCACTGGTGCGAAAAACCAACAATACCGGATCTTACCCAATAACGATCAACGATATGACAACCCTGGCCACTATTACTGCACGATCGCATTTCGACCATCAATCCGGTGCAGGGCTTTCCGGAGGTTTTACGCTTCCGCTTGCTGTTAAAAAGCTTTCACTGGAGGTAACTGCGGGTATGGTATTAACCGGCTACCGGGCGCATACTGCCCTCAGTTCAATATACAATGGTGGTGGGATGCCCACGTTGGGTGGATGGCCCATCTCCGGAAGTACATACCTCGAGTTCTATGGTTATGCAGGTGGTTTCACCGACAGAGTCCCTGATCCGGGCAACTCGCATCCCATTTCCGCGGAAACCACAGAAAAGAATTTTAAACAAGGAAAAGTAAACCATGTGTACGCACAGTTAAACCTGGGAGCTAAATACAACCTGCTAAGGAAAACAGCAATCGGTCTGAGCGCGGTACCTTATCTCTTAGCAAAAAGCACCACCCACACCTATAAAGAGGGTGCAGCGCAACCGGGAGGCACCATCCTGCTACTACAAACAAAAAGCAGCGCCAAAGATGATTATCAAACAATTGGGCTGGCCGGGCAGGCGAAGGTGGAACAAACATTAAATGCCCGGTTTGCCCTACAGGCATCCTTTACTCATCATTTTTCAAATATTTATAAAGAGCAGCCTAATGATGTACCCGGCAGAAAACCCAAAATGCAATACGTTTCACTGGGGCTGACTTACTACGTTAACTAAGCAGACCAGCCAAATAAAAAAGGCTGTTTTCAAAATTTGAAAACAGCCTTCGCAATATTGTAAAAACAAACTTATTTAACTGAAGCAACCAGCGCTTTGAACGCTTCGGGGTTGTTCATCGCTAAATCGGCCAGCACCTTACGGTCCAGCTCAATTTGCTTTGCTTTTAATTTGTTCATGAAAACAGAATAGGTCAATCCTTCTTCCCGAACGGCCGCGTTAATACGGGCAATCCACAAAGAACGATAATCTCTTTTCTTTAATTTACGGCCCACATACATGTAGGTCATCCCTTTTTCAACAACGTTTTTGGCAACGGTAAATACATTTTTACGTTTGCCATAAAAGCCTTTGGCTTGTTTTAATATTTTTTTTCTGCGTGCTTTTGAAGCGGCGGAATTTACTGAACGTGGCATATCTGAATAATTTTAAGAGTAATAAATAAAATCAAGTAAAGAATTACTTTAAACGCAATAAACGTTTTACAAAGAACACATTGGTTTTATCAACCGTTCCATCAATGCGCATTGCACGTTTACGTTTTTTTGATTTTTTTGTCAGAATGTGACGTTTGAAACTCTTTTGGTGCGTGATCTTGCCAGTCGCAGTTACTTTAAAGCGCTTTTTCGCACTCGAATTTGTTTTTACTTTAGGCATGGTACCTATTAATTTTATGTTTCACCTTTGAGGTGTGGCCGCCCGGGCGCCCCCCTTATTGAACCTCTTCAGTACTGTTCCGCTTTAAAACGGATTGCAAAAGTACGAAAAAATCAGGTTTAATGTGCTCTTTGGGTTAAAAAACCACCATTCTGATGATTAGCAAGCGGTTAACCGCTAAAAAAAAGTAAAAATTGCCCCACCGGATCGCTGCATTTGCAGTACAAATGTTAATTTTCGCTTTTATTATATGAGCAAGCAGAAATTTAAGTCGCCCGTTTTATTCATGGCGCTTCTAAATATAGCCACCCTGGCGCAGAGCCAGGACATTACCGCTAAAATTGAAAAATTTGCCACCCGGCTGCCGGTGGAACGAACCTATCTGCACTATGATAAAAGCAGCTATTCCCCCGGCGAAACGATCTGGTTCAAAGCCTATGCCTTATCGGAAATTGCTCCTGCCGAGGCCAGTAAAAATTTATATGTGGACTGGATCGATGATAAAGGCAAGCTCCTGCAGCATACCATCAGCCCGCTGGTAACCGGCATGACCAACGGCCAGTTTGAGCTCCCGGCAACCTATAGCGGCCGGTCCATTACCGTAAAAGCCTATACCAGTTGGATGCTCAATTTTGATTCCTCCTTTCTTTATAATAAAAAGATACCCGTTATTAACCCCGGCGCGGCTGGTAAAGCGGCTCCCCCGGCTCCGCCTTCCCTGACCTTCTTCCCGGAAGGGGGCGATGCCATAGCCGGTATTTCTAATAAGATCGCTTTTAAAGCAGTAAATGCTTTTGGCGACCCGGTTAAAATATCCGGTACAGTGGTGGATGAAAGCGGCAAGTTTGTGGATAGTTTAAGAAACATGCACGATGGTATGGGCTTCCTGCTCATAAAGCCAAAGGCAAATGGGAAATACACCGCTAAATGGAAAGATGATAAAAAAACAGAGTATACCACGCCCCTGCCCGCCATCAAAAGCGAAGGAGTAGCCATGCATGTTACCGTTTTGCCGGACAAAAGAACTTTCGAGATCATTACCTCCCCCGGCAGTGCAGCCAATGGCGATAGCCTGCATATTGTGGGTACCATGTATCAGCATGTGGTCTTTAATTTCTCCCGGCCGGTGCAGGGAGCGCCGATAACAGGTTCCATACCGCTGCAAAATCTGCCTTACGGCGTGCTTACCATTACGGTTTTTGATAAAGGCTGGAAGCCCCTGGCAGAGCGGATCACCTATGTAAATAACAACTCCTATATTTTAAACGCAGCAATGGATGTGGAGCATTGGGGACTGAGCCACCGGGCAAGAAATGAACTGGTGCTTTCGCTGCCCGAAGCAACGCCCTCCTCTCTTTCCGTAGCCGTAACCGATCTGGCCATCGGGGCGGACAGTAGTGAAAACATCCTTTCCAGCCTGATGCTCACCGGAGAATTAAAAGGGAAAGTATATAACCCGGCCTATTATTTTAAGGACAGTTCATTAAAAGTGCAGCAGCAACTGGACCTGGTAATGCTTACCAATGGCTGGCGGCGCTTTAACTGGAATAAACTCATTGCCGGCGATATACCGCAGATCAAGTACCCCAGGGATACCTCCTATATTACCGTTTCGGGTAAGCTGGCGGGTATTATGCCTTCGCAGATCACCCCTCTTTCTACTATTGTAGTAATGATGAAACCGAAAGACGGGGCCGAAGGAAAAGTGCTAATGATGCCGATCAACAAAGACGGACGCTTCAGCGATGCGTCCTCAATACTGTTTGACACGGCGCGCGTATTTTACAAAATACAGGATAAATCGCTGGACGGATCGATGGTACAATTTATGTCGGACCGGCTTCGCACGCCGCCGCCGGGCAATTACTGGGCCTCCCCCTTTAAGGCTGATACAGCCGGGAATGCCTATCATATGAAGATGGCGGCAGCGGCTAACGCTATTCTCGAAAAAAACAGGTATAAGGAACTGGAAACGGTGGTTGTAAAGGCCAAGACAAAATCGCCCACCGAATTGTTGGATGAAAAATATGCATCCGGATTGTTCAAGGGCGATATGAACGCCCGGGAACTGGATGTAATGAACGACCCTTTTGCCAAAAGTGCCATTGATGTATTTACCTACCTGCAGGGAAAATTTGCGGGCTTACAGGTTTCAGGCTCCGGTTCCAATGCTTCTTTAAGCTGGCGGGGGGGCGCGCCGCAAATCTATATTGACGAAATGCCGGCAGATGTAAGCTTTGCCTCCAGCCTCAATATGAATGATGTTGCCTATATTAAGGCATTTCCTCCCCCCTTTATGGGTGGCGCCGGGGGTGGCGCCAACGGCGCTGTAGCCATTTATACCCGGAAAGGAGGCGATATTAAACAGGAGCCCGGCAAAGGCCTGGATGCAAGCCGGATCGAGGGCTACACTTCCATTAAGGAATTTTATATGCCCAAGTATTACAGCCAGTTTACCGCACCCGATGCAGATAAGGACCTCAGAACAACTATTTACTGGAACCCCAACGTAACCATTGACCCCAAGAAAAAACAAATCACCCTCTCTTTTTATAACAATGATGTTACGGATGCTTTTCATGTCGTAATTGAAGGGATGACGGTGGATGGAAAATTGATCCATCATGAGGAAAATATGGAATAATTGAGGAAAATGTAAAATAAGGAATAAGAAATATTGAATGTAAAAGGGCGCAAAACAAAGATCCGTTTGCAATGCAGGGAGCAGACCAAAAAGTATTTTTTATTCCGCAAAGTGGCCAATGACAAAACATTAAGAAGTTGAGTTTATTAAGAAATCCCTTAATACTCTTAATCCTTAACGGTTCAAAAAGCTATTGTTAGTAACTTATCATTTGATAATCGTATCCTTTGATACTGGCACTGGTGCATTTTCAGAAAACGATCACAACTGTTTACTGGGGTAAAATCGCTTACTTGTCGCCAACCTGCCTTACCGGCCCAAAAACTACTTTACCCACGGCTCAAAAAAGAACCGGCTCCGAAAACGGAACCGGTTGCTCACACTTTAAATTATGAAAAACTACTGCCTTTTATCTTCCTCCGTCGTTCCGGCCCCCGCGTCCATCACCCCGGCCGCCATTGCCACCGGATCTGCCTGCGTCTGACCTCGCTGGTGCACTTCTTTCTACCTGTGGTTGCTGACGCTGCACCTCCTGGCGTTGTTGTGCCTGTTGCTGGCGTTGTTGCATTTGCTGCTGCCGTTGGGCCTGCATTTGCTGATCGCGTTGCGCTTGTTGGTTCCGCTGCATTTGCTGGTTGCGCATCTCCATCTGTTGTTGCCGCTGTGCCTGCATTTGCTGGTCGCGTTGTACCTGTTGGTTCCGCTGCATTTGCTGGTTGCGCACGTCCATCTGTTGCTGGCGTTGTGATTGCATTTGCTGATCACGTTGCGCCTGTTGGTTCCGCTGCATTTGCTGGTTGCGCATCTCCATCTGTTGCTGCCGTTGCGATTGCATTTGCTGATCGCGTTGCGCCTGTTGGTTCCGCTGCATTTGCTGGTTGCGCATCTCCATCTGTTGCTGCCGTTGCGATTGCATTTGCTGATCGCGTTGCGCCTGTTGGTTCCGCTGCATTTGCTGGTTGCGCATATCCATTTGTTGCTGGCGTTGTGATTGCATTTGCTGACCGCGTTGCGCCTGCTGGTTCCGTTGCATTTGCTGGTTGCGCGTATCCATTTGTTGCTGGCGCTGTGATTGCATTTGCTGGTTCCGCTGGTCTCTTCCGTTGTTCACGTTGCCTCTGCCAAACCCGTTATTACTTGTTGCCGGGTTGCCGGCGCCCCTGCCGCTATTACCCCGTCCCACTCCTGCATTGGAACGATCATATTGCTGCACCGATCTTGGGGAGAACCGGGTATTGTCGCCCCCGCGTTGCACTGCCGGCCGGTACATCGAAACACTATTGCGGCCCACCGTTGCACGTCCCGGAGTATTCACATTGCGTACCTGCACGCTTTGGATACGGCCGGTATACCGTTCCACATCGCCCCGGCGCGGGCCATTGGTATAATATCCGTCACGGCCGCCTCTACCGCCCCTGCCACCATAATAATTATTAATAATGGTAGTGCGATTAATAATAGTGGTGTTGTTGCGGTAAGGATAATAATAGCGGCTTATATAAGGAGAGTTCATATACCTGCCGGGGGCAAAGGTCCAGTAGTCATAGGGAGGGTTATAATTCCCGATGCCAATACTGATGCTGATGCCCGGGCGTAAGGGAGCCCATCCATAATAATCGCCGCCGCCGCGCCAGGCTACCCAGGCGGGAGACCAGTCATAACCGGGAACCCACATCCACCCGTAATAGGGATCATAGAACCAACGACCATAGTGGAAAGGAGCCCAGCCCCAATTGTAATCAGAAGCCCACATCCAGTCGTATTCATCAGAATACACCCAGCGGCCGTTAGTGGCATAGGGTCGAAAATCTCCCCCCACCCGCGGGCGCCAGGCATACCCGTAGTCCGGGTAATCGACCCAATCGCCATAAGGGCTCAATTGATCATAAAAGGTCTGAAAGTTAATGCTTACCCCAATGCCCGGCTGTGCATTCGTTTTTGGAGAAACTGACAAAGCCAGCGCCAGGAATAAGCCAAAGCTGATTGTGGTAATAAGTCGTTTCATGTTTTAATACTTTTATTTTATTTGAGTTAAAATTGTTTTCCAGGCAGGCAAATTAATTACATTTTTTGCGCCTCTTGCTTATTAGACGGAGAATTGTTTTCCGGGTTGTCAACCTTTTCGCAAACTAACAATAGTTATGAAAAAATTAAGTAAAAATTTTTAACATTTATATGACACTGAAGAAACCCTGCTTTCCACGTAGCATAATCAAACCTTTTATCCCTAACTTCATCGCCGATTATTTTGAAAGACTACTATGCAATACTGGGCGTGAAACCATCGGCCACCTTAAGGGAGCTCAAAAGTGCTTACCGCACTTTAGCGCTGCAGTATCACCCCGACAAAAACCCGCTGAACAGTGTGGCAGCCTCCCGGTTTCAGTTAATAACAGAAGCCTACCAAACCCTTACCACTCCGCAACTTAAAGAAGCCTATTTACAAAAGCGATGGTTGCACCAAGCCATGGGCACCCCGGCGGAATCAACGAAAATCACACCCGCACAACTGCTCAATGCCGTATTAAAAGCCAACCAGGCATTGGCTGCAGCAGATGCCTACCGGGTTGATAAAAAAGGATTGTTCCGGGAACTGGGCGCGCTGATCGATGATGAAAAAATAATGCTCCTTAACGATGCGGATCAGCAAGATATTAATTATGAGGTGGTGCGATGGATCATCGATAGTATGCACCTTATTACTTATGCAGACCGCCAGGTGCTGCTGGCACAATTAAAAAAGATCCACGCCGGCTCAAAGGCTGAAATATTGATTCAACAAAAAGAAAAAGAAGTGCGCGCGGCCATTTTGTGGGCCCGCTTTCAACCCGTTTTGATGGTGTTAATAATTATCCTACTTTGTGTGGTAATCGCCTATTCCATGTAATAAAACTATTGAACTATGTTCCCGATCGGAGACGATAATACCGGACGCACCCTTACTCCCTATATCAATTATCTGCTCATTGCACTAAACATTTTCGTTTTTGTTTATTACCAGGCCCTGGGCACCAACCAATACATGATAGCGAGCCTCTCCACCGTTCCGGCGGAAATTTTAAGCGGGCATGATATTGCGGGAAATGGCCTTGCCCCTACGCCGATACCGGTTTATGCAACAATACTCAGCTCCATGTTTATGCATGGCAGCATTGCGCATATCCTTGGCAATATGCTTTACCTCTCCATTTTTGGAGACAACCTGGAGAATGTAATGGGGCACGCCCGCTATCTTGCCTTCTATTTGATCTGCGGGATGCTGGCTTCGCTCAGTCATGTGTTTATGTCTGCTTTATTAAATGATGGGTTGTATGTTCCCAGCCTGGGTGCATCGGGGGCTATATCCGGCGTGCTCGGGGGCTACATTATTTTATTCCCCAGAAACAGGATACGGATACTGCTTATTGCTTTCACCTTCCGCGTACCGGCCATAATAACCCTGGGCATCTGGATCCTGATGCAGGTGGTAAGCCAGTATAATTCCCTGCACGCGCAGGCGGAAGCCGGGGTGGCCTATGCCGCACATATCGGCGGCTTCGTAGCGGGTATGCTTCTTGTTAAATCTTTTGTAAGAAAGACCGTTCCGGCAGTGTAAGACCATTCCCTTCAACACCGTAAAAATCAGTCGCTACATTCGTAAATAAGCACCCTTTTACAACCAATGCGGTTTGCCGGAAATACTACCCGGTTTCATTTTTTACCCTATCTTTAAAAACCTGCCCTGAAGGGTGCATTATAAATCCGCCCCCGGCGATAAAAAAAATACATGAAAAAATTCTTTCTTACCCTTTTCGTTTTCTCTGCCCTTGCAGGATTTGCCCAGGAGGGTTACTGGCAACAACAACTGCAATACAATATGGAGGCAACGCTTAACGACAAAGACAACACCGTTACGGCCAAAGAAACGATCTCTTACAAAAATAATTCGCCCGAAACATTGAACTTTATATGGTTTCATCTATGGCCGAATGGTTATAAAAATGATTCTACAGCGCTTTTTAAACAAATAAGGAGCGATGCCTCGCGCAAAGAAAAATTAGGCAAGGTCACCTACGGCTTTATTGACGGGCTGGACTTTAAAGTAGATGGCAAAACGGCCAAAACTGAAGCACACCCCAAATACATAGATATTATAAAGGTATTGTTGCCCGAGCCATTGAAGCCCGGCGCCACCGCCACTGTTGCAACTGATTTTAAAGTAAAGCTGCCTTCCTATTTTTCCCGTTCCGGTTTTGCAGACGGCGAATTTATGATCTGCCAGTGGTACCCCAAGCCGGCGGTTTATGATAAAAAAGGCTGGCATGAATTTCCTTATTTGGATATGGGGGAATTTTACAGCGAGTATGCCGATTATAATGTAAAACTAACCCTGCCGGCACAATATGTTGTAGGCGCCACGGGGGTGTTACAGAACAAGGAGGAATTGGAATTGTATAAATCAATCGGCAAAAAAAACACAGCTAACCGGCAACAACAGGTCATCTATCAACCGGGCAAAGGAGGCGTAAAAACACTCCAGTATATTGCAAAAGATGTTCCGGACTTTGCCTGGTTTGCAGAAAAAGGATTGATCATTGAATACGACACCATTCAATTGAAAGGAAAAACAGTGGATGCTTTCTCCTATTATCATAATACCAAAGGCACTCTATGGAACAACAGTATTGATTATATAAAGGATGCGGTGCATCATTACAGCAACTGGATTGGCGAATATGAATACCCGGTAGTGCAGGCCTTTGAAGGTCCAAAAAATAATGCCAGCGGAGGCATGGAATATCCAACCATTACGCTTATCACCAGCCCCGATGCAAAAAAAGAAACGCTGGACGGGGTTATTACGCACGAGGTGGGGCACAACTGGTTTATGAGCATGCTGGGTAGCAATGAGCGTATGCATACCTGGCAGGATGAAGGGATGAACTCTTATTTCCAGTTCCGGTACGAAGCGGAAAAATACCGCTCCAATTCGATGCTGGGCGATATTCCAGAGACCGTTAAAAAGTTGCCTGCGGATCAGTTCCAGGAACGCATTTACGGCGCCATGACCCAGATACCCATGCCCACCCCAATGGAAACACCCTCCGCGGACTTTAAAACTTCTGAAGACTATGCGCTGAGCTCCTATATAAAACCGGCGCTATGGATGTATTTACTGGAACGCCAGGTAGGCCAGGCAAAAGTGGACAAAGCCTTCCAGGATTATTTTGCCACCTGGAAAAACAAACATCCGCAACCGGCCGATATGAAAGCCAGTTTTGAAAAAAGCTTGGGCACCAACCTGGACCGTTTCTTTAATCTTTTAAATAAACCGGGCGCAATCACTCAATAAACTTTGTAATGCATATCTCTTTAAACAACCAAAAAGCATTAGTAGGCGCCAGCAGCAACGGGCTGGGCAAAGCAATAGCCCTGCAGTTGGCGGCCAGCGGCGCCAGCGTTACCTTGCTGGCGCGCAATGAAGCAGCGTTAAAACAGGTGCTGGCGGAATTGCCGGCGGCTGGTCAGCAGCAGCATCAATATATTTTAGCTGATTTTTCAGACATCGATACTTATAAGAAAAACATTGACGCTTATTTTTTAACAAATACGGTCGATATACTGGTAAACAATACAAGCGGGCCAGCCCCCGGCACGGCGCTGGATAAGAAAGATGCCGATTATGTTGCGGCGTTCAATCTTCTTTTCCGTACCGTGCAATACACCACTGAAAAAGCGCTTCCCGGTATGTTGGCCAATAATTCCGGTCGCATTATCAACCTCACTTCCCGCTCGGTAAAAGAGCCCATTGAGGCGTTGGCCCTATCCAATACCATTCGTGCCGCAGTGATGACCTGGGGTAAAACATTAGCCACGCAGGTAGCAAAAAATAATATTACGGTAAACAATATCCTTACCGGCAATTTTGAAACCGACCGTATCCTTGAACTATACGAACGGGAAGCCGCCGCAAAAAACATCCCTTTTGAGGAATATAAAAAGCTGGCGCTGGACACCATCCCTATGAGACGCCTGGGCCGGCCAAAAGAGATGGCAGACCTGATAACCTTCCTGGCTTCTGATAAGGCATCGTATATTACGGGAACCAATATGGCGATAGACGGCGGGCTGATAAAAGCGGTATAACGGATCAAAATTATAAATTTCAATTTCCGGGATACTTATAGTAGATTTATGATTTCCTAATCAAAACATCAGCAATGCGGCAAATATGGGATATGTCTACCTCCGGGATCATCCGATGCATTTAATAGATATTTCTAAAAATAAAAAAAAGCAGCTTTGCGTTACGACAGGCGAGAATTATCCTCCCCGATCGCAAATGTTTAGAGGGCGCAACATAGTTTGCGCCTTCACTTTTTAAAATCCATTATCTTTGCGGCAGGAGCGGCGAGGTTAGGCCTCCCCAATCCCAAAGGCTTAAAGGGTGTGGCTGGGTCTGCACCCTTATTTTATGAAATCGTAGTAACGAATCGACAAGAGACTAAAGCATTCTATCCGTACGTTTTCGTTTTTTTATGGATACCATTTATGTGGTATAAGTCAGCGACTCGCGAAAACATATTGAGGGTGTCGGAAATTGTACCAAATGGAATCCCGTTTTCAAAATCAGCCACTACGACAGAAGTCTGTTTAGTTCCATAGACCAACGTTCGGTCTGGTAATAGGCGTTACGTTCCGTAAAAACTACAACATCGAATTTTTTACTTTCCCTGAGAAATACGAATCGGGCATCTGAATTGCTTTCAATTTTCGAATTAACTTTGGTCTTTGACAACACCCATAATAACACCATGCTCACGACAGCTAGTTGTGAATTGCTTTCAATTTTCGAATTAACTTTGGTCTTTGACAACTAGTTCTTATGTAGTGTCTGGATCATTTAGGTTGTGAATTGCTTTCAATTTTCGAATTAACTTTGGTCTTTGACAACTAGTTCTTATGTAGTGTCTGGATCATTTAGGTTGTGAATTGCTTTCAATTTTCGAATTAACTTTGGTCTTTGACAACCTTACCGAAAACAAGGAAGTAAAACGGTATGTTGTGAATTGCTTTCAATTTTCGAATTAACTTTGGTCTTTGACAACGCACGCTTGTCCAACAACTCCTGCAATTCAGTTGTGAATTGCTTTCAATTTTCGAATTAACTTTGGTCTTTGACAACAGCGTACCAGGAACTATATTACTCGTATCCGTTGTGAATTGCTTTCAATTTTCGAATTAACTTTGGTCTTTGACAACAGCCGAAGCGGATGCTATTGAATCATTTCAGTTGTGAATTGCTTTCAATTTTCGAATTAACTTTGGTCTTTGACAACTGGAGGAATAGAATAGATGTTAACATAAGAGTTGTGAATTGCTTTCAATTTTCGAATTAACTTTGGTCTTTGACAACACAACCTTTGATGCCATATCGGCCGGGGCGGTTGTGAATTGCTTTCAATTTTCGAATTAACTTTGGTCTTTGACAACCGTGGCACGAGTAACCTTATCCTTCTCTGTTGTGAATTGCTTTCAATTTTCGAATTAACTTTGGTCTTTGACAACGTTGCCGTATATTATCCCTTTTGTCTGCCTGTTGTGAATTGCTTTCAATTTTCGAATTAACTTTGGTCTTTGACAACAGAGTGAGCCACAGGAGCCGCATCAACTTTGTTGTGAATTGCTTTCAATTTTCGAATTAACTTTGGTCTTTGACAACCGCTGCCGTGCTGAACATAAAGAGCCTTCAGTTGTGAATTGCTTTCAATTTTCGAATTAACTTTGGTCTTTGACAACAGAAAAAGTGGTTGCATTACATACAGACAGTTGTGAATTGCTTTCAATTTTCGAATTAACTTTGGTCTTTGACAACAAAAATCTCTTGCAAAATTTAAAGCCGCTTGTTGTGAATTGCTTTCAATTTTCGAATTAACTTTGGTCTTTGACAACTACATCGATGACGGCACCTTCGTTGACTCTGTTGTGAATTGCTTTCAATTTTCGAATTAACTTTGGTCTTTGACAACACCGAATGAAGTGGTCCGGCGGGCGGCGGCGTTGTGAATTGCTTTCAATTTTCGAATTAACTTTGGTCTTTGACAACGTTAACCCGTTCATGATTCCGAAGGCTGCGTTGTGAATTGCTTTCAATTTTCGAATTAACTTTGGTCTTTGACAACGATGGGTAACCCGGCCAGCTATGCAGCACGTTGTGAATTGCTTTCAATTTTCGAATTAACTTTGGTCTTTGACAACGTACTTGAAGGAACAGACTTATACTCAGTAGTTGTGAATTGCTTTCAATTTTCGAATTAACTTTGGTCTTTGACAACAACAAAATTGACGATAACGAACTAATAAAGTTGTGAATTGCTTTCAATTTTCGAATTAACTTTGGTCTTTGACAACGTACTCGAAGGAACAGATTTATACTCTGTGGTTGTGAATTGCTTTCAATTTTCGAATTAACTTTGGTCTTTGACAACAAAGGAGTCAAACACTTAGCCATGTCAACCGTTGTGAATTGCTTTCAATTTTCGAATTAACTTTGGTCTTTGACAACAAAGGAAATCCGGGAAGCCAAGGCTGAGAAGTTGTGAATTGCTTTCAATTTTCGAATTAACTTTGGTCTTTGACAACATGGTACCACCAATAAGACCGGCACCACCGGTTGTGAATTGCTTTCAATTTTCGAATTAACTTTGGTCTTTGACAACCAAGGAAAGGCCATACCTTCGGTCTCCGGGTTGTGAATTGCTTTCAATTTTCGAATTAACTTTGGTCTTTGACAACGTTTAATCCATCGGTTCCATGCTGTTGGGGTTGTGAATTGCTTTCAATTTTCGAATTAACTTTGGTCTTTGACAACCAGCCTCCTCAATGGACCCGCATTCGGGGCGTTGTGAATTGCTTTCAATTTTCGAATTAACTTTGGTCTTTGACAACTGCCATCGCGGGCTGACCGCCGGGTCCTGAGTTGTGAATTGCTTTCAATTTTCGAATTAACTTTGGTCTTTGACAACACTATACCGAGTGGCAAAACACTACTGGCTGTTGTGAATTGCTTTCAATTTTCGAATTAACTTTGGTCTTTGACAACATAGGCAGGTGGGATTAATCGATGGTGGAAGTTGTGAATTGCTTTCAATTTTCGAATTAACTTTGGTCTTTGACAACTTGTTTCTGTAAATATTTACATCAAAAATAGTTGTGAATTGCTTTCAATTTTCGAATTAACTTTGGTCTTTGACAACTAAGAACATGGGGCAAAGAGAATCCTACCGTTGTGAATTGCTTTCAATTTTCGAATTAACTTTGGTCTTTGACAACGCGGTACAACGCATCGGGTGCAACAGGTGCGTTGTGAATTGCTTTCAATTTTCGAATTAACTTTGGTCTTTGACAACTCATGGCGCTTTTTGGCCGCTATGTCTTATTGTTGTGAATTGCTTTCAATTTTCGAATTAACTTTGGTCTTTGACAACTTCCGCTGGATTTTTATGCCTTTAGGCTTTGTTGTGAATTGCTTTCAATTTTCGAATTAACTTTGGTCTTTGACAACTAAGAAAAGTAGTTGACCAGGTATTTGATGTTGTGAATTGCTTTCAATTTTCGAATTAACTTTGGTCTTTGACAACACGTTTTGTCAAAACCCACAACAGCAAAGGATTTCAAGTTGTCAACAGGATAAAAAAACGGGCGATATTGCCCGTTTTTTTATCCTAATTCTTCCATTTTTACACAAACAGAACCTCATAAAACAGCCTTCCCGACTTATCAAATGCGCCTACTACCCTTTCGATCCGGCCGGAAAGACCCGCCACCCGGTTAATATTAGCCACCAGATAACCGCCGTCGTCAAAAACATCATCCAGGGCTATTACTCCATCTTTTAATGCCCGGATTACGGCATCCCTCTTCAAATCCTCAGGAAGCCTGTTGATATTTACCAAAATCCGCCCCTGACTGATTATCTCCTGCAAGTTTTGTCCGGACTCAAAATCATCATGAAGGATTGTATAAACACTATCGTCCTTCGAATTAGTAACCATAGCATCATAAAACGCATCGGCATCCATAACATCCTCGTCTTCTCTAAAATAAACATTGGCCACTTTATCTGCCGACAATTTCAAACTACGATAATACGGCGTTTCCAGTTGCGTTAAATACATTGCTGATCCCGGAAGACTTCCCTCTGTTTCTTTTAACACGTATACGGCAATATATACATTTTCCCAGGCCCTGGCTTCTTTATTCAGGTGTGTCACCTCCGCCTGTAACGGTATAATTTCAGCATCCATCAATTTACTGAGTATATCATTATCCTCCCGCGGAACATAGCCGATCTTATGCTTGTTAAAATGCAATGCAATCGCCCGTTCATCGTGTTGATTATCCGGCTCTCTTACCAGCTCCAACAGATCCCCTTCATTCATCTGATCCAATAACTCCACCCCTTTATAAAACCTGAAACCCCGCACAAAAGTCTGCAGTAAATAGATCCGGTGGTATTGTTTTACTACACCCGGTGGCAATACTGAAATGCCTAAAAAGCCAACCACTCCTCTGATAAAATCGGATCTTTTCATTTTAAAATAATTCTAATTGCTGCGCTGGCACCGGCGATTCGGCAGCATCCTTCCCGTTAAATATCTCCATCTGGCCAAATTGTTTGTCCGTAATGCACATAATGCCGATATGTCCTTTTTGCGGCAGGATCTTTTTTACCCGTTGCACATGCACCTCCGCGTTCTCCCGGCTCATGCAATGACGAATGTACATGCTGAACTGGAACATATTAAACCCATCGTCCAGGATCTGCTTCCGGAATTTCGCATAGCGCTTCCGGTCAACCCTGGTTTCCGTAGGCATGTCGAACATAACAATCACCCACATAATCCGGTAAGCATTTAACCGTTCAAAATTCATCGTTTCAGAATGAAGGCGACAAAACAGGATAGAGCAGCTTACGACTCGCGCCTTCAAAACATTTGGCCAAACTAGCCGTAGTACGCTGTACCGCGTTCATCAAAGGACTCTTTTCATCATCAATAATCACGTCCATTGCCGGAATCCCGAGCAGTTGTTGCTTCATGGAAGGAGTCATATCCAGGAATTTCCCATTCATGCGGACAATTTCATGCACAATCCGATCCACATAAGGCCGGTAGGGCTCCATAATATCGTCTGCCAAACAATAAGCATTGTATTGATTACGGTGAAAAATTCCCAACGTGGGCAACAACCCGCTACCCACCAGGTTGCGGGCTACGATCGCCCGCAGAATAGCGTACCCGTAATTAAGCAGGTTATTGGGAGGCTCCCCTTCTCTGAATCTTTTAAAACCAGGAAACAAAGGAAATATATTTTTCCAGTAATGGCTGGCGGCCTGCGCTTCGCAGTTATCGCTATCCCCGCTTTTTACTTTAGTAGCCAGGTTGAGCAATAGTTTATTGGGTATGCGGTACAACTGCAGCAAATTAGCCTGGTTAGTTATCTTGGCAATTACCGTCTGCTGCCAGAGCTGCTTTTTTAAAGGGATCGACGCATCCAACTGGCTCTGAAAGCGCTGACTTTGTAGCGTATGCCCGTCCAGGTTCAGCATGAGGCCGGTGGGCAGGTGAATATCATCGCAGGTGATCAGCGCCACGTTGTTGGCCAGCAGTTTGGCAATAACCGAATGCGTTATGGTGATCTGCTGATGATCGAGGATCAGCACGCCTATATCTTCAATAGCGGCGGTTTTGACCTCGCCAGTATCCGCCAACTCCACCAGCAATTGTTCATTTTTGGTTTTAAGATAGGCGGGGTTACCGAAATATAGAGTGCGTTTGATCATGTACTCTGTATTAAATCATTCTCCAATTTCACATATTCTTCAAAATCTGTTTGTTTATTTTTATGTGCCCGGTTATATTGTTCCAGGTCACCAAACAGCTCTTTTGCCAATTGAGAGTATTCGTTTGGAAACATGTTCCAGGATGTCCAGGGCCATTCGTCAATCTCTTTTTTAAATCCATGCTTAGCAGGATTGAGATGGATATATAATATCAGATTACGTAAATAATCGTCATCCAACACCTCTTTTCTTTTAAAATTCTTTATAAATAAAGAACCCCGTCGTTTGTAAACTTTATTAAACGCCTGCGTATAGCTACTGAAGAAATTAGCGAATTGTTTACTTAAAAAAGCGGTCCGGGCTTCAAACTCATCCAAAGTTTGAAACTTTGGATGAGTTTCGGCTATCGCTTCCTCGCTTTTTATCTTTACAAGCAAATGAAAATGGTTCGGCAGCAGGCACCAGGCGATGGTTTCGGCGATGGGATCGATATGCTGATGATATTTCTTTAAAAAGAAATTATAATTCTCCTTCTCCCGAAACAGGTTATCATCGCCATTGGCGTGGTTATAAATATGATAATATGTTTTAAAATTGAGCACCTTTTGCTTTTAATATTCACCTACGCTTACTATTTCACCTATATGATTAATTCGAACTTTAACAATATTACTTAGAGCATTAAGCCCCAATTGAGGTTTATATGCGATATTCTTTAGCTCTTTCTTTTCTTCAACACTAGTTTCCAAATGATGCCGAAAAAAATAATTTTTACTAGCCAACTTCTGTACTCTGAATAAGTTAGGACTAATCAACTTTCTATTCCCAGAACTTAACAAATCAACCTCCCGGGGATTAAATCCTGTTTTTTCATCAGGAAAAACGAACATCTCATTCTGCTTCATTGTGAACAGAAACTGCCAACCTATTCCTTTGTTATACTCCTTATCAATTACCGGTTCACCACCATTTACTAATTGCACGGCATCAAACAAGGAAACGACTCTTTCCTGTAGATTTCCTTCTGCATCACGGTAAATAGCTACATGATGATTATTACCGGTACTTACAAAAGAGCTCGGTATCTGCTTTCCTTTTTCGTCTAAAATATCATTACCAAGATGATCTTTCTTATGATGTAATGGCGCCGCATTTTTAATACCACTGATAGTAACCCGTTTTATTGCAATTCGTTTAGCCTCATTCTGCCAGATAGGATTTTTATCCAAATCGGAAAAAGCTTTCTTGGGGTCATTGCCAAAGTCGGCGAGGCGCTTCAACAATATTTTCTTTACTCCCTTATCTAAAATTTTTTCAATGGTTTTTATATCTTTCAGATTTTCAGGCGTTACGTCTTTGCGAATGGAATAATCATCGTTTAGCCAGCGCAATAAAATTTTTTCAGGCAAAAGCTCTTGCCTGGCCTCATCAACGTAAAGAGGATTCTTGTTCAACGCATTTTTACCCCAGAAAGCCTTTTTAGGATCGTTTCCATTTGCTGCAAGTCGCTCCAACAGAAGTTTTTTATATTGGGGATTCGTAACCATTCCTATCATTTCCGCATCAAATTTCGGCCCTATTTTTTCCTCTTTGCTTTCATAATAACGATACCTACCATAAATCGTTTCTTTATGCAGTTGTCCGCGCGGCGTAAGCTCTGTTTTTACCTTTTCACCTCTGACTGTCTTTATTTTATTTTTATTCTTTGTAACGACCTTATTCTTGGCTTTATGAGAAATCAGCACATTTTCCAGGTGCTCTTTTACCACTTCGCGAAAGTTGGGCATAGGAGCTTTGAATTTCCTTTTCCGATTGCCGAGATCATCATAAATAAGAACCGTTTCTTTTTCCTCAATCTTGCTAACGACAGGGTGCCACTTGTTTGCCTCATCTTTACGAGCGTTCAGGTGATTCAGATATTGAATGTGGCTATGGCGAGTAAACGCTATGGCCAAAGCATCCATCGCGTGATGACGATGATCATTACGCTTGGTCCAGTCAGTGATACGCTCTTTTTGAGCGCCATCTTTTTTCTCAACCATTTCCGTGAGACCCAATGCCCTGAATTTTGGCAGGTTAATTTCCTGCATTACGTTTACCAAATCCCAGTCCTCCCGCAACCTTGCCGTAATTTCGCCGCTGGTGGAAACCACACTGCGACATATAGCATAAAGCATATTATTTGCTTTTTTTGCTATGTATTGGCTCTCCCGAAGATCTCTTTCTATAAAGCCGTCACCAATATCAACAAGGCGCTTCTGCAATTTTTGGAACTTTGCCTTACCAATGCCCTCTTCCTTATTTTTCTTTCCCAATTCAAAAAGGCTGGTTATCCGGGAAATATATTCTTCCAATGCTTGTTCTCCATATTTACCAAGAATATAATCATAGGCGGTTTTATTTCCCTTATCCTGGTTATCTTTCCTGAACACCACCGTTTTATTAGAGAAACTATCATCAAACAAGCTCATTTGTGGAATAATATGATCAACATCTATCTGCTTGCTGAACAAGATGTCACGAGAAATATAGGTATTGGTATATAAATCTTTGTAGCCGTTATTCTTCAGCTCTTCATATAGTTTGTAGCGGACAATATCGTTCCGGGAAGGATTGGGCACACCAAATTCCGTTTGCAGGATTCTGATTATTTTTTCATGTGATTGTTTTGCAGTGTTGATATTTGTTGTCATCTCCGCACGTTCCTTAGCATTTTTTTTCAATTCACGAGCCAGTTCAATCCTTATTTCATCAAAATGAAAATCTTCAGATAATCCCCGGGCTTTTCGATTTTGGTTTTCATCGTCAACCAGGGTATTGACAACATTAACCATTTGGTTAAGGATTTTTTCTACCACAGGGCTGCGCAATTCATTCTTCTTTAACAAATCCAACCGATTTTGTAAAGGCCGGGCCGCTATCTCTTCTTTCGTGAGCGAAGCCGCCGAATGCCTGTACCCTGCTTCTGCACAGGCTTTGTCATAAGTAAGCTCTTTGATAAACGGATAAATTCTTCGCATAGCTTTGCTGCTCAGGTTACCATAATCATCGCTGAAAACAACATTCACTAAAATCTTCGTATGCTCCGGCCTGAAACCAAATTTTTCACACAGCTTCTTCTTTAATCCAATATTGTCGTGCCCATATGTAAATATATCTTCCTGTGAATATTTTTTACCATCATCTTCCGCAGAATACAGCAAATGCCACAACTGATATGCAGGCTGTTGTTCAAATGCTTTTCCATCTGCTTCTGCATCAAAATCCAAAATTGCGCCACTAATACCCAAAACCTCAAAAACAGCAAGCACCATTTGTCTGATTTCCAACGCGGGCTTCTCAATTTTGGAGACATCAATATCATCGCTACCGCTTAGCTTCAACAAATTTTCATCATAACCCTCTAACTCTAAAATTTTAAGCCAGGCATCATATAAAGATTTATTGGTTCGATTCCCTTCCAATGTATGATAATTAGCTTCCCAATCCTTTGTTTTATAACCCAGAATTTTTATAGCTTCACTCGCCAACAGATTCCCTTTAATATTAAGCTCATCAAACAATTGCTGTTTAGCGGCCATCTCCGGAACAAACACTTCTTTGGTCTTTTTATTACGAAACTCCAGATTATTCAATACCTGCCATATTTTAAACTCCTGGAACAACGGCGATGATTTAGGAGCAACCCGTAAGCCTATCCGCTTCTTTGCCTTTTCCCCGTTCTTTTCAATCTCAATTTCCTTACTCTCAAATTCACAGAGGCTGATCAATCCCATTTGTGATTTCAGTTTTCGCTGATAAAAAATAACGACATCTCGAACTTCTTCTTTCAGTTCAAGGGTTAACGCCGAATAGAATTTTGCCTGCATTTCCCAAATTGTTTCAAACTCATCCAGGTAATCCTGACGGTAAAAAACCTGTCCTTTCAAACGTGTGTGCGGGTTTTCTTTCAGCTGTTGGTGTAAATACTGGCCAACCGTTTGCTTATTAAAAAACAATTCCTTGCTTCTGTCAGAAATGGCACCTAAGTAGCCGCTGGATTTATTAAGATCGTTATTGATCTCAGTAATCACAAACGCCACTTCCTCTTTTGTTAGTTGTTTATGTGCCGCTTCGCTGCGCCATTTATAGGCATGCAGTTTCTTCTCCTCCCTGCTCCCTTTATTTTCCGCCATGCTAAATCCATGTTGCCCCCAAAATGCCACTGCTGTAGCCCGCTGGCCTTTTCCCTCCAGGTGCCTTTTAAATTCATCGGTCAATATCTCCGGGTAAAATTGTTTTTGAAAATTCCATACCTTATTCAATTCTGTATTTAAATCGGACCGGTAAAAATCGGGCAGGTATTTTTTGCCCTCTTTCAATAACTGATAAGAAAATTGTCCAGGAGTCAGGCTTTCTTCATACAGCCTTCTGGCTATCGCCATCCCGTCAATCAGTTGACCCTCATCTTCATTCTTAGCTTTCCGGCTGCTTTTGTAGCCTCGTTTTTTATTAATAGCCAAAAGGACCCGGACAAAAGCCTCCAATGGAATTTCCGCGGTAGCAGCCAATGCTCTTAAAGCATAAGTAGTATGTGTGGTATTTTTGCCGTCCTCAGCAAGTTTTGTATCCGCAGTAATAATATGGTGCGTTCTCAGTATCTCAATTAAATAATCCCTCCGCAGCTGGTAACGGTCCAGATTGCGGCGCATTCCTCTTTTGAGTGTTCTATCAGCATTTACAGATACCGGTTTCCCTTTCTCAAAATTAGTTTGTTCATCCGTGGTCAAGGGATTTACACGTACACCGATCAACTCAACAGAAGAGCACTGATAATCATCATCCTCAATTATTTTGGCAAAGCCGATGGAAGTGGTGCCAAGATCTAGGCCTAGTATATTTTTTCGCGGCATAATTCGTTATTTTTCAAATAAATATACGAAAAATTATTTATAAGAACTCACACCACTCAATCTTTGTAAAAAACTTATCTTTGCTTTGGGGTTGGTAGATACCATTCCTTCGTCATTTTGTGAGTGGTGTGTTGTGAATTGCTTCATTACCAACCCCGTTTTTAGCGAATTGGAAAATTAAAAAATACTACAACTCCCCTGCAGCAAGTTTATAACTTTCCAATTTGCTGAACTCGTTTCCTAAATTTCTTTAATTCATTTTCTAAAATAATATATTATATATTTCAATGTTTACGGTTTCCCGTATTTGATCAAATACGAATTATGCTATATTTGCCCTGAAAGCAATTCACAATAAGGATTATTCCGTTGTGAAAACATTTAGCGCCTCGCCTATCTGCGGGGCATTTTTGTTTTAGTAACAAAATGAACAAAACAGAAAGCGCTTCCAAGTGGTTATTTTCATCCTCAATAAAAAGCGAATCACCAAGGAAATGAAGCGTCAATTGTGAAATAGCACCAGGAATCATTCTAACATAAAAGGTCACACTATTTCTGCGCCAAACGGTCCATCATATCCCTGGAGGCCTTAAGACCCTCAATATACTGTAGCATTTTTTTACTCCCTCTGTTGCTCAATTAAAAGATCGGTGATTATCGCATGCTCATCAGTCGCGCTGAGTAGCCGATTTTTAAACTGTTTGGAATTGACAGAATATTGATCAGAAATAAGCACCAGCTATTTTACCAATTGATTCAATGTTTTTACCTTCTGGCTTAATTGATGTTCCACAACAAGATCATAATCAGATTTTGTGTCCTTAGTTTTGCTGGCCACAACAAATAATTCAAGGAACATTAAAAAGAAAAAAAGAATTGAATAAAAGAATAAGGCCACAGACCGCTCTCTTAATATTTCGATAATTGCATTTAATTCTTCCAGGAAGCCTTGTTTTGATTTTAATTCCTGCCTCAATGATGCTTCGGCTTTTATTTTCTTTTGCGTGTAATCTTCTTTTTGCTTCCGGAATACCTCCAGGTTTTGTTCGTTTATTTCGGTTTCCTTCACTTTGGGATTGGGAATCGGCGTGGTTGATATGGTTGTCTGAGGCCTAGTAGTAAAGCTGCCATCGCCTTGCCTGAATTGTATCTTGGTTATTGTTTGAGAAACCGTTTTTATGGTTGGTTGCTTTGATATTTCTTCGTATAAAATCAGATTTTTCTTATCCAGTGAATCTATTTCAACCTGCAGTTCCCCAAGCTTTTTATCAATAATCGTTAACCGGCCAGACAATTGTTCATTTACCTGCCGGTCTACGATCTGGATCATCTTTTTTTGAATATCATCTTTGAAAATAATCTGGTCCAGAATAGAGGATCCGAGAATAGCCATAATAAAAGCAATGGCTACACGAAACCAGCTAAGCCATTTACTACGACCTACGGTAAGAATGATCTGGCGCTCAATCTGAACAATGATCACCACAAAAATAAAGGCGGTTAGGATACGGCCCCAGATGGGTGCTCCTACGTACCGTTCAGCAAAAGAGTACCCTATGAATGACCAAAGTATGACCAGTATTAAAATTGCAGAAGAATATTTTTTTAACTGTTTCCTGCTGGCTTCGGTACAGCCACCCAATATCTGGTAGTTCCAGCCTGTAAGAAAACACCCGAATTTCGCCCACCAATCTTTCATCATAGCACACTGTCTATTTTTAAGTTATGTAAAGAAAGGGATGCCAGCCCCCGCGTAAATCCCACCTCATAAGACTTGAAGATTCCCACCATATACAACTCTTCCTTATCAAGATCTTCTTTCATCTTTTTTAACTCTTCCAAATGTTTTTCATATGTACTCTGCCTCGATTTAAGCAGTTCAACAATATCCGTTAAGCCAGCCTGCCCCCGGGAATGTATATGAAAATGGATCTCTCTTAACATATCTTCATATTTCAAAAAAACCTGTTTAAACTTTATTTCCAGATTACTGTGAATAATCGCCAGATTTGCGTCTTTATATGACTTATCAGGGTTTGTCAAAGCATCATTGTACGCTTTATGCTCATAGTCTTCTTTTAAAAAACTATAAATAATGTCTATTGGCAATTTTGAACCAAATTCCACAGAATAGGTTGTCGTATTTTCTTCTGTTGGATTTGTATTATCAATGAAGTCTTCCTCCCTGATCTCAGGAAGTGAACTACTCTTAACTTCTACAGGTATTTCGACCGGAGCGGGTTCTTTCTTTTTAAACAAGTCAAAAAATCCCATTTCTTAAATTAGTTTAGGTGTACTATTATTAAATGTATTTTATCGGTATTTCATATCGATAGTGCCCACGGCAATGACAACTTTCACACAAAGTGGTTAATAAACTATCCTGATACTCCCAGGGGTCAACATGCTTTTGTAAGCGTTTAATAAAGTGGTATTGTTTATGATGGACATGCAGCCTTCCTTCTGCTTTACCACAAATGGCGCATTTATTATTGTCTCGGCGCAAAATTCGTTTTCGCTTTTCTATCCATCGGGGATCAAACAGCTTTTCTCCATAATACACTTTATCTTTCATTTGAAGCCCCCTCTGTATCATTTTTTCCCAGATAATTATCAACCGTACCCAAAAGCTCTTTCTTATACTGGTAAATATCATCCAGCGACGCTAACAGCTTTCTCTCGCCATTATCTTTCCCCTTATGAAATAATTCCAGGTATTTTTTTGAAAAGTTGAAATGCAGTCTTGCCAGTGGCTTCCGGTTATTATCGTCCAGTAAAATGCCGAAATAGGATTGCGTGTCCCGGAAAGCGATCCGCGCTGCCGGAATGACTTCTCTAAGAATGGCCTTGATGATCTGCGAACCTTCTATTTCCTCCTCCGTAGTAACCACCCTGGTGCCATCGGGGTTTTCATCAACCGGAACTACTTCCCGCTGCTCCTGTTTGGAAGGTGTTTTTTCATTGATGTTTAATGCATTCTTTAACCGGAAATTGATAGACTCATTAATAGAATTGGAGATAGCCCTTCTAGCATATTCCTTAAAACTGGTGAGCCGTGATGCCGTTAACGGTTTTTCGAAAAAACGGTTTACCAAAAGTTTCACCAGCTCATCTGACGGGTCTTTCAGCTCTTTTTCAAACTCGTTGCGAATGGCTTTTATATATTTTAAGTCCTCCGCCGAATCCAGGATACCTTCGAGATTATAGCCATTCCGGGTAAACTTTTCGAGGATCTTAACACCTGCGTCTTTGAGATTGGAAAGCTCCAAAGTAAAAAAGGGTTTATCATCCATGATGTTCGGGCGCTCCAGATCTGCATAAAAATTGTACACCATGCCATTTGTCAGTACTCCAAAACGGGATTTGGAAACGTGATAATACCGGTGCAATTGGGAGTTATGTGCATCTGCATTTTCCTTCCAGTGTTTACATTCAATGATCAGGATGGGCTCTCCCTCCTTTTTAATCACGTAATCGATCTTCTCCCCTTTTTTCGTTCCGATATCGCAAATATATTCCGGGATCACTTCGGTAGGATTAAAAATATCGTACCCGAGGATCTGGATAAAGGGCATCACAAAAGCATTTTTAGTGGCTTCTTCTGTATGGATCTGGTCCTTCAACGCAGCTACTCTTTGATGCAGTTGCTCCAGCTTTAGTTTTAAGTCATTCTCCATGTTGCTACAGTTATTTCTATCGCTAAAATAACAGACGGCCGGGCTAATAAAATACGGAAACCCGTAAAACAACAAAATTGTGCGAATTAAAAAAAAGTGTTTTTTCGAAAAGGCTAATGGTTTATATACATTTTGGCTGCCCGGGGTTATACATTTTTTATACCGGTTTTTTTCCGATGCCGCCAGTTCCAGGGTGCTATCGGCGCTTTATCTGCCCAAAGGCCTTTTTTCCGGAGCCTTGCTTCCGCTTCCAGCGCTGCATATTCCCGGCTGTCAGAATACTTTTTAAAATACCAGGCCAGGCCGTTCCGCACCAGCTCCTTGTTGATATTTTGTCCATCTTCCAAAAGCACTTCCGCTATCAACCGTTTATTTCGGTCATATTTATTATGATGCAGGAGCATCACTTTTTTCCCAAAACATACGCCAGAAGCAAATTGCTTTGCGTTATTGCCAAAAGGCTGTTTCTTTTCGGGGCAGTCGATATGCGCCAGTCGCACTACCTGTTCTTTACCACCCATCAACAATACAAAAGTGTCTCCATCTTTAATGCCAATTACCTTATAGCTGACGGCCATTGGTTTAACGCTATTTCGGAAAATTTCATTAGGTACAGGGTTGCAACGGCCGATAGTAAGAAGGGTAAATACCAATAAATAATTAATTAGCAGGGGCATTCTTCATATTTATTTGCATACGCCACAGGTGCCGCCATTCTTTGCGCAGTGCTTGCAGTACTTGCAGTTTTTACATGCGCTACAAGACTTGCTGCCTGTACAGGTAGCCCTTTCATTTGCGTAATCAGCTTTTAAAAAATACGGGCTCTCGTTACGAGCCGCACTGCAGGAAGTCAGCACTAAAAAGGCACAGCTCCAATATTTAAAGGAATGAATCCACTTCATTTTTTATTATTTCCGCGAATGTATTTTCACATGCAATTGAAACCTTACGGAAAACCGTATTAGTGTTTTAAGGGAAGAATATATTTTTCATAAATATATGCTGTAAGGGGTTTCAGGCTACGGTCTGTGTAAACCGGATGGGGTCCCCCTCCTGTGTAAAATTCAATTTTCCCGCCATACTTTATATAAAACACCCGGCGAATATCCGCTTCGCTTAGGGTATCTGGTTTAGTTATTTTCTTAAAATGGACCAGCTTTTCCGAATCCAGCGCAATCACCATAGTACCGTATACTTTTTGGCCGCAGGGTATTTGCTGGTAATGGTCACCCGTCCAATACATGCAGGCATCCCTCCTATTTAAAGTGGTACCCATTGCATTAAGGAGTTCTCCTTTCCTGATATTCTGATAAATAAATAGTCCGGACAAGGCCAGCACTACAATAATTATCAATGCCGTTGAAAGTTTAAAAGGATACTTATGTTCATTTAAAACGGGCTGTGGATTTAAAAATACCGGCATTTCGCCTTCTTCATCTTTTTCATCTATCGGTTCATCAGGTGATAGCACTCCTTTTTGCGCTTCGGCTATCCGGTCGTTTTCCGGTTGCCCGGTTTTTTCATCAATCATGTCTTTCTCCTCATCATTAAGATCATATCTACTCGAAAGTTGAAAAGGTCTTGGCTCAAAATCGATCAACCAGGCCAGGAGCTCCACATTTTTTTCATCAGTTCTAATGGTTGGCTTTTTTAGAAAATTGATCAGGGGCCTAAAACGGTCGATAGCACATTTCTTTACAATGCGCCAATAACCGATATCATTGTCTGCCTTCCCAAAAAAGTCTCTCAACATATTTTCGTCTTTGCGTTGAGGTCTTCCTTTATATGCAATTAAACATTCATCCCTTAGCCGTGCAGGAGTGGGCTTACTAAGATTTAATGGCAGCAGACCCGCGGCCTTTTTTGTCTCATAATCTTGCAGTACCAGCTTTGTATAATCATCAAACATATTACAAAGTTTGTGCAATAAAGCTACGGAATTTACGGAATCCCGTAAGCATTACCGGAATTAAAAAGGAAAGACCGGAATTACCGGAATCGATTGTTAACCAGCGGCTTATCATGAGCTATTTTCGTTTTCGCAATCGGTTGAAGTGCTCCCTTGCTAAGAGCCCTACCGTACAGAACTGATTGCTCGGGGTATTGAAAGTGTTTACTGTTAACCGGTTTTGGGAAACGTTTACCGGCTTTCACAACCAATACCCAACCCTTTCCCAAACGCGTAAGAAGCGCTTCTTACCGCACTTAAATCCCTGCGCCGGAAGGTTTTCAACCGGCTGCAGCATTTCTAAAATTTTAAAAATTAAAATTATGACGGAGTTCATATTAGCATTCCTGTTGTCATTATTATCGCATCAACCGAACCCGGTACGGACAACTGCAAACAGTGGTATATATATAAGCACACAGGGCGTCCTGAGCGATACAACTGATACGGGTGGAGAAAAAGGACATATTCCTCCACCACCCCTGCCCTGATAACTGATGTTGGCAAAACAGATAAGGCAAGCATTCTACTTGCCTTATTTTTTTTAATTTTAGGTGAAATAACTGTTTTGACACAATTTCACTACTCCTTTTTACTGCTCTTTAGTATAGGATGCTTTTTCGGATGTAAACAGCCGCGCAAAGTTGCTCCGGCTGTAACATCACCAGATTATATAAAAGGCGTTTCTTTATTTAATGTGAATAACGATTCTGCATTTTATTATTTTAACAAGGTTCTTGCCGGATCCAGAGACAGTCTGCAGGTAGCAAAGGCTTATACTTATATGGCAATTATCCAATCGGATGCAGGAGATCATTTTGGCAGCCAGGAAAGCCTGTTGCAGTCATTGAAGCTCCTGAATGAAAAAAGAGAAAGGGATCAAGGACTTCTTGTATCCAATTACAATGAATTAGGATATACCAGCGCTGATCTGAATAACCAGAGCGCCGCAATTGGTTATTATGACCTGGCTTTAAAGTTTGCCAGGGACGATAGTTTTAAAGTAGTTATCTTAAATAATAAAGCACTGGCCTACCAGAAAAAAAAACAATATGATCAGGCACTAATGATCTTTCGTTCCGCTATTGATAAAAGCACACACTATAAAAAAGAATATGCGCGAATCTTATCAAATATCGCTAATACTAAATGGCTGAAAGACACTAATTACAATGCAACTGCCGAGTTATTAATGGCTTTGCAGATTCGAGAAAATGAAAAAGACGGCCGGGGTCTAAATGCAAGCTATGCACACCTGTCCAATTATTATACCCACACCCACAGTGATTCAGCACTGATCTACGCAGGTAAGATGTATGCGCTGGCCCAACAGCGTAGCAGCCCGGATGACGAATTGGAAGCGTTGCAAAAACTGATTACCTTAAGTCCTCCAGAAGCCATAAAAAAATACTTTATCCGTTATTGGCATTTAAACGACAGCTTACAAACCAGCCGGAATAATGCCAAAAATCAATTTGCGCTTATTCGTTATGAAGCTGCTAAAACCAAAGCGGATAACCTTGCCCTGCAAAAAGACAATACCGAAAAAAAGATCCAGATCCTGGTTCAAAGAGGGGTGCTTTCGGGCACTATCGTCTTTACTATTCTTATTTTCTTTTGGTACAGGAGACGGAAACAACGCATGATCCGCAATCAACAATTAAAAACATCCCAGAAAGTGCACGATGAAGTAGCTAATGGTATTTACCGGATCATGTCGGAAATAGAGCACACTGAATTTTTACAAAAAGAGCCGTTGCTTGATAAGCTGGACGTTGTATATGAGCGCTCACGTAATATATCTTATGAGCCTTCTGAAAACATTCACCCGGATTTTCAGCAATCCATTACCGAATTGCTGGAATCATTCGCCAGTGAAACCACCCGCGTCCTGATAGTAGGTAACGCTAAAGAAATATGGAACGGCTTGCCACCAAAAACAAAAACAGAATTAGAACATATTTTTCAGGAATTAATGATCAATATGAAAAGACATAGTGCTGCCGAAAATGTAGTAGTAAAATTTGAGCGGTCAACCAATCTGATAAAGATCAACTACTCCGATGACGGTGCAGGCCTTCCTCCTGATTTCCATTATGGAAATGGTCTCAACAGTACGGAAAACCGTATGAAAGTGATCAAAGGCAGGATTATTTTTGACAAGACAACGACAGAAGGATTGAAAATTCAATTATATATTCCAATCGTTTAAATCAAAATGATCAACAAAGTACTCATAGCCGAAGACCACGAAAGTGCCAATATTTCTGTACAAAAAACGTTGGAAGAGCTCCGAATCGCGCCCCCTGATTATGTATACTATTGTGATGACGCACTGCTTAAGATACAAAAAGCCAAACAGGCAGCAGCTTCTTATGACCTGCTTATTACCGACCTTTATTTTGAAAAAGATCACCGGGAGCAACACCTTCTTAATGGGAAAGCGCTTATTGCAGCAGCACGGGTTGTGCAGCCGGAACTAAAAATACTTGTGTTTTCTGCCGAAAGCAAACCAGCGATTATTGACGACTTGTTTCATAAGCTACATATTGACGGCTATGTACGCAAAGCCCGGGGTGACGCAAAAGAGCTTAAAACGGCTATTAATTATATCATCGGCAATCAGCGTTATTTTCCCAGAGCATTTGTTCAGCAAACCAAACAAAAAAATGCCCATGAGTTTTCTGAATTTGATCTAACGATTCTGTCTTTAATGATTGAAGGGAAACGGCAACAGGAAATATCGGATCACCTAAGAAAAAATAATATTCAGCCAGCCGGCTTAAGCAGCATTGAAAAACGCCTTAACTACATAAAAGAAGCTCTCAATTTTTCCACCAACGAACAACTGATCGCCCATTGTGTAAAAATGGGTATTGTGTAATTTCCTTTTTCCACATTCTCAAATTTTCAAATTACCATACCCGCCTGAAGGGCGTTCAGCCGGACGAACATTATCACATTATCACATTTGCACATTTTCACATTTACTAAATGCATTACGTTTCAGCAGAAGGATCAGGAAGCCCTCCCAAACCGGGTGTTCCCACTAAACGCCGTTCATGAATTCATAAGAAGCCCCTGCTGCGATTAATGTGCCTGGGCTACAGGGCTCAGCCGAATGCCATCCAGCCATAGCTTGGTGCCCGGTGCCACCGTACCAAAATAAAATGCTACCCTGTAGGTACCTTCGGACAATACCGGTTGCGCAACCCATTCAATTGTTTGTTTGGCTTTATTTGCCCGCACCACCTCGTCCATCAATTTCTTTCCCGGCTCCTTCACGTTTTCCAGCCTTGCATAAAACGAAACAGGATGGTTCGCCGCGGCGGTCACTGTAATTTTATATTGCTCGCCGGGGAGGGCCCGAAAGGGCCAGAAGAGTGCCATATCAGCAGGACGGCTTCCCGGTTTTTCAACAGCGATACGGGCTGATTTTTTGCCCGACAGCCGGCCCGTCGTATCAATATCGATCGAACCGGTTACCGGCGCTGTTATTTTTACATTCCATCCCCCCAGATTATCCTCAAACTCGCCGTTAACCTGTTTGCGGTAGGCCTGCATCCGGGCGCCATACTCCCTGGTATCAAAGGGGAATACACCTACCCTGTTCGCCCAGGCTTTCCAGAGGGCATACATCTTTTGAAGCCGGCCGGGGTCTTTTTTACTAAGGTCATACATTTCTGAAGGGTCTTCCTGCAGGTTATATAACTCCAGCGCAGCCGGATCAAATATATGATCCTGCTCCGTTTTTGCCACCAGCTTCCACTTTCCGTCCCTCACTGCTATATTGGCTTCGTGCTCCCAGAAAACAAGGCCACGATGATTGGGTTTGCCTTTGAAATTAGGCACCAGGCTTTTTCCCTCCAGCGGGTGTATTTTATGGCCCTTATATATTGTGGGGTATATTGCCCCGGTAACATCAGTACAGGTGGCCATAATATCGGTAATATGCCCATAGTCTCTTATAAAAGTATTGTTAAGGTTAGGGGCTATTCCCTTTGGCCAATGCACAATCAGCGGTGTAGCAATTCCTCCTTCATGGGTAAAATGTTTGTATTCCCTGAAAGGGGTGCTGCTCACATTGGCCCAGTTGATCCGGTAGCTTTCAAATGTGTTTTCCTGCCCGTTTACTTCTTTGCTTTTACCGCTGCTGATAAATTCTGCGCAGGCGCCATTATCGCTTAAAAACATGATAAGCGTATTGTCCAGTTCATTATTAGCCTTTAGTGTTTGTACAATGCGTCCGATGCCCTGGTCCATAATATCAACCTGGGCGGCATAGATTGCCATACGCATTGCCATCTCCTGCTGCTCGCCGGCGGACAGCGTATTCCAGGCAGGAACAGTACTATCGCGTGGAGACAACACCGTGTTTGCAGGAATTAGCCCCAATGCTACCTGCTTTGCAAACCTCCTGGCGCGGATACTGTCCCACCCGGCCTTATAGGCATTTTTGTATCTGTTGATTACACTATCCGGTGCATGCAGGGGCCAATGGGGCGCCGTATAGGCCACATACATAAAAAAAGGCTCGCCCTTTGCTTTTGTAAAATGCTCCTTCAGAAACTTAACGGATGTATCGCTGATGGCATTAGTTAAATAAAAACCTTTGGGCGCCTTATAGCGGGTGTTATTGCTATAAACAAACGGGGTATAATAATTAGCCCCGCCGGGTATAATGCCAAAATACCGGTCAAAACCCCGCTGGTGTGGCCAGTTATCTGTTACGGCGCCATCAATTTTTCGTTCGTTTGTTAAATGCCACTTCCCACTCATATACGTATGATAACCGCCGTTTTTTAATACTTCGGCTATAGTAACGCAATCATTATTAAGATTACCATGGTAAGCATAGGTACCCAGGTCGGCAGCCGCCATCCATCCCATACCGGTTTCATGCGGGTACAGGCCGGTCATTAGCGCTGCCCGGGAAGGGCAACAACGGGAAGCATTGTAAAATTGCTGGTAGCGGATGCCCTCCTTTGCCAGCCGGTCAATATGGGGTGTTTTTATTTCACCGCCATAACTTCCAAGATCCGAATACCCCATATCATCGGCTACTATTAAAATAATATTGGGTTTTTTATCCGCCATACAGGGCAGCACAAGGCTCAACATAAAAAAAATGGCAAGCGGCACACTTTTTATTAAGGAGCTATTTTTACGCGTGTTAACAGACCTCATGTTTTTGATACTATAATAACAAAATATTTGTCTACTAAAACAATAGGCGAATATAGAGTAATTCGGGCAATGTCAGCGCCGCTTAAAATTTTTCGAATTTACTTTTTTGTGCGTTATACTGCATAGCATCTGACCGTAATTTTAAAATTGTAGCCGTTCCTTTAAATCCAAAGCATACCAACCCCGATATGTTGTCGTGGAGAAGGTGCATATGCAAAAATATCCCCTTATTTGGCTTAGTAAAGAGATCAGATCATACAAATAAAAATCACTGCGAATGCAATAAGAGCAATTAAATATGGCAGGTTACAAACTATTTTGGCTTTCCTGAATTTAAGCGATACCAGTTTAGTGTAAAACCCAAAAACCTCTTTTGCTGAACTGTATTGTGCAGTGTCCGGTTCTTGTCCGAATGTTTTTAAAATCACGGGAACTAAAATAGTTACTATAAGAAATCTTTTCATAAAACAATACGTAAATGTAAAAGACTTGCCGGCTCTTTTCAAACGCCCCCCTACATTTATTATTTAATGTGGTTTTTAACTTTACCATGGCCAGGGGCACCTCCCTCTTCTCACTGCCTATTCTGCATTTCCACATTCCCCAATTTTCAAATTACCACATTTCTCCATTCTGCCTACCTTTGCACCCGTCCGAAAGGCGTTCAGCCGGACAAACATTATCACATTTTCATATTTGCACATTTTCACATTTATTAAATGCATTACGTTTCAGCAGAAGGATTAGGAAAGAGTTACGGGATACAACCCTTGTTTTCGGGCATTTCGTTTCATATTGAGGAAGGCGATAAAGTAGCCATTGTGGCGCGCAACGGTACGGGAAAATCCACGCTGCTAAAGATCCTTGCAGGAAAGGAAACGCCCGACGAGGGCAAACTCTGGATCCATAAAGATGTGGAAACCATTCTTTTTGAACAGGAACCGGATCTTAATGAAGCCCTTTCCGTTTCTGAAAACATTTTCTTTCATAATAACCCAACCGTGCAGGCGATCCGGGAATACGAACTGGCAAGCGAAAGCGAAAATGCCGATCGCATCAGTGCGGCGCTGGTAAAACTGGACGAGCTGAATGCCTGGGATTTTGATGCCAAGGTAAAACAGATCTTTGGCAAACTGAATATTCACCACCTGGATCAAAAAGTAAACACCCTTAGCGGCGGCCAGAAAAAACGGGTGGCGCTGGCCCGCACGTTGATCGATATTGGCTTTGAGCACAAACACGTGCTACTGATCATGGATGAGCCCACCAACCACCTGGACGTGGGTATGGTGGAATGGCTGGAACATTTTTTGGGAAAAGAAAATGTAACGCTGGTGCTGGTTACGCACGACCGGTATTTTTTAGACGCCGTATGCGATGAAATTTGGGAAATAGAAGGCGGCGAACTGTATGTGCATAAAGGTGATTATGAAAACTACCTGGAGCAAAAAGCGCAGCGCATGGAAAACATGAATGCCACTATTGACAAGGCGCGGAATCTTTACCGCAGGGAGCTGGAGTGGATGCGCAAACAACCCAAGGCACGCACCACCAAGTCCAAAAGCCGGGAAGATAATTTTTACAATATTGAAAAAGTGGCCAAGCAACAGGTGACGGACGACCAGGTGCAGTTGCAAATGAAGATGAACCGGCTGGGCGGCAAGGTGGTGGAGCTAAAAAAGGTATACAAATCATTTGGGGCAAAAAAAATACTGGACGGATTCGACTATACGTTTAAGAAAGGAGAACGTGTAGGCGTTATTGGCAAGAACGGCGCGGGCAAATCGACCTTTATCAATATTTTACAGGGCATGGAACAGGCCGATAGCGGCAAGATCAATGTGGGCGACACCATCGTATTTGGCAATTACTCCCAGCAGGGGCTGGTGGTAAAAGAAGACATGCGCGTGATCGAATTTGTAAAAAATATTGCCGAAAATTTTCCGCTGGCAAAGGGCGGTACGCTAAGCGCCGCACAATTTTTACAGCTATTCCTTTTTGATCCCGATAAACAATATACCTACATCAGCAAACTGAGCGGCGGTGAAAAAAGGCGGCTCCATTTGCTTTCCATATTATTCCGCAACCCCAATTTCCTGATCCTGGATGAGCCCACCAACGACCTGGATCTGCCTACGCTTTCTGTGCTGGAAAACTTCTTAAGCGAATACCCCGGCTGTTTACTAATTGTATCGCACGATCGCTATTTTATGGACCGCCTCGTGGATCACTTATTTGTTTTTGAAGGCGATGGTGTTATAAAAGATTTTCCCGGGAACTATACCCAGTATCGCCTGCAGGAAAAAACGAGTAACACCGCTGCTGCTCCAAAAGAAAATATAAGCGCCGGGGCAGCTACTCCGGCTCCCAAAGCCATTTCTAAAAAAGTATCTTTTAAAGAGAAAAGGGAATATGAATTATTAGAAAAAGAAATTGAGGCGCTCACCAAAGAAAAGGAGGCGGTCACCCTGCAACTGGGGGAGGGAACGCTGGGTTTTGAAGAGCTGGAACAACTATCGCGCCGCATCGGTGAAATAACGGCACTGTTGGACGAAAAAGAAATGCGCTGGCTGGAGCTAAGCGAAATGATGGAATAATTATTTTTTCTTCTTTAAGGAAATCCGGATTCTTTTTACAAAATCAACAGAAACCCCGGCGGCACTCGCAGCTTGCTCGTCAGTAAAATCATGCTTGCTGATGAGATTCTTAACTACCTCATGACTTTTCTGCTCCGCGCCCTTTTCTACACCTTTTTCGGCTGCTGTTTTCAGCACAGCATACTCGGTCCATTTGTCTAAAATATCTTTTTGATATAACATGTATTCCTCCTCTTTTAAGCTCGCCACCTCAGCAATTCTAAAGAGCTTCTGAAATATTCTCTTATGCAAAATTACAAACAAAAACAAACCCGGCCCGGCAAACTTTTATTCGTTCGATCCGGACCGGGTTTTATAATAAATGCAGGGGCTTGCTTACAATGCCCAGGCTTTATCCCCTTTCTTATAGGGATAAGCTCCGTCAAATTTACCGGGCGTTTCCATATAACGCAAAGCCTGTGTGGCCCCGGGTTTGGACGTGAAATAGCCCCAAAGCGTTAATTGTTTCATCATAGCAAAATAATGCGGGGGATAGCTTTCCTTTAAATGAGAGGCGCCAAAGTTCTTTTTAGCTTCTTCTGCTTTTACCCAGTCATCCTGTTGCTTATCAAACGCTTCTTTTTTCTTTTTGTAGTCATCGGATTTCGCCAGATCTTTTGCTTCTTTATCCAGCGCGGTAAGGAATTCGGTTCTTTCCGCCGGCGTCAGACTAACAAAATCTTTTTTGTATTTGGCATTGCAGGCGTCCTTAAATTTATCGATGCCTTCACCAAAGGCCTTTTGCTGATTTTCAGTATAGCAATCATTCACGATCGTTTTCATAAAATTACCGATCTGGGCTGCTTTAGCGCCGGGCGAATCCGGCGTGGTGGGAATGATCGTTTCTCCTATTTCATCAAGCATAGCGATGTCTTCTGCGGAGAATGCGGCCGTCTTTGCCGGCGTTGTTTTACAACCCGATAAAAAAACTTCGGCGCCGATAATGGTTCCGCCCAATAAAATACTTACACGTGATAAAGCTTCTCTTCTGTTCATTGTTTGTATTTTAAACAGACCTGCCAGCTTTAAAAACCTGACAGATCTTATTTTATTAAAGATTTTGTTTTTTCAATTCGCTTACCGCATGATCTACCGCGCGGGCGGTAAAGGCCATGTAGGTTAATGAAGGGTTCACGCAGTTGGCAGAAACCATGAAGGAACCGTCTGTTACAAACACGTTAGGCGCATCCCAAACCTGGTTAAATTTATTTAACACGGAGGTTTTAGGGTCGGCTCCCATACGGGCGGTACCCATTTCATGAATACCCCGGCCAATAGTGCCATCCCCTTCTCTTCCTTTAACATCTTTGGCGCCAAATTTTTCCAGCATCTCGATCGCGTCGTTCTTCATATCCACCCGCATCTTGCGTTCGTTATCCTTCCACTCCGAATCAATGGCTAACACATTCAGGCCCCATTTATCTTTTTTAGTTTTATCAAGTGTTACCGTATTTTCATGATAAGGAAGAATTTCACCAAAACCGCCAATGCCGATACTCCAGCTTCCTGGTTCGGTAAGCGCTTCTTTTAAACCAACGCCAATGCTCAGCTCCTCAGCAGAAGCATTGCCCCTGCCTCTTCCACCACCGCCCTGGTAACCAAATCCGCGTATATAATCGCGTTTTTCTCCGTTCAGGTTGCGGAAACGCGGAATATAAATACCGTTGGCACGACGCCCATACGTATATTTATCTTCATACCCTTCCACACGTCCGGAAGCGCCCACCCCAAGGTGATGGTCCATCAGGTTGTGGCCCAGCTCACCACTGGAGCTTCCCAATCCGCCCGGCCATATATCGGTAGCTGAATTCATCAACACCCAGGCGCTGTTTAATGTAGAAGCATTCAGGAAAATGATCTTTGCGTTGTAGGTATAGGTCTTATTGTCTGTAGCATCCAGCACTTCCACACCAGTAGCACGTTTTTTATCCTTATCGTACAAGATCTTTGTAACAATGCTCATCGGCCTCAGGGTAAGGTTGCCTGTTTTCATAGCCGCAGGCAATGTTGAGGACTGGGTGCTGAAGTAGGCGCCAAAAGGACAACCCAGCCAGCATTTGTTACGGTACTGGCAATTGGTCCGTCCCGGAAGCGGTTGTGTAATATTGGCCGTACGACCGATAATTACAGGACGCTGCCCCTTGTACAGATCTTTTATTTTAGAAGCAAAATCTTTTTCTACAACGGTCATTTCCATGGGTGGCATGAACTGCCCATCGGGCAATACCGCCAAGCCATCCCTGTTACCGCTGATGCCCGCAAATTTTTCCACGTAATCGTACCAGGGTGCAATTTCGTTATAACGCACGGGCCAGTCTATGGCAATACCGTCTTTTGCGTTAGCTCCAAAATCCAGATCAGACCAGCGGTAGCTCTGGCGGCCCCATAACAGGGAACGTCCGCCCACATGGTAGCCCCGGAACCAGTCAAAGCGCTTTATTTCCGTATAAGGCGATTCTTTTTCATCCACCCACCAATCCAGGTTTGTTTCATTCAGGGGGTAATCACGATTCAACACCGGGTGATCTTTGATCATCGCCTGCGTTTTACTTCCGCGGTGCGGAAACTCCCAGGGGGCCTTGCCCGCATTCACATAGTCCTTCACATGCTCAATATTCTTTCCCCGCTCGAGCATAATAACTTTTAATCCTTTCTCGGTCAGCTCTTTTGCAGCCCAACCGCCGGAAATACCACTACCAATAACAATAGCGTCGTAAGTATTTTCTGCCATTAAATTGTTTTTAAAAATTTCACAAAATCGTTAGTATCTGTCAACAATCATAAAAACCGTTATAAAAATATTGCTTTAAATCCAATTCACCATTATTTTTTTTACAATCTCATGAACAATATTGTGTATTAAATACATACCACCTTTTTTTGAATTTTTTCTAACAGATCCGCTTTTTGAAGTAATTATTCAGAATAATTTATCTTTGCGGTATGCTTTTTTCTTCAGCACAACCCTTCACAAAGACAGCTCCTGAAGTTGCTACATTAACAGAGGTAGCTCCTTCGTGGCAGCTTATTGTGTGGAATGACGAGGTCAATACATTTGATTGGGTTATTGAAACACTGATAGAGGTATGCGGGCATACCTATGAGCAGGCCGAGCAATGTTCTTTATTCATTCATTATAAAGGGAAATATGGCGTTAAAGAAGGAATGTATGAAGACCTGGAACCGATGTGCAACGCTATTCTTGACAGGGGCATTGCAGCAACCCTTGAGGAGCTGGTAACCTGACAGCAAACTTATCCCAAATGGCTGTTTTTGCCCTTTCTGATCGTCTTTATTTTCCACCTACGCATCTTGCTGAACCCGACGGGTTGCTAGCAATCGGAGGCGATTTAAGCCCGGAACGGATCTTGCTGGCTTATTCAAAAGGTATTTTTCCCTGGTATGATACGCCGCCGGTGCTTTGGTGGAGCCCCGATCCAAGGTTTGTGTTATTTCCTGAAGAATATAAAACGAGCAAGACCATCAGATCGCTCCTCAACAAAAACAGCTTTCAATTTACCGTGAATACCGCTTTTGAAAAGGTGATCCGTCACTGCCAGCAGGTAAAGCGTCCCGGCCAGGACGGCACCTGGATCACCGAGGGAGTTATTCGGTCCTATACCGAGTTGCACGAAATGGGCTATGCCCACAGCGCAGAAGTATGGCAGGAGAAGGAATTAGTTGGCGGCCTGTATGGCATACGCACGGGCGCTGTATTTTGCGGGGAGAGCATGTTTAGCCTGGTGAACAATGCCTCCCGGTATGCCTTTACAAAATATATTATGCAGTTGAAAACGGAAAACGTGCAATTGATCGACTGCCAGGTACATTCTGCCTACCTGGAAAGTATGGGGGCACGGATGATTACGAGGGAAGCATTTGAACGATATCTACCCGTGAACAGTCAATAGTCAATGGTCAATAGTGCATGCTGCGCAAAATGCTGAATGCTTAACGCACAACGCTAAATGCGCGCTCCGAACTAGGTCATCGTCGGAAGTCCAGAATCTGGCTTCCCACATTAAGCATTAAGCGTTCAGCCTAAAAACGCGTTCCTATATAATGCGGCAGCATCGCACGCCAGGTCGGCCAGTCGTGCTTATAGTCTTCTCCCCAGTTGTCAAATTCATAATAAATTCCTTTATCGTAGAGGATCTTGGCAAATTCTCCCCCTGCCCGGGGATCTTCATATGCTCCGGCCCCGGTGAGAATGTGTATATGGGGACTTTTACGTATCTCTTCTAAAATATCATGATCCGTCAAATTGGGCATATAATGCCGGGGGCTGTTAAAATAAACAGTGTCGTTCATAAACCCGTCCGTGTAATAGGTCAGATCGTAAACGCCGCTCATCGCGATAACGCCACTTAAAAGATCAGGGCGTTTCAAAAACAGGTTCATGCTGTGCAGGGCGCCAAAGGATGCTCCGCTTATAAAAACAGGCGTATCTGCTCCCGATTCATTTTTTATATACGGCAATACTTCATGATAGATATAGGCATTCCATTGTTCATGCCGTTGCGCTTTATCCCAGTTATTCATTTCTTTGTTCAGCCAGCTTTCATTATTTACGCTATCCACAGAATAGATCTTCAGTTTACCGGCATTAATAAACGGGGCCAGCGAGTCGATCAACTGGAAGCGCTCGTATTCCAGGAAATCGGCTCCTGCGGTGGGCACCAAAAGAAATACGGAGCCATAATCTCCATAAGAAACAATCGGCATTTCTTTTTGCAGGGAAGGACTGTACCAGGAAAAAATATCTTTCTTCATGAATGTCGTTTTTAATTCTACTACCAAAATAACCAATTAAACTTGTTCCGGAATAATTACTTTTTGCCTTTTGTAACACCGTCCCAGCTATCAGTTCTGAAAGGCGATGCCGGAAGCCCATCGTTGTTTACGAGGTTCGCCTCCGGATTATCGGCCCAGGCATAGCGCACTGCAACAGGGGCCTTAACACTGGCGGACCGCACTACAACAGTATTTCCTTTAATTGTCGCATCGGCCCAGTAAAATTTTTTATCGGAACCGGCAAGGGCAAAACCTTTTAATGACCCGTCTTTTGCGCTCATCCCTTTTGCATGTGTAAAGGACAGGGTAACTGCACCGCCGCTTATTTGCTGCGATTGATACACCGGACCGGAATATTCGTTTTTCTGTCCGTACACTTTATTCAATGCGATCAGCGCCAGGCGCCTGCCCACCTCTTGTTTGTTTTTGGGATGAATATCATCGGCGGCGCCAATATCGATAATCGTTGCCATCCCCGTATGGGGGAGCCGCGTGGTCATCAGTTGCGCCTCCCGCAGTTCCGCCCAGTCGGATGCAGCCGGCAGGGATGCACGCTTCCTGTAATTGGCCAGTTGTACAAAATAAAAAGGGAAATCACCGGAAGGGAATCTTTTCCTCCAGTCTTCAATCAGTGCAGGAAACAACTCCCGGTACTGCCCGGCCCTTCCGGCATTGGATTCTCCCTGGTACCAGATAACGCCTTTTATAGCAAACCGGGTGATGGGGTGGATCATCGCATTGTACAATACACCGGGGCGGTCGGGGTTTTGCGGACTTTCCGGCGCCGGGGGCAGGTCTTTGAAGGTAAAGGATATTTTGTAGATCCAATTTCCCGAAAGATCGATTTGCTGCCCTGCTGTCGTTCCCAGGAACATTTGTTTCGCATCTCCATACAGGCCTCCCCCGCCACCGTTATCCATAACCCTTACAGTAATGTAATTATCGCCTTTTTTTGCCAGGCTGGCTGGCACTTTATAAACCCGGTCATGATCATAACCTATGGTTGCCCCCACCTGCACGCCGTTAAAATAAGTAATATCGTCATCATCAATCGTACTTAAACTCAGGGCAAGGTCCTTATCATTCCAGGATCCGGGTATTGTTACTTTTTTACGAAACCACACCACTCCATCCAGATCCGGGTATCCTTTATTTTCCCATAAGCCCGGCAACTGCATGGTTTGCCAGCCGCTGGTATCCAGGTCCATGGCGGCCCAAACAGGTTTGCCCGACACCAATCCCTTATCGGCCTGATTTTTTTTCTGACCCCATTGCTTCATTTGCTCATCGTACGAAGCCTTGTCCAGCTCGGGAGTGGTCCTTACTTTTTTGGCTGCTGCCGCAAAATCCGGAAGCGTTTGTAAGGTTTCAAAACTCGTCCATGCTTCAGCAATCGTACCGCCCCAGGAACTATGGATTAAACCAACAGGGATCTTCGTTTTTTCATAAATTTCCCGGGCAAAAAAATAGGCCGCAGCAGAAAATTCAGCTATCGTTTGCGGAGTACAAATATCCCAGCCGTTGTTTCTTACTGCAAGATCTTTTGCCGGCGTATTGCTGGTTACGTGTAAGGCTTGCAACAGTCTTATAGCGGGGTAGTTGGCAGCCGCGATCTCCTGCTGGTAATTCATTACTTTACCCCAGCCGGCCAACGGCATTTCCATATTTGACTGACCGGAGCAGAGCCACACATCACCGATCAGCACATTTTCTAACTTAATCGTATTTTCCTCCGCAACGCTGATGCTGAAGGGGCCGCCATACCCTGGAGTGCTCACTTTCAAACTCCAGTTGCCACCGGCATCGGCTTTTGCCCAATAGGTTTTTTTATTCCAGGAGGTTTGCACCGTAACTGTTTTTCCTGCTGTTGCCGTGCCCCAGATAGCCGCATTGGTTTGCCGTTGCAATACCATATTATTACTAAACAGCGCCGGTAATTTTACCATTGCATCAGCGCACAGCGTCACAAAAAACAATAAAAACAACAACAAGGGCTGTAGTACTATTTTTGGCATCATACAATTCGTTTTTGGGTTTTAAAAATACGGCGATTTCAGGGCATAAAAAAACCAGGGGCAACCCTGGCATTACTAAAGATATATTATGCAGGATTCTAACCTGCCGCGTACCGGGCTGCCGGATGATAGGTGCTGTTATATATAAACAATACCGATCCTTCTTTAATTACATCAATAATCGGGCGACTCAAAGCCCTGGGCACCGCCGGGCAGCCAAAGCTTCGTCCCAGGTATCCCAGTTCATTAATGCTCGACTGGCTTACATAATCGGCTCCATGCAACACAATCGCACGCACCATCGCCTTATCGTTCACGCCGGACTCCAACCCTTTTAATTTGAGTGAATAGCCGTTTCCTCCGTAATAAGGCTCATCTGTAAGATAAAAACCAAGACTACTTTTATTTGAAGACATGGCATTACTAAACGAAGTGGCCATCAGGCTTCCCGAATTTCTTCCATGTGCCGCCCAGGTATTAAACAATACCTGGTAATGTTTTATATCCAGCACATACATGCGTTTATTAATGCTG
Organism: Niabella soli DSM 19437; assembly: GCF_000243115.2. Classification (NCBI taxonomy): domain Bacteria; kingdom Pseudomonadati; phylum Bacteroidota; class Chitinophagia; order Chitinophagales; family Chitinophagaceae; genus Niabella; species Niabella soli. The sequence goes on along the minus strand of NZ_CP007035.1, from coordinate 281,159 downwards.
GGCTGATCGAAATCGATCACGGTTATGATGGAATCGTTTTTCAGAAGCCCCTCTTTTTTCAACTCATCAAAACCTTCCATGGCATCCAAAAATGCCTGCTCGGAAAGGCCTTTCAGATCCAGCCCCAGGCTATCATACATCAATTCGTGAGCCGATGAAGCACCCGTTAAGAAAGAACCCGCTCCCCAATGCCATCCGATAATATCCTTAAAATCGCTTTCGGATACCGTCGGTTCCACCGGCGCATCAAACCGCCAGGAGCTGGTTGCCATTGCCACGACTAACAGTAGTACCGGTACAATCTTTTTCACAATAGAAGACCTCATAGTTAAAAAATCTCTTTTTTAATTATTTAAATTATTAAAAACTGATAATAAGGTTTGGTACGATTTAGGGGACTTAAGCAGCATAATAATCGCAATTCCCATTTCAGCCGCTCACAGTGTACAGACAATTTTCCCTGAAACCGCTGCAAAGGTACTGCAGGCGGCCGGTTTTTTCGTTACAAAAAACCTAAAAGAAATATTTAATATAAAATAATTTGTATATATTTAATTCCCAATACCCAGCACTTTCTTAGCCAGCTCAATCATTTGGGGGTCCCCTGTATGTTTTCCGTTTTCATCTGAAAGTTTTACTGTGGAGATCCAGCGCCGGCCCTCCAGTTGAACACCCGTTAGTTTCATTACAATATTCATGGGCTCTAACCCCACATCGTTCGTCAGGTTCGTTCCGATGCCAAAGGATATCCCTATTTTATCCCTGGTTGCATGGGTGATCTCTGCCACTTTTTCTGAGTTCAATCCATCGGAAAATATGATAAACTTATAAGCGGGATTGATGCCTAATTTTTTATAATGGGCGATCACTTTTTCTGCATAGGCGATCGGCTCCCCGCTGTCATGGCGTACCCCATCAAAGAGCTTTGCAAACTTTTTATCGAATTGCTCAAAAAAAACATCATTGGTATAGGTGTCCGAAAGCGCTACGCCCAGGTCACCGCGATACACGGCTGCCCAGTGTTCCAGGCTGAGGCTGTTAGCCATTGTAAAACCATATTTAGCGCCATGAAACATAAACCATTCGTGTGCATGTGTTCCTATCGGTTTTTTATTTGAAAGCATCGCCAGGTGTACATTGCTTGTTCCCACGAAGCTTTTCCCGCCATGCTTTGCAAGGGTGTTTACCACCAGTTGCTGCACTTCATAAGAATGTCTTCGCCGGGTTCCAAACTCCGCAACCGGCACATCCAGGTCTTTATAGATCCTTGTTTTTTCTATGGTATTTTTTATCACCTCTTGATCGGCATTCCGTTGCTGACCGGTCATTTTATAATACAGTTCGCTTATCAGGAATAAGATAGGCACTTCCCATAAAATGGTCCGGAACCAATGCCCTTCCACTGTAACTTCGAGCTCTTTTCCCTGCTGAACGATGCTCACTTCTGCGGGATCATACTGATAGCCCGTCAGCAGATCCAGATAAGCTGCATTTAAATAAGGGCAGTTTTTCACAAGATACTCCCGCTCTTTTTTTGTTAGCCTTAAAGTTGCCATTTGCTCCACCTGTTCTTTTAATGCCGCACCAAAGCCCTCAGGGAATTCATGCCTGCCACGGTTAATAAAAGCATAGCGGGCCTTTACATCAGGGAACAATTGCATTACGGCGCATTGCATGGTAAATTTATAAAAATCATTATCCAGCAACGATACGCAAGGGAAAAGATGTTCGGTTTTGTTCATATTTCAAACCTACATATTTTTTGGGGTTTACAGAATGATTGGCTTGCTGAAGATTTCACGCGGCGTTTATTTCACGCAGCAACAGTAAGGGTTTCACATAAGGACGCAAAGATTTCACGCGGCGTTTATTTCACGCAGCAACAGTAAGGGTTTCACATAAGGACGCAAAGATTTCACGCGGAGGCGCAGCGGAGCAGTGGCGCGGAAGCAGTTTCACGCAAGGACGCAGAGGAAGCGACTCCTTTGCGGTTACAACTGCCTTACAGCTTTTATTCGCTGTGGCTAATTCTGATTTTTTACTTTTCTTTGCAGCATGACAATACAGGTAGGCATTATCATGGGCAGCGACAGCGATCTGCCCGTTATGGAACCGGCTGCAGCCATCCTTAAAACGTTTGGAATCGCATACGAAGTAACGGTGGTTTCTGCGCATCGCACCCCCCTGCGTATGATCGAATACGCTACAAAAGCAAAAGAGCGGGGGCTGAAAGTGATCATTGCCGGCGCCGGTGGTGCAGCGCATCTTCCGGGAATGGTGGCCTCTATAACCACCTTACCGGTGATTGGCGTTCCTGTAAAATCAAGCAATTCCATTGACGGATGGGATTCTGTGCTGAGTATTCTGCAAATGCCGAATGGTGTGCCGGTGGCCACTGTTGCGTTAAATGCCGCAAAAAATGCGGGCATCCTCGCCGCCCAGATCATCGGGGCGTCAGACGATACCCTTAACGAAAAAATAGCGGCGTACAAAAGAGCCATGGAAACGGAAGTCCTGGGAAAAGTAGAACAGCTCCGGTCTAAAGGGCAACCCAACGCGTTTGATCCCTCTTGATAAATAGACGAAGCCGGCTTCTCAAAAAAACTCAAACAGATACTGATCCCTGAAATCAATATTGTTTTGCTTCAGCAATGCCAGGTATTCGTTGTGAAATGTTTTTTCCTGATGGTGTGCTTCCTGGTTATGTACGTATTCCGCCACGGTGCCGATCTGCGCATGAGCATGCGTAAACGCTCCATATCCGCGTTGCCATTCAAATTTGCATTTCGTAAACCCATTATGGTTGATCCAGGCATTGGATGAGGTCTTGATATTTTCGACCAGGTCGGGTATTAACTGATTTACATTATAGCCAATAAAAATGTGAATATGATCGGGCATAGCGTATATGGCTATCAATTTATGTTTATTGTTCTGCACGATCCCCGTTATATACTTCTCCAAAAGATCTTTCCACTCCTTCTTTATTAAGGCTTGTCGGTTTTTGGGCGAAAATACCAGGTGAACGTAACATTGTGTGTAGGTGTTTGCCATGGTGGGTGCTTTTGTCACCATGAATCTACGATTTTTTAACGAGAAACGTTCGCGGCATTTTATGTTTCGCCGCGCTGCGGCTCAGATCCGAACGCCCCTAGTCTATAGATTTCGGCGGTGCGCTGCACCTGAAATGTAATATCCGATAAAGATTGTAATAACGCGGTCGCAGCGCGGCATAAATGCCGATAAGTCAACATCCAGGTTTACCTTGAGGGTAACGCATCGGAGATCTTGTTGCGCCTTCGATGTGTTTTTTAAATGAATAGATACAAAATACACCTTAAGACAAATTGTCCGGTCTATCGCAATTTCTTAGCCGCAGCGCGGCACAAATCCCTATAGGCGCAGCGCGCCGGCAACCCCGCAAAATTATTGTTGTTCCAAAACAACAAATTCCTGTTCCAGGGCAAGGGAGTGTTGGTAGAGGGTTGTGATAAAATCATTGCCATATTGGGCATAAAAAGGAATAAAGTTCTCAATGCGTTCCTGGAGCCCGTCACCGGGAAATAGCTGATTCTTGAGTTTGTCGATCTGACGCATGGCATCCTGGTGATTGCGCTTTTCCGCACGCAACATTTTTTTACCCAACGCTTCTATCTTTTTTAAGGCGGCATGCTCCAAGGCTGCAACATGCTGTACCAATGTACCATCGATCGGTGTTGCCTGGGCTTTTAATTGGTCATAGATGACCGAAAAGGCTTCCACTGTTTTTTTTGTATCCAGCTCTTTTTCAGTGTTCGTGCTGACCCACTCCTTCTTCAGATCAAAAGAAGTTTGAAAAAGCTGTGTTGGCGAAATTCCTAATTTTTCTTCGAGAGCGGCCTGTTGCCTGTTAATAAAAAGGAATGAATTACGGAGCACCAGCACCGGGTAAGGCACATTATACCGGGCGAATACTCTTTTGAGCTGCGTCCAATAGGCCAGTTCCCCGCCACCGCCGATGAATAAAAGATTCGGAAGTATCCGTTCCTGGTATACCGGTCGCAGGATCACGTTGGGGCTAAATCTTTCGGGATTCGTATCGACCTCCTTTATTATTTGTTCCTGTGTAAATACCTTTTGGGTATCAACCACGTTCCATTGACCGCCGGCACGTTCAATCCGGTTCCGCCCTTCATCAGACAAATAAAACAAATTGATCGGGCGGCCATGAGCCTGCACTTTATAACCGGCTTCAGCCAATTCTTTCGCCGTTTCTTCCACCAATTGTATAGAGTGGCCCTGCAACAGTTCATCCCTGAAAATATCGGCAGCAGTGGCTTTCAGCTCTTTGTTATCAGCAATCAGCACAACCAACCCGTAAGCGGCAAACAGGAAATTAACGAAGTGCAAAGTTGCCTCTTGTATTAAGGCCCCCTCCCTGTAAAAATCTTTAATTTTCCTGGTAATTTCCTGCCCGAAAGGCAATACATTCACCTGGGCTTCTATCCGCGCAATAAGCTCCAGCAAAGGTTTATCCACCTTCATACGCCCCACGGCGCCTGTTTGATCCGTACTCCAAACCAGCTTTTCACCATTGACCGATAGTTGCCCCAGCTCTTCAAGATCGGCATCCTCGCTACCCATATAATAAACGGGAACAAAATCAAATTCAGGAAACAGTTGTTTGCAATAGGCCGCCAGTTTTACAGCATGCAATATTTTATAGATAAAGTATAAAGGTCCGGTAAAAATATTGGGCTGATGTGCCGTCGTAATGGTGAAAGTAGTTTCTTTCCGGAGCAATTCAATATGCTCCTTTACCTTTTGAAAAGGTTGTACTTCCGAATATTGTTGTTGTAAAACGTTTGCCAGCAAGGTCCGGCTGGTAGCAGTATCCTGCCGGCGGCTGATCGCATCACCAATGGCCTGCTTATCAGGAAAACCATTGTAAAAGGATTTTAATTTTTCATCCCGGCCCAGATAGTCCAGCACCAGTTTGCCAAAATAACCGGTTTCCCCGTACGAAATATTCAAAACCTTACAGTCCATATAGATCAGATTGCAAAACAAAATGAAAAATACAATAACATTTTTAAAATGAAATAGTTTTATTTTTAGTGAATGATTATTTTAATTCAATGCGTTGACCAGGTAGGATTGGTGGCTGCTGTTTCGAAAGTAACGGCAAATGCCGGTCTTAACATCATCTCTATGCGGGAGTATGTGAACATTGATGCCAACCGGTTTTACCTGCGCCTTGAGGTTGCCGACGAAAATTTCGAGCCGGCATTTGTAAAAACGGCATTGGAAAAAGTGCTGCCGGAGAACAGTTCAATCGGTATTGCTACCGGCACAAAGAAAAAAATTGTGGTACTGGTTACCAAAGAATACCATTGCCTGGGTGATATTCTGCTGAGGAATTATTTTAATACGCTCGGCGCCAGTGTAGCATGCGTTATCGGCAATCATGAAACGTTACGTGGATTAACGGAAAAATTTGACATCCCCTTCCATTTCATAGATCATACTGATATATCGAAGGAATATTTTGAAGAAACATTGATGCAAACATTAAGCAACTATTCATTTGACTATATTGTGCTGGCCAAATTTATGCGCATTCTTTCCCCCGGCTTCGTGGCAGTATTTCCTTACCGGATCATCAACATACACCACTCATTTCTGCCCGCATTTATCGGGGCTAATCCTTACCGGCAGGCGCACGAGCGGGGGGTAAAACTAATCGGCGCTACTGCGCATTTTGTAACCGATACCCTTGATGAAGGACCTATTATAGCACAGCAAATCATCCCGGTAAATCATGCGCATTCCGTTAAGGATATGGTTACCCTGGGTAAGGAAGTAGAAGAAGCGGTGCTGGCAAAAGCTTTGCAACTCGTATTACAGGACCGCGTTATTGTTGACAAAAACAAAACGGTGGTGTTTGAAAACTGATAAAAAAATCATCCTGCCAAAAGCCAGGATGATTCAACAAATTTTAAGCCAAGGATCAAGCGCCCTTTTTACGGGTAGCCAATCCATACAGCCATAATAAGAGAATAGCGCCCAGGATGGCAAATAGAAATCCTTTAAACGACCAGTTCCCATTAATAGAAATTCCCAATACCTGTGTTCCAATCCATCCACCCACAAAAGCGCCGGCAATACCAATAAGAATGGTAACGATCCATCCGCCGGGGTCCTTACCAGGATGTAGTGCTTTAGCAATTGCACCTGCAATCAATCCGAAAATGATCCAAGATAAAATGCCCATAGTTTTTAGTTTTTATGTGAAATAAAATTCCGACACTTAAAACTAACATAAAAAAACATGCCAAAATAAAAAATTTGGCACCGGGTTATCAACATACCCCAGGATCAAATGACCCGTGCAATATGACCTGCCTGCATCATCAGGTCAGCCAATACAATTGCCGTTACCGCCTCTACAATTACCGGTGCACGTAAAGCCACACAAAGATCATGGCGCCCTTTTACTGAAAAATCTTCCATTTGGCCGGTTTCCCAGTTCAGGCTGTGCTGGGGCTTGGGGGTAGAGGCTGTTGGCTTAATGGCGATACGGAAAACCAGCTCATTGCCATTAGTGATCCCCCCTACAATGCCTCCCGCATGGTTGGTGGACGTTTTTCCCTCCATAGTTTCGATGGGGTCATTATGTTGAGAGCCGAACATTTTTGCAGCCGCAAAACCGCTTCCGAACTCCACCCCCTTAACCGCTGGGATCGTAAATAACATATGTGCCAACAATGACTCTACTGAGTCAAAATAAGGTTCTCCTAACCCAACCGGCAGGCCCTTTACGCGGCATTCGATCAATCCCCCTACGGAATCTTTTGCATCGATAGCTTTTTGAAGCCCGCGCTCCGGATCGGGATCACCGCCGATTTCTGTTATAACAGCATCGATCGTAATGTTCCTCAATAACTTTTTCGCGATAACACCGCCAGCAACCAAACCTGTTGTAAGACGGGCGCTGAAATGGCCGCCACCCCGGTAGTCTTCAAAGCCGCCAAATTTTTTATGCGCAACAAAATCTGCATGACCCGGCCGGGGGAAACTTCTTAATTTCTCATAATCGCCGCTGCGCGTATTCTTATTTTCAAAATAGATCATTACCGGGAAGCCGGTTGTTTTCTCATTAAAAACACCGCTCTTAAAAATAGGAATATCGTCTTCTTTCCGGGGCGTGGCACCCTTTTGGTTGCCTCCCTTCCGGCGCTCCATATCGGGCAAAAAATCTTCCACCGGAACCGCAAGGCCCGCAGGAACCCCGTCCAACACCACTCCCACGCACTCCCCATGCGATTCTCCAAATATCTGCACTCTGAATAACTGGCCGAATGAATTCATACTTTATGATTTGAGTCGTGAGACATGAGGCGTTAAACGTGAGCGCTAAAAGCAACTATCAATCCTGTTCCGATTTTATGTTGCGATCACCGCCTACCACACCCATGCCTATCCGTTGTCTGAAAAAGTTTGTTTCAATGAATCGATGTAATTGATCCCGCTGTCAACTGTTGCGCCCAACTGTTTTAAGTGATCATAAAAATCGGGATACGATTTATTGATCGCCTGCGCCTCTTCGATAACAGTTGCACCATCTGCTTTCAATGCAGCCGTAGCGCAGGCCATCGCAATACGATGATCGTGCCGGGAATGCACCACTGCTCCATTTACCGGTCCGCCATGAATGCGCATCCAGTCGCCTTCCAGGTCTATTTTGATTCCCATCTTTCCAAATTCCTGCTGCAGGGTCAGCCCGCGGTCGCTTTCTTTATGCGCCAGCCGGCTTACGCCTTTTACAGAAGTAATGCCTTTACAATTGGCGGCCAGTGCCACCAGTGGCGGAAACAGATCCGGACAGTCCGTGGCATCAAATTCAAAGGCTGTTAAGGGCGCCGCATGCAGCGTGATACCCTTTGCATCCATTGCTATACCTGCATTGGCAGCCATCAATGCTTCCAGGATCTTTTTATCGGCCTGGGTGCTGCCTTGCTGCAATCCTCTTACGTGAATGTTACCGGCAATAGCCCCGGCCACCAATAAAAAAGCACCGCCGCTCCAGTCGCCTTCAACGGTATAATTTATAATTTCTGATTTCTGATTTCTGATTTCTGATTCAGTCCTATGAAAAATAAATTCTTCGTAATTTCTATTCTCCGGGACGTTCATCCCGAATTGCTTCATTACATTCAATGTAAGATCAATATACGGTTTGCTCTTCAGATCTGTTACTTTAATGGCAACGGGTTTTGTGATCGGCGCCACGCTAAAGGCCATCAGTAAGCCCGTAAGAAACTGCGAGCTTAGTGACCCATCTATCGTAATATCCTTCGCCTGCAAGGGGCCCTTCACCTGCAACGGTAATTTCCCGGCATTGGAGGTGATGGCTACCCCGAGTTCCGGCAACACCTGGTCAAAGAAATCCATCGGACGGGTGACCAGGCTCCCTTCACCATTAATGGTAACGGCATTGGTACATAACGAAACAACAGGTGTAAACATCCGGATGCTTAAGCCACTTTCACCGCAATTCACCGCATCCTCTTTGGAATGGATCGCCGCAGGATCTTTCAGGAAGCCACTTTCTATTTCGATAGTCTCGGGATCAATTGTTGAGATCGTTGCTCCCAGCGCGGTTATAATCCCCTGTGCTGCCTTGTCATCATTACTATGGCCCGGATTAGTGATCACAACTTTTGAAGTTGCTAACAACGCCGCCGCACAAGCCCGTTGCATGGAGCTTTTGGAAGCAGGGGCATAAATAGAACCTGATAGCTGAGAAGGATGTATGGTGACCCTCATTTCTAATTTTTTATTTCTGATTTTTTATCCCGATAGTTATCGGGACTTATTTCTGATTCAACCCTCCGATGATCTGCTCCAGTTGTTTCATGGGAATTGCCCGCACCACCGCTTTGCCGATCTTATCCAGCAACACAAAATTCATTGTTTTCAGTTCCCGTTTTTTGTCCATCTTTAATACCTCAAAAACTTTTCCGGGATCAAAATCCAAATGGGTGGGCAAATGATATCTTTCCAAAAGCTGTACCACCCGCTCCGTTTGTTTGAATCCTGACAACTGCTCCGAGATACGGCAGGCAGCTACCATACCGATAGCTATAGCGTGACCGTGGATCAGGTTGTATTGCGTTTCTATGGCATGTCCCAGCGTGTGCCCCAGGTTCAGCAAACGACGGTCTCCTTTTTCAAACTCGTCTTTTTGCACTACCCTGATCTTTATCAGGGCGTTCCGTTCCACTAATTCAGCGATCGTTTTCCTGCGGCTTTGATAATCTTTTAATGTATTCTTTTCGAGCGCAGCAAACAGCGCGGCATCTTTAATACAGGCATGTTTGATCACTTCCGCAAACCCATTCTCCCATTCCAGTTGCGGCAGGGAGTTAAGCAGGTTCATATCATGCAGGATAAACGAAGGCTGCCGGATGACACCAACCATATTTTTATACGGGCCAACGTCAATGCCGTTTTTACCACCGATAGAAGCATCCACCAAACCCAGGATGGACGTAGGCACAAATCCAAAGCGAAGCCCCCGCATATAAACGGAGGCAATATACCCGGTGATATCGGTAATAACACCTCCGCCAACGCCAATCAATGTCGTTTTCCGGTCGGCCTGCAGTCCAATCAATTGCTGAATCACTTCATCAACGGTAGGCTGAACCTTGTATTGTTCGCCCGGTTTTAGCACGATGGTTTTCCAGCCGCTGAACTTTTTACTGTGTGCAGTATAAATATGTTCATCGGTAATGATCACCGCCATTTTTTTATCAGCGATTTCTTTGAGCTTACTGATGGCTGCTGCAAAGTAAAAATGTGTGGCAGCGGTGGAGAATTTTATTATTTTTTCCATTTATGAAAGGATCATGGTTCATAGATCATAGTTCATGGCGCGCTATGACCCATGAACTATGATCTATGAACTATCAAACTATGAGCTAAGATGCGTCCATTATATTTTTCTGATGATTAATGCTCTCCAAATGCACGGCATCGAGGTATTTCATAATGAAATCTTTGCTCAATCCCAGCTTTTCGCCTTTAGCCATCATTTTATCTAAGATCTCCTGCCATCGGTTGGTTTGTAAAATGGTCAGGTTATTCTCTTTTTTATACTGTCCGATCTTATCGGCGATCTTCATCCGCTGGGAAAGGATCTGCAGCATTTCATCATCGAGGTGATTGATCTGCTGGCGTAATTTTTCCAGGCCGCCCTGCAACTGGGAGTTGTCCTTACTTTCTTTTCTCCATACGATCGCTTCCAGCATTTCCTTTAAGCGCTCCGGTGTTATTTGTTGTTTGGCATCGCTCCAGGCATTGTCCGGATCGATATGCGATTCGATCATAACGCCATCATAATCCAGGTCGATCGCCTTTTGTGCCACATCAAACAGGCCGTCCCGATTTCCGCAAATATGCGAAGGATCGTTGATGATCGGCAGCTCAGGGTAACGCAGCTTCATTTCAATAGCCAGGTGCCACATGGGTGCATTACGAAACTGTGTGTTTCCATAAGAAGAGAAGCCACGGTGGATCAGGCCTATGTCTTTAACGCCGGCGCGTGCAATGCGCTCCACACCGCCGCCCCACAATTCCAGGTCGGGATTGATCGGATTTTTCACCAGTACCGGCACATCAACGCCGCGAAGCGCATCTGCCACTTCCTGTACGCTGAACGGATTTACCGTAGTACGCGCGCCGATCCAGAGAATATCCACATCAAACGTTAAGGCGTCCTCTACCTGTTTGGCTGTTGCCACTTCAATTGCCGTAGGCAAACCGGTTGCTTTTTTTGCAGCCTGCAACCAGGGGAGTCCCTTTGCGCCAATGCCTTCAAACATACCCGGCTTGGTACGCGGTTTCCATATACCGGCCCGTAAAGCATCAACTTTTCCGGTAGCCGCAAGGCGCTTAGCCGTTGCAATTACCTGCTCTTCCGTTTCAGCGCTGCAAGGCCCGCTGATCACTATCGGGCGTTTTGCCCATACCTGTTGTGTTTTTTCTTTATCCGTCATTTCAGCCGTTTTCATTTTTTTAAATTATTAATTATTTGATGATCCGTTTTATTTTATTGGCGTCGTCGATCAATGCCTGCAAGCCCTTGCTATCATTGGATTGTATCGATTCTTTAAATTTGGTAAGCTGATCAATATGCTCCGTCAATACATCGATGACATTTTCTTTATTTTGCAGGAAGATGGGCACCCACATCTCCGGGTTGCTCTTTGCCAGGCGCACGGTACTTTCAAAACCCGCTGATGCAATTTCAAAGATAGCGCTCTCCACTTTTTCTTTTTCCAAAACCGTATTGGCCAATGCAAAAGACGTGATGTGCGAGATATGACTTACATAGGCCACATGCAGATCATGGGCTTTGGCTTCCATTTCCACCAGGCGCATGCCTATTTTTTCATACATTTTCTTTATCCAGTCCAGCGCGTCAGGATCCGACTCATGGGTATTGCAAAGAATCACCGCCTTTCCTTCAAAGGCCCCGCGCTGAGCGGCTTTGGGCCCGCTGTACTCCGTACCCCACATAGGATGCGTGGCTACATAGCGCCCGCGTTTGGGATGTTCTTTTACCGCTTCGATCAATGCAGCCTTTGTTGATCCCATATCAAAAACGATCTGATCCGTCACCCGATCCAGTACTTGCGGCAACAGGCTTACCATTTTATTTACAGGGATCGCCAACACAATTACTTCAGCGGCTGCTATTGCTTCTTCCAGGGGCAAAAATTCATCCACCAATTCATATTCCAGCGCCTGTTCCGCATGCTCCTGGTTTGCCTCCACCCCTATCAGCTTTGCCGATAATTTTTTTTCGTGCAACTGCAATGCCATCGAGCCGCCGATCAACCCTACCCCAACAATTGCTATGCGCTTACGATTGCTCATCTTACTAATGCTTTATTTCTTTTACCCGTTTGATGGCTTCTTCAAACCGCCCTGTTGATCCGCATAAGCTAATGCGGATATATTGATCCCCTGCATTGCCAAAAATGCCGCCGGGGGTAATAAATACGTTGGCGTTATATAAAATATCGTCGGCCAGTTCATACCCGTCTTTGTAGGTTGCAGGAATAGCGGCCCACATGAACAGGCCTACCTGCTCTTTTGAATAGGTACATCCTAACAGGTCCAGCAGTTCATATACTTTCTGCCGCCGTTCGCGGTACACCGCATTTACTGCATCATGCCATTCTTTACCCAACGTTAAGGCTTTTGCTGCTGCCAGTTGCAGCGGAAGGAACATACCGCTGTCCATATTGCTCTTAAAGCGCAACACTTCATTGATACGATCAGCGGCGCCCACTAAAACGCCCAGGCGCCAGCCGGCCATATTATGCGATTTACTGAGCGAGTTCAATTCGATCACTACCTCTCTGGCCCCCGCTACACTTAAAAAACTGATCGGGTGATCATTTAATATAAAGCTATACGGGTTGTCATGCACGATGAGTATACCGTGTTTTTTTGCGAACAGTACCAGCTTTTCAAAAACCGTTTTATCCGGCTGTTGCCCCGTAGGCATCTGGGGATAATTTACGAACATCAGTTTTACGCCTGTCAGATCATTGGCCTCCAGCGCTTCCAGGTTGGGCTGGTAATTATGTTCTGCCGTCAGCTCATAACTCACTGTAACACCCCCTGCGATCTTCACATTGCTGGCATAGGTTGGGTAGCCGGGGTTGGGCACCAATGCCTTATCCCCTTCGTTCAAATAGGTCATACAAATATGCATGATCCCCTCTTTGCTGCCGATCAGCGGCAGGATCTCTGTTTCCGGATCCAGGGTAACGCCATACCAGCCCTGATACCAGTCTGCATAAGCCTTTCGTAAAACCGGGCTGCCTTTATAATTCTGGTACCCATGTACATTGGGCTTTTGCGCTTCTTCCTGCAACACCTTTATTACATCCGGGTGCGGCGGCAGATCAGGGCTTCCGATACCAAGATTGATGATATTTTTACCCTGCTGATTCAGCGCATCTATTTCTCTCAGTTTTTTTGAGAAATAGTATTCGCCCACCCCCTGTAATCTCTTTGCTACTTCCATACACCTTTATTATAGACTCCGTAAATTTTTATCTGTTCTGTTAAGGGTTTCATTTTCTCGATCACTCTTTCAAAGGAGAGCAGACTGTCAAATTCCATATCCGCATGAAACTGGTATTTGAACTCCGATCCCGGGATAGGGAAGCTTTGTAATTTGGTGAGGTTTACTTTATGTATGGCAATGACGCCTAATACCCTCGCCAGGCTTCCCTCTTTGTGTACCGTTTGAAAATTGATAGATGCCTTATTGCCTCCCTGAGCCACCCCCACATCTTCCGGCCGTTTCAGCACAATAAATCTTGTGTAATTCTTTTTCTGCGTCTGGATCCTGGGGGCGATCACTTTCAGATCAAATAATTCAGCAGCCAGTGTACTGGCGATCGCCGCTGTATGTTTCGATTTGTATTGCGCGATATGTTTGGCGCTTAAAGCCGTATCCTCGGATTCTACCAGTTTCCACTTGTGCTGGTCCAGGTAGTCATAACATTGTTGTAAGGCCATGGTGTGCGAATGCACTTCTTTAATATCTTCCAGTTCCACATTATGATTCACCAACAGGTTTTGGTCGACCTGCAGGTAAATCTCCCCAACAATATGGAGATTACTTTTCTGGATCAGGTTGTAATTAGGTAAGATGCTTCCGGCAATAGAGTTTTCAATCGCCATGATGCAGCCATCGGTTCTTTTTTTATCCTTAGCCGCATCTATCACTTCCCGGAAGGTACTGCAGCAGCGCACTTCCGTTTCTTTACCATAAAAGAATCTTGCAGCCATCTGGTGAAAGCTCCCCTCAAACCCCTGGATCGCAATAGGCCCTGCAGCCGCCAGGTTGCCCACGGTGCCTTTACTTATTTTTGTTATTTCAGATTCTTTGGGGGTCATAACGCCATTATTTTACAATTGGGTTAAAAAAAATCCCGGCCTTCTTCGCCGGGATCTTCTTTTATTTCTAGTGATTTTATTTCTATTTAAATTACTTCAACAAAAGCGAACCCGGCTTTGCTCCAAAAAAGAAAAAGCTAAAATAAAACCAGGTATAGAATCTTGTTGATTTCATAATTGAGTGCCAAAGATAAAATGAAATTTTAAAATCAGAAAAATTTTTTTCAAAAAAAATCAACAACTAACAGTTGTTATCGAATAACTTATAAGAATATTGCTCATTTGTTGCTCTTTAACGAAATTTCAAACACCGCTTCAAAATTATTCCGCAGTTTTTGCTTTACCTCTTCCATAGCCACGTTCCGTCCCAATTCTTTTTGGAGAGAGGTTACCTGTTTGTTCTGTATTCCGCAAGGGATAATAAAATTGAAATAATCCAGGTCTGTATTTACATTCAGGGCAAAACCATGCATGGTGATCCACCGGCTGGTGCGCACCCCGATGGCGCAGATCTTCCGCTCACGGCCTTTTATAAAGGGATCCAGCCAAACCCCCGTTTCGCCCGGAGACCGCTCCCCTTTTAAACCATATTCCCCAATGGTCCGGATGATCACTTCTTCGATATTGCGCAGGTAGCGGCCAATGTCTGTATAAAACCGCTCCAGGTCAAAAATGGGATAACCCACCACCTGGCCGGGACCATGATAGGTAATATCCCCGCCCCGGTTGATCCGGAAGAAATCGATCCCGCGCTTCGCGAGATTTTCCTCGCTCAGCAAAACATTTTCAATATGCCCGCTCTTACCCAGCGTGTACACATGCGGATGCTCTACAAACAGCAAATGATTTATCGTTTGTCGTTTATCGTTTATCGTTTCACCACGCTCCTCCGCCTCGCGCAATGTCGTTTTAATGGCTACATTTTCCTGCAATAATTTTTCCTGGTAATCCCAGGCGTCTTTATAACGCACGGCGCCTATATCTTCGAAAAATACTTCCTGGTTCATTGTCGCTATTCCGTTTCAAGTCTGACGTCTGATGTCTGACGTTTTAGGCTTTATAACATTTTTAGTTTACACAGATTTATCAGAATTACACAGAAGCTTTTTAAATTTTCCGCCAGGTCACGAACCCTTTCTGTGAAAATCTGTGGCTTCTGTGAGCAGCCCTTTCACCTTTTATAACCTAATTGATCGGCAAAGATATTAAAGTTGTTTAAACTTTTTAACCCTGCACGAACGCCAACCCAACAAAGTCATTCTGGTGGGAAGTTCATTTGGGGCCCGCAGATTTGCGCATCCCGATAAATCGCATGTACGTCAAGATAAAGAACACGATTCAGGCGCTGTAAGCGCCGCGTGTTTATAGTATTCATGATCATCTACGCAACGCATCGGCTCTCCCGCCTCAGCGGGGCCGCGTAAACAGCCCGAACAAATACCATTGCGATTGCTATAAACACAACGCTCCTAACGGAGCGGGAATGGCTCAAATGCTGTTGTAGTTGCAGTTCCAGCAGATTGAATCTAGCGCTTAGCATGACGCGCATCCCGATAAATCGGGAGCCGATGGCGCGGCGCGGATTACACTTCCTTCTTCTGCGGAAGTCTGCGCAATCTCCGGGAGACTTTTTGGCCGCTGATCTATGTGGATCATTTTCATTGTATCCTAAATCATGCTGCTACGCAGAACGATGGAACTGTGTCCGTCTCTGGAGGATTTATGGCAGCTTTCAAATTCACGCGCTCGTCTTTTAATACAAGATACGACAGATGCAGTACCTTTGCCGGAATCAATGGATCAATCAATGTTAATAAACAGCGCGGAAGAACCCGGGGATTTTACGGAAGGAACGGAAAGCAACGATGCCCTGTACCAGAAGTTTATATACAAAACGGATAAGGGACAGGAGCCTTTCCGGATCGACAAATACCTGATGAACCGGATTGAGGGGGCCACCCGCAACAAGATCCAGCAGGCCATCCATAATAAAATGGTATTGGTTGATGGCAAAGAAATAAAACCCAATTACAAGTTAAAGGGCGCACAGGAAATTGTGGTGTACACAGACACTGCGCCGGATGAAAGCGATATCGTTCCGCAAAATATACCCCTGAATATCGAATACGAGGATGATGCCGTTATGATCATTAATAAAACGCCGGGTATGGTGGTGCATCCAGGTTCGGGCAACTACGACGGCACGCTTTTAAACGGCGTAGCCTATCACCTGCAGCAGGAGAACGCAGCTATTACTGAAACAACCCTACCCCGTTTTGGCCTGGTGCATCGCATCGATAAAAATACCAGCGGCTTACTGGTGCTTGCCAAAACGGAACACGCTATGCGTTTCCTGGCGAAGCAATTTTTTGACCACACCGTAAGCCGGAAATACATTGCCCTCGTTTGGGGCGATATGGAGGCTGATGAAGGAACCATTATTGCCCATGTGGGGCGGCACCAGCGTTTCCGCAAATTATTTGAGGCCTATCCTGAGGGGGAGCACGGTAAGGAGGCTATTACCCATTATAAAGTGTTGGAGCGCTTTGGCTATGTAACCCTGGTGCAGTGTATCTTAGAAACAGGTCGTACCCACCAGATACGGGTGCATATGAAATATATAGGCCACCCGCTTTTTAATGATGATTTTTATGGCGGCGACAAAATTGTAAAGGGCACCGTTTACACCAAATACAAACAATTTGTGGAGAACTGCTTCGCCCTGTGCCCGAGACAGGCATTGCACGCCAAAACGCTGGGGTTTATACATCCGGATACGGAACAGGAAATACTGTTTGAAAGTCCCCTGCCCCAGGATATGGAGCAGGTTATTGAAAAATGGAGTAGGTATACGGGCAGGGAGCAATGAGCCATTGAAATACAGGGGGTCGTTTTTTAGCGCACAACTTAGCTCTGCCGGCCAAAAATACTTCCTGGAGCCACTTCCATATATATATCTAAAATATAATAGGTCGAAAGAAAATCATTAACTTTAGGTATGAAAACCAACAAACCGCTGCTGGTCTTGAGTCTTGTTACCATCCTTTTATTCTCTTGCCACAGAGGCTCAGGAGAAGAAACTAAAGGAGGAGCGCCTGCTCCCGGAGTTCCGGCTGGAAATGACTCAGTAGGTCCCGGGACCACCGTTACAACAATGGATCGTTTTATCGGGGCAAATGCATTTATTGACGACCCGGTAGATAAATTAGCGGCTGTCGGATTTATACGGGAATACCATAACTGGGCCTGGGATGAAGGTGATGGCGCCAGTAACTATCCCGGCTTTCCTAACAATCAAATAAAATTTGCCCCCAGTTATCCGGGGTGGAGTTTTGATGATTTTTACCAGGGTTTAAAACAAAACAATGTTCAGGTGGCTCCCTGTTTGCAAGGATCCGTGAACTGGTTGCCGCATAGCGGCGATTATAACTCAGACAATAAACCATTGGACGCAATTGGTGCAGACCCCACATCGCCTTATTCCTATTATGCAAAAGCAAATCATCTATACCAGTTCGCTGCACGATATGGAAGCGTTAAGGTTCCGGATGCGAATCTTTTACTGGCCGCAGGTCAACCCAGGCTTTCGGGACTAAATTACCTGAATTATATTGAAGACTGGAATGAGCAGGATAAAAACTGGAGCGGGCGCGATGCCGAATTTCTCCCCGAAGAATACGCCGCTATGGCCAGCGCCGATTATGACGGTCACTGCAATACCCTGAACAAATTTGGCAAGCAATACGGCATTAAAAACGCTGACCCCTCGCTAAAACTGGTAATGGGCGGGCTTTCCAACGTAGATATCAATTACATTAAGCGGATGAAGTCCTGGTTTGAAGCGAACCGGAAGGATAAACAATTTGCCGCCGACGTTTTAAACTTTCATATTTATGCCTTTAAAGATGGGCAGAGCTGGCAGGGCGGCGGTCCTGCACTAAGCCCCGAAGACGCCCGTTTTAAAGAAAAGCTGGCAGCCGTTGTAGCCTATCGGGATCAGAACCTTCCCGGCAAAGAAGTATGGGTTTCTGAATTTGGCTGGGACACGAATCCGCAATCTGTGTTGGCGCCCCCTCCTATCGGATCCATGGATATGCAGGAAATACAGGCTATCTGGCTGGTACGCGCTTATCTTGCCTTTGCGGCGGCCGGTGTTGACCGGGCTCAAATGTATATGTCGAGAGATTATGATCCCAATAATAAAACCTGGTTTTCGAGCACTGGTCTGATGGGTCCTAAAGGAGATTTTACTCCCAAAAAATCCTGGTATTATGTTTATACCTTAAAGAATGTTTTAACAAATATGCATTTTATGGGATCTCAAAATTCAACCGACCCTAATGTACTTGTTTATAAATTTAAGGATGTGGCCTCTTCAAAAGGAGTATATGTAGTTTGGGCAAAAACCAGTAAAGATTATAAGGTGCCGGGCTATACCCTATCCATCCCTGCGGCAAAAAGTGCACAATTAACTTCATTGGTACCGGGTAGTAACCAGGGCACAACGCAAAGCCTGACGATCAGCCAGGGAACTGTACATTTTGATGTTTCGGAAAAACCTGTTTTCCTTCAGACAGATGCTATCAACTAGGGTTTGGTTTTTCTGGGGAAATATTTAGCCTTGTAGGCGAGAAAAATTTCATTAAAAATACTGAAAGTCACTTTTCTCAATAATTTAGAATCATAGAAGGGTATGTACCGCCAGAAACCCTTAACATCAAAGATCCACCAGACAACAGTTTTCCAATCTTTTTCCCAGTAAGCTCTCCGGAAATCTTTATAAAACAAAGCCAGGTGTTTTGTTTTGTTTTTCATCCCCTTTTGCTGAAAGGGCACTGCAGGGTTTTTCTCCGATAAATAACGAATGGCGTCCAGCAGGTCCGGAGATAAAAAGCGGCCCATCGCCGTCCAGGAATTAGGGCGCATATCTACTTCAATTAAATTATAGGTCCCGTCCCGGGGATCAAACATATAACCGATGCTAGTAAACCCGTTCAGGCCAAGTTTTTCACCCAGGTCTTCCAAATAATCCTTAAGGTCAGGGCAGGGAAAATAATCCCGCTGGGTAGTGAACGAAAACCGGTGGCCGCTGAACTTTCTGATTGATGAAGTTTGGTACATTAGCAGCTTCCCATTGGAAAACAGGGCTTCTACAGGAAATTCGGTGCCCTCAATATATTCCTGCACCAGGACATGCTTATGTACTGGAAGTTTATGAATCGCCCTAACAAAAGTGTCATATGTTTCGGAAATGAACATGCCGTCCCCACCCCATCCAAAATCAGCCTTAATAACAACCGGAAAACGAAGATCATTTTTTATTTTCTCACAATCACTTTCCTTACCATATACCTGGTATCCAGGACAAGGAATGTTATTTTTTTTACAAAACCTGGATAATCCGATCTTCGAAGACAATACCCACCGGTGTTCCGGCTTTGTAAGCGGCATAATTTTCAGGAATTCACTATCCGTCTTTATTTCGTGATTAAATAAATTGAGCGCAATCTCATCTCCAAGAATTACCCAATCATATGGGTGTTGATTCAAAACGCCCCGGAGACCTTCTATAAACTTTTGATCACTGGTTTCGCTTTTATACCATGTATCATAAAATTTATTACAGATCAACCAAGACTGATCAGAACAATATATATCAACCCTACTGTAGCCCCCTTTTTTCAGGATATATGGAATTTCAGTGCAGGTATCCCAATTCCCCCTGCAAACAATCAGCACCGAAGACATAATGCGTTAATAATTTGGTGTAGTTATACGGGCTTATTTAAATACCAGTGTTTTATACCGGTTAAGCACTACCACCACGAAGATAGTCGTTTTAAGGGTAATACTGTTTGTTAAAGCGTAATACCGTTTTGTTAAATTATCTGGTGCCGGATGCCACATTTTTCGAAATATTTTGTATAATTACATCTAGTTTAGAATCAGTATATTAATTATATTATAAAAAAATAATTTCCAGTTAAGACAATAAATGATAATTTTGCACCGTTTAGAAAAATTATTAATATGTTTTTTCTAAGAATCATCGGAAGGTTCTCGTTCCTTTGCATTCAAAATCAATAATTTAAGCAAATGTCTTCACGTACAATTTATTCTTTTTCAAAAATTAATTTGTTTGCTATTTTCCTTTTAACGGCTTTTTCGTTCGCCTGCAATAAAGGGGGTAATATGCTTGCGGCAAACCATCCGCCTAAAGCTGATTCCTCAACAACTACCCAACCGGTGGTGCCTGCCCCACCAGTAACAGTAACCCCACAGGGGAGAACTTTCCTTGTAGGCAAAGGATCGGGAGATCTTCTTATTGACGGAAATAACTTCGTGATGAATGGTGCAAAAATGAATTTACAAAATGGCGATAGCATAAAAATTCAGGGAGGCTCCTACAATTCTATTTCCGTTCAAAATATCTCTGTTCCTGACGGCAACCGGGTAACCATTGCAAACGCGGGATTGATCAGCCTTGACGGAACAGATAAAATGCTGACATTATCGAATTTAAATAATGTTACCGTAAGCGGCGGCGGTGTGAATGGTATGAGCAGGGGATTTGCGTTTCTAAACAATTCTTACCGGGCAGTTATTCTTGAGGGAACCATCAACAATTTTACGCTTCAAAATATGCTGTTTAAGAATATTGGGGATTACGTAATCTATTATAATGACCTGGATAAACTGGTGTACGACGGCTCGGCCCAATCCTACCGTTCCAATATTGCTTTCCTCAACCTTGACGGAGAAAACATTAACACCTTTATCAATCTGCCCGGCGATATCAGCAACAGCAATTTCACTGGTCTTTTAAGGAACGTTGAGGTAGGACATATCAGTTGCATCAATTCTCCGGGAATCGGGATCGTGGTTTCCCTGGGCGCTTGTGAAGACTATAATGTACACGATAATCTTATCAACAATATTAATAGCCAAAATGACAATCACAACGGGATCTTTATGCTTTCCGGCAATGGTAAATTTTACAATAACACCGTAAAAAACCATCAGGGCAATGCTATAAGGGCCTGGCTTTATAGTGTATCGTCTCCCAAAACAGTCGAGATCTACAACAATATAGTGTACAACAGCCGTAAATACAGCGCCTTTGAGGTTCAAGTACCTCCTTATGTAAAGGCAAGCCCGCTTTTTAAACCCGCCAATGCAAAAGTATATAATAATACCGCAGGCCAGATGAACACCAGCCTTAGTTCATTTCCCGGCAGACTGCTGGATCTTTACAATACTTATGGAACCTTGGAGTTTTACAACAACCTTGCATTCGCAAACAATGATGCGGAATTGATCAACGATATGTCTGATACAAAGATCACTGTTAACTCAAATAATGTCTACAAAGCCGCGCTGGGCGATGCCGTAGTAAACAGTACCAATCTAAATTCGAAAATCCCCGGGGTGGGCGCCACTGCCGCATTTTAATAATACTAGTCCAACGCAGGCGTTTGGATTAAACTACCATTTGATTCGTTTTGCAAGGATCACAGTTGTTTTTAGAAATAAGATTTTACAAATCCCTGTTATTTCAACCAAAACATAGAGCCCGCATTAAACAACTTATCTGGTTATAAAATCTGAAAATCCGATAAACCATTCTTCTGCCTGCTATTTTTATAGCACAATTATATTTATTGCAGTATACATATGTAAAAATAATTCGAATTATTATTTTTTTTAATAATTGGCATGGGATTTGGACTGCTATAGCATAATAAAATATAAGTAGGGATTTATACATATATAAAGAATAACATATAGCCTTACTGGTTTGTATTAAATTTTTTGACGCTCTATTTTTAATTTTTAAATAAGACAAGTGCTTACATTATCTATTCTTCGCAAAAGCAAGTTTTATATCCCTTTGTTATCGTCATTCATTAGCTGTGTTATTTTTTTTAGTTGTAAAAAATCTTCAACATTGGACAATAATGAAGTTCCGGATCGCGGGTTGCCGGGCAAGGTTATAGATTCCGTTAAAATACACGACAATGGCAAAATCAGCGATTCTTTAAAAACAGATTCAACCAAGATCAAAGATTCCTTGCTGCGCTCAGATTCTATACGTATTGCTGATTCGACCCGCATTGCAGATTCATTAGCAAAAGTGAACAACCCAGGCAGTGGCGGCAGTGGTGGCAGTGGCACTCCCGCAGCCCCCCCTCCCCCGCCCATAACAAATGGAAGAATAATCACTGTGGGGATCGGTGCGGGCGACCTATCTATTGATGGAAACAATTTTGTTGTGAACGGCGCAAAATACAATTTCCAAAATGGTGATATCGTGCAAATAAAAGGTGGTCTCTATAGCAGCATCACCATTAAAAATGTAACCGTCCCCAATGGGATCCGAGTTACTTTTTCCAACAGCGGATTAGTCACATTAAACGGCGGAGGATGGCTACGGCTGTCCAATTTAAATAATGTTACCGTTTCGGGTGCAGGAACTTCTCCTACGGACAGAGGATTTGCTTTTACCAACAGTGCATACAGAGCCGTTGAATTATCGGGCTCCATCAATAATTTCACCCTTCAAAATATGCTGTTTAAGAATATTGGGGATTACGTAATCTATTATAATGACCTGGATAAACTGGTGTACGACGGCTCGGCCCAATCCTACCGTTCCAATATTGCTTTCCTCAACCTTGACGGAGAAAACATTAACACCTTTATCAATCTGCCCGGCGATATCAGCAACAGCAATTTCACTGGTCTTTTAAGGAACGTTGAGGTAGGACATATCAGTTGCATCAATTCTCCGGGAATCGGGATCGTGGTTTCCCTGGGCGCTTGTGAAGACTATAATGTACACGATAATCTTATCAACAATATTAATAGCCAAAATGACAATCACAACGGGATCTTTATGCTTTCCGGCAATGGTAAATTTTACAATAACACCGTAAAAAACCATCAGGGCAATGCTATAAGGGCCTGGCTTTATAGTGTATCGTCTCCCAAAACAGTCGAGATCTACAACAATATAGTGTACAACAGCCGTAAATACAGCGCCTTTGAGGTTCAAGTACCTCCTTATGTAAAGGCAAGCCCGCTTTTTAAACCCGCCAATGCAAAAGTATATAATAATACCGCAGGCCAGATGAACACCAGCCTTAGTTCATTTCCCGGCAGACTGCTGGATCTTTACAATACTTATGGAACCTTGGAGTTTTACAACAACCTTGCATTCGCAAACAATGATGCGGAATTGATCAACGATATGTCTGATACAAAGATCACTGTTAATTCAAATAATTTCTACAAAGCCGCGCTGGGCGATGCAGTAGTAAACAGTACCAATCTCAATTCAAAAATCCCCGGGGTGGGCGCCGTTATTAATTAAGCTGTGCCTAAACTGCCCGTCCGGGGCAGGCAACTTTTATATGCCCCATCAATGGGGAACATAGTATTTCATTGCAGATTAAATCTTAAAAGTGCAATTTCTGTCTTACTTTCGCTGGGATTGACGCACCCTACCATAACGTAATAAAAAGGCTGTAATGCAGATTTGCAATTTGATCCTGGCACATAAAAATCCTTTGCAACTGCAAAGATTAGTGAAGGCGCTGTCGCACCCGGCATGCCGTTCTTTTATACACATTGATAAGAAAGTAGCTGAAGCCCCTTTCAGGGATTTACTGGATAACCAACCAAATGTTACGTTCATCAAAAACAGAACAGCCGTGCATTGGGGCGGATTTACCACGGTATTGACAGTGGCCAGGGCCATTAAAGAAATAGCGTCCTCCGGCGTGCCGTACGATTATGTAAATCTTTTAAGCGCTCAGGACTATCCTATTAAACCTGTAGCCCGGTTTGTATGCTATTTAGAAAACAACCCTGATAAAAACTTTATCCACTTTATTAAGGAAACAGAGGGCGGTGAATGGTGGCAGGAAAATCGGGAGCGGTTTCGCCGCTACCATTTTAATGAATTTAGTTTTAGAGGTAAGTACCTTGTGCAGCGACTCGTAAACCGGGTAATGCCCCAACGGCGTATTCCAGCCCATTGGTCTTTATATGGAGGCAACTGTGCTACCTGGTGGACGATAAATGCGGAAACGGCGACTCATTTAGCGGACAGGATCCTCAATGACCGCGTATTACAGCAGTTTACAAAATTTACCTGGGGCATTGATGAGATCGTTTTCCCCACGATTATCATGAACGCACCGGTTACAACAACTGCCATTAATAACAACCTGCGCTATATCGATTGGTCGGAAGGGAACGCGCATCCTAAAACATTAACAAAAAATGACTTTGCTGCCCTGGAGCAATCCGAACATTTTTTTGCACGAAAATTGGATATGGAAACTGACAGGGAGCTTTTTGACCTTATTGATAAAAGACTACTTCTCCGCGACAACCAATAGCGTACCCGGCCGCTTATTTAAAAAACGAAATAAATTTTCCAGGCAAATAAACGTATTGATCCAAAATGACAGATAAAAATTACTGGTTGAAAAACGGCGTCCTTAACATTTTACCAAGTATTACCGGTATTATGTTCAGCCTCCTTACCTTTTACATGCTAACCAGAATGCTGAATAAAGAGGAATATGGAGTCTGGATCATTTTTAACAGCATCATTACACTTGTGGAACTGGCAAAAAACGGCCTTACCCAGGAAGCTACCATAAAATATTTATCCGCGGCCGATGAAAACACCAAAAGTGTGATCAGTTTTAATGCAATGCTAATTAATTTATGCACGGCTATTACTGTATCTGTTTTTTGTCTTATTTTTTCTTCTTATGCCGGCGATATTTGGCATTCGCCCGAGCTGCCGCTGATGATTAATCTTTACATCATTGTTTTTTTTATTTCGGGTTTTACATCACAGGTGAATTGCATTGAGCAGTCGCACTTCCAGTTCAAAGGGGTTTCCAGCGCTACGCTGTTCAGACAGCTTATTCCCTTTTTCTATATAGGGTTTTGTTTTATCAGGAAAATAACCATTACGCCGGTTCACCTGGCGGTGATGAATATTGTTTCCATTACCGGGGCGGCAATTATTTCCTACGCATTTACGGCAAAATATATCCGTATTAAAAAACGGGTGGATAAAAGCTGGATAAAGAAGATCTTAAATTTCGGCAAATATTCATTTGGCATTTCACTGAGCTCTTCGTTATCCGGATCTGTGGACCAGATGATGCTGGGATCCATGCTTTCCAAATCGGCCAGCAGCTCCTACAATGTTGCGGTGCGTATAACCAGTATTACAGATATACCCGTTAACAGCATGGCCACTATTGTTTTTCCTAAAAGTTCAAAACGGTTTGAAGAAGAAGGCAGTGAGGCGATCAAATATTTGTATGAAAAATCAGTAGGTGTGGTGCTCGCATTATTAGTTCCAGCCATACTGTTCATGTATTTTTTTTCTAGATACATTTTGATCATCATCGCCAGTGGGAAATATGAAAGCGCCGTTTCGCTTTTGCATGTAACCCTGTTAGGATGTGTGTTTTCTCCGTACGGGCGGCAAAGCGGCATTATACTGGCCGCTACCGGCAGGGCCAAGATCAATTTTTATACCATGCTGCTGTCCACCTTCCTGGTAATATTATTTAACTTATTTTTTATAAGAATATGGGGCGTTATGGGAGCGGCCTACGCCACATTAGCGGCAGGCGTTATTTCCTTCACTGTATCGCAGATCCTTTTAAAAAGGCTTTTTAGCATCAATTTTTTTAATCCCTGGATCTATGCGGTGAAGTTTTATCCTGAATTTATCCGCAGCTATATTTTTAAAAAACGAGCTGCATAAACCGGGTTAATCTCTCATTATTAGACCGATATTCGGCACTTAAATCATTTGCCCCTATCTAAAGTTCACCTTTTTTAAGCTGGTCAAATGCATACTGGCAGGCCCTGGCCGTTAGCGCCATATAAGTAAGGGAAGGGTTCTGGCAGGCAGAGGAGGTCATACAACTTCCATCGGTCACGAACAGGTTTTTGACCGCATGCACCTGGTTAAATTTATTTAGTACAGAAGTTCTGGGATCATTTCCCATGCGGGCGGTGCCCATTTCATGCACGGTGCCTCCGCCTGGCCGGTGATAGTTAAAGGAGTTTACATCTTTGAATCCTGCTTTTTCAAGCATTTCGGCACAGGACTGCTGAATATCCTTCATCATCTTGTTCTCATTATCCTTAAATTCAAAATCAATTTTCACAATTGGGATCCCCCATTTATTTTTCT
The DNA here is from genome assembly GCF_000243115.2 of Niabella soli DSM 19437. NCBI lineage: Bacteria > Pseudomonadati > Bacteroidota > Chitinophagia > Chitinophagales > Chitinophagaceae > Niabella > Niabella soli. The sequence continues at coordinate 254,953 of NZ_CP007035.1, read as the reverse complement.
CCTTACTCAGGCTGATCTTATTTTCATGATAAGGCAGGCATTCGCCCCAGCCCGCCATCCATATAGACCAGGGGCCGGGCTTTGTAAGCGCGTCTTTGAAAGAAGCGCCAAAATCGTCGGCTGTATCGCCAGCCGTATCGAACCATTCCCTGCGCTCCCCGTCTCCCTGAATATTATAGCCTCTTTTAAAATCAGCGGTTTTATTGCTATCAATATTCCTGAAACGTGGAATAAGGAATCCGCAAGGTCTTCGCCCTTTATAATACGAACCCTGGAATCCGTCGTGCGCTCCGGCTGCGCCTGCTGAGGAATGATGATCCATTAAATTGTGCCCCAGTTCCCCGCTATCATTTCCCATACCGTGCGGAAATCTTTTCGAAGTAGAGTTCAATAAAAGCGCTGTGGACGCGATGGTAGAAGCATTTAAAAAAATAATTTTTGCAAAAAACTCTACCGTCTGCAGGCTAATGGTATCAATTACCCGAACGCCTTTGGCTTTTTGTGTGACGTCATCAAAAATAATTTCAGTAACGGTCGAAAAAGGTCGCAACGTAAGATTTCCCGTATTTAATGCCGCTGGAATCGTAGAACTATTACTGCTAAAATAGGCTCCGAAAGGACAGCCCCGGTTACATAAATCCCGGTTCTGACAGGCATACCGGCTGCCAAGGGGGCTGGTTAGATTGGCCACGCGCGCAATCGTCAGGAGGCGCTGTTCATAATTTTTTTTTATCGATGCCTTCAGATGCTCTTCAATGCAATTCAATTGCATCGGATCCTGAAATACGCCATCCGGCAGTTGGGGCAAATTTTCTTTGCTCCCGCTCACCCCTATAAAACGCTCCACATAATCATACCAGGAAGCGATATCCTGGTATCGTATCGGCCAGTCTACCCCGATGCCTTCCCTGGTATTGGCTTCAAAATCAAGATCACTCCAGCGATAGCATTGCCTCCCCCATACCAACGACCGGCCTCCCACCTGGTTTCCCTGCGCCCATAAAAACGGTTTTTCCTGTATATACGGGTGCTCCCGGTCCTTAACAAAAAAAGCTTTGGAACCTTCATTATAAAAATTACATTGCACCGGGTTCTCCTCCCTGTCGCGTTGGGTCTGCTGCAACCGGTTGGGGAAATCCCATGGGTTTAACATGGCCGTAGTGTAATCGGTAACATGCTTTACATCCCGCCCACGCTCCAGCAGCAAGGTCTTCAGTCCTTTCTCGCACAGTTCTTTGGCCGCCCAGCCTCCGCTAATACCCGAACCGATCACAATTGCATCATAATACATAAAGCATCTATTTTGTAGCCCAGCATTTTTGTCCTTTTTCAAGTGGAATACAACCGGCGTAATGACCGGGAATATAATCATAGTTCATTCCTTTGGTGGCGCCCAGTTCAGAAGTACAGTAGCCAATAACGGTCTGCTGCTTCAGGGTATCGAAAAAAGAAGCGCCTAAAATTTTCCGGTCAATTTTCTTCACAGTCTTATTATTACCATAGAAAGGGGGCGCCTTTATTATCTGTAAAAGCTCTTTTTGCTCTTCCATTGAACATTCCAGGAAATCCTTTTTCTTTTTTGATCTCGAAAGCCGTTCCAGTTCTTTCAATCCGTCTATAAAATTGTTTGCGTCTTTCCTGGATAAATTTTCTGAAACAGCCCGTGCAACATAGTCCCCGGCCCCTGCTTCCCGCGCCCCCGGCGTATCTGTAGCAGGAATAATCAGTTCTGTAAGTTGTTCAATTAGTTTTTTCCGGGACTGAATGTATTCTTTATCAACTTTCCTGTTCAGCTTAAAAAATTCATACGCCGAAACAACACCCCCGATTGCTGCCCCATAAATAAAAATGCTTTTAACTGCAGTTCTCCGATTCATAAAGGATAAATATTAATCCCCCTGGTTTTGACTACAAAATAAAATTAAAATTCTTCAATTAAAAAACAATTTTTGAATATCTTTATGAATTCATCAACTAACATCTTTTTGCGGGAATGGGCCTCCGAAGCAGTATACTAAATAATCCATCATTAAAAAAGAAAGTGTATCGTTTAATGATGCCCAAAAATGATTACCGGCCGCGCCTTTGGTTCAGGATATTTGTTATCCCTTTTATCTGCAAAAAAGGCCGGGGAGCGCTGATCAGAAAATCCGTGCGCCTGGATCTCCTTCCGAATAACTCCTGCAGCATTGGCGATAGAACCATTATTGAAGATTTTTCCATCATCAACAATACGGTTGGAGCGGTACGGATCGGCAGCAATTCGATCATAGGCCTGAGCAATGTCGTTATTGGTCCTGTAACGGTGGGCAACAATGTGCTTTTTGCCCAGCATGTTGTCCTTTCCGGCCTTAATCATAATTTCCAGGATGTCACCATCGCTCCCGTACAGCAGGGCATTACCACCGGGGAAATAATTGTTGAAGATGATGTATGGATCGGCGCAAATGCCACCATAACCGCCGGAATACGGATCGGGCGACATGCCGTAATTGGCGCCGGCAGTGTGGTTACCAAGGATGTTCCACCCTATTCTGTGGTAGTGGGCAATCCCGGAAAAATCATTAAGCAATACAACAGAGAAGAAAATACCTGGAAGAAATACGCAGAAAATTCCCGGCAAATAACGAACAGATGAAATGGTATTCAAAATATTTATCCGTTTACGAAAAGCCGTTTGAAGCCGCACCTGCCGCAACAATAGCTACCATAAAAGAGAACCTGCAACAACTGCAAAACGACCAGCCACTGGTATCCGTGGTGGTCATCGCCTACAATGAAGGAAAAAGATTACTGGGCTGCCTGTGGTCGCTAAGCGAGTCGCAATGCAAATATCCTGTTGAAATCATAGGCGTCAATAACAATTCAAAAGACAATACTGAAGACGTTTATAAAGCTGTTGGTCTTCCTTATTATAATGAGTTGAAGCAAAGCCCGGGCTATGCCCGCCTATGCGGTTTAAATCATGCCCGCGGAAAATACTACATCTGCATAGATGCCGATACCCTGTACCCCCCCGGGTATATTGAACTGATGGTCAGCCACCTTGAGCAACCGGGCGTAGCCGGCGTTTATTCATTATGGAGTTACATGCCAGATGAAAAGCACTCCTGGCTGGGAGTAAAACTTTATGAACTGCTGAGAGACATTCATTTGCGGATACAATCCGCCCGCCGGCCGGAACTTAGCGTAAGAGGCATGGTATTCGGCTACCACACGGAATGGGGCAGACAGGTAGGCTTCCCCGTTCACATTAAACGCGGCGAGGACGGGATGATGGCGCTCGGTCTGAAAAAATACGGACGGCTTTTCTTCCTGCGAAACCGGGCCGCAAGGGTGATCACAGGATACGGAACGGTGGGCAAGGATGGCTCCTTTTTTAACAGTTTTATAAAAAGAGCCTTCGCAAACCTCAAAGGATTGAAATACTATTTTACAAAGGAAAACCATTACAAAGACCGGAAGGAAAACATCATCGAGTGAGCAATTATTGCATAAAGAGCAGCCTTCCTGCTTCCAAAATCCACGGGCGGGTATATTGAAAAAAATATATTTAAAGACTCAATAATAAATCAATTAAATTTAGTAACTTACTAGCGGGCAACCAGTCATTCATGACCTGAAAAATCATCCCTTATGTGATGAGCAATAACTGCGTTACTAAAATGAGTCATAATACTTATTATCCCCGGTTAGATTCGATAAGAGCAATTGCTGTATTGGCCGTTTTCCTATGCCACTCGGAAATCTCAAGGCAGCTATCTGTAGATAAAAGCCCTTTCCAGTTTTCGGGAGGAACCTATGGAGTAGATGTTTTTTTTGTACTGTCTGGTTATTTAATTACAACTATACTCCTTAAAGAGATCCTCCAAACAGGAACCATCAATAAGTCAAGATTTTATTTAAACCGTGCATTAAGGCTCTTCCCTGCCATAGGAGTAGCACTGATTCTGATGGTGATTCCTATTTATTTCATCGCAGATAAGACGCAAGCATTATCCAACAGCTTTTTTCTGGTAACTTATACCGGTGATATTGTACCGCTTTTTTTACATTTTTTCAAAAACTTACAGTTCCCGGTATTCTTTGGGCACAGTTGGTCCCTAGCAGTTGAAGAACAATTTTACCTGCTTTATACTTTTGTGTTGCTATTTGCATTCCATTACTATACCAAATTCAGCAGTAAAAAGAATTTACTGGATACTTTTCCCACCTTTAATATTTTGTTCCTGGTGTTATTGATTGCCAGCAGTATTATTTTAAAAGACCGATACTATAAATTTTTTGGCTGGCGATTCTTTGAGATATTTTTTGGGTGTTATACCGCCTTGTTTTTTAACATGGCTTATAACCGCATTTACACCGGATCGCCAAAAACCCAAAAAATCACCCGCTTTATAAATAAAATTTATACGAATAGATATTCATTGGTCATAACCCTTATCCTTTTTGGTTATTTTTTATTTTTCAATACAAAGTATTTTTTAAACCTGAATTTCTACTTGATTACAATAATGGCTTCTATACTAATAGTCAACGCTGTAAATGTAGAAAACCGCGGCCTTAACAAAATATTGAATAATAAAACGCTTGTATATCTTGGCAAAAGGTCGTATGGCATTTACCTATATCACTACCCATTATTAGCGAGTATCGAATATGGGTATGTAAAATTTCCCTTTACGATAAAAAATGTATATGAAAAAGCTTTCATCGATGACAGTATTTGCTTTTTGCTGACCCTGTTAATTGCAATACTAAGCTATCAATATATCGAAAAATATTTCCTGAAATTAAAACGAAGCTTTGCTTAGCCTTTATTTTTTCAGAAATGGTGCGGTATAATTTTTTGTGTTTAAAAATTATATTTTGCGATTATAGCTCCGGTTATCGCAGATCGATATATTCCGTTTGCAAATAAATTTTAAAACAGGCGCTAAATCAAATAAGAATTGAGTTTAAAAAACAAAAAAGAAAATAGTTATATGTATCTTTGTTAGGGTTACTGAGGACAGAGGCTTCTGTTGTTTTTGAAGAAATTTAATTAACGTTATACTAACTGAAATAACTGTAATATGCGGAGCGCTCTAAATAATATCGGAGATGTAAAAAGTATACTATGAACAATTGTGGTGCAGGAGCATTCATAATTGCATTACCATATGCTAAAATCCATCATTTTTAATTACCCTATATGTACCATTTCCCAAATGTCAGCCTTGTAATTACGCATTACAAAAGAAGTAGATCCCTGGAGCGTCAGTTAGAATCGTTCAAACGGCTTAATTGTACTTTCGGAGAAGTTATTGTTTCTGACGATGGAAGTCCCCAGGAGCACCTGGATTATATAAAAATGCTCCAGGAAAAATTCGGGTTCCGGTTGTTGACCACTCCTGAAAATAAAGGATTAGGGGTCAATAACAACCGCTCCCAGGATGCCGTTACTAAACCGCTAACCCTTTACGTTCAGGAAGATTTTGATCCTTTTGACACTTTCCCGGAGGCTTTTGTAAAAGCAGTGGCCATTATGGAAAGGGAACCCCAGTGGGACATGGTGCGCTTTTACGCTTACAAACGGTACCCATACCTGAAGTATTATGACGGGGAGTTTTACGAACAGGTATTTAAGCCGAACATGATCCATTACAAACACATAAAATTTTATTTCTATAGTGATCATCCCCACCTGCGCCGGAGCGATTTCTTTAAAAAATTTGGCCGGTATGTTGAGGGCTACCCGGGCGACCGTACCGAATATCTGATGAGCCTTTCCTTTATCGTTAACAAGGCCAAAAGTTTGTATCATACTAATTTTAGCGGGATCTTTAACCAGGTTAACACAACGGATGAACCGAGCGTTATCATCCGGGATACTAACAGGTGGCGCGACCGGAGAGACCCGCTTGCACGGGTTCTGAGGCAGGCCCATCTAAAAGTAAAATTGTGGAAATGGACAAAAGAATTAAAACAACTGCGAAAGGGATTAACCATTTCCCCACCCGATACCACGAAAGAATAAACAAGCACCGATTATTATTGACTGAAGCCGCAAATCTTATTTATGTTTCATTTTGACCAGGTTAGCCTGCTGATCACCCATTACAAACGCAGTAAATCGCTGGAGCGCTTGTTAGCGTCCTTGCAGGCGATTGGTTGTCGTTTTGGAGAAGTTATCGTTTCGGACGATGGCAGTCCTGAGCCACATATTTCTTATATTAGCGAACTCAAAAACCAATATGATTTTAAATTCGTTACCACTCCCGTCAATAAAGGGTTAGGCAATAACATGAATAAAGGCCACCTGGCTACGAGCAAACCTTATGTATTATATATACAGGAAGATTTCCTGCCCGATCCATTATTTCCGGGGGAATTGCGGCGCGCACTTCAATATATGGAAGCGGACCATTCGATAGACATGACCCGCTTCTTTTCACATTCACGTTATCCTTATATGAAGCCTTTTCCGAAAGACCCGGATTTTTCGCTGACTTATTACGCCCCGCTTGCACTAAAGTATACGAAGATTTATAATTACTCTGACCTTCCGCATCTGCGGCGCCATAATTTTCTCGAAAAGTTTGGTCACTACCGGGAAGGTATTCCCGGTGATCGGACGGAATACTGGATGTGTATCTCCTATTTCAGAAAAAAAGGAAAAACGCTTTTCTATAATGATTATCGAAAATTATTCGATCATGAAAACTCGGACCAGGAGCCGAGCACCATGGTGCGTAAGAGTATTTCCACTTCCAATAACGCTGCACTAACGGTCATCAGGCACCTGTATCGACATCTGAAATACAATTATGACCTCTTCTTAAAAAAAATGTAGCACCTTTGCTCAAAAGGTTATTATGATCTTAATGTACCACAACATTGCTCCGGAGAAAGACTTCAACACCGTATCGCTGTCTGATTTTGAGGCGCAGATGAAATACATCAGCGAACATTTCAATCCGGTGGCGGCAGATGAATATATTGCGGAAATTGACGGGGCCAATAAAAAAAGGTATATCACTGTTACATTTGACGACGCCTATGTTTGCCTTAGGGAACTGGTGCTTCCCATTATAAAAAAATACAAAGTTCCCCTGATTATCTTTGTACCCACTCATCATGTTGGAAACTACAATACCTGGGATGGAGGCGCGCATAAAACAACCATCATGACCTGGGAAGAAATAAAGGAACTGGACCAGGAACCCCTGATCACTTTTGGCTCGCACGGATACGATCATGTATCATTCGGGCATATCACAGCGGCTGTAAAAGAAAAAGAATTCAGGCAATCCAAAGAAGACCTGGAGCACCAGCTTGGGAAAAAAACGGAATTTTTCGCCTACCCGTTTGGGCAACTGGAGCACCGCGAAAAACGCGATGTGGGCTACTTAAAGAAAAACGGGTACAAGGCAGCCTTTACTACAAACTGGTCCCGCAATAATTCTTCTGCTAATATTTATGCGCTGAACCGTATCGACATTTTGCCTGACACAGGCGTTGCCGGGTTTATCGATATTCTCACCCGCAGGTTTCAACCCAAGTTTTATAAACAAATAGCAAAAAATATCGTGCACCGGTTAAAGTTGAAATAATCAGGTAACTAGAGTATTTTCCCCTTTTGAACAGCAACTTTTGCAAATGCCTGTGCCATTAATTCCACGCTATTTTCCCAGCTATGAGACAATGCAAAGGTTCTCCGGTCACGTTGTAATCCGGCGCCGTCGGTTGCCAGCAGGCGTTCAATGCCATCAATATATTCCTGCTCATTATTAGCCAGCGCTACATAATCCTTAAAATAAAGCATGGATTCAGTAAGCGTGGCAATCGTGGGCTTGCCCATTGCCAAATATTCGTCGATCTTCCGGGGATAATTGCCGATGGTAATCGGGTTCACATATTGCGGGTTCATACACACATCAAAAGCGCTGATATAAGTAGCCAGCATTTCAGGCTTTTTAGCCCCGGAGAAATGCACATTGGACATATGATGCAGCCTGCTTCTTTGAAAATGTTCATCTTCCGGCCCTACAAAAACAAAGCTCCAGTCCTTTCTTTTATCTGCGATACTTTCCAGCAACGGCAGATCAAGTCGTGTAGTCCATAAAGCACCCACATAGCCAATGATCGGCTTTGGGATACCCTGCATTTCCCCGGGCACAGCACGCGGCGCTTCATTGAAAGAAGTAAAATCACATCCCTGTCCAACATAGTAGGAATCGGGATTGTACTTTCCGCAGTAAGCGCGCAAGTATTCGGAATTTGCCAGGCACAGGTCACTTTTAGCGATCAGCTCCGGTTCCAGTTGCAATCCGTGCCTTCGCCAGTAATTAACGCCCATAAGGTTGTCCCTGGAATAATAAGCAGAGAGCACCGGATTTAAAAACTCCTTTAGGTGAAACGCTTTAAACATTTCACTATCATTAATCAACAGGTAGTCCTTAAACCCCAACTGATCAATCGCCTTTAAAATGGATCGCGCAAATCTTTTATTATTAAGCCGGTTAATTTTCCGAAAAAGGGGAGTAAACGGGATCCAGTTAACGGATTCTACAATACAATCCGGGTACAGGTTAAACAAACTTTCAGTAACCGGTATTATTCCCGAAGCGACGCCCGCAATCACCTCAATTCTTTTTTTTATTGCCGGCTGATCTTTGTTCCTCCATTTTGAAATACGGTCAAGAGGGGAGTTTACATAAAGCACCCTGTTGTATTTGCTAAGTTCCAATGCAATATCCTTGCAATTACTGCCAATTTCCGTGTCCCACGGCTGCTGGCCCACGATGATAATATCTTTACCCCTTAGCATAAAATACTATTTAACAAAATCATTCATGGTTTGTAAAATGCCGGGTGGCTACAGATCGCCGGTTGGCATTTCTTGAATAAAACAGGGAAACAAATTGGTAATAGATAAAAAAAGGAATCCTTTTCAGCGCGCGGATAATTCTTTTATCGGCCTTATAATAAACTAACGCCAACGCAAATCCCACCACAAACAGCAAAAAACCGCCCGCCCACAGAAGCGCTGCATAGGGATCAAAAATTAAATTAATTGCTGCAAATAAAAATGCAATAGCGAGCAAAATAAACAACGGAGGCCTTAAAAGAACCGTTCCAAACAAAAACTGATTCCAGCTTCGGGATTTTGCACTCCTGAACAGGAGGTCAAAACCATAGCTAAAATATTTAAACCAGGTGTTGATCCATCGGGCACGCTGGTTTACCAATTGCGCCGGGTGCGCCGTTTTGTGATCATATACCACCGCACGGTCGTTGTAGGCAATACGTACCTTTCTTTTCACTATTTCATATTGCAATACTTTGTCAAACCCGGCACCCGATACATCTTTATGCCCCAAACATTCTTTGTAAAGCGCCGTTTCAAAGGCCATGCCCGAACCAGCAAGCGTTGCAGAAGAGCCGATGCGATATAACACCAGCCCATCGTAAAAATGATAATACAGATCCCTGGCCGCATCCAGACAAGCATATTGCGTATCTAAATTTTTGGCCTCACGGATACCCTGCACAGCAGTATAACCCTTTTGCAGGCTGGCGGCAATTTCGGTAAGATAATTTTTCGCTACCAGATTATCACTATCTATAATTGTAAAATACCGGTGCGGCCGGACAAAATGCTCAATAGCATAAAAATGAGAATACACATTTCCGCCCAGGACAGTTGGAGGTTTTAGCAAAACTACCCTGCCGTCTTCGAAATGAAGGGACGATATATCATCACAATTATCCAGGACCACATAGCAAATAAAATTTGAATAGTCTGAATTCAGGATCGATTCAACCGTATCCGGGATATGAGCAATTTCGTGATAAGCTGTTACAATAATTGCAATATTTTCATTAAACGAATCGGACGGCAAAGGTTCGGGCCCTTTTTTTTTCAGAACAATAAAAAGTAAATAAAACAAAACAGGAAGTACCAAATACATTCCTATAATAACCTGTATCGTAGTCCATATTACCATTAGCGAGATAGCTATTTTCACATCCATTATATATTCCGAAAACCGTGGTAGTCCCAGATGGGATTACGGCTTCTTATACCCCCTCTTTAATCCCCAAAGGAAGCACAACAAGCCCGGAATTGCAAAAATCAGGAACGGCATTTTTAAAATTTTTTATTTAAGCATGTGAATCAATGGAGCGTTGTTTTTTCATCGCTCATCCGCGGTGAATTGAAGATAATGGCAAATGAAAGGTTCACCATAATTGAAGAGGGCATATTATTAATTACCTCATTGCCATAACTGCATAAAAATACTCCGGCTATCCCCGCCCCCAGTGCAATCAGTTTCACTTTAAGATCAGGGTCGCGCGCCTTCCAGATAATGCCACAACATTTTCCTAAAAGGTACATAATGATGCAAAACCACAGGGTAAAGCCCACAATACCATACATAGCCCAAACCTTTACCCAATAGCTGTCTGGCTCAATTGTAGCAAGAAATTGTCCCTGATTGTATTCATGCCCAAAAGCACCAATTACCCCCAGCCCTCCCCCCAAAGGTCTGCTCTGAAGGTACTGCGCTAATCTTTGCTGATTAAAGAATCGTAAATTCAGTGAAGCATCCTGCGGGTCTACAGCGGTACGTAGCCGGTAAATACCATAATTGGCATTCCCGATAGTCGTAAACTTAAGGAAACCCACAAATCCACCTAATAAAATACTGCCAATCAGCAGCGCTTTAAAATTTTTTGTAAGCAACAGCGCAAATGCTGCCGCAGCAACCAACGCAAAAAACGATCCCCGCGTTCCGGAAATCAGCATCGCATAACCAAACAGGGGCACGCAAAGGAAATAGTATAATCGTTTTCTAAATTGTTTTATTCCAACAGCCAGCACCAATGCAATAATAACAAATACAGCCATTGAAGCTCCAAACTGTCCAGCATCCTGGTAAAAGGAAAATACCCGTAACTGGCCGCCCAGTATATGTGTGACGGCTCCTCCATTGTCCAGAAAAGCCTGTTCCCCACGCGATGGGCCGATCTGTTTTTGTTTCACTCCGTTCAGGGCCGCTATAACAGAAAGAGTGACGATTAACCCCACAAAAACAGTAACGTATTTTTTCTTTGTCAATAAAATTGTCCCCAACCCGGTTATCAACAGCGGGTATAAGGCCGCACCTCTGATTTCCTGCAGCCATCCTCTGACGCTGGCGCCGGAAGGGTTCATGACTTCCAGCACACTTATGATAAACCATATAAGCATCAGTGCCATCAACTCACTTCTTAAACCGGAAAAATTATAGCGCGGGGCATGGTACCATACCGAAAGCAACGTCAGCAATAGCAGCAATTCAATGCCCATGCCATAAGATACGCCCCCTATTTCCCTTGCGGGGATCCCGAGCAGAAAACAATAAGCGATCGTTGCGATCAGTCCGACCATAGGCTCTCTGAACAGGGCCACCAAAAAAGCAAAACTAACCAGCACCAGCACCGGGGCAAAGAAAAACGCAGGGTTTTGTGATTTTATGCTCCATACACAAGACAGAACAGCCACCACCACCCCCAGCGCGATAAATGCGTATCCCTTTTTTGATAATTTTATGGTTTTGAGCGGCCGCAACATCATCCAATCTATACTTTTGCTGCAATGCGATGGTTAGGTTTTAATTGTACTTTATTAAGCACCCATCCAATAAATCCGGGCTGAGCAGATAGAAAGCGACTCACTTCCCGGTGCTGGTCTGTTAATTTTTGCCCGGCCTCATAAACAGCCAGGTTATGATCACAAAACATCAGCCATTCTCTAATACTGTGTATATCCTGTGCACTGCCAATATCCACCACTACCACGTCAAATGTTTCTTTCAACACCTGAAACCCAGCCTGAAGGCTCTGACTGTCTCTCAACTCAAGTAGCGAAGTGGTTGAAGGGTTTTTGTTTAAGATAGTGATCCGGTCTTCCACTTCAATCTCCTTTTTAACAATGAAAGACTCAAACCCCTGGGAAGACTCCCGTTTACTTTTTTTATTGGAAACAAGATCCATTAAAGACTCGTTCCCATCACTTATTAACAAAACATTTTTTCCGGTCATTGCAAAAGCGTAACAAAGACTGCCAGCCAGGAAGGTCTTTCCTTCGCCCGGCAGTACACTTGTGATCCCCAGTACGTTCCTATCATCCCTGAGCCGTTCCGTCAGTTCAAACCGGAGCAACCGTAACAGATCTTTATAGGCCGAATAGCTGGGTACAGTCCCCTTGTCTTTCCATATGGTTCGGAGATCTTTGTCTTCTTCCGGAATATAATTTAGAAACCCCAGCACTTTCTGGTGCATGCCCGCTTCCAGTTGCTCGGGTGTATTCAGGGTGTTGTTCAGCATAAACGTTACCAAAAGCAATAGCAGGCAAACCAATACACTTGAAATGCCCGACAACGCCAAAAGCTGCAGGCCCTTTGAAGGTTCCGCCGTCCCCGGCAATCCCGGTTCCGCCAATGTAAGCTTCACTCCGGCTTTGGCGGCAAGCATCATTTGTTCATATCTCTGTTGAACATCAGCATAGTCCCTGGCGGCAATGTCGGCGCCCTGAACTATTTCCTGTTGATTGCCATTAGATAGCACAACACCTCCTGATAACGGCCCGGCAGTTGCTTTTAACGCGTTAAGCTGTTGATCTATTGTTGCCATACTGCTTTTGGCAGAAGCCAGATCACTTTCCAGCTTCATTTTCTGATCAATAAGGCCCTGGCGGATAGCCGTCGGATTAGCGGTGGATGAACCTGCGGAACTGGAGGCGATCAGGCGCGTTTTTAACAATTGCAGCGAATCGATCGTCGCTTTATCCCGCGGGCTGAAATTATTATTGATATAGCGCTGATTGGCGATATTTAATTGATTATCGAGATTTACAATCTCTGCATTTGCTGTTGACGATGAACGCGGCTGCTCAAGATAACCGCCACCGCCATTTAATTTATTATTGATATCATTTATAGCTCCCTGGATCGAACTAATGGTTCTCAGCATTTGAGCCTTTTGTCCCTCTGCTTCATTAAGGCGCTGATAGGACATATCCGATTTCCTTTGTGCGATCTGCGCTCCGGAAGCAGCTGCGTTAGCGCTGGATATGGAACTGCTCAGTTGAGCGCTTTTTTCTTCCAGCGTTTGCTGCTTCGTTTTAAGAACCGTGTCAAGGATCGACATTGATTTTTTTTGCCCTGCAAGCGTAAGGTCTGTGTAATAAGAAATAAAATCGGTAGACAGACTATTGACAACAAATGTGGACAAATGAGGATTGGGAGATGTATAGGAGACCTTAATAAAATCGCTTTCGCCATTGCGGGCCACTTTCAGGTTTTTTAAAATACTCTGTTCATCATACCCCTTCGATTTTAAAATATCAAAGAATTGGATGGGCCCGTCGTTATCCGCCAAAGATATAATTTCATTTTCGGAAAGACGTTTTTCATACCCGGCAATAACCTGATCCTTTTGTGCTGGCGTTAATTGCTTCATCAGCTTGGAATATTCCAAAAACGGCGACTTTGGGTCCCTCAGATCATGCAGAATCAGTTGGTAAGACAACATATTGATCACGCGCTTTGACTGGAGCAATTCCAAAAGGTTGCCAAACTGCTGGCTCATTTTAAAATAATCCATCCCCTGCTGATCGGTTGCTATCGATTGCTGAAATTGCCCCGTGATTCCCGTTGCAATTAGTGCCTCAGAAACATACTTCTTGGGCATTTTTTTTATAAAAAAATAAGAAATGACCAAACAAACGGCCGGCACAATAATCAACAGCCATTTAAAACGGAATAAATATTTTAAAAAATCTTTCAGGTTTAGATTGAGGTTCATTTGATTTTTTTTCCTGGTGCTATTTTACAGTTTCTAATTTGGCGCCAATAAGATCTTCCAAAGCATCTTTTGCTTTAAGATAAGTCACCTCTGCACCCAATGCCTGGGCCGCTGCCTCGGTAGCCGCATTTTTAGAGATGGTATAAACATCCAGTGGTATTGACCCTTTTTCATATTTTGCCTGGGCGTCATTTGCTATACCTTTCAGGTTTTGCGCGGAAAGGTTCCGGATCACCAACTGCTTTCTGGCAGCAAGGTAGTCATAATATCTGGACCGGACATCGTTGGCTAGCATGATATCATACTCTGCATTGTCCGCAACTGCGGCTTTATAATCTGCCTTGGCCGCCTTAACTAGTGAAGGCTTGGAAAGCAGCGATCCCAAATTAATGGTTGCACCAAAGAGGAAACCGCTGGTGATCAACTGTCCGTTAGGGGTAACACCGCCACCAGTGGTGGTGCCACTGCCTGTGCTAGTCTCCGGCCGGTAATAATAGCCTGCATTAAACATATCGAACCAGGACATCTGTGCAGTGGTCACCATACTCCTGGCCTTTTCCTCACGAGCGTGGAAACTTTTCACCCGTGGGAAATTCTGACGGGCCAGCGCAATGTATTTTGTAAGAAGATCACGATCTATATCTCCTACCAAAGACTCCTGGGATCTGGCGGGGATAAAACTTAATAAACATAACAATAAAGTGGTAGTAAGGCAATAAGTTCTCATTATAAGCGTTTTTTTTGTAGATAAATATTATACTTTCTCTTTTTGCAGCATTGCTGGTATTGTTTTCAACACGATTTTAAGGTCCATCCAAAACGATGCATATTGCGCGTAATGGTTGTCCAGACTGATGCGTTCTTCACTTGACATTTCCGCCTGTCCCCTTTTACTGATCTGCCACAGGCCCGTAATCCCGGCAGGACCCAGGAAACGCATGGCAAATTGATCAGACGTCAATAGCTCCGCTTCATACAAAGGTAAAGGCCTGTTCCCAACTAAAGACATATCTCCCTTTAAGACATTAAATAATTGTGGAAGCTCGTCCAGGCTGGTTTTTCTTAAAAAAGCACCGATTTTTGTGATCCGGGGATCATTCAGGATCTTCACAAATGCTTTTGGCTCGTTTGTGTCGGCAGTGGCATACTGATTATGAGTTGTGCTCAGTTGCTGTAATTTTTTGTCGGCATCGGCAGACATCGATCTGAATTTATAAAAATCAAATATCTTATATCCGGTTCCGGCTCTTTTACTTTTATAAATAATAGGCCCCTTTCCTGAAAGTTTCACCAGCAGGGCTATTATCAGTAATAGTGGCGACAGGAGCAGCAGGGCCAGCGATGAAACGGCAATATCCAGCAGGCGCTTACCCAATGCCATCTTGTAAGTAGGGATATCCGCCGGTTTCAGTGCTTCATTATTGGACTTAATGATCTTTAACCGAAGCAAAAATGATAACCGGTCCGCGATCATATTTACTTTGAAGGGGGCAATGTAAATATCATTAATTTTACGGGGTTGATAATACTCCGCATCCCTGTTTTTACAGGCCAACAAGATGATAATGGCACCCGAAGTCAAAGGATTATCCCGGAGTTCAGTAAGCACGCTGTCGATATCCATATTTTCCTGCTCTTCCAATACTATGATGCCCGGGCATTCCAGAATGGAGCATTTTTTCAGGAAAGCCTGAAAGTGACGAAACGACTCAAACTCATCCACCTCAAAATGATAATCCTTATGAAGCGGTATTGCTACCTCATCCAGATAGCTCTTTCCGATATATGCGAGTTCGTTTGCGTCTACAATATCAGATTTAAAATATCTCAGATCTTGACCGAGCGAAAGATTTGACTGCATTTTGGAGTATAGAGGGGTTAAATGGTTTAGGAATGATGGCGGCTACCGGGAATTGTAAATCGGCTTTGAGTTGATCGATGTCTGTGTGCCCGGTAAGAATGATCACTGGAATTTCCTGGAACAGGCCACTTACCTTTAGCGATTTAAAAAACTCCTGTCCATTAAAGTAGGGCATATTAATGTCAAGAATGATCAGGTCGGGCTTATTTCCTTCTTCCAGCCACAACACCGCTTCCAGGCCGTTATTTTTAAGCGTTACTGTATAATCTTTTGACAAGATAAATTGAAGCAGTTTGAGGATTGCTGGCTCGTCATCGACAATTAATAAATGTTTAGACTTCATCGTAATCGTGTTAGGTTAACCGAAATCGGTTTTAAAAAATTCGTATCGGTCATAAAACTACATTATATTAAAAAAACATTTTAATCTTTTCGATGAAAGGGGGCAGTTCATCGATAAATACTTTAACTGCCGCCGTTATCCGGCTACGGAGCTAATTTCCCAGCTTCAATAGCTCATCTGAGGCTTTTTTGATCTGCCATTATGACACCGATCGGTGGTCAACAATCTCCCTGCCGATACTTTCATAATGGAAGTTCATCTCTCTCATCTTTTCGAGCGCATAAACATTTCGTCCGTCAAAAATAGCATACTCTTTCAGCAATCGCTTCATTTTATCAAAATCGGGATTCCGGAATTCACTCCATTCCGTCAAAATCAAAAGCCCGTCGGCATTGTGCAGCACTTCATACTGATTCATCCCATATCCGATCCGATCGCTGAACTTTTTACGTATATTTTCCATGGCAACCGGGTCATATACGCTCAAAGTTGCCCCTGCTCCCAGCAATGCCTCAATAATATCCAATGATGGCGCATCCCGGATATCATCCGTTTCCGGTTTAAAGGCCAGCCCCCATAACGCGAAATGCTTCCCTGAAAGATTATTTTTATAATGGTTCCTGATCTTGTCAACAATTAGCTTTTTTTGTATTTTATTTACCTCCAGAACCGACCGCAATAATTTGAAATCATAATCATACTCCTTTGCCGTGAGATTTAAGGCAAGTACATCTTTTGGGAAACAACTCCCCCCATACCCGATACCGGGGAAAAGAAAGCGTTTCCCAATGCGCTGGTCGCTACCCATGCCTATTCTTACCCAATCTACATTTGCCCCCGCTTTTTCACAAAGATTTGCCATTTCATTCATAAACGAAATTTTCATAGCCAAAAAGGAATTGGCAGCGTATTTTGTCATTTCCGCGCTTCTTGCATCCATAAAGTAAATGGGGTTTCCCTGGCGTACAAAAGGGCTATAAAGTTCCCCCATTATTTTAGACGCTTTCTCCGAACTGCTGCCTACAACCACTCTTTCAGGTTTCAGGAAATCCTCAACGGCAACGCCTTCCCTTAAAAATTCAGGATTGGATACCACATCAAAAAGATCTTTTGACAATTTTTTGCTAAGGGCTGCCGTTACTTTTTCACATGTTCCAACAGGAACAGTGCTCTTATTTACAATTACCTTGTAGGAAGTGATCATGCCGGAAAGCTCTTCCGCTACCTGCAATACATATTTCAGATCAGCAGAACCATCTTGGTCTGAAGGGGTAGGCAGCGCCAGGAAAATAACAACTGCTTCCTTAACCGCTTCTTTTAAATCATCAGTAAACGAAATGCGTTCCTCTTTAATATTCCGGGTCAGCAGTACTTCCAGTCCCGGTTCATAAATGGGTGTAACTCCTTTTCGTAAAGCTTCAATTTTGTTCATATCAATATCCACGCACGTAACATGATTTCCTGTTTCAGCAAAACAGGTACCGGTAACCAATCCTACATAACCGGTTCCTACAACTGCAATTTTCATATTTTTATTAAGAGGTTTGTTTTTTGATAATTGCTTCTATTTCTCCTTCAGCTTGGTTCCAATCAAACGCATTGAATTTGATAGCTATGCAAGATATGAACAAAATATTATAAACTTATTTATTATCTACCACCGCCTGAATTTTTTTAGCTAACATTTCATTGTTTGGAGGTAACATACAGGTTGCGTGGGTTCCCGGAACAACATGCCGTTTAACGCCTTTCAGCGCATATTTCCTCCAACTGAAGTATTTGGAATCTACATTGAAATAGGGCAGTTTCTCCTCGGTTCTAAACAAATCTATCTTAATATCTATCGGTTTAAACTCATAATTTTGATTTGCCCGGTAGTAGGCCTGCACAACCTTTTCATCATAGTCATATATTTCTAACTTTACAAATTCAGGGTCAACATATTCTTTGTTAAATTTTTTCTTAAGATATATCCCTTGATATTTGAAAAAATCGCGCGGCGTAATTATCAACTGTTTGATGTAAAATGCAATTTTGGGGAATTGCCTCAAGGCTTTTACAGCATATAATTGCGCCTTATTACTATATTTAATTTCTCTGAAAATATTGGTGTCCAGGATACCCAGCATTTTAACCTTTTTTCCCATAGCCAATAGCTGTTTTGCCATTTCAAACGCAATGACCCCTCCAAAGGAATACCCCATAATAATATAAGGCCCCGTTGGGTCATGCTCCAAGACTTCCGACAAATACCGTTGCGCTATGCTCTCCATACTTTTCAAGTGCGATACATCGCCATCTATACCCAGGCCCTGCAGTCCATATAAAGGTTGGTTCTCATCAAAATACTGGCTCAATGACTTATACAGCATTATATTAAGCCCCCCCGCGTGCACCAAAAATATCGGGTGCTTTTCCCCGGTGGGTTTAATGGGAATTACCACTCTTGAATGGTTAAAATTTTTGTTGGTATCAATTATTTCTGCCAGGGATTTTATTGTAGGACTTTCAAATAAAGTAGCGATTGGCAGTTTAGCACCTGTTTGTTTTTCAATTTCCGCCATCACCTTAATAGCAATCATTGAATTGCCGCCCAATTCAAAAAAATTGTCATTGGGTTCTATTCCTTTTACGCCAATTCCTTCTTCCCATATATTTGTTATACCCACTATTAATACAGCCAGTTCTTCTGACGGGGCTAGGGGCTCTTTTTGTATCTCGTCTTCCGCCGTTTTATACTTCAACGCCTTCCGGTCTACCTTTTTATTAGGCGTCAGCGGGAATTCTTTAAGCTTTACCCAGCCATTAGGTATCATATAATCAGGGAGCGTCCGGCCCAATTCCCTCCGCCATTTTATAATTTCATCTCTCGTTACGGCCGCTCCGTTCAATGCAGCCGTATCGGAGAGGACCACGTATCCGATCAGCCGGGGATCTAACCCATCTGCGTCCTCTACTTTCACCACTGCATCTTTTATTCCCTCTATTTTTGAGATATAATGCTCTATTTCCTCCAGTTCAATCCGGAAGCCTCTTATCTTGGCCTGGTTATCGCTTCTACCCAAACACACTAATTCCCCATTAGGCAAATACTTGCCCAGATCACCCGTCTTATAAAGTTTTGCACCTTTCTTATCCGAAAATAAATCGGGGATGAAACGCTCTGCTGTAAGCCCGGGGCGTTTATAATAACCTAAAGCTACCCCATCGCCCCCAATGAAAATCTCGCCTTCTGTACCGGGCGGTAATACATTATGATCTTCATCAAGGACGTAAACGCTTGTATTCTGTATAGGCCGGCCTATCGTTATCAATTTATCCGATGCGCTTATTTCTTTCACGGTAGACCAAATGGTCGTTTCCGTGGGGCCATACATATTGAACAAACGGTCACACTTCTGCAGCAAAGCCTCCGCTACTTTTTTCGACAGGGCCTCTCCGCCACACAACAGCGTCAGCGACCGGTTGCCGGGCCACTCTTCCTGCAGCATTAGTTTATACGTTGCAGGGGTAGCCTGCATCATTCCGATCCGTCCGGTTTTCAACAATTCTATTAAGGCTTTACTATCTTTTGCAGTATTCTTATCCGCCAGCACCAATTGCCCCCCGGAAATCAATGGTAAATATATTTCCAGCCCGGCTATATCAAAGGATATTGTGGTAACGGAAAGCAGCTTTGTATGAATACCGGTTCTGAAGATATCTTTCATGCTCAGGAGAAAGTTCAGCAGGTTTTTGTGCGAGACCATCACCCCTTTGGGTTTTCCTGTAGAGCCCGAGGTATAAAGCAGATAAGCAAGATCTCCTCCCGAAACGGGAATATTGGTAACGGCAGTGGCGGCCTGTAGCAGCTCCTGCTTTATATTTTCAATAACAATCAGGGAGGCCGCCGGATTTAATTTACCTGAAAAAGTATTATTTACTAAAACAAAGCGGGCCTCCGAATCTTCCAACATAAAGTTGATCCGGTCTTCGGGAAACCCGGGATCAATAGGCAGGTATGCGCCTCCGCACTTAAGCACTGCCAGCATTGATATAATTACCTGCGGCGCCCGCTCCAGCACAAGGCCAACTATATCTCCTTTTTTAAGCCCCCTTGCCAATAAAAAATTAGCTTCCCGGTTAGCGAGCTCATTCAGTTGCCTGTAGGTAAGAGTTTCGCCCCCAAATCCTAATGCACTATTATCCGGATATTGACGCACCATTTCTTCAAATAATCCGGCGACCGTTTTATCAGGCAATTCCTGGTAAGTATTATCGCATTTATCGGGCTTTTGCGCCGGCTGGTTGTCTATGTATAGATCCCCGATCTTGCGCTCAGGGTCTTCTACTATTTGTTGCAGTAGTTGCAGGTACTTTTGCATCAATCCCCTGATAGTGGCCTCTTCATACAACTGCGCATTATATGCCCAGCGAAAAACATACCCATTCCTGCCTTCCGTAACGTTCAGCGTCAGTTCAAAGGTTTCACTTACCCGCGGATTATAAATTATTTCAAAGTCAACAGCGTCAAAGGCAACATGCATATTTATACCGAAGGAAACATTGAACGATACAGGGGTTAACGGTATGCGCGCCGCATCTCTTTTAATATTTAGCTTCTTTAACAAGGCCCCGTAGGTAAACTGCTGATGCTCGTAATCCATCAGGGTCTTGGACTTCCTTAATTTTAAGTATTCAACAAATGAAAGGGCATCATCGGGGTGGCTTCTTAAAGCAAGAAAGTTTACACAATGGCCAACCAGATAATGCATTTCGGTTGCCGTTTGCCCTGTTGTTGGCAGCCCGATCACAATATCATTATTGCCGGTATATTTATACAGCAATATTTCAAATACAGACATCAGTGTGTTTACAAAGCTGCATCCGTATTTTGCCCCGGTTTTCTTTACTGCTTCCGCCAGATCATCTGATAAAGTGTAATTATATCCATTACTCTTATAGGTCCTTAATGACGGACGGGGAAAATCAGGCTGTACTTCAAAAAAAGGAATATTATTTTTATACTCGTCCAGCCAATATTTTTCAATTTGGGCATATTCATCTGTACCTGAAAAAGCCAGGACTTTTTGTACATAATCACTGAATAATAAAGGCTGGTCGGACAGGGGCTCGTTTTTTAGTTTTGAGTTATAAACCGAGGATAATTGTTCGAACATTATTCCCCAGGTCCACCCATCACAAATTACGTGATGCACGGTGATGGTTAGTAAAAACTGATCTTCCGCTTTTTTAAATAATGCAAACCGTATCAGCGGACCATTAATTAAGTCAAAAGTAGTAACTGCATCTTTGCGGTTATACGCATCTATTGTAACATCCTGCTGAAGTTTGCTGTCGGAACTTATATCTCTGTAAAACAAATCGAGGGACTGATGGGAATAAATAAACATCCGGGTTACATCAGCATTAAACGAAGAACGCAATGCTTCATTTCTGTTTAATAATTCCTGTAACGATTCCCTCAAAACAGGCTCATTGAGCGGGCCGGTAAAGGATAGGGACATGGATTGATTATAGGCAAGATTAGCCTCATCACCACCGATCACGCAGGAAACGAGTATTTCCGTTTGCGGTTCAGTTGCCGGAAGCGCTTTTTCTATTGAATTACCTGCAAAGGGATTATAACCTGGTTCACTACTGACTTTGTCCACGACCATAATAACTATTACTAATTAAATTTATTTTACAATTGAATATAATTGCCGGGATTACCGGCATCTTCAATAAACCACGCCGGGTTCCCTTGCCGGTCTCTGCCTAAACGGGCCCCTGCCATTGGAGGTTTCGTACTATCCATAACAATAGCGCCTTCATTCTTGTCGCTTTTCCGGTTAGCATTCACATCCGAAAGCACCGGCGTTTCCTTCGAACGGGCGCCTTCTTCTAATTTGGCCACCTGCTGCGTAAGCATATTTAGCTGTTGCATAATTGCAGCTAGTGCCACAGCGCCGTCCTCCTTTAAATTTCCTGCTGCAACTACTCGTTGTGTAGGGTACTGCTGCGGGACTTCCGTTATCTTTTTCTCTGAAGAAAGGGCGTTTTCCGCATAAGCATCAGGGGGCAGTTTACTATCAAAATAAACGGCTACCTTATCCAGGGTATCATAATCTTCATTCAATTGCCTGAATGAAATCGGAAGTTTAAACTCCCTTTTTAATGCCGAGCCCACTTGCGTCAACAATAAAGAATCTAAACCCAATTCAGTAAAATTACTGTGAGGATTGGCACTGGCTAAATCAATACCTGAAATTAATTCGATCAGTTCAGCTACCTTTTTAATGATAACCTCCTTGCGCCCGGGTGCCGCCGCAACTGATTTTTGCACCGGCCGCACCGGATCAGATTGCAGGGCCGTTCCTACATTATTAACCTGTCTGTTATTGTCCGATACCGCATCACTCAAAGGGTCGATCCATATCCTTTTCCGGTCAAATGAATAGGTTGGTACACTGTGCAATAGCGTCGGCTTGTACCCGTTGTGTATTGGTTCCCAATTAATGGTCACTCCTTTCAACCACAATTTCGCCAATGCTCCTTTTATAGCAGCCGGTTCACCCTCCGCTTTATTTGAAGTGTCTAACGATGCAAATGTTCTTTTACTTATTTCACCGCCGTGTTGCTTGGTTAAAACGGTGGTGGTAATTCCAGCCCCTACTTCCAGGAATATCGGCTGCAATTCCTCCTCGATGGCTTTTACTGCCCCGGAAAAACGAACCGTCGCCCTTGAATGATCCGCCCAATAGGCCGGGCTGAGCGCCTCTTCATCTTTCAACCAACTGGCGGTAACCGTTGATAATATGGGGATGCGGGGAACATTTAATGCTGCAGCTTCAACAACCTGTTCCAACGGTTGCACTATAGGTTCCATCATTTCAGAATGAAAGGCATGGCTGGTCCGCAGAAGTTTATTCAGAATATCCTTTTTATTCAATACCTGGGAAAACGCTTCAATAACATTATTTTCTCCGGACAATACACATAGCTGCGGAGCATTGATGGCCGCAACGGAGATATTTTTGGGCAAAAAGGATTGAATAGCATCCACCGATGTCCTGACCGATAACATGGAGCCGCCGGGCAATCCGCTGATCAGCCTTGCGCGTGTTGAAACAATTTTTAAAGCATCCGCCAAAGAAAAAACGCCGGCCAAATGTGCCGCAACAAACTCCCCTACACTATGCCCCATCAGGGCATTGGGTAATATGCCCCAGCTCATATATAATCTGGCCAAAGCATAAGAGGTTATAAAAATGGCCGGTTGTGTATAATACGTATTCTTTAAATGCTCAGTTGCCCGCTCATCCTCCTGTTCCGGGAAAATAATCCTGCGAATATCTTCCTTCATTTCATTTAACAATATCCCGGCACATTCATCAATTGCAGCTCTGTAAACATGTTCGGTGCGATACAACTCCTTCCCCATATTTATGTATTGACTGCCCTGGCCCGGGAACATGAAAACTATATTTGCACCTTTTTCTTTGACAACATTGACCGACGAGGAAAGCTTAGTCGCATCGGTTAGTTGATCACGCAGGTCATCCAGGTTTTTAGCCACTAACGCATTTCTTATCCCCAGCTCCTGCCGGGTATGCTGAAGGGTGTAGGCAATGTCAGCAAGAGCCGCACCTGGGTTAGCATCTATATATTCCCTTAGTTTCTCCGAATAATCCCTTAAACTTTTTTCTGTTTTTGCGCTCCATGCAATGATCTGCGGTGTTACCACCTGATCCGGCTCCGAATGTTTTTTTTCTGCAGGGGAATTATATTCTTCTACAATGATATGCGCATTAGAGCCTCCTACACCAAAAGAGCTTATCCCTGCGATTCTCTTTCCATCAACGACCCAATCTTTCAATTTATCATTTACAACAAACGGGCTGTTTTCAAAATCAATTTTGGGGTTTGCCTCAACGAAATTAATTGAGGGCGGCAATTGTTTATGCTGCATGGAGAGTGCCACTTTTATGACACCCGCCACGCCGGCCGTATGATTCGCATGCCCTATATTGCTTTTAACAGACCCGATGGCGCAATATTGTTTCTTTTCCTGCTCACCAAATGCAAGTTTTAATCCTTCTATTTCAATGGGGTCGCCCACCGGTGTTGCCGTTCCGTGCGCTTCGATGTAGGAAATCTGAGAAGGTACTACTTGCGCATCCTGTATGGCCAGGGCAATGGCCTGGGCCTGCCCTTCAATACTTGGAGCAGAAAAGCTGGCTTTATTGCCCCCGTCATTGCTGACGCCAACGCCTTTAATTACCGCATAAATAATATCGCCATCCCTTTCGGCATCGTCTAATGGTTTTAATAATATGGCGCCAATGCCATCGCTAAACACGGTACCCGTTCCGGCGCTATCAAAGGGCCTTGTATGTCCATCGATATTCAGCATAGAGCCCTCTTCATACAAATGTCCGCTGTTAACCGGGGCCGTAACAGCCGCCGCGCCGGCAATGGCCACCTCACATTGGCCTGCACGCAAACCTGCCACGGCCTGCGCAATAGCCACGGCGGAGGTAGCACAGGCAGAATTAACATTCACAGCAGGGCCCCGCAAATTTAAATGATAAGCCACCCTGGCCGGAATATAATCCTTATCGTTTACGGATTCTACCGGTATTGCGCCCTGCAACTCCATTTTATCTCTATGCCAAACAACATTATTGTTAAAATAGGTATTAATATTACAACCGGAATACACCCCGATAATACAATCTTTTTTATCAGCTAAATAGCCCGTCTTTTCTAATAAATTTCTCGATGTTTCCAGAAAAAGCCGGTGTTGGGGATCCATTAGTTCCACCAACCTGGGGTTCATTCCAAAAAAATCAGCATCAAAATATTCCACCTCTTTTAAAATGCCCCTGGCCTTTACATAATTTGAATCATTTTTGATACGGTCAGGAACAAAAGGATCCACTTCATCCTCTCTGAAAAAAGTAATCGCCTCTCTCCCGTTTTTCAGCAAATCCCAAAACGCTTCAACGGTCGTTGCCCCGGGAAGATTGCATTCCATTCCAATAATGGCAATATCAGGGCTGCCTCCGGAGCGCTTACTTTTTAATGAAAAGGTTGTCTTGGTTTTTGTATTCCCGTTTAAAAAAGATTCAAGTCCTGCGATCGTAGGAAATTGATACAATTTAGCAACGGGAATATCATAATTAAACTGGTCTTTTAATTGAACAACTACTTTTTGGGCAGAAAAGGAACTTCCCCCTAAATCAAAAAAAACATCATCTAATCCAATATCCTTTATTTGCAAAATATCAAACCAAACGGCAGCAATATTTTTTTGAGTAGTTGTAACGGGCTTTCTGTATAATACTTCTTTACTCATATTTTGGTGTTGTTTTGAAAACCTGGAAATCTTACCGTCGATTAACCGCTTCTGCGCCTGGTAGCTATTAGCTCCGGAGAGGCACTGGTTGAAATGAATCGTCCCAAACAAAATAGCCTAAAAATGGAATCGGATGCTTAGATCGCTGAAGTCAGCAGATTCATATGTCGTTCCGGTTTTTACACACATATCCCCGAGAAAACCCATCATCCTGCGGTCAGAAGTGGTTATACTCTTGATTCTTCCTCATTTTTGATAGCATGCTCATCTCCAATATTCAGTTTTGTACCTTCTTTCGGTGCCTCAATAAGCGCTCTTCATGACAATTCCTCACTCTTCACCCGTTTAAAATAAATAGTGCTCAATTTTCTACACTGCGAAACCAAAGCATTTTGAGAAGGTAAGGGCTTGATAGATTGCTCTAACATTCATCACCTGGCTTATTTCGGGCCTGGCCCAATATTTCTTCAGAACTTCTGATTCAAAGATACAGATTTATTATTATGTGTCCATTTATTATCTTAATACCTGAAATTGGGTAGCCTCAGGCATATTCTTCTAAAAGCAGCCGGTTTAACGCATCCAGACATTTATTGATGTATGCAATTTTACCGTCAAAAGCTGCTGCGTTTTCATCATCGATCTTATCAGCAATTGCATCTTTTTCCATGGAATTAAGAAAAGGGATGGTTTCGGGTGCGCCTAATATGGGTACCAATGATTTCAGTTTGTGGGTATAGACTTTGATGGCCGGAAAATCCCGGTTAGCAAATGCCTCTTGCAGTTGGGTTACCTGTTCGGGCACCTCCATCAACAGCAGTCCGATCATTTCCTTCTCAAACTCCTTGTTGCCACTGGATATTTCTTTAAGATAACTGAGGTCAATAGTTCCATTTGCAACAGGTGGCTGTTGCACATTATTTATTGCCGGCGCCTCTTCCACCGCAACTTCCTTTTTTTCAGGTACCCGATCTCCGGCATTTGCATGTACAATATTGTAGAGCTTCTCAAAAAGCAACGTTACGTTTACGGGTTTTGTGAGATAATCATTCATACCCGCCTGCAAACATTTTTCCTTTTCCCCCGCCATGGCATGTGCCGTAAGCGCAATGATCGGCGTAGATAGTTTGAGCTCATCCCTGATGATTCTTGAGGTATCGTACCCGTTCATCTCCGGCATTTCAATATCCATCAGAATAACGTCATAAACAGCATCGTGCAGGCGTTCCAGCGCCACCTTGCCATTTTCCGACATGTCCAGGGTAAGGTCATATTCGGCAAAAATCCCCTGCATCAGCTTTCGGTTAAACAGGTTATCCTCCACCATCAATACTTTTACGGAACGCATAAAGTCATAGTCAATAGCGACCTGCTTCTTCTCTACGTTTAGCCGCCCTTCCGGCTCATTATACAATTTGAAGGGAATCACGAATGAAAAAGTAGCTCCCGCTCCCAGTTCACTGGCAACCTCGATAGAACCCTGCTGCGATTCAATCAGATGCTTGGCAATGCTGAGCCCCAAACCCGTTCCTCCGTAAAAACGGCTGGTGTCGGAATCTGCCTGTTCAAACCTGTTGAAAATAGCCGCTAATTTGTCCGGGGCAATGCCTATTCCGCTGTCTTTTACCATAAACTCAACCTGGACCTTATCTCCCTTCATGCCCGTGTACTTCGATGAAATAACCACCCCGCCCTTTTCCGTAAATTTAATCGCATTACCCACAATATTAGTGATCACCTGGTTCAATCTCACCGAATCCCCAACCACTACTTTCGGAACAGCCGGATCGCATTCGTGACGCAGCGAAATTCCTTTACCGGTTGCTTTTGGCGCCAGCAGGTCGCAAATGGAAATAATAATATCATTAACAGAAATGGGTTGCTCCTCAAAAACCAGCATATTCGCTTCCAGCTTTGAGAAATCCAGTATGTCATTCAGCAGCCTTAAAAGGTTATCACCGGAGGAGCGAATCGTTTTTACATATTCATTCTGTTGGGGTCCCAGGTCTTTCTTGGCCAATAATTCTGTAAACCCGAGTATCGCATTCATCGGGGTGCGGATCTCGTGGCTCATATTAGTAAGAAAGGACTCCTTTAACCGCAATGATTGTTCCACCAGTTTTTTTGCCTGTATCAGTTCCTTCTCTACATTTTTTATATTAGTAATATCGTCAAACACAGAGATGGCATATTCAATCTGGTTGCTGTCATTATACAGCGGGGTAGCGCTTACACGCAACGGCATCTCGGCGTTATTATTCTTTATCACCAGCCGGTTAACACCCATATGATGAGCCCCTTTTAGCGATTCGGCGATGAGCAACGTATCCATTAACTCATTGCTCAAAATTTCCTTACTTTCTTTATCGCCGTCACCAGACAAATAACCGTCCGAAACCACCCGGTTGTCCAACAGATCAATTGCTTTATGGTTGGCATGATATTCCCCGTTCAGAGCATTGGCAATAATTACCCCGATCGGCAACATATCCAGAATATTTTCCAACCGCAATTGCGACTGCATCAACAGCTTTTTTGTGGTCGTCAGCCTCCGGTATGTTTTTAAAATATATAAAAGCAATAATAAAAGAATAACAACAGACGCAACGATACTGAGGGTTATCACAAAGACAACCTTATCAAAATTGGAGTGCTTTTTTTCATAGGCGATATCCTGGTTTTGACTCACCCGCTCATCATTGATAAAGCTCGATAATTTGTATTTGATATTGGAAGCCAGGTAGCGCTCCCCCTTATCCTGCATAATGGCGAGCGCATTAACAGAATCTTTATGAGCAGCAAGAATGGTTTTTGCCAAACTGATTTCCCGGTCGATCAAAGCGCTGATCTCTGCAATGGCGCTTCGCTGCTCTTTCATTAAGGGAAGGGATTTGATCTGGGTCAGGTTCAGTTTTATCATATGCTCCGCCACATAAAAGGAGGAGAGGTAGGTGGAATCGGAAGCCATCAGGTACCCCCGCATATTACTTTGCAGTTCCTGAAATTCGAAATGTATCTGATCTGCCTTGGCAATTATTTCGCCTTTTTCCGTGGTATTTTCCATGGAACGCTTATAGCGATAAGTATAGGTGTTTGCATAAATACCCAATCCTACCAGTATGATCATACTTAAACCAAGAGAAACAATAATGATATTTCTCTCAGACGCCTTCTTTAAAAACGGTATGATCATAATGACCCCAAGTTAACATTAAAAAAAATCCAATTGCACAACGGGAATCGAAATTTGCGGTAAGTTTTGGGGCTTAAAAATTCTCAAACACAAAAACAGGGTACAAGATACTACAAAGGCTATCGGGCTGCTGTTATGCTATTAAAAAAAATCATCCGCCGATCTTTGTTTAATAAGATCCAAAACGCACACTATTTCCTCATTGCCGTGCAAATAAACACATCTTCCCCATGGAAATATTTAACCGACTCAAAATTAATAAATTAGATCCAAATAACCATTATAAAGATTTAATATACAATATTAAGCTAATAAATACCATTCCGCTGGCGGGATGCTCAACTTCCTGTCATTTTACCTCCTTTAAAATTGTTCTACCGGAAACGAAAAATGCCCAAATGACTATTTTACCGGCCAACTTGGCACATAAAGCCGCTATTTTGTAAATGGAAAAATATTTGATTACTTTTAAAAGCTATAATCAACAGAAATAAATAATTTTTTAACTATGACATATAATTCGGAATTTGAAAAGTATGCTGTAAAACACAGGGGTATCTCCAGCAATACCCTGAACAGCTACGGCAACCACCTGGTAACCGCACTGACACCCAATATTATTGAGGAGCGTCCTATGAATGTGGCCGTGATGGATGTATACAGCCGCTTAATGATGGACCGCATTATCTTTTTGGGCTATCCCATCAATGACGAGGTGGCCAATATAGTAACCGCCCAATTGCTGTTCCTGGACAGCACCGATCGTACAAGGGATATCAATATGTACATCAACAGCCCCGGCGGCAGCGTGTATGCGGGTCTGGGCGTTTATGATACCATGCAATATGTTACACCGGATGTTGCCACTATTTGCATCGGCATGGCGGCTTCCATGGGCTGCGTTTTACTGGGCGCCGGCTCGCATGGCAAACGGGCGGCGTTGAAACATGCCCGCATCATGATGCACCAGCCCAGCGGCGGTATTGGCGGACAGGCAAGCGATATTGAAATTACCGTTAACGAGATCCGCAAATTGAAAAAAGAACTGTACGATATTGTTAATCACCACACCGATAAGTCCATCGAGCAAATTGAAAAAGATTTTGAGCGCGACAAATGGATGACCGCCCTTGAGGCAAAAGAGTACGGATTTGTGGACGAAGTATTGCTGGTAAACAAAAAGAAAAAGTAAAATGGTTTCCAAGTTGATAGGTTTATAGGAAGTCCTTTAAACTTATCAACCCATCAACTTATCAACTAAATAAACATAAAATGATTTCAAATTTAAATTCAAATAAATGGTTCAACCCACTTCGCTTTGATGGTGACGAAGAAGAGGAGCCAAAAGAAGCCCCGGATAAAAGAGACGACCTGATGATGCTGAACAAGCGTTTGGAAAAGTTGTTCTTTGAAAAAAGGGAAGTGCACCTGTGGGGCGTGGTAGACGATAAAAGCGCACGCGAGGTGACCACCAAATTATTACTGTTGGAAGCAGACAAGCCGGGGGAAGAAATCAAATTTTTCATCAATAGCCCTGGGGGTGTCGTAACCAGCGGTATGGTGATCTATGACACTATGAAGATGATCAAGAGCCCGGTAAGCACGGTTTGTATGGGTTTAGCCGCCTCCATGGGCAGTATTTTGCTGAGCGGCGGCACCAAAGGCAACCGGTATATTTATCCCCATGGTGAAGTGATGATCCACCAACCTTCATTGGGTGGGTTTATCCGGGGGGTAAGCTCCGACCTGGAGATTCAGGCGAAGCAAACGCAGCGGGTGAAGCAGATCGGCGCGCAGATATTGGCCGAAAACTGCGGCAAAACGGTGGAGGAGATCCTGCACGATTTTGACCGCGATTACTGGATGGATGCAAAAGAAGCGATCGCTTATGGAATTGCGGACAAAATCGTTGAAAAACTGTAGCCGCACCCATAAGTATTTAAATATTCTTTAAATGATGAAAATCGCTGTTTTGGCAGCGATTTTTTATCTTTGCACCTTAAACCCTTTAGAATTAATATGGCTGATAATGTGTTAAAATGTTCCTTTTGTGGCAGAAGCCGGGATGAAGTAGAAATACTTATTGCCGGCCAGGATGGGCATATATGTGAAAATTGTGTAGAGCACGCACAGGAAATCATTGACCAGGAACTGCATTTCAAGGAAGACCCAAAAGCTTCCGGAAATTTCAACCAGTCCATCAAAAAGCCCATGGAGATTAAAACATTTCTGGATGATTATGTGATCGGGCAAAATGATGCAAAAAAAGTGCTGGCGGTGGCCGTCTACAACCACTATAAAAGATTAAAACAGCAAAGCAGGGAAATTGAAAACCATGCCGATATTGAAATTGAAAAAAGCAATATTATTATGGTAGGCGAAACCGGAACGGGTAAAACCCTGTTGGCGAGAAGCATTGCCAAAATGCTGAATGTTCCGTTTGCTATTGTAGATGCTACCGTATTTACGGAGGCAGGTTATGTGGGGGAAGACGTGGAAAGCATTTTAACCCGCCTGCTGCAGGTTTGCAATTATGATGTGGAAGCGGCAGAGCGCGGCATCGTTTATATAGACGAGCTGGATAAAATAGCGCGAAAGAGCGATAACCCCAGCATCACCCGCGATGTAAGCGGTGAAGGTGTTCAGCAGGGATTACTTAAGTTGCTGGAAGGTACTGATGTGCTGGTTCCGCCGCAAGGGGGTCGTAAGCACCCGGATCAAAAGCTCATCAAGGTAAATACGCAGAATATCCTGTTCATTTGCGGGGGAGCTTTCGACGGGGTCGATAAGATCATCGCCCGCCGGGTGCAAACCAATACGATTGGATTTAATGTAGATAAAGAAGAGCAGGAAGATATGAAAAAGAACCTGTTGCGTTTTGTGAACGCCCAGGACCTGAAAAGCTTTGGTTTAATCCCCGAACTGCTGGGGCGTTTACCCGTGGTGACGCATCTCGATCCCCTGGACGCGCCTACCCTGCGCGCCATTCTTACCGAACCCAAAAATGCCTTGATGAAACAGTATAAAAAGCTGTTTGAACTGGAAGGAATAGATTTGGAGGTGGACCCTTCGGTACTGGATTTTATGGTGGAAAAGGCGGTTGAATATAAATTAGGCGCAAGGGGGCTGCGTAGTATCTGCGAAAGCATTCTCACAGACGCTATGTATGAGCTTCCTTCTTCTGCTGAAACCAGCTTTATCCTTACAAAAGATTATGCCCGGCGCAAATTTGAAAAAAGCAAGATGGGATTGGTAAAAGCAGCTTAAAGAAGCCGCTGTACTTCGCAATTATTAATTTTAATCTTAACACAAATAATTATGCAGGAATTAATAGACAAACTTAAAGCAGAAGTAAACCTGAATGACGAGCAGGCGCAAAAGGCTTTAGAGACGGTAAAAAATTATATAGTGGAAAAATTCCCGATGCTGGAAGGTGCTGTTGCCAATTTATTTGGTGGCAATTAAAGCACCGGTTCCAAAAATTTAATTGCGCCCCGGGCAGATCGCCCGGGGCTTTTTATGGCCGGAAAAGCCGTAGCAGTGAAAGCAATATTATGCTAACAACCAATATATTATAATGAACCGGTATCAGAATTATCATTATGGGCTTGGCTATGCCTCTGATTGCAACCGATGTGAACCTGATGGAAGGCAATTAAGAAAAGCGATAGGGCATTGCTTTCAGATTCAAATGGGTCATGCCGACGGTACTCATTTTTCTACCCGGCACATCACTTCCGAAGTTGCCCGATGAGCGCAAGCCCGCTAGGTTCATCCGGGCGGGCCGCTGGCTTTCTATAATATAAAGAATAGTATTGTGCCGGCAGATCCTTCCTGCCGGGGAAGATTGAAGAGGCGTAGCCCCGGTTTAATAGGTTAACAAGGGACGTTAGTTCCTTGTTAACACCTGTGTGGAAATGAAATCAGAGAGCCCTAGGCTCGGCCTATGTCCGCTCAATAATAGTATCTTTCTAATCAATAGGGTCCTGGATATTTTAATAAGATTGATACCGGCTTATTATTATTAATCCATCTCCAGCTTCCCGGTCATGGCACGCCACAAAAAAAGGCGCCCCGCGGACGCCTGTAGTAGTACTAGTGTGCTTATATGATTATCTTCTCCTTCCACCCGCTTCAGCATCATTCATTCTGATTCTTCTGCCGCGGTAATTTTTGCCGTCCAGCGCCTTGATCATAATCCGCGCTGCATCAGCCTCCACTTCCACCCAACTGTTCATTTCCTTCATATCAATACGTCCCAGTTGTTCTTTATTTAACCGGCTCATATCCAGGATAAATTGCAGGAAGCTGGCTTTGTAAAAACCGTCCTTGGTACCCAGGTTTACAAACAGCCGCTGGTATTGTCCGTTGCCACGGGAGCGGTTCCGGTTATCCCTGGATGCATCCCTGTCTCCTTTCCGGTCACCCTTATCATTTCTTAAGTTCAGATCTGCAGAGTTCTCATAATACCTCAGGAACCGGTCAAATTCAAGCGCGGCCACCCGCTGCAATACTTCCTCTTTTGTTACGGCCTCAAATTTTTCTTTTAGTACCGGTACATAGGCTTCATATTCGCCGTGACTGATATCGGCATTCAGCATTTTATCGATAAAATGGAAAAACTGCTTGCGGCAAACATCCTTTCCGGAAGGAATGTCGATCTTATTAAACTTTGTGTTTACCAGCTTTTCAATCTGCCGCAGGCGATATAATTCCTTGGGCGTTACAATTGAAATGGAAATGCCGCTCAATCCCGCCCGCCCGGTTCTTCCGCTCCGGTGGGTGTACACTTCTGTATCATCGGGCAATTCATAGTTGATCACATGGGTGATGCCCTGTACGTCGATACCCCGGGCAGCCACGTCTGTAGCGATCAGCAGCTCCAGTGATTTTTCACGAAAACGTGCCATCACTTTATCGCGCTGCGCCTGCGTCAGATCACCATGCAGCGCTTCTATATCGTATCCTTCACGAATCAGTTGTTCGGTAATATGCTGTGCATCCGCCTTGGTGCGGGTAAAAATAATACCATATAAGCCGGGGTTAAAATCGATGATCCTTTTCAGGGTTTCATAACGGTTTATATGCTGCGTTTGGTAGTATTGGTGGGCAATATTAACGTTAACAGAATTTGCCTTACCCACGGTAATTTCAAACGGGTTTTCCATATACCGTTTACTTACCTGCCGTATCTCTTTGGGCATGGTAGC
Organism: Niabella soli DSM 19437; assembly: GCF_000243115.2. Taxonomy (NCBI): domain Bacteria; kingdom Pseudomonadati; phylum Bacteroidota; class Chitinophagia; order Chitinophagales; family Chitinophagaceae; genus Niabella; species Niabella soli. The sequence continues at coordinate 221,167 of NZ_CP007035.1, read as the reverse complement.
ACTGAACAGCCAGGTGCTTTGGCGGTTGGGCGTTTCTTTTAAAATAAATTCGATATCATCCTTAAAACCCATATTCAGCATTTCATCCGCCTCATCCAGTACCACATAGTGGATATCATTAAGGTTGATCGCTTTGCGCTCGATCAGGTCAATTAAACGGCCCGGGGTAGCCACAACAATATGTGTTCCCCTTCTTATTTCGCGTATTTGCTGGCTGATGGCCGTTCCGCCATAAACCGCCGTAACGTGAACGTTTCCATTCTCCGGTTTAAAGGATTGCAGGTCATTTGCAATTTGTAAACAAAGTTCGCGCGTAGGGCAAATGATCAGTGCCTGCGGCGATACAAATGCCTTATTAATTAATTGCAGTAAAGGCAAACCGAAGGCGGCCGTTTTTCCTGTACCTGTCTGTGCCAGTCCTATAAAATCCTTTGTTCCTTGCAGTAAAACGGGAATTGCCTGTTCCTGAATGGGAGTAGGTGTTTTAAAACCTATCTTCTGTAATGATTGAAGTAATCCCTCTTCAATCCCAAGTGACTCAAATGTAACCACTAATGTATTTTTATATAAAATGAAGCGGCAAAGGTATGGTATTTAGTTCATAGTCGGTAGTTCATAGTTCATGGTCCAAACATGAAACATGAAACCTGTGACCTCGAACCTGAAATAAAAAAGCCACCCGTAATAACGGAATGGCTCCTCTTTTGCCGAATATAAATGCATTTATTTTTTTGCAGATGAATCAACGTGGTGGGCAGCTCCTGAAACGGCAGCATTGGTATCCAGGTTTACCATTGTGTCTGTACTAACGGTCACCGGCGCCTTCGCGCTATCCGGAGTTATGGCTGCAGCAGCAGAAGAATCACCGCTTTTTGCCTCGCTATTAGCTCCACTATTACAAGCCACAAAACTTACTGAACTGATTACCAAAGCAATAAATATTTTTTTCATTATCTTAAACTTTTAATTACAAATAATACGTTAATACCAGAAATCTTCAGATGTAACCCAGGTGGTGGTAAAAAAGTTTTTCTTAGTGCCAAAGGGTTACTATTTTTAAAAAAAAGTATTATAAACTGAACAAAGCGTGAAAGAGACAATCTTAGAACAGGAAATTTTGTTATTGAAAGGGTTAGCGCGCAACGACAAGAAATCAACCGAAGAAATATACAAACAGAATTACAACCTTATTCAGGCTTTAGTTGTCAATAACAATGGTACTGCTGATGATGCCCGCGACATTTTCCAGGAATCGATGGTAGTGCTGTTTGAGAAGGCCCGCTCCGGAACATTTGAGCTCAATTGCCAGATCAGGACCTATTTATACTCAGTTGCCCGGCGGCTGTGGTTAAAAAGGTTACATCAGCAAAACCGGTTTACAGAAGAGTGGAATGATGCCGGCAGCCTGGTAAAGGTGGATGATGACATGGAAACCCATGAACAAAAAGATCAGGAATATGACCTGATGCATCATTCGATCCAGCACCTGGGGGAGCCCTGCAAAAGTTTATTGGAAGCATTTTATTTTCAAAAGAAAAGCATGCAGGACATAGCTGATGCTTTTGGCTATACCAACGCTGAAAATGCAAAAACACAGAAATATAAATGCCTGATGCGGTTGAAGAAATTATTCTTCTCCCGGTATAATAAAAAGTAGTGTGATGAACGAGCAAGAAAATATTTTATTAACAGATGCAATAGAGCGTTATATCTCAGGCGGAATGTCGCCCGATGAGCGGCTGCATTTTGAGCACCTGCGGAAAGAGGACAGCGAGGTAGACCAGATGGTGGTGGCCCATACCCTTTTCATGCAGAAAATGAACCGGTACAATGAATGGCAAAAATTTCATGTATCGCTGAATGAAATTCATAATGACCTGGCAACACAGGGTAAAATTGATTCTCCTTCCCTTAAAGGAAAGGCCAAACTGGTTTATTTATTTAATAAATACAAACGGGTAGGCTCCATAGCCGCCTCTATTGCAGGACTAACTGCTTTAATAGTATCTGCAATCCTGTGGTCGGTAACGCCCAAAACACCTACGGCGCAATGGCAGGACCTGAACCGGAGCATCAACACCCTTACCAATAAAACACGCCAACAGGCGGAAGAGATCAATAATCTCAAGAATAATCATTCCTCATTAGTAAGACCTCCGGAGATCACTTACAGTTCCGGTGGCACAGGTTTTATAATTGACAATAAGGGCTTACTGGTGACCAATGCCCACGTGATTCAAAATGCGCGGAGCATTGCCGTAGCCAACGCAGCCGGGGTTGAATATTTTGCAGAAGTGGTTTATACAGACCCTGTAAGAGATATTGCATTGGTTAAAATAACCGACAAGGACTTCAAAACGCTGCCGCCGATCCCCTACGGCTTTACAAGAAAAATGGCCGAGCTGGCCGAGCCTGTTTTCACATTGGGCTACCCCAGGGAAGATATCGTTTATAACCAGGGCTACCTGAGCTCAAAAACAGGCTATAATGGCGACACTTTAAGTTGCCAGATAGAAATTGCGGCTAACCGCGGTAATAGCGGCAGCCCGATACTGGACAACAGCGGCGACGTGATCGGTATTTTAAACGGTCGTCAGAAAGACCAGGAAGGGGTGGCTTTTTTCGTCCGTTCAAGGAACTTATATAATATTCTTAGCGAAATAAAGAATAAAGAAAAAGCAGATACTTCTATTCAGAATGTGCGACTGAATACCCGGTCCACCCTTACCAATTTGAGCCGCCAGCAGCAGGCTAAGAAGATCCAGGACTATGTATTTATGGTAAAAGTGAGTTAATAAGCAAGCTTTCAAATATTTAGAAGCCGCATCCGATTCCTGATGCGGCTTTTGCTTTAGAAACAAAGACCAAAAACAAATTAATAGCAGGGAAGCCGGAAATGCGGAAAGTTATTGTTTTTTTTGGGTCCTGATTTACCGCCTCACCGTCTTGCCGGCCAGGTGTTGTTTTGATAATACCTTTTTACAACGTATCCACATCGGGGATCACCACGACGGATTTGTATCGTTTTTCCTGGTGTAGCAAGGCAATATTGTACAGGATGTCCTTTTTGCACTGTTCGATGATCTTTGCATTACGGGGCAGCTTTATAAGTAATTCCATCAGGTATTGATTGCGTACCTTACTAATAATGGGTTCCGACGGCCCGATAATGAAATCCTTATACCGGTTTTGCAAACTGCCGGCAAACCAAACTGCCGCGTCACGCGTCACCTCCTTTATCTTGTTCCGCAAGGTAAGCCGGATGAGCCTTGTGTAGGGCGGATAGCCAAACTGTTCCCGCTTGGAAATTTCATCAGCAAACAATTGCTCGTAGTTGTGCTGCTGCACCCGTAGCAAAACCGGGTGGGCGGGTTGAGTCGTCTGTATCAATACTTTACCAATACCATGTTTGCGACCTGCCCGCCCACTCACCTGCTCCATTAGCTGAAAGGCCCGTTCATTCACCCGGAAGTCAGCAAAAGACAAAATACCATCGGCATCAACAATGCCCACTAATTCCACATGCTCAAAATCCAGCCCCTTCACCACCATCTGGGTGCCCACCAGGATGTCCAGTTTTTGTTGTTCAAAGGTTTGTATCAGTTGGTCGTGCGCGTGTTTGCCCCGCACGGCGTCAATATCCATCCGGCCGGTTTTCGCGGCGGGAAATAACTCCTGCAATGCCTCCTCTACTCTTTCTGTGCCGAATTGTTTCTGCACAAAATCATGACCGCCGCAACTGGGACAGGTAACCATCAGCGGATAATTGGTTCCGCAATAATGGCATACCAGTTTATTATAGAATTTATGGTAATTCAACGATACATCGCAATATTTACACTGAGGCACCCAACCGCAGGTATTACAGCGTTGGTACGGCGTGTACCCGCGCCGGTTCTGAAAAAGGATCACCTGTTTTTTTCGGTCCAGCACGTTCCGGATATTTTCCACCAGGGGTGGAAAGAGTATCGTGTCTGCAAATTCTTTCGTACGATAGCGGCGGGTATCCGCCATTTCAATTTCAGGAAGCACGCTGTTCCCAAAACGTTCTGTAAGTCGCACCAGCCCGTATTTACCCTGGAGCGCGTTGCTGTAGGATTCAAACGCAGGCGTGGCGCTTCCCAGCACTACTTTACAATTTTCAAAAAGCGATGCAAAATAAACGGCCGTATCCCGCGCATGGTAGCGGGGCGCCGGCTCCATTTGTTTGTAGGAAGTGTCATGTTCCTCGTCGCAAACGATCAGGCCCAGGTCCTGGAAGGGCAGGAATAAAGAAGAACGGGCACCCAGCACCACTTTTAACGAGCCGTCTTTAACCTTATTCCATATTTCCACGCGTTCATTTTGTGAGAACCTGGAGTGATATACGCCGATATGCCCCCCGAAATGCCGTTGCAACCTTCTTATTGTTTGGGCAGTTAACGCAATTTCGGGCAGCATATATAACACCTGTTTCCCTTTTTTAAGCTGCTCCTCTATCAGGTGAATATAAATTTCTGTTTTACCGCTGGAAGTAACGCCATGCAGCAGGCAAACATCTTTTTGCTGCAACGCTTCCCGCAATTGCGCCAAAGCCTGATCCTGTGCGGGCGACAGCTCAAAATTCACCTGTATATCTTTGGGCAGCAAGCGGATGCGGTCCACCGCCCGTTTGTCCAGCAATAAGATCCCTTTGTCCACCAACCCTTTCAATTGCGCTTCCGTAGCTCCTGATTTTTTTAGTAATGCAGGCTTTGTTATTTCCCCTTCGGCTTTTTGGAGATACAGGTAGCTCAGCAACAATTCCATTTGTTTCTCCGCACGCTGTAGTTTTTTATCGGTATTGAGCAGTTGCTCCAACGCTGCTTCAGTGTTATAATCCGGGTGCAACTGTACAAAAGTTTCTTTCTTTGGATTATAACTTTCTTTCAGCGATTCCCATACATAACAGATGCGATGCTGGATCAGGCGGTTTACCACCGGGTAAACATGGGCACTGTCCAGTATTTGCTGTACTTCCGCAAGCTTTAATTCTTTTTTTATCAACAGCGCCTCTGCCACCAGGTACGCTTCATTGTCCAGCTCCGCAAAATCATCTCCCGCTTCTTCATTAAAAACAAGGATCGTTTCGCTGCTCAATTTAAAATGCGCGGGTAGCGCTGCCGCCATTACCTCGCCTTCCGTGCACATATAATAACGGGCGATCCATTCCCACAACTGCAATTGTTCGTAAAAAATGACCGGCGCTGCATCCAGCACGTTCACGATCTCTTTTACCTCAGAAAATTCCGGGGGCCTATGGTGTATTTTTTTAATGATGCCGGCATATTTTTTCGACCGGCCCAGGTTCACCTCCACGCGGCACCCTACCCTGGCGGCATCCTTTAAATGCGCCGGTATGGCCCAGGTATAATTCAACGGCAGTGCCAGCGGAATGATCACCTCCGCAAAACTGTCGGCCGCGTTTGCGGGCTCTGTAAATAAGCGTTCCCTGTCAGTCATTCGTTTTATTCCTGTTTGCCGGGCTTAATCCATGAAGCCCTGTATTCGACCAGTTTTTGCTCCATCAGCGCGTGCACTTCCTGTTTTAGCCGGTCGCTTCCTTTTTCGCTGTAAGCGCTCACATCGATCTCTTCCAAAAAGACAGCTCTGCATTTACCCGGATTCAGTGAGAACCGCCGGTTATAAGGCATCCGGGCATAAGTATCTAAAAACAATACCGGCCGTATGGGCGTATTGGTTTCTACCGCCAGCTTAAAGGCCCCGTTGTAAAAAGATTTTAACGGCTGCCCCGTTTCATTAAACGTACCTTCCGGAAAAACAAAGATAGAAATGCCTTTGTTGATAACCGACCGCAAAATCCGGATGCTTTTGGCCCTTTCAGCGGCAGAATCCCGGTTCACCGTAACAATTGCCCGGTTATAAATAAATCCGAAAACGGGAATTTTCCCCATTTCTGCCTTTCCCAACGGGCGCATGGGCTTTCGAAATACTTTTATCATTACGGGTATATCCAGGTAAGAAATATGATTCGAGATCAAAATATATTTCTTGCCCGGATCAAAAGGCGTTTCATATATTTTCTTCATCCGGATCCCCATTAACGCAAACCAGACATCTGCCCAAAAAATACAAAGCCTATAAATAAAATTGCCGCCTTTGATTCGACCAAAAAAGGCTGCAATAATCGCCAACGGGAAAATGAGCAGCATGATTGCCACAAAAATAAAAGCCGCCCAAATGGTGTATAAAATACGAAACATAGTTGTTACTACCTCAAAAATAATGGGTTAGCCATAATTACGAGGAGATATTTTCGGCCGGGGAATACAATATTCCTATCTGCTCACAGAAGGCACAGATTTTCACAGATTTTTGCGGTGCCCTATCCGCCAGCCAATGATTTAAAATGCTCATTTTTTCGTAATTTTGCAGCCCTTATGCAATCCGCAAAGACAGTGGCTTTCCACACACTTGGTTGTAAACTCAACTATTCAGAAACTTCTTCCCTTTCGAGGTTAATGGAGCAGGAAGGTTTTGAAAAAAAAGAGTTTACAGAGGTGGCAGATGTGTATGTTATCAACACCTGCTCCGTTACTGATAATGCTGATAAGGAATGCCGGCAACTGGTGCGGCGCATTCAGCGCAAAGCCCCTGAAAGCTTCGTAGTGATCACCGGTTGCTATGCGCAATTAAAACCAAAAGAAATTGCAACGATCCCGGGGGTGGACCTGGTGCTGGGCGCCGCAGAAAAGTTCAATATCACGAAGCATATCAAAGCCTTATCGAAAAATGACGCTACAAAAATATGCAGTTGCGATATTGACACGGTTACCGGATTCCACAGCTCCTATTCGCTCAACGACCGTACCCGCACTTTTTTAAAAGTACAGGACGGCTGCGATTATACCTGTTCTTTTTGTACCATTCCCATGGCCCGGGGGAAAAGCCGGAGCGCGGTAATAGCCGATGTAGTGCAGGATGCTGAAACGCTTGCTGCCTCCGGGGCAAAAGAAATTGTATTGACCGGCATCAACCTGGGCGATTTTGGCAAAGGTCCGGATGGCGATGCCCCTGCGGCTATCAATGGCAGGACCGAAAATTTTTACAAGCTGATCCGGGAATTAGATAAAGTAGCAGGAATTGACCGTTACCGGATCTCCTCCATTGAGCCGAATCTTTTGACCAATGAGATCATCGAATTTGTAGCGAACAGCAGCAAATTTATGCCGCATTTTCATATTCCCCTGCAAAGCGGCAGTAATGAGGTACTAGGCGCGATGCGCAGGAGATACAAAAGAGAACTTTATGCGGAGCGGGTACGATTGATAAAAACACTGATGCCCCATTGCTGCATCGGGGTAGATGTGATCGTTGGTTTCCCCGGCGAATCGGAGGACCATTTTAAAGAGACCTATGATTTCCTGCATGAACTGGAAGTATCTTATTTTCACGTATTTACCTATTCCGAGCGCGCCAACACGCACGCCCTCAGCCTTACACCCGTTGTGCCGGTTGCCCTCCGCAATGAACGGAACAAAACGCTGCGGAACCTTTCCTATATGAAAATGCAGTATTTTGAAAAGCTTCATGCAGGCCAAACAAGGAAAGTTTTATTTGAAGGCTTTAATAAAAACAATATGATGGAGGGCTATACGGATAACTACATTCGCGTTACAACGCCTTACAGAGCCGAATGGGAGAACCAGATCATCGACTGGAAACTTTGATGCCCACTCATTTTTATTCCTATCCAATTTTATTTTCCTATCTAGTTTTTTTGGTTTCAGGGACTTACATTTCTCCAACACCACATTAACATTTTCTTTTCTAATTCTGGGTTTTACTGGTATTGTATTTGTTTGTTACTAACCAGCAATAAACCTTGCACACACTTTATACCTTAAGGGGTATAAACGCTCAAACCATTGCCGCTATTGGATTACAGGCAAAGACGTTTTAATAATTTATATACTATTTCTTAACAAGACGGGTGTACAAACAGCAATCTTTTCACCGTTCTTTTATATGTAACCATTTTAATTTTTTATTTATTATTTTAAAACTTTCATCATGAAAAAAACAACAAAAACGTTCATGCTGGCTTTAGCAGCAACAGTTATCACTGGTAGTGCATTTGCTCAAGTGGATACTACAAAAAAGGACACTTCCATGCCGCAAACAGACACAACCACTCATCCTAAAAAAGACAAGAAAAAAGACAAGAAAGCTCCCCCTCAGGCTTTTGCTCCTACAACAAAAGGTAGTACTTATACATTGGTAGCCATTAACAAAGAAGTTACGGCTAATAAAATAGAAGAGGAAACAGAAGCTTAATTCAGAGGATTCTTTTTATAAAAAAACACACCGCAAGCCGGTGTGTTTTTTTATTGGCAGGATCAGAAATAACCATTGGGAATTTTTGTAAGTTTGGCCAATAGAATCAGAACGTTATGTCTACACAAATAAAATGTCCGAATTGCGGAACCGAGTTTGAGCCCAATGATGCGATCCGCGATGAGGTGGAAAAAGAACTGCGCGCCAAAGTAGCCGACTGGCAAAGAAAAAAAAACGAGGAGTACCAGGCGGAGCTTACCAAAAAAGAACAGGAATGGCAGCAAAAGCTGCAAACCGAAAGATCTTCCCTGCAAAAACAATTAGAGGAACAGCTAACAAAAACCATCGCCGGAGACTTTGAAAACAAACTGGAATTACTGCAAAAATCAAATGCCGAAAACGAGGAACGCCTGAAACTGGCCCGGCAAAAAGAAATAGAGCTGCTGAAACAACAACAGGAATTTAAAACCAAAGAAGCAGAGCTTGAAATTACCATTCAAAAGAAATTAAATACAGAACGGGATAAAATTGCCGAGGAGCTGAAGCAAATAGATGCGCAACGATCTGCGCTGCGCGAAAATGAATTTCAATTGAGATTGAAGGAGCTGGAAACCCAACTGGAACAACAAAAAAAGCTGGCAGCAGAGATGCAGCGTAAAGCGGAACAAGGCTCGATGCAATTGCAGGGTGAAAGCCAGGAACTGGCGCTGGAGGAAATGCTGGCAACTGCCTTCCCTTTTGATGTTATACAAGAAGTGGGCAAAGGCGTGCGTGGGGCCGATTGTATACAAACCATCCGGAACACCCTTGGCGTGGCCTGCGGAAAAATAATCTGGGAAAGCAAGCGCGCAGAAAATTTCAGCAATGATTGGGTCGAAAAATTAAAAGCCGACATGCGCGGCCAGGGCGCCGATGTGGCCATACTGGTTACCCGGCGGTACCCGAAAGATATGGAGCAATTTGGCGAAAAAGAAGGGATCTGGATCTGTAACTTTACGGAGGCCAGGGCATTGGCTTCTGTTTTGCGGGACGGTATCATCAGGATCTTTAATGCCGGGAAAAGCCAGGAGAATAAAGGTGACAAAATGAACATGCTCTACGCCTACCTTACCAGTCCCGAGTTTGCCGAACAATGGAAAGCCATACGCGAAGGCTTTTTAAGTATGAAAGTTTCGATTCAGAAAGAGCGGGATGCGATGGAGCGCTTGTGGAAGGCACGTGAAAAACAATTGGAAAAAGTGTTACTGAACGCCACGCATATCCGGGGATCTATTGATGGCATCAGCGGTCTGGAATCGGTGGACCTGAACCTGCTGGGATACGAAGACGAAGGAATGTAAAATATAGAATAAGGAATTAGGAATGTAAAAGGCCGGCAGTAAGGAAGCTTGCGTTAAAATGTAAAAAATATGAAACGATTGGCTACTGCTTTTACTCTTGTAACGATCCTCTTAACACTTGCATGCACTTCCAATAACAGCGGCGGCAATGCGCATACTGTAACTGCTGTGGTTGCACCAAATAAGGCCGCCATTTTAAAGGATTTCAGGACCTGGTGGACTTACATCTCAGGAAAAATACACCTGGAAAGAGATTTCATTCCTTTAAACGAAGATTCCACCAGGATCAGCAAGGCCGCTTTTCTACATAAACTTGCCAGTGGGAATTATGTTCCCTTTGAGGTTCTGATAAAAGACGATTCCTCCGTTTATAAAATTGAGCACCCGGAAAAGATAGACTCCGAAATTTCAGACAGAACGATTCAGCTTGCCTATGCCCACATTAAAAACTATAACTGGGAAGGGAAAGAACTCCCCCGCTATCATTTTGCTGACTTAAACGGGACAACCTATACTCCGGAGAACACGAAGGGAAAAGTGATGCTACTTAAATGCTGGTTTGTTCATTGTGTTGCCTGTGTAGCCGAATTTCCTGAATTAAACCAACTTGTTGAAAAATACCGGAATAGAAAAGATGCACTTTTCATTAGCCTGGCTACTGATCCAAAGGATAGTCTACATCAATTTTTCAAAACCCATTCATTTAACTATGCGACAGTGCCCGAACAGCACGACTATTTAAGTAAGGAGCTGCAGGTTACCGGCTATCCCACACATTTTTTAATTAACCGGGCGGGAAAGATTGTAAAAGTAACCCAGGAAGCGAAAGAAATAATTCCGTTCTTTGAAAAGGAAATAGAAAAAAGATAATGCCTGGTTATTTTATTTCTTGCAATCCCGATAGCTATCGGGACAAAGGAGCAAAGACGCAGCGAATGTCATCGTTCCATTGCACCTGTCGGCACACATCTACCATACTCCTCTCACTAAAAGGAAATCATAATTGCAGCTAGTACTACTGCAGCCGAAGGGAGTGACACAAGGATGCTGATAGTAGTACTGAAGCTGGCGGCATTGATGCATCACTGTTATATCACGCTACGACGCAAAGGAGCAAAGACGCAGCGAATGTCGTCATTAAGGCGCCGGGGCAATGAGAATAGTTATACAACGTTAAGGTACTTTATCGAATGCGACCACCGTAGCCACCGCCTGCCCCGCATTTGCCGTTGCTTTAAAATACATGCGGCCGTCGGAAGCGCTGTTATAAGTGGCGCCGGGAGCCAGTATCGATCGTATGGCATCGGCCACTTTGCCCGCGTAAGTAGATTGGGGGCTGTTATTAATGGCGTTATTAAAATCGTTGTAATTCAGTTCTTTTTTACTGGCCACTATCGCGATCTGGTCTTTTGTACCTACGTTGTCGGCCTCCAGCGACTGACCTTTAGGGAACAGCCGGTACCCCGTAATACCGCAATACGGCGAATGTTTGGAAACGGTTTGCCCGGGTTTTAAATAAGGGAATAACACATAGCTGCTGCCATTGGTATCTTCCCCGAAAATATAAATATAACATTCCGTGGTATTCTTCACTTCCATCTTGAAACGCGTGCCCACTTTGATCGGCGTTACGGTCTGAAAAGCATTGTTGCCCGCAGCTTTCAGCTTTATATATTGCTTGGTAGCATTATTAACCAGGCCGATATAACATTCCAGCGGCATGGCCGCTACATTGGCCGCTTTAGGTAGCGGATCGATCCCATAGGCTTCACGCACGTAATTCTGAAAATCGCCATACCGCACCCAGGCCACCCCGTTATTGCCCCATTTGGGCGTCCAACTATTCAATATCTGGAACGCGCCGCCATACTTACGATCATCATAACCGATCACGCACATGGCATGGCCACCCATCCCCATCTGCGCCTGGTCCATACCCTGCGGCCGCCACAGGTCCTGCCCCATCATATCCTGCATAAAACTTTGTCCCACCAGCATCCCGATCACTACAGGTGCATCCTTCGCCAGATGTTCTTTAATGGCCCTTATACTGATCTGGTTTAAATTATCGCCCTCGGTTAAACGGGTAAACCCATGGATCAGATTCTGCCGGCCTTCCTGGATCGCCGAGCTGCCCGGCGTCCGGTTGCAATCCTGGTCGTCATAAGGATAATCGCGCAAGGGTACACCCCCATTGGCTTTCATGGCTTCCATGGCGCGCTGCACATAAGAGCCCTGGCAATCGTTCCCCAACCGGATCTGGTTATATAAATACGACGGACTGAAGGCGATCGTATTCGGATCTTTGCCCGTAGCCGCCGCTGTTAAAATGGTCTGAGCAGCATAAGCGCTGCTCCAGGCCACGCAGCTACCCTGGTGTCCCTGGTCGCCCGCCGTAGGCGCAAACCGCAGTAAGGAAACGGCTTCCGGCAAAGGGTTTTTAGTAGTATTATTATCAAGCCCTTCATAAATTTTCGCCTTATCAAATTCGGACGGGCTATAGCTGTAACCGCTTTGTGAGAATAATTGTTTGGCAGCATCTGCCACACCACCGCCTATGTTTCCACAACCGCCGCGACCGCCTAAAAAATAAACCGCTGCCCCAATCACCAGCAGCACAATGATCCCTTTTCCACGGAACAGGCCCAGCAATAAAGGCAGCAGTCCCAGCAGGCCGCCCCCTCCGCCGCCCGGGCCAGAGCCACCACCGGCATCTTCGTTAAAATCATCATTCCCGTTATCAGGGTCGTCTGTCATTCTGATAGGCATAAGCTAAAATTTGGTATAAAAATAATGCGGGGACGGGAAAGACAATCGAATGTTAGAAAAAATGTTTTGAGATCCGGTTTCTGGTTGCAGGTTTCTGGTTTGTTGTTTATCGTTTGACGTTCAAGGTTCGTTACGTTATTTATCGTTTATCGTTGGTTGCAGGTTGACCTCCGATTTCTGAATAGAGCGGTCAGTGTCCGTCGTTTCGCATTTTGTATTGAGCATTTGGCGTTCTGCATTTTGCATTTAGCGTTCCGCATTCAGCTTCACCTGGCCCCCCGTTTTCACCGCTTTATAAATAGCTTCAATAAGCACCAGGTCTTTAAGCGCCTCTTCCCCATCAACAGGTACTATCGGCTTTTTATTATCGAGAAGGATGGCCGCCATTTCATCCATCTGGATCGTTTGCTGCGGCAAGGGATTTTTAATATCCAGGGGACCTTTATTCGTCTTTCCACGGATCGGGCCATAGCCCGCTGCGGGCTGTAACTCGGCAAATCCCTTATCGCCGTTTAGAAAGAACCGGTCCAGGTTATTCATATTATAGGTAGAAAGACAGGAGGCTTCGGCACCGCTGGGAAAGCCGAGTTGAAACGTAATCGTTTCGTCAACACCTTCTTTAAACTTTACCGGATCTGTTTTTGTTTCCTGTGCCGTAACCCATACCGGCTCTTCGCCTACCATATACCGGCTGCCGTTTAATGCATAAATGCCGATATCCATTAGCGAACCACCACCCGCCAGCGCTTTATTCAGCCGCCATTGCGTGGGGTCGCCGATCCTGAATCCGCAAAGGCCCTGAAAAAACCGTATGGCGCCCAACTCTCCTGCACTCCGCATGCGTACCACTTCCAACGTCAGTGGTTCAAAATGCATCCGGTAGCCCACCAGCAGTTGTTTGCCGGCTTTTTTACAGGCTTCGATCATCTCCCTTCCTTCCTTTGCACTGATCGCCATTGGCTTTTCGCAGATCACATGCTTACCTGCCTTTGCACTGCGGATCACCTGATCATGATGCAGGGCATTCGGCGTGATCACATATACCGCATCGATATCAGGGTTATTTTTTATGGCATCAAAATTTTGATAATTGTACCGGTTCTTTTCGGGGACCTTATATTTTTCTCCCCATTGTTTTAATTTTTCCGGCGTACCGCTGATGAGACCGGTAATTTTTACGCGTTGACATTGCTGTATCGCTTCCGCTACCCGGGACGCATAGCCGCCCAGCCCCAGCAAGGCAACTTTCAGCACCGCATCACTATTAAAAAAAGACAGGGCTGAAGCCGGTTTCCAATCCATTAAAGTATAGGCACCCAGGGTGGACAGGCTGATATTGCGGATAAAATGGCGACGTGTACTCATGACGAAGAATTTTGCAGATGGCTAAACAAAGAAGAATATAAAGTAATAAATGGGAGAGCGCACCACGTTAGATTAGAAATTTTCATTCAAGAAACCCGATCTACTTTTACATTTCCTTATTTAATATTTCTTATTCTTTATTTCTATTCTGATAAGAATATTGCATTATCAATCAATAGAGTTATTAAGAGCCATTGAGGCGTTCAGCAAATAACATACTCATTTATCGATTCGTATCGTTCAGGCTACAACGGCGCCTTTCACTAATTTCAGGGCTTTTTTTAATTGCTCATCCTGTGTAAGATTGGTATTGTCTAACACGATCGCATCTTTTGCCTGTCGCAGCGGGCTTATTTCCCGGTTAGCATCAATATAATCGCGCATCTGGATATTTTCTGCTACTTCTTCAACAGAAATATTCGGATTTTTTTCTACCAGTTCTTTAAACCGCCGCTCCACCCGTACCGCATTGTCGGCCGTCATGAATATTTTTAACTCCGCCCTGGGAAAAACAACCGTTCCAATATCGCGGCCATCCATTACGATCCCTTTTTTCTTCCCCATCTTTTGCTGCTGTTCCACGGCAAAGGCGCGCACGTCTTTTATGGCAGCAATTTCGCTCACTTTTTCAGCTACGATCAGGTCGCGGATCAGGTATTCCACATTCTCATCGTTCAGGTAAATTTCTATTTCGCCGGTATTTTCATTCGGTCTGAAATCCAGCTCTATATCTTCCAAAGCAGCCGGTATCAGGGTTTCATTGGTCCAGTCAATATGCTCCCGGAGAAAATATAAGGTGATGGCCCGGTACATAGCACCGCTATCTACATAAATATACCCCAATTGTTTAGCCAGTGCCCGGGCCAGCGTGCTTTTCCCGCAACTGGACCAGCCATCTATTGCAACAATGATCTTTTTTTTCATAATTTCATTACCCATCGCAACCTCCGTATTAATCAGGAGCCAATTCTACAGCAAGATACAATTTTTTATTAAGGGAAAATTGTTGCTTTCCCAATAAATTTGCAACCTTTGCTTTATTAAAGTTTATTTTGTATATTCAATCAAACCTTGAAACTATGTACCTCAAACGGATTTTATTCCCGGTTTCCTTTTTTATCTTCCTGTTCTTAATTGCCTGCAACGGTGGTAAAGATAAAGCAGCGCCTCCTGCGTCCAATATGGATTCCTCTGATACCACGGGAGCCGCTACTGTTAGAGAACTGCCGCATATAAAGATCGAGCCCGTTGAATTTGAGGATGGCATTAAAACCTTTAACAGCATTGCAGCTTTTGATACGGCCAACCCCGGCAAAAAACCAATTGTGCTTATCATCCCTGAATGGTGGGGCGTCACCGATTATATAAAAAGCAGGGCAAAGCAAGTAGCTGAGTTGGGATACCTGGCAGTAGTAGTGGATATGTATGGGAATGGTAAAACATTTGAAGATCCCAAAGGTGCTGGAGCAGAAGCAACCAAATATTACAAAAATCCACAACTGGCTCAGGAGCGTTTTGATAATGCGATGGCAATAGCCAAGACCTTCAAAGAGGCTGATACAACAAAAATTGCGGCGATCGGCTATTGCTTTGGCGGTTCGATGGCATTAAATATGGCGCGTCTTGGCGAAAACATAAATGGTGTGGTGAGTTTTCACGGAGACCTGGCCAATTATGGCATTACGGCGCGTAAGGGAGGCATTCATCCTTCCATACTGGTGCTGAACGGAGATGCTGATTCTTTTGTTCCCGTAAATGTGGTGAACGATTTCAAAAAAGAAATGGAAACAGCCAACGCAAATATGCAGTTTATCGGGTATCCCAATGCGAAACATGGATTTACCAACCCGGCGGCAACCGCCATCGGGGAAAAATATAAACTGGATATTAAATACAACGAAGCCGCGGATAAAGCTTCCTGGGAGGAGATGAAGAAATTTCTGTCGAAAGTGTTTTCTTAGCGTTAGTAGTTATTGGCGCAGATATTTTGATATTGGATGCTGGATGCTTGATATCCAATATCCAGAATCTAGTATCGAGTATCTTTTAATAACTATTCAAGCTATACCGGATCGTATTTTCCTGCATTACGCATTGAGCATTATGCGTTCGGTATTTAGCATTCCGCCTATCTCAAATACGCCCCCACCACCTTATCGCCCTCAATCTCCACATAAATATGATCCTGGAGCGTGGTAGCCAGGGAGGTGCCGCGGTAATCCGGGGTGATCGGAAAGAGCGTATGCGTCCGTTCTACTAAAACAAGTGTTTGTATTTTTTTAGGGTGGTAATTCAAAAAAGGTTTTAACGCGTATAAAAGTGTTTTGCCGCTGTTGGTTACATCATCGATAACAACCACAACCTTGCCATCAAAATTTAGTTCCTTGCTAAGTGTTACAGCTTCCGGTCTTTTCTTATCCAGTTTAAGCGTAACCAGTTCTGTTTTAATAGTGCTATTCCCTTTCATCCGTTGCTGAATATTTTTGGCCAGCACCACGCCGCTTTCCTCGATCCCTACCAGGATCAGCTCTTTTTCATATAAATTATTTTCAATTAATTCAAGTGCCAGGCGCTGCATTTTCTTCTCCACTGCATCGGCATTTAAAATATATTTTTTCACGAATTGTTTATTTATAGAAGTTACTTGTAAAGGATGGCGTAAATTAGCACTTTGTAACTGAATGCACATGCAAATTGCTCAACAAATTTTATTTATACTGCTATTCATAGCTGCCGTTGTACTTTTTTCAAAAAAGATAAAGCAGATCCGTCGCAATATTAACCTGGGCAGAGACGAGGTGATTAGTGACCATCCCAACCAACGCTGGAGAAATGTACTACTGCTTGCATTTGGTCAAAAAAAGATGTTCCGCAACCCGCTGGTAGGTTTTTTGCACTTTTTTGTATATGCCGGGTTTGTGATTATCAATATTGAAATACTGGAGATCATCCTGGATGGGATAGTGGGCACGCACCGCCTTTTTGCCGGAGTGCTGGGCGGCTTATATGATTTTTTGATCAATTCGTTTGAAGTGCTGGCGCTGCTGGTACTCTCCTTTTGTGCCGTTTTCCTGATCCGGAGAAATATTTTAAAGATCCGCCGTTTCATGAGTAAAGATCTGAACGGCTGGCCCAGGAGCGACGCCAACTATATCCTGATCACGGAGATCCTTCTGATGGCTTTATTCCTGACCATGAATGCCAGCGATACGTTGCTACAGGCGCGCGGCGTTGCCCATTATGCGGTGCATCCTACAGGTAACTTTATTATTTCCGAACATTTACAACCTTTGCTAAGCGGGTTTTCAGACAGCACGCTGGAAGAAATTGAACGCGGTTGTTGGTGGTTGCATATCGCCGGCATCCTGGCGTTTCTCAATTACCTGCCTTATTCCAAGCACCTCCATATTTTGTTGGCCTTCCCCAATGCGTATTATGCCCGGTTGGAGCCTATGGGCGAAATGGAAAATATGCCTTCGGTACAAAATGAAGTACTGTACGCTATGCAGCCGGAACTGGCACCCACTGATGCGGCTCCCCCAGCTAAATTTGGCGCTAAAGATGTGATGGACCTGAGCTGGAAAAATTTATTAGATGCTTATAGCTGCACTGAATGCGGCCGTTGTAGCGCTGCCTGCCCCGCCAACAGCACCGGAAAATTATTATCCCCCCGGAAGATCATGATGGATACCCGTGACCGCGTTGCGGAAGTGGGGAAAAATATTGATAAAACCGGGGAATGGAAAGACGATGGCAAAAGCTTATTGCACGATTATATTTCTGTAGAAGAGCTGCGCGCCTGCACCACCTGTAATGCCTGCGTGCAGGAATGCCCGGTAAGCATTAACCCCCTTGATATTATTCTGCAGTTGCGACGTTATTTAATAATGGAAGAAAGCAGCGCCCCGCAAGAATGGAATGCTATGTTCAGCAATGTAGAAACCAATTTTGCTCCCTGGAAATTCAGTCCGGACGACCGGGACGCGTGGACGCAAGGCGGATGATGTTACAGGTTACAAGTTTCAGGTTCCAGGGTTCAGGTTTGAATCATTTGAATAATATGGCTACGAGGGTTCTAAGAGGGTTCTTGATCAGCCATCAGATTTAAGTTGTCAGTTATCTTTTGTAATGCTGTGCTCTGCTATGAACTATGGACTATCGACCATGAACTATTTCTGCGTTTTGCATTAGGCATTATGCGTTCGGCATTCCCTCCTCCGTCTCATGTAACTTCGCCCCAATATCCTTCTTCTTCACAAACATGCGCCAGCATTGGATCAGCGCAGTAATTACAAATACCCCGCCGATAACGTAATTCATTAAGGACTGGTTATTCTGAATCTTACTGGCGATCAGCCGGCCTCCAAAAATAAAAACACAGTTGCCCAGCATGGTTCCCAGGCCAATACCAATGATATAAGTATTATAATAAGCAGCCTGTGGTTTCAACACATTTTTGGTAAACAGCACTGTGCTCCATCCAAACCAAAAAGGAATCTGCACAGGATTTAGCGCGCTCATACTCAATCCCAGGATATAAGACGGCAGGTTATTGTTTAAAATAACATTCCTGCCCTGCTGCGGGTGCATCGCCGCATACAGGCTTGAAACCGCCAGTGCCACAATGATCAGCAAGGTCAGCCATTCCAGCATGCGGAATATTTTTTCCTGCTTGCGCACCCAGTCCATCGCTACTAACGACAGGCGTACATAGATCATTTCGGCCGTGAGCGCTCCCAAAGAAAACAGCAGCGCATTTTCTACCGACTGATTGATTGCGATCTGCATGGCTGCAATGTTTAAGGTTCCCAGGGGCAGACAGCCCAGGAAGCTGATCACCATTCCGGTAATAAACACGCGCACCCACCCTTTAGCAATACTTTCCGTCACTGCTTTTCATTTAGTTTTTACCCGCCAGCATGGGCACAAAAGAGAAATTATCAAACAATTCTTCCTGCATTTTCCCGTCTGCCTGTTTGGTTAAGCGCATCATTTGCTGCACATTCCCTGTTCCCACTGGGATCACCATCATCCCTCCCGGCTTTAATTGTTCTATCAGTTTTTGCGGGATTTCCGGCGCTGCGGCTGTAATCAACACCCTATCGAACGGCGCATAAGTAGGCAGGCCCTGGTAGCCATCGCCATAAAAAAATTTTATAAAAGGAAACTGTTTCAGGTAGGCAAATCCTTTATTCTCCTCAAACAGCATTTTTTGCCGTTCTATCGTAAATAATTTCACACCCATTTTTGCCAGCACCACCGCCTGGTAAGCACTTCCCGTACCGATCTCCAATACTTTCATCCCCGGCGTCAGTTCCAGTAATTGTGTCTGGTAAGCAACTGTGTAGGGTTGCGATATAGTTTGCCCCTCACCTATCGGAAAAGCCCGGTCTTCGTAAGCCACATCATCAAATGCGGAATCCAGAAAAAAATGACGCGGAATAGCATTCATCGTCTCCAACACCGTTTCATCCGTAATCCCTTTTCCCTTTACTACCTCCACCAGCTTTTTCCTTAATCCCTTGTGCCGGTATGTATCTTCTAACGTCCTTCTCATACCCGGCAAATGTAAACGATTTCTGTTGAGATTTGAGCTGCCAGTATTCAGTTATTAGCCATTAGTTGTCAGTTTATGCCCGAAACCAGAAACCCGCAACCTGGAACTTGAAACCATTTCATATTTTATATTTTTCATTCCGCCAGTACGGGCTCCCTATCCAGCTTCGCAGGTGTCGGGATGACGCTCGTTTTATGTAATTTTACACCTTACTGCATCTCTTAATAAACTCTATTTATGAAGCTCCCGGGAATTCATCTCCTTTTTTTAATGGCTATCCTGTTTACCTGTATGAAAAGTAACGCTCAATCTGTAAAAAACTATGAAGCCGACTGGAAGGTGGTAATGGATACGATTGAAAAAGGGCAGAACCGGTCTGCCACGGCAATTGTAAAAAAGATTTATGCAAAGGCAAAAGCAGATCGCCAAGAGGCGCAGGTAATAAAAGCCCTGCTCTATATGAATTACCTACAGGAATCGAATAATGAGAACAGTGAACTAAAGGGCATTAGCTCCATAGAAACGGAAATAAAAGAAAGTAGCGAAGTGGTTACGGCTTTATTAAAAAGCTACCAGGCGTCCATCTATCAGCAATACTTTAATTGGAACCGTCACAAATTTTATAACCGGACTAACACGGTAAACTTCGAAAAGACTGACCCCGAAACCTGGACAGCGGATGATTTTACAAAGGTGATCAGCAACCTGTACCTGGAATCAGTAGCGCCTGAAAAACTATTACAGCAAACAAGATTAGAGCCATATGATGCATTGATCACAAAGGGGAATGTACGCAACCTGCGCCCCACCCTTTATGATCTGCTCGCATTCCGGGCATTGGATTATTTTAAGAATCCGGAACGGACCATAACCCAGCCCGCTTATAAATTTGAGATCGACCAGCCCGATGCCTTTGCACCCGCTGCAACCTTTGCAAATAGTGTTTTTCAGACCAGGGATAGCCTTTCGCTCAGTTTTAGAGCGCTGCAATTGTATCAAAAACTGATCCGGTTGCATCTGAAAGACAAAAGCCCTGAAGCGCTTATTGACGCGGATATCAGCAGACTGGAATTTATGCACCAGCAGGCCGTTAGTCCGGACAAAGACGCCCTCTATTATGCAGGACTCGAAAAAATAGTTCAAAAATATGGGCAGCTTCCGGCGATGGACCAGGCCCGGTTCCTGATGGCGCAATGGCAGTACGAACAATCCAATCTCCCTGGCAATAAACAAAATCCGGATGACAAGCACATCATTACCGCCACTATAATTCTTGAAAAAATTACAAACCAAAGGAACAGCAATGAAGGAAGTGTCAATGCCCGAAATTTATTGCAAGAAATACGCGAGCCTGAGTCTAGCTTTCATCTGGAAAAAGTAAACCTTCCCGATCAGCCTTTTCGGATATTGGTCACCTATAAAAACACCCCAACAATCTTTCTGCGCATTATACCTGCCACATCTGAATTAAAAGCAGCTGTGGCCGACCGTGACGGAAAAGAAAAATACTGGAAACTGTTCACAAAAGCAGCCCCTATCCGATCTTGGGAGCAAGCATTGCCAGCGGCTAATGATTACCGGGAGCATCGCGCGGAGATTAAAGCTGATGGATTACCCAATGGCGAGTATTACATCATTACTTCCCTGAATAAGGATTTTGATTCCAGCAAAAATATCCTCGCTTTACAGTTAACCTATATTTCAAACATAAGTTATGTAAATAATAAAACCGATTTTTTTGTTTTAAACAGAAATACCGGACAACCATTGAATAATGCTACAGTTACCATTTGGAAAAAAGATTATGATTACAAAACAAGAAGTTATCTTAACAAAAAAATAAGTACGGCTTCAACCGATCAAAACGGGTATTTTACATTTTCAGGAACCACAGATAACAATAACATCAAAAGCGGAAATAATTATCTTCTCGATATTATGTATCAAAAAGAACGCTTTTTTATGGATGACAACAATTATGGTTACTATTACAATAATTACTCAGCCCCTGCGCAAAAGAAAAACACCAAAATATTCTTCTTTACTGACAAAAGTCTTTACCGGCCCGGCCAAACGGTTTACTTTAAAGGCATTGCCGTTAATACCGATCCGGCTAAAAAGAATTCATCCGTTTTGGCCAGATACAAAACCATGGTAACCCTCTATGACGCCAATCACCAAAAAGTAGCTGACCTGCCCGTGACCAGCAATGCGTTCGGATCCTTCAGCGGCAGTTTTCATTTGCCGGAGGGAGGATTAAACGGCGGTTTTAGCATCGCCACCACCGAAGGAAGCAGTTCTTTCAGAGTGGAAGAATATAAGCGTCCCAAATTTTTCGTAGACTTTGAAAAGATGAAGGGCACTTATAAACTGAATGACAGCATTACGGTTAAGGGGCTTGCCAAAGCCTACGCGGGAAATGATCTGGATGGAGCCACCGTAAAATACCGCGTAGTACGCCAGGCACGCTTTCCCTACCCCTGGATCTTTAGGGGTTATTGGTGGCTAATGAATCGAGAGCAAATGGAAATAGCCCACGGTACAGCCACTACAAATGCTGATGGCAAATTTATTATTCGTTTCGATGCTATTCCCGACCGGAGTATTGATCCAAAAATGGAACCGGTATTTGACTACCAGGTGTACACGGATGTAACCGACATCAATGGCGAAGTAAGAAGTGGTGAACAATCCGTTTCTGTTGGATATAAATCGCTTTTGATAACTGCCGAGATCCCGCAACGCATCCCTATCGAAGCCACAACCAACCTGCACATCAGCACGCAGAATATGGCCGGTACATTTGAGCAAGCAACGATCAATGTGACACTTACCAAACTGAAGCCCGAACAGCGTTTGCTGCGGAAGCGTTATTGGGAGCAGCCCGATCAGTTTACAATGACTAAAGAAGAATACATTAAAAATTTTCCCAATGATATTTACAAAGATGAGGATCAATTCGCCAGTTGGGCCAAAACACAAACCCAGCTTATACAAAAAGCAACTACGGATTCAACCGGGAGGGTTGAAGTAAAACAAGCTATCCCCGAAACGGGGGTTTATGCCATTGAAATTACGGCGAAAGACAAAGACGGAAAAGAAGTAAAGGATATCCACTATGCGGAGTTCTATGAATCGAAACAAAAACAAAAAGCTTACCCGCAATACCTGTGGGCCAGCATACCAAAGCCCATTGAGCCAGGAGAAAAAACAACTATTGAGATTGGCAGCACTGCGCCAGATGTATTCCTGGTACAGGGGCTGACAAAAGACAAAACACAGTACACATTCTCCGCACTCAACAATACTACCCGCAATTTTGAATTTGGCGCCACCGGGGCCGACCGGGGCGGTTATGTGGTGAATTATATGTTTGTGAAAAACAACCGGGTATTTACCATCAATCAAACCATTGCAGTACCCTGGACTAACAAAGAGCTGAAAGTTGAATACGGCACCTTCCGCGATAAGACACTGCCGGGCGCGGAGGAAAAATGGAGTGTCACCATCAGGGGTTATAAAGGTGAAAAAGTAGCGGCAGAACTGCTTGCCAGTATGTACGATGCTTCGCTGGATCAATTCTACCCACATCAATGGAGGATTCCAGGCCTATGGCCCAACCGCTACAATTATAATAATTGGAGCTCAGGGAGCAATTTTTCAATTACGCGTGCTCATACAAGTTCAACCCTACATTCAGAATACAAAAATTTTGACAAACGTTATGACGAATTAGTTTCCCAAAATCCATTTATCAGGCGGGCAATTTTATACGGTGCAGTCGCAAGCCTGCCTTTGGAAGGGAAAGCAGCGGGGATACAACTGAGAGACAACTCTTCAGTGAACGAAGTTGTGGTAGTGGGATATGGTACTCAAAACAAGAGGGCGATTACCGGCGCTGTAACTTCCCTGGGGATGGCAGTTCCCACTCTGGCAATGGATGCAATGGAAGCTAATACGGATATTCCGTCAAACATTGCTGCACCAACAGCAATACAGCCCCGAAAGAACTTTAATGAAACCGCTTTCTTCCTGCCCAACCTTACCACGGACAAAGACGGAACCATTCGCTTCTCTTTCACAATGCCTGAAGCCCTTACCCGCTGGAAGTTCCAGGCCTTGGCACATACTAAAGAACTGGCATTTGGTTATACTTCAAAGGAGATCGTCACCCAAAAAGAACTGATGGTGCAACCCAATGCACCACGCTTTTTGAGAGAAGGTGATAAAATGGAATTCAGCAGCAAAGTGGTTAATCTTTCCTCCAAAGAAATAACGGGCATCGCCACCCTGCAATTATTTGATGCCGCTACCAATGAGCCCATCGATGGCTGGTTTAAAAATGTGATCCCACAACAATATTTTACCATCGCCGCAGGTCAGAGCCAGCAAGTACAGTTTCCCATTGAAGTGCCTTACCAATTCAGTAAAGCCATTACCTGGCGCATCACCGCAACGGTTCCAAACGAAAAAGCAAATACCGTTGCATTAAGTGATGGCGAAGAAAATATGTTGCCCGTATTAACCAACCGGATGCTGGTTACCGAATCTCTACCTCTTGCAATGCGTGGCAATGGTTCCAAAAAATTCACCTTTGATAAATTATTGAAAAGCGGACAAAGTGAAACCCTCACCAACCAGTCGCTGACAGTTGAATATACTTCCAACCCGGCATGGTATGCGGTGCAGGCGCTGCCTTATATGATGGAGTATCCGTATGAATGCGCGGAACAAACCTGGAACCGTTATTATGCCAATTCCCTGGCCACATTGATCGCCAACAGTTCGCCGAAAATAAAACAGGTATTCGATACCTGGAAAACGCAGGACACCGCAGCATTACTTAGTAATCTTCAAAAGAATCAGGAACTGAAATCTGTTTTACTAGAAGAAACGCCCTGGGTATTGCAGGCTAAAACAGAGGCTCAGCAAAAGAAAAACCTCGCTCTTTTGTTTGACCTGATGCGCATGAGCGGCGAATTGAACAGAGCGTACGAAAAACTAAGTCAGCTCCAAAGCCCGAACGGCGGTTTTGTCTGGTTCAAAGGCGGCAGGGATGATCAGTACATGACCCAATATATTATAACAGGCATCGGACATTTAAAAAAATTAAATGCCATTGAACCTTCGCAAATACAAAAATCAAATACGATCGTAAACAAAGCCCTTCCCTACCTGGATGCCCGGATCAAAGACACTTACGACGACCTGATAAAAAATAAAATTGATTTAAACGGGTACATTCCCTCCTACTATGTGATCCAATACTTGTACATGCGCAGTTTCTTCAGCAATAATAAAATTGCAGCGAATGCTCAAAAAGCTGTCGGCTATTTTATGGAGCGCGCGGCGAAAACATGGGTAAAAACCAACAAGTATATGCAGGGTATGGCGGCGCTGGCACTGTATCGTAGCGGCGACAAAAGCACTGCTGGCAACATTCTGAAATCATTGAAAGAAACATCCGTCAACAATGAAGAACTGGGCAGCTATTATAAAGACACCTACAGAAGCTGGTGGTGGTACGAAGCACCCATTGAACGCCAATCGCTGATCATAGAAGCCTTTGAAGAAATAGCCGCCGATCATAAAACAGCAGACGACCTGCGCACCTGGTTACTTAAAAACAAACAAACCAATAACTGGGAAAGCACGAAAGCAACCGCTGAAGCCTGTTATGCGCTGTTATTGCAAGGCACCCTGTGGTTAACGGTAACGCCCGATGTAACTATTGATCTGGGCGGATTAAAAGTAACCTCTCAACTGGAAAAAACGGAAGCTGGAACCGGTTATATGAAAAAAACAATTCCGGGCGAAAAAGTGCGGCCATCCATGGGCAATGTAACCGTAACGGTTGATCAACCCAGCGCTGGCCCTAAACAAAGCAACACATTACCCACCTGGGGAAGTCTGTACTGGCAGTACTTTGAGGACCTCGACAAAATAACAACAGCGGAAACGCCTTTAAAACTCAGTAAAAAATTATTCATTGAAACCAATAGTGACCGGGGGCCGGTGCTGACGCCGGTTGCAGAAGGAAACCCCATTAAAGTGGGCGACAAAATAAAAGTGCGGGTGGAGCTGCGGGTAGATCGGGATATGGAATATGTGCACATGAAAGACATGCGCGCCAGCAGTTTTGAGCCGGTTAATGTATTAAGCTCCTACAAATGGCAGGGGGGACTGGGCTATTATGAATCCACCAAAGATGCCAGCACTAATTTCTTTTTTAGTTATTTACCCAAAGGCACGTATGTATTTGAATACACATTGTTTGCAACCCTTGCAGGTAATTTCAGCAATGGCATTACTACTATTCAATGTATGTATGCGCCGGAGTTTACCGCGCATAGTGAGGGCGTAAGGGTTACAGTGACGAAATAGTATTTTGCTTATGCATTAAGTTTTTTATGGCCTGCAGAATCCGTATCCCGATGGTCATCCTATCGTGTGGACACATTTCAAATAGTTTATAAATAGAGTAAGACCTGTGGGTGAGATCTATAGATGTGTACTCTTTCCAATAATCATCGAAAAAGATGAATAGAGTGTTGTCTAATTGCATATTTCCCACTTTTATTCCCGATCAATCGGGAATAAAAAAGTGGAGCAAAAAATCTTTTTCGCCGGTAGGTGAATTCCGCCGCCTGTTTCGTGGCCGGGCTGCGGCGGAACCCCTTCTAAGCAGCATCCATTCGGAACAAACAACTGTTTTTCATCAGCGGTATTTCTTTTACTTAATTGCAACTCCGGGAATCAACGGATCCTGGGCGCCTATTTTTTACCCAACGGATGTTTGTATTCAGAAAAATCAAGCAGGGAAAAAATCAGCGCAGGGAAGGCTGATCGACAATCAGGTAACCGGAGTTTCGACCTTGCCTCCTCAACAAGGCCTTGTTGCCACTTTTCGTAATGTATGTTCGCGTGCGTGGCCGGTCAAACGGCCGGAGGCGTTCGTTTGACCCTGCCCTTTTTGCGCTACTTTTTGGGTGCCCAAAAAGTAGAAAAATATAAAAAGTAATATTTTGTGTCCACACAACTAGATCGGTATCTGGACCGCCAATGGCGAAGCGCAGATCATACTTCCTTCTTCTGCGAAAATCTGCGGGAGACCCATTTCGAATAGGCTAAACAATAAGCTAACACTATTCTATAAGAAAAGAGGTATAATTGCAATTATATAAGTCATACAAGAACAATTATATGTTGAATTTAAAAAAGCTTCATCACATCGCTATTATTTGCAGCGATTATGAGCGGTCGAAAAAGTTTTATATAGAAGTACTGGGATTTACAATTGTGCAAGAAGTATACCGGGAGGAACGCGCCTCCTATAAACTGGACCTGGCGTTAAATGATCAATATCTTATAGAACTATTCTCCTTCCCTGATCCGCCGCCACGCCCCACAAGGCCCGAAGCCACCGGCCTGCGCCACATTGCATTTGAAGTAACGGACGTAGCCGCAGCCATTCAGCAACTACAGGCAAAAAACATAACGGTAGAACCTTTTCGCGTTGACGAATACACAGGAAAAAAATTCACCTTCTTTGCTGACCCCGACGGGCTGCCTATTGAGCTTTATGAAATATAGTGTTGCACGCGATCTGATAAACGATGAAACGTATTTTGCCATAACACGCGGACCTAATGATAAAAAGAATACCATTTGGGGGGCGATTTATAGGCCGAGCCGATGGCTCTCTGGTCTTACCAGACCTTAGGCTAACAAGGAACTGAAGTTCCTCGTTAACCCATTAAACCGAGGCTGCGCCTCTATAAAGTTCGCGGCCCCGGGGAATTCCGATCCCGCACAATGATATCCCTTCTGTCATAGAAAGCCATCGGCTTGTTCATCAGGTAAATCCGGAATTTATTCCGGATTGATTAGCCCGGTAGAGCATTGAGTGCCATCGGCACGATTCATTTGAGCTAGAAACAGGTCAATCTTTCAGAGAGAAAAAAAACATGCTGACACACAGTTGTCACCACCCCGTTTTAGCTTCGGCCTTCCAAATAAAACGGGCAGTGTTTTCACAATGAGATACTGTATAAATCAAACAATGTTTTTATTGGGTTTAGCTTTTTGATTTACTTTTTTGAACCGAAGCAGAAAAAACCAGGTTACCTTTTTCCGGGAATGGTATTAACCCCGCACATGTGCTCGTCAACAACTACAACACGTTAAGCGATGAATCACTAACGGTGCGGCAATAACAAACGTTTGGGCAACAAATTTTAAAAAAAATTTGGAAGTGGTTTCAAAACACCGTTAACTTTGCTAACACTGTTAGGTAAATTTATTTTTCATGAGTGTAGCAGAGCGCAAATTGAGAGAAAAGGAGCTGGTCCGTAAAAAGATCATCGATGCAGCGTTGCAGCTGGTAAAGAGTGAAGGCTGGGAAGCACTGTCCATACGGAAAATAGCGGATGCTATTGAATACAGCGCTCCGGTGATCTATGATCACTTTGCCAACAAAGAGGCCATTCTTTTTGAAATTTCGCAGGACGGTTTTAAACTGCTGCTGTCAAATATTCACAAAGCCATCTCAAAAAAAGCATCGCCGAAAGAGGAGCTGAAAGCGTTTGTAGAAACCTACTGGAAGTTCGCGCTCAAGAACCGGAGCTATTTCAAACTCATGTTTGGTGTGGGTATGCCCTGTTGCGGAGAAGGAAAAATGAAAACAGAATTTGGAGCCTTACAGGATATAATTTATGAAATCATAAAAAAAATAATCATCGAAAAGAAAACCAATATTGAATCTGCGTGTTATAAAACGCACGCATTCTGGTCGGCCATACATGGTTTTACTTCAATCATGATCGCAAGAAGCGCTGACGTTCCGCAAACAATGAACGTATCAGTGCTCGATCAAATGGTAGTGAACATTATTGAAAATCTTTAAGCCAAAAAAGACGACAATTCAAATAGTAATTATTTTCTAGTGCATTTCCCGATTGCAATCGGGACGGAATGACAACGGGCAATGGTCGCCATTCCGTAACACGCAGGAATTACACTTGCAAACAGGAGCACCAGCCCCGGCAACAACCTGGGCGCCATTCTCCGGTAGGTACACCGGCAGGACGAATATTTCTTTGACTCAAAAAACTACTCAACAGATGAAAGCAAACAACCATACCATTCACACAAGTATTATTATCCCTGCGCTTATTGCGCTTTCCATATCGATCCAAGGCTGCACCAACGGCGCAGCCAATTCAAGTCCGCAAAACCAGGCGCCCACCTTACCGGTAATGCAAACGCCTCTGTCGCCCGTTACCGTATACCAGGAATTTTCCGCTTCGCTGGAAGGTAAAGTAAACGTGGAAGTGCGGCCCCAGGTAGAAGGCTACCTTGACAAGATCTATGTTGACGAAGGCGCTTATGTTTCCCAGGGACAACCCCTTTTCCGGATCAACCCACAGTCCTACAATGAAGCGCTTAACAATGCCCGGGCCAGTTTATTAGCCGCGCAGGCAAATGTTCAGAAAGAACAGGTAGAGCTGGACCGGCTGAAACCGCTGGTAGACAACAACGTTGTTTCCGATGTGCAACTAAAAACAGCAAAAGCAAATTACAATGCAGCAACAGCGGCATTGGCACAGGCAAAAGCCCTGGTAGGTGGTGCACAGATCAATGTAGGCTATACACTGATCAAAGCGCCGGTGAGCGGTTATATCGGAAGCATTCCGTTTAAAACCGGTAGCCTGGTAGGCCGTGGGGAAACACAGCCGCTTACCGTGCTCAGCGAGGTGAACACGATGTACGCCTACTTCTCCATGAGTGAGCCCGACTTCATTGCCTTTAAGAATAAATACCCGGGCGAAACCATTGAGCAAAAGCTGAAGAACGTTCCTTCTGTTCAATTGCTGCTGGCCGACAATACCGTTTATCCGCAACAAGGAAAGATAGAGCTGGTTCAGGGGCAGTTTGATAAAACCGTTGGCGCCATTAATTTCCGCGCGGCCTTCCCCAACCCCAATAAAATATTAAGAAGCGGTAACACCGGTAAGATCCGCCTGCCGCAGCTCTTTAATGAAGTATTGGTGGTACCACAGGAAGCCACGTTTGAGATACAGGACAAAGTATTTGTATTTACAGTAGATAACAGTAACAAGGTAACCAGCAAACCCATTGCCGTTTCCGGTAAAACTTCTTATTATTATTTTGTAAACAAAGGACTTTCCGCAGGCGAAAAGATCGTGCTTTCCGGAACCGGTAATTTAAAGGACGGTGTACAGATACAGCCACAGGTGGTTTCAGCCGACAGCGTGTTAAAAGCCAATCCGATTTAAGAGAAGTTTATTTTCCCGCAGATCGCGCAGACAAGCGCTGATCGCAACACTGTTCTGCGAATAGCTGCGGGAAGGTAACAGCACTTATTTTCTTGCGGACAACAGGCCCTGACAAAGCAGCAACCCCTGCCGCCCGGGGACTTTTTATCCCAATTATTTACGCACAGCATACTTACAACTCTATATCATGCTAAAGAAATTTATACAACGACCCGTATTATCTACGGTTATTTCCATTATCCTGCTCTTGCTGGGTATCCTCTCCCTCTTCGCGCTTCCGGTTACCCTGTTCCCGGATATTGCACCGCCCAGCGTACAGGTTACTGCCACCTACCCCGGCGCCAATGGTGAGGTGGTAGCGCGCTCCGTGGCCACTCCGTTGGAGGAAGCCATCAACGGTGTGGAAAACATGACCTACATGACCTCCAACTCCAGCAACGACGGTACCATGACCCTGACCGTATTTTTCAAACAGGGCACCGATCCGGATATCGCTTCGGTAAACGTACAGAACCGCGTTTCCAAAGCCGTGAACCAGATCCCCCAGGAAGTAGTGCAGTCGGGCATTTCCACTCAAAAAGTGCAGAACAGTTTTATCATGTTTACCGGGCTTTACAGTGAAGACAGTACACAGTACGATGAACTGTTCCTGGAGAACTATTTAAAGATCAACGTGATTCCCCAGATACAGCGGATCCCCGGTGTGGCCCAGGCACAGGTATTTGGCGCTAAAGATTATTCCATGCGCGTATGGCTGAAACCGGATCGACTGGCAGCCAACAATCTTTCCCCGCAGGATGTACTCGCGGCCATCAGGGACCAAAGCCTTGAGGCTGCTCCCGGCCGGTTGGGGCAAAACAGCGATGAAGTTTTTGAATACGTGTTGAAGTATAAGGGTAAGCTAAACCAGCACGAAGATTATGAAAACATCGTGATAAAAGCAAACCCCAATGGTTCCGTATTAAAGCTGAAAGATGTTGCCCGTGTGGAGTTTGGTGCGTTTACTTATAACGCCAATAACCGCCTGAACGGGAAACCGGTTTCGGGATTCGCGATCTTACAAACCGCCGGATCCAATGCCAACGAGATCCTTACAGAAGTGGAGAAGCAACTGGGAGAACTGTATACCACCATGCCCAAAGGCATCAAACCCGTTACCATGTACAACTCCAAGGAGTTCCTGGATGCGTCCATTCACCAGGTAAGGGAAACATTGATCATCGCCTTTGTACTGGTATTTATTGTAGTATTTATTTTCCTGCAGGATTTTCGCTCTACATTGATACCCGCTATTGCAGTGCCGGTGGCCATTGTGGGCACCTTCTTCTTTCTCCAGTTGTTTGGCTTTACCATCAACCTGCTCACGCTGTTTGCATTAGTGCTGGCTATTGGTATTGTGGTGGATGATGCCATCGTGGTAGTGGAAGCCGTGCACGCAAAAATGGAACAGAAGGATATGCCGGTGCGCAAGGCCACGGTACAGTCCATGAATGAGATCTCCGGCGCCATCATTTCCATCACGCTGGTAATGGCCGCAGTATTTGTGCCTGTCGGATTTATGCAGGGGCCGGCCGGTGTGTTCTACCGCCAGTTTGCCTTTACACTGGCCATCGCCATCCTGATCTCTGCGGTGAACGCGTTAACACTAAGCCCCGCGCTTTGTGCGCTGTTCCTGAAGAATACACATCAGCCGGGGGAAAAAGGACATTCGCACGAAAAGAAAGGTTTTATGGGCCGCTTCTTTATGGCTTTTAATGCCGGATTCCGCACCCTTACCAATCGCTATATCGGCAGTCTGAAATTCCTGATCCGCCGGAAATGGGTAGCCATTAGTGGGTTGGTGCTTATTGCCGGGGTAAGTTACTGGCTGATCAAAAGAACACCCTCGGGATTTATTCCTACGGAAGACCAGGGTTTCGTATTGTATGCGGTAAACACGCCTCCGGGAAGTTCACTACATCGTACTCATAAAGCAACAGAGGCTATTGACCAGATAATTAAAAAAGAAGAATCCGTTGAAAATCTTTGGGTAGCCGATGGATTAAACTTTATCAGCAATGCCTCCGCTTCTCCTTATGCCGCAGGTTTCATCCGGCTAAAGGATGTAGACAAACGCGGTAAGCTGACGAACCCGGATGCCATCGCGGCAGCACTTACCGGCAAGGTAACTTCCGTAAAAGATGCCAATACCTTCTTCTTCAACTTCCCTACCGTACAGGGTTTTGGTAACGTGAGCGGGTTTGAGTTTATGTTGCAGGACCGCACCAATGGCCCGCTGGATAAACTGGGCAATACGGCTGGCGCTTTTATTGGCGCATTAATGAAACGAAAAGAGATCGCCTATGCCTTTACCACCTTTGCAGCCGGCAATCCGCAATATTCAATAGAAACCGATTATGTTAAAGCAAAACAGTTGGGCGTATCCGTAAGCGAGCTGATGCAGACCATGCAGATCTACTTTGGTAGTAGTTTTGTGTCCGACTTTAACCGCTTTGGTAAATACTACCGGGTAATGGCGCAGGCAGATATCCCCTATCGTAAAGATCAGTCTTCGCTGGACGGCATTTTTGTAAAAAATAACCTGGGCGAAATGGTGCCGGTTAAAACACTGGTTACGTTGAAGCGTGTATATGGTCCGGAAACCGTAACCCGCAACAACCTCTTTAATGCCGTTACCATTAACGGAGTGCCCAAACCGGGCTATAGTACAGGTGATGCTATCCGCGCTATTGAAGAAACGGCGAAGACGGCCCTGCCGAGAGGCTACTCTTATGAATGGACGGGCATTACCCGCGAAGAACGGAGCGCGGGCAGTCAGCAGGTGTACATCTTCCTGCTCAGCATCATCTTTGTATACTTCCTGTTGGCAGCGCAGTATGAAAGTTATGTGTTGCCCCTGGCGGTGATCCTTACCGTACCCGCCGGTATCATGGGTGTGTTTTTATTTATCGGCTTTGCCGGATTAGAAAACAATATTTATGTACAGATCGGGTTGATCATGCTCATCGGGCTATTGGCCAAGAACGCCATCCTTATTGTGGAGTACGCGGTACAGCGGCGAAGAAAAGGAATGAGCCTGGTGGCTTCCGCATTGGAAGCTTCAAGGCTGCGCCTGCGCCCGATCTTGATGACCTCTTTTGCATTTATTGTGGGGATGCTACCGCTGGTGTTTGCAAAAGGTGCCTCGGCTATTGGTAACCACTCCATTGGTTATAGTACCGTTGGCGGTATGTTGACCGGTGTGTTACTGGGCATCTTCATTATCCCGGTATTGTACATCATCTTCCAGTATTTGCAGGAAAAGATTGTAGCAAAAAGAGCGGAGGATGATGCCGATTGGGAATTGAGATAAGCTCGATGGGCGCAGCATGACGAAAGCATAATTACGAACGTCACCCTGACCGCAGCGGAGCGGAGCGGAAGGGTCTCACAGTTATCGAAGAGGTAGTTATTACAGAGATGCTTCGACTACTCCCGACTTTCGTCGGGATTCGCTCAGCATGACGACAGAAAATGAACGGCTTTATTAAAAAGGATCAAATCAACTATGAACTATTTAAATATGAAAAAAAGATATTCCCTGCTGCTGCCGGTGATCGTAATAGCGATTACGGCCGCATCCTGTAAAGTAGGACAGGCTTATAAACGCCCGGAAGTGGCGCTGCCGCAGGAATTCCGCGCGGTTGCAACGGCCGACACCAGCAGCATTGCCGATGTGGAATGGAAACAATTTTTTACCGACCCTACCCTGCAAACGCTTATCGGCAAAGGGATCAGTTATAACTATGATCTGCAAATAGCGCTAAAGCGCGTGGCCGCTTCTGTACAAACATTAAAGCAGGCAAAGCTGTTGCAACTGCCACAGCTCAGCTTCAGTGTTACGGCGCAAACCACTAATCCGTCCAACAACAGTTTAAACGGGTTAAGCATCGGCAGCTTTATCGGCAAGCAACATGTGGAAGATTTTAATGCCGCTTTTAACCTTACCTGGGAGGCCGACATCTGGGGCAAGATCCGTCGCCAGCAGGAGGCCACCATGGCCGGTTACCTGCAAACCTACGAGGCTTCAAAAGCCGTGCAAACGCAGCTGGTGTCCAATATTGCGCAGGGTTATTATAACCTGCTGATGCTGGATGAGCAACTGAACATTGCAAAAAAGAACCTGGCAATAACCGACAGTACGCTCAACTTTACCCGCCTGCAACGCAATGCCGGTGAGGTTACCACGCTGGCCGTACAACAGGTGGAAGCGCAAAAGCAATCCACTGCCCTGCTCATTCCGCAGCTGGAACAAAATATTGCGGTGCAGGAAAATGCTTTAAGCATTTTAACCGGCAGTTTACCCGGACCGGTAGAGCGTGGCAAAGGGCTTTTTAATTCGGCAGTGCCGCAATGGTTAACACCCGGCATTCCCTCTGCAATACTCAGCAGGCGGCCGGATGTACGCGCTAAGGAAATGGAGCTGATCGCCGCCAATGCAAGGGCCGGTATTGCCCAGGCCAATATGTACCCCAGCCTGTCCATCACCGCGCAGGGCGGCCTAAACTCCTACCTGGCCAATAACTGGTTTAATATACCGGCATCCCTGTTTGGTACTTTGTTGGGTAGTGTTACCCAGCCCGTGTTTGAACAGCGCCGGTTAAAAACACAATTGGAAACGGCAAAGATCCAGCGGGAGCAATCGGTGCTGGAGTTCCGCCAGTCGGTACTCACTGCCATTGGCGAAGTATCGGACGCACTGGTAGCCACCGAAAAATTAAAAGAGCAAAAGACCATTGCCACCAGTCAGGCCGATACCTTAAAAGGGGCCATTAAAAATGCGCGGCTGTTGTTTAAAAGCGGCATGGCCAATTATATAGAGGTGCTCTCCGCGCAGGCCAATGTATTGCAGGCAGAGCTGAACCTCGCCAACATTCACCGTTTGCAGCTGAGTGCCGCGGTAGACCTCTATCGCTCTCTTGGCGGCGGATGGAAATAAAAATAAACTTTATGCAAGTAACCGACATCACCCATAAAAAAACAAGAGTAGTACTCATTGCCATTCTTGGATTACTCACCGCCATTGGTCCATTCTCTATAGACATGTACCTGCCCGGTTTCCCGGCTATGGCAAAGGACCTGCATACGTCCATCAACACCATTGCCTACTCCCTGTCCAGCTTCTTCATCGGGCTGTGCGTGGGGCAGCTTATCAGCGGGCCGTTGCTGGATCGCTATGGCAGAAAGCGCCCGCTCATCATAGGACTGGTACTGTACATTGCCGCCTCCATTGGTTGTGTGCTGGTGCATACCTCGGACGCGCTGATCGCGCTGCGGTTTGTACAGGCGCTGGGCTGTTGCGTATCTCTGGTAGCGCCGCGCGCCATTACCAGGGACGTATTTCCTTTGGAAGATAACGCCAAAGTACTGTCGCTCCTCATTTTGCTGTTAGGCGTATCTCCCATATTGGCGCCCACTTTTGGGAGCTACGTGGTGGCTTTTTATAAATGGCAGGATGTATTTATTATACTGGCCCTCATTGCCGCTATTACGCTGGCTGCGGTGGTGTTCCTGTTTAAGGAAAGCAGGCCTCCGGATACTTCCGTATCCTTAAAACCCCGACCCATACTTAATGCCTTTGGCGGTGTGCTAAAGAACCCGCAGTTCTTTACCTATGCCTTTGTAGGTGGTGTGTCCTTTGCGGGATTATTTGCCTACCTCTCCGGCTCGCCGTTTTTATTTATGGAATACTTTGGGGTTTCTAAAACAGCCTACGGTGCCATCTTTGCTATTATTGCAGCCGGACTTATCGGCAGCAGCCAGTTAAATGCCGTGCTATTAAAAAAATATTCCAGCGAGCAATTGGTAACCGCATCCATACTGCTGCAAACCATCATCGGGTTTGTATTACTGGCGGGTATTACCACCGGCATCCTGGGGCTATATGGCACCATCGCCGTTATCTTTCTTCTTTTCTGCACGCTGGGCATCAGTTCTCCCAATACCGCGGCGCTTAGCATTCTGCCTTTTAGCAAGGAAGCAGGCAGTGCTTCTGCATTGCTGGGTGCCCTGCAAATGGGCCTGGGTGCCCTGGCTGCGGCGCTTACCGGTGTGTTTGAGAACCGAACACCAACACCTATAGCCATCATTATTGC
The DNA here is from genome assembly GCF_000243115.2 of Niabella soli DSM 19437. NCBI lineage: Bacteria > Pseudomonadati > Bacteroidota > Chitinophagia > Chitinophagales > Chitinophagaceae > Niabella > Niabella soli. Next base: position 185,388 of record NZ_CP007035.1, on the reverse strand, counting down.
TGCCAGTGGATTGCTGGCGCTGGTGATACTGCTGATAGGTCAGCGGTGGGTAAAGCAAACGCCTGCGGTGGAAGCAGCAGTGATTGCGGATGCTGTTGTTGAAGAGGAAGAAGCTTGCATTATTGTATAGTTAGTAAGGTGTAGCCGTCATGCTGAGCGCAGCGGAGCGGAGCCGAAGCATCTCTGTGATACAGAAGCCCTCGACAATTGAGAGACCCTTCGGCTCCATTGCATTACGCTCAGGGTGACGTGTACCAATCATGCTTCCGTCATGCTGAGCGAATCCCGGCGAAGGCCGGGAGCAGCCGAAGCATCCCTGTAACATAAACACCAACAAAATTTAGGAGTACCCAACCCCCAAATATCCTGGTTTATTTTAGTAATTTGTACCATGCAAAAAGGCGGCTTTGTATACATACTAACCAACAAGCTAAGAACCGTTCTTTATATCGGCGTAACATCCAATCTCCCGTCACGGTTATGGGAGCACGAGCACCACGAGATACCCGGCAGCTTTACGGACAAATACAATGTAACACTACTCATTTATTATGAGTGGTTCGATACGATCAATTCGGCCATAGAACGGGAAAAACAGTTGAAGGGCTGGATCAGAAAAAAGAAAGAACAATTGATTGCACGAAAGAATCCGCAGTGGAAGGTTTTTAATGAGGAGATTTCTAAGGAGATATATAGTCTTTTGTATTAAGTAGCGTCATGCTGAGCTGAGCGGAGCGGAGTCGAAGCATCCCTGTAATACGAACAACTCCAAAATTTGGGAGACCCTTCGGCTCCATTGCATTCCGCTCAGGGTGACGTGCTTAAAGCAGGCCTTCGCTCCCCTCATCCCTCCTTCCGCAACGCGGGCTTCAAATACCCACCAATATGCAGCACCTCCCGCACATCAATTAAATGCGCGGCTTCCATCAGCCGGGTTAAGTGCAGGTATAGCTTTAATAAATCGAGATCAATATCTTCCGAACAACTGGACAGTGCATAGGTTAATATATGTTCAATACTTTGCCGCCATTGCTTTATATCCTGATATTTAAAAAAGCGATGAAACACGGCATAAGGATTTTGATACTCTTTTTCCGACAGGTTTTTGGGCAGATACATCCATTCTGCACAAGTGGCATTGGGGCGGGCATACAGCCGCTTGTCTGTAAACTGTTCCGGGTTTAGTTGCAGCGCGCTTGATTTCTTTTGCCGGCAAAAGGCCCGTGCAGCAAGCATTACAGACCTGATCGCCTTAAACGAATCCAATACGGATGCCGGTTCCTCCTTTTGATGTATTTTGTTTTTAGCGGCGGATAGCAATACCTGCCGGATGGTTTTTCTAAAGGAGCCGATATCTGCAAACTGGAAACACTCGGCCAATACCTGGTAGGGATCGGCAACGGCCAAACCGGCCCAGCAGCGGGTTTTAAAAGGGTCTTTGTTTTTCATGAGATATTTTTTTAGGTTAATTATACTTTTATCAGGCGATCATACTCGCGTCATGCTGAGCGAAGCGTAGCGTAGTCGAAGCATCTCTGTAATACAGAAGACTCCGAAATTTGAGAGACCCCTCGGCTCCATTGCATTCCGCTCAGGGTGACGTGCACCGACTATGCTGTCGTCATGCTGAGCGAATCCCGGCCCTCGCCGGGAGCAGCCGAAGCATCTCTGTAATGCCGAAGCCACCGACAATTGAGAGACCCTTCGGCTCCATTTTATTAGGCTCAGGGTGACGTATACCAATCATACTCGCGTCATGCTGAGCGCAGCGCAGCGGAGCCGAAGCATCCCTGTAATAACGAACCCTCCGAAAATCGTGAGACCCTTCCGCTCCGCTGCGCTTCGGTCAGGGTGACGAAACTGGCGGCGGCGGTTGCACCCGGCCGGGAAAAGCGGTCATAATTTCCCCGCTGGTGGTGGCAATAACCGTAAGGGTAGTTACAGTGTTGCCCGCAGGATCATAGCCCACGGGCATGCCCGCATCCCATACGCGTTGCAGGTGGTGACTCCCCCCAACCCCTAAAGGGGCGGGCTGTTCTTGGCCGGCATCTCTTATGCAGGCTACAATTTGCGGTACGGAAATGGTAAACTTGCCGGTGAGTGGGTGGCGCGGCACTTTGTAATAATGACGCTCTAAAATATGCGCCAGCACTTTGGCGCTCAGGTACCAGCCCTGGCGCAGCAGCTTTTTACGTTTTTTTACCGGCAACTGCCAAATAAGGCCTTCCTGCAATTGTTGCAGCCAGCTTTGCGTATCTGCCAGCAGAAAAAGCACTTGCAGCCACTGTGCTTCATTAAAGGTGTTTGGTGCGGGTGTAGCAACGGCGTTATCCATAACTAATAGGTTTTAGGCTGGGCACCCGCACAAAAAAGGCGTGGTGCTCAACTTACCGCATTAGAGGCCCTGAGACGCCTAGCAACGGATAAGAGAGCCCACGCCTAGGTCGTGAGCCATTCTGCTTATCATCCCGTTGTTTTTGAAATTTCTCAGGTTTCTATTCGAGATTCAAAGCGAATGCTTCAAATAATTTTATGAAGTAATCGCAAAAATATTATTTCAGCACAAATATAGTAATTCAAATTGAAATGTGAGCTATAACTCACTTTATTTTTTTTAACATTGCCGGACCTTGGAATTGTGAATAAACTTGAAAAGCGATATAATCAGGAAATTAGCCTATTGGGTGAACGCCTTCGAAAACTCCGGGAGCAAAAAAAGTTAACGCAGCTTGATATGGAAATTAATTCCGGAATTAACAGAACGGAAATTAGCAGAATAGAAAATGGACAAAAAAATATTGAATTTCTTACCCTTGTTAAATTAGCAATTGCTTTAGATGCTGAACTAGAAGATTTTTTTTCTGAATCTGAATAATCATCAGACTTCGAAATACAATCAAAAAATCCACCGGATTTTGAAGTTGAGAATTGAATTTACATGTGAAATCTTTAGACATCTGCACAGATTTCGATAATGCAACATCAACAGTGTTTTTATCAAAATAACCCGTTGTAAATAGTGGGATTTGTCAAAATGTTTGCAACTATATTAGATAGAACGTTTCCGCCAAATCCTTTTATCTTTTCAATCAATTTTGTTTTAGTCTTTTCTGGTTCTGCTTCAAAGTCCTTCAGAATATCCTTTATTTCCTTAAACTCTTTTCCAGTTAGTTCATCTTTTATTGCATCCAAGAATAAATTTACAGTTACCTGTTGTGTGTTATTTTGAGTGTTAGTAATATGAATACTGTTTATTGGGGAAGGCTTATTGATATTTGTTGAAACCGGCTCAGTTGGCAACATTTTAATTGCTCTTAATATTCCCAATATTTTACGATGGTTATCTGAACTAAGCTTCTTTGCAGCTTCTTTAACATCTTCTACGTCACTTGAATGATAAGTCTTGACAAAACGTTGAACAGAAGACAACCAATCTTGATAACGATCACTTTCCGAGGTTCTATATAAAGAATAACCCCTAATTACATTCGGCGGAGCAGGCACATATGCAATTGTTCCCGTTAAACTCTCTCCCTCAGATATTAATTGATCCAAAATTTCCATAAGCCGTTTTTACTTGCTAATTTAGAAACTTTCGGCAAATAAAACACTGAAGCATAATAGTAGAAAATAAATTAATGATTAAATTCTACAGGCCTTAGATAAATACTGTGTCACAGCACTTATTCTATTCCAATTTCAACACCTATACTTAATAACAATGCCTGATATTGCTCATGGTCTTTTTCTTTGATTCTGTCCAATATAAATACTGCTGTTTTTTTCATTTCTGGTATATCAATAGGTGTCATACTTCGTTCAAACAAACCTTCCAAGTGCGACAGCTCATTGTTAATACGATCTGTCATTGTAGAAGCTTGTCTGTTGTCGCCAAAGAATTTTGTTAGCTTTTCAATTTGGTCATTGGCATTTGGATACTTATAATAAAGAAATGCTTCCAAAAACTTCCGTGTATTGTTCCCAAAGTTATAAAATAAATTGTGTTGCTGCTCATCCTCTGCATCAGCAGTAGAGCACATATAAATTTGGTGAAAAAGAAAATTGAACTCTGTTACATAGTCTTTTAGATATCTTGGCATTAATCTAATTCTACTATTTTCTTTTTCTCTTGAAATTAAAAAGTAATTGCATTGATTTTTATTTAATGCACCTGGAAGTCGTTTCAAGTATTTCAGGAAATCAAGATTATGAGTGGAAATAAATATTTGTTCAAATTCTTGCTTCGAAATAATTTCTGCATTAATGAGACTATATACAAAAAAAATGTGATTACTGTCCAAACTTGAAATTGGGTCATCAATCCAAATAATTGGATGACTTCCTTTGGTTTCAACATCCTCAAGTTTAGCCATAAAGTAACAAAATGCTATCAAACTACATTCTCCTTCGCTTAAATGATGGGCTCTTTTTCCATTCCTAATAATTTCAAAATGTATTTTTCTTTCGGCTTCTTCTTTAGCCTGTAGAGTTAAAAAATCGTGTCCGAAAAAGTTATTTAAATATTCGTTTACCTTTAGCGCTCCTTTTTCTTCATCTTTCATCAAACGTTCTTTGTCTTCAATTTGTTCGATTTGCCTTTGTATTTTATGTTCTATAGCTTGTTTGTTCTGCATTTCGGTTTCGGAGGCTATTTTTAATTCTTGTATCCTTGCAGTTTTACCAGTATATTGTATCGCTGCTACAAAACCACTAACTTCACTCAATCGTAGTAACTTCTTCGCTTCAGTTTGTTCATTTCCTAATGAGCTGCTATAATTATTAGCTTCATTTCTATACTTGTCAAATATTGTCCAGCACCATTCAAGCCGCTTGCTGTTATCATTAATATCAATATATCTTTTTGAGTTTAACAGGTCATCTTTACGTTCTTTAAGATTTTCATTAATACGATTTAATTCCTCTTTTATTTTATCAACAATACACTGTCTTAGTGAAATTAATCTATCTAAATCCGAATGAAACTTTGAATAAAAAGCGTTTTTATTGATTGGCAATTGTCCATCAACACTTCGAGTTAAATCTTCAATTTCCGAAATTGTTTTATCAATCTCCTTTTCTAATTTTTCAGATTCTTCATCAAAATGACTATCAAGTTCGTTCCAACGTTGTTCGGAAATGTGGTTCCCGCAAAATGCGCACTGTTCAAGTTTATTTTTGTGTATTTGTCGTCCTTCTTTAACCCAACGATTAAGGATAGCATCTTTCAAAAGCTGTTCAATTTTATTAGAGCTGATGATTGATTTTGTCATAAGCTCTTTAGCTTTTGCATTAACCGTTTTTAAATTTAAATTTGGCTTTCCTACAGCAGGAATATCTTCATTCGCCTTTTCATCCAGCAAATTTAGTTTTTGAGTTACTTCATCATCTGTAAGGGCTTGAAACGAGCTTTTTAAAACAGTTTCAATATCTGCTGAAAGCTTTGCTGTGGTATAGTTTTGGTCACCAAACCTATCAGACCTATATTTTATACCTGTGGTTCTGTCTAATGCTTTTGTATTTAATTGTTGGCTTAAGCTATTATTTTCAGTTTGATACGCTTGATATGCTATATTAGCTATTGAGTTAGCATTTTTAAGTTCAAGATAAAACCCGCTTTCGTTGCCCTCCTCATTGTCACCCAAGTCATCTTTGAATTTTCGTATCTCTTCTTCAATTGTTGCGTTTCCGCCAATTATTGCAAAAGGTGTAATACTCTCGTCTGAATTTATGATGAAACGAAGATTATCTTTTACAAAGTCCTCATTAAATACCCTAATTTTTTTTCCATGTGCTGTTAAATTATTTGGTGTACAATCTGCAGCCTCTTTAATACTTACTTCAAATTGTGGATTTTCGTATTTATCGGAAATGCTTCCTGTTTCTAATGCTCTAACTATTCGAGAAAGTGTTGTTTTACCAGAATAATTTCGTCCGTAAAAAATATTAATTGGTTTGAATGTAACAGCATTGTTGCCTCCATCTCGAATAGTCGTGTCCCAATTAAAATTTTGGAAAACTGCAAAGTTAGTTATTGATTTGAATTTTGTTATCATTACTTCCTGTTATTTATTGCGATGTTGTAAAGCAGCATTGCTCCATAACTCACCGATTGTAGCAATCACTAAACGTTTATAATCGTTCATAAACGCTCTAATACAACTATACAATAGCTTTGCTTATTAAGAATTTATCAGTCCCGCAACCGTTCTGGTATTTATTCTTTAGCAGTTTTAATATTTTTTCCAAATGGTCACAATGCTAATATACTTATTTTTTACAATTAATAAAAAATCACCTTTGCGGTTTATGCAAATGTATTCTTCTATAAAAGAGCCGTTTTACGGGAAACCGTAAGAAAAAGCTGTGCCTAAAATTTGGGCATACCTGAGGTTAGCGTGGCACGTGCTTGTATTGGTGGGACATGGAGACCGGGGCGACAGGCGGCTGATAATTCCCAGCTATTTTATTCTTTGATAACTTATCACCTGGCGGCCCTGACGGGCCGCTGCTCTCGGCTAAACCAATCCCCTACCCACCGGTTGCCTCTCTGAGGCAAAACCCTCTTTATCCTAAACCTAACACCCCACAGCGTCGGCAAATGGCCGGTACCCTTAGTTGGCTAAGCCTGTGAGAGCCGCGCAAGAAAAAGCGGCAAATCCAATATTGGGGCAAAGTTATTTCCCGAAAGCTTCATCAAATGTTTTACCCGATTTTATGTCTTCGATTAGTTTGTCAAGCTTTTCTTTTGTATACCAATTTTCAACTTCATATTTAGCTGTCATATAATTGAGCATAATTTGCTCTTGCGAACCGGAATAAAACTGCCTGTCAGATGTAAAAGATTTTATGTCAGGTAAATTTTTAAAGTTATCGGACCTTACTTTCAGGGTGTCTAAAGAATAATAATTTCTATAATCATTCTGCATCGCTATTCCATGTTTGAACCAACTTGGAATTTTATAATTGAATTTGTAAAATCCAAGTCGCTCATATAATTCAGCGTGTGAAATTTCATGAGCAATAATATCCAAGTTCATTGCTTCCCTGCTTAATACAATAACCGAACCTAATTTTAAATAGGTAACAGCAGGCGCAGAAGCATTGACACTATATTTTTTAAAATCGGATTCGTTGTTACAATAAATAAATTTAGGGGTACTTATTTTCTGGCCCCAAAAGCCTTTAACACGAGCGGATGCTTCTGTTATCAATGATTGTAAGCTATCAATTTTACCTTGTGAAGTAGTATGCTCGTTAAAATATATACGTCCCTCCTTTTTAAAACCGGAATAGTCGATTAAAATGCTTCTTGTCTCTTGCGGGAAAATAATGAAATGAGCAAATGCTGCTACTGGAATCAAGATCACAAAAATAAAAAAAGCCCGTATTGTTATTTTTTTAAACTTTGTCATAATGTAAGTATTTAAACACAGTGAGCCATCGCTTTTATAAATCAAAAGAAATTATTCCCTTCCACAACCATGCCGGCATTTATTCTTTAGCAGTTTCAATTTTCTCCAAATGGTTACAATGCTAATATACTTACTTTTTACAATTCTTAAAAAATCTCCTTCGCGGTTTATGCAAATGTATTCTTAACCAAAAGAGCCGTTTTACGGGAAATTGTAAGAAAAAAAAAGTTACTGAGATTTGAGCATCCCCGGGGTTAGTGTAATGCGTGCCTACTTTGCTTTCCAATTTGCGGTTGCCGCCCAATTTTCCGGGAACCCCATTAAGGTGCAATTAATTGAATACGCCTCAATCAAATCTTCAATTTTTTGGGCAAACCTATTACCGGGGTCGAAAGAAATCAGCAATCGGTCTATCATTGAAATGATCCCATAAAGCGTGGTATTTGAATCGTCAAAAACCACTCCTTTGAATCTATATTTTTCACGGCTTGGAAATATAGGTCTGTCTGCTGTAACTTTCTTGTTCCATAACCGTGAATGATGGGCGCAAATATTTCTAACATTAGCTAAATAAATATACCAGGATGTAAGGGTGGCCGTTGGCAAATTAAATTCGTTCGCAATTTCCGATTTACCATCTCTGCTTTTTAATACCTTAAATAATCTTGCAAGTTTACCCAACGATAAGGTTTCAAGCGCCATATTTGATGGAGGAATACGCTCCATTGTATATTTATTCTTGAACCGCTTAAGAAACAGCTCTTTGGGATCGTTAAAAGTTTCCTGAATTTCCCTATTGATGTTGTCAAATATTTCTTTATCGTCAAACAAGGTGCTATCTGTATACCAAAAGAATCCATATTGAACGCTGTATTTGTCCGTTAGCTTTGCCCTTAAACAAATTTCAATGCTTTCCAAATTTTCAGCAATAATTCCTCTCAATTTTTTATCAAATTGATAAAGAGCGATTATATCCTCAAATTTTGTTCCTTCTGCAAAATTGTGTTTACCATCTTTACTTTGCAGATGAAACATATACCCTGTCAATCTAAAATATCCAACATTTTTCAGGTATTTTATGGCTCTTTCGGGATCGTTAATGATTAATCCTCTTTCCTTAAGGATAGAACAACAATGTTCAGCGGTTTCTGGTTTTTTAGTGTATTTCATTCAGATTGGGCAAAAAAAAGCCTCGCAAGTTGCGCTTACATTCAGAGGCGTGCGAGGGATTGATAAATCAAAGGTAATAATATTTTGCAAATAAAAAAACATTAGTATTGTCAGATGGGCCAATTGCTTCAATTACAAATGCTTAAACACCATTATCCAATAGCTTTTTTGTTGAAGAAATTTATCGGCTCCGGTATTTGTTTTTGAGGGTTCTGTTTTTCCTAAAAGGCTACTTTGCTAATATACTTATTTTTTACAACTCATAAAAAATCGCCTTCGTGGTTTATACAAATGTATTCTTTAACAAAAGAGCCGTTTTATAGGAAGCCGTAAGAAAAAACTGTTCCTAAGATTTGAGCATCCGCAGGGCTGTGTAAGGCGTGGCAGCATTGATGGGATCCCGCTTTGATGCGGGACGATTTGGGGGACGGGCAGGCCGACGGCCCTTATGAAAATAATTCGGGCGGGCTGCTCCCTGTCCCACCCAGTCGCCCAAGTCCCACCAACAACCAGCCGCCCTATGCACCGCAGCACAAGTGAGTGACACAACGAGGCTGCCATAAGCACTACAGCCGGCCCAATAAAAACCTTTCGCAAAAACCGGTGCCTTAAAAAGTTTCATCGGCGGCTGTGCTCTATATTTGCAGCACTGTGCTTTAACGGCACACTCTGATCATAAAAAGTTGTACTACTACCCTAATACCTTATCATGAACCTGAAACGAACGTTACTGGCACTTGGAATGGTTTTGTCCTTGTTTAGCCAGGGATTAAAGGCGCAGGAAGAAAAAAAAGTTTCCAAATGGACGACGCATTTTCAAACCACCGTTATTGCTCAAAAACATTCGGGGTTTAAGGCCCTGTACAGCGGTGAAAATTCTTTGGCGGATTCGGTGGAGCCAACCGTAACCAGCCTGACCGCTACGCTGTTCCTGGGAAGAAAACTCTGGAAAGGCGCTTCGGTTTATGTAAACCCGGAGGTATCCGGCGGCAAGGGCCTTAGCTTTGCCCGCGGGGTGGCCGGTGCGCTGAATGGCGAAACCTACCGCGTGGGGGAAGTAGCGCCCGCTGTTTTTATTGCGCGGGCCTACCTGCAACAGCACATCCCGATTGGGAACACTACCTATGAAACCGTGCAGGATGACGTAAACCAGGTAACGGAGCTGGTGCCCACCAGCCGGATCACGATCAGCGCCGGTAAATTTGCCATTTCTGATTTTTTTGATGATAACCCCTATAGCAAGGACCCCCGCACGCAGTTCCTTAACTGGTCCGTTTGGGCCAACGGCGCCTGGGATTATCCGGCCAATACGAGAGGCTATACGGAGGGCGTTGTGGCGGAACTGGTAAAACCCAAATGGACCCTGCGGGTGGCAACGGTAGCTGTGCCGCGGATCGCTAATTTTCATTTGATGGAATACCAAATCACCAAAGCGCATTCTGAAACTTTTGAACTGGAACACAAACTTTCCATTAACAAACGACCGGGCGCCATAAGCCTTATTGTGAGCAATACGCATTCGCAGGCGCCCTCTTATGCGGATGGGATCAGCGCGGTGCAAACGGGAGATTCGGCGATACTTAAAGTGATCAACGGTGAAGAGGAGCACCACGCGTACGGGGGTAAAAAACTGGGGATAGGATTGAACATTGGTCAGGAGCTTGCGGATGGCGTGGGTGTATTTAGTCGCCTGGGCTGGAACGATGGAAAATATGCTTCCTGGGCTTTTACGGAAATTGACCGGACGGCAACCGCGGGCGTATCGGTAAACGGCTCGCGCTGGAAGCGCAGTGGCGATGTGTGGGGCCTCTCCGGTGCACTGAATGGTATTTCGAAGCCGCACCGGGATTTTCTGAAAGCCGGCGGCTATGGGTTTATTATTGGCGATGGAAAACTGAATTACGGTTCGGAGGGAATTATTGAAACCTACTACAGTGCGCAATTAGCGAAGTTCTTATGGCTGACGTTTGATTACCAGTTTGTAAATAATCCGGGGTATAATAAAGACCGCGGACCGGTGCATGCGTTTGCGGTGCGGGGGCATGTGACGTTTTAGAGTTCGGGGAGAAATTATATTTTACGATTATGGTTCCCGCAGAATACGCAGACTTTCGCAGATCAGGCGGAGATATTTTCGAGTGAACAGAAAGCGGCTGTTTTTTCTTTTTCCACTTTTGTCTTTGACACAAAAGTAGAGCAAAAAGTCATGGTCAAACGAACGCCTCCGCCCGTTTGACCGGCCACGCACACGAACAGGCATTATGAAAAGTTACAGCAAAGCCTTATTGAGCGGGAAGGTCGAAGATTTCAAGGCATGGCTGTTATACAATCCTTACTGCGCTTATTTTTTACGGGGATGTTCTGCTAAAAAACAAACACACACGGCGTAAAAAAGAGGCGCTCAAAAGCCAGTTGGTAATTGTAGTTTCTATTACGTTTAGGAATAGTAATGTTAAGGCACTCCCTGATGAAAACGAAAAGGACTGGTGCGAAAAGATTTTCTTTGAAAGTCATCCGAAAAAAAGATTCTGAAAACACTGGAGGCTGAATCGCGAGGTATCAAACTTTACAGAGATTACCTTCGGTGAAATAGTTCCTCTTGTAAGGAACGCTCTTTTCATCATTTACCTTTCACCATTCACTTCTCACGTTTCACCTCCCTACTACCTATTTATTCAATAATCGTATGCCGCAGCTCCAGCAGGTTTAACGCATTGGGGTGAAAGTTTTTTACGTTGGGCTGCACCAGTTGCACTACTTTATCGTACCATAAAGGAACTACGGGCGCATCGTCGATAGCGATCTGGTCGGCCTTTCGGTATAAAACATAACGAAGGGAATCATTGGTTTCCGCAATTGCTTTTTCAAAAACGGCATCAAACTCCGGGTTTTTATACCGCGTATAGTTGGGCGGCGCCGGGTTCTTTGAATAAAAAACAGACAGGTAATTTTCCGCATCGGGGTAGTCGGCAATCCAGCCGGCCCTGAAAAACACGGCCCTGGAGTTGGCAGTCATTTCAAACAGCAACGCTTTCTGCACTACTTCCACCTGGATCTTTACGCCAATTTCTTCTAATTGCTTTGCTATAAAATTGGCAAAATCTGCATACACCGAAACGGTAAGTAATTTTATTGCCGGAAGCCCGTTTCCATTGGGGAAGCCCGCTTCTTTTAATAACCGGGCCGCCTTTTCCGGATCGTAAGAATAACCTTTCACTATGGAATCATTAAACGACGGAAGTCCTTTGGGCACAAAGCCCGATTCTGCGGCGGTGCCCAAAGAATTGCGCAGGTACAGGATCATCTTTCGCCGGTCAAATCCATAATTGATGGCCTGCCGTACTTTTTTAAACCGTAGCGGAGAAGCTTTTACAATGGGCAACGCCGTATCAACCAGTATGCCCAGGTATTCCGTATTCAGATAAGGATGCGTCAATAACCGGATCTGCCCCTTCCACTCTTTCCGCAGTTCTCCTTTTTTCGTCATCACTTCATCTTTAAAACTGGGGTCCAGCTCATTAATAAAATCAAGACTTTTCTGCCGGAACAATAAGAACTCCGTTGCACGGCTGTCTTTAAAACTTATTTTAACGCCATCGAGATAGGGCAGCCGGTTGCCGGCACTGTCTTTTTCAAAATAATGCGGATTCTTTTTAAACACCAGCCCCTGTCCTTCTTCCCAGGCCACAAACTGAAAGGGGCCTGTACCCACGGGATGGCTTCTGAAATCCACCCCAAATTTTTGCACCGCTTCCGGCGCTACCACCGAGCAATATTGCATAGCCAGAATGCCCAATATCGGTTGATAGGGTTTTGCCAGCTTTAATTGAAACACGGTATCATTGATGGCAGTAAAGGGATGCAGGGAATCCACTTTGCCGTTAAAGATCCAGGCGCCGGGGCTGGCCACTTTTGGATCAATGATCCGGTTCAGACTAAAAACAATATCCGAAGCCACCATTCTTCTGCCCTTGCCATTTGGGAAAACAGCATCATCGTGAAAAAACACATCATTCCGGAGGTAAAAAGTATAGGTACGTTTATCATCAGCAATAGTCCAATGCGTAGCCAGCGACGGTTTAATAGTAAGACTATCCCCGATCTCTACCAAAGAGTTGAACAACTGGTGCGCCGGCCACATAGTGGAAAGGTTCTTGGCAAAAGCCGGATCGAGCGATGCGATGCCTGCAAATTCATTATACCTGAAAATTTTTCTACCCTTATCTGCGTTATCTTTACAGCCAATGCAACAGGCACAACAAATGAATACTGTTAGAATATAATAATATGCAAAAGTTCTTTTTATCATGAACGCCTAAATTTACAATTCAAACCTTTCCTAAAATGATTTTTTTCAAAAATATTATCAGGCCTTTATTTTTTCTTTTCCTGATCTCCGGCATTGCCAATGCACAACCGCTGCATCAAAAAAAAACATTTACCCACCAGGATACTCTTTTGGGCAGTAACGGCAGCGGAAGAAGCTGGTGGAACGTGATCAAATACGACATCAACATAAAAGTTGATATTGCTGCGCAGGCCATCAAAGGGTATAATGATATTACTTTTTCTGTTTTAAAAAAACCGAAGGATGGCATCCTGCAGATCGATTTACAGGAGCCGATGGAAATTGAAAAAGTAGAGGAGCCTGGTACACACAAGCCCATCCGTTTTGAAAGAGACGGGAATGTTTTCTGGTTACATACCACTGGCTTTACAGCCAACGAGCAGCAAAAGAAAATACGGATCTATTTCAGCGGTAAACCAAAAGTAGCCGTTAAACCTCCGTGGGACGGCGGCTGGATCTGGACCAAAGATTCATTAGGCCGGCCCTGGGTTAGCTCCGCTGTACAGGGCCTGGGCGCCAGCAACTGGCTGCCCTGCAAAGATTACCAGGGAGATGAGCCTGATAAAGGCGTAACCTTTAGCATCAGCGTACCCGATGAGCTGACTGCTGTAAGCAACGGAAGGTTAACAGCAAAAACAAAAAATGAGGATGGCACCACCGCCTGGAAATGGACGGTAACACAGCCGATCAATACCTACCTCATCACGCCCTATATCGGTCATTATACGAACTTTAATGATACGATACACGGCGAAAAAGGGAAGCTGGATATCGGCTACTGGGTGTTGGATTATAATCTTGGAAAAGCAAAAAGACATTTCCCGGAGGTTACCAAACAAATGTTGCATTGCTTTGAATACTGGTTTGGTCCCTACCCTTTTTATGAAGACAGTTATAAATTAGTAGATGCACCGCACCTGGGCATGGAGCACCAAAGTGCTGTTGCTTATGGTAATCATTACCAGAACGGCTATCTTGGCCGCGACCTTAGTGGCACCGGCTGGGGATTGAAATGGGATTTTATTATTGTACATGAAAGCGGGCATGAATGGTTCGCAAATAATATCACTTCGAAAGATATTGCGGACATGTGGATACACGAGAGTTTTACCAACTACAGCGAATCCCTTTTTACCGAATGTCAATACGGGAAAAAAGCAGGATCTGAATATGTGATCGGCACCAGGAGAGCGATACGTAACGACATCCCTATCATTGGCCCCTATGGCGTGAACAAGGAAGGCAGTGGCGACATGTATTACAAGGGTGGCAATATGCTGAACACGATCCGGTATATAATTAATGATGACGCAAAGTTCAGAGCAATTTTACGCGGATTAAATAAGACGTTCTACCATCAAACCGTAACTACAAAACAGATTGAAGATTACATCATCAAACAATCCGGCAAGCCCCTGCAGAAGATATTTGACCAATACCTGAGAACCACAAAAGTGCCTGTTTTAAGATATACCGTCAACGGAAATAAGGTAGCCTATAAATGGACCAACTGTGTAGCAGGATTTGCAATGCCCGTGCAACTGGAAAATGGCAAATGGCTGCAGCCCTCAGAAAAAGAACAGCAGGCCGGTGCATCTATTTTAAGTGAGGGAAAACTGGCCGTGAATCCAAACTTTTTTATTAACGTGGAAAAGGCGGGGAACTAGCGAACATGAGCGTACAGATACGAAAGCATAGCATTATTTCATCTTTGGTTATCTACGCGGGGTTTGCCATTGGCGCCGTAAATGTTTATCTGTTTACAAAAGAAGGTCTGTTTACGGAAGAACAGTACGGGCTTACACAGCTATTCATGGCCACAGCCCAACTGCTTGTATCTTTCGCTTCTTTGGGAATGCCCTCTTATATTTATAAGTTTTATCATTATTATAACGATAACCTCGCAACAAGAAAAAACGATATGCTGGCATGGGCTCTGCTAACAGGGCTAATATGCTTTACCATTATTTTTTTGTTGGGCATTGCGTTTGAAAGTCTTTTTTCAAGAAAATTCAGTAATGGCTCCGCACTGGCTGTTTACTATTATTACTGGATGTACCCGATCTCTTTCGGGTTAACCATTTTTGGAATATTGGAAGCCTACGGATGGAGCCTGAACAAATCGATCGTCACTACATTTTTAAAAGAAGTGCAATGGCGGATACTGGTAACAGCGCTTATCGTGTTATTTATTTTTAAGATTATCCCCGATTTTGATTTATTTATAAAGCTTTATTCTTTCACCTATCCTGTAGTGGCCATTATCCTGCTCGCCTATCTCATTCTTACTAAAAAGATCCATCTTACGTTTAAGGTAAGCAAGGTCACCCGCAGGTATTTTAAAAAAATAGCCCGTTTTGTTCTCTTTGTGTATTCAGGGGTAATTATTGTTTCTTTATCGCAGCAATTCGACACGATCGTGCTGGCTTCTGTAACCGAGGCGGGGTTAAAGAATGTGGGAATCTTTACCCTGGCCCAATTTTTAACCAGTTTGATCCAGGCGCCGCAACGTGGTATCATTGCCGCTTCCATTCCCTTTATATCAAAAGCCTGGAAAGACAAAAAACTGCAACAGATACAAAGTATTTATCAGCGCTCCTCTATCAATCAATTGTTATTTGCAAGTCTTTTATTTATTTTAATAGCGCTGAATTATACGGATGCCATCATCGCCCTGAAGTTACGAACTACTTTTTTGCTGGGTTTTACGCCGTTTATTCTGTTGGGCCTAAAACAGATCGTTGATATGGGCACGGGAGTAAATGCCCAGATCATTGGCACTTCAACTTACTGGAAATTTGACCTGATCAGCAGTATTATTCTTCTTGTGGTTATGCTTCCGCTCACCTATATCCTGACGAAACGCTATGACCTGATGGGCCCCTCTGTTGCCAACCTTATATCCATCACGATCTACAATATCATACGGATTGTATTTCTCTGGAAGAAATTCAGGTTGTTCCCGTTTACCATAAACTCTCTTTATGCCATTATCTTAGGCAGCATCGTTTATGTGATAAGCTGGCTTTTATTTAAAAATATGCACGGCTTTCCGGGTCTTTTTATACGTAGCAGTTTCGTTCTGGCTTCTTTTATCTGCGGTGTATACTTCCTAAACCTTACGCCCGATTTCAAACCCGTGCTGCAATCGCTGGTGAAGCGGTTTAAAAGAAAATAAAAGTGTTTGGCCGGTAAGGCGTGAAGGCGGTAAATGAAGGACAATACCTTCCCGTTTTTCCGGCTTCCCGGCCAGTTAATGCTCTCTTCGCTGGTTAACCTCAACAAAGAAGCCCCGCATCTGCGAGGCCCGTATGATTATTATCGAACTTTTAGTTGGTTGTGCCCGCTATGCGTGCCGGAACGGTAGCATAAAAACTGCCGGCGTTCTCAATGCGTCCTGCACCGATATAGTGCGTGATGTAATAGGTTTCATACAGATCACTGATGGTTACGCCACGACTGGTGGAAGCATGCGCAAATTTATTATTGCCCAGGTACAGTCCCACATGCGATACGCCTCCGGTAGTATTAAAAAACACCAGATCTCCTTCCTTCAGCTCCGTAGTAGAGATTTTACGCACCCGGCCATACTGCTCGTGCGCCGTGCGGGGCAATTCAATGCCATAAGCACTCCGATACATTTCACGGGTGAACGCGCTGCAGTCAATACCTCTCTTGGAGGTTCCGCCATATACATAACGGGTACCATACCAGTTGTCCAGCGTTTCCAGCAAATTATTATTGGTAATAGACCCCGGCATCATATTCAAAAGAGAAGCATATTTTATCTGTAATTGAGTAGCCGGAAGAGCCTTGGGTACGGCAACAAAATCATCAACCGTACTAATGTCTTTTATTTCTGAGGAAGCGATGGTTTTTTCAATACGCGCCATCCGCGTGTCGCTCTTAGAATTCCTTGGAGAGATGGTCACCTGGTCCATAAATGCCTGTTTGGCCGGTGCAGGAGGCTGCGGCGTAACAGTTGTTTTGGCAACATTTTTTCTATCGGCTGTTCCAAAAATTTTAGCTGTGGTTGAGCAACTCGTCAGCAACACCACAATGCTAAAACCAGTCAATAAATATCTCAAAACGGGTACTTTTAAAAATTTTTACGAATTAATCAGAACAATGCCAGTCTAAGCAAATCCTAATTTTACAATAGTGTAAAAACGCCAAATGTTAAGGAATATTGCCCTTTTGATATATTTTTATTTATTAAAAATATAATCATTTGATAATAAATTATTTAAATATTAAAATATACTAATAATTATAAAAACACTAACAAATCAGTACCCATATTAAACCGGTTCTAAAAGTCCCATCCCGACTATCGGGACACGAATGACTCATTTATCATCTCGCCTGTAAAGAAAACAAGCTGAAATCCTTTGGGGGTGATTAAAAGCATTTTTGCCGGCAAGGCGGCAAGACGGTAAATTTTAAAAGATTGAAAAACAGACCTTCCCATTTTCCCGAATTCCCGGCCAACCATTTGTTCGCGTCGTTTTGGTCAGACCCGCATTCGTGTATTAGTGGCATTAGACAAGTATTAAAACTCAGCCTGTGAACAATTAAAAAACTTTGTGCATGGTCCGGCTTATTAAACCCCTTACCCGGTTTCTTGTTAATTATACGATGTGCATAAATTTCGCGGCATATTTTATCATTTTATAGCATTTTAGCGGCATGAAATTCTCCCATTTACACGTTCACACGCAATACTCTTTACTGGATGGCGCCGCCCCTATCGGTTCCCTGTATAAAAAAGCGATCGCCGATGGCATGCCGGCACTGGCCATCAGCGACCACGGCAATATGTTTGGCGCTTTCCAGTTCGTCGCGGAGGCGTATAAACATGTGGATGAGAATGGCAAACCCAAAGTAAAACCCGTTGTAGGCTGCGAATTTTACCTGGTAGAGAATCGTCATGAAAAAACCTTTACTAAAGAAAAAAAAGATAAACGCTACCACCAGATCCTGCTGGCAAAAAATGAAAAAGGCTACCGGAATTTGACCAAACTGACCTCCCTCGGGTTTATCGAGGGCTTATATGGTAAATACCCGAGGATTGATAAAGAACTGATCCTGCAATACCACGAAGGGCTTATAGCGACCACCTGTTGCCTCGGAGCCTCCGTGCCGCAGGCCATTTTACGCAAAGGAGAAGCAGAAGCCGAACAGGAATTTAAATGGTGGCTGGATCTTTTTGGAGATGATTTTTATGTGGAATTACAACGTCATGGTATCGGCGACCAGGATAAAGTAAACATAGTGCTGCTGAAATTTGCAGCGAAATATAATGTGCCCATCATCGCCAGCAATGATTCGCATTATGTGGAACAGGACGACTTTAACGCGCACGACATCCTCCTTTGCATCAATACCGGCGAAAAGCAATCCACGCCTGCCTTCCGGGGCGATTTTGCGGATGACGATGTGAACATGAAGAACATGCGCTTCGCCTTTGCCAATGACCAGTTCTATTTTAAGAACACGGAAGAAATGAGCAAACTGTTTCATGATATTCCGCAGGCCATTGACAATACCAATGCCATCGTTGATAAGATCGAATTGCTGGATCTGAAGCGAAGCATCCTCCTGCCCAATTTCCCCATCCCCGATGGGTTCCAGAAGCATACACAGGATGAAAAAACAGATAAGGGAACGGTTACCGCCGATTCGCTCAACCAGTGGGAGTATCTGAAACACCTTACCTATGAAGGCGCTCAAAAAAGATACGGTTCAATGCCCGATTCCACAAAAGAGCGGATCGACTTTGAGCTCTTTACCATCAAGACCATGGGGTTTGCCGGTTACTTCCTTATCGTAAGTGATTTTATTAAGGCCGGGAGGGATGCGGGCGTATTCATCGGCCCCGGACGGGGTTCTGCCGCGGGTTCCGTGGTAGCGTATTGTATCGGCATCACGAATATTGACCCGATAAAATACGACCTGCTGTTTGAGCGTTTCCTGAACCCTGACCGTAAATCGATGCCGGATATTGATACTGACTTTGATGATGAAGGCCGTCAGAAAGTGATCGATTATGTGGTGCAGAAATATGGCAAGAACCAGGTAGCCCAGATCATCACCTATGGTACCATGGCCGCTAAAATGAGCATCAAGGACGTGGCGCGGGTAATGGACCTGCCACTGGCTGAATCCAATGCCCTGGCCAAACTGGTTCCGGAAAAGCCGGGCATATCACTCAAAAGAGTGCTTCACGCCCCCATACAGCCCAAGGCGGGCGAAAAATCGCTGATCGAAAAAGAAGGACTGGGTGCGGACGATATTGAAAATGTAAAAAAGATCCGCGAGGTATACAACGGCAGCGATCTGCAAAGTAAAGTGCTGCATGAGGCCGAGATCCTGGAGGGTTCCGTGCGCAACACGGGCATCCACGCGGCGGGTATTATCATTGCACCGAAAGACCTAACGGAGCTGATCCCGGTAAGCACGGCCAAGGATTCGGATTTGTGGGTAACACAGATTGAAGGCAGCGTGATTGAAGAAGCGGGCGTTATTAAAATGGACTTCCTGGGGTTAAAAACCCTTACCATTATTAAAGATGCACTACGCCTGATCAAACAAAACCATGATGTTGATATTGAGATTGATGATATACCGCTGGATGATCAGCCCACCTACGAGCTTTACCAGAGAGGCGAAACCAACGCTACCTTCCAGTTTGAAAGTGCGGGGATGCAAAAATACCTGCGCGAACTGAAACCTGACCGATTTGGCGATTTGATTGCCATGAACGCCTTGTACCGCCCGGGTCCTATTGCTTATATCCCGCAATATATCGACCGCAAACATGGTCGTGAAGAAGTGACCTATGACCTTCCGGAAATGGAAGAATACCTGAAAGATACTTATGGTATTACGGTATACCAGGAGCAGGTGATGCTGCTGAGCCAGAAGATCGGCGGCTTTAGCAAGGGGGATGCGGACGTGCTGCGGAAAGCGATGGGTAAGAAGCAAAAAGCGGTACTGGACAAAATGAAAAAGCAGTTTGTGGAAGGCGCCATTCAGAAAGGGCACCCGGCGGAAAGCCTGGAAAAGATCTGGACCGACTGGGAAGCTTTTGCGCAATATGCCTTCAACAAATCGCACTCTACCTGTTATGCTTTTGTAGCTTACCAAACAGCGTACCTGAAAGCCCACTACCCCAGCGAATATATGGCGGGTGTGTTGAACAACGCCGGCTCATTGGAAAAGATCACCTTCTTTATGGAGGAATGTAAACGCATGGGATTGCCGGTACTGGGACCGGATATCAATGAATCGCAAAAAGGATTTGCCGTAAATAAAAAAGGCGAGATCCGTTTCGGATTGGGCGGCTTAAAAGGCGTGGGTGAAGCTGCAGTGGAAAGCCTGATCAAAGAGCGCGACGATAACGGTGCCTATGTTTCCATCTTTGATATGATCAAGCGCGTAAACCAACGCACGGTGAATAAAAAAACATTGGAAAGTCTGGCCTACGCCGGGGCTTTCGATTGTTTTACCGACCTGACCCGCGCACAATATTTTCACGTGCCGCAGGGCGATACCACCAATGGTCTGGAAAAGATTGTAAAGTACGGGCAGGTATGCCAGGCCCAATCGCAAAACACTACTAATACCCTGTTTGGTGATCTGTCGGAAGTGATGGAAGTGCAGGTACCAAAAATCCCCGAGTGCACGCCCTGGCCGCTGGTAGTGCAACTGGATCATGAAAAACTGGTAACGGGAATTTTTATCAGTGGCCACCCGCTGGATGATTACCGTTTTGAAATGGAGCATTACGGCATTTCAAAGATCTCCTATCTGAACGAATACAAGCTGCAGGAAAAAGAAAAGATCAGCTCTGCTGCTACGTTTAAAGTGATGGGATTGGTTTCCGATGCCCAGCACCGCCTCTCCCGCACGGGTAATAAATTCGGAAGTTTTGTGATTGAGGATTACAGCGGCAAGCTGGAGCTCGTGCTTTTCTCTGAAGATTACATGAAGTATTCTGCTATGCTGCAACTAGGCGCTACCGTTTATTTAACGGGGTATTTTAAGCAGCGGTTTAATGGTGATTTTGATTTTAAGATCACCTCTATTTATCTCGCAGAAAGCGTCATAAAAAACCAGACCAAAAAATTAAAGATCGAGTTGCCGGTAGAAGAAATAACAACCGACGCCATTCAGTTTATCCAGTCCAATTTAAAAGCGCACAAGGGCGGAAGTGTTTTAAAACTCTCCATCAAGGATGTGGCGCAAGACATACAGGTAGACCTGATGACCCAGGGCAAAGGCTTTGAAATGAATGGTGAACTGATCGAATACCTGGCGAAGCAGGCCAACTGGAATGTGGCGGTGGAGATGAATTAATTTACTGGTGTTTTCACTAGTCACTTTTCCCACTCAAAGATTTACCCTGCTCCGTCAGGAGCGCCGTGTTTATAGCATTGTTGAGGCATGAGGATTGGGCTCTGCGGGAGCCCCGTGTTGACGCGGCACCTGACGGAGCCGGTTTCTTAAAACGACAATCATTCTACAAACACATCGCTCCTCCGGAGCCAGATTGAAAAGGGAACAGTAATTGCGGATAGGCGTTTTTAAAAACAAGATTCCCAAAGACAGGAATTTGAGCATTTGCAAATGATTGCAATCGTTTAACGATGAATAAATGCGTATATTTAAGAACTCGTGTGCCCTGCTCCGTCAGGAGCACCGTGTTTATAGCATTGTTGAAGCATGAGGATTGGGCTCTGTAGGAGCCCCGTGTTGACGCGGCTTCCTACCAGAGCCGGTTTCCTATAATTGTCATTCTACAAACACAAGGCTCCTACGGAGCTAAATCGAACATTGATTACGGATATTTCATTGAGTTCAGAAAAAGTTTTCATTCCTCAAAATCAAATTCAAAAGCAAATAGTTTTTCGGATGAAAAATAATAGCAGCTTGTCCCATAAGTCACCTTTGTCCCACAAACGCCTGGTGGGGCCTGTAGGACTGGTGCGACGGGTAACAAAGAGCCTTAAATCTTCATTGCTCCACTTACACCCCTCGCGCCTCCACGCCCTTGCGCCGGCCCGAAAGATTCATTCTGGCGGGGTTAAACAACCCAGCGCGCATATCTTTTAATTTAGCTCCCCCAGCTCTGCGAGGCGTCCATCGCCTCGCAGCTTTATTTTATCGCCTCTGGCGATTATAACAGCTAATCTTCTTTTTAATTCATTTGCACTTGAATGACGGCGTAAAGACCGCTCCGCGAACTGCTCTTCCCCTACAACTCCTCCTTCAAATACACCCCGGTATAACTCTCTTTACATTTTACCAGCGCTTCCGGTGTGCCTTCAAATAAGATCCGGCCGCCGCCATCGCCACCCTCAGGCCCCAGGTCGATGATGTGGTCTGCAACTTTTATCACATCCATATTATGTTCTATCACCAGCACCGTATTACCGCGGTCTACCAGTTTATTCAGTACCAGCAATAAATGTTTGATATCTTCAAAATGCAGGCCCGTGGTGGGTTCGTCTAAAATATAAAAGGTTTTACCCGTGTCCTTCTTTGAAAGTTCGGTGCTCAGTTTTACGCGTTGTGCTTCGCCCCCGCTAAGGGTTACAGCGCTTTGCCCCAGGGTAATATAGCCCAGGCCCACATCCTGCAAGGTTTTTATTTTGCGGTAAATAGAAGGAACCGCCTGGAAAAATTCCACAGCATCATCCACCGTCATATCTAAAACGTCAGAAATTGATTTTCCTTTATACCGGATCTCCAGCGTTTCGCGATTGTATCGTTTGCCATTGCATTTTTCGCAGGGCACATATACATCCGGTAAAAAATTCATCTCGATAACGCGCATACCGCCGCCTTCACAGACAGGGCAGCGACCGGTTTTTACGTTAAAGGAAAAACGGCCCGCATTATACCCCCTGATCTTCGCCTCCGGCACCGCCGCAAAAAGCGTACGGATATCTGTAAAGAACCCGCAATAGGTGGCCGGGTTGCTCCGCGGCGTACGCCCGATGGGCGACTGATCGATCTCCACTACCTTATCAATATGCTCCAAACCCTTTATGGATTTATAAGGCATCGCCTGCATTTTGCTGGCAGGAAAAGAGTGATTGCTTAACAGTGGGTAAAGCGTATCATTAATTAAAGTGGATTTACCCGAACCACTAACACCGGTAACCACGATCATTTTCCCCAGCGGGAACTTTACCGTTACGTCTTTCAGATTATTACCGCTGGCGCCCTTTAATTCCAAAACCTTACCATTGCCTTTTCTACGCGCTGCCGGCACTTCAATTTTAAGATGGCCGTTTAAATACCCGGAAGTGATCGTATCCAGCTTCAACAGCTCCTTTGGTGTTCCCTGCGCTACAACTTTTCCGCCGTGAAAGCCGGCCTTGGGCCCGATATCGATAAGGTAATCCGCTGCCAGCATAATATCTTTATCATGCTCCACCACCAGTACACTGTTGCCAATATCTCTCAAATTTTGTAGCGACTGGATCAAACGATGATTATCTCTTTGATGCAACCCGATAGAAGGCTCATCCAGGATATACGTGATCCCCTGCAACTGCGATCCGATCTGCGTGGCCAGCCGGATGCGCTGCGATTCTCCCCCACTGAGGGTTCGCGAAGGACGATACAATGTAAGATAGGTCAGGCCTACATCAAGCAAAAATTGTAATCGCTCCCTGATCTCTTTTAGAATATCTTTTGCGATGGCATTTTGTTTTTTAGACAAACGCTTTTCTATGCCCTGCAGCCATACGCCCAGTTTATCAAGGTTTAAAGAACTCAGCTCCGCGATATTCTTTTCATCGATCTTAAACCAAAGACTTTCCTTTTTCAAGCGATCGCCGTTGCAAGAAGGACATGATTTCAACACCATAAACTGCTCTACCCATTCCCGCAGCCATTCGGTGGTTTGGGTAGAAAAAAACCAGCGCTTCAGCATCGGGATGATGCCTTCATAACTGCCGGTGTACAAGTCGGGAACAGAATCATCAGAACCGTCCAGCTCCAGGCTGCGAACGGCCTCCCCATCACCATATAATAAAAGATTCAGCTGTTCCTCCGGTAATGTTTCCAGCGGTTTTGCAAGATTGATCTTATGTTTTTTTGCAAATCCTGACACCTGCTGAAACACACTGGCATTGCGCTCTTCGCCCAGGGGTGCAATGGCGCCGTCGCTGATGCTCAGCTTCCGGTCCGGCAAAACGGCCTCCATATCAATCGCATAAGCAGTGCCGATGCCCTTGCAGTAGGGGCAGGCACCATAGGGCGAGTTAAAAGAAAAAGAATTGGGCGATGGTTCTTCATAACTGATACCGGTATCCTCACACATCAGTTGCTTGCTGTACTGCACCGGTTGTTCGGCGCCGTTTTCCAGTAAAAACAGCAATTCCTTACCCAATCGCAGGGTTTCCTGCACACTCTGGCTCAGGCGCGCTTTTGACGCCTGATTCACTTCCAGCCGGTCCACCACCAGTTCAATATCGTGGATCTTGTACCGGTCTACCTGCATCTTGGCCACGATGTCTTTTATTTCCCCGTCTACCCGAACCTTTACATAACCTTTCTTCCGCACATCTTCAAACAGCTCCCGGTAATGTCCTTTCCGCCCTCTTACCAGCGGCGCCAGCAGGTTGATCTTTTTATTTTTGAAGCGTTCGAAAATATTTTCAACGATCTCTTCTTCACTCCATTTAACCATTTTCTTGCCAGTGTTGTAAGAATAGGCTTCGCCTACCCGGGCAAACAGCAGCCGGAAAAAATCATACACTTCGGTAATAGTGCCTACGGTTGACCTTGGATTCTTGTTGGTTGTTTTCTGTTCGATTGAGATCACAGGCGACAACCCGGTGATCTGGTCCACATCCGGGCGCTCCATATTTCCGATAAACTGGCGGGCGTAAGCGCCAAAGGTTTCCATATACCGGCGCTGTCCTTCAGAATAGATGGTATCAAAAGCCAGCGACGACTTGCCGCTGCCGCTGATCCCGGTAATAACCACCAATTCATTTTTAGGAATGGAGATGTTGATATTTTTCAAATTGTGCACCCGGGCCCCGGTTACCTCAATTGCTTCATTTTCAGGTTTCAAATATGTGTAAGTTTGGGATTTTAAAAAAACAGGTCACAAATATACTAACAGCGCCGCGCTTTATTTAAGTCCTTTAAATTTTAATCATAGTAAATGCAGGGAAATACGGGAAGATATTGTTTTTCAATTGCCTTTGACTTACCGTCGCACCGGCTTCCCGGCCAAATATGTGATTCGAAAATAAACTTAAACGAATCTTCTCGTTTAAATAATATCATAAGCAAAAATTAAAATATATATTTTATCCCCTGTTTCTCCTGTTTGGCATAATAATTTCAGTACAGCTTTTATTAATTGAATTATTGTTAAAAAAAAATGGATTTATGAAAAAGAAGTCGCTTCTTACTGCATTTTTAGCTTTTGCTATTGCATGTGTAACGTTTGCCCAATCAACTCCCGAAGTTCCAAGGAATTATAAACCGGCACCCAAAGAATTACTGCCCATGCCCGATTCTTTAACAGATGAAGCCATCTTCCCTGTTTTGGGGTCTTTCAATCTCACGGATAAAAAAGGAGACGCTGCGCAGGTAACTATCACAAGAGATGCGGAGAATAAAGGTATTGTATGGGTAAACGGATTGCCCGAAGGAAAATTCAAAGCTTTTCTAAAAGCCTCACCAGCAACCTATATGATCCCTGCTCAAAAAGCATTAGCCAATGACGAAACAGGCAGTACTTCCTCTATGGAAAGTACAGAAACCAGTTCGTCTACAACAACTAAATCCAAAAGTAAAGTAGTGAGCGGCCGCTCCATACACGAAGGAACCCTTATTTATGATAAGGACGCCAATGCTTTATATGTAAATATCGGCAGCAAATTTAACGAGGATAACCCCACTTATGTTTTTCCTGAAATGACAGCCGGGGCAGATAGTGCTGCTATGGCAATGACTACTATGGATGAAACTACTTCGAAAAAGGTTAAAAAGCCGGCAAAACCTGTTATTAAGGGTATAACCTATACCGGGTCAAAAATCGGCGGTCCGTCAACACCTGCCACCGCCGCTACAAAAGAGACTACAATGAATTGATACAGATCAATTTAAATGTAAAATTAAAAGGGTTGTCCGTAAAACAGGCAACCCTTTTATTTGCAAATCCCTCTTTTTCCGGAACAATGTTAATTAAACCCTGCTTTGGCATATTATTTGGCAAAGTATGATTACAAAACTATTAGAATGAAACAGTTAAGACATCTATCATTAGGATTGGCGTTAGCCGGACTAACACTTGCCGGTTGTGATTCAATGAACCGTACACAAAAAGGGGCCATAATCGGAACCGGGGGCGGTGCCGCTATGGGAGCCGTAATTGGCAAGGCAGCCGGAAATACCGGTTTGGGCGCCATCATTGGTGCAGCCGTTGGGGGTACAGCAGGAGCCATTATTGGTAAAAAAATGGATCGCCAGGCGGAAGAGATCAAACAGGAAGTGCCGGGGGCCAAAGTAGAACGCGTGGGCGAAGGCATTACAGTCGAATTTAACAGCGCCGTATTATTTGGGTTCGATCAGTCCAGCATTACATCCAACGCTCAGGGGACCCTCAATGATCTGATCAAAATCTTAAATAAATATCCCGATACCGATCTGGAAATTCAAGGCTATACTGATAATACCGGTACTGCCAAATACAACCAGGCATTATCAGAAAGAAGGGCGTCCTCTGTTGCCAATTATTTGGGCGGCAATGGTATTGCACTGGAGCGTATGGAAACCAAAGGATTTGGACTGAACAATCCGAAGTATACCAACGCCACAGCTGAAGGAAGGGCGCAAAACCGCCGGGTAGAATTCGTGATCTCAGCAAATGATAAAATGAAGGCCGACGCCAAGAAAGAAGCCGGCAACGGTTAATGGCAGACCAAAAAGCCGGGAATGCGGAAAGACGGAAAGATCTTGCGGTGTCACCGCCTTACCGGCTGGTAAATACTTTTAGTCACCCTCAAATAATAAACCTTATTCATTATGAAAAAGCAAGTATTAAAAACAATTATGATCGCGACGGCCGTTGCCATTTCAGGAACGGCAATGGCACAGGTTGAAATCGGCCTCAGAGCCGGGGCAAACTTTTCAAACGTTACCTGGAAAGATGCCAACGGCAAAAAAGTAGACACAAAGCTGAATCCGGGCTGGCATGCCGGCGTAACTTTTGATATTCCGATTGCTGATGAGTTTTACGTTCAGCCGGGAGCATTATTCAGTACTAAAGGATTCAAGACCACAGATGCAGCAAGTGCTCTGGGCGCTACCTACAACGGCACTTATAAAGAAACAGCTTCTTATATTGAGGTACCGGTAAACTTCCTGTACAAGCCTGAATTAGGTGAAGGTAAATTATTGCTGGGCGCAGGTCCATACGTAGCTTATGGATTGGGAGGTAAATGGAAATACGACGCTGTTGCTACCAGCGGAGGTTCTACAGCTACTAACAGCAGCGACGGACAGTTGGAGTTCAAGAACGATACTAAAGACGCATCAGATAACAAATCCATCTACGGTAAACCCTTTGATGCTGGCGCCAATTTATTGGTAGGATATGAATTTGCAAACAAACTTTCGTTCCAGTTGAACGGGCAGTTAGGTCTGGTAAATATTGCACCCAATGTTAACGGACAAAAGCCTGACGGTAAATTCAAAAATTCCGCATTCGGAATTTCGGTGGGTTATAAATTCTAAGCTATACAACACTAAACAGGGAACCGCTTCTTTTGAAGCGGTTTTTTTGTGGGTTCTCCTATCTTTGAGGGATGACCGGGATCCGAAAATTGCAAAACGGGGAAGCAGGGCTGCTGCATCAGCTTGCGCTGGACATCTGGCCCAAAGCCTTTGCCGCCATTCTTTCGCCGGAGCAAATAGATTATATGCTGCAAATGATGTACGCAGTCGACGTTTTAGAAAAAGAAATGGAGCGGGGTGTTGCCTTTTATATACTGAATGTTGATAGTGTTGATGTAGGTTACACGGCCATTGAGCGCAAAGACGAAACCGCTTATAAATTGCACAAGATCTATCTTTCACAAAAATTACATGGCAGGGGCCTGGGAAAATTCCAGTTACGATCAATGGAAGAAATTGTAAAGAACTATGGTGCCACTTATCTTTATCTGAATGTAAACCGCCATAATAAAGCGGTTGATTTTTACAAAAGCCAGGGATACGAGATCGTAAAAGAAGAAGACAATAACATCGGGAATGGTTATTTTATGAACGATTATGTGATGCGGAAGCAACTCCAGGTTGAATAACATGCTTTATTTAATGTTGAAGAGCAGCCGGCTCACAGACTACACAGATTCTCACAGAACGCTTTTTACAATCTGTGCAAATCTGCGGAATCTGTGAGAAAAAAATATAAATAACCAACTGCTTAATCGCAATTATATGGCTCACGGATTACACAGATTCTCACAGAACACTTTTAAAATCTGTGCAAATCTGGGGGAAACCTGTTGCACATTCTTCCAAAACTGCGTCAGTTATCAAAAACGGGGTCATATGAAAACGCTTTTATCAATTGTTATTACTTGTTGCCTGATCTCCTGTAGTAAGTCAGGCTATAATTCAAGCGCCCTTAATGGAAATTATGAGGGAACCTTCCAGCGGGTAATGCCTTCTTTTGCCCCCATTCCCCCCCAAAAGATACAGCTCCTGCTAAACAACGGCATATGGAGCGCCACTCCTAATGATACGGTAATCGTAAATGGTTCCGTCACCATTGGAATAAACCGCGGCACTTACCAGGTTTCAGGCGATAGTGTCGCTTTTATTAACACTATTTCACTGCCCGTGGTCCCCTATTCATCCGGCTTTGTCGTACTGTTTAACAATAAGTACGCTCTGCAGCAGAAAGGTGACAGTTTGTTTTTATCGATTTTAAGCAAAAACGGGGTTGGCGAAATATATGCGCTGAAGCGGCAGTAGCCATTTATTTTTCCAGCAGATACGCTACCCAAAGGTGCGTCCTTAGTGATCCGCATCGTAATCTGCTCTCCGATAATTAAATAAAATTAATTATAATATATTTATTATCAATTATTTACAAAAATACTTTCTGATATACCACCCTGTTTTTTGGGACCCAATCTCATCCGGATTTTTTACATCTTCCAAAATTTCTACTGTTTCGCTCAAAATGCTAAATACCATCCAATAACGGAATGTTTCTCTAAAAATATTTCTAATTTTACAGACCCTCATAGTTAGGGATTCATTAGTTTATTAAAAATAAGTTTTACAGCATGAGCAACGCTACTACTTTGTTTGATAAGGTTTGGGACGCACACCAGGTACGCCATATTGAGGATGGCCCGGATGTATTGTTTATCGATCGTCATTTTATCCACGAGGTAACCAGCCCTGTGGCCTTCCTGGGACTGGAAAAAAGAAACCTTCCTGTGTTATATCCGCAACGCACATTTGCGACGGCAGATCATAATACGCCCACTCTTAACCAGGACCAACCGGTTAAAGATCCCTTATCAGCAAACCAGTTAGCAGCACTTTCCAGTAATGCCACCAAATGGGGTATCTCGCTTTGGGCGCTGGGAAGTCCTAAAAACGGTATCGTGCACGTGGTAGGACCGGAAAATGGCATCACCCAGCCCGGCATGACCATCGTTTGCGGCGACTCCCATACTTCAACACATGGTGCTTTTGGTTGTATCGCTTTTGGTATTGGTACGTCAGAGGTAGAAATGGTGCTGTCTTCTCAATGCATCATGCAGCCCAAGCCCAAAAAAATGCGCATCACCATCAACGGTAAACTGGGCAGGGGCGTATTACCAAAAGATGTGGCCTTGTATATGATCTCCCAGATCACCGCAAGCGGCGCTACCGGGTATTTTGTAGAATATGCAGGGGAGGTTTTTGAAAACATGAGCATGGAAGGGCGTATGACCGTTTGTAATATGTCCATCGAAATGGGCGCGCGTGGTGGTATGATCGCTCCGGATCAAACCACTTTTGATTATGTGAACGGGAAAGATAAAGCGCCCAAAGGTGAAGCCTGGGATAAAGCTTTGGCTTACTGGAAAACGCTGAAAACCGATGCTGGTGCTGCGTTTGACAAAGAACTGCATTTTGATGCGGCCGATATTGAACCGCAGATCACCTACGGCACCAACCCGGGGTTGGGTACAGGCATCACCCATTCTATACCCAAAGCAACAGAAGTAAAAGACGGCGAAGCCTCTTATAAAAAATCGCTGGCTTATATGAATTTTGAAGAAGGCCAGCCCCTGATCGGTAAACAAATCGACTATGTATTCCTGGGTAGCTGTACCAATGGCCGCATCGAAGATTTCCGTGCCTTTGCCTCCATTGTAAAAGGAAAAAAGAAAGCCGAAAATATCACCGCCTGGCTGGTGCCCGGCTCGCATATTGTTGAAGCGCAGATTAAGGAAGAAGGCATCCTGGATATTTTAAATGAAGCGGGGTTTGAATTACGTCAGCCCGGATGTTCCGCCTGCCTGGCGATGAACGAGGACAAGATCCCTGCCGGCAAATACGCGGTAAGCACCAGCAACCGCAACTTCGAAGGTCGTCAGGGCCCCGGTGCCCGCACGTTGCTGGCCAGTCCTTATGTGGCGGCAGCAGTAGCAGTAACGGGTGTGGTAACCGATCCACGGGAGTTGATGGCAGAAGTGAATAGTTAATAGTCAATGGTCAATAGCGCCTCGTATCTATTTACCCGGCTTTAGCACTACTATCAGCTTCGTTGTCCCGATGGCTATCGGGACACTCTTGTACGGCACAACAAAAAGCAACACCAGTTGCATCGGGAAAAATCAGAAATCAGAAATTAAAAATCAGAAATTAAGAAAAATGGCTTACGATAAATTTACAGTACTCACTTCCACAGCAGTTCCTTTGCCCATTGAGAATGTGGATACGGATCAGATCATTCCTGCGCGCTTTCTGAAAGCAACAGAGCGCAAGGGTTTTGGCGATAACCTGTTCCGCGACTGGCGGTATAACAGTGATGATACTCCAAAAAAAGATTTTGTGTTAAACAACCCCATTTACTCCGGGAAGATCCTGGTAGGTGGTAAAAATTTTGGCAGCGGCAGCAGCCGCGAACATGCAGCCTGGGCAATTTATGACTACGGTTTTCGCTGTGTTGTCTCCAGCTTTTTCGCTGATATCTTTAAAGGAAATTCATTAAACATTGGCCTGTTGCCCGTAACCGTTAGCGAAGCATTCGTGGACAAAATATTTAAGGCCATCGAAGCAGATCCCAAAGCTGAAATCGAGGTAAACCTTCCGGAGCAGACTATCACCATTTTAGCCACCGGCGAAAAAGAAAGTTTTGATATCAATGGCTATAAAAAGCATAATATGCTGAATGGCTTTGATGATATCGACTATTTGCAGTCAGCAAAAGAAGACATCAAAGCCTTTGCAGCAAAAAGTTTATACTAGACAATTGGGCTGACGCAAAAGCCACGAACCGAAGATTGCCGGGAAATACGGGAAGGCGGAAAAGATTACATACCGACTTACCGCCTCCCCGGTTTAAAGAATATTTTTTAGCTCTTAGCCCGAAAAGATGAAGCAACGACACATTGAAATAATGGATACCACCCTGCGCGACGGGGAACAAACCAGCGGCGTATCCTTTTCAGCATCGGAGAAATTAACGATCGCACAGTTATTATTGACCGAAGTAAAGGTAAACCGGATCGAGATCGCGTCGGCACGCGTATCTGAAGGCGAGTTCCAGGCGGTGAAACGCATCACCGAATGGGCAGCGCAAAACGGGCACCTGGATAAAATAGAAGTGCTCACTTTTGTGGATGGCGACACCTCCATCAACTGGATGCAAAAAGCGGGAGCAAAAGTAATGAACCTGCTCAGCAAGGGGTCGCTGAACCATTTGACCCATCAATTAAAGAAAACGCCGGAACAGCATTTTAAAGAAATTGCGGCCGTTGTTAAATCGGCCAATAAAAAAGGAATTGCCGTTAACGTATACCTGGAGGACTGGAGCAATGGCATGCGCCATTCAAAAGAATATGTGTTTCAATACCTCAACTTTTTAGCGACCCAACCCGTCCAGCGCATAATGCTGCCGGATACACTGGGCGTGCTGATCCCCTCAGAAACCTATGCATACCTTCATGAAATTATTCAGCGCTACCCCACCCTTCATTTCGATTTTCACGGACACAACGATTACGACCTGAGCGTTGCCAATGCCCTGGAAGCCGTAAATGCCGGCGTCACAGGATTGCACCTCACCATCAACGGCATGGGCGAGCGTGCCGGCAACACGCCACTGGAAAGCGTTGTAGCCGTGTTGAACGACTTTAAAAAAGATGTAAAAACAACGGTTAATGAAAAAGCGCTTTACAAAGTAAGCAAGCTGGTGGAAGCTTTTTCAGGCTTCCGTATCTCCGCAAACAAACCGGTTGTAGGAGAAAATGTATTTACACAGACAGCCGGCATTCATGCCGACGGCGACAAAAAGAAGAATCTTTATTATAACGACCTGATGCCGGAGCGCTTTGGCCGCCGGCGCAAATACGCCCTGGGCAAGACTTCCGGCAAGGCCAATATTGAAAATAATTTACAGCAACTGGGGATACAGCTAAGCGATGAAGACCTGAAGATCGTAACCCAACGTATTATTGAACTGGGCGATCGGAAAGAAACCGTAACTCAGGACGATCTGCCCTACATCATTTCCGATGTGCTGGATAGTAGCGCCATTGGTGAAAAAGTAGCCGTAGAAAACTATGTGCTGACGCATTCCAAAAATATGAAGCCTTCGGCAACCATCCGTATCCGGTTTGAAGACGGTACGGTAGAAGAAAATTCCCCTGGCGACGGGCAATACGACGCCTTTATGAATGCGCTCAAAAAGATCTACGCTCAAAAAAAATTACCCCTTGCCAAACTGACGGATTACGTGGTGCGCATACCACCAGGCGGCAAAACAGACGCACTTTGCGAAACCGTCATCACCTGGGATTATAATGGCAAAGAGATAAAGACCACCGGTTTGGATAGTGACCAGACTGTAGCTGCAATTAAGGCCACGCAGAAGATGTTGAACCTGGTTTAAGAAACGTTACAGGTTTCAACAAGATTCTGCGTTTGAGGTTTGACGTTTACCGTAGACGAAAAGGTGAACAATTAATCAATGTTGTTTACTCAAACGGTGAGAAACCCTGAAAGGGTGTAATCCGTTTAACCGCGCGTGAAACGCGTGGGTTAGCACAAAATTACAGTTGAACCCCAGCCGGGGTTCAATACATCTACTACAACCGAACCGGCGGTTGCACCGCCGGCTATTAAAGGGCGACCCTTTCAGGGTCGATTCCAATGATATCTTCGGATTCCCTTAAGTAACCGACATTGAACAATGAATGGTGAATAAAATAGTTCAGGGTTGGAGCAGCATTCAGCATTACGCGTTTAGCCTTCCGCGTTGATCAACCAGCGATTTGTAATCTGTAACCTGCAAGCTCCCTACAACCTAAAAAAGATTTTCTTCTTATAAAGAAAATAACACATCCCCCACTCCAGTCCGAAAATACAAAGGGATGAAAGAATCGCCCGTGGCAGTTCAGGTACTTTTATTATTTGCATCAGGCCGCCGCTTATTGCGGTGATGTATTCATTAAACCACCGGTGCCCCACAATCTCGAAAAACAAATAAATGAAAAGTGAATTCATTCCGATCACCAGGAAAAACTGCAGCCGTTTTTTATGATTCAGCACATCGATCCACCAATAACAAAACGCCAGCCCCAACAAACACCAGCCTAACGAAGCCAGCGTAAAGGAGGAGGTTGCAATACGTTTTATAATGGGCGTAATACCGGCAGCGTCTAACCCATATCCCGCAACAAGGCAGATCGCTCCCCAAATTAAAAGCGGTTTTACTTTATTGCCCTTGTTGCTTAAAAACAGTTTGCCCGCCAAAGCGCCAGCGATGGTATGCACGGCAGTAGGAATACAATTGATGGCCACCCATCCCCCGCGATTTATTTTATTCATCAAAAGCAGGTCTACATAATTCCCGAAATTATGCTGGTCCGTAAACGGCTGATCAAAACCGGGGATATTGGTAAACCGGTACAGGGCCTCCGTTAATAATAAAAGCAGGGCGCAGACCACAAGCTGCGTCGTTACGCGCCATTCAAATATCAGAAAAGCGACCAGGGTTGTAAACGACAACTGCGTCAGTACATCCCACAACTCAAAGGACAAGCCTGTTTTCCTCACGGCATAGTCCAGTACCCCCCAAAAGAACAGCCACCCGCTGCGCCGTAACGTTTTTTTAAGCGACCGGTTCCAGGTATAATCCCGCTGCTTTTGTTTTTGGAGCGAATACGCCATTGCCACGCCGGCCATAAACATGAATCCCGGCTGAATGAGATCCCAAAAATGCAGGCCATGCCAGGGATGGTGAAAGAACTGCTGCATAATACCCTCAAACCAGGTACCGGCGGATGCATGGGATAAATGCTCGTATAAACCGGTGCTTTCCAGCGCCAGCAATACCATTATCAATCCACGCATAAAATCAAGCGAAAGCAATCGGGGCGATGGTTGTTGCATAAGCGAAAGATACTTCAATTTCTCTTATTTTTCACCAGTTCGCAACACCTCCAGGGCAACGCATAAACTCAAGAAATGCCATCCCGATAGCTATCGGGATGGCATTCGATAATAGTATTACAGGTATTAAAACCGGTATATGAGCAACTAAGCTATTTTTTTGTTCGCTCCATAGCTTTTTAAGCAAAGCCGGTACAGGGTTATAAACCGCCTGAAATGATTATAGTTTTTTTTAAAAAACAGCTCTGCTTCCTTATCTTAGAGGCCCGCCGAAGCGGTGTTTTAAATAATTTCTAACAAACAGGCCATATGGCTGAAAGCAATTAAAAGAAGGTTCATGAAAAAAAATATTCTCATTGTTCCCGGGGACGGGATTGGTCAGGAAGTGACCGCCGTAGGTAAAAAAGTATTAGATAAGATCGCAGCCAAATATGGTCATGAATTTGTTTATGATGAAGCGTTGATCGGTCATGCTGCTATTGAAGCAACAGGAAACCCGCTGCCGGATGAAAGCCTGGAAAAAATGAAAAAATCAGATGCCGTATTATTCGGTGCCGTAGGGCATCCCAAATACGATAATGACCCTTCTGCCAAAGTGCGGCCGGAACAGGGATTATTAAAGATGCGCAAAGAACTGGGTCTTTACGCCAACCTGCGCCCGATAAAATTATTCGACGAACTGCTGAGCGCCTCCAGCATTAAACCCGAGATCTTAAAAGGCGCGGATATCTTATTTTTCCGCGAGTTGACCGGCGACATTTATTTTGGGGAAAAAGGCCGCAAAGACAACGGCGATACCGCTTATGATATCGCACAATACAGTCGTTACGAAGTAGAGCGTATCGCCCGCAAAGCCTTTGAAGCCGCCCGCACCCGTGGTAAAAAATTGTGCTCGGTTGATAAAGCCAATGTGATTGAGACCAGTCGCCTCTGGCGCGAAGTGGTGCAGCAGGTAGCTAAAGAATATCCCGATGTGCAGGTAGAGCACCAGTTTGTGGATGCTACCGCCATGTTGTTGATCAAAGACCCTAAACGTTTTGATGTAGTGGTTACAGCTAACTTATTTGGTGACATTCTCACAGATGAAGCTTCCCAGATCGCCGGATCAATGGGTATGCTGGCTTCGGCTTCTATAGGCGACGGCACCGGCGTTTATGAACCGATACATGGCTCAGCGCACGATATTACCGGCAAAGGCATTGCCAACCCTATGGCTTCTGTATTGTCCGCGGCGTTGTTGCTCGATATTTCTTTTGGTCTGAAAAAAGAAAGCGAAGACGTGATCAATGCGGTGGACCAGGTATTAAAAGCCGGATTCCGCACGGGCGATATTGCAGATAGCACCACTCCGAAAGAAAAAATATTGGGAACAGACGCTATTGGTTTGGAAATTTTAAGCCGGATTTAAAGGCACTCCGGTATTTATTGTAAGATCCTATTTTCAGGCGATTGCGGGGCATGTTTAAAAATAAATATGCCCCGGATCATGGAAAATAGGATTTTTTGAATTAACTTAACAGTGGCAAATCCGTCTTTTAAAAGATGGGTTTTATGTAATGGACTTTGATGAGGACAGGGATGTATTTAACCAATAAAACTTGTCACTATGTTCCAGCAACAAACAACTCCCCTAAACAACGATTGTGGGAAGCATGTACCGGCACCCCCATTCAACAACCGCATTTTCCTGAGCACTGTTCCTTTTTTCCTCGCCCTGGCATTAAGTATTGTTTTTGCCGGTTGCACTTCGAAGGCTAATGAAAAAGAACCGGATGCAAAAACAATTCAGGCCGACAAAGATTCGATCATGGCCACGATCGAAAAAGAAAGTAAATCCTTTTTTGCCCGCGACTACGACACCTGGAAGTCGACTTACGCCCAGGACGATTATGCCTTTCAGGCCTGGAGCAACCGGGATGGCACTTTTGACGCAAGCGTAGGCTGGCCCGATATTGATAATACGATCGGAAAGTATATCCATGACAACCCCCAACCCCAGACGAACCTGGCGCCCATCGAAAGAAAACAGATCCGGTTCAAATTCTATGGGCCCGATGCCTGTTTTTTAACCTGGGACCAGTTTAACAGTAACAAAGACAGCAGTTACCGGCACAGTAAGGAGGTTCGGGTAATGGAAAAGAAAAACGGCCAGTGGAAGATCGTTTGCGTTGCGGCTTTCTGGGATTATAACAACCTCATTCCCGCAAGCCAGCTAAAAGATATTCAGAAGCTGGATAAAGAAAGCAGGGGTACGGATAAAATATAAAACAGTGCGTGCCGGAAACAATTATTTTTCCGGCACCTTGTGAAAGGTGATCGCCACCCGGTTCAGCATATTCATGTGCGCGATGGCAAAGCTGAGGTCGAGCAGGTCCTTGTCATTAAAATATTGCCGGGCCTTTTCATATACCCCGTCACTCACTTCCTGGTCCGGAAGCAGCGTAACTTCTTCGGCCAGCGCCAATGCCGCCCGTTCTGCTTCCGTAAAAAAAGGCATATGCTTCCAGTTGGAAACGGCATTCAGTTTGCGGCCCTCCACGCCGGCTTTTATAGCATCCTGCCAGTGCAGGTCCACACAATAGGGACAACCGTTTATCTGGGACACTTTCAGATATACGATATCCAATAATGCCGGGGAAAGAGCGCTGTTCCTCAGATATCCATACATACCCAACAGGGCTCTGTACCCTTCAGGCGATGCTTTACTGTAATCAAGACGCATACAATTTATTTTAGAGAATTATAAAACACGAATGTACAAAACGGGATATAATATTTCCCGCTGATTTCGCGGATCAGCATGCAGCACAGATCTAAGCAGATGAGGCCGCCCTGTTTATCAGCGCCTATTTCGCGAAAATTCAGCCTGTTGCCATCCCACACAGATTTAAGAATGCCAGACAGCCTCCCTTCCCTATCTTTGCGCCATGCAAAAAGTAGGTATCCTAGGAGGTGGTCAGTTAGGCCGCATGTTATTACAGGCGGCGGCCAATTACCCGGTTGAAACATTTGTACTTGAAAATGATGACCATTGTCCGGCGGCACATCTCTGCGACCATTTTACCAAAGGAGATATCAAAGATTATGACGCCGTTTACAATTTTGGCAAGAACCTGGATACCATCACCATTGAAATCGAGAATGTAAATGTGGATGCCCTGGAGGCGCTCGAAAAAGAAGGGGTAACGGTGATCCCGCATCCTTCTGTATTGAGAACGATCCGCAACAAAGCCACTCAGAAAAAATATTATACCGACCACCAGATACCTACATCCGAATATATACTTACCCATAATATCCAGGAGCTGGCGGACCAGGCGCATTTTTTCCCGGCGGTGCACAAAATCGCTGAAGGCGGCTACGATGGCCGTGGGGTGCAGATCATAGAAACTGAACAGGACGTTGCAAAGGGTTTTGACGCTATGTCGGTGCTGGAAAAACAGGTAACCATCGAAAAGGAAATAGCGTTCATGATTGCCATTTCCCGCTCGGGCGATATAGCCATCTACCCTCCGGTACAAATGATCTTTGATAAAGGGTTGAACCTGCTCGATTTCCAGTTATGCCCCGCCGAAATGGAAGAAAAAACCTATTGGAAGGCGGAAGCCATTGCATTAACGACCGTAAAGAACTTTAACTCTCCCGGTATTTTCGCCGTTGAACTTTTTGTAACCCCCGAAGGCAATGTGCTGGTTAATGAAACCGCCCCCCGCGTGCATAACAGCGGTCATCACACCATTGAAGCCCATTACAGTTCGCAGTTTGATATGGTTTGGCGCATCCTGCTAAATTATCCTTTGGGTAGCACCGAGGCGATCATGCCCTCGGTAATGCTTAATATTCTGGGGAAAGACGGTTTTTCCGGCGAAGCCCACTATGAGGGCCTGAAGGAGCTGTTGAAAATAGAGAACGCTTTTTTTCACCTGTATGGCAAAAAGCAAACCAAGCCCGGCCGCAAAATGGGCCATGTAACCGTCATCAGCAATGAAAAGGCTGATTTATTACATAAGGCTAATAAAATTAAACATGGGCTTTCCGTAATCAGCCACACCAGGGATTAGGCAGCGGGAATCCATTTTCCTCTTCTGAAAGGCCCGGCAGGTCAACCCTTCCGGGCAATCAAACCGGTCCCGGAGTAAAAAACACGTCTTCCTGCCCTGAGCTGCGTCCTATAACTAACTGATGGGAAACCTCTGAAAATCAGGCCGGTACTTTATTTCAGCTCTGCAGCAGCGCGCTCCTGCCCTCTAAATAAAAAAAGAACGCTTCTCCTTTTTACATAATTAAAATACAGATCTTTACACAAGGTTTTGACCACAAAAGCGTCTAACAATCTTAACATATTATCGTTTAACTAAAACCACAACATTTGATCCTGAAATCAACGGCCTCCTGCCTGTTACTGGCAGTGTGCATACTGGCTTGTACTGAGAAGAAAAAAACAGCAGCGCCGAATCAAAAACGGGGGAGCGAAAAGGTAGATGTCTATATTGTAAAAACCGAGCCTTATTCTGAAACCATTGAGGTACCAGGATCGATTGTTGCCAATGAGGTTACTGAAATCCATCCCGAAGTTTCGGGGAGGGTGGTACAACTGAATGTCAGGGAAGGCCAGTTCGTATCCCGGGGTGTGGTGCTGGCCAGGATCTATGATGGCGACCTGCAGGCCCAACTGAACAAATTGGAGGCCCAGCTAAAAATAGCACAGGTCAATGAGAACCGCGCGCAGCAACTGGTCAATATTCAGGGCATCAGCAAACAGGATTATGACAACAGCGTGCTGGCCGTAAAAAATATTCAGGCCGACATGGCGCTGGTTAAAACCGAAATATCAAGAACAATTGTTCGTGCGCCTTTCAGTGGTAAAATGGGTTTAAAAGAAATCAGCCCGGGAGCTTATGTATCACCTGCAACTGTTATTGCTACCATCAACCAGGTAAGCGCTTTAAAAATTGATTTTACCGTTCCCGAAAAATATACTGGTCAGATATTGAATGGCCAAATAGTAAATTTCACCGTGGAAGGCAGTCCCCGCGCTTATACAGCAAAAGTAATGGCGCGGGAATCCAATATTACTGTTACTAACAGAAGCTTAACGGTCCGGGGCCTGGTTACGGGAAGCACCCAGGGACTGATCCCCGGATCCTTTGCTAAAGTAACGATCAATTTTGCTCCAAGGCCAAATACAGTTTTTATACCTACCCAATCCGTTATTCCCAATATAAGAGGCAAGCAAGTACTATTGGTAACAGGTGGTAAAGCCTTGTTTTCAGATGTGGAAACAGGTGCCAGGGACTCTTCCCGGGTAGAAATATTAAAGGGCTTAAAACAGGGGGATACCATTCTTACCACTGGCATTATGACCACCCGGCCAGGGTCAAAGATCAGGATAAATAAAATAGTTAATTGATAATTAAACTCAACTTAATTATCAAAAAAAAGAGGTAATGAATATTTCGGAGTTAAGTTTACGAAGGCCGGTCTTAGCAATCGTGATGAACATCGTCATCATCGTATTTGGTATTATCGGCTTTAAATTTTTAGGAGTGCGCGATTATCCGGCCATCGATCCGCCCAATATCAGCGTGCGTACCAGCTATGCCGGGGCCAACGCTGATATTGTTGAGTCGCAAATAACCGAGCCCCTTGAAGATGCCATAAACGGGATCCCCGGAATCCGGAACATCACTTCCAGCAGCAGTAACGGAAGCAGTAATATTAATGTTGAATTTGATGTAGGCGCTGATCTGGAAACGGCGGCCAATGACGTACGGGATAAAGTTTCAGCAGCCCAAAGACAACTGCCGCCCGATCTTGAAGCCCCCTCCTCCGTTAGCAAGGCTGATGCGAGCGCCGACCCGATATTGGCCATGACGGTGCAAAGCGACACCAAAAATCCTATGGAACTGACCGAATATGCCACCAATGTGCTTGTAGACCGGTTGCAAACCATTCCAGGGGTGAGCAGTATTGATACCTGGGGCGAAAAACGGTTCGCCATGCGTCTTTGGCTCGACCCTAATAAAATGGCCGCATTTGGAATTACTTCGGGCGACATACAAACAGCCTTGCAGCGGGAGAATATTGAGTTACCTTCAGGAAAACTGACCGGTGATAATACAGAGCTGACCATACGGACCTTTGGCCGGCTTGATACGGAAGAAGAATTTGCAAATATTGTTATTAAAAATATAAACGGCGCCGATATACGGGTAAAAGATGTGGCCAAAGTGGTGCTGGGGCCGGAGAATGAAGAATCGCAGTTAAAAGAAAGCGCCGTTCCCATGATCGCTTTGGCGGTGGTACCGCAACCCGGCGCCAATTACGTTTCCATTTCTGACGAATTTTACAAACGCATCGAAGAGATCAAAAAAGAAGTTCCGAAGGATATAAAACTGAATATCGCCCTGGACCAGACCGATTATATTAAAAAATCGATCACCGAAGTTGAAGAAACCCTTTTTATAGCTATTGGCCTGGTAATTATTATCATTTATCTTTTTTTCAGGGACTGGATCCTTTCCATACGCCCCCTTTTAGATATCCCGGTTTCCCTGATCGGTGCTTTCTTTATTATGTACCTCCTGGGGTATACCATCAATGTGCTTTCACTACTTGCCATTGTTTTGGCAACAGGGCTGGTGGTAGATGACGGGATCGTAGTGA
Organism: Niabella soli DSM 19437; assembly: GCF_000243115.2. Lineage (NCBI taxonomy): Bacteria > Pseudomonadati > Bacteroidota > Chitinophagia > Chitinophagales > Chitinophagaceae > Niabella > Niabella soli. The sequence goes on along the minus strand of NZ_CP007035.1, from coordinate 144,129 downwards.
CGGAGAATATTTTCAAAAGGCTTGAAAAAGGCGTGGGCAAACACAAGGCGGCGCTCGACGGCTCAAAAGAAATATACTTTGCCGTTATTGCCACGTCGATCACCCTGGCGGTCGTTTTCCTCCCCATTGTGTTCCTGCAGGGATTTGTAGGACGGCTTTTCAGGGAATTTGGTATTGTGGTAGCCGGTGCGGTATTGATATCGGCATTCGTATCGCTCACCCTAACGCCGGTGCTGAATGTGCTGGTTGCAAAAAAAGATGTGCATAAGCATTCCTGGTTCTATAAAAAGACCGAGCCTTTTTTTACAGGCATGGAGCGGCTGTATGAAAAAAGCCTGAAAGGGTTTATGAAAATAAGATGGATGGCCTGGGTACTGATAGCCGCCTGCCTGGGCATCATTGTTTTCGTGGGCACCCATATACAATCAGAGCTGGCGCCGATGGAAGACAAGAGCCAGTTCCGGCTCAACCTCACCGCGCCGGAAGGAACTTCGTTCTACGCAATGGATAAATATGTTGACAAAGTATCCCAGTTCCTGATCGATTCCGTTCCGGAAAATGAGATCGTCCTTTCCGTTACCGGTTCCCGTTCCAGCGGCAATGCCAACTCAGGGTTTGTAAGGGTGCGGCTGGTACCGCCCGGTGAGCGAAAGCGGTCGCAAAAAGAGATTGTGGAGTATGTAAACCGGCATATTTCAAAATTCACCGAGGCGCGCGCATTTGCTATACAGGATCAAACCATACAGGTAAACCGGCGCGGCGGGCAGGCGGTTCAGTTTGTGCTCCAGAATAATAATTTTGATACCCTGTCTGTGGTATTGCCCCGCTTCCTGGAGGAAGTGAGCGAAAGCCCTGTTTTTCAGCAGGCGGATGCCGACCTGAAATTTAACAAGCCTGAACTGAGGGTGCATGTAGACCGGTTAAAAGCGGCCCAGTTGGGCGTTACCATTGCCGATGTATCGCAGGCATTACAAACCGCCTACAGCAATCAGCGGCTGGGCTATTTTACCCGCAGCGGCAAACAATACCAAGTGATGGCCCAGGTAGACCGGATCAACCGGGACGACCCCAATGATCTTAAAAAAATATACGTAAGAAATAGTGCCGGGCAGCTTATCAGCCTGGATAATATCACCACCGCAGTAGAATCCACCACACCGCCTACCATTTATCATTTTAACCGGTATAAATCTGCTACCATTTCCGCAGGGCTTACAGAGGGGCATACGGTTGGCGACGGAGTGGCGGAAATGAACCGCATCGCCACAAAAGTGCTGAATGAATCCTTTACTACATCACTGACCGGCTCCGCGCGTGACTTTGCGGAAAGCAGCGGTAATACCAGTTTTGCTTTTCTGCTGGCGCTGGGACTTATTTATCTCATCCTTGCCGCACAATTTGAAAGTTTTGTTGATCCGTTTATTATCATGATCACCGTACCGCTGGCATTAGCAGGCGCCTTGTTATCTTTATGGATCTTTGGTCAGACCCTGAATATATTTTCCCAGATAGGGATGATCATGCTGATTGGCCTGGTTACCAAGAACGGGATCCTTATTGTTGAATTTGCCAACCAAAGCCGGAAGCGGAAAATGGGCAAGGCCGATGCGGTAGTTTTCGCTGCCGGGCAACGGCTGCGCCCCATATTAATGACCAGCATGGCCATGGCCCTGGGCGCCTTGCCTATCGCCCTTTCATTGGGCGCCGCCGCCACCAGCCGTATCCCTTTAGGGATCGTAATTGTGGGCGGGATCATCTTCTCGCTGGCATTAACCCTTTATGTAATTCCGGCTGTGTACAGCTATATGTCCGCCAACAAAAAAAATAAAGAATTTGACGAAGTGCTTCAGGCGGAAGAAGCCACACAACCCCCACACCCCCTGGACAATGAGGAATAAGCTTATTAAAATACTTCCTGCCGTTGCAGGTATTATACTGTTACTGGTGAAACCTGCGGCAGCACAGCGCATCCTTACACTTGATGAAGCAATTGCAACCGCTTTACAGAACAATTATGATATCCAGCTTTCCCGGAATGATTCGTTGGTTGCCGCAATTGACTACAGTTACCGGAACACAGCTTTTCTGCCCACACTAAATGGGGCAGCCGGTTATACCAAAAACAATAATAACCAGAAACAAACGCTGGCGGACAAATCAGAGCGAAAATCAAACGGGATCAAGAGTAACAATGTACAGGCCAATGTGGCACTGAACTGGGTGTTGTTCGACGGATTGAAAATGTTTGCCACACGAGACAAAGCCGCTGCGCTGCTAGCTTCCGGATCCTATACCGCCCGAGAGCAGGTCATTAACACCATCGCCGCTGTTATCAGCAATTATTATGCAATTGCCCGCAACAAACAATTAATAGCCGCCACGGATGTGCAGATCGACCTGAATGCTGAGCGCGCTAAACTGGCGCAAAACAAGCTGGATATTGGCGTGGGCGCCAAGCCGGATGTGCTCCAGAGCAAAGTAGACCTTAACAGCCAGAAGGCTTTGCGCATGCAGCAGGTAACCCAGGTAGAACAATTGAAAGAACAACTGGCCCAGGCGATGAACAGCAAAATAACCGGCGCTTCGTTCGATATACCGGATACTATTCCCCTTACCTCGACGCTGAATCTTGGAGATCTGCAGGAAGGGATCGAACAAACCAGTCCGGCCCTGCTGCTGGCCCGCTCCCAGGTGGATGTTGCCGGCTATGCTTTAAAAGAAAGCAAGGCGGAGCTACTGCCTACGCTCTCTTTTAATTCCATGTACAATTTCAGCAGAACCAATAACCAGAAAGTGATCAACCAGTTCTCCCCTTTGTTTAACCAGAGCAATGGTTACAACTACGGGCTGAGCGCTAATATTCCTATCTTCAACCGGTTTGCCGCGAGAAGGGATATTAAGCAAAGCAAACTATTATTGAATATGCAGCAGCTCAATTATGAAAGCCAGCGTTCCCAACTGAACCTGGCGATCGTAAATGCCTATAAAAGCTATGATGAGCAAAAACGTGCCCTGAAACTTGAAGAGGAAAATATCCTGCTGGCAAAAGAAAATGTATCGATCGTTTTTGAAACGTACAAATTAGGCATGGCTACTTTAGTACAACTGCGCGAAGCGCAACTAAGCCTGGCCCAGGCCTACGACCGCCTGATCGCCGCCCGGTATAATGCCAAAGTTTCTGAGATAGAATTAATGCGCTTGAAAGGCGTTATCCTGAAACAGGACGCCGCGCATTGACCGGCATCCCTGTCCGGATTTTATTTGTTACTTTTATGATGAACCATTCTATGTACCTATGTAGTTAACTTTTTGCTTTTGCTGATCTTGTTTGTTGGATCTATTTTTGATATATGTTTAGACACAGGGGCAGGGCCCGTACATTAGTGCATAACCTGAAGCTGGCTTCGCTGCTTTCTTTTGTTGCGGGCATTGTAAATGTGGCCGGTTTTTTCTCCGTGCAGCGATTAACAACAAATGTAACGGGGCACTTTGCCTATTTTGCCGACGAAGTAGTAAAACAGCATTTTTTTACGGCCGGGCTTTATCTCCTGTACATCATTTGTTTTTTGCTGGGCGCTTTTTTCTCTAATCTGCTGATTGAGCTTACATCCAAAGTGAATCAGCGTTATGCCAATGCAATACCGGTGCTGGCGGAACTGGTATTGCTTACGGTTGTTGCAGTGCTGCCGGCAACTATCATGCAGCGCTATGCCGATAGTGTCGTATGCACGTTACTATTTACCATGGGATTGCAAAATGCACTGGTTACAAAAATCTCTGATTCCGTAGTACGAACCACCCACCTCACAGGACTGTTTACCGACCTGGGTATTGAATTGTCTCAGCTATTTTTTTACCGCAGACCAGAGCAACTGAGTCGTTTAAACGCCTCCGTAAAATTGCGCTTTGCTATTATTAGCTTTTTTTTCCTGGGCGGTGTGATCGGCGGCCTGGGTTACACCCGGTATAATAACCGGATCTTATTCCTCGCTATTGGCTGTTTATTTGTCGGGATCATTTACAGCGATGTCCGGTATCGTTATCTGCTCTTAAAAAAGAAACATATTAAGTAGCCTCCATCATCCGATATCGGATTCGAATCCGACGCCAGTATGAAGAGAAATCCCGTTTTTTTGACAACGAAATTTCTCTTCATCCGCCTTTGGCGGACTCATCGAAATGGCGATAAAAAAAATTAACCATTAAGAAATTAAGAATATTAAGGGACACCTTAACGAACTTAACCCCTTAATGCCCGTCCGAACGGATCATCCGGGCGGCGTTTTTTATTATCTCTCAATTATTTAGTTAACGGGGATATATTACATCTCAAAATCCCACCATTTCTGATCCGAATTTGCCGAAGCAACTACGTTGTCGATAAAAGCCATTCCCCTAACGCCATCATCAACAGACGGGAAATCGAGGCTTTCTTTTGAAGGCGTTTCATTATTCAGCCGGGCACGCAAGGTCTCCGCAAAATTCCGGTAATGATTGGCAAAAGCCTCCAGGTAGCCTTCCGGATGCCCCCCGGGTGTACGGGTATTATGTTTAGCGTAGTTGCCGAGGTAGCCGTTACCCGCTCGATACACCTGCGTAGGCGCATCCAGCCATTTTACCAGCAGGGTATTGGGCTCCTGCTGGTGCCACTCCAGTCCGCCCTTTTCTCCATATATTTTTATTTTCAGGGCATTCTCCTCACCGGCAGCCACCTGGCTCGCGATCAGTACTCCTGAGGCACCCTGGTCAAATTTCAATAATACTGCGCCATCGTCATCCAGCCGGCGGCCTTCAACGATTGTATTCAGGTCTGCGCACATCTTTATTATTTTCTGTCCGGTTATATATTCCGCAAGGTTAGCAGCATGGGTCCCTATATCGCCCATACAACCGCTTTTGCCGCTCTTTGACGGGTCCGTACGCCAGGCCGCCTGGGCATTCCCTTCCCGTTCGGTCAGCCGGCTGAGCCAGCCCTGCGGATATTCTACATATATTTTTCTTATTTTCCCAAATGCGCCTTCCGCTACCATTTGCCGCGCCTGCTTTACCATAGGGTAGCCCGTATAAGTATGGGTTAAGCAAAGCAGCAGCCCGGAATCTTTTACTTTTTTTTGCAATTGCCTGGCTTCATCCAGGCTAAACACCATCGGTTTTTCAATTACCACATGAAAGCCGTGCTCCAGTGCCAGCATCGCCGGTGCAAAGTGCACAAAATTGGGCGTAACAATGGATACAAAGTGCATACGTTTGTCTGCCGGTAATTCACTTTCCTTTTTTATCATTTCCTCATAACTGGAATAGATGCGGTCATCAGGCAAAAAAAGCATCTCCCCCGATTCTTTGGCCACTTCCGGATGCACGCTTAACGCCCCGCAACACAATTCGATTTGTCCATCCATATTCTGCGCCAGGCGATGTATGGCGCCGATAAAAGCATCTTTGCCCCCACCAATCATACCTACCCTCAGTTTTTCTCTTTTCATGTGTGTATTTTTAATTAAAAGGATGGTTACGAATATACAGATTTCTCTTAATAAATTCCCTGCGGGATACATGGTAAACACCTTTGAATGTAAAATAAAGAATTTGAATAAGAAATGTAGAAGGGCGTTATTCGATAACATTTAATGTTCGTTCTTTTTGATATGTTGCAACCTGGAACAGAAAGCATCAGAACGCACCACCCCGGCAGTCGTTCCAGTTTCTCTAAAAGAAATGACATTGCCTTGCGGATATTCAATCGGTATTAATTGCAAAATATCCTGTAGTATCGGAATGACTTTTCACGATCAACTTAACACTGATGAAAAACAAGAGGAGCGGCATCGCCTCTAAAAGATTTTTATCTGCCGGGTAAACTTTGAGCGATGGAAAACAAGATCGTTCCGTTTTCCCGCCAGCAACCGGCACACGGCATCTGGATCCCGGCGATAAACACAGGCTTAATAAAAATGGTACAGATTAAAAAGGATATTTAAGAACAGTTAGTTTTGGCTGGATACATTTTTTGGAAATAGTCAACCTGCTCCTAAGCGGTTATGTAACACAAAAGTACCTGCAACCCGGATATTATTTCGGAAAATTCGCCGAAACCGCGGTTCTATCCTGTGAATACTTCCATTTTCCGGACAAAGCTCATGGGGCCGCCTTATTCGCCAACCCGAATCATCTTAAAACAATCAAAAGACTACTGTTGCATCCCCTTCAACAGGATATCCCTGGCAGGTTAGCACGCGCCCTTTAGCCAATTCCTCTTCGGTCAGCACCTCATTATAGGCCATCCATATTTTTCCGCTGGTACAGGTTGCCACACAACTGCCGCATTGCCCCGATTCGCAACTGTACGGAACCGCAATGCCCGCCCTTTTTGCCGCCGCGGTGATGGTATGCGGATATTGGACGGTTACTTCATAACGGCGTCCGGCAATATAAAACAGCACCTTGTGAGCCGCCGTATCAGGCGGTTTCGGATGTAACACGTTTTTAAAAGGGAAAAAATCCTCTTTGAAAATTTGTTGTTTTAATACGCCATTGCTTTTTAGTGAAATATCCGCCATCACCATATAATCATAGGGCCCGCATATATAGAAGCTGGTGTGGGCTTTCGCTGCGCCCAAATTATTTTCTATAAAGTCCGTCAGCACATAATGGCTCAGTCTTCGATGCAGCACTTTTTCGTGATCGCTAAACTTAAAATAAATGATAAACCGTTCACTATAGCTTGCCTGCAGGTTTTTTAACGCCTCGTAAAAAATAGTGTCTTTTTCCGAGCGATTGCTATACAGCAGGATCACTTTTTCCTTCGTGGTGGTTAGTAGCGTTTTTATAAGCGCATAACAAGGCGTAATACCGCTGCCTGCTGCAAGAAAACAGAATACCTTCCCGGTTGTAGTTTTGGGCAATACAAAAAAACCGCCGATGCCAGAAGAAAGCAAAATCGTTCCTATCGTTGCTTTATAGACCAGTTGCCTGCTGAACTCTCCATTGTCTAATTTCTTAACGGTAAAGGATAGAAAATTATCAGTATCCGGACTGGAGGAAATAGAAAAGGAGCGGCGTTGTTCTCCCAAATGATTGTAAAAAACAAGCGTAATAAACTGACCCGCTTTGTACACCGGCCCCCATCCTTCCATTGGTTCCACGATAAACGTTTTGGCATCATTGGTTTCCGTTACAACATTTATGATCTTCAGTTTTTTTATAATTGTGGTATCCATCCGGATAAAAATACATCGTTTAAAACAAAATGGCGCATCGCTGCGCCATTATTGATCAATATTGAATAGAGACAAATTTTATTATTGCTTAACGTATTCTTTGTGACCGTTTTTATTAATGTAATAGGTTCCGCCCCTGGGCCCTCTGTACAAGGTTCTGCCTTTCGCATCAGTGCCAATTGTCTGGTCTGCAGACGGTGCCTTTTGTGCAACTGCGGGACGCGGAGCCACTACCGGGGCCGGGGCTGTTTTTTTAGCAACCGCAGCTTTTGCTTTGGGAGCGGGTGCAGGTGCAACAGGGGCCGGAGCTACAGGCGCTTGCGCCTGGGCCTTTGCCGCTTCTTTATTCGCTTTTAAACGCATATCCGGCTTGCCGGATTTGGTAAGCCCTGTAGCTTTCTTTGATGCCTTCGCGGTTGTTGCCGGTGTTGCTGTTTGTGCCTGCGTCGCTGCACACAGACCTCCACTCAGGATCAATGCAAGAAGTAAACGTTTCATCTCTTTTTAGTTTTAAAGGTTTTAAACAATATGAGTTTTATAAACTAATTGAAGTTAGAGCCGTTTCTGATCAAAAAAAGAACCAGTGGCTCAACAGGCGATAACAATCGGTCAACAAGAATATCTCAAAGTTGAATGCCGACCAGCAGGCAGCGATTTTTCATTACCAATATGGTATACCCTTTCGATATTACCAGAAACTGTATCTACTATTTGGCAGAATTTATTCTGTAAAAAGCAGAATTCATTTAAATTTGATCAGCCAAAACGGGTATCATGAAAAAAACGGCCCTCCCTCTACATCTGTTGCTATTCTATTTAATAACCGGCTGCGGTACGGGTTCTTTCAGCAATTACTCCAACTCCGAAGAAGAAGCCTCGTTTGACACTACCGCAACACTTCCTTACGCCGCTGTAAAAAGCCCCCCGGGTACAGCCGTTCATGCATCCGACTGTGTAAGAGGGATCCCCGCTCCGATCGTGAGGAAGAAAGTCTTTCCAAAAACAAATTTTGTTTTACAAAAAGACAGCCTTAGCGGTGTTGAAACGGTGTTATTTGACAATAGCGACAAGCTTACCATCACCAATACAGGTTGTGCGTATTGCTCTCTGATTTTCCGGTTTGAAACTTCCCGGTTTAACCGCGACTCAGTTTCTCAAAAATACTGGTTTAAAGCCGGGAGCATGCTTATGAAAGAAGTGCTGCAGGGCCTGAATGCCCCTATTGATTTAGCAAAGGGCATCCACAAGCTCGATGATTTAATTCAGCATACCGCTGATAACAAGCATGGGCGGCTTGCCTTTGGGAAAGAGTTCGATTACGGTTCGGAAAATATGCGCAGCATTGTTATGCTGGACCCGGTGGAGCGGGTACAAAATGGGGCCACCATCGTGACCGTTTCCTTTTCCGTGGGGCCATTGTAGCCTGCATTAAATTTTTTCGATGGCTTCCGGCAGATACTTGGTAATAGTTCCCGTTTTGGATGCTTTGCAGGTAAGCAGATACGGGTAAGGAATGGTTTCTTTGCGAATGGTTAGCTGAAAGCTGGTATTTACGGTTGAGGCAATAACACGGAAACGATTTGCTTCCTCTGCTACTGATTCTATGCTCATTGCGAAACCGAGCGAAAAATCGTTCAGCCGCTCCCGTAACAGGCACTCTATCGATTGATGAAAAAACGACCGGGTGCAGCTCCCCCGGTAATTAGGATAATAAATTTGCCGGCGGCTTGTTGCTTCCAGGATCGGATCTACATCTTCCACCATTACACGGCCGTAATAAATACCTACCGGCATACACACCACATTTGCAGCAAACCGGTCGCCCCCAACGTGTGTGCTCTCAAAAACAGCAACCCGGCTTTCATGATTTTCAATAAACTTGAAAACAGGGAATCCGAACTTGGCGCAACATTTATCTTTTTTCCCATTAGTGCATACCACAAAAAACGGATCTGATTCCCAAATGGTTCCCGGATGTTCCATGTAGTGCTCAAGCCGGATGGCCGCTACATCTGCGGTATTGGCGCTTAACCGCAGGTAACGTTGCCGTAAACAATCTACGTATAAAAGATGACAGGTCCGGGTATTACTGCTCCTGTTCCTTATCAGCAACAGCTTTGCTTTTTTACGTTTTGCAAGATCCTGCAGGCTGGCTATAAACTGCTGATCAAAATGAGCTGCGTTTATTTTTTCCGGAAACGGATCAAAATGCTCCAGCAGGATAAATCCATTGTAATTAGCTGCGGTTCCATGAATATCTTCTTTAAAATACCTGGAAGCCGCGCTGCAAAAAAATACGTTCTCTGTTTGTTTCTTACTCAAAAGAAATATATAATCGGTTAATGGCGCTCTAACAGATGCACCACGCCTTCTTTAATTAATTTAATTATGAGAGCCCGTTTGCTGTCCGGGTCTATTTCACCCGGCAGTTCCCGCAGGGTAACACTGGTAGTTTCAAATATTATGTCAATAACCGGTTTTAAAGATTGCGGAAAGCTGATAATCTTTCCAAAACATTTGACATATACCTGGCCGTTCTGCATGCCCCGCTCAAAAAACACTTCCCGGTTTAGCCGTATCACGGAGTCCTCATGTAGCTTATCCAATTGCAGCAGGCTTCCAAAATAATTATGCAATGCCTGCGGCTGTATTTTTTCGTATTGAGCGGTTAGCTTTTTCAACACGTCCTCCGCATCCAGTTGATCGATTGTATTTTTTAACAATGCGGTTTTTTCCTTTACGATGCTTTCTATATCGCTCCGCCAGAATGGAATCGCTTCCCTGAATGTTTTTTCATTTTCTAACTGACCAAATAATTCTGCGAAATAGCGCACCCAGGTAAAGGATAAAATCCCGATGGTAATATGCGCCGATATCCCGTCGTCCGCAACCGCATCGTGCACATAGCCCCGGGGTACATAAAGAAAATCGCCGGGGGCCAGTTGGATCGTTTGCAGGGGCTGTTTGGAATAATCATTACTCACAAACCCCTGGCTTTTCGTTGGTAGTTCCTTTTCAAATCCGTACAAATGCCAGGTCTTTGTGCCCGAGAGCTGCAGTACAAAAACGTCGTGCGTATCCCAATGCGGATTAAATCCCTGCGATTTATTGGGAGTAAGATACAGGTTTGCCTGAACCGGTGCATTAAACCTGCGGGAGAGCTCCATGCAGCAGGCCGACAAATGGTCAAAATACCGCTGCCCCGCTTGTACAACCAGCGTAGCGCCATCATTAAATAAGGCAAATGCTTTTTCCGTATTAACAATACCATCTTTCTTGTGATGACCAATGGGAACACCCTTTAGCGTATATTCTCCCGAAGGGATTTCCTTGCCGTCCCTCACAATTCTTAATGATGGATAAAAAATATCCTGCCGGTCCAGGAAGGCAGAGAGCTCGGAAGCGGTAAGAACGTCTTTATAATAATCAGTATTATTTCGCTGAATATGTAACAGGTCCTTTTCATGATAGGCGTTAAAAAATGCCTCCGTATTAAACGGAGCAATTAATTTATCAAAAAAGAAGGCCATGTAGTTATTTTATTCAAGATACTAAAAAAAGCTGCAGCATAAAAAACACCACAGCTTTTTGCTAATTCATTTCCGGATCAGGCATTATCAGCACCGTCTGCATCTCCCCCATCGCCATCTTCTCCCCCATCACCATCCGCCCCTCCGTCGCCGTCTGAAGCATCCGAACCGTCGCCATCGCTACCATCCCCATCGGCCCCGTCACCATCCATTTCGGTAATAGTGTTTCCTGTAATACGCGTCACCTGCAATTCATCCTCAGTAAAAACCGTTTCATTCAGTTCCATAACCAAAAATTTAAAGAGTTTTGAAATCGTTTACTACAGTAAGTTACCTCTTTTTTGGGGAACCGCTTATCCGAAGGGTAAAATTTAATACTTTATTAATTTTCTACCCGTTAAGTATTTCGCAGCCGGCGATTTTTTTGCCGCTGAAGCACTGAGGGCATTCAACAATTGTTATACCTTATCTAAGAGCCCTTACTTACTGCCCGCTTTTGCCCAACTGTCCTTTAAAGTAACCGTGCGGTTAAAGATCAGGTGCGTGGCGGTGCTGTCCGGATCCAGCGTAAAATAACCTTTCCGTAAAAACTGGAAGCGGTCCGTAACCACAGCGGCTTTTAGCGCCGGTTCGGCCCATGCTTTTTCAACAATTTTTAACGAGTCCTTATTGATATAGTCAGTGAATGCACCTTCTTCATCCGAAGGGTTTTCCACGGTGAATAAGCGATCGTATTCGTTCACCTGAACCGGTATGCAGTCTTTGGCATTCACCCAATGCAGCGTTCCTTTTACATGCAACCCAGAGGTGTCTTCGCCACTTTTACTATTGGGAAAATAAGTACAGTTCAACTGAACAATATTACCCGTCTCATCCTTCACCACTTCATCACACTGGATAATATAGGCGCTCTTCAGGCGCACTTGTTTGCCCGGCGCCAGGCGGAAATATTTTTTTGGTGGATCTTCCATAAAGTCTTCCCGCTCTATATACAACTCATTACTGAAAGTAATTTCCCTGCTGCCACCATTGGCATCCTCAGGATTATTTTCTGAAGACAGCAATTCGCCGGTTCCTTCATAATTCGTAAGCATCACTTTCAACGGATCAAATACCACCATCCGTCGCAGGGCGATTTTATTAAGATGCTCCCGCGCGCAAAATTCCAGCAACCCCAATTCCACAATATTATCTCTTTTTCCCACTCCAATACGCCCGGTAAAATCCCGGATGCTTTCAGGGGTATAGCCTCTTCTTCTTAATCCGGAAATGGTAGGCATCCGCGGGTCATCCCAGCCGCTCACATATTGCTCATTCACCAGTTGCAGCAACTTGCGTTTGCTCATGACCGTATGGGAAAGGTTACGGCGCGCAAACTCATACTGGTGGGAGGGATAGATCTCCAGTTTTTCGATCAGCCAGTTATACACTTCGCGGTGCGGCACGAATTCCATGGTGCAAACGGAATGGGTAATATGTTCAATAGAATCGCTTTGCCCGTGAGCAAAGTCATACATCGGGTAAATATTCCATTTATCGCCCGTACGGTGATGATGGGCATGTTTGATACGGTACAGGATCGGGTCGCGCATGATCATATTGGGGGATGCCATATCGATTTTTGCCCGCAACACTTTTTCCCCATCCTTATATTTTCCGTCGCGCATGGCTTCAAACAACTCCAGGTTTTCGGCTACGCTTCTTTCTGCGAACTGGTTCCGGCGCCCCGGCTGCGTGGGCGTTCCTTTTTGAGCAGCGATCTCCTCGCTGGTGCTGTCATCAACATAGGCCAGGCCTTCGTTAATCAGCTTTATTGCAAAGGCATACAACTGGTCAAAATAATCGGATGCGTAAAATTCATTTTTCCATTGAAATCCCAGCCATTGAATGTCCTGTTTGATGCTCTCTACATATTCGGTATCTTCCGTAACCGGGTTGGTATCATCAAACCGCAGGTTGGTATAGCCCCCGTATTGTTGTGTAAGGCCAAAATTCAAACAAATACTGCTGGCGTGGCCAATATGCAGGTAGCCGTTGGGTTCCGGCGGAAAACGGGTAACGATTGATTTATATTTCCCTGACGCCAGGTCGGCTTCCACGATCTCTTCCAGGAAATTCAGACTTTTTTGTTCTTCTGCTTTATTTTCTCCGTTCATAGTCTGCAAATTTAGCAGATTGGCCGATAATATGCCACAGAAGCCCTGAAGCACAGAAAAATCTCTGTGACCTATGTTTTCTTGGCTTTACATTGAGAAGGACGTAATCAAAAAGTATTTTTTAGCCGGCTATGGGTGAAGGCAACAAGCGATTAAAAAATCTTGTTCATGACTTTTAAGCTCAAATGGATCGTGCCAATGGCACTCAATTCTCTACCAGGCCCTTTAATCCGGAATAAATTCCGGATTTATCTGATGAAGAAGCCTCTGGCTTTCTGCAACGTAAAGGGTATCATCGTACCGAACCTGAACGCCCAATCCGTGAATTTGGAAGAGGCGTGGCCTCGGTTTAATGAGTTAACAAGGGACTGAAGGAAACCAGAGAGCCATCGGCCCATCCAACCGGTCTATCCGGGCGGGCCCGGCCTATAAATCTTTATTCTGTGGTTATGTTTCTGAACTTTTGAAACAATTTCATCAGCATACGCCCTTTTTTGAACGGAGATCAATACTAAAATGCACTTTTCCTGCCTGGGAGTGCGGAAGCCGGCTTTAAATCAACCCGCATTAGAAACACATTGTAGTCGTTCCAGATTGACATCAGGAAAAAAAGCTGCGCTTCATTATTGGCGACCGGATATATGAAAGAGCCGTACAAACCGGGGTATTCTGAGGAGCGAACCACTATTTTCGGCGCACTCCAGGGACCGGTTACCTGCGGTGCGTCTCGCAGCACAATTGCCTTTTTACTTACATCAAGATAAGTGGCGATCCAGCGGCGGAATTTAGTATTATACGTTACAGACAGTTCCCCGGCGGGAGCGTCAATTACTTTACGGGCCTGTTCTTCGCCGCCGCTCACCCAGCCCTTTATGCCGTTCCAATATTCATACCTTTCCGGTATTTCCATTTCCTGTTCGCGGACCCTTGCCAGATAAATGGCCCCATGCCTTCCCGGTGGGGTTCCGAACAGATACACCCAACCGTCTTTTTTTGCAAAGGCCGCCTGCCCGAATTTGCTTGCTGGTGAAAAAAGAACCCTGCACTTACTCCAGGTTCTTCCCTGATCTGCGGATTTAAACAAAGCGGAGTAATTAGTGGTCCAGTAACCGGGGGCGCCCCAGCAATTTATATTCATGCAATGCACAAAATCCGCATTACCTGCATGAATAGCAGCAGTAGGGATCATGGTACGGTCACCTTTGCAATTCGCGTCGTGCCTGCTAGCGATCACTTCCTTTGCCTCCTGCCCTTTATCAGGCAGCATACCCGAAAAGGAGAGTCCATCCTGCAGGTTTTCATCTGTTGAAAATGCAAGGACGTTGGAACGCCAGCCTGTTGCATTGCCTGGCCCACCCGTACCCGGTACAAAATCGCGCCCATAGGTATCTCCAAAAAAAAGTCCTTTAATACCTTTTCCCATATCCCATGCAATGCCCAGGTCAGTGCCGCCAACATTATAGCGTACCGCCGTATTGTTAGGGCTGGGGCAGTTGTCCTTTTTAAGCGCCGCACCGGTTACCCGGGCGATTCTTTTTAAATTAACCGGTACTATTTCATTTTGCGCTGCGACCGGCAATGAATCTTTATAGGGTATTTTATTGATCCCCCGGCAACTGATCATCGTCAACAGGGAAAGTAAAAACAGCGGCATCCGTTTTGTTTAAGAATTTCCGTAAAGGATTTGATGAGAAAATATTATGCAGTTTGCACGACCACATCGTTAACCTCAATTTTCCCGGACGCCACCTGCACTTCAGCCTTGCCTCCTTTATAACGCACCGTTCCAAAACCTGTAGCAGTGGCCAGGAAGCAGGTAAAATCGCCGATGCGCGAAAGCACATATAACTTTTTTTCCACGGCGTCATACCTTAATCCGGTAAGCCCTTGCATCAACCCATAACTGGACATCGCCCTTGCATACCAGTGTCCGCACTCATATTCATTAAAAGGGTTCCGGATGCGGCCATCATACCGGTTGCGGCAGGCCTTTACAATATCGAGCCCTTTTTCTACAGCCCCCATCAACATTAAATGCGCCGCAACCTGATACTCAATACCTGTCCATACTTCATTGCTGTACACAAAAGGCAAAGACAATTTCCCGCCTTTAGGCCAGGTGCATAACAACAAGCCGCCCTCATGCCCCATGGCGTAAGCCGGCCGCTGGGGGTTAACATGATCTTTAAGCGTCGCTTTTAAATTATACTTGTGAACCGAAAGCAGGTGGCCGGTAATTTTTCGCTTGTCAACAGGATCTTCCAGGCCGCACATCGCTGCGATCCAGCTCCCCAATACGCCGTCTGACAAACAACCTTTACCATACTGATACTTCGGTCCTTCTTTTTTTAATATTTCTATGGCTTCCTGCGAATAATTGCCTCCAAAAGATTGGGCCCGGGCGGGGTTTTGTGCTTTAAGCCCTTCCCATTGTATCTGCTGAAAGAAAAACTCGCCGTTGAACAACCGGGTTTCCAGAAACATTTTCCCTTTCTTCAATAAGGAGCTGTAACCCGTTATATCCTCCTTCAGGAATTGCCCCATGGCTATTATAGATTGCAGGGCGCCGAGGTAAAAGGTCGTGCACATGGGATCGGGTCCCCAGAACTCGATGTCATAGGTATTATGGTGCGGTTCCTCCAACACCCCCTTCTTCCCGGGATCCCAGGTTTCGATACAATAATCAAGACTTCGTTTTACCAGGGGATAGATCTTTTTCAGCCAGGTATGGTTCCCGCTGATGCGCCATTCCCGGTGCACTTTCATAATGCCGCCCAACTGTCCGTCTGCGGCCGCGTGAAAATCGTGTTTCACCGGGCTGATGGGCATATTAGCCCTAAAGGTCTGATGGCCCTGCGCGCTTTGATCTTCACAAAATTCGGTATTCCGCAATCCTCTTTCCAACCCGGGAAACAAATGGCAAACGGCCTGCGCATAGTTCCACACATGGGTGCAGGTGCCGTGACAGCAGCCATTATCATCACCACATCCTTCCCAGGCCCACATGCGCCCATCATACTGGCGCAACACCGTAGGCGATTTTAATATGGTCAGATTTGCCGCAACGGCCTCCAATACCTCTGCCGGCAACGTGCTGCTGTAAAACGCCTCTTTAAATAGCGTTGATTTATGTTTAAGCGAATCATACTCCCGTGTCCAATAATCCACTACGGCCTCCAGGTTTTTAAATTTAGCCGCATACCAGGGTTTGTATTTGTTACCTGTAAATTTTGGATACTCTTCCAGCCCGGAATCCGCCGGCGTAATGCAACATGCGGCGCTGTGACAGTTTTCTTTTCCATCCGGCCCCTTATCCTGTATACTCAGATCTGATTCCGGCACATACCAGGCCATCATTACCCTTATTATTTTTTTTGCACCGGGGGCTAACTTAAAGGGAACAAATAGTGAAGCGCCGGGCGCATCGGCCGCTACCGGAGGTGTGTTACTAACTTTTCCATCCGCTATCGTATTCCAGATCATGGTTACGGGATCAAACCAGCCGCCCCTGAACCAGCAATAATCTACTACCGGCTGTTCATTGGCGGTAGTATAAATAGCAAAGTCCGTTTGAGTGAACGGCTTATCCTTACCCTGTCCCTGCGAAAGAATAAAACCATTTTCCAGCTTGCGGATCCCTGCTTTTTCACCCCTTGCTACAAAGTTTTTTGCATTGTAAGAAAAAACGGCTTCAACTGTTTTTGAAGACCTGTTTGCAAATGTATACTCCAATGCTCCTACCGGAATACCTGAGTTATCCTCATCTCCCGGAATAAAAGGGCTCCAGCCGTTTATTGCCACATCCATCGGCATTTCATTGTCTTTTAGCTCAATCGTCCCAAATGGGAAGCGGGCTAAAAACGAGGCGTTGTCAAAACGAGGCAGCCCGTAGTTGGTGCCGCTCGCTCCGTTGCCGGTACCCCGCTGACCAAAGATTTTCCATTCCGGTACCGGCCCCTCCAGTACTTTCGCCATAGGTTGCGCCCCTTTTATGGCTATTGCTGCAAATATATTGGGCTCAAAAAATATCTCCGGGTGGTTGTTGATGGACATATGTGAAACCGCACCCGATCCTTCCAGGCAAAACATTCCGGCACCCAACCCTCCAATAGGAAATGCCACCCGTGAAAGGTGTTCATCCCGGTAGGCGCTGTTGTAAGCCCTGGAGGTCCGGGGTGTTTCTTCTTTTCCTGACAAGACGGAATCGATATTTTTTTCACCCGCAACAACGGCACCCGCCACCCCGGAGGTTACTGTGGCTAAACCGCCTAACCCAACTTTTTTTAGAAACGATCTTCTGCTTTTATAATTATCCATCCCGCGCATTTTTATTTTTATAAAACCTGAACCCTTTATGCAACAACATGCTGGTATTTGTGCTGGGGCCGGGGGTAGCCGGGGCTCAATGTTTTACATTGCCTGATCTCATAAAAGAGCCCCCCTGTTGTAGCCGCCAGCGCTTCAAATACAAATTGCTTCAGTTGCTCCGGATCCGATTCCACCCGCGCATTAATGATCATATCCGCAATATTACCGGTCCCCGCGCTGTTATTGAATTGTAATGTATCCGGCGGTCCCGTTTGATTCCCGATAATATAGTGATTATCCATGGCTTCCATCATAATTTTTATATGACCAATGGCCCTTTCATTACCCAGCAAATTGTTCAACCGGTGAAAATATTGTTTCAGAAACGAATCCCAATCCACTCCTTTTCCCTGCAAGCGTATGGATGCATTCAACCAACCCAGTACGGCTTCGCCTTCCGCATAAATTGCATAATCCACCTCCAGGATCCTGCTTCCGGAAACGGCGCTTTGACAAACATCGTTCAGCCATGCTTCCACGCCTGCCCCGCTTCTGGCGCTTACCGTCAACACTTGTTGCCCGGGGTAGCTCAGTTTTAATTTTTCGGTGAGCACCTGCAGCCGCCCGGCTGTAATGGTATCCGTTTTAGAAATCAGCAGTACATCACTTTCCGCAAGCTGTTGGCGATAAATGTAGGCGGCGGAAGGGTGCATCCCTGCATTGCCGCCATCGAGAATATTTTCCAGTCTTTGCGGATCGGCAAGCACAGTAAAGGGTGCCATTGCCACAAGCGTTCGCATCTGCTCTTTTAAAGGCTGAAGGATGGTGGCGGAGATATCGGTGCAACTGCCCACGGGTTCTGCCAGGATTATATCAACCGCTTTTTTACGATCCGCTAATTCTTTAACCACATCAGCAAATCCACTGTAATTACAGCAAAAACAACTGCCGCTGATCTCTTTGACAACAGCATTGCTTTTTGCCAGGAGGTGCGTATCTACCAACTCTTCCGCCTGGTCATTGGTGATCACTCCCACAGACAGGCCTTTCGACGCCAAAAGCGCTGAAGCCCGCTGTAATAACGTAGTTTTTCCGGCGCCCAGGAAGCCGCCTGTAATCAGCAACTTTGTACGGTCCATTTTAATCAGATATTAATGAACTTGTTTAGATTTTTTAAATCTGCGCTACCATTTTTTCCGGTGGTAATTTATCCGAAATAATTTTCACCAGTTTCCCATTTTTGTCGAACACCCCTACAAACGGAAAATGCTGTATCTGGTAATATTGCTGCACCACAAAAGTCTGTCCTTCTGATCCTATTTTTATATTAGGATGCTCCGACAAATGATATTGCTTATCGAACGCCTGCACCTCTTTTATATGCACATAGGAGATCATTACAATTTGTTTGCCCGCCCATTTCTTTTTTTGTTTAAGCAATGCTTCTGTGAAGGCTTTGCAATGATCGCAGGAAGGCGAAAAATAAATAAGCACCAGCGGCTTGTTTTTATCTACCTGCTGATAAGTAAATCCTTCGCCATTGGTTAACCGGATCTTAAAAGGCGGAATAGCCGTCTTTTCTTTTTGGGAAAAAACAGTTACCGTGCAATTCAGGAAAAAAAACAAGAAAAGAAAATGCTTCACTTTTATGGGTCATTGTTTTTGATGATGATGAACCTGTTTCACCTTATTGTAAATAAGTCTCCCGCGGATTTCGCAGATCCCGAGAGCTATCGGGATCACAGACGAAAAAAGTGTGATCTGCACCCCGTCATCGGCTCCCGATTGATCAGGATGCGCGATCTGCGGGCCAAAAAAACTTTTACCTCTATACCGCTTTAAACGCCATGCTTTCTACCGACCCCATGTGGTTTAAAAACTTCCACACTAAATCTTAATAGCCGGGATTTTGCTTATACACGCCAAAAGAATAATTCATCTGGGGTTGCGGTATGGGCATAAACTCATCGCGTCCGGTTGTAAATTTACCATCCTTCAACCAGGATCTGCCGCGGGGTAATTCCTTGGCAAAATAGGCATTCAGCGTTGGGGCCACTATACCCCACCGAACCAGATCATACCATCTTGTTCCTTCCATTGCAAACTCCAGCCGGTTTTCAAACATCAGCGCCTTCCACGCAAAATCATTCGTCCAGTTACAATTTACACCATTTTGATATAAACTGATATTATAAGATAGTGTGGACGCCCCGTTGGCAAATTTCAATCTCCCGGTACTGTTAGCTGCGCGTTGCCGGATCGAATTGATGATGGGCAATGCTTCTGCTTCCCGTCCCAGCCGGATCAGTATTTCGGCTTTTTGAAGCAGGATCCTGTCATATCTTATAGCGATTTCATTCTTGGAATTCCACATCCAGAACAGGTTTACAAGACCGGGAGAGTTGGATTCCACATTTTCTTTAAGAGAGTTAAAATAACCATAGTTAGCCGGATCCCGTGAGCCGCTGCTGTCGTACAACAAATTCTGCTGATATTTCCAGGGCAGGCCGGGTATCGCTACGGTATGACCAATACGCGGATCCCATTTACTACTGGCGAAATAGGCCGCTTTATTAGTAATTTCCTGGTTGTTAAAGTCATCAAACTCGGGGATGCCATTCGCATCTGTTTTAAAGGCATTCACCAGGTTATAAGATGCTTTATGAAAATCGCAGCAACTGAAATTAGGCGGCCACCAGGGTGCGTTCAGCGGTGTGCCGGCATTTAAATTACCATTGGGCGTACCGTCACTATGTGAATATTGCCATTCGAAAATAGATTCGGGCGATTTATTATCAAAATCAAAAAGGAAATTGATGGCATAATCCGGCGCCAGGCTGTATTTGCCGCTGTTGATGATCCCATCGGCAATGGTCAGCGCCTGCGTCAGGGTTTCTTTGTTGATGTTCACGACCTTATTGTTTACATCCTGTTCATAGGCCATCCACATCTTACATTCCAGCATCAATGCCTGTGCTGCATATTTGGTAGCGCGCCCCACTTCATCCTGTTTTTCGGGCAGGCCTTTGGCCGCCGCATCAAAATCGTTGTAAATATTTTGCCAGATGGCAAGGTCATTGGTAGCCCCATCCGGCCGGTTAGGCACTTTCTTAATATCATCTACCGAAACGGTTTCATCAAAATAAGGGATCCACTTATACCAGCGCTTCAGATCCAGGAAAAAATAACCCCGTAAAAAACGCATCTCGGCAATTCTTTGTTGCTTTAAAGGATAGTCCGATTCTTTAAGGCTGTTGAGCGCGGTTAAGGCATGATTACAGCGTGAAACGCCTTCGTATTCAGCGTACCAGATACCATCATTATTGCCGGTGGCGGCATTGTTTAATGAGAAAACCTCCCATTGGTACCAGGGTAGCTGATCGCCAATACCGCCGCCACCTTTATAAGAGTCATCCGATTTAATATCGGCCAGCCAGGGGCTCATCCGGGCATTGATGGTGCCCTCATGCGGCAGCCAGGCGTAGGCTGCCAACACCAGTCCGTCCACCTTATCCGGTGTGCTTACATTGGCCTCGGTAATCGCGCCTTGCGGGGTTACCTCTAAAAATTTTTTACAACTGCCTGCTGAAAAAATCACTATTGAAAATAGGATATAACGATAGATCTTGTTCATCTTCTTAATTTTTATAATGTTTTGCAATCCTTTAAAAAGATAGTTGTATACCCGCTTTAAAAGTTCTTGGAACAACATAGGGGTTGGCATAAGAACTGCCATCCGGGTTTTCAGGATCGGGACCTGTAAATTTCTTACTCTTGATCATTAATACATTTTGCCCCATCACAAACACATATAGCCGATCCATATTGATCTTTGAAATAAGCGACTTGGGTATGCTGTATCCCAATTGTATATTCCTGAGTTTTACATACTGGCCGGGTTCAATGAAATAAGTAGATGCTCTTAGCTCATCATTTGAATTGTTCCAGGAAAGCGCAGGGATGGTAGAACCGGTGTTGGCGGGTGTCCAGGCATCCAGTACGCGGGTGGGATGATTAAAGCCGTTTTGCACCCATACATTCCAAAAATCGCTGTAAGTCTTCCATTGATCATATACTTTTACGCCCGCTACGCCCTGCCAGAACATGGAGAAATCGAGGTTTTTATAAGCCAGGTTTATATTAAGCCCGAATTCGACCTTTGGCCGGTCGCCGTCGCTGATCCACACCCGGTCATAGTCGTAATCAATTTTTCCGTCTGGTTTTCCATCCGGTCCGGAAATGTCTTTATAACGTATCCGGCCAATGCCCTTGCCCGGCTGGTTGGGACCGTTATCCACTTCCTGCTGGTTTTGGTATAATCCGTCTGCTATAAATCCATATACAGCCCCCCATGGGTGGCCGGCAATCCCATCCTTTTTTTGCGCCGTACCACCGTAGATATAGGTTACAGAAGCCGGCAGGTCATTGACCATATTCCGGTTATAAGAAACATTGCCTGCCAACTGATACCTGAAGTCTTTATTTGCGGTGCTATTGTAAGCCAATGTAAGTTCCACCCCGGTATTGGTCATATTTGCAGCATTAATATTTTGATAGCCGCCTTCTCCAATAGTACCCAAATAAGGAGGGGTTATCAACATCCCGTAAGTGTATTTGCGATAAAAATCCAATGCCCCGGTTAGTGTTTGATGCAGGAATCCAAAATCTAAACCAATATCCGTTTGGGTGGTTGTTTCCCATTGTAAATTCGGATTGGCGGTTTGTAATTTGTAAAATCCGGAGGGCAGATTGCCGGTTTCGTTACCCCCAATGGCATAAGAAGTAAAATTATAATTTACGCCATAAAAGGCATACTTATTAAGGGAGTTAATATTCGAGAGAGTGCCATTTCTCCCCCAACTGGCTCTTAGTTTTAAATCAGAAAGCACATCATTATCCTTCAAAAAATCTTCCTGGCTGATGCGCCATCCCGCTGAAATGGCGGGGAACAATGCGTAGGGATTGTTGGAACCAAATTTTGAGGACCCGTCATACCGCACCGAACCGGATAATAAATACCTTGAGTTAAAAGAATAATTAAATTTTCCGAAATAGGATAACAAATTGTACTTATCTCCGCCACCTGATACGCTCATATTGCCTGTTGCTGTGGATGCATAGGCAAAATCATAATTTTCAAAAGCCAGTCCCTGACGGTTTGCCGTCATATTTTCTGAAACATATTTGTTGGCATCTATCCCCGCTACCACATCCAAGCTATGTTTGTCTTTTCTCAAACTATAATTTAAGGTATTCGCCCAGTCAAAAGCAGCTTCCCTCCAATACCATTGATCTACACTATTGATGTTATTGACCTTTCCCCCGCCTTCCTTAAAGGTGAACTGTATATTCCGGTGGTAGCCGTCGGTATAAATTAATCCTAACTGCGTACGAAACACAAAATCCTTAAGGATCCGGACGCTGGCATGCACATCCCCTATCAATTTATTATAGTTGTTCCCATTGTCTTTATTCAGTGTCAGTTCCCGCACGGGGTTCCAGTAATCATCCATACCCAGCGCTACAGCAGAGCCGCCCCAGCCGCCGGTAGTAGTATGCACGGGTACAATGGGTGGTTCCACCAATGCCTGGTGCATCTGGTTATTATTCCGTTCGATCAAATGCGAGGCCTCCAGGTTCTCACCAATGATCACCCGGTTATTCAGCAATTTATACTCTGTATTTACACGGGCAGTAAACCGTTTAAACCCGGTGTAGATCTGTGTTCCCTGATTTTCAGTATAATTCAGGGAAAACAAAGAAGTGGCTTTTTCGCTGCCGCTCGAAACCGTTAACTGATGGCTTTGTTGGATCCCCCGTTGGGAAATAGCATCCAGCCAATTCGTATTAGCCGAAAGCATGGTGGAGTCTGCATTCAGGTATTGAATGGGCGTCACTTTATCCAAAACAGGAATGCCGTTTGCATCTTTGTGCCAGTCGTACTTGTATATTCTTGTAGAAGTATTGGGGTCCAGTCCGGTATTGACTGCCGCCTGCCACATGGCCTGTCCATATTGCCGGGTGTTCATCATTTCGGGCTTATTATTAAATTCGGCAAAGCCCATAGTAGTGCTGTAATCTATTTTTGTTCGGCCCGGCTTGCCTTTTTTTGTTTCGATCAAAATAACGCCGGCCCCACCCTGTGTACCATAAATACTGGCGGAGTAAGCATCTTTTAAAACCGTTATTGAAGCAATATTTTCCGGGTTCACATCTCTCAAATTTATATAGGCGGGCACTCCGTCTATTACTATCAGCGGAGCGGTGTTTCCAATATTGGTAAGGCCCCTTAATTGCACGCCTACATTACCGGTGGGGTTACCATCTGTAGTAATATGCAGGCCCGGCACCACCCCCTGCAATGATTGCAATACGTTTGTGACGCCCTGCCCTTTGGAAAGTTCCTTGGCTGAAACTACGGATACGGCTCCCGTAAGATCTGCCTTCCGTTGTGTCATGTACCCCGTGTTTACCACCACTTCTTCCATATTCTGGGCGGCTACATCGGTCAAAAGTGTTATAACAATCGTTCGCTGGTTTCCCACAACCAGGTGCTGGGTCTGATACCCTACAAAGGATACTTCCAGTGTATCCTGCGCACTAGTTATCTCTACCATAAAATTGCCGTTCCGGTCCGTAGCAGTTGCCGGAGCACCGGTTCTTAGTACTCTTACCGTAGCACCCGGAACGGGCTTACCCGCTTCATCTTTTACGGTACCGTGCAACACCCAGCTATTTCCGGGGCGGGTATCCTGAAAAAAAGTTTTCGCAAGCCCGGAAAGACCGTCATTGCGCATGGTATGGCCGAATGCCGGCCCATACACACCGGCAAGACAACTGCTCAATACAACTATGATACAATAGCGCAGCAGCCGGCGAAATAGGAAGATTCTTTTTGGGTTCATAATATAGAAAATTAAAAATGGAAATGAATTTCAAGTACCCGGAGTTATTTACTTAAACGTTTAAGCAAAGAAACATAATACAGCCTGGTTATTGCATTTCGCCTACGAGCCCACCCTCAATTTTTCCTGCAAACAAGTTCAATCGCCTCACAAAAGCTTAATCGTTTAAACAAAAGTAGTTATTTCTTTATGAATAAAAAAAATTATTCTTATACCAATTATACATTAAAAGAATACCGTTACCTGAATTAGGATTTGCGGAGCCACATCATCAAGGCACTAACATATTAAGCCATCGCATTTCGATGAGCCCGACGCGGAAGGATGATTTACATTTAGCTTTCGAAAAACGGATCTGCGTTCATCACATCCAACCGCTCCGGGGCCGCATTCTCTACGACATCTGCTCCCCCTGGCTACGCCAGGAGCTATTCACATCATGCCCTCCGGGCACACTACACCAACTCTATTTCAACAGGTATTCGTTATTGAGTTGTCGCACATCCGGTGATGCTGAAGTACCCGTTACTTAATGATCTTCAAGAAATGTATTCACCCAACAGGACTTTTGTCGGGATTAGGTTCTGTTGAAACGGCGACGACAGTAATGGTCTGCACAGATCGATCGCACAGCGCATCCGGGAAAAACTTGCGGCGAATGGGGGGCGACAAAAAAAGCATACCCTCCATCAGGAAGATACGCTCCAATCATTTTGCAGGGGCATCGCTAAAAATCAGTTTACCACCTTATACCCTTTCGTTGCATAGTAAAGAATAAATACAAACAAAGGAATAGGCACCAGGAATCCTGTAGCCATGCCGTAAGTATCGGATATAGCACCCATCAAAAGCGGGAATATAGCCCCTCCTGCAACAGACATAACCAAAAATGATGCACCGCGTTTTGTTTGTGGCCCCAAACCTCTAATGGCTAAAGCAAATATAGTGGGGAACATAACCGACATAAAAAAGAACACCCCATAAAGCGCTATCAATGAAATCCACCCCGCTTCTGACGCCACAAGAGGCAATAAAATACATATCACCAGGGCATAAAAGGCCAGTAACCGGGCCGGCTTAAAATATTTCATTAATGCGCTGCCCGAAATTCTGCCAATCATAAATAGTGCAAACCCGATAGCTAAAAAATAAGGGCCGTATTTTGCATCAAAGTGAGGCTCCATATCATGATCGCTGACAAAGTTGATCAAATAGCTGAAAACACCTGTTTGTGCCCCAACATAGCAGGCCTGCGCCCAAAAGCCCAGTTTAAAATGGCGGTTTGCCCACAAAGGTTTCTTAGTAATATACGCAGGGTTTTCGGGATCTGTTATTTCAATATCCGTTGCGCCCGGTGTAGCTGATGTGCCGTGGGCGCCATGTGCAGCGTTCTCATCTTCCTCTGTAATTTCCGGAAGTTTCAGACGCATAAAAATAAACGCAACCGCCAGTACGGCAAGGCCGATGATCGCAAAGGGTAAAACAATCGACATCATTTTTTCGCCTTCCACATGGCTTTGATTACCGTAAATATACAAGGCGATCAACGGGCCAATCGTCCAGGCCAGGCCATTGAAGGACTGCGAGAAATTGATCCTGCGCTCTGCTGTTTCCGGCGGCCCCAATTTTGTGGTGTAAGGATTGGCAGCCGTTTCCAGCGTAGCGAGGCCGGAGCCAATAATCAACAAACAAAGTAAAAACAATATGAATGATTGTAAGGGTGCAGTAGCAGCAGCAATGATAGCGCCGGAAGCAAAAAGCAGCAATCCAAATATAATACCTTTCTTATAGCCATATTTTTTCATAAACAACCCTGCCGGTATTGCCATGATACAGTACGCCCCGTACAAGGAAAACTGGATAAAACTGGATTGCCATTTTTTAAGATGGAGCATTTCCTGAAAATTCTTGTCCAGGGTATCCAGCATTCCATGGGCAATGCCCCAAAGAAAAAACAACGCACTGATCGCTGCAAAGGGAGCTGCGTAATTAACACCGTCCCTGGTAAATAATGATTTCTTTTCGCTCATAATCGTCGAATAAAGTATTATGGGTTATTTGAATGTTGCAGGTTTCAAGTTACAGGTTTCAGGCTCCAACATCAGGAGTGCATTTGCCTGGCAGTCACCTATAAACTATTAGCTGCGCTTTAATGCGGTAAAATACATATTTTTTAGTATATCCGTTGGAGATACTTATATAAGGTATAAAAATGTAAATATTCTTTAATCAGACACGAATTTATTGGTCGATCCACCTTCATTCTTCCCTATTCACTATTCAATGTCGTTTCCTTAAGCTTTTGGAACGGATCTTTTCAAAATTTGATTGCTAATATTGTCTTTTCATTTTTATTGATGCCTTCATTTTATTTTGTTTCTTCTCTCACTTTTTCTCCCGATTTATCGGGAATAAAAAAGTAAGCAAAAAATCTTTTTCCGCCGGAAGGTGAATTCCGCCCCCTGTTTCGCGGCCGGGCTGGGGCGGAACCGGTCAACTCGGCGCTACAGGCCTGGTTATGACACCTTCCTGCTGCCCTATTTTTGAAAAGTCGCCTCGCGGCGTCAAAACCGCCGTTCCGCTTGATTTGCCCTTTCACTGCCCGGCGCAAATCCTTCTAAGTAACATCCGTTCCAGGAAGTTCGATTGTCCTTTTATAGAGATGTATTTTTCGTATTTTTTAAGAAAGTGATACTGAATTATCAATACAAAATAGGCAAAGACCGTCCGTTCAGATGCTTTCTTTCCCGATTAAAAAACATCAAAAAAGAACGAACACCGCATATCACTAAAACAATGCCCTTCTACATTCCTTATTCAATATTTCTTATTCTGCATTCTCCCGAATCCGCCGCTTATGGAAACGGTGTTGATTCACTATTGACTATTCACCGTTCACTATTTATACAGCGGACCGTAGACCGAACAGGCCCGGTAATCCGACCCTTCCGGATCCATCCCAAACGCTCCCCAGGCAGAGGGCCTGAATATTTTTGCTGCCGCTACATTGTGCATCGCCACAGGAATACGCAGCATAGCTGCCAGCGTGATCAACTGGTCGCCGATATGGCCATAGCTTATGGCACCGTGGTTGGCTCCCCAATTGGCCATTACCGAATAGACATCTTTAAACGGACCGTCACCCGTAAGGTTCGGCACAAACCAGGTAGTGGGCCATATGCGGTCCGTACGCTCGTTTAATATAGTATGCACTTTTTCGGGCAAATCAATCGTAAACCCTTCGGCGATCTGCAATACCGGTCCCTGCCCTTTTATCAAATTGAGGCGGCACATGGTAACCGGCATATTGCCTTTTGTAAGAAAGGTTGAAGAGTAGCCCCCGCCGCGCATGTAGTCCCTGTTAGAAGGGCTCCAGGTAGTAGCCGCCAGGCAAGCAGCCGCTTCTTTTTCTTTGATCTCCCAGAAAGGCTTCATTGCCGGTGCTCCATTTTTTGATTGCTGCCCGGTACCATCCAGTGTAGCCGATCCGGAATTGATCAAATGAATAAAGCCATCCTTTGCACGGCCCTCGGGCTTCCAACCGGATACGCGTTCGGTTGCCGCAGGGCTCCAGTAAGTACGCACGTCTGCAAAGATCTGCGCCGTGTTGGTCAGCAAATAATTGAACAGCATGGATACGCCGTTATAGCAATCATTTTCCGTTGCCACCATATAAGGGTTGCGGATGCCATTCCAGTCGAAGGAGGAATTGAGCAGCGCTTCAGAAAAATCCCCGTCAGGCAAAAAATCGGTCCACTGGCGCTGCCCCTGGAAACCTGATACGATGGCGCTATGCCCCTGTGCTTCCTCAGCAAACCCCAACCGTTGGAGTTTAGCATTACCCATCATCAGGTCCCGGATGATCATCGTCATTTTTACAACAAACTCCCAGTCTTTATCCTTCTCTTTTCTCGATTTTATTTTCTCTTTCCGGTTATAATCTTTTCCTTCTTTACAGTGCTGTTTTACCCAGGCGATCGCTTTCTTATATTCTTCGGGATCAAAAATATTCAGTTGAATCCTCCGCAGTACCTCGGAAGAATCGACATACTCATTACGCATGCCAAGATACTCCTGAAAGAACTGGGGGTCCACAATAGAACCGGCAATACCCATTGATACGGACCCGATCGCCAGGTACGCTTGTCCTTTCATAATTGCAACGGCCATACCTGCTCGGGCAAAATTGAGCAGTTTATCCCGCACGTCTGCAGGAATAGTGGTGTCGCCCATATCCTGCACATCTTTACCGTAAATGCCAAAGCAGGGCAATCCTTTCTGATTGTGCGCGGCTAATGTAGCCGCAAGATATACGGCCCCCGGGCGTTCGGTTCCATTAAAACCCCAGATGCCTTTCGGGACCAAAGGATTCATATCCATCGTTTCCGACCCATAGCACCAGCAAGGGGTTACCGACAAAGAAACACCTACATCATTGGCCTCAAATTTCTTTGCGCAATCCACCGCTTCTTTTACCCCGCCGATAGTGGTGTCGGCAACCACGCATTCAACAGGCGTACCGTCCGGGTACTTCAATTCTTTCGTATACAATGCCGCAACGGCTTTGGCCATTCTCATTGTTGTATCCTCAAGCGATTCACGGATCCCGCCCAAGCGACCATCAATGATCGGGCGGATCCCGATTTTAGGATACTTATTTTTGTTAACTTTCTGTTTCGTTGCCATATTAATTTGATTACTGGATTCTTGATACTGGATACTGGATTCTTGATACTGGATACTGGATACTGGGTTGATATCGGGCATCAAGGATCGAGCATCCAGCATCATTTATTAAAAGCGTTTGTTATTTCCTCCACCGATACGCCTAATACTTTTTTCGCTATGGTGCTCAATGCCGCCTTATCGCCGGTAAAATGATATACGCTGTGGTTATGGATCAACTGTTGCCCGGGTTTTAAAAAGCCTGCGGGCGACACACTTTCCAACTCATAAAAGGGCCCCATTTGTTTTCCATCGGCCAACGGCCCGTCATTATAAGCATTCATAGCGTCGCCACTAAATGGAGCCCGGTCTGTACGCCATTCCTGATTGAGGTATTTGCCCGCAGGGTCAATATCATATTTTATTATGGTAAGTACATTCCCGATGGCATCATAACTGCCCGCAATATTTTTTACCCGATTGGGAGGAATGCCTAATTTGCCTCTCGACTTTCCATCAGCCTTAAAAAATAAAAGGCCACTATTGTAGTGGATCCGGTCTTTAGGGATCTCTCCAAAATAATCAGTTGTGGCCACTTTTCCGCTTGCACTATTATTATAAGGGATCACGATCGTACATCCTTCAGAAGGGGTAAACATATCCAGGTTCCATAAACAGGGTGCACCCGTTTTTTCATCCCAGGCATTTGGCCCGCTATTGGTAATACTATTAGAAGTTTTAAAGGCAACTGATTTAACATCCGGTGTCAGCATAATACCCAAGGTGGTGTTAATCGCCTCTTTGCTGATAAGCCCGATCGTTCTTAGCGCCTTCAGTTGTAACTGCGTGCCGGCATAGTTCAGCAAATTCATATCCCGGGTTAAGGTTACGGCGGATGAGTCGGAATGCTCCACTGTCCAGCCTTCGGTATCGATCGGGGCGGGCGTTTTCCAATTCGCAAATTCCATTTTCGTGCCCGGCTTGAAATAAAGCGAAAAAATACCACCCTCCGGCCCCAGCCATAGGCGGTCCTCGCCTCCATAGGCGTTCATATGCGCATCAACGGCCCCGCTGAATGCCTTATAGTTTACCCAGCCAAAACTTTTTCCGTTGTTACCATCTGCTGATGAGGTAAAAACCTTGGCCTGGTATTTTGGCGAAATAATCACCTGGCTGGCTTGATCGGCGCTTTTCAATATGATCAATCCGCTATCCTGCCGCTGCAAAAAATCTACATCGTAGCCAAAGCTTCCTTGTGCATGGTTATTCATGGCTGTATTTGTATTTGTTTTTGTTGAGTCGGATGCGGTTCCAGACGACGGTTTACCTTCATTGTTGCAAGACATCAGCACAGCAACGGCAGCTATAGCCGTGAGTAAGTTTTTTAATTTCATGTGTTCGTATTTTCTTAAGAACTGAGTATTAGTATAAAGTATTTGGACAGTTATGAACCATGAGCTATTGACCATTAACTATTGACCATTAACTATTGACTAATTCACTTCCAACACATCAGCGTCAGGAAGTTTAGGGAATTTCTTATGCGGCTCCGTCTGGTACCAATAAGCCACTGTGATAATATCCGAGTGCTGCGGCAGGTAGCGTCCGCCGGATTTCCAGCCCAGGTCCTGGATCGTAACTTTTAAGTCGTCTTCAAAGCGAATAGGATCCATTATATGCCACCGGTACATACCAAACCGCTGTTGCGATCCGTATAATCCATCGGGCTTCAACACCTGGTGCAGCCCGGTGTACGCTGTAGAAAACTCCTGATACTGATGGGTGCGCTTATTTTCAAAATTATAGGACCCACAGAAATAATCTTCGGTCCCGGTTCCGACAATCGTTGCATAATCCTTATCTCCGTCCATAAAAAACTTAATTTCCCCTTCGCCCCACCAGCCGTTATTGTTAACGCCTACCCCCATAAACGTGCCTACATACTGCCCTTTGCCTTTTACGCCATCCAGGATGGTATGCACGGAATTAACATCGGGTTTACTACGCCGGTATTGGGCATGAAAGTAGGCTTCATCCGCTCCAACATTGGTCAGTGTATAATCGACCTGGTAGTATAAACGCATCGGCTGGCTATCGGTATTCTGCATGGTGATCTTACAGCTTTTACGGAACGGCATTTTCCAGTAACTGTTGAAGGCACTCCCCGGATTCACCGTGATTGGAAGCGAGTTCAACGGAGAAAATTCATTCCAGGCGATACCAAAGAACGGCCCCACGGGGCTTTCAACGGAAGCATCTGCTTCCCCGTCGTAGTAGATCCGGAAAATGGAAAAACTAAAATTGCCGGTGGGGGTCATCCAAATATGCTGTATGGCGCCCGGGCCTGCAATATCCGCCATGGTGAAGGTCTCGCCCGGATTTATGATGATGAAGGGATTTACTTTCCAGCCCTTGCCCAGATCCCGTGCCTCATTTGCGGCGTTGGCTACATTACGTTTTCCTTTATCCTTTACGGGATCGGCCATGCCGCCCCTGCCTTTTTCACCGGTAAAGTTTTCGGGGCTTATAGAGCGGGTTTTGGCATCCGAAAGGCGCGACAGGTTCCCAAGATTCATATCCAACCCGTTAAATGCGCCCTGCTGCGCATGAGCGGATAACAGGATAAATGCAGACAGGACAAAGATTCCGACTTTTTTCATACAGACAATTTTTAATAAACAATCAAAGACCAGCTTATACGTTTAAGCAAATATAAGCTGCTAAAAAATATCTACCAACTTTATTATTTTTTTGCATTACTGCTTTCCCCGTGAACAATGGCAGAACGCACCAGCACTTTAATGGCTTTCCTGTTTTTTCCATCGATTGTCTGCAATAATGATTGCACCGCATTTTCGCTGATGGATTGCAGGTTTTGTTTAATGTAGGTTATAGAGGAATAGAAAAAATCGAATACGTCGCTTTCATCAAAACTGATCACCCCCAGGTCCTGTGGCACCCGAACGCCCTTTGAATGAAGTATTTTCAAGGCCTGAACGGAAATACTGTTGGTAGCAAATACCAATGCGTCCACGGGTCCTGTTTTTTTATCCAGGAGGTATTCAATTGCCGTTTCTACATTTTCCTTGTAGTGCTCATAGGAAACCTTAGCCAGCCATTTACTATTGAACCGGATGCCGTTATCTTTTAAGGCATCCTTATAGCCCGTTATCCGTTCCTGCATATGCGTCAGGGGCGTATCATAGGCCACAATACCGATCTTTTTATGCCCGTTCCGGATCAGCAGTTTTACTGCATTGTACATCGCATCATGGTTATCGGTCACTACCAGGTTCGTTTCCAGTTCAGTAAAGCCACGATCCATCAGCACAAAAGGCGTTCCGTTTTTCTTCAGTCCTTCGATCTGTGCCTGTGACCCGGCTACGGGAGTGATAATGAGACCGTCTACCTGGCGGTTTAAGAACGTGTCGATCAGGTTTTGTGATTTTTCCAGTTGCTCGTCACTGCTGCCAAAAAGCACGGTGTATCCGTTCTTTTGCGCTTCCAGTTCGATGATACGCGCCAGCATGGCAAAAAAAGGGTTGGATATATCGGCCACTATCAGGCCAATGGTATGGGTTCTTCCAAACTTCAGCCCGCGCGCAATCAGGTTGGGCTGATAATTCATTTCTGCAGCTACTTTCCGAATTTTTTTTGCAGCCGCTTCGCCTACGCGGGCCTCTTTTTCTTTGCCATTGAGCACGTAAGATACCAACGCAGTGGACACTCCTACTTTATTTGCAATATCCTTCAGCGACACCCGTTTTTTGATCATAGTGGTACTTTAATCAATGCTAACACCGTTTATGGTAAATTTTTATTTCGCAACAACCGTTCAATTCTCCCAATGCAAAGTTTATGTTTATTCGGTAAATGCAAATGCTTTTTTTATCAGCTTTACAACTCCCGTAAATAAAACTACAAACTTTTACGAAAATACGCGAAAAGAATCACTATTTAATCGAGTAAGCAGGGACAACCGGTGCAGCATGGGCCGCGTCGCCTCTCCCCTACCCATTTAGATCGATGGATACCGATACCCCCTCGCTATAATTTTCAAATTGCAGCAACAATGTTTTTGAGGAAGCGTCCCACTGTTCTTTCAACGCATCAATTTTTACCCCGTCCAGTTGAAGATGCACCTCTTTTGGCTTCCGGGGGAGATAAATACGTATACTGTTAACCGTATGCGAAGGGCTCTTCAGTAAAAAACGGTACTGTTTGTTTTGGTATTTTTCATCATAAGCGCGCCCGGCTGCCGCCACGATCCTGGGCTGTCCCGGAGGAATGGCCCGTAGATCGTATAAAAATGCCTGTTCCCCTGGCGCGATCGTTTTTGTTGCTACTACGGGCAAACCGGGGTTAAACAAATCAACCACCGGCCCGGGAATAAGCAGGGGGTGGGCATCTTTATTTTCGTCCAGCACGGCAGCGATAATATAAGGGCCTCTTTTTAAAAGAAAATTATTCTTCGTCTGCAGGGGGCCCGCTTTGGCATACTGTTTATATGCTTTGGCAACTTCATTCAAATAAGCGCCGTCCTTTCCTGCTGTTAACACTAATTCTTTCGGGTCTATCCGGTTAATGCACACCCAACCCTTCCCCGATTTTACAAAATCGCCTGCCGTTGCAACATTCAATGTCCTGAAAAGTTCCGCCGAAGGCGCCTTAAAATTAAGGCCATTGCTATTCCACCATTCTTTAACCGACTGAAAAGGATCATCGTCTCTTCCATAATACAACAATACGCCCCCTTGTTGCACCCATTGCGCCAACGCTTTGTGATAATTTACTGATAAAGGTTTCATATTCGCATAACTCATCACCAGCACCCGGATATTCTTCAACGTATTTGCATTTTTCAGATTTTCCATATGCACGGTTTCCACAGGCACGCCATTTTTCAACAAGGGCATTACCATTCCATAGAAGTTAGAAAGCTGCGGATCTTCATATCCCTGGTGCGTCGGGAAACGTTGAAACATCATTGAGTTGGACACTAATACGCCGATGCCGGAACTGCCATTGAGCTTATTGGATGAGGCGGGCATTTCATTCAATGCATTGACCATTATTTGCATTTGCGTGGCATACTCTTTTGAAATCGGATAACGGGCGGTATCGTTTTCCAATTTAAATTTTCCCAGATAAATACGGTTGGGCCAGGGCATCACCTCATAATTCGCAACCGTCGGATAGAGCAATTGTGCGGTAAAGGTTGCCTGGTAATTGCGTTTATAGTCATCCCAGGTACGCGGCCAGTCTTCTATGGGATCGGTGAGAAAAAACATTTTTTTACCAGTGGGCGCGGTCATAGAAACCATTGAGCCGTACTCCAGGAAAGCATTTTCAAACACCCGTTCCTTTTTAATGCCGTTATAATAGACCGGTTCCCGCGACGTGCCCGTCCACACCTGCGCAATATAACCATCCATGTCTTTGATAGTTGCCAGGCTCGCTTCCGGGCTTACGATCTGCCAGGAAGAATAATTCAGCAGTGAATGCGTGGGAACATAACAGCGCACATTCCGGCCTTCACTTTTTGCATACTGTTTAATAAACCCGAACACCTCTTTTAAGGCATTAAAATATAAATGGTATTTAAGCTTCGAGGACAAATAAGTGGCCTCGGGCGATTCATGCTGCGGCCTCCAGGGCGCTCCATAGTAATGCTGCCACTCTCTTTTAAAGGCTTCACTATAACCGGCCCGCGCCCAAAACTCCGGTTCTTCCAGGTAAATGGCCGTTACCCCGGCGTCAACAACCCGTTTCATCTGGGCCTTCATATAACCGAGGTAGTCTTCAGACGGAACAATATAGGGAACATCTTTACCATGCCAGATCGTATCTCCATTCCGCTGTTTCTGTCCTTCATCAAAATGTTGTTTGCCGTCGTAAAGGCCCTTGAAATAATCTTTATACTGCCCCCAGGCAATGCCCGTCATGAAATGTACCTGGTATCCTTTATCGCGCCATCCTTTTACGCGTTCTTCAAAATTACCACCCGCATCATTTACGCCGTAAACGATCGCAACATCAGACCGGACATCATATGCTGCGTTCCAGGGAGCAGCTATCTGGAAGGCGGTTTTTTCCCTGACTGCCGCCTGGGCATAGCTTTTTATGTTATTACTCAACAGCGTAAAAACAGCATATACTATGAACAACCTTTTAATCATCGGGCTTTTTTTATACAGATTCCCGGATAATTAATTCCGGAGGGATCAAAACACCTTTTTGTTTTCTCTTCGTGCCCGGGCTATTGATCTGGTCCAGCAATAAGCCTACGGCCTGCGACGCTATTTCCTGTACCGGCTGGCTGATCACGGAAATAGAGGGTGAAGAAAAACGAAACAGATCAGTATCGTCAAAACTCATAACAGCTACTCCATCCGGTATAACAATTTCTTGTTCTTTCAATGCCTTAATACCAAACATTCCTAAATAATTCGTAGCAAAAAGAATCGCATCGATATCTTTCTGCTTTTCCAAAAACTTTTCAATATGCGGCGCATAGCCGGTTCGGTCCTGACAATAGGGTATCTTCAGCATTAATTTTTTTTGAAAAAGACCGTGCGCTTTCATGGTGTCAACAAAGGCCCGCTCCCGCTCCTGTATTTGAACCTGATCCATATCCAGGTTTACAAACGCAATCTTTTTTTTCTTTTTATTAATCAGGTATTGTGTTCCTTCGCGAATACCAGCGTAATTATCAACCAATACAAAGGAGATCTCCTCATCCGGAAAATACCGGTCAATTAACACGATGGGTTTCCGGTTTTTTCGCAAAGCCAGCACCCCGGCTTTCATTCCCGTTGACGGTGTTATTAAAAAACCATCCACCTGTTTGGCCAACAACTGTATCAGGTCATTTCCTTTCGTATCATTATTTTCCGTGCTGCCGTACACTACGCGGTAGCCCGCCTTTGCGGCCGCCAGCTCTACCGATTTTGCCAGCGAGGCAAAAAAGGAATTGGCGATATCCTCTACGATCAGTCCTATAACATGCGTCTTTCCGGTACGCAAACTGGCGGCAGCACGATTGGGCGTATAGCCTGTTTTTTTTATTACCGCCTGCACATGCTTTACCATTTCCTTGCTGAGCCGCATTTCCTCATGCCGGCCGTTAATAACAAAAGATACGGTTGATGGCGCAACCCCGGCAATCCTCGCTATATCTTTAATAGATAAATGCTTCACTGACAAACTTAAATGTATTTGCTAAAATAACGAGTCCGGATGATATTATAATGAAGGCCTGCTATTTTTCACAATCACTTTGCTTTTAAACCGTATTCCGCCAGCCTGGCTTTGGTTTCGGCATAGCTCCGGTGCACAATCCCTTTAATACCCAATCCTTCCGCCACCTGAACAAATAATGGCCGGTCATCGATATAAAGAATCTTTTCTATCGGCACCTGGGCCATATCCAGTGCCACTTTAAAAATATCAACATCCGGTTTGCGGAAATGTACAAAGCTCGATGAAACAAAAAAATCGATAAAGCTGGTAAGTTTAAAGGTGTTGATGCGGTACTGATTTAACTCCCGGCCTTCATTACTGACCACCACCATTTTCAACCGATAGGCTTCCTTAAGCTCTTTCATCAGTTGGAGCATATCATCAAAAGGCTGCGAATAGCGATACATAAAGGCTTTGAAAACTTCTCTTGAGAATTTCCGCGGCTCATAGAAAACAATGCGATCCAGATATTCATCCAGCAACAGTTTGCCGGATTCATAGGTATCAAAGGTAAGGTGATGCCGGTCTTCCAGCTCCGCTGCATTCAGCCCAAATTTTTCAACGGCCTGCGTGCGGGCCTGCCGGTCCCAGCCGTTGGTCAATAATACCCCACCGATATCTGTAAAGAGTGCTGTTATTTTTTGAGACATGTTGTTATTTTGTTACGGGTTACAGGTTTCAGGTTACTAGTTACAGGATTCTCGATACTGGATACTGGGTTCGAGCAATTTATTTTTTTAGACTGGGCGACAGTGCTTCTATCAGGCATCCTTGCGTCGCACACTTCATCATCTAGTCCATATCCCGGCTTAACAAGAAAGCCTAACCTATTCATTATTGATCACTGACTATTGACCATATTTCCACATTCTCACATTCCCAAATTTTCAAATTAATTCACTTTCACGCTACCGCAATTTTCTTCTCTAAATAAACATCCTGTATCGCGTGCAGCAATTCAATCCCTTCTTTCATCGGTTTCTGAAAGGCCTTTCTGCCAGAGATCATGCCCATACCGCCGGCACGCTTGTTGATAACAGCGGTACGAACCGCTTCCATCAGGTCTTTCTTCCCTTCTGAGGCGCCGCCGGAATTGATCAGGCCCGCACGCCCCATATAGCTATTAATTACCTGGTAGCGGCAAAGATCGATCGGATGGTCTGTTGCCAACTGCGTGTACATGCGTTTATCAAATTTTCCGTAAGTGATACCATCGGCATTTAAAGCCAGGTAACCGCCATTATTTTCCGGCAGTTTTTGTTTCACAATATCTGCCTGGATAGTAACCCCCAAATGAATGGCCTGACCCGTAAGGTCTGCCGACACATGATAGTCTTTTCCATCTTTTTTAAAGGCGCTGTTCCGCAGGTAACACCATAAAACCGTTACCATGCCCAACTCATGTGCCCGGTCAAAGGCCCGCGCGATTTCTGTGATCTGCCGGGTGCTTTCTTCAGAGCCAAAATAAACAGTGGCCCCAACGGCCGCGGCGCCCATATTCCAGGCATCATCCACTTTGCCGAACAATACCTGGTCAAACTTATTGGGATAGGTCAGCAGTTCGTTATGATTGATCTTTACCAGGAACGGGATCTTATGGGCATATTTACGCGCGACAGCGCCTAGCAGACCAAAAGTGCTGGCCACCGCATTGCAACCGCCTTCTATCGCCAGTTTGATAATATTTTCCGGGTCAAAATATTCCGGGTTGGCTGCAAAAGAAGCGCCGGCGCTGTGTTCGATCCCCTGGTCAACGGGAAGGATCGACAAATACCCCGTACCCGCCAGCCGGCCGGTATTGAAGAATTGCTGCAGGTTCCGGAGCGTTTGCACGCCCCTGTTGGAAGGCAGCAATATCTGATCAACAAAATCCGGGTTGGGTACATGCAGCTTATCGCTGGAGATGGTTTTACAGGTATGGGTAAAAAGCGATTCGTTTTCTTTGCCCAATAGCTTTACTATCTGACTGTAGTTCATAACGCTCTTTTTTGTTACCCAAATGTAAGTTGAAAAGATCAGAGTTATCAGTATTCAGTTATTAGATTTCAGTCATCAGTATACAGACTATAAATCTGATGTCTGAAGACTGATAACTGAAATCTGAATACTAAAAAGCCCCGCTCCGGATACCGGGACGAGGCTTTATAGAAGGAGGTCGTTTATTAGTTGGAGTGCGCTTCGATCTTTTTAACAAAGTTTCCTTTGGGTTGTGCACCTACCAGTTTGTCTACCACCTGGCCGCCTTTAATGAAAAGGATGGCGGGGATAGAAGTAATACCGTAATTCATAGAAACCTGGGGGTTTACATCCACATTCACTTTACCAATATTCACTTTACCCTCGTATTCTTTTGATAATTCTTCGATTACGGGCCCGATAGCGCGACAAGGACCGCACCATTCTGCCCAAAAATCCACCACAGTTAATTTATCAGAGTCTAATACCTCTGCCTGGAAATTGGAATCATTAAATTCTTTTGCCATTTTAAATATTTTAATTGTTATTAGTTCCGGAAACGAACTGCAAATTTAGCACCCAGATAGATAACAGGCAATATTGACAAAAAGTTGTGAAAAAAATGTCAATACAGCAGGGCCGGATACCCGGATGGCAGTTTCAGGTTACAGGTTCCTGGTCTCAGGTCTCACATTTGACGTCTATCGTCTGACACCCGAACGCTAACACACGTTAATGAGCCGGAAGATTTTGAGTTTTATACGGAACATGTTTGTATCGGAATATCAGCATAAACAGTATTCCGATTATTAAAGCATACGCTGCAAAAATGAACCAGATAGTTTTCCAATCTGTATTAGCTCCTTGTGTATAATGCTGCACCAGCCAACCACTACCAAAACTTCCGATCATTGCCCCAATTCCATTGGTC
Source organism: Niabella soli DSM 19437 (assembly GCF_000243115.2). NCBI lineage: Bacteria > Pseudomonadati > Bacteroidota > Chitinophagia > Chitinophagales > Chitinophagaceae > Niabella > Niabella soli. The sequence continues at coordinate 105,219 of NZ_CP007035.1, read as the reverse complement.
ATCATCATAAACAATCCCTGGGCACTGCCCCGGATGGTAGCAGGGGCCTCTCTCTCGATAAAAAGCGAACCTGAAATATTGAAAAAATCGAAGGCCATGCCGTATACGATCATAGAGAGTACCAAAAAAATCAGCCCTCCACCCGGATCGCCAATACCAAAAAGCCCAAATCTTAAAAACCAGGCAAACATACTCATCAGCATCACTGTTTTTATACCATATCTTCTCAGGAAGAATGGTATAGTAACGATAAACGCCGTTTCGGATATCTGGGAAATAGATATCAGGATGTTTGGATATTTAACGCCCATTGTATTTGCGAAAACGGGATCGAACTTAAAATGATCAACAAATGGTACCCCCCATTGATTGGTAATTTGCAAAGCAGCGCCAAGAAACATAGAAAATATAAAAAAGATCGCCATTCTGGGAATCTTAAATAATTTCAGCGCTTCAATTCCGAAAGCTTCAGCCAGGGTTCGGCCGTCCTTGTTATCGGGCTTACAGGGTGGCAGTGTAAAACAATAGAGGCCAGTAATTAGCGCGCTCACGGCGGCAAAGGAAAGTTGAGTGCCCGTTAATGTCCAATGAAATAAATCAGTAAGCCACATCGCAGCAATAAAGCCTACTGTACCCCACACCCGGATGGGGGGGAAATATTTTTGAGGTTCCAGCCCGTTATTTTTTAAAATATGATAGGAAACGGTATTATTTAAAGATATTGTAGGCATATACGTCATGCATACGAACAACATGGCCCAAAACATTTTGGATGGAGTTGTTACTGTAGAGGCATAATATAGCGCTATTGCGCCAACGATATGGGTTATTCCCAGCAAGCGCTCTGCGTTCACCCAGCGATCGCTGATGATTCCAAGCAAGGGCGGCATAAATATAGAAGCGATCCCAAGTGTTAAAAAAACGGTTCCAATTTCCTCCCCTTTGAAATGGAGTGTTGCATACATATACCCCCCTATTGAAGTCAGGTAAGCGCCCCAAATAAAAAACTGAAGGAAATTGATAATAATCAATCTGAATTTCAAACTCATTGGCAATAGTGTTTTTGATCGATAAAATTATGAGATTCTGTTATACTTATAACAAAACACCTTTTTTTATTAGAAAAATCGTTTTTTACCGGCTTAATGCCCAACGCGGAACACTTAATGCTCAACGCAGGAGGCTTTGCTAATAATGTTTAGCATCTGATACCAGATTCCCAGATTTACACAGATTTAAAACATTCTGTGGCAATCCGCGTAAGCTGTGAACCATTATATTTTAAAAGATCCTTTTAATGAAACTTAGTGGTGAACAGCAAAAGATAAACGTCAAACGTCAAACCTGAGACCTGTAACCTGTAACCGGAATCCAGCGTTGAGCATTGGGCGTTCAGCATTATAGCATACCTTTGCCAAAATTTTAGTTTATGGTAACAGTGCTGAGTGAAGATGTACTTCCAAAAGATACCGCTCTTAAAAATATAGCAACAAAAGTTTATAACGGCGAACGAATCACTGACGAAGAATGTCTTATTCTTTTCGAAAAAGGGAGCCTTGGTTTCGTGGGCAGTCTGGCCAATTATGTACGCGAAAAATTACATGGCGATACCACTTATTTCAACCGGAATTTTCACATCGAGCCCACCAATGCCTGCGTGTATACCTGTAATTTCTGCAGTTACAGCCGGCTATACGCCCATCGGGATGAAGCCTGGGAACTGAGCCTGGAGCAGATGATGGACATTGTAAAAAAGTACGATAATGAACCGGTAACAGAAGTGCATATCGTGGGCGGCGTACATCCCAAAATGAACCTGGAGTTTTTTGCCGAATTGCTGCGCAAAATAAAAGCCCATCGCCCCGGGCTGCACATCAAAGGATTTACGGCGGTGGAGCTGGATTATATGTTCCGCAAGGCGAAGAAAACCGTTGAAGAAGGGATGCAATACCTTAAGGAAGCCGGACTGGAAAGTCTGCCCGGCGGGGGTGCGGAGATCTTTGCTTCCGGGGTGCGCCAGCAGATCTGTGCGGATAAAGTGGATGCCGACGGTTGGTTAAAAATACATGAGACAGCCCATCAACTGGGGATGCACACCAATGCTACTATGTTGTACGGACATATAGAAAGTTTTGCCGACCGGGTGGATCATATGAGCCGGCTGCGGGCCCTGCAGGATAAAACCGGCGGCTTTAATACTTTTATTCCGCTGAAATTCCGCAATGGCGATAATGACATGAGCCATGTCCCGGAATCTACCTTAATTGAGGATATGCGCCTGTATGCCATTGCCCGTATTTATATGGATAATTTCCCTCACCTTAAAGCCTACTGGCCGATGCTGGGGCGGCAGAATGCCCAGTTATCGCTTTCCTTTGGTGTAAACGACCTGGACGGAACGATCGACGATACCACGAAGATCTATTCCATGGCCGGCGCCGAGGAGCAAACCCCCTCCATGACCACGCAGGACCTGGTGGTACTGATCAAACAGGCCAAACGCAAACCGGTCGAGAGGGGAACTTTGTATAACGTAATCAAGGATTATAGCACTGCAGAACTGGAAGCAGTGGAATAGTTCATGGTTCATAGGCGGCTATGAACTATGATCCATGACCTATGATCTATAAATAAAAAATTAATCGCTTTTCTTCTATTTTTTCAATATATTGCTGATATAAACCTTGCTATCATGTCTAAAGTATCAAATATTTTGGGAAGAAAAGGGCACGATGCCATCAGCATCCCCCCTGCCACAACCGTTTACCGGGCGCTGGAGTTGATGGCTGAAAAGAACATTGGTTCGCTTGTTGTAAAAGAAGGAGAAAATTTCCTGGGGATCATGACGGAGCGTGATTATTCCCGGAAAGTGATCCTGAAAGGCAAGCATTCCTCCGATACCACCGTTGAAGAAATCATGTCTACCGATCTGCCAAAGGTCACTCCCGAAGATTCCGTAGAACGCTGTATGGAGCTCATGAGCGATAAGAATATCCGGTATCTGCCGGTTTTTATTGATCAGCAACTGGCGGGCATTATCTCCATCAGCGATGTGGTAAAAGAAACCATCCTGCAGCAGAAAGAAACGATTAATCATTTACAGGATTATATACATAGCGGCGGGTAATACGCCGGAACATATCATTAATCATCGCTCCGCGAAGCTTGCAGCTTCGCGGTTTTTATTTTGGCGGCTGGGGCGATTGCTGCCCTGCCCCATTAATTTTTATATTCCGGGTGACTCCGATTTTATCCGGCCAGGTCTCCTGACCTGCGCGCCTTTCGGCGAAAGAGGAGTTAAACCTACCCCAAAAACAAACTCCATAGTAGGGCTTCGAGCGCAGCCGCATCACCTGATTTAGCGACCCAACATATATAAAAATAAATAATAAATTATTTTTTTATATATAAAAAAGGTATAATTTTAGTATAGCAACCGGTGCTTAGAGATGACCAAATTTAACCGAACGACTGGAATTAAGAAGCAAGCCCAATTTTAACAGCTATAAAGGACAAGTAGACTTTAAATTAACGCTTAAGAGAGGCGGAAGGGTAAGACACTATCGAAGCTATTACAGACCACCAGATACAACAAACTCAAAATAAACTTATGACAGACTGGTCCTCCAATAACAGAGCTTGTACAACGTTGTGGTCCACGTTTTATTCCATGCAGCAGTTGTCGACCAATTTTGACGATAGCGGTGATTTGGCAATGAACACGTTGACATATTTTAATACACTCGGTAGTCCCGATCTCAGGAAACAGCAGGCAATGATTATTGCCGACCAGCTAGACCATATTTTCAGAATTGGGCGTGGAGCCAAATATGAAGCTAATGTTGACAGAACAAAAGCGATGAACAGTATGGTCAAAATCCTTATTGATGAAAAAAAGCTACTAAAAGATCTTGCCCAAACGATTGATGACTCCTATAAATTTTGGGGCGAATCAACTTTGCTAAACCAGTGATACCAGAATAATGAAAAGTTACATTTTATCGTTTTTAGTTATCATATCAGCAGTTCTTTCTGCCAACAGCCAGGAGGCAATGTCGAATCAGCAAATCAATAGGTTGGTCATGACCCTGAAAGCCGCAAATAAAAAAGAAGATGAAATAAAAACCATATTAAATGGCATTATAAAAGACCCCGATCTTTACAATACTTTGTGGCAAGACTTTCTCAAACAGAGTTATACAAATAAAAATAAAAAATTCCAATTTCTGGACGATCTGAATATTGCCTTCAAAACATTCCAATCAAAAGACAGTACAACCACATCTTTAGGGTTCTCATACGATTTCAATTTTGATTACGCCAAGTTTATCGAAAAAGATAAAAGCAGAATCTCACATACGCTCGGACTTTCGGCAAAGGGTAATGTTGCCTTTAATAAGAGAGCGAATCCTAATAATCTCTTAGAAACAAAAGTGTTTTATAATTATGCCGCTTTTATTGGCGGCGTTATTAAACAACACGATACTTCTGTCTTTTCTGAACTTAATGATATTGAAACCAAATTGGTAAAGATAAAAGATATGAAAAGCAAGGAAGCCATTGCGCTATGGGACGAATTTGGAGACAAGCTGAAATTGAGTAACCAATACTACTATGGTATTGGCCCAAAATTTGCTTTCGAGGCCACTCAAGACTTTTCAAAAACCCAATTTACTCCTGGCATTACAATTGACCTGGGAGCCAAAGCCTGGAACAAAAAAAACATTTTATCAAAGCTCAACATACTGGATTACCCTTTTGCACTAATAAGGTTAATAACGGGCACCGACAAATCGTTTACTGTCTATGGCGCTACAATACCAACTGTTCAATTAACACTTGATTATGTGATTCCTTCTAACGACAGTACACGAAGAAAACTTATCGGCAACTTGAACCCTTTTCCAAGATTCAAATTTGAAACAAGTTTCAGAACCTTTATTTCAAGAATACGCAAGGAAAATATATTCTTTAATGCAGATTATCGTTTTTATCAGGAGCTGGCTGCTCCTGCAGCAATTAAAAATTCCAACTTTAGTTCGGCCAATTATTTTGTTATGGCATTGCAATCCACATCAGGAATGTTTGTAAGTTATGCTTCAGGCAAACTTCCATTCGACGCCAGGAACGACCAGGTTTATTCCATTGGGTTTAGTTACAAATTCTGAATTATGACCAGATCAAAATTTGTTATTGTCTTAACCGGAAGTCATCAGGAGAGACTAAAAGCCAATATTGCGGCAAAGCAATTTGTAGACTATGCTATTTTTTCTTCCAATATCTATCCAGAGAACAAAACCAGCAGTTCTTTTATACCCGTAAAAACAGATTGGGAAAAAATTGATGAGGCATTCCTTCCGAAAATCCCACTTCCAATTTTAAAAACTCAGAAAATGATTTGTGGGCTGGTATATGAAGTATGGCACCGGAAAACAGAAAACAAAATCGAAATCGTAATCTCATTTAAAGGCACGACGCCAAATGTTTTTAATGATTGGATCTGCAATTTAAGATGGTTTACTCTAAATCCTGTTTTGCGGGGAGTTTTCCACTACTTTTTTTGGGACTACTATCATCAAGTTCAAATGCTGATCCCACAATTAATTTCAACTGTTAAAAATATTTTTCCAAATAAATCTGTTGAATTTATTTCTACCGGGCATTCCCTGGGCGGAGGCCTGGCACAACAAGCTGCATATGCAACAAATGATATAAAAAAAGTCTTCGCATTCAATCCATCCCCGGTCACCGGGTATAAGGACATTAAAAAGAATTTCAGGAAAATAAATGAAATTGGCATCGAAATATGCAGAATATACCAGGCGGGTGAGGTTCTGTTTTTTTTCAGGAAGGTTGCAAAATATTTTTATCCATTAACAACGGTTGATCCGGAGATTAAGGAATACAAATTTTCATTTTTTAAAGGCGATTCAATAGAAAGGCATGCGATGAGAAAGCTTGCAATTAATTTAATTAACGCATCTAAAACTTTTTAACCATGCCACTTGTGCATATGTTTAATCCGTTTAGCATTTTCTCGTCGAACAAACCCCATCATTAACAATTCAAACAACACACAATGGCTTACGACTGGACCAAACCAACTGAAACTCTTGAAACAATTAAGAATAATATTTTGACTTCTATGAAAACAGAAGAAGAATGGTATGCGCGATTTAGAAAGTATCATTCTATTTATTCTAGAACGATTCGGGTTTTATCAATTATCCTTTTTGCTTTTGGAATACTGTGGCCTATTCTAAGTGCAGACCAGGTACTAAAGAACAAACCTATTCCAAACTATGGTTATATAAGCTTAGCCATTGGGGGACTTTTGTTGTTACTCGACAAATATTTAGGTATTTCCTCAGGTTATGTTAGATTTTACATTGCTGAATTGGATATTAAAAAGAATACTCAAGACTTCATTGAGAACTGGGATATAGAAACTGCAAAGGCAAATAATCCTCTAACTCAAGAAAATATTTTAGCATTATTAAATTTGGTAAAAACCTTTCGGCAAGCTGTTTACACGACAATTCAAGTAGAAACAGGTTCATGGGCAACAGAATTTCAGACACAAACCAGTGAGCTTTATGAGTTGTTTAAACAAAAGCAAGATGAATATAAAAACCCTGCTAATATTTCAGTTAACGTAGAAAATTACACTGACTACTCTAATATAGAAATTGGAATAGACAATGAAGTTCCAATTGCTTTGAAAGGAACTACATCAATAGTTTTTAGAAACGTTGCTATCCAACCCCATACAATTCAAGTTCGAGCAACTAAGGCAGACAAAATAATTAGCTTTTCAAAAAATGTTGATGTAACAGGCGATAAAACCGCCGAAGTAATTCTAACTCTACCTTAAAAAATCACGACCCAATGGATAACTCTACTGCAAAATCAATAGGTATATTTCTTCAGCTAATAGGGGCTGTTACTATATTGTGGGGTATTATTGCAGGCAACCCTGCAGGTGCAATCGGCGTTTTGGTAGCACTTATAGGCAGAGTACTTGCAGAAAAATGGGACGATTGGTTTAATTAAAACGACGAACGCACAACAGGGATATTGCTGCAATTTAGGCTGGACGTTGTAAGCGTCAGCATCTGTAAAAAATTCAGCTTCAGTTCGGGCTTGATGCTATAAATTTGGCTAAAAAAAACAGCAGCAATTCAGGAATAAGCTGTAAAAACTAAAGCATCATCTTACCGTACAAGGAATATTGTTTTAACTTTTTCTGACAAATGCCTTTGCTTTTTTCAAATCGTTATCATTTTTATCTCAATGCCTTGGAAAACCTTTTCTTCGATTATAAAGCTTGATTATTTTGTAAGCTGTGTATTGTTTCATTTCAGAAACCTGCAAGAATAAAACTACGTTTTTACATATAAGCAGCAGTTTCGGCGCGACGAATTTCAAATGCCCAAACTGCAAGCAATACTTGTCCGTTAGTGCTTTTCATTCTTCAAAATCAAATTCAAAATCCAACAGCTTTTTTGGATGCTCCCTAAGCCTCTAACAAGTTCCTGATAATTTATCCTTCTCTCTTTGCTAAGGGCTATGTATTTAGCCTGCTGCCCTTGTATTTGCTTTTGACCAAATTGATGGAGGCGGCAAATTTTATTGATCTGCGGGAAGTGCTGCATGTTGGGGTCGTGCTTAAGCCGGGCTAAGACCTGTGAGGTTTTGAAACCTCACAGGTATCTTCCATCACTCCCCGTCACTTTATTAATAATCCTGCTTATTTCTTCCGCACGGTTCCAGGCCATCATATGCGTGCCGCCTTCAATCACATAATCGGCTTTAATATACTTTATAGGTAACACCTGATCTTTGCTTCCGTGAATATGAGTGATGGCCGTTGCGGTCCCATTTAGATTCCTCCAGTTAAGGATCTTATCAAAGGACCAGTGGATGTAATTCAGGTTTGCGGTTTTACGATAGACGTTTGCAAACTCCTGTTCTTCGGGCGTGTATGCGCCCAGCCTGCGATTGGCTATCTTATATATCCGGTCGCTTCGTTGTACCACTTTTACAGGAAAGAGTTTGTTCAGCTTCAGCGCACCGGCAACGCGCATATACAACGGCATTTCGCTGCGGGATTTAACGCTGGAGATGAGGATGATCTGTTTTACCTTCCGGAACCGGGCGATCTCCTGCGCTACCATCCCGCCAAAGGAAATACCGATGATGGTTAAAGGCGTATCTGTTACCATCAGATCGGCCATTCGCATCGCATAAGAATGAAAGCTTTCCCCTTTTAAAGGATCCAGCCAATTGATACATTGCAGGATTGCATTGTCAATATGCAGGTTGCTAAAAATCCGTTCATCAACCCCAAAGCCGGGTATGCAATAGATGGTACGCATTTATGGTCTGTTGACAAGTTTACAAGTTGACAGGGGTATTCCCTGTTAACATTTAAACTTATCAATTTTTCAACCTTATTCCAACCCAAACATCCCCTTATTCAGCTGCTTCAGCAGGTGCACTTTTTCATCAGCACTCACCAGCAGGGAAATGTTGTGCGGGCTGCCACCGTAGGAAACCATACGGATGGGCACGCTGCGTATGGAGCCAAAAAGCTTTTTAATGATCTCCTCGGTTTCATTGATATTATATCCTACCACTGAAACGATGGTCTGATCTTTATCCACCGTAACGGTGCCCAGCACTTCCAGTTCTTTTATGATCTGGTCCAGGTGATCTGCATTATCGATGGTTAAGGAAACAGCTACTTCGGAGGTAGTGATCATATCAATAGCTGTCTTATATTTTTCAAATACTTCAAACACTTTTCTCAGGAAGCCGTAGGCCAGTAACATGCGGCTGCTTTTTATGCGCACCGCATAAATATTATCTTTTGCCGCAACGGCTTTTACCCCATGCCCACCCGGTTCCTGGGTAATAAGGGTCCCCTTTGCCTCGGGTTGCATCGTGTTCAGCAATTTCACGGGGATCTTATATTGCTGCGCGGGCCAGATGGATGCCGGATGCAGGATCTTGGCTCCAAAATAAGCCAGCTCCGCGGCCTCTTCAAAGCTTAACTGTTCTACCGGCCGGGTAGTGCCCACCACCCGGGGATCGTTGTTGTGCATGCCATCAATATCCGTCCATATCTCGCACACGGAGGCACTGATAGCCGCTGCGATCAACGATGCAGAATAATCGCTTCCGCCCCTTTTCAGGTTATCCACTTCGCCCCTGGCGTTCCGGCAGATGTATCCCTGGGTTACTAATATCTTTTTCTCTTTATGTTGATCCAGCAACTGTTTCAGCTTGATGCGAATGCTGCCGATCTGGGGTTCATCATTCTCATCGATGCTCATAAATTCCAATGCCGGCAGCAGCGCATAAGATTCACCGATCTCTTCCAGGTAAACGGAAAATATTTTGGTGGAGAGCAATTCCCCCTGCGCAAGGATGTCTTTACTCAATGACTCGCTAAACGATATTTTTAATATGATATTTAGAAATTCGAAATGCTCGTCAACAATAGCCTGTGCTGTCGCCAGAGAAGCCTCTTTTGAGAATAATTCCTTTATGAATTTATTATAATGTTCGGTGAGGTTATTAATAAATTGCTGTGCGCTGTGCCGGTCGCCGCTGGCAATGGCATTGCCGATCTCCACCAGTGCATTGGTGGTTCCGGATAATGCCGAAAGTACTACAATAGCAGGTTCCGTTTCGGTTTGTAAAAGCGATGCAATATGTTTCATCCGTTCTGGTTTACCAACACTGGTACCCCCAAATTTCATTACCTTCATGTCTGTCTTTTATTATTTCTGTTTTTATTTTTCTAATATGCGTTAAAGCATCGTTAGCGAATTTCGTAAAAAAAAGCCAGTAAACAATATTGAAAATTGGCTAATCATTACATTTTACAACATCTGCAATGCTATTGGCCAATGCCACGAATGCACGAATAATACATTTGTGCATTCGTGGCAGCCCTTACGCTCGTTCATCCCTCCTATCTTCAGAGCAATAATCTCTGTTTAAAAAGGCACTCCCATTTTCTCCCCTAGCGCCTTTAAATCATCTGCCACAGCAGGTAGCAGCGGTATTCCACTTGCTCTTCTTTCCACTTCAGCCTCCCTTTCAGGATCTCCGGGAATGAGTACTTTATCCTGTCCCTTGACTGTTGCCGCCTTGCGGAAACCTTCGATCCAATCATCCATATCATGCTTATAAGCCTCCACTGTTCTGAAAGCATCTACCCGCATGGCACCAAAAAAATGCCCGATGCCTTTACCGGGCTGTTTTGCCGGCATGGGCACATAGGCGGGAAACGGCGGCACCCAGGGCGCATAATTGGCCCCGCTTAGCAGCGCAGAGAAAATATCCACCACTGCACCTAGTGCATACCCTTTATGACTTCCATGCTCCCGATCACCGCCCAGCGGTAACAAAGCACCACCCTTCTTTAAAATATTGGCGTCGGTGGCCGGGTGACCTTCACTGTCCTGCACCCAGCCTAACGGCGCCTCCTCGTTTTTTCGTTGCAATATTTCCAGTTTGCCATTGGCGGCAGTTGTAGTTGCCAGGTCAGCAACAAAGGCCGGCTGCTCCCCCGCCGGGGCCGCCACACAAATGGGGTTGGTACCCAACATTTTTGCTGTAGAAAAAGTGGGCGCAACCAGCGGGCTGGCATTGGTCATAGAAATACCGACCATATCATGCTCCAATGCCTTCATGGCATGGGCAGCGGCAATGCCGTAGTGATTACTATTTTGCACGCTGACCCAGCCGGTGCCCACGTTACGGGCTTTTTCAATGGCCAATTGCATAGCGAAAGGCGCCACTACCAGGCCCAGGCCGCTGTCTCCATCCACCACGGCTGTTGATGGGGTTTCATGAATTACTTTTATATCAGGCGTTGCATTAACGCGTTTGGCTTCCCATAAACGCACATAGCCCGAAAGTCGTGCTACGCCGTGCGAGTCCACACCGCGCAGATCAGCCTGCAATAAAACTATTGCCGCCGTTTGAGCATCTGCATCCGGGCAGCCCATTGCTTTAAATATCTGTACCGTAAAATCGAGTAACTGTTGAAGTGAGTAGTTTGTATCCTGCATCTTGCAAAATAACGATAAAGCAGTGATAAATATTACAAGGAATGGCAGCAATTGCTCATGTAAAGCGCGGCAAAGCAATCTACCTTTGTAGTAACTCTATAATATGAAACAATCTACTACATCCCGTAAAAATTTTCTTAAACACTCCACCTTAGGCCTTGCAGGGCTGGCGTTTATTCCCAGGACAGTAAAGGCAACGGCCGGAGAAAAAACGAATACAACTATGAAGCAGTCCAATCACTATACGCTAAAAAATGTTCGCCTGGAAACAGGTTTTGAATATGAGGGCGATGAGGTTATCGCCACTAAAACGGATCTTTTTTCTGTTGAGATCGAAAACGGGAAAATAAAAAAGGTCAGTCCAAATCAACTCAATGCTAAAGCGATAGATGCTAGAGGCCTACTGATGCTCCCCTCGTTTAAGGATATGCATATCCACCTGGATAAAACCTTTTATGGCAGTAAGTGGCAGGCTACCAGAAGAGGGCCCGGCGGTGTAAAGGGAATGATCGCTCTGAAACAAAAGATCCTGCCGGAACTGCTGAAGACCTCTACTTACAAGGCGGAAAAGATGATCGAGTTGCTCCAATCAAAAGGAAGCGCCTTTGCCCGTAGCCACGTAAATATTGAACCGACATCGAAACTGGAATCACTCACCCACCTGCAAAAGGCGCTGGAAAATAAAAAGAATGTTTTCGGCGCAGAGCTGGTGGCCTTTCCACAACATGGCGTGTTTTATACCGATTCGGTTCCTTATCTAAAAGAAGCGGCTAAAATGGATATCGATTTTATCGGCGGCGTAGACCCTTATTCTATCGACGGTGCTATTGAAAAAACAATGGATTTTACGGTACAACTGGCCCTTGACAATAATAAAGGGATCGATATTCATTTACATGAATCGGGCGACTCTGGGTTGAAAACCGTGGAATACCTGATCAATAAAGTAAATGAGAATCCGGCACTGAAAGGGAAAACCTATATCAGTCACTGTTTTGTATTGGGGCGGTTAGATAAATCAAAACAGGAAGAAATGGCTGAAAAACTCAGCGCTGCTAAAATCGGTATCAATTCTACCATACCCTTTGGAGGCTTGATCATGCCTATTCCCACTTTAATGAAACATGGCGTAAAAGTAATGACCGGAAATGATAGCATTGTAGATCACTGGAGCACCTTTGGCTCCGGCAGTGTTTTACAAAAAGCGAATCTTGCAGCGCAGTTGTATGGCTACTCGTCAGAATTTGGTTTGTCCAGAATGCTGAAACTAGCCACCACAGGCCCTTTGCCTTTAGACGACAAAGGCGTACAGCAATGGCCAAAAGCAGGCGATGATGCAGATATAGCGCTGGTGGATGCAAGCTGCTCCGCCGAAGCAGTTTCCCGGATCTCCCCTGTAAAATCACTAATCTATAAAGGCTCAATCGTTTTTTAAACAGTATTATTTTATGAGAACAACCTTTTTTTTACTGATACTGGTGACAGCAATCATCTCCTGTCATGCAACATTAACAGATACAGATAATAGAGGACAAGTACCAATGGAAAAGAAAGATATTATATCCCTGGTGGAGAAAAACGATCTCCAGGGCGTGGCCGCAGCGCTGGCAAACGGGGCAAACGTAAATACGACAGATAATAGCAAACGCTCTTTATTATTGATCGCCACCAACAACCGCCAGACCGAAATGGCAAAATTGCTGGTAAAACATAAAGCAGATGTCAATCAGCAGGCAGATAACCTGGACAGCCCCTTTCTTTATGCCGGCGCCAGCGGGCAAACAGAACTGGTGCAATTATTCTTAGATAATGGCGCCCGCTTCGATGTGTTTAACCGCTATTATGGTTCAGCACTGATCCCGGCCTGCGAGCGCGGGCACGTAGAAACCGTTCGCTTACTGGCCAATACCAAGGGATACCCCGTTAACCACGTAAACCGCCTGGGGTGGACCGGCCTAATGGAAGCCATTGTTTTGGGCGACGGAAGCAAAAAGTACCAGCAGATCGTTCAGATACTAAAGGATGCCGGCGCGAAAATGGATATACCCGACCACGATGGCATAACGCCTCTGCAACACGCACAACAAAGAGGATTCACTGAAATTGCAGCCCTGCTGCAACCGTAAGAAATATTTTTTTGCCGGCTAAATGATAAGGCGGTAATTTTTAAAAAACTGAAGAATGAACCTTCCCGGATTCCCGCTAACTATTAGTTCCCGGCTTGGGGTCATCTCCGATGCGTTATCTACGGGAAGCTAATCTTAAAATATAATTTTAACAAGCGCTTAGATCATGAAGACAACATATACAGAACCCATAAAAGGCCGTTATACTTTAAAAAACGTGCGACTGGAAACAGCTTTTATCAAAAACGAAAGCGGTGTTACCGGTACAAAAACAGAATTGTTTTGCATCGAAATCAAAGAAGGCAAAATAGTAAAGATCTTCCCGAACGATGCTTCGTTGGCGGATGCCATTGATGCAAAAGGATTGCTGATGCTGCCTGCGTTCAAAGATATGCATGTACATATCGATAAAACCTTGTACGGTTTGCCCTGGCAGGCGCCTTCACCAGCAAGGGAAACCGTTGCGGATATGATCGCCTACGAACAGGAGATCATTCCTGAGTTGCTGAAAACTTCCACCTACCGGGCGGAACAGCTCATCGATCTTTTACAACAGTACGGGACAACTTTTGCAAGAGCACATTTCAATGTAGACACCACATCCGGACTGCGCTCTTTAGAGAACCTGCAAAAGGCATTGGATAATAAAAAAGGCTGCTTTGATGCAGAGTTGGTGGCGTTCCCGCAACACGGATTGTATTACACGGATTCAGCTCCGTTAATGAAAGAAGCTGCACAACTGGAAGCAGTAGCTTTTGTTGGCGGATTAGATCCGTTCAGCATCGATAAAAATATTGAAAAAGCCATTGATTTTACCGTTCAACTGGCAATAGACAATAACAAAGGCATCGATATCCACCTGCACGATTCGGGTAAAGAAGGTCTCCGCACTATTGAATACCTGGCGCAAAAAGCAGTTGAGAACCCGCAACTGCAGGGTCGCACTTATGTCAGTCACGCTTTTGCGCTGGCGCAGTTGCCTTTGAAGGATGCCGAAGCAATTTCGGATAAACTGACAGCAGCCAAAGTGGGTATTGCTTCCGCCATTCCGTTCCCCGGAGCGCTGATGCCCATCCCTACATTAGTAAAACAAGGCGTGGAAGTATTGGTAGGTAATGATAATATACAGGATCATTGGAGCACTTTCGGCACGGGGAATATGTTACAAAAAGCCAACCTCATGGCGCAGCTTTATGGCTGGCGAACCGAATTTGAGCTTTCCCGTACCCTTAGGTTTGCCACAAAAAATATCCTTCCGCTGGATGATAAAGGAGCAATGCAATGGCCCAAGGCAGATGCTGCTGCGGAGTTTGTGCTTGTAGACGCTAGCTGCTCTGCAGAAGCCGTTTCCCGGATGTCTCAAACAGCGGCATTTGCGTATAAGGGAAATTTTTACCGGAAGAACTGGTGGTAAGTTGATCGCAAAGCAGCAAATGGTATTGCGAAAAGTGAAACGATAAATGTGAGCGGTTCATATTTTACTCCCGGCTGCTATCTGCCAATAACAAATGACACTACATACTGAAGAAGAATCATACTATCGTCATGCTGAGCATAGCCGAAGCATCACTGTGCTACCAGACTGCCCGAGAGTTGAGCGCCCCCATCCGTCCGGTGTTCAGCCGGACGGGCTTCCACTCCGCCCCGAAAGTGTTCGCATGCGCGTCAAGCTAAGCACGACATTCAATCTGCTGGAACTGCAACTACACCAGTATTTGAGCCATTTCCGCTCCGTTAGGAGCGCTGTGTTTATAGCAATCGCAATGGTATTTGTTCGGGCTGTTTACGCGGCACCTGACGGAGCCTATGTGCATTGCGTAGATGATCATGAATACTATAAACACGCGGCGCTTACAGCGCCTGAATCGTTTTCCTTATCTTGACGCACATGCGAAAGTGTTCGGGACTGCGGTCAGGGCGACGAAAGAATATTATGCAACCGGTAGGTAGATTTTACAACGTAAATTGAATACTCAGGTCGACATTTCACGTTTAAGCTAAACATTATTCAATTACATCTGCCAGATCTTTCATAAATTGTGCATATTCCAGCGTATAATTAGGTCGTTTTGTATATTGCACTTTGCCAAAGCCCTTTGCTAAAATGTGCATGGCCTCTTCTATATTTTCCTTTGAATAAAAAAAGTTGGTAAAACTATCTGTTCCATCAGGATAATCCTTTAGCCCGATACCACCGTTGTAGTATATGAACGGCATGTTAAGCCGCTTTGTGTCAATATAAGTAGCGGCCGAATAATAAAGTGATCTTATATAAACATAGTCAAACTTAAGCATTGCTTTAAGCCGGTTTACCAGTTCTGTATGCGATTCATTTTTCTGAGGTTGCGGCCGCCACCAGTTTATAGCAGGGTCATACAGCCGCATACCCGCTATCTTGCGGGAGTTGATCCGGGTGAACTGGCAGGAACATACCGCTTTGCCCGCACCGCCATCCGGCGGCCTCAGTTGCATTAGCAGCACCATTGTATCTTTTTCCAGTGCAGCTATAGCAAAAGATCCAACAGGCGCGCCATCTGCGCTAAAATTGATGTTATTTGCAGGCTGGAATTCCCATTGCATTGCCTGGTAGCCGTTTCCGTTAGAACGGTAAGACGTCCAGGCAGAATCAGGAGCGCCCAACTCTATTACATTTAATTCAAGGTCTTCCCGTACGGATGAAAGAACATCCTCCATTTCCAACTCCTGTGCCCGGTTATTGCTTTCAACTACTATTTTCGTGCACATCCATTCACCCACCAGTTTTTTTAATTGCGGATCAGAGGCGCTCTCGACAGCGAATGGCTTTTTATATTTTCTGAAAGATAAAGTGCAGGAGCTTGTGGCAAAACAAACCATTAAAGTAAAGAGGAGATATATTCTCATAAAGCAAACAGTTTTGGCAGGTTATAAATAAAAAAAGACTGTTTCAAAAATCCCTGGTATTGAATTCAGAAACAGTCCTTTTAGTTTTTTCGATCGTCAAAACGGCAAGTCATCAGCAGGCCCCTCATTGCTCATGGGCGTTCCGGCCGTACCTGAAGAAGTGCTGTATCCGCCACTTGAAACTGGTGCTCCGCCTTCACGGCCACCCAACAACTGAACTTCTCTAACCCTTAACGTTAATGAAGCGCCCGCGGTACCATCATTCCTTGTAAAACTGCGCACCTCAGGCTGGCCCTCTGCATAAACCTGTTTGCCCTTGGTAAGATATTGTGAAATAGCCGTACGATCCGTCCACCAGGCACAATCTACCCAGGTGGTTCGTTCCTGGCTGTTCCCCTGGCTGTCCCGGAACTTCTCCGTGTGTGCCACCGTAAAATTAATCACACTTTTGCCGTTCACATTATTCACCACGCAATCCTTTCCCAGGTTCCCGATAATCTGCATTTTTAACATAGTGCTCCGATTTAAGTTTTTTATAAATTGATCAGGCAAGATACATTTTTCGAAAATAATTACCAGAAAATTTTACCAACCGATGATAATTACGCTGTATGTTGATATTCAACATATTACCAGTTATAAAATCGATCAGAGGGAAACGCACAACCCTGCAAGCTCCTACACCGCCTATATTCACAAAATGTTGGTTTATCTTTGCACGCTATTATTTATTATGAGCAAGAAAGGAAAAGTTTTGGTGGCCATGAGCGGCGGTATCGACAGCACGGTGGCTGCATTGATGTTGAATGACGAAGGGTATGAAGTGATCGGCATCACCATGAAAACCTGGGATTACACGGGCAGTGGCGGAGGCAAAAAGGAAACCGGCTGCTGCAATGTAGATAGTTTTAACGATGCCCGGATGGCAGCGGTCCAGCACGGCTTTCCTCATTTTATCCTGGATATACGCGAAGAGTTCGGAGATTTTGTAGTGAATGATTTTGTGGAGGAATACCTGGCGGGACGTACGCCCAACCCCTGTGTACTGTGCAATACTCATATTAAATGGCGCGCTTTATTAAAAAGAGCTGATGCCCTGGGCTGCGATTTTATCGCCACCGGGCATTATGCTAAAGTACGTCAGCACGATAATGGTCGTTTTGTGATCAGCAAGGCGATTGACGCTACAAAAGACCAGAGCTATGTGCTTTGGGGCGTAGACCAGGACCTGCTGGCACGGACGTTGTTGCCGCTGGGGGGCTATCATAAAACCGAGATCCGCCAGATGGCGATGGATTATGGCTACCCCGAGCTGGCTAAAAAAAGCGAAAGCTACGAGATCTGCTTTGTTCCGGACAACGATTACCGTTCTTTTTTAAAGCGCCGGGTTGACGGACTGGAGGAGCGCGTGAACGGAGGCAATTTTGTAGATAAATCGGGAAAGGTCCTGGGCCAACATAAGGGCTATCCTTTTTATACGATCGGGCAGCGCAAAGGGCTGGACATTGCCCTGGGCAAGCCGGCATTTGTTACAGAGATTAACCCGGATACCAATACGGTTGTATTGGGCGATGAAGAAGATCTTGAAAAAAATGAAATGCATGTAACGCGGATCAATTATATCAAATATGACAGCATTACGCCGGGTATGGAAGCAACCACCAAGATCCGTTATAAAGACAGTGGCACCTTGTCCAGCTTGACTCCCGAAGGCAATGACATCAAAGTTTCCTTTTATCAGAATGCCAAAGGCATTGCTCCTGGACAAAGCGCCGTTTTTTACGAAGGCGATGATGTGATCGGCGGTGGGATTATTCGTACCGAATACAAGCTTTCGCTTTAATGGTATCAGAAATTTTCTCTGCCTTCCTGCTGCTCCCTTGGGCAATGTTGTTAAGATAAATTTGCATCGCTCCATCAGGAGCATTGTGTTTGTAGCCTGTTGACGCAAAAGGATCTGGGCTCTGCAGGAGCCTCGTGTTTACACGGCTCCTACAGAGCCGATGCATTAAACGAACAATCAATCTACAAACACAATGCTCCTAACGGAGCCAAATTGAAAAAGAAAGGAGGTTATCCTTCCTTACCTCCGTAACATTACCAACCGGGACAGCGAAATATTCTTACCTTAGTGCTATTAGGTTCGAAAGAAATTGTAATTGATCAACCCATGAAACCCTTTCTGATACTTATTATCACTTTTATTCTTAGCCTGGCGGCATATAAAATTTTTACCGGCGCTGGTAATACTGCAGTGGCAGGTTGTATTGCGATGGCAGTAATGCTGCTGTTTACCGGTATCGCGCATTTTGCAAAGCCAAAAGAAATGGAGCACATGCTGCCTCCGGTTGTGCCGGCACGCATTTTTCTGATCCTGGTGACGGGAATATTTGAAATAGCGGCAGCGATCGGATTAATGATACCACAAACAAGAATGCTGACGGGCTGGTCGCTGATCGTTTTTTTTCTCTTGATCCTGCCGGCGAATATTTATGCAGCCGTCGCGCCAAAAACAAAAACAGATTTTACCGGCCAAGGGCTAAAGTATTTATGGTTCCGTGTTCCCCTGCAATTATTTTTTATTATCTGGGTATATATCTTTGCGGTTGCAAGCTAATGCCGGCTCACCTTTAAAATCGGCCAGGACCGCAAAAAAGAAAGTTATGGGATTAAAAATAATTATTACCGGAACCACAGGAATGGTTGGCGAGGGCGTTTTGCTCGAATGTCTGCAAAACTCCGATGTGGAAACTGTGTTATCCGTTAGCCGGAGACCTGCAGGCAAAACAGATCCCAAGCTCAAAGAATACCTTGTTCCCGATTTTTTGCAGTTACAGCCGGACGATGAACAGCTAAAAGGATATGATGCCTGCTTTTTCTGTGCGGGCATTACCAGCATTGGTAAAAAAGAAGACGAATACCGGGTGATCACCTACGATACAACACTTCATTTTGCAAAAGTGTTATATGGATTGAACCCACAACTGGTATTCATTTATGTAAGCGGCAGCGGCACAGATAGCACTGAAAAGGGGCGACTGATGTGGGCACGCGTAAAAGGGAAAACAGAAAATGATCTGTTGCAATTGGGATTCAGGAACGCTTATATGTTTCGACCCGCTTTTATGAAAGCCATGCCGGGGCAGCAGTTTCTATTATCTGCCTATAAATACTTTAGCTGGCTTTACCCGGTGCTTAAAATAATAACCCCTAACAGCGCCAGCACCCTCCAACAGGTAGGCCGGGCTATGATCAACGCCGCCACCACGGGTTACCGCAAACCCATACTGGAAGGCAAGGATATACTGGAGTTAAGTGAAAAGTAAAAGATTAGAGGTGAGACGTAAAAAATTCTCATTTATCGTTTCACGTCTGACGATACAATACATTGTTATAAGATTAGTGGGGCTGACTAAAAAATATTTTTCAGGCGGCAAGACGGTAAGTTTTAGACGAATGAAAACAAGACCCTCCCGTATTTCCGGTTTCCCGGCTGATCATTAGCTTGCTGCTTTTTAGTCAGCCTCCGGATAAAGAGATAATTAGCAAAATGATGATCTTATTTTTTCTGGCAGTGATACTTATATTGGTCGCAGTGACTTATTGGTACATGCGTTTACCACAATTTGGCAGGCCTCCTGCGGGTGAACGCTTCCAGTTGATGCAACAATCTCCCCGATTTAAGAAAGGGAAATTCGAAAACCTCCGTTTTACGCCCACACTTACAGAAGGATACAGTATGTGGGGCGTAATAAAAAAGCAGTTGTTTGCAAAGTTGCCGCGCAGACGACCAACGGATAGCATACCTTCAATAAAGACAGATCTATCCCAACTGCCATCCAACCGCAACCTGCTTGTCTGGTTTGGCCATTCTTCTTACTTTATGCAGATCGATGAAAAACGTTTTCTTATTGATCCCGTACTAAGTGGCAATGCCTCACCCCTGTCCGGCACGGCACGGGCCTTTAAAGGAAGCGATATTTACAAAACCGAAGACCTGCCTTCCATCGACTATTTATTGATCACACATGACCATTACGACCACCTGGATTATAAAACCATCCGTGCAATACAATCAAAAGTAAAACAGGTTGTTTGTCCACTGGGCGTAGCCGGGCATCTTATCCGATGGGGCTATGATGTAAAAGACATTATCGAAAAAGACTGGAACGAAACCACTCTTTTGGATGCCGGTTTCCGTATCACTACCCTGCCGGCACGCCATTTCAGCGGACGGGGGTTTACCCGGAATAATACATTATGGACTTCCTATTTGTTGCAAACACCATCACTTACGGTATACATTGGCGGCGACAGCGGCTATGATACGCATTTTGCAGAAATAGGAAATAAGTTCCCGGGTATTGATGTAGCTATATTAGAAAACGGGCAATACAATCCGGCCTGGCACGCCATCCATATGTTGCCACCAGAAGTATTAAAAGCGGCGAAAGACCTGAGAGCAAAACGACTATTCCCTGTGCATTCGTCAAAATTTGCGCTGGCACAGCACCCCTGGGATGAGCCATTGAAAGAAGTAACAAGACTTAATGAAACCGACCCGATCCCGTTAATAACGCCAGTGATCGGCAGCATTGTTTACCTGGATGATCCGGGCCAGCAGTTTGAACCCTGGTGGACGAAAATTCAATAGCGCTATATATTTTTCCTGCTGATGTATGCTGATTTCTCCGCCGATATTCGCGGATTTTTATGCTGCATAGAACCTGGCTGTATCAAAAACAGAAGCGAATCAATGCCGGGAAAGCAGGAAGATATTGCTTTTAACTTACCGTCTCACCGGCTTACCGGCCGAACATCACTTTTGAGACAACCTCGCTTTTATTTATCGTATATTGGTGATCAAATTTATTGCTGTGAAAAATTGGCTCCTGGCGTTGATCTTATTACAAATTGTCGGCACGGCTTCTGCGCAAAAAAATTACAAAACTGTAGCCTATTATTCCGGCGACAGCGCTACCCTGATACAGTATGACTTCAGCCACATCACGCACCTCATCTACGGATTCGGGCACCTGGACAGCCTGGGGAGATTCGCCATATTTAAAGCAAAAGACACGGCAGTATTAAGAGGATTTCAAATTGTAAAAAGCCAACACCCCCAATTAAAAATAATGATCGCCCTGGGTGGCTGGGGCGGATGCAGGCCCTGCTCGCAGAGATTTAGTCATCCCGACAGTATCGATTTTTTTTCCCGGTCGGTAAAAGATTTTTTAACCGCATTTAAACTGGACGGTATCGACCTGGATTGGGAATATCCCGCGCTAAAGAACGTTCCGGGTTATCCTTTTGCACCGGAAGACAAACAAAACTTTACCCGGCTGGTATCTTCCCTCAGGAAAGCATTGGGCAGGCAAAAGATTATAACCTTTGCCGCAGGCGGATTTCAGACGTATTTAGATGAAGCCGTTGAATGGAAAAAACTTTCCCCACTGATTAATTTTGTCAACCTGATGACCTATGATCTGGTACATGGCTATTCCACCAGGACCGGCCATCAATCTTCTTTATACAGTGCATTGCCGGAAGAAGAATCGGTAAACCGGGCGATCGGGTTCTTCAAAAAAATACAATTCCCGCTTCAGAAAATAATTGTAGGCGTGCCGTTTTATGTACGCGTATTCCAGACAGATTCAGCCGTAACTAATGGACTGTTTCAACCGGCGCGGTTCCTGTTTATGCGGGGGTATCGCTGGAATAATGATTCCCTTTCTTTCCATAACGGGTTCGCTGAATATTGGGATACAAAAGCACAGGAACCTTATTGGTTCAATAAAGAACGTAATTTATTTGCAACGGGAGATAACCACCGGTCACTAAGATTAAAGATCGATTATATCAAAAAGCAGCACCTGGGTGGCATTATGTTCTGGGAGCTTTTTTACGATACACCCAAAGACGGGTTACTCGACAACCTCCATTTTTAACAGCATCATGTTTTTTTTAATAACGCCCCAAATAGCGTATCGGCTTTTCTATCATAACCGGTGATCACCTGCTGCTCCACCACCTCGAAACCTTGTGCGGTTAAAAAGGCCACCTGGTCTTCATTTTCCGCTTTAAAAACCGAACACGTAATATAGAGCAGATAGCCGCCCTTTTTAACGTGCCGCACACTGTTTTGTAAGATGCTTCGCTGCAATTTTGTATAGTGTACAATCTGTTGGGGATTAAAATAAAACAGTTGTTCCGGTGTGCGGCTCCAGGTGCCGCTGCCGGTGCACGGTACATCCGTAATAACCAGATCAAAAAGGGCATTGCTCAACTGATCATTTGGCTTTGTTGCATCACCAATAAACGCACGATAGTTATTGATTCCCGCTTCACGAAACCGTTCTTTTAAATTGGCAATAATAGAAGCGCGGATATCTGAAACGGTCAGGTCAACTACCCCCAGTTCATCCACCGCTAAAATGGATTTGCCGCCACTGGCCGCGCAACAATCCCAAACGCGGATTTCTGATTTTTGATTTGGAATTTCTGATTTAAAATGTTTCAAAAAGAAACTAATTTCCTGTGAGCTAAGGTCCTGCACCACCACCTCTTTATTTACAGAAAGCACCTCACCCACCCTGGCCGTATTTAATAGCCTTAAAGCAGCTCCCTCTTTTTCAAAAGCAACACCGGCATCTGTCAGTTTCTTTAAAACCGCCTCTTGATTACCCGGGCGAATGCGCAGGAACAGGTCGGGCTGTATCAAAAAAGATCGTTCCAATGCGGCGGCATCAATGGCCGCGCTTAATTTATCCTTCCAGGGGAAAATACCCGGCGGCGCCTCATCCGGCACTTTGTATGCTGCAATGATCTGATTCCATTCAGGACCGGGGGCCTTATCGGACTTTTTTAAACCCAACAGCACCTGCTGCTCCAGCGAAAGATCGGTAAAAGCTTTCCCCAGCCGGAAATAACAGTAACAAAGATGCGCAATCTGTTTCCGGTCTTTACTCCCCATCTTCTTATGGGCGGCAAAATGATGTTTGAGGAAATGAGCAAGCGGCTCTGCCCCTTTGTATTTCCGGAGCACGTTTATCGCGCTATTTAAATAGGAATAAAAACGCCCCAATCCTTTGGGGGGATCTGGTATGGATGAATCAGTTGACAATGGGTAAAAGTAAAACCTGTGAGGTCATAAAGACCTCACAGGTTTATTTATAACTCCAGTAACGTTTTAATCGGATCCTGCTGTATCAGCAGTAAAGTGGGGTTTTCAAGCAACTCTTTTATCCGCACCAGGAAACTTACAGACTCCCGTCCGTCCACTATTCTGTGGTCATAGCTCAGGGCTATGTACATCATTGGGCGGATCACCACCTGGCCGTTCTCGGCAATGGGGCGTTCCACAATATTGTGCATACCCAGTATTGCGCTCTGCGGCAGGTTAATGATAGGCGTGCTGATCAATGAGCCGAATACGCCACCATTAGTGATGGTAAAAGTTCCACCCGTAAGGTCTTCTGCGGTTAATTTGCTGTCGCGCGCCTTTTTTGCAACATCCAGAACGGCTTTTTCGACACCCGCCATGCTCAGACTTTCTACATTGCGGATCACCGGAACGGTCAAACCTCTGGGCGTGCTCACGGCAATGCTGATATCGGCATAATCATGGAAAATAATCTGATCGCCATCGATATAGGCGTTCACGGAAGGCCATTCAGCTAATGCTATAGCGCAGGCTTTGGCAAAAAAGCTCATAAAGCCCAAACCAACCCCGTGCGCCTCCTTGAACTTATCTTTATACTTTGCCCGTATATCCATAATGGGCTTCATGTTCACCTCGTTGAACGTGGTGAGCATGGCTGTTGTATTCTTTGCTTCTACCAATCTGCGGCTGATGGTTTTACGCAGGCTGGTCATCTTTTGTACGCGTTCATTACGACCAAACAATTCCCCACCGTCAAAAGATTTTTTACCCGGGTTTGCCAGGGCCGACAACACATCTTCTTTCAGTATTTTACCGGAATATCCGGAGGGGGTAACATCTTTGGGATTTACGCCCTTATCTGCAATAATTGCGGAAGCTACCGGGGTAGCTTTTACATTCGCCGGAGCCGCTTCTTTGGCCGGAACCGGTTTATCCGCAGCGGGCTTTTGTGCCTCTGCAGGGATTTTGTCGGCAGGCGCCTGTTCGGATCCTTCAGGAGCTGCCGGTTTCGGCGCCGTATCATCAATGGTGGCAATGGTATCTCCGATATTCAACGTATCCCCTTCAGCCACCTGGGTAGTTAAAACACCCGCCTTTTCAGCATTTACCTCAAAAGTAGCTTTTTCGCTTTCCAGCTCCGCGATAACTTCATCACGATTAACATAATCCCCCGAATTCTTAACCCACTTTAACAAGGTCACTTCATTAATAGACTCTCCAACTGTGGGAACTTTTATATCAATTGCCATAAAAAAACTTGCTTTTAAAAGGTACGGCAAAGTACGGCAAAAATTATTAATAATTGTAGTTTAACAGGAATCAAATCAGGTAAATAGGCCCCGATTCCGAATATCACCCAAATTAGCTATTTATGGCCCCCTTTTATATTGTACTTTTAAGGTATGAATCCATCAACCATAAAAGTGGCTGTTTTTGACGATAACGCTTACCGTAGGGAAAGTTTGAATATGTTGATTGACGCATCGCCCCGGATGACCTGCACCGGAACTTTTTTTGACTGCAGCAATGTTATAAATGATATCCGCAAAGCGGAACCAGATGTGGTGCTAATGGACATTGATATGCCTAATGTAAACGGCATCGAAGGGGTGAAAATCATAAAGGTCAACTTTCCTCATGTGGCCATTCTGATGCAAACGGTTTTTGAGGACGACGATAAGATCTTTGCTTCCATATGCTCCGGTGCTTCGGGGTATATTTTAAAAAAATCCCCCCCGGCGCAACTGCTGCAGGCAATTGAAGATGTCTACAATGGCGATGCAGCCATGACAGCATCTATTGCCAAAAAAGTGTTGACTGCTTTTCAGAAAAACGTATTTTTTGAGAACAATACACCAGAAACTACGCTTACAATAAGGGAAAAAGAGATATTGAATCTCCTCGTGAAAGGGTATTCCCGCAAAATGGTGGCGTCTGCCTGCAATTTGAGTATCCACACGGTAAATACCCATATTAAAAATGTATATGAAAAACTGCAGGTGAACTCAGTTTCTGAAGCCGTGGTAAAGGCGCTTAATCAAAAACTGATTTAAAGAGCTCATGTTTAGTTTTGAATAGATAAAAAAGGGCGGAATTTCTATTCCGCCCGCTGTTTTTAAACTAAAGTACTTTTAGGCCGGTAAAGCGTGAAGGCGGTAAGCCGGCAAACTCTCCATGGTCCGCTGATTCTAGCAGAAAGCCATAGAGGCACTGAAACGCTGAATTTTTCTGTGTTTCAGTGGCAAAAAGGCCCAGCATCTCAGCCAATCACTAAAACTATGTGGTTAAAAATCCAAACAAACACTAATCTTATTACATAGAAAACGCCGTATTGATGATCTCTTCCTGCTCTGCCTTATGCACTTTCATAAAGCCGGAAGCCGGTGCCGCGCCAGGTTTACGCCCGATGATGCCATAATTAATATCTTTCAGGTTCATTTGCAGGAAGGAAGCCGCACCCATATTTAACGGTTCTTCCTGCACCCAATACCAAACGGCATTTTTGTATTTGGCGTACAAGGCATCCAATTGCTTTTTAGGCAGCGGATATAATTGCTCCATACGAATGATGGCGACGTTCTTACGATTATCTTTCAATTGTTTTTCTGCCAGGTCAAAATAAATTTTACCTGAACAGAACAATACCGTTTTCACTGCTACCGGATCATCGGCAAAGGTATCATCGATCAACTCCTGGAAACGGCCTTTCGTAAATTCCTGCTGCAGGGAATAACTGCCGGGATGCCGGAGGTTGGCCTTAGGCGCAAAATTGATCATAGGCTTCCGGAACGGCCACTTCAGTTGCCGGCGCAGTGCGTGAAAATAATTGGCGGAAGTGGTAATATTGGTAACGATAATATTCAGTTCGGCACAAGACTGTAAGAAGCGTTCGATGCGCGCACTGCTGTGCTCCGGCCCCTGTCCTTCAAAACCATGAGGCAGCAGCATTACCAACCCGTTCATCCGGTTCCATTTTTGCTCAGCACTGGTGATAAACTGATCGATCAATGTTTGCGCTCCATTGGCGAAATCACCAAATTGTGCTTCCCAAAGCGTTAACACATTGGGAGACGCCAGCGCAAAACCATATTCAAAGCCCAGCACCGCATATTCGCTCAACAGCGAATTGTAGATCCTGCACTTGGCAGTGGCGCCGGGTATCTGGCTTAGCCGATTATAGGAAACATCCGTAACCTCATCTCTTAACACAGCGTGCCGGGAGCTAAAAGTACCGCGGCCTACGTCCTGGCCAGACATACGGATATCATGTCCTTCCAGCAATAAGCTTCCAAAAGCCATCAGTTCGCCGGTGGCCCAATCAACTTTATGTTCGGTGTCCAGTAATTTTACTTTATCCTGAAGCAGTTTGGCCACTTTCCGCAGCGGCGTAAATCCTTCAGGGAACTTCATCAGGGCATTGAATACCGTTACAAAATCCTGTCCGCTGATAGCCGTATCCGGGCTTTTATCAAAATCATCCGGGGCCGCCTTACGCAGGCTTTTCCATTGCAATTCAGGTTCCTGGTAAGTATACGGCAACGGATGCTGCTTTACTTCATCCAGGCGGTCCTGCAGATCATCCCAGAATTTCTGCTCCATTTGCTTTGCCAGTTCCTTCGCATCCTCTTCACCGCCATCCAGCAGGTATTTTATATACACTTCCCGGGGGTTGGGATGTTTATCGATCAAGGCGTACATCGTGGGTTGGGTGAACTTGGGGTCGTCTCCCTCATTGTGCCCGTGCTTGCGATAGCAAACCATGTCAATAAACACATCCGCATGAAACTCATTGCGATAACGTACGGCAATTTCAGCACATTTCACCACTGCTTCGGGGTCATCGCCATTCACATGCAATACCGGCGATTGTACCATGGCGGCGAGCGATGTACAATAGTCTGCGCTCCGCGCATCGGAAAAATCGGTCGTGAACCCAATCTGGTTATTGATAACAAAATGAATCGTACCACCAGTGTAATACCCCTTCAGTTTAGACATTTGCAGCAGTTCGTACACCACACCCTGACCGGCCAATGCCGCATCGCCGTGTATTAAAATGGGCAGCACACTTTCATAACGCTCATTGTGCAACAGGTTGGCGCTGCACCGGGCAAAGCCCAACACCACAGGATCTACAGCCTCCAGGTGCGACGGATTGGGCATCAGCTTCAAATGCACTTTTTCCCCGTTCGTAGCATCAATCACGCTACCATATCCCAGGTGATATTTCACATCCCCGCTACCCATGGTTTGGTTAATTTCCCCGGTTCCTTCAAACTCGCTAAAGATCTGTTCGTAGGTCTTGCCCAGGATATTAGCCAATATATTCAGCCGGCCGCGGTGCGCCATCCCGATCACTACTTCCTTTACGTCCATTTCGGCGCCTTTGTTAATAATGGCGTCCAGCGCGGGGATGGTGGTTTCCCCACCTTCCAGCGAAAAACGTTTTTGCCCTACATATTTTGT
Source organism: Niabella soli DSM 19437 (assembly GCF_000243115.2). Lineage (NCBI taxonomy): Bacteria > Pseudomonadati > Bacteroidota > Chitinophagia > Chitinophagales > Chitinophagaceae > Niabella > Niabella soli. The sequence continues at coordinate 77,494 of NZ_CP007035.1, read as the reverse complement.
ATGAAGGAATTTTTCAAACATCACCCCTTCGTTCAATTTTTCCAGGATGCGTTTTCTTTGTTCCAGCGGCAAGGGATTGGTGAATTTCTTTTCCATCTCGTTGGTCAACCAGTCTACTTTTTTCTGGTCGCTGATGTATTTAAACTCGATACCCACATGCCCGGCATAGCATTTTTTTAAATGAGCCAGTATATTCCGGAGCGTGGTGGTGCCCAGTCCGATAAGGCTTCCGGCTTCATATTCATGATCCAGGTCCTCCTCTGAAAGTCCGAAAAACGGAAGGTCCAGGTTGGCGCCCCGGTCTTTTCTTTGTTTAATGGGATTGGTGTCCGCCAACAGGTGTCCTTTATTCCTATAGCCCAGTATCAGGCGGTAAATGGCAATTTCCTTCCTCCAATCTGCCCCTGTAGCCGATGATTTAGTGCCGGCAGCCGCTGTTGTTCCGTTTTTTTCCGCCAGTCCATTGCCCACGGCAAAATCAAATCCTTCAAAAAATTTTTTCAACTCGGTATCAACGCCCCCGGGGTCTTTCACAAACTCCTTGTACATATTCTCAATAAATTCCGGAGAAGAGCTCGTGATATAGGAAAAATCTTTCATTGTAAATCAGCTATTTATATATTATTTATTTAATCAGCTTTAAAAAAATCCTGTTTTCAAAAATTGCCCCACAAGATACGCAATATTCGGGCAAACCAAACGTTCTCTTTTTTTGATTTAAGATATATTTTAATAGCGAAACAACCTATAAAGATTGAAATCTAAATAAATTATTGGTAAAATAGCAATAGTTCATTTATTTCCGTTACCTTTGCCGTCCGAAAAATCATAAAAGAAAGAGCAATGGCGAATCATACAGCTACAAAGAAACATGCACGTCAGGCCTTAAAACGTCGCGACAGAAACCGGTATTATGGTAAAACTACCCGTAATGCTATTAAAGAGTTAAGAGCGGCTGAAGGCAAGGATGCAAAGGCGAGTTTACCTTCTGTTGAAAGCATGATCGATAAATTAGCGAAAAGAGGCGTTATCCATCGTAAAAAAGCTGCGAATTTAAAAAGCAAGCTGGCGCGGAAGATCAATGCTGATCTGGCGGCTAAGTAGTTATAAATTTTTTATTTGTTTAAACAAAGGAAGAGTATGCGCTCTTCCTTTTGTTGTTTATATTTCATTCAATGTCATTTCGTTAAGCTTTCACCGCTCATGGCTTTTGGGGACGGTGTCTATCGTCAACAAACTTAGCAGCCTTGCAAAAGTTCATTTGTCATACAGTCTTTTTACTTCCAGTGGTAGCTTCTTTTTTTGTTTTTTTCTTACTTTTTTCAGTCGATAAAAAAGTAAGAAAAAAATCTTGTTCGCAAAAGGGCAAATCCTGCCTAGGCTCTTTCGTTTTGAATACTCTTTGTTTTGCCCGGCAGGAACGCAGCTTCTTATTAGAAAAAACTATTCCCGGAAAAAATCAGCGCAATAAGGGCACTTCAAAGTGAAGCGAAAAGCAATTTCAACCTTGACCTTCGGCAAGGTCTTAAAGCCGCTTTTCAATTTGGGTCTTCGCGTGCTTGGCGGTCGAACAGCCGGAGGCATTCGTTCGACCCTGCCCTTTTTGCTCCACTTTTTGGTCCCGAATGCTTTCGGGAAAAAAGTGGAAAAATAGAACAACCGAGAATCGTAGGAGCTGTACAAACCTTTAGAAGTCTAATACATCCGCCTTGGGATTCCCGTCTCTCAATATTCTTTAACGCTTAACAAACCGACATTGATATTTCATTCCGAATAAAAGGAATTTGCTGGACTATCGCACACGTTCAGCTTCGCTAAAATATATTATGATTGCTGGGTATTTTCATATTCAATTACCGCATTTTTAACGCTTTTATTACGGATCAACAGTTGCTTGGCCTGCTCATAATCTTTTAGCCCGGTTTGCTCCATTACCATTTTGGTTCCCCGGTCGATCAGCTTGGAGTTGGTTAGTTGCATATTTACCATACGGTTGCCTTCTACCCTTCCCAACTGGATCATCACCGTGGTGGAGATCATGTTCAGCACCAGCTTCTGCGCGGTTCCGCTTTTCATTCGGGTGCTGCCGGTAACAAATTCGGGGCCTACAATCACTTCAATTGGGTGATCAGATACTTCGCTGACCAGGGCATTGGGGTTAGAAGTGATGCTGCCGGTAACAATACCTCTTTTGCGGCACTCACGCAATGCACCGATTACATAGGGGGTAGAACCGCTGGCGGCAACCCCTACTACTACATCCTGCTCATTTATATTATAGGTTTCCAGATCTTTCCAACCCTGCAGGTCGTCATCTTCCGCATTTTCCACAGGCGTCGTAATAGCCTTGCTGCCCCCGGCTATCACTCCAATAACCACGCCAGCCGGCAGCCCATAGGTAGGGGGGATTTCGCTGGCATCCAGTATTCCCAGGCGGCCGCTGGTTCCGGCCCCAATATAAAATAACCGGCCGCCCACGACCATATGTTCCACAATGGCTTCGATCAGCTTTTCAATAGCCGGGATCACTTTTTCCACGGCCAGTGGTACGGTCTGATCCTCCCGGTTCATTGAAGACAACAACTCAAGGACCGACATCTTTTCAAGGTGATCATAGTTGCTCGACTGTTCTGTAATTTTTTCTCTCGTCATATAAAAAAACAACTTAGGAATGATATTCGATAAGTCCTTTCATTGGTTTCTGCAGTATTTTACCCAATTCAAAACTATAGCTGTTACACAGCTCTTTTATAACATCTTTAAAACCAAAAGCAATACTCCCCACAAAATTAACCGGATATTTCCAGGTCTCCTGAAATTTACAAAGATGCGTGAAGAAAAAGTCATTTAACCCGTCTTCGATGATGTTCTCCACCATATAATGCCCGCGGTTGTCGGCCAGGAATTTTGCAAACCCGGCCAGGTAACGGTTGGGTAGCGGTTGTTTATATACCCGCTCCAGGATCTCATTTGCATTGGTTACATATGTTGCGTCAAAACGGGCACGCAGGTCTTCATCAAATGTATTATAGAGATAATATTGAACCACTTTACGTCCCAGGTACGCCCCACTCCCTTCGTCTCCCAGTACATATCCCAGACCAGGGTTATTTTTGCGGATCGCTTTCCCGTCATAATAACAAGAGCTCGACCCTGTGCCTAAAATACAGGCGATCCCCTTTTGTCTTACACAAAGCCCGCGGGCGGCGCCCTCCACATCGTGCCAAACTTTGACACGTGCCTCTTTAAAAACCCGCTTCAGGCTTTTTTGAACCATTTTTTGATTATCCGGGTTGAGGCAGCCCGTACCGTAATAGTACACTTCATCAATTACAGCATTTTTCAGTTTGGGCAGCAGCTCTTTACCCAAAAGCGCCGCAATCTGGTCTCCATTTAAAAAATAAGGGCTTACCCCGCTGGTTAGCACCGTTTTGATTTTCCCGTTGTTTAGAAGGCACCATTCGGCTTTTGTTGAACCCGCATCCGCGATGAGTTGCACTTTTGTCATTGAGACTGCAATTTTATCGAAATGATTTAATACTGCTTGAAAAATTATAATCGTCCAAATTCTATTCCACTATATTATCCTGAATCCTGAGGCAGTACTTACCACTGTAGCACTCGAAATAGTTTAGGGCTATTCCTCGTTACCATTGGTTTAAGCTGCAATATAAGTATTAAAAAACGGCTTATTTATAAAATAATAACAAAATAGATTTGATTTCTGAAATAAACAGTAAAGATTGGCTATTTTGCAGCCCCTCGCAGGCAACTAAAAAACATACTGATGAAAAAGAAATTTGAGGTTTGGTTACCGTTATTGTTTTCCCTTGTGCTAATCATCGGAATGTTTATCGGCTACAAATTAAGAAGCGCCCAGCCCAACGGGGGCCTATCCGTAGGTAGCAGCGGCTCTGCATTAAATGAAGCAGCGGCAATCATTAAACAGAAATATGTGGATTCTGTTAAAATCGATTCATTGGAAGCTAACGCGATCCGCGAAATGATGGATGAACTGGACCCGCATTCCGTATACCTTCCCCCGCTTGACCTAAAGGAAACTACGGAGGATTTATCAGGACAATTTATGGGCATCGGCGTTGAATACAAGCTGATCCGGGATACCGTAAATATCTTATCTGTTTTTAAAAACGGGCCCAGCGAAAAGGCGGGGTTAAAAATTGGTGACCAGGTTATTAAGATAGGTGATTCCACCGTTGCCGGGAAAAAAGTTGCCGCAACAACGGTCAGCAATCTTATAAAAGGCGCCATAGGCACAAAAGTAAACTTACAGATTCTGCGGGGCAACCAGTTGTTGCAGGTGCCCGTAACAAGAGCCGATATTCCCAGGCCTACACTGGTGGCGGCTTATATGATCGATAAAAACATTGGCTACATCAAACTGGACCGGTTTGGCAGCACGAGCTACCGGGAATTTATGGAAGCCATGGAGCAACTGAAAAAGCAGGGGCTGACCCAACTGATCTTTGACCTGCGCGGCAATGGCGGCGGGTATATGGATGCTGCCATCGATATCGCCGATGAATTTTTAAGCGGCGATAAATTGATCGTTTATACCGAGGGGCTGAATAGCCCCAAAAAAGAGTACCGTTGCAAAAGACCCGGTGTTTTTGAAACGGGGAAACTGACCGTTTTGGTTGACGAACTTTCCGCCAGCGCCAGCGAGATCCTGAGCGGCGCCTTACAGGACTGGGACCGGGCCATGATCGTTGGCCGCCGGACTTTTGGAAAGGGACTGGTGCAGGAAATATTCCCTTTAAGTGACGGCGCCGCCCTTAAACTAACAGTGGCCCGCTATTATACGCCACTGGGAAGAAGTATTCAACGCCCTTATAATAAAGGGAAAAAAGTATATATGGACGAAGTATGGAGCCGCTATGCCAACGGGCAGGCCTACTTTGCCGATAGCAATAAGGTGAATACAGGGAAACAATATAAAACCCCCTCGGGGCGTATCTTGTACGGCAGTGGAGGTATTATGCCGGATATTTTTGTGGGACTGGATACCACAAAGACCTCAAAGGAAATCAATAAGCTTTTCTTTAATGGTTCTTTTAATGAATTTGTACTACATTATTATCTTGATAATCAGAAGGTGTTAGACCCCTATCCCTCTCCGCTTACCTTTTCGCAGCAATTTCAGCCCGGGAAAAAAATGTGGCTGGAATTTGTGGGCTGGGCAAAAAAGGACTCTGCCAACCTGTCCACCGTTCCCGATTCGGAACGCGTAAGGGTTGAAAACCGGATGGAGGCCTACCTGGCCCGTTTTAAATGGAGAGATAATGGCTTTTACCAGGTATTGAACCTGACGGACCCTGTAGTAGCCCGGGCAACCGATTATTTAAAAACCCAATAATATGGATATAAAGAACAATATACTTGAAACCATCGGGAACACTCCTTTAATCCGGTTGAATAAGATCACAAGAGAGTTGCCTTGCACCGTAGTTGCCAAAGTAGATTATTTTAACCCCGGCAACAGCATTAAAGACCGCATGGCCATTAAAATGATTGAAGTGGCCGAGGCGGAAGGGAAATTGAAACCGGGGGGAACAATTATTGAAGGAACCAGCGGCAATACCGGAATGGGTCTGGCTTTGGGAGCCATTGTAAAAGGATACAAATGCATATTTGTTACTACCGATAAACAGTCCAAGGAAAAAGCAGATGTACTAAAGGCGATGGGGGCAGAAGTAATTGTTTGCCCCACCAATGTGGAACCAGAAGACCCCCAAAGCTATTATAGTGTGGCGGCAAGACTGGCGAAAGAAGTTCCCAACTCCTACCACATGAACCAGTACGATAATCTTGCCAACCGGCTGGCGCATTATGAAACTACCGGCCCGGAAATATGGAAACAGACCGAAGGGAAAATTACGCACTTGGTTTGTACAGCCGGTACCGGCGGCACCATTACCGGCACCGCCAAATACCTGAAAGAACAAAACCCCGACATTAAAATATGGGCCGTGGATGCCTATGGCTCCCTGCTTACCAAGTACTTTAATACCGGCGAAATTGATATGAACCAGGTGTACCCCTATTTTAGCGAAGGCTTTGGGGAAGATTTTGTGCCCAAAAATTATGATATGTCGATCATTGACGCTTTCACCCAGGTAACGGATAAAGACGGCGCTGTTATGGCCCGTAAGCTGGCAAAGGAAGAAGGCCTGTTTTGCGGTTACAGCGCGGGAAGTTGTTTAAAGGGGTTGATGCAATTGAAAGACAGTCTCAAAAAAGACGATCTGGTAGTGTGCATTTTCCATGATCACGGCAGCAGGTATGTAGCCAAGATCTATAACGACCAATGGATGATGGAACGCGGCTTCCTTGAGGTAAAAACCTTTAAAGACATTATCAGCGGGCGTCCGGCAAACAATAAGCTTATCAGCGTAAAAATCGATCAAACGGTTAGTGATGCGGTTGAGCTGATGCGTAAATATGACATTGAACTGATACCTGTAATGAACGGTACGGGAATGGCGGGCTCTATTAGTGAAAACGGCCTTTTCCAGAAAATATTCTCCAATCCCGATCTAAAAAATGAAGTGATCGCCAACGTAATGGAAGCGGCATTTCCTTTGGTAGCTTTTGACACGCCGCTCGAAAAGCTCAAGTCTTATCTGACAAAAGTAAACGGCGCAGTAATGAGTAAGGACGAAGCGGGCAATTACCACATCATTACCAAATATGATGTATTGCAGGCCCTGGGCAGTTGATGCAACACAACCATTCATTTTACAATGACCGACCTGACAATAGTTAAAAACGATTTTTGTATTTCAACTGATAAAACGAAGTTGGATATTGATACCATTTATACTTTTCTTGCAAAGGAGGCGTATTGGTGTTTGAATATTCCCAAAGACAGGGTGCTTGTTTCTATTGAAAACTCGTTATGCTTCGGGGTTTATACGGGCAGCAGGCAAATTGGCTTCGCAAGAATTATATCCGATTTTTCGACGATTGCATACCTCGGTGATGTATTTATTGTAAAGGATTACAGGGGAATGGGGTTGTCAAAATGGCTTATGGAAACAATAATGAATCACCCCGATTTACAGGGACTGCGAAGATGGATTTTACTTACCGGCGACGCGCATCAATTATACAGGCAGTTTGGCTGGAAAGAGATAGCAGACCCTTCTCTTTGGATGGAATTGCATAACAAAAATGCCTACACAAAATAAGTAAGCGCCACAAGCAAGACAATCCGATTTCGCGATATCTTATAATGCACCCGCAGCAATTTTATTAAAAGGCAGCGTTAAGGACAGTATCCTCGCTGACCGGGAATAGCACTAATTTTGATGCCGGTTCTCTATCACTGCACATTCAAAAGAAAATCTTTCTGGCTATAGGCCGAAACTTCCTTCAGTTTTTCATGAATATATTTGTCCCAGAGCTGCTGCTTTGCCCGGCTTCTTCCGTTATTTGTTTCATCATCATAACGCTTTTGAAAGGCAGCCGCTTCTTTAAAAAGACGTTTCATTTCATTTGTTATTTCGGGGCCGTAGTTTTTAGTAAACCGGTGTGTTTGTAAAAAACGGGCGGCCTGGCGGGCGTAAATCTCTGATATATCAAAATGTTTCTGCTCATGGTTCATAAGATAAGCAATTGCAGAGGGAGCGGCTTTTAACACCCCGGCTCTTATATAAGAATGTTGAGGATACATTAACGCCTGTACTTTAATACGATTCCGCCCTTTTTCCTTTCCTGAATTTATTTGGGTTGATGTATAGAGGAAACCGGTTCTCGTTACCGCCTGGTTACCTCCCAGACTTTCCGGAGCAGAATGCCCTTCCTTTACAACTTTGAAATCTGACACTCGTAAAACCCGGCCGGAAGACCATTCAATTGCCCGCGCATCAGGTTTTACCTGGCCGCTTAGAGCCGATGCAGTTAATAAAAAATAAACAAGCCCTATAACCCGCATGTTTAGAAAATAAAATCACGCCGCGCCATATTCCAGCGCAATCCTACAGAAAGCCATTTGGTAGTATTGTCCGGAATGCCCGCCACTCTGTATTTACGGTATAGTGCGCTGAGATCAACAAACAGGTTTTGAAGCACTTCATAAGAAACAGTAAAGGAGCCCAGCATTGCTTTATTTGCAATACCGCCGCCGATATGGTAGCCATCATTAGACAACCTCCCATCGTTGTAGTTCCTGAACAGATCGCCCCCGTTGCTGGGCGAGCCCCAGGCGGTATAATAATTGGTGCTATCCAGCCCCTTGTTATAAGTGATCAACATTGCTTTCAGATACAGCCGGGGCAGCGGCTGGTAATTAGCGATACCTACAAATTCACGAAAGTTGGCTCCCAACGGGTGCGCCAAAGGTTGATTATAATGGAGAAAATTGTTTTGCGCCCATTTATCAGTATAGGTAAAAGGTCGTACAAAATTGCCTTCCACCTGCAGATCCAGGTTTTTGACAGTAAAGGCATCTGCGTACTTAGCCCCTATCTGGTACCCGAACTTATTCACCCAGGGACCGTTTGATTTCAGCACTTTGCTCACCACAAATTCGTTGATCAGCCATTGGCCGTATAGCTGGAAATAATGCGCAAAATTTGCTTTAAAGTCGAGACCAATACTTGATTTTGCACTATTGCCGGTATAAGACGAATAGGCACGGTTAAACATAGCAGGGTTTAAATAGCCTACCTGAAAACCTCCATTGATCTTACTATTAAACAACGTACTTTCAAAGAAGCCCAACTTCAGCCAGTTGGTTGCCTGCCAGGTAAGATAATGAAACATCATATAATTCCGCGGCCTGGTAGAATCGAGTCTATAGTAATTGGGAAAAGGTGCAATGGTTTGCGAGGCTACCGATGTGAGCTGAAAATTCCCCGCCTGCACACCTAATTTAAGAAAGGGATAGGGAGCGCTGTTATCACTGATAAATAAACTTCTGTATCCGTCACCAACAAAGAATTTATCATGTGCTATCTGAAAGTCAATGTATTTGCCGGCATGAAACGTAATACCACCGCGCACATTCCAATAGTCATATTGATCCCCTTTGAACGGCTTATAAAAACCAATCCCCGGAACGCTCACATGCGCGCTGGTATAATCCCGCACATAAAAGGGGTCCCGTTCCTGGTTCTCTGAAAAATACAGGTAGTACCCCAACCGCTGATCTACCTGCCCCCTTAAACGAAAGCCTCTTGTATTCACAAAAGTTTGGGTACCGGTGGCCCTGCCCAATTCCAGATTCAGGACCGGATCAACGACCAGGCTGTATTTTTCCCCTTTATCCACCATATAAGCATGCGCAGGGTTTTCAAAAAAAGCGCCTAATATCGGCTTCCGCCGGAAAGAATCCCGGTAGTTGGTGGTCCAGTCAGAGTTATTCATCATCATACTCCGGATATTATACCGGTCCACCGGGGTCAATACCCCTTCCAACGCTCCCGCTTTATCCAATGAATCGATACGTTCCACCCTTTCGGTTGCGCGCTTGCGTCCCCAGGGCCGCACCGTGGTAAACCTCAAAACCGAATCATTCCGTAACTTTATATCCAGCCGGTCAATGAGACGGTTCTGTTTATCGCTCAGTTCAATATTATCTGTCTGCGCGATACTGTAGAGGGGCATCATAAGAAATACAACCCTTAATAAATATTTAATTTTCATACAAATAGGATAAGAGGTTTACCATTATCCGGGTTTTACAAATAAAACATCCGATAATTTTCCGCAAAGATAAAGGGTCTTATGAGTTACAAGTCACTCATTTAAAATCATTTAATTATTTTTAGACCAATAAAAAGGATTTCGCTAAACTTGCCCCACTAATTACAAAAACCATGCAAACATTTTTAATAAAAGCAATAAACCTGGTAAACGAAGGGAAAACTGTTACAACAGACGTACTTATTCATAACGGAAGGATCCAAAAGATAGCCGGCAGCATTACGGCGCCTGCTGCCATCGAAATTGACGGGGAAGGAAAATACCTGCTACCCGGCGCCATCGACGACCAGGTGCATTTCCGGGAGCCGGGTTTAACGCATAAAGCAACAATTTACACAGAAAGCAAAGCCGCTGTTGCAGGAGGGGTTACCAGTTTTATGGAGATGCCCAATACCGTTCCCCCTGCTTTTACATTAGAGCTCCTGGAAAATAAATACAACATTGCCCGGCAGACTTCGCTGGCCAATTATTCTTTTTTTATGGGCACCAATAATCAAAATGCAGACGATGCCTTAACCGCTAACCAACACAAAGACAAGATCTGCGGCATCAAGGCTTTTATGGGATCCAGTACGGGGAATTTACTGGTGGACAATCCGCTGGTGCTGGAAAAACTATTTGGTGAAAGTGAATTGCTGATCGCCACGCATTGCGAAGACGAACGCATCATTAAACGGAATATGCAGGAAGCGATTGCCTCCGGGCGCAAGCTTACTGCGGCCGACCATCCCATTATTCGCAACGAGGAAGCCTGCTTTGAATCGTCTTTTTACGCCGTGCAGCTCGCTAAAAAGCACGGGGCTCGATTGCACATCTTACATATCAGTACTGAAAGGGAATTGCAGCTTTTTACTAATATGCTTCCGCTGAAAGACAAAAAGATCACTGCCGAAGTATGTGTGCACCACCTCCATTTTACGGCTGACGACTATGCCGTTCAGGGCAACCTTATCAAATGTAACCCGGCCATTAAAGCGCCCCGCAACCGTGCCGCTTTATGGGAAGCCCTGCTGGACGACCGGCTGGATGTGATTGCCACGGATCATGCGCCGCATACCTGGGAAGAAAAAAATGAGCCCTACCTGAAAGCGCATGCCGGCGTACCCCTGGTGCAACATTCGCTGCCGCTAATGCTTTACTATGTAAAACAGGGAAAGATCACCCTGGAAAAAGTGGCGGAGAAAATGAGTCATGCCGTCGCAGAATGCTTTCAGATAAAAGAACGGGGATATATCCGTGAAGGGTATCATGCAGATCTTGTGATCGTGGATATGAATACACCCTTTCAGGCGACAAAAGAAAATATTCTTTATAAATGCAACTGGAGCCCCTTTGAAAATAATGACGGTAAGGGCACCCCCTTCACTTTCCCCGCAAGTATTACACACACTTTTATAAATGGTAATCTGGTTTATGGAAACGGGCAATGGAATGAGTCTATAAAAGGACAGCGTTTATTATTTGACAGAGTATGATACTTCCCCTATGCAAATAGATACTACTTCGTTTAACGATATTGCCATCTTTCATCCTGAAGAAGATTATTCTATTTTTCATAAGCTGAATTTCACCCGTACGTTTGGCGGGAAAGAATGGCTGCGGCATTTTTTTTCCAATCCGTTCAATGATATTACAAAAATCAATGGCACGCAGAATATCATTAAACAACTGATACTGCATGTAGCGGAATGGCCGGAGGATGTTACCAATGGCACCATGCTCGTAATGGATCGTTTTCTTGACTATGCGCTGGATAAGATAAGCGACAGCCCTAATGTTGTAGATGCCACGATCTATCGCCTCTTACACCACGCCGATTATTCGATGGTGCGTTTTTCCATCAGTCATTTTGCTGATTTTTTCAGGAGCATCAAAAAAATAGCAGACCTGCTGCGGGATACAGATTTACCCGCCAGCTTCCGGATCTATCTGGACCGGATCGATCAACTCTTGAAAACAGAATCTTTCCATCAGTTATCGGAAACTCAAAAAGACCAGGAGCTCCCTATTAATAAAAACCTTTATTATGCCGGGCAGGTTCGCGTAGCACATAAAAGAGCGGTGGAGGAATTAATGGATATCTATTCCCGGCTGGATGCCTGGTATTCCATGGCCATTGCGGTAAAACATTATAACCTGAGCTTCCCCGTATTTGTAAAGCAGGAAACACCCATGATAGAAGCTGATGGATTGTATCATATCTTATTGCATAATCCCGTTCCGTACAATGTGGCCATTACCCGGGAAAACAATTTTCTTTTTCTTACCGGCGCCAATATGGCCGGCAAGAGCACACTGATCAAGTCTGTGGGCGCTGCCGTTTTCCTGGCGCATATCGGGATGGGCGTTCCCGCAAAGGCAATGCAACTGACGCTGTTTGACGGGCTCATCAGCAATATTAATGTGATGGATAATATTGTAAAGGGCGAAAGTTATTTCTTTAACGAGGTACAACGGGTGAAGAATACGGTTGAAAAGATCAGTAATGATCAAAAATGGCTGGTGCTTATTGATGAACTGTTTAAAGGCACCAATGTACAGGATGCCATGCGTTGTTCCCTGGCCGTGATCCGCGGGCTGATGAAAGTAAAAACGGCACTCTTTGTGCTCTCGACCCATCTCTATGAGATCGGCGAAGACCTGGCCGATGAAAAAGGCATTACGTTTAAGCATTTTGAAACCACCGTAACTGATGATACGCTTTCCTTCAGCTACCAGTTAAAAGAGGGCATCAGCAAAGATCGTTTAGGATATTTCATTTTAAAAAAGGAAAAGGTGATTGAACTGCTGGATAAACTGTAAAAGTCTTATTCTTTTGTTTCTCACGGATGGCACTTTCGGTACCAGCCGCACCAGTCGCGAAGGTCTCACCTACCCCGCGGTCGCATTCAGTTTCCCAACATACTCCAGCACTTCCTCCCGCCCGTTTTTATCAATTGCCGAAGTAATGAAGTGCGGCGGCAGCGCCTCCCAGGTCTCGCGGAGCTTATTTAAAAACGCATCCACATTTCTTATAGTAGCGCCCGGTTTATTTTTATCGGCTTTGGTAAATACCAATGCAAAGGGTATGCTCCATGCTCCCAGTTGATTAATAAATTCGAGGTCGATGAGCTGTGGTTCATGACGGCTGTCGATCAGCACAAATAAGGTGATCAAATTCTCCCTTTTCAGGATATATTTTTCGATCATTGCCGACCAGCTCTTGCGTTGCTTCTGGGAAACCTTTGCATAACCATACCCCGGAAGATCCACCAGGTACCAGGGCCGCTTTTCCTGTTTACCACTTTTATCCCTTGTTGCGCTTATGATCTCAAAATGATTGATCAGTTGTGTTTTTCCAGGGGCGGCGGAGGTTTTTGCCAAAGCCTTCTTATTACAAAGCATGTTGATCAATGAAGATTTACCCACATTGCTGCGCCCGATAAATGCGTATTCAGGGCGATCTGCTTTGGGGCACTGCCCATAGTCGGGGCTGCTTTTTATATACGTTGCAGAAATAATTTCCATAAAAGCAAAATTAAAGGGATGGGCGCAACTGCAAATAAAAAGGCACCGGCATCATTTTCTTTTCGCCACTTAAAATGATCCGCGCAGCCTCTTCCCCCATAGCTGCAAAATCAGTAGAAAAAGTGGTAATACCCCGTAGTATCAACCGTTTCAATGGTGTTTCATTGTAGCTGATGACCCCAACTTCTTTTCCTATTTTTAATTTTGTTTGCATTATTTTATCGATCAGGATCACCAAATCATCTTCCATTAAACAGATATAGGCTTCTCCCTGCTTTATGGTTTCCTTCGCCAGGTCATGCACTACTTTTCCCTGAAATCCATACTCCTCGCAAAACCGCATAAATCCGCTGGTTATCTCCATTGGAAAATAAGAGTATTCGGGTTCAATAATCTTCACTATCTGGTAATGCTCCAGCCGTTTCAACGCCTTTTCAAGCGAGCGATAAATATCTTCTTCAAAATTTTCATACACGGCACTAAAATTCCCTGTTATGCCCGGCACCAACTTATCCAGCAGGATCAGTTTATCCTTGGGCAATGCATTTATTAATTCCGCGGCGCCATCTCCCCCATCCAAAAAATGAGTAATGATCACAAAATGCGTGTATGTTTTTTCAATGTCAGCAATCAGCTTTTTAAACAGGTTAAAATCATTATTATAAATATAAAAATCGATAACCGCCTGGGGGCCGAGGGTTTTTACAAATGAATCATAAATGATTTTTTTATGGGTGCTGAGTTTATTAAACAACAGGAAGATCTTCACGTCGCTACGCACTTCTTTAGTTTTTACATAGTAGCCCTTTCCCGGCACCGAGCCCAGCACGCCCATTCGCTTCAGATGTTTATACGCCTTTTCGGCCGTATCCCTTGATATTTCAAACTCATAGCTTAACTCATTAATAGAAGGCAGGATTGCATCTTTTTCTAATTCTCCGGATTCAATGGCGTTTATGATCGATTGCGCCAGTTGCTGATATTTGGGAGTGGCGGACAGCACATCTAATTCTATATACTTCAAAATATTCATACGCTTTTATCCGTTTTACAGAACACGCCATAACAAGCCATTACCGGATGCCTAAAAGTAACAAAAATTAGTGAGCAATTTTCACTCCCCTTTCCTGTACGATTGAAAATCTATAACATTTTTTGCATGGCACCTGTAAGTCCGGCAGGAACAGGCAGACCATATAACCGCCTGCCCGGGGCAAATGCTCAAAGGGCAAATAATACCCGGGACGGGGGTTGTTAATTCTGATTTATGCAACGTCAAAAAGCAGGTGTTTTTTGCGGCGCCTGCTTTTGATCCCATCCTCCATATTTTAGAAAATGCAACGCCCCTTAACAGCACAAAACTCTTTACCTTTGTTGGTTATGACGGAATTACCACACGACCATATTATTCCCTATCAAGAATCCGGCAAAACGAAAAAGGAACAGGTAGCCGAGATGTTTGACCGGATAGCGGTGCGCTATGATTTGCTGAACCGGGTGCTTTCCGGCAGAACAGATGTTACCTGGAGAAAAAAGGCGATAGGCCTGCTTAAAAAGTATCGTCCCCAGCAAATACTGGATATTGCTACCGGCACAGGTGACCTGGCACTTACCGCCTGTAAGCTATTGCACCCGCAACACATAACCGGGGTAGACATTTCAGCGCAAATGCTGGAAGTTGGCAAACAAAAAATTGCAAAAGAAGGGCTTTCAGACAAGATAACATTGGAGTTGGGCGATTCGGAAAATCTGCATTTTGTCGACGCGCAGTTTGATGCGGTGACCGCCGCTTTTGGGGTGCGCAATTTTGAAAACCTGGAAAAAGGGCTTTCAGAAATGCACCGCGTGCTGAAACCCGGCGGGCAACTGGTGATCATAGAATTTTCCCGACCCAAACCGGGTGTATTCAAAGGAATATATCAATTGTATATGACCGTTGTGGCTCCGCAAATTGCGGGCATTTTAAAACAAAATAAGGAGGCCTATAAATATCTGAACAAATCCGCAAAGGCCTTTCCGGAACGTAATGATTTTACGGCAATTGTGACCCGGGCAGGTTTTAAAAACGCAGCTTACCGGTCCCTTACCTTTGGCGTCTGCTGCATTTATACTGCCGAAAAATAAGCGCGGATCATTTTTAGTATCACTAACTACGGGCGTATGAGCCGTTTTTGGAGATTTATATTTCTTATAGTATTGAGCCCGGCTGCTTTTCTTACGGCAGCGGCTCAAAAAAAGAGCGCGGTACAACGCACTCAGCCGACAAGCGTCCCCTACGATGATGCAACGGGCCTGCTGATAATACCCGTGAGCGTTGAAGGGAAAACCTATCATTTTCTTTTTGACACGGGTTCCTTCACTGCCCTTTCACCCGATCTGGGCCGACGCCTAAAATTAAAGAAAGAAGGTAGGGTAAATTTCGTTGATGCCAACAATATGGAAGGAAGCGCCTCTTTCCAGGAACTTAAAGAGATCAGCGTTGGCACCTTTCGCTTCTACAATAAGAAGGTAGCAGTTTTCCCGAGCCCGCTTTTTAAATGCCTCAATATTGATGGCGTACTGGGCAACGACCTCCTGGTGGATTACGCAATATATATTGACCCTGAAAAAAAGCAACTGACGCTTTCAAATAACATAGCCGATTTCAAGCTTGCGCAGCACAATACTTTCGTTTCCCCCGTTGTTTTCACACGACAAATGAGCCCGTTTATAGACACAAAACTTACCCATGAAGCAACCGGTATATTCGTCACCATTTTTGATACTGGGTTCCGGGGGCTCTACCAGGTAGCGCGGGCCTCCGCCGCAGATTCCACGTTGACAGACTATTTTGCCGTACTGGATTCGGGAAAGATAAAAGGCTCCAATGCCCTCAGCGTATACGACAAAAATATTGAAACCATCGAAACCCAATACCGGCTGTTACTGCCCGAATTACATATCGGCAATGCCACTTTTCTTAACGTGCATGTTCAAAGCATGGACAAATCGTACAATGCATTAGGGATTGAATTATTGAAGTACGGAGGCTGCATCCTTGATAATAAAAACAAGCGGTTTTATTTTTTTCCGGATACGCCAGTTGTTAATCTGGATGAAAGAGAATGGCCGCTTAGTTTTGGATTGTCCGATGACGACCTGATCATTACCTATGTATGGGATCCCCGTTTAAGAGACGAGTTCGAAGTGGGTGACCAGGTGCTTGCAATTGGACAGCACGCTTATAACGGAAATAATTTTTGCGATCTGCTCAGCCGGCCTCCTTTTCCTGAAACAGCAACAGCGGAAGAAATAACCGTCAAAGACAAAAAAGGAGTTATAAAAAAATTGTTGCTAAAAAAAGAAGATTATGATTAATACGCCGGCAATAACGAAAAGGAGAATCGTTTCGCTTGTTCCGTCCATTACCGAGCTCCTTTTTGCACTGGACCTGGAAGAGGAAGTGGTGGGCATTACCAAATTTTGTATTTACCCTGAAAAATGGTTCCGCACCAAAACAAGGATCGGCGGAACCAAAACAATTAATATAGAACAAATTGCTCTTTTACAGCCGCACCTGATCATTGCCAATAAGGAGGAAAATGTTAAAGAACAGGTAGAACAGCTTGCTGCCAGCTTTGAGGTACTGGTAACCGATGTCAATAATTTTGATCAGGCACTTGAAATGATCCGTCAGGTAGGCCTTCACGCCAACCGCGCCGATAAAGCGGAAATACTGGCCACCTCAATAAAAGACAGCTTCGCATCCTTGCGCCCGGCCCCTCTGCAACCCATTGTTTATTTTATTTGGAAAGATCCATGGATGACGGTTGGCGGCGATACTTTTATAAATGATATGCTGCTAAAAGCAGGATTTAGTAACAGGTTTGCGCATCAAAGCAGGTACCCCACTATTGCCTTGGAAGACCTCCGGCACCTGGGGGCGTGCAAAATCCTGCTCTCCTCCGAACCCTATCCTTTCAAAGAGAAACACGCAGCAGCACTGAAACAATTACTTCCGGATGCAGCAATCTTACTGGTTGACGGCACCTTGTTCAGTTGGTATGGGAGCCGCATGCTTCAGGCGCCGTCTTACTTCCGTAAACTAAATCCCCTCCTGTAAGATCCGCTGCCTGTTTCTTTTTCTGAAAAATATTTTTTAAATAATGTAATTTCATAGTATATGATTAAAGATCTTATCAACTCGTTCGACCTCCAGACAATTTCGACACAACTGATCCTGATCGTTATCTCAATACTCGTAGGCATTATTATAGGAGCCGAAAGAGAATACCGCAATAAATCAGCAGGCCTGCGCACCTTTATCCTGATTTCTTTTGGCTCCTGTGTGTTTACCATATTATCCATCAAAATCGGGATTCAGAACCCGGACCGGTTAGCCGCTAATATCGTAACCGGTATCGGCTTTTTAGGGGCCGGTGTTATTTTTAAAGACGATACAAAAATAGGCGGCATCACCACCGCCAGTGCCATATGGGGCACGGCTTCCCTGGGAATGGCGGCAGGCTCCGGACATATTTACCTGGCATTGCTTGGAACAGTAGTGGTAATGGCTATTTTAAGATTGCTGCTGCCGCTGCAACGCTATATTGACACGCATCATAAAATACGGGAATACAAAATAGTTACACAATCCTATACCGACTTTGAGTTATGTATCGAAGTCTTTAAAAAATATAACCTGGATTATGCATTGCTGCGTGAAACAAAAGAAGTGAATCATTTTTCCAGGACCTGGGTGGTAACCGGCAGTCTGCAAAAGCATGAACGGCTTACCAATAATTTAATCAACAATCCAAAGATTATTTCCTACCAATTTTAAACAATCGATATTCTTTGTATGAAAAAAAGCATATGGTTAAAGGACCCGGAGGAGCATGATTATCCTGCGGCCCAGGACTATCTTGAACTGTTGCTGGATCCTGCAGTCGTAAAAAAAATCGTTACCCAGTTAAAAGAGACGGTTACCATCCAAAAAAAATCAAAAGATATCCTGAGGGCCAGTAAGCTTCCCCTGCTCCCCCAAGAGAATATTCATGTACAGGAAAATCTGAAAAAATTTAAGAAACTGAAAAAATTGTCTCCCATCCTGTTGGCGCGGCACCAGGCAACCCTCATCATTGCCGACGGCTATCACCGGCTTTGTGCAAGTTATTATCTTACTGAAGACCTGGAAGTGCCCTGCCGGCTGGTTTAACGGGTCGATTCCCGCTCATATAATATCGAATCCATCTGGATCCGTTCAGGCTTAAAGCGCGCAGGCTTTTCCAGCGCCAGGATCAATTGTTCCGCAGCGGCCCTGCCCATTTCGTAAGCAGGCTGTGTGATGGTGGATAGCGAAGGTTGCATTAAATGGGCGGTAGGCAGATTACTGAAACTTAATAATTTTATTTTTTTGGGAATATCGATCTTATGTTTCCGGCAGATATCATACGCGATGAGCGCGTGGGTTTCTACAGAAGTGAAAAGCGCGTCGGGCCCGTTTTTGCGGGTAAGCGCTCTTTCGATCAGGTCGGTATCATAGTCGATATCTTTATTGCTCGAAAGAATCCATTCGGGGTCCAGCTCTATCCCCATATCCTGCAATGCCTTTTTATACCCGTTTAAGCGATCAATACCAATAGATATTTTATCAGAAACCTGGCAGTGGGCAATTCTTTTGCATCCCTGCTTAATCAATAAGGTTGTTCCCTTATAAGCGCTTTCATAATTATTGGTGGTAATAAGCGTATGCTCAAAATTCTGGCTCACCCGGTCAAAAAAAACAATCGGAAGCCCTTTATCTTCCAATGCGCTGATATGCTCGGTCTTATCAAACGGGCTCGTTAACGAAATAATAAGCCCGTCCACTCTTCCATTCGCAAACTGGCGCACTACTTCTTTTTCATATTCCGGATTTTCATTAGTGATATAGATCAACACATGATACCCCTTGAGGTAAGCAGCTTCCTGTATTCCTTTTATGGCAAAAATGAAAAAGTTATTGATGATATCCGGTAAAACAACCGCTATTGTTTTGCTCTTAAATTTGCGCAGGCTGCCTGCATAGGGATTCGGTTCATAGTTGAGCTCCCTTGCCAGGTCCATCACCCGCTTCTTAGTGTCCGCGCTGATCTCATGACTGTCGCGCAGCGCTTTTGAAACAGTGCTGATAGACAGTTGTAAAAGGGACGCCAGTTTCTTTAAATTAATCGCTTCCATTGCCGGTACTATACTCCACTCTTAATTCAGCAATGAAGATACGCAATTAGCGGCAGCGGTTGCCATTTTTTATACCCATTTCGGGAGATAAGCTGAATTAAGATCGAACTACTGAACCGCAATCGTTTGCGTAATGGCAGCAGGTATTTTGGAAGGTCCTGGTTTTTTCTTTTTCATCTTATTGATCCATATAAACGTGCCTGTTACCGGCAGGCTGGTAGCAATTAAACAACAGATAAAATAAATAATTTTTGAGAACATCCCATAAATCTCCCCGGTATGAATAGAACGGATACTTGCAGCAATTTTCTGACCGGTAGTTTTTGAAGCAAATGCCTCCTTTTTTAAAATGCTGCCGCTGTAGGCATCAATCACCAGTTTATCAGCCGCTGCGGTGTTCCAGGCATTTGAATTATTTTTTGAAACTGTAAAGGTTACCGTTTTTGCCTCGGGAAAACCCAGACGTGTGACGCCGGCATAGTTCAATTGCCCTGCCGCAATCTTAAGCGCAGCATCCGGCGAGAGCATCATGCCGGCGCTGTTTGCAGCTTGTACTGGTTTTTCTTTTTTTGATCCGAATATTTCTGCACCCAGTATTTTTGAGGCGCCCGACCGGTATCCCTCAAACGACCAGCATAATCCCGTCAGGGCCATGATCAATAAAAAAATAAAAGCATAAAATCCAAGCGTGTTATGCAGGTCATGGTTGATCCGTTTCCATTTGCCACGGAACAGGATCGTCAATCCCTGCTTCCAGTAGCGAAACCGGCGGGGCAACCAGAGAATAATACCGGAAAGCAACATCAAAGCAAAAATAACAGTAGCTACCCCAACAATTATGCGCCCCGTCCCCTGCTCCATCAACAGCCACCGGTGCATTTTCATAACCGTCATAAAAAAACGGCTGCTGCCGGTCTGTGTATCGCCTGCAATAGTTCCGGTATAAGGATTCACCAGTATTGTTTTTCCGCGTCCGCCTTCCTTCCCCTTCGGTTTTGCGGAAAAAGACCAGGCTTTTTCCGCGTTGGAGGGAATGGTAACCGCGGATATTTTATTTTGGGTTGATTTTTCGACCGTAGCCAGCAAGCTGTCCAGCGAAAGCGCCTGTTTTCCCTGGTAGTCTTTTACAAAATAGACTTCCCGGTTCAAACGCTCTTCAATCTCTGTCCGAAAGGTATAGATCGTGCCCGACAGGCAAACCAGGAAAAGAACGATGCCGCTTCCCAGGCCCAACCACAAATGAATATCGTTGATAAATTTTCGTGCGTTCCCTTTTGCCATAGCCGGCAAAACTATTCAACAATGGCAGATATTTATTTACGAAATGCGGAATTTCCTGGTATTATTGAGTGGATAAGTTTTGCAATGCTGATTTAAACCCTTCCGGGTCATCTGTGAGCAAATACGCTGCGTCTGATGCAATCACCATTCCGTAACGGTTGATCAAAAAAGAAGCCGGCAGTTGCGACGCGTTCCAGCGACGGGCTGCGCTTCGGTTCCAGTCGGTAAAATCAATCAACTGCAGCCATTTCATCTTATCATTCACCACAGCCTTTTTCCATTTTACCTGGCTGGTGTCTTCTGAAATATTTATGATTACGAACGCGTCACTTTTGAACTGGTTGTAAAGCTTTGCCAGTTTTTTATTTGTTTCGCGGCAGGGCGCGCACCAACTGGCCCAAAAATTAAGCAGCACCGTTTTCCCTTTAAAATCCGAAAGATGAACAGGGGTCCCGTTTTGTGATTGCAGCTCAAAATCAGGCGCCGGAAAGGGCGTGATCATTTCCTGGGAGTGTAGCACCGATAGGTTTACTATCAAAAGAAAAAAAATGCAAAGGAATTTCATCAGTCCTGTTTATTGTTATGTGTTACACTGAATGTAAGAAATGGTGAGAAGTGAACCGAAAGACGAGAACCCTGCATGCCGGGCGTTTCACTATTCAATGTCTTTTACTTAATCTTTCAGGATAGCTTCTTTCCTATCCCCCGGAGCAGCTCCGTTGTCAATAACATCGCTTTAGCAATATAAAACATTCACGAGCTATACGTTCTTTTCCCTATTAAAAAACATCAAAAAGAACATTCTTTGGAATCCGCTGCTTAAGCAAACGACTTTGATTGACTATTGACCTTTCACTATTGACTAGTTCACAAACCCCCAAAAGATCCCAAACCGTATCAGCAATCCGGGGTAAGGATAGTTGTACGCTGCGTAGTTATTATTTGTAAAGCCCCAGTTGCCATTTAAGTTATGAAACGTATTGAGGTTTTCCGCGCGTAAAAAGGCTTTAAAGGCGTTGATACGGAAATTAAGATAGGCCGCAATATTGGGTAGCTGGTAGGGCACCGTAACGGCGTCCTGGTAAAAGAATTGTCCTGAAAGGGGCGAGTAATTATCGCCTTTATAATTGGTCCGGTAGTTGACCTCAAACCCCATAGCCAGGTTTAATTTCGGGTAACCCAGGTTGCCCTCGTAGCCCAACCGGTTGCGGGTATAAATAGTGGGAATATGCAACGGGGCCCCACCCAGCACTTGCTGAAAATACACTTCGGACCGCCACTTCCATTGTTTGGTTCTGCCTACTCCAAATACTTTATTTAGCCCGATCTGCACTACGTTGAATGGCGCGTTGTATTGATTTATTTTATAAAAATCGGTATAATAAGTGTAGTTGGTCATCAGGTAATAATGCCCGGTTAACCGCAATTGCAGCAGCGGCTGATAGATATCTGCATATAAATGGGTGATATTTTCTTTTTTCAGATCGGGTGTTGCCGCTTTCATATAGTTAAAGCTGCTGTTGGCATAAGTCATAATAAAATCCGGAGACCGGTTGGTATTCTGTCCTCCAAGGGTCAGATTACCGATCTTTTGTCCCAGCAGGCTTTCAATGCTGGCTCCGGCCTCATAATCACCCGCGTTGAGCCCCACAAAATAGAGCTTGCCATAGGCCGTCATATCCCATTTTTTATTCTTGGTACGGTTCCGGTATTCTGCATGTCCAAAAACATTATAATAGGTTTCCGATTGGCGGTAACCAAATGGCTCCAGCTCAGATTGCCGGGGTATCGTATCAAATAAGCCCGAGAGATTTTGCACGCTGGCACCCAACTTCAGGAACTGCTGGGTATTTTTGGCATCGGGATAAGTATAAATAGAAAAGTCATTAATCAGCTCCTTCCAGTTATCCTGTTTATGGTACGCAGCACCCGTGTCCACAAACATATTGTATTGCTGGTAAAAAGAAGGAGCAGCGCTATTATCAGTAAACTGAAAACTGTATTTACTATATTCTATTGTGTGTTCCAGCCGTACTCTTGGAAAAAATAATTTAACAACAGAGCTATCCGTTACCAGCGAATCCTTTCTTCCAAAGTCGTATTGTTGTCGCATCAGCAGATGCAGATCGGTATATTTATTTCCCGTGGAAACATTGGTGCTGAAGAAATTGGCGGAATAGCCCGCGCCGCCCCCCAGTTTCACCGGAATAAAATCGCGCTGGGTATAGATGGCACTGTCCATCAGGCCCCGATCCCTGATACCGCCATTTTCAGAAGACTGCAATTTGTTGGCAACAATAATGATATAGTTATTGTAACGCTTGTTGGTAGACTGCACCCAGTTGGTGACCAGGTAATTATTATGCGCCGTTTTCTGGTTCTGGAAAGTTCCCGGCGAATTGAGCAACTGGTATTCAAAATGAATGTTCCAGTTCGGTTTTATATTTTGGGTATGCAGAACATGAATAAACTGTTCGGAACGGGTGCCCAGCAAATAGTTCAGCTCCGAATAGGGCCTCGTGGTCGTAAAAAACCGGGCTTTATCTACCGTGTATTTGTAAATATCATAGGCATGCAGGCCGGGGTCCCAGCCCGATTTCATGCCTGGTGCAAATAAATAGGATTGTGCGGCGGAGCCGAAGTTGCCCAGATAATTATATTCGGCCGGCATAGGATAATAGCGGGTAAGATCATTGATCGACGAATCCAGCTTATAGTTCCGCAGCGTATCCAAATAACGATAACTGATCGTAAGCGAATCTTCAAACTTGTTCCTTTTAGCCAGGCTGTCATTTCCCGATCCCGCATTTTTAATTCCGCGGAAGCGGTTGCCCATATTTCCAAGCGGATCCTGAGCGGCTGCGCCAACTCCTAAAAGAACAAAAAATAAAATAAGGTAAAATTTCATTAAATGATTTTATGCCCGCGCCACCATTTGAGTAAATAAATGCGCCAGCTTGGGTTCTGCCTGCCTTGCAGCCTCCAGTACTTCTTCATGCGTGATCGTATTTTCTTCATCGCGGATACCGAGGTCGGTAATAATACTTACTGCAAAAACCTCCAGCCCCATATGATTGGCCACAATAGTTTCCTGTACGGTGCTCATCCCAACGGCATCTGCGCCCAGAATATGAATCATTTTATATTCGGCACGGGTTTCAAACGTAGGGCCGGTTACCGCATAATAAACCCCTTCGCGAACCTCGATCTTTGCTTCGCTGCAAATTTCCCTGGCCCGGGCCACCAGCTCCTTTTTATAAGGTTCGCTCATATCAGGAAAGCGGGTACCCCATTCGTCGATATTTTTGCCAATAAGCGGATTAGGGGTTCCAAAGCTGATATGATCGGTAATGATCATAATGTCGCCCACGGCGAACCCCGGATTTACGCCACCGGCAGCATTACTCAGCAGCAGTTGTTTAATGCCGAGTTGTTGGAATACTCTTATCGGGAAAACCACTTCCTGCGGGGTGTAGCCTTCGTAAAAATGAAAGCGGCCGGCCATGGCAACCACTTTCTTACCCGCAAGACTGCCAAAGATCAGTTTGCCGGAATGGCCTTTCACTGTTGAAACCGGGAAATTCGGAATTTCGGTATATGCTACTTCCTTTTCGACCTGTATGTGCTGGGCAAAATTTCCCAGTCCGCTCCCCAGTACAATTCCCACTTCCGGAGCAGCCGGATAAACTGTTTTTAAAAATGCCACGGTTTCGGCTACCTGCCCGATTATTGACGCTGCCATAGTAATCACTTAAATGGAGCAAATATAATAAAACTAACAGGCACTCGCACTTTTGCAAACCCGGCTGCCAACATCTTTTAAAACTATTAACAGGTTTTCTGGCTTCTGGATGCTCGCCGCTGGATACCGGATAGAATCGAGAACCGAGCATCCAGAATCGAGTATCAAAGTTTCAACTGAATCCTTATCTTCGTGCGAAAGTTTTTATTATGAATCTTCATGAATATCAGGCCAAAGAATTATTAAAAAAATACAACGTTCCGGTGCAGGAAGGTTATGCCTGCAGTTCTGTGCAGGAAGCCGAAGAAGCGTACCGCAAGATCAAAACCGATACCGGGAGCAAGTTTGCTGTGGTTAAAGCACAGATCCATGCCGGCGGCCGGGGAAAAGGAACCATCAAGGAAACAGGCATTAACGGGGTAAAAGTGGCAAAATCCATGGAAGATGTTGAGGCTTTTGCCAAGGGCATCCTGGGTGGCACACTGGTAACCGTACAAACCGGGCCTGCGGGAAAAGTGGTAAATAAGATCTTTGTTGGCCAGGATATGTATTATGATGGCCCTTCTGAAAGGCAGGAATTTTACCTTTCGATTTTGCTGGACAGAAGCAAGGGAGAAAATGTGATTATGTACAGCACAGAGGGCGGCATGAGCATTGAAGATGTAGCGCATGAAACACCGGAGAAAATTTTTAAAGAATGGGTGCATCCTTCCGGGCGCTTACTGGGTTTCCAGGCAAGAAAAATCGCCTTTAACCTGGGACTTTCAGGTGTGGCGTTTAAAAACTGTGTGAAGTTTGTCACCAATTTATATGACGCTTATGTAGGACTGGATTGCAGCATGCTGGAAATTAATCCCCTGTTTAAAGCTGCAGACGACAAGATCATTGCGGTGGATTGTAAAATGAATATTGATGATAACGCCATGATCCGCCATGCAGACCTGGTAGCGCTGCGCGATGTTACAGAAGAAGACCCTACAGAAGTGGAAGCAGGCAAATACAATCTGAACTTTGTAAAACTGGATGGTAATGTAGGCTGTATGGTGAACGGCGCCGGTTTGGCGATGGCTACTATGGATATGATCAAATTAAGCGGTGGCGAGCCGGCTAACTTTTTGGACGTTGGCGGTACCGCTAATGCACAAACCGTTGAAGCCGGTTTTAAGATCATTATGAAAGACCCGGCGGTTAAAGCGATCCTGATCAATATTTTTGGAGGGATCGTACGGTGCGACCGGGTGGCCGCGGGTGTTATTGAGGCCTATAAAAATATGGGTAATATCAATATCCCCATCATTGTGCGCCTGCAGGGCACCAATGCGGAAGAGGCTAAAAAACTGATCGACGAAAGCGGATTAAAAGTAGAATCAGCAATATTATTAAGCGAAGCAGCGGATTTAGTGAAGAAAGCGGTTGCTTAATCAATAGCAGAAAATAGTTGCGAAAAAGGCGTCTGTTGAGGCGTCTTTTTTTATGCAAACACGCCGGAAAGGCGGAAAAGCGGGCAGGGGTTGTTTTTCAGATTTGCCATCAGTCTTTCATGTTCCACAAGTCGCCTGGGTGAGACTTGTGGGACAGGGCGACCATATGCTACCCAATGCAGCCCTGCCGGGCCTCCTGGCGGTAATACCCCAATTACTTTATCAGCTCCGGCAAATTTTTCAGCATATCATCGGTAATAGCGGCAAGGTCATATTCATGCTTCCAGCCCCAGTCGTTGCGCGCCACTGTATCATCGATACTTTGCGGCCAACTGTTGGCGATCTGTTGCCGGTAATCCGGTTTATACGTTATTTCAAAATCGGGAATATGCTTTTTTATTTCGGCTGCAATTTCTTTGGGTGAAAAACTGATCCCTGCAACGTTATAAGAAGTACGCACCGAGATCCGGTCCTTCGGAGCTTCCATTAATTCGATGGTAGCGCGTATGGCATCCGGCATATACATCATCGGCAGATAAGTATCTTCATTTAAAAAGCTTTCATATTTTTTATCTTCCAGCGCGTCATGAAAAATTTCCACGGCGTAATCCGTGGTACCACCGCCCGGCGCCGATTTATAAGAAATCAAT
Source organism: Niabella soli DSM 19437 (assembly GCF_000243115.2). NCBI lineage: Bacteria > Pseudomonadati > Bacteroidota > Chitinophagia > Chitinophagales > Chitinophagaceae > Niabella > Niabella soli. The sequence continues at coordinate 50,963 of NZ_CP007035.1, read as the reverse complement.
CCGGGATAGCGGATGCTTCTTACATCCACGCCATACTTCATATTGTAATAATTACACCAGAACTCCCCCGCATATTTGCTGATACCATAAACCGTTGTAGGCTCAATGATGGTTTGCTGCGGGCAGTTTTGCCTTGGCGAAGTAGGGCCAAAAACCGCTATGGAAGAGGGCCAGTATACTTTCTGGATATTTTCCTCCCTTGCAATGTCCAACACGTTCAACAACCCCTGCATATTCAGGTGCCAGGCCAACCCCGGGTTTTTCTCCCCTGTAGCAGAAAGGATGGCCGCCAGCAAATAGATCTGTGTAATATTCTGACGGATCACCTGTACATGCAGCATTTCCTTATTCATTACGTCGATACTCACATAAGGGCCCGATCCTTTTAACAGCGGATTTTCTTCCCGCAGGTCGGATGCCACCACGTTGTTATTGCCGTAAATTTCCCTTAGCGCCATCGTTAGCTCAACGCCAATTTGGCCGGAAGCACCAATAACCAGGATCTTGTCTTTTGTCATATGGTATGTAGTTTTTGTGTGTGCAAATATAGTTTTATAAACCACTGGTTGCAGCTACCTGTGCAATCGTTTGTTAAAAGGGCCAGCCATTTTTATTGGGTCCATTAAAAAATATTTTTTGGCCGGTAAGGCGTGGAGGCGGTAAGCTTTAGACGGTTACCAAACAAAACCTTCCCGTTTTTCGGGGCTCCCGGTGAAGCATTAACCCTTTTCTGATCAATCCCTGGTCTTTGCACAATTTTACGGGTGAAAAATTTAATGTACGTTTGTACCCATGCAAGCATTTCTTAAAGACCTTTTTAAAGACCAGCAATATGATCCTGAGAATTTCTTCCTCCTGGCAGGGCCTTGTGTAGTAGAAAGTGAGGACCTGGTAATGACGGTGGCCGATAAGGTCAGCGGCATTTGTAAAAACCTGGGCATCCCCTATGTTTTTAAATCTTCCTACCGGAAGGCCAACCGGACCAGCGCCGGATCTTTTACCGGGATAGGCGATACCGCCGCCCTTGAATTGTTGAAAAAAGTACGGGACACCTGCCATCTGCCGGTTGTTAGTGACATTCATGCGCATGAGGAAGCAGCTATTGCGGCGCAATACATCGACATGTTGCAGATACCTGCCTTCCTGAGCCGGCAAACGGACCTGCTGGAAGCGGCCGCAAAAACCGGAAAGATCGTGAACATCAAAAAGGGGCAGTTTTTGAGCGGGCCCGCTATGCAATTTGCGGTGGATAAAGTAAAACAGGCGGGAAACGACAAAGTGCTGCTTACTGACAGAGGCAATACTTTCGGATACCAGGATCTTGTGGTAGACTTCCGCAATATTCCCTGGATGAAAGAGCACGGAGCACCTGTGGTGATGGACTGTACCCATAGCCTGCAGCAACCCAACCAAACCAGCGGCGTAACCGGTGGAAATCCTGCATTGATCGGCACCATTGCCAAAGCCGCCATTGCAACGGGCGCGGATGGTTTGTTTATTGAAACCCATCCCAACCCGGCAGTTGCCAAAAGCGATGGAGCAAACATGTTGCAACTGGACTACCTGGAACCTTTACTGGAACAATTAGTGAAGATCAGAAAAGCGATCCTGCCGGTTGGTTAACAGCGGTACAAATTAGCCTGGGTATGATGCTGATAGTAGCGCTACAGTTGAAGTGTGCGACGCAAGACTGTTCCATCGTAGTACTGCAGCCGGGATCATAAAACAAACCTTTATTTAACAAAATTATTTACGGTATGAAATCACTGGCACTGCCCTTCTGGACCCTCCTGGCGCCCGTTTTAGCCTGGATAGCTTATTTTGCCATAGGCGGGATGGCGGGCACGCTTCCCTCCGTGCTTCTGTCCGTGGTGCTCATTGCAGGAGTACTGGCCGCCGTGCATCATGCAGAAGTGGTAGCACACCGGGTGGGCGAACCTTTTGGTACCATTATACTGGCGCTGGCCGTGACCGTAATCGAGGTATCCCTGTTGGTTTCCCTCATGTCTTCCGGTGGTGAAAAAACAGCGGCGCTGGCGCGTGATACTGTTTTTGCCGCCATTATGATCATCCTCACTTTTATCATAGGCATTTGTATTCTGGTAGGCGGGGTCAAATTCAGGGAACAATTTGTAACCAAGCACGCCGCCACCTCTGCCCTGGTAGCCCTTACCGCCATATTAGTATTAACGCTGGTGTTACCCAACTATACCATCAGCCGCCCCGGCCCCCAATATACCAACCCGCAGTTGATCTTTGCAGCCGTAGTAAGTCTTATTATTTACGCAAGCTTTATCATGATACAGTCCGTGCGGCACCGCGATTATTTTTTGCCCAAAGACGAAAAGGGTAATCTTAATGATGCCGAAGATACGCATGCCACGCCCCCGTCTGATAAAACCACTTTCACCAGCCTGTTTTTGCTGATTGCCTGTTTGGGGGCCGTAGTGTTACTGGCCAAAAAGCTGTCTCCCTCACTGGAAGCAGGCGTTGCCTCCATTGGCGCGCCCAATTCATTGGTCGGGATCATCATTGCCATGATCGTATTATTACCGGAATGCATTGCTGCCATACAGGCCGCCCGGAAAGACCGGTTGCAGACCAGCATGAACCTTGCGTTAGGTTCTGCACTGGCCAGCATCGGGCTTACCATTCCTGCCGTTGCCATCTATACCTTATTCAGCCACACCACGGTACTGCTCGGAATAGACACTACGTCCACGGTATTGCTGATCCTTTCCATTTTTACTGTAATGCTTTCATTGGTGACCGGCAAAACAAATGTATTATACGGGGTGGTGCTGCTTACCATTTTTGCAGCCTATTTATTCCTGAATATTTTTCCGTGAAAAGGAGCCCGCAGATCGCGCGGATGAAACGCAGAAAAGAAAGCAAAATCATCGGCGGGAGCTTTTATTTTAACTGTACCGCCAGCGACATTCCTATATTATTCTCATTTAAAAGGGAAGGACTTATTTTCAATGAAAGCCCGGGAGAAACGTCGAAACTGCTCAAATGCGCATCTACTGTGGCATCCACCACATTCAACACCCAAACCAGCAAAAAGCCTGCAAGCGAATTATCCATATATTGCCGGGACTGCCCACGGTAACTTTTAAGTCCGGCGAGGTCAATTCCATTATCGGTAAAAAAAGGAGCTTTGAGTGTTTTATAGACTTTGGCAAAGTTTGGACCACTAAGACTATCCTTCTTGTTTTGAATATTGTCCGCAACGGAACAGGCATATTGAAAGCGCTTGAACCATTTTAAATTATCAACAAAAAGGCCGGCAGTGATGCCCAACCCTGCATAAATAACAGGAACCTTCCAGATTCGGCGATTATATACCTGGCCCCACCCCGGCAAAGCGGCGGAACGGAATGCTGCTTTTCCCGGATCACGGTAGCGCTGGCGTTTTTCAGCCACACTATCTGAATAGGAGGCATCGGTTTTCCATTTGTCGCCTGATAAAGGCAATTGTTGTCTTATTGAAAAAGCATCGGACTGTTCTTCACGAATCAAGCCTATTGAAGCAGTGGTTTGCGCCGCGATAATTCCATCGAAACAAAAAAGCAGCAGTAACAGCAGTAATTTTTTATTGGGTAATAGCATGCCGCAAATAAAGCTTTTTAAGGCAGCCAAAATGTTAAAATTCGTGATTTTAATTTTACTGAAGATTTATACGCACCTATATACCGGTCTACTGGTGGGACTTGTGCGACGGGCGGGGCTCCGCCCTCCTATCGCCAACTGCATTGCCGCGTTCCCAGGGCCGCTTATTCAGCCGTCGTTTCCTTCTCTTGCACCACTACCAGATCATTCAGGTCTACCTGCATCGGCAACAGACCTATTTTCACCACTGCCCTTTTGCCTTTTAACTCCAGCACTTCGCCCACCTGGTGATTGCGTTTCATTTTTACTTTATCACCTGGTTTGATCTCCCCACCTACTTCTTTGTATTTGGACTCAATTTTTTTCTGGATCTTGTTGACCGCTTTCTTTTCATCGCGATTAAAAAGCAGGTTATTGATCGTCTTAATCAGCTTTTGTTTGTCTTCTTCTTTTTTCCATTCCAGGGTGATTTGTTTCAGCTTGCGCTCCATATCCTTCAGATAAGCGATGCGGTCTTCCGAAATTTTATTTTGCTCCCGCAACACATTCAACTGCTGACGGTGCTTTTCTTTATCCATCACGTGCTCCATCTCTTTTTTCAAGCGCTCATTTTCTTTTATCAACCGCTCCAGTTCCTTATCTTTTTTTGTTAGGTCCCGCAGGTTTTGTTCGGTACGGTTTAATAATTTATCCAGCCGGTACTGGTCATCATCCACCATCTGCCGGGCCTGGCTGATCAGCCGCTTATCCAGCCCGATGCGCTCTGCTATAGAAAAAGTATAAGAACTGCCCGGCCGGCCTACCACCAGGTGAAACAAAGGCTGCAGGTTCTTTTCATCAAAAGCCATCGCACCATTTACGATACCATGCGTTTTCCCGGCCATTATTTTCAGGTTCAGGTAATGGGTGGTAACAATGCCGTAGGAGTGCTTTTTCAGCAACTCCAACAGGATCACTTCGGCAAAAGCTCCGCCCAGGTTGGGATCGCTGCCACTGCCCAGTTCATCAATAAAAAATAGCGTTTTACCGTTAGCATGCTCTATGAAATATTTCATATGAAGCAAGTGACTGCTGTAGGTGCTCAGTTCAAACTCCAGGCTTTGCGTATCGCCTATATGGATCATCAGTTGTTTGAAAATACCAAATTCACTATTGGGATGCACTGGTACCAACAAGCCGCTCTGCACCATCATTTGCAGCAGGCCCACGGTTTTCATGGTAACCGTTTTACCCCCGGCATTGGGACCGCTGATCAACAGGATCCGCTGGCTTTCATCCAGGGTTACGGAAACAGGAAACGTTTGTTTTTGTGTTTTTTTGTTGTATAGATACAATAATGGGTGTACGGCATTTACCAGGTGCACCTGTGCTTTATCCTGCACAATGGGAGCTTCGCCGTTGATCTCGATGGCAAATTTTGCTTTTGCCCTGATAAAATCATATTCCCCAACGATGGCATGATAAGTGACCAATAATGCGGAATAAGAAGCCAGGCGTGCTGTCAGTTGGCGCAGGATGCGATCGATCTCCCGGTGCTCCTCATGTTCCAGATCGCTGACTTCATTATTCAAATGGATCGTTTCTTCCGGCTCAATAAACGCTGTTTTGCGGCTATCGCTTTCGCGGTGCAGAATACCCTTTACCGTACGTTTCTGCTCAGCAAAGACGGCAATGACGCGACGGCCATTCATAAAGCTCTCCTCGATCTCTGCAAGGTAGCCCTGCTTATTCAATTTCGAAACGATCCGGTCAAAAACACGGCGCAATTCATTGCGCTTGCGATACAACTCCATCCGGATCTCCTTCAGCTCTGGCGATGCCGAATCTTTCACCTGGCCGATCTCATCAATTACCTCGTCGATCAATCCGATGATGGCCTTCTCGTAATAGGTCTCCTTAATAACCGAATAAAGGCCTTCGTAAGCGCCTTTGCGTTCGGCATCAAACCAGCGAAAGATCTTTTCAATGCTTTCGGCCAGTTTGCGTATCTGGATCAACTGCTCGCCGGTGAGCAGGGCGCCAGGTATTGATAATAATTTTAATTCTTTTGCAAGATTCAGGATATAATCATTGGGAAAATAAACCCCGTTCTGGATCAGTTGCTTAAACTCATGCGATTCTTTTAATGCGGCATCAATAAATTTCTTATGTGTATGAATGCGCAACTGCTCTGCCTTTTGCCGGCCATAGTCCGTTTCGCAACGCTGCAGTACCAGCGTTCTGATCTTGTCAAACTCCAGTTGTATATAAGCCGATTCCGGATATAATTTCATAAACGTGCCCCATTTTCAGGCCTGCAAAAGTACGATATGATTACCGGTTTTTGGTCTTCTCTTTCTCACACAATATGTTTCAGGACGCTCCAAGCACAAGCTGTTTCTCTCTAACGGGCTGCGCCACAGGCAACTGTTACACTTGCTGCCCAAAAGTCAGCAGGTTATTATCCGGATCAAGCAATGAAAATTCCCGTTGCCCCCAGGGTTTTGTCTCCAGGTGCCCTGCGGGATGAATCGGCACCTGTTCCGCTAATAAGGATTGGTACAATGCATCTATATTATTAGTTCGTATATAAACCTGACCATAATTCTCAGCAGGATTCAACTCTTTAAATTCAAAAAAATGAATTTGAATATGATCCCGCTTAACCATCAGGTATCCTTCATAGTCCCTGTCTCCAAATTTTTGAAAACCTAATTGATCAACATAAAACCGTATCGTAAGGTCCCTGTTACGCATGGGCAGCTTGGGATGAATATCTGTAAGCATATTTTTTTCACAAAAATGAATAATTATTTATTTCTCATCCTTGATTGAAATCAGTAAATTTTAACAACGCGCCCTTACACGACTTAAGGTCTCGGGAGCGATCTTCAGATAAGAAGCAATCATTTTCACCGGGAACGTAAGCATTGCCAGAGGTTTTGCCTCCATCAGATGTCCATATTTTTGAGCCGGAGTTAAACAATTATCAAAAAAATAAATGCGCTCAGATGCCTGGTTGAAGAGGCGGCCCAGTTGCAAATAAGCGGAGGATTTTGATATTAAATCGTGCAGGCGGGTCAATGACAACTCAACCACTTCTGCTTTTGCAAATGCTTTAATGGAAGTTAAGGAAGGAGATTGATTGATAAGACTTGTATGATTGAACAACCATTCATTTTTAAGATGGAGGTCAATGACAATTTCATCAACTTCGTTCATTTGAAATTGATAAAATGAACCGGACAAAATATAAAAAACAGATTTACAGATTTCTCCGTGCTTCAAAAGCAACTCATTTTTATTAAAGGTTCTTATGGTTGTATACTCCTTAAAGACGTTAATATCATTATTTGAAAATCTTCCGATCGCATTTAAAAAATGTTCCATGAATTAAATTTACAATCAAAGGCTCATTGAGATTTATTTTTTCAATCGTTTCCGCAAATCTGCTTTTGAAACCGTAATCTGCTTTCCGACCGGCGTTCCTCCACGACAGGTGATCAGTTTTAAATCGGAAGCACCGGCGGGAAAAACCAGCGGCGTACCACTATATTTTGGATAAAAATTATCCGGGTTCGATTCGTCAAAAGTGTAATAAATATCCAGCCCTTTTATTTCTGTAGCCAACTGTACCTGCAGTGAATCTGCATTCTCCGCCTTTTGCGCCGTTATGACCGGATCGTAAACACTGCGGGCGTACTTTATGTGCGCCGCATCCATACGGGGAAACTGTGCTTCCAGCCTGCCAATAAACCCCTCCCAGTTCTTTTTTGATTTCGGGCTCCAAAATACTTCCGCCAGGGCCAGTGCCCGGGGCCAGGTCATATATTCCGCATGGCGGATATCATAAACACTCTCACTCCACAAATTGCCCTGGCCGCCCAGGATATACTTTGCATCCACGCTATCCGGCACCGGTTCGTAATTATAAGAAGCGCTCAATCGGCACAGCCCATAGGTAGGAGGCTCTGCAGCGGGATCGCCCTGGTACAGATCGAGGTAACAATTATCCCAGGGCGACATTACCACATGATGACCTTGTTTAGCCGCCTGGATGCCGCCTTTAATGCCCCGCCAGCTCATTACCGTTGCTTCTGGTGCCAGTCCGCCCTCCAATATCTCATCCCAACCGATGAGCTTTTTCCCTTTGGACAGCAACATCTTTTCCATGCGTTTTACAAAATAGCTTTGCAGTTCCTCTACATTCTTTAAATGCTCCTCCTGCATCCGCCGCTGACATTTGGGGCATTTTTCCCAAAAACCTTTATAAGCCTCATCGCCGCCCACATGAATATATTTTCCGGGGAACAATTGTGCCAGTTCAGTAAAGATCTTATCCAGCATCAGGAACACGGAATCATTGCCCACACATAAAACATTATCATCTTTCTTATAAAAGGACCATCCGGAGTTTACAGCATATTGCTGCTGGGTGCAGGACAATCCGGGGTACGAAGCGATCAGCGCCAGGCTGTGCGCCGGCACATCGATTTCCGGAACGATGGTTATAAAACGCTCCTGTGCATACCGTACAATTTCCCGGATGTCTTCCTGGGTATAAAAGCCCCCCTGCGTAGCTTTTTCACCAGGCTGCGGCAGCGCGAAGCTGTTCCACCGGCCGGTGCGCGGCACGCCCCAGGCGCCCGTTTTTGTGAGATTGGGCAGACTTTTTATTTCTATCCTCCAGCCCTGGTCATCGCTCAGGTGCCAGTGAAAAACATTGTATTTATACTTCGCCATTTCATCAATGTATCGTTCTACGTCTTCTTTACTAAAAAAGTGACGGCTTACATCCAGCATCAACCCGCGCCAGCCAAAACGCGGGTAATCGGTAATGGCAACGCAGGGTACCTGGAAGGAGTTTTTTACAAAAGCAGCGCCTGACGCACCGGGAGGAAATAATTGCATCAGTGTTTGCAAGCCATAAAAAATACCCGATGGCTTGTTTGCACTGAGTTTTATCTTATTGGGCTCCACCTTTAAAACATAACCTTCAGCACCAATGGTATTATCTTCTGCCGGATTCAAAACAATAATAAATTCTTTTTTACCGGGCGCCGCTGATTTTTGCACCGTATTTTTGGTTCCGCAAACGGTATTGATCTGTTTCAGAAAAAAAGCAATGGTTTGCGAAAGATCCGCATTATTTCCTTCTACCCGTGTGACCACAGTTTTATCCCATAAAAAATTACCGTTGGCCTGCTGAACAGATACCGGTTCGGGAATAATTTTCACAACCTGATTTTGTCCATTTGCAAAATGGACTGCACTCATAAATAGCAGCGCGCCAAGAAACCGTTTCATTGTATTGTATGTTTTGAAAGGAATGAAGATCAAATATAATTTTTAATGTTTAAATTCCCTGGCGCAATTCAATTTTTCGCTACCGTCATGCCGACCGCGGGGAGGCATCTTATTCAAATAGCGGAGACTTCCGGTTTGCACCCGAAATCTAACAAAATAGGTATTGTGCCCGGCTAAAATTTGAATGACGCTCGATTTCTTTCTCAAACCAACTTTCAATATCCAAACTTTTCAACCTGCTCCTTTGTTATACTATTGTAGTATTAAATTCAGCGCAAGAGTTTGTACCTTGCAACAAGTAATTTATAATTTCAAGTGAAACAATTCATTCACATAGCGCTATTGGTTTGCATTGGCCTGAATGCCTGCGCACAAAAAAAAGAGCGTCCTGTTGTTTTTACGGGGCCCGAAAAAAATTCTTCTATGAATCAACAAACAGATACCGCAACTTTTGCTAACGGGTGCTTTTGGTGTACCGAAGCGATCTTCCAGGACGTTAAGGGCGTAAAATCAGTGACTAGTGGTTATACAGACGGGCATACAAAAAACCCGACTTATGAACAGGTATGTAGCGGCACTACCGGCTTTGCGGAAGCCCTGCAGATCGTTTACGATCCCGCTGTTATTTCTTTTGATGAATTGCTGGAGATCTTTTGGAAGACCCACGATCCTACCACCCTGAACCGCCAGGGAGCCGATGTTGGCACCCAATACCGCAGCGGCATTTATTATCGGAATGCGGAGCAGCAGCAAAAAGCGGAGCATTACAAAACCGAACTGGACAAAAGCGGCGCATTCGACAATCCTATTGTTACCGAAATAAAACCCTTCACCATTTTTTACCCTGCCGAGGATTACCACCAGAATTATTTTAATAATAATGAAAACAAGAATCCTTATTGTACTATAGTGATCCGCCCCAAAGTGGATAAATTCCATAAAGTGTTTAAGGATAAGCTGAAGAAATAATTATAGGTTACCAATTTCAGGTCATGGAATCGGATTTCCGATGCAATCGTGAAATTTAACGTTTATCGCGTATCGTTTGACCTGGAACGCCTGTTGCGGCTAACAGCAAATATCTGATAACGAATAGGCAATACCTTCTTTCGTTAAAACAAACACTCATTAGTGTGTGATGCGATAAAAAGCGCGTAACTTTGCGCCTTCCAAAAAAATCAAGGAGTCAGCAATGTTAGATTTAACGAATTTTGATCAGAACGGAGTAGCTAACCCCAACAATAATGTTTTCGGTTTACCCAGCACTGAGGAAAATGCAGATCTTATCATTATTAATGTGCCCTGGGAAGTAACCGTAAGTTATGGAGCCGGTACGGCAAGGGCGCCGGAAAGTATCCTGAAAGCAAGTATGCAGGTAGATTTATATGACCCCGATTATCCGGATATGTGGAAACGCGGCTTTTACCTGCAGCCTACCGACCGGACCGTTTTACTGAAAAGCGATTTCCTGCGCAAAGAGGCAGAATTATACATCGATTATATTTCCAAAGGCGAGGCCTTGTTTAAAAACCAGTTCATGTGCCGCACAATAAGAGAAGTTAACGAGGGCGGCGGGTACCTGAATAACTGGGTATACGAACAGGCAAAAAAATATTTTGATCAGCATAAGCTCGTATGCCTGCTGGGTGGCGACCACAGCACCCCCCTGGGACTGTACAAGGCACTGGCGGAAAAGCACGGCGAATTTGGTATTCTGCAAATTGATGCACATTGCGACCTGCGTAAGGCTTATGAGGGATTTGTATATTCCCACGCCAGCATTATGTACAATACCCTCAACGAAATTCCCGAAGTTAAAAATATTGTGCAGGTAGGCGTAAGAGATTTTGGCCAGGATGAGTGGGAATATATTAAAAACAGCGATTACAGGGTGATCACTTATTTTGATAAGGAAATAAAAGAACGCCAGTATGAAGGGGATACTTTTAGAAATATTGCTGAAGAGATCGTAAGCAAATTGCCTCAAAAAGTGCATATCAGCTTTGATATTGACGGGCTGGATCCTAAATTATGCCCGGATACCGGCACCCCTGTTCCGGGAGGTTTTGAGCTGGACCGCATGTTTTTCCTTTTTAAAAAAATACTGGAAAGCGGCCGGCAGTTAATCGGTTTTGACCTCGTTGAGATCGGTGTGGGCGAAACAGACTGGAATGCTAACGTTGGCGCGCGGGTGTTGTATAAATTATGCAGCATGCTTGCTGCCAGCAACAACTAAATAGTATTCATTGATCCAGGAACAACAAAATAACAATCCGGAAGCCGCTATAACAGCACCCGCTATGGGTTATCGTTTTATCATTCCTAATGCACGTATTCTTATTTACCAGGTTTTTGCCTATTGCATTATCTTTTTAAACCTGCTGGGCCAACTGGTCCTGGATTACCGGCATAACAGTTCCAATTTTACCTTCAGCGTTGTTATTTGCGGGGCGCTACTCCTGCTGTTGGTATTATGGGACCGCTATTTACTTCGTAAAAAAAACAGGCTGCAATCGCTGGGTATTATAATGTTGATATTAGGATTTCGCTGGTACCAATATGCCATGGGCTGGGGATTTGTGATAAATGTGCTGTTGTGGTTCCTGTACCTAGTTTCCCGTCGCCAACTGGTTATTTCTATTACCGCAGATAGCGTCAGCTATCCTTCTTTTCCAGCAAAAAAGATCCCCTGGGACCAGGTCAGCAATCTTATTTTAAAAGACGATATTCTGACCATTGACCTTAAAAACAACAAAATTTACCAGCACCTGGTAAAAGAAGAGGATCAGGCGGTAAATGAGGCAGAATTTAACGAATTTTGCAGAAGGTCGATAGTCAATAGTCAATAGTCAATGGCTTAGGCGATGGACCATGGGCGATGGACTATCGACTATGAACCCAGGCATTATTCAAAAGCGAAATATAAATACTATATCATACGCACATGGCTTTAACAACTTCTCCTTATCTTTTATATTCTGACGGTAACGGAACTATTTTTGAAGATACCAGCCTGTATGCTTTAGGGCGCAGTGGCTGGGACGCGCTCCCTGTTCCCGTATCCGAATGGATCGAACTGCCCGATGGTGGCTCGCTCTATGAGTTACCGGAGCGAGTGGGCATCGGCATTGATGTAAAAACAGGTGAACTGCGGCTTTGTGAAAAAGGATGGGCGGTAGCCGCCTTCATCCCCCCGGCCCATACCGGTTTTTATATCTCCGCCTTTGAAACAAAACCCGGCGCACCTACCCTGCCTCTGTTTTGTTACACGGCTGTAGGTTGGCACAACGATAAATTTTATGTCCCCGCGGTTCGTATTGAACAGGACATCCGCCAGGAATGCGCGGGTTTTGATGCGGATAAAGTACAAACAGGGGTAACCCATCTCACCCAGGCCTACCCGCATAACCGCCTGGTGCAACATCTTGCCAACAATTGTGCACTTACTTATCATTGTCCTGCTGCAAGAAACTATTTTATCGGCCGCTGGGAATGTCCCGTACCGGCCTCACCCGCGTGCAATGCCAACTGTGTGGGTTGTATCTCGCTGCAGCCCGATGAAGAAACCATTGTATCCACACAGGACCGGCTGAGCTTTAAACCTTCGGTTGAAGAGATTGTAGAGTTTACCGTACCCCACCTGGAAACAGCACCTTATCCGCTTATCAGCTTTGGGCAAGGCTGTGAAGGCGAACCGCTGCTGATGTGGGAGACGCTTGAAAAAGCGATTATTGAGATCCGCAAACACACACAAAAAGGCAGCATCAACATCAACACCAATGGCTCTAAACCCGATGCCGTAAAGCGTTTGTGTGAAGCAGGCCTCAATTCTATTCGCGTGAGCACCAACAGCGCCCGCAGCGAAATTTATATGCCGTATTATCGCCCCAACAATTACCAGTTTGAGGATATTGTGGAAAGTCTGAAAGTAGTAAATAGTTTTGGTGGCTGGACCTCCATCAATTATTTTGTTTTCCCGGGCATGACAGATAGTATTGCCGAATATGAAGCCCTGCGCAAACTGATAAAAGAAACCGGGCTGAAGATGATCCAGTGGCGGAATTTTAATATTGATCCGGACTGGTACCTGGGCAAGATTAATGTAAGTGATACGGGCGAGTGCATGGGCGTAAAGCAATTGATGGAGCTGATAAAAGAAGAATTTCCCCATTTAAAATACGGGTATTACAACCCACCGATAGAGCGTATTAAAGGAAAGTACGAAGCAGATTTTGCGCATTAGGACAATCAGGCAATTTCCCGCAGATGGCGCTGATTTTCGCAGCATAACAAGAAGAACGAGACTAAGGCTATACGAGGCGTCCCCCGCCTCGTATCATTATCCTATCGCCTGTGGCGATGTCTTTTATGTAAATTTGCTATGACCTACATCTTCAATAAAAAACGGTCATATGAAATTTATAGTGCTGTTGTTGTTATCGGCCTGTTGTATTAGTACCACCAATGCCCAGCCCGGCATGCATTCGTCAAATGCGCCCCTTTTTGTTATCGATTCCATTATTGTTGGACGAGAATTAGGGGGTATTAATCCTGTTGATATTCAATCTATTACAGTTTTAAAAGACGCCGCATCTGCCAGTATTTACGGATCGGCTGCACAAAACGGGGTTGTGATAATAAAGACAAAAGCACCCTCCAAATACAACTTTGTTCCACTGAAGACACTTCTGCTTCAATACAATATCCCTTTGGATACAATGAGCCTTTTCATCATTAACAACAAGCCGGTCGGGGATACAGGTTTATTAAAACTGGATGCCAACAATATTAAATCGGCAGTATTGTATTCAAAAGGCTTTAATTATCTGCCTCCTCCGTATGGCACCCTGAAAGTGATCCAGATTTTTACAAAAGATTACGACCCCAATGCCCTGTCACCCGCTAATAAACCCGGCACTATTATGATCCGTGGCGAAAAACCCGGTGAGGGGTAACCATTCGTGTATTATTCATTTTTTTACGTAATTTGACACCAATTGCCTTTTGAAATAATGACAAAATACTTACTGCTGATACCGCTTTTAGCCGGTTGGTTTACGGCCGGTGCCCAGCAGCGGTTTATCGCCAAAGACAGGGCTGCCCATGCTTACTGGATGGATAGCCTTGCCCGGCAGCCGCTGCAACAACAACAACAGATGATTGCCAACCGGCTGACCGGCGACACGGCTATTGCCTTTCAGCGACCTGTTTGTGTTGTAGGCTTTACCGGCGAACAACGAAAAAAGCTCCAGGCTAATGAAACAGAACGCCTGAAAAATAAAATAACCGGCATTCCGGCCCCGCTGATCATCATTAACGGAAACTTAGTGAACGGCGATTATTATTCCACCCCCGATCCCGTAAAATACCTGGCGCTTAGCTGGTTTATCAGCACCGCCTCCTTTAAAAAAATAGAAGTTCTAACGGATGCCGCATCAGTGGCGATCTATGGCTCCCGCGCCGCCAACGGTTTGCTGGTTATGGAATTAACAGACAAAAAAGAGCTGAAGCCGCTTCAGGCGCTTTATCCGGAAAAAGATTTTGTTTCAGTCAAATACAACAACAACAAACTGCATTCCGTCCATATGGAACGTTATGGCAAAACCCTCCGGTTAAATAATCTGGATAAGGTTGCTTTTGCACGAAATGATGATCCACCGGTCACCCCCCTGGCAAGCGTAGCACCGGAGGCATTGCCCAGCCGGTAGCTACAGCTATTGATTGCACTGCTTTTTACACTGATATTGAACCGCCATCAAAATTAACACGATTCCCTTTCAACGGGTAGCCGCTATGCGGCACGGTCAATTATGATATATGATTCTAAAAATGGGTAATGCCGAAGGCATTATTCAGCAATTTCCTGATATGTAGCAATCGCTTGTGTTCTCACAAACCACTTATAATGAACCGGTATCAAAATTATCATAATGGACTTATGGGTTCTCCTTCATTGTGATCAAAGCAGGCGGGGTGCTCGTTAGCTAAGAGCAATAGCAGGCCTGGCGTTGCTTTCGAAATGGATCGTGCCGATGGCACTCAATTCCCTATATTTGGCTCATTACTTCGGAATAAATTCCGAAGTTACCTGAGGAACGCAAGCCCGTCCGAACGGTTCATCCGGGCGGGCCTCTGGCTTTCTGTTACATTGAGTACATGATTAAACTAGTTGAAACCTCCAGTCAGTGAACGTTGAAGAGGCGTAGCCTCGGTTTAATGGGTTAACAAGGAACTTTAGTTTCTTGTTAAAAGCGCGCAACTAAAGTAGAGAGCCATCGGCCCGGCCTATAAGTTAATCCTGCAGCGATACCCCATTAGTCAATCAGCATCACAAGTATTTTAATAAAATGGATACCGGTTTATTATTACGATTACGCATCTTAATAAAATTGATTCCGGGTCATTATTAAGCGATCTGTTGATAGTAATACTGACGCTGAAGCGTGCGACGCAACGAAGCCAATAGTAGTACAAAAGCCGGGAGCATAAAAAAGGCGCGAACCCAATCCGCGCCTTTTACTATAAAACTATTTCTTTACTTTTTACGTTGTGCCTGCATTTGCTTTTGCTGCTCCTGCATCTGCTCCAGCCGCTCCTGCCATTTGGACTTGGTTTTGGGCTTCTTGCGGTTTTCCTGCATATTGGCCAGTATCTTATCATGATCGATGATGTAATTCTGTATTACAAATTGCAGTGCCAGCGTAATAATATTGGACACGGTATAGTACCAGGTAAGTGCCGATGGAAGCTTATTAAAAATAAACAAAAGGAATACCGGGAAAATGTACGGCATATACTTCATCATCGGGTTGTTCTGATCCGGCGTCATGCTCATGCTGTAAATAGAGATCAGCAAACTGGTTACCACCGCGGTAATAGTGAATAAGCTCAGGTGACTACCGATCAAAGGAATATTCATTCCAAATTTTATCGGCGCATCAAACGCTGAAAGATCATGTGTCCATAAAAATGCGGCCCCTCTCAGATCCACGCTCGAATTAAAGAAACTATACAAGGCAAAGAAGATGGGGATCTGGAATAGCGCGGGTATACATCCGCCCAACGGATTCACGCCTGCCTCACGAAACAGTTTCATCTGTTCCATGCTCATCGCCTGCTGGTCGCCGCCAAATTTTTCTTTTAAGGCGGCAATTTCCGGGCGCAGTACTTTCATTTTCGCACCGCTCAGGTAGCTTTTATACGTCAGCGGTGAAATGATCAAACGGATCACCAGGGTCAGCAAGGCAATCACGAGACCAAAGCTACCCACGATGCTTTTCATAAAATTAAAAACCGGGATAATGATGAACTGGTTCAAGGGGCGTACAAAAGTGTACATGCCCTGTCCCAGGTTTACCAGCTTACTAAAACCATTGTCGTATTTCTTCAGGATATTATAATCGGCCGGCCCGTAATAGATGCTCATTGGCACAGTGGCGGTGGCATTTCCCGCCGGCACTTTCAATTGCATGGTGGCAACGGTTTTTACAATATCATGTTCTGAGGCGTTTGTAGGAATCGACCAGGTCATTTTTCCACCGGAGAATTGGTCTTTGGCCCAAAGGAAGGTATTAAAGAAGCGCTGCCGTACACCGATCCAGCCGACGTTTTTATCAAAATCAACACGGTCTTTCCGGCCGATAGTATGGTAATCGAATTCCCCGTTCAGCATATAACCGATCTGGGTGTTCTGCTTTTCAAAATCGATATCCGACTCCTGTTGTTGAGCATCGTATTGCCATAACATATTCAGGGTTCCCTGCGACAATAAACTGCCCGGTTGTGCCAGGGTGATATTAAAATCGATCTTATAATCATCCGGGTAAATAATAAACTGATGCGTTACATAATTTGTCGCCGTACTGTCGCCGCCTTTTAATCCAAAAGTTACGATCTGCGACCCATCGGGACCCGGTGTAACCGTGCCGTTGCTGAAATAAAGATCGCCGGTCTGCGCGCTTTGATTAGCGGCAGTATTGATTGCATAACTGATCTTATTAAAATCGGACCCGGCCAGCTTTACGTGCTGACTGTCCAGCGCATTTTTAAAATTCTTTAATTCTACATATTTGGGTTGCCCGCCTTTATTGGTGAAAGCTATTTTGAACACTTTATTTTCAACATATACCAGTTGTTCTGCTCCGTTGGCGGCCTTTACAAATTGCCCTGCGCTGGTAACGTGCCGCTGAGAGTCTGCACGCAAAGAATCTAACCGCAAGGCAGCTGAATCCACTTTAGGCAGCGCCGCTTTGGCGATGGAATCCTTCCGCGCCTGGTCTTTTTGATATTGGCCCTGCTGCAGGTTATTGTAATAAAAATAAAAGAAAAAGAGCACTGCTAACACTGCAAACCCTATGATCGTATTCCGGTCGAAATTCATTACTGCTATGTATTTTTTGAGGCCGCAAAGATAGGATAAAGCACGGGATTTGGTATAAAAAAAAGTCGCTCTACCAGAGAGCGACCTTCAACAATATATATATATAATTAATTATAAATCAACGTTTACCGTATCACTTTTTTTAACCGTCACGCTATGCTCGGCGGCATGGCTCAGGGCGGCGCCCACAAACCTTACGAAAATGGGATGCGGATTTTCCACTGTGCTTTTCAGTTCGGGGTGAAATTGAACGCCGATAAAGAACGGATGGGCGGGTAACTCAATCACTTCTACCAAACCGCTTTCGGGGTTTTTACCACTGGTGATCATGCCTGTTTTTTCAAAAGCTTCCAGGTAACGGTTATTAAACTCCCAGCGATGGCGGTGGCGTTCGCTTATCTGTTGTGTGCCGTAAATGGATGCCGCCAGCGACCCTTCTTTCAGCTCGCAATCATAGGCCCCCAGGCGCATGGTACCGCCCTTTTCCGTTATGTTCTTCTGGCTTTCCATCAGGTCGATCACTGGGTCTGCGGCCTCCTTATCCATTTCAGTGGAGTTGGCGCCCTTTAATCCGAGTACGTTCCGCGCATATTCAATAGCAGCCATCTGCATTCCGAGGCAAATACCAAAGAACGGCAATCCGTTTTCGCGCGCAAACTGCACTGCCGTGATCTTGCCTTCCACCCCTCTTAAACCAAAACCCGGCGCCACCAGCAAACCATCCAGTCCCGCCAGCTTTTCTCCAACATTTTCAGGGGTGATGTATTCACTGTGCACATTTACGATCTGCACCTGACATTCATTCACGGCCCCGGCGTGTACAAAGGCTTCCAGGATTGATTTATAGGCATCCTGCAATTCGAGATATTTACCGATCAGCCCGATACGCACCACTGATTTCGGATATTTCAACTTATCCAGGAAAGCCCGCCATTTCGTTAATTCCGGCTCCTGGTATTCCGTGATCCCCATGATCTTCAGCACCGTAAGATCCAACTTTTCGCGCAGCATCGCCATTGGCACTTCATAAATGGTAGACTGATCTGCCGACTCTATAACCGCCTCCTGGCGTACGTTACAAAACTGTGCGATTTTACGGCGCAGTTCCGGCGACAGCGGTTTTTCGGTACGGCAAACGATAATATCCGGCCTTACGCCCTCCTGGCTCAGCATCCGTACGCTGTGCTGGGTAGGTTTTGTTTTTAACTCTTTTGCTGCTTTTAAATAAGGGATCAGGGTAAGATGGATCACTACTGTATCCTCATCCGGGAGTTCCCATTGTAATTGACGGATGGCTTCCACAAACGGAAGGCTTTCAATATCACCGATGGTACCCCCGATCTCGGTGATCACCACATCATATAAACCGGTGGTTCCCAGTTCCATCATCCGGCGCTTGATCTCGTTGGTAATATGCGGCACCACCTGCACCGTTTTTCCCAGATAAGCCCCTTCCCTTTCTTTGTTGATAACCGTTTGATAGATGCGCCCCGTGGTTACATTATTTGCCTGGGAGGTGAAAATGTTCAGAAAACGCTCGTAATGCCCCAGGTCCAGGTCGGTTTCCGCACCATCCTCCGTTACATAACATTCTCCATGCTCGTAAGGGTTGAGCGTGCCCGGATCGATATTGATATAGGGATCAAACTTTTGTATCGTAACCCGCAGTCCCCTTGCCTGCAACAGCTTTGCCAGCGACGCTGCAATAATTCCTTTTCCCAACGATGAAGATACTCCACCGGTTACAAATACATACTTAGCCATAATGGTATATTAAAATCAATAAATTACACTTTAACAAGAATCATTTCACGAAAAAATTCAACCTGTTCCAACGATGTTCAGACACAATTATCACGGATAAAATAAAATAAGCCGTTATGACCAATAAAATTCAGTGAAAAACTTTGAGAGGTCATGCAAAGATATGAAATTTCGGATTTAGAAAAAATTCATGTTACGCGATGGGATTTCACGCAGCGGCCTAACGAAGCAGCTCAGTATTGCTCGCAAAGACGCGAGGAGGCAAGGGCGCAATGAAAAGGCCAAAGGGCTCACAGATCCCACGGATTTTCGCAGAAGTTTTTTTTAAATCTGTGCAAATCCGAGAATCTGTGAGAAAAAAATATTGAGCGGTTTGTGAGAGCTATTATTGGGTTCACGGATTGGAATAGACGCTTTCGCGATTAAATTTCTCGCGGCGACGCAGCGAAAGATGACGCGGATGAACACAAACACCTCCGCGTCTTCGCGCCTTCGCGGTTGAATTGCACGCGACCGTCCATCCCGCCATCGCACCGCAAAAATAACGGGGGCTAAAAATCGCTGTTAAAAACTCCGCTTCCGCCTTACTTTCGCACTAAATAAATAACAGATGAATAAATATTTGCTAACTCCGCTTGTTGCTGTTTTTGCCGCAACTGCTTATCTGCAACCCTTAAAAGCCCAGGTTATTGAAACCATTCCGAAGGGTGTGGATTCCACCTACCGGGCAACCACCACCAAGGTCAACGACCTGGTGCATACCAAGCTGGACGTCCGTTTTGATTATGCCAAGCGCTATCTCTATGGGAAAGAATGGATAACGCTGAAGCCTCAATTTTATCCTACGGATAGTCTTACGCTGGATGCAAAAGGCATGGACATTAAAACCGTTGCCCTCGTAAACGGGAAATCCAACACTCCGTTAAAATACATTTATGATAACGAGTTATTGCACATCAAACTGAACCGGCAGTACTCCAATGCTGAAAAATACACTATTTACATTGAATATACTGCTAAGCCCGATGCCCTCAAAGTAAAAGGCAGCGCCGCCATTACCGATGCAAAAGGCCTGTATTTTATTAACCCTGACGGAACAGAAAAAGATAAACCCACACAGATCTGGACGCAAGGAGAAACAGAATCCAACTCCGTATGGTTCCCCACCATCGATAAACCGAATCAAAAGACCACGGAGGAAATATCCATGACCGTCCCGGCTAAATACACCACATTATCCAACGGAAAACTGACAGCGCAAAAAAAGAATGCAGACGGTACCCGTACGGATACCTGGAAAATGGAGCAACCCCACTCTCCGTATTTATTTATGATGGCCGTGGGCGATTTTAAAATATACAAAGATACCCCCTGGAGAGGCAAGGAGATCAGCTATTACCTGGAGCCTAAATACGCGCCGTATGCCAAACAGATCTTTGGCAAAACGCCTGATATGATCAGCTTCTACAGCAAAACCCTGGGCGTCGATTTTCCCTGGGTAAAATACGGGCAGATCGTGGTGCGGGATTATGTTTCCGGCGCGATGGAAAACACTACGGCAACGCTGCATGGGGAACAGGTGCAAAAAACCGGCCGGGAGCTGCTGGACGGTAACCAGGAAGGAACCATTGCGCATGAACTGTTTCACCAGTGGTTTGGCGATTATGTTACTGCAGAAAGCTGGAGCAACCTGACTATGAACGAAAGCTTCGCCACTTTTGGCGAAGTGATCTGGCGGGGGCACGACAAAGGCAAAGAAGCCGAGGATCGTTCCCGCTATGAAAAACTGACCTCGTACCTGCGGGGTACAAAGAACGGGATCAGCCCGGCGTTAGCCCGTTATTATTATAACGACAAGGAAGAAGTATTTGACGCCGTTACCTATTCAAAAGGATCCATCATTCTTTACGCATTAAAGAATTTGCTGGGCGATGCTGCTTTTTATAAAGGCTTACAGAAATATTTACAGGACAATGCCTATAAAAACGGGGAACCGCAACAATTACGCCTGGCGCTAGAGGCTGTCAGCGGTCGCGACTTAAGCCAATATTTTAACCAATGGTGGTATTATGGCGGCCACCCCATATTAGATGTAAAGTATGATTATAGCAACGGCAAAGCTACGGTGCATGTTAAACAAATACAGGACCCTTCGGTGCAGACTTTTTTACTTCCGGTAAAACTGGATTATTATATTGGAAAGAATAAGATCACAAAATCGATACTCATCAATAAAAGGGAGCAGGATTTTAGTTTTGACCTCACAGGCAAGCCCGATTTTGTAGATTTCGATGTGGACAAGATCATTGTCGGAGAAATAAAAGAAGACAAAACCGTCGATGATTATGCCTTCCAATATAAAAATGCACCCTCCTTTGCCAACCGGATCAACGCGCTCAACTTTGTCCGCAAAGATAAAAGTCCTAAGGCGCAGCAATTACTGGCTGCTATGTTGAAAGATCCTGATGCTGAGATACGCGCCATCAGCATTGAATCGATCGATCTCACCAATGCTGAGATCAAAAATGCCGTACTCCCTGCAATACTGACCATAGCGAAGACAGATAAAGAAACAACAGCGAGGGCCGCCGCCATCACCAAACTGGCGCTTACGGGGAATGCGGCTTATATTCCGTTGATGGAAGCCGGCATACATGATCAATCATACAATGTTATTGGCGCCAGCCTGGCAGGATTGACGAAACTGGCTCCTGAAAAAGGCGCAGCCGCTATTAAGCAAATGGACGCCGATACAAAAGCACATATTCAACGGCCCTTATTTGAGTTTTACAGCACAGATGCAAAGGATGAATATCAATCGCATTTCTCGGAGGCATTGGCTGCAGCTACCCGGCCCAATAAAGCTTACCCGATCATCGGACCCTACGTTGGCTACCTGTTTAAAAATCCCAATCCCGCTATTACAGAAAAAGGATTGGCAGATCTGGCAGCGGCAGCCAAACGTTTAAAAATTGAAAACCTGTTTACCGCCCAGTTAATTCCCGCTTATGAAAACATGAGCGCGGCAAAAACACAGGCGGCTGCGAAGGCAAGCAGCACGGCTAAAGATGCATTGCTAAAGCAGGCCGAGCTGTTTAAAAAAGCAGCGGAAGCGTTTAAGAAATAGATTAGAAAACATCCCCTCATAACAAAATAGCAAAGGAGCTTTATTCCTTTGCTATTTTTGTATTATAATAAGGTGGCATTCATTTTATTAAAAAAACAATAGCTTCGGTACTGTTGTTAAACCGACTTATGGACCGAGCCGACGGCTCTCTGCGTTTAGTCCTGCACCTGTTAACAAGGAACTAAAGTCCCTTGTTAACCCATTAAGCCGAGGCTACGCCTCTTCTAAGTCCATAATGATGCTCTGGGCGCCGGTTGGCACGTTGCTTAATCTTTCGCTATTTTATTATAACTCGCGATCACCCCACGGATCAATGAAGAACTAAACCCGCGGTGCTCCATTTCATTCAACCCCACAATGGTACAGCCTTTGGGGGTAGTTACCTTATCAATTTCCTGCTCCGGATGGCTTCCGTTTTTCAATAACAATTCCGCCGCACCCTTTACCGTTTGCGCGGCAATAAGACTGGCGGTCTTTGCATCAAACCCTATTTCGATACCTGCCTGTATATTGGCGCGGATATAACGCATGGCATAGGCCGTTCCGCAGGCACCCAGCACCGTAGCGGCATCCATCAGCTTTTCGTCGATCAGCGCTACCTTGCCGAGGGTATTAAACATATCCACTACAAAGGAAGCTTGTTGTTCCGTTGCATTACTATAGCTGATACAGGTAATGCTTTCCTGGATGGCAATAGCCGTATTGGGCATGGCCCGGAACAGTGGCAGGCTCTTTTTTACCATCTCCTGCAAATCCGATAGCGACACACCCGTAATTACCGACACAATAGTATGTTTGGCCGTCAGTTGTTTTTTGAACCCTTCAATTACAGCAGCCACCTGGAAGGGTTTCACCGCTAAAATGACCAGGTCACTTTGTTTTACTGCTGTTGTATTATCGGCCGTTATCGTTACGCCTTTTTTCTCTAATTCTTTTAGCGTAGCCGGGTTCCTTTTCGTTATGGTAATAGCGTCGGGTTTGCAAAACCTGCTTTTTATTAATCCTTCGGCTATCGCAGTGCCAAGGTTTCCTCCGCCAATAATGGCTATTCTTTCAGACATAAAATAAATTTGAGGCTCTAAAATAAACGTATTTGGGCAAAACACAAAGGACCGGGTAAGTAGGCGGGCCGCAAATGACGCATGCAGGAGGCCCTGTGGCTGACCAAAAAGCCACTGAAACACAGAACCACTGAGTGGGGCGTGGATCTGCGCATCCCGAGGACAAAAAATTACTTTTCAGCGTCACCCCCGGAAAACTATGGGCATAATGCACCGCCGGTAGCTATAATTTAAAAAATATATGCCACACCGGCTTTTATAATGAAGATGGGGTTCGGGTATGCAGATGAGGCGTAATAGCCGCCTAACATTTTGTAGTTTTGCGGAAAGGCCAGTAAAGGTTCTGCCAGCAATTTAAATTTCTTATGAATGGTGTAACTAAAGGGCAAACTGGCCTCAACCGACATCAGGGTAAATTTGTTAATGTCAGACGAAGTAACGGTTGTTCCGCCGTTACCCCTGCCCTTGCCGTTTCCTTTCCGCAGATAATGCTCCTCCACGAAGTTTTGCGAACCCAGCCATAGGTACAATTTGGGCGTAAGGAGGAATTTGCCTTCGCTATCGCCAAATTCTATGTCTTTGGACAAACCGGTACCCAACACAAAATCATTGGCATCGCCAAAGTTGTACGAGGGCTCTATATTAAAAGTAACCGCATTAAAATCACGATAAAAATATCCCTCCAGTGCGGTGCTGATATCCGATTTTACAATATTGCTGGATGCGTCAAAAAAATATTTACTTACGCCAACGCCCATTCCCCATTTATCTTTTGAAAGCTCATACCCCACCGCAATATAGCCCCCATCCAGTTTACCGCTATGCAAATCCAGGTAGCCGTCCGCTTCCGCATACAATCCATTCTTAAGTGATAACCGTGCATTGGGAACGATCAGCGGGGTTTTAACAGAGTCCACACGCCCCAGGTATTGCAGGTTGTTTTGATAATTGACGCCGACTGTAACTGTCGTCTTTTTATCCTCCTGGGCGTTTACCCCGGAAAAAAATACAAGAGTAAATAATACCAGGGCCAGCAGTTTGGAATATGTGCTCATGTTTGATGCCAACGTTTTAAATACGCCGACCACAAAGGTCATTCCGGATTATGAAAATCATGTGAAAAGGGGGCCTTCCACATTAGTGTGAAAAGCCCCCTTTGTATACAACGATCAAAATAGTGTATTACAATCCGCCCATAGCTTCAGCCGCTGATTCCTTAGCAAGAAAGGATTCAATAGCAGTATCGTATTTAGTTTGCCATCCGGCGATGGTTCCCCAATCTTCCCCGTTAATACGGATTGCACCGGAGGTAACCGTTCCGATCTTTTCAAAAACAACACCGGCTTCCTTTTCAAATTGGGCGGTTTTATCCGCTGCAACGCTGATCACCACCCGGCTTTGGGCTTCGCCAAACAACGCTGCATCTTTCCTTAAGGAAGGATTGGTGTTGATGTCAAATCCCAGACCCCGGTTAAAGCCACTTTCCACCAGGGTTATAAACAAGCCCCCTTCGGCGATGTCATGGGCTGATAAAATCGTTTTATTACTGATCAGTTTTGCCAAAGCCTGCTGTAATGCAAACTCTTCTTCCAGTTCAAAATAAGGAGCCGCTGAGTGCGTGATGCCCTGCACATGATACACATACTCTGAGCTGCCCAGGTCGTCAGACTGTTTCCCGAGCACATAGATCATAGCGCCTTCGTTTTTGAAATCGAGGGTCATCTTATTATTCAGATCTTCCAATAATCCCACCATGCCAATGGTAGGTGTAGGATTTACAGGACCATCAGGATTCTGATTGTAGAAGCTCACATTGCCGCCCGTAACCGGCGTATCAAATTTACGACAGGCATCCCCCATCCCTTTGATCGCATTAACAAATTGCCAGTACACTTCGGGGTCATAAGGGTTACCAAAATTCAAACAATTGGTAACGCCCAACGGCTGCGCCCCACTGCATACCAAATTACGGGCTGCTTCGCTTACAGCGATCATAGCGCCTTTGTAAGGATCTGCATATACATAACGGCTGTTGCAGTCTGTG
The DNA here is from genome assembly GCF_000243115.2 of Niabella soli DSM 19437. NCBI lineage: Bacteria > Pseudomonadati > Bacteroidota > Chitinophagia > Chitinophagales > Chitinophagaceae > Niabella > Niabella soli. The sequence goes on along the minus strand of NZ_CP007035.1, from coordinate 25,689 downwards.
GTAATCGCCAATCCTTTTTTTGTTCCTTTTATCGTTACCACCGCTGCATCGCCCGGTTCATTAGTAGAAGTATTTACCGTTCCCACCATACTGTCGTACTGATTATAGATCCAGCGTTTGGAAGCAATGGAAGGCAATGTAATAAGCTGTTCGGCCACCGCTTTCAGCTCTTCGGATTGATGAATGGAGGCCCCGTTAAATGCACCAATCTTTTTTAAATAGGCGGGCTCTTTGTATTCACGATCATATTGCGGAGCGCCGCCACCCAATACCAGCTCTTCAGCAGGCAGTGAGGCTTCCAACTGACCGTTCATATAAAAATCAAGCAGCCCATTATCGGTTACGGTTCCGATCACAGACGCCGGAAGATCCCATTTTTCAAAAACGGCGATCACTTCAGCTTCTTTTCCTTTTTCGGCCACCAACAACATGCGCTCCTGGCTTTCGCTCAATAACAATTCCCAGGCCTTCATATCTTTTTGGCGGGTAGGCACTTTATCCAGGTCGATGCGCATACCCACGCCGCCTTTTGCGCTCATCTCCGCTGTGGAGCAAATAATGCCCGCAGCGCCCATGTCCTGCATCCCCACAACCGCGCCGGTCTGGATCACTTCCAGGCAGGCTTCCAGTAATTTCTTTTCCTGGAAGGGGTCGCCCACCTGAACGGCAGGCAATTCCTGCACACTTTCTGAAGTAATATCCGCAGAAGCAAAGGACGCCCCGCCGATACCATCTTTCCCGGTAGCGCTTCCCACGAAGATCACCGGGTTGCCGGTTCCCTCCGCAGTAGCAGAAACCGTTTCACCAGCATTTACAATACCCACGCTCATGGCGTTCACCAGCGGGTTCGTATGATAACATTGATCAAAGTAAATTTCTCCTCCTACCGTTGGCACTCCAAAACAGTTACCATAATGACCGATACCATGCACCACCCCGGCTAGTAAATGCTGCGTTTTTGCTTCATGCAACTTTCCAAACCGCAGCGAGTTCAAGGCCGCTATCGGACGTGCTCCCATAGTAAAAATATCGCGGTGAATACCGCCCACCCCTGTTGCCGCTCCCTGGAAGGGCTCTAAAGCCGAGGGGTGGTTATGTGATTCTATTTTGAACACAACGCCTAATCCATCGCCGATATCCATCAGCCCCGCGTTTTCCTCCCCTGCCGCTACCAGCATCCGGCCACCGTCGCGCGGAAGCGTTTTCAGCCATTTAATAGAGTTTTTATAACTGCAATGCTCGCTCCACATGGCGGAGAAAGCACATAACTCATTAAAATTAGGGGTACGGCCCAGTTTTTCTTTTATCAACTCAAACTCTTCTTTTGTTAAACGCAGCTGCTCCGCGGTTTTTACAGTTATCTCCATTATAATATATAGCTGATTTTATGTAGTAGTTTAAAAATCGCAGCGAATTTACAAAACAACTCCGTTTATATGAACATTTTTTGGCTGCACAGCAATTATCCTGACCGCCGGAACGCAAGACCATTCCCCCATCATTTTGAACCCGATGCCCGGTGGGTAAGAAATCCTGTTCTTTAACTACTAGATTTCTCCTCGCTTTCTTTCAGAAATGCTCGCCGAAACGACGGTTCCGCTACAGATTACCGCTTTCTGAAATTCTATTCCCGCGCTATGGCGTCCTGTCGTTAAACCATTACATCACAAAAGCGCTGGCAAGGCAGTTCTATCCGAAATTTATGAGTATATTTATTCCTGTTAATACCTCCGCTATAATGCTTGCCGTCTTTGCAAGACTGCACGGTTATTAAAATGAGCGTGCAGTTACATAATAAATATTAATAATATATTTATTTATGCTTAAAAACAATTAATTCATACAATTTATTCAAAATTTATTTAATAAAAAATCAAAAAATAGAAAATATATACTCATCAAATATCAATTTTCATTTATTTTTGCAAAAAATATTTTTAAATGTCATTAAGATTTAACGCAATCGCCGAGTTGCACACATACAATACCGATGTGGGCAAAATCACTCCAAAGATTACCGAAGTTTTCGGATCGCATGTTTTTAATCTGACAACTGCCAGGAAGTTTTTAAGCGATGAAGCTTATAAAAGTTTAAAAGCCTCCATTAATGCCGGTCAGAAAATTGACCGCAATGTGGCCAACCAGATCGCTACAGGCATGCGCGCCTGGGCAGAAGCGAAAGGGGTAACACACTATACCCACTGGTTTCAACCCTTAACCGGAACCACTGCCGAAAAGCATGATTCGTTCTTTACCTTAAAAGGCGATGGCACCCCTATCGAAGAATTTGACGGCGGAGCGTTAATTCAGCAAGAGCCCGATGCCTCTTCCTTCCCCAATGGCGGATTAAGAGCCACCTTTGAAGCACGCGGCTATACCGCATGGGACCCTTCGTCGCCCCCCTTCATTGTGGAAATCGGCTACGGACGCACCCTCTGCATCCCCACTATTTTTATATCCTACACCGGTGAATCATTAGATTATAAAGCGCCACTCTTAAAGTCCATCGACGCCTTAAATAAAGCAGCAGTAGATGTTTGCAATTATTTCGACCGCAATGTTGAAAAAGTTAACGCTACCCTGGGCTGGGAACAGGAATATTTTGTTGTAGATGAAGGACTGTTTAATGCACGTCCGGACCTGGTAATGACCGGCAGAACGGTTTACGGGCACAATTCTGCTAAAAACCAGCAGTTGGAAGATCACTATTTTGGCGCTATCCCTGAAAGGGTTTATGCTTTTATGCGTGATTTTGAAAACGAATGTTACAAACTGGGCATTCCTTTGCGTACACGGCATAACGAGGTGGCGCCCGCACAATTTGAGTGCGCCCCTATTTATGAAGAGATCAATTTAGCAGTGGATCATAACACGCTGCTGATGGACACTATGAGCCGCATTGCGCCCCGTCACGGCCTGCGCGTGCTGTTTCATGAAAAACCATTTGCGGGGGTGAACGGAAGTGGCAAGCATAATAACTGGAGCCTGGCAACCGATACGGGTGTGAATCTTTTAGCGCCCGGCAAAACGCCCAAGACCAATTTAATGTTCCTTACTTTCTTTGTAAATACCATTAAAGCGGTTCATGATTATGCTGATGTTTTACGAGCATCCATCGCTTCTGCCCCTAACGATCACCGTTTGGGCGCCAATGAAGCGCCGCCCGCAATTATTTCCGTGTTTATTGGGGAATATCTTACCAAGGTGCTGAACGAGGTGAAAGACCGCGTATCCGACAAAATGGATGAGCAGGATGAAAGCATGCTGAAACTGGATATTCATAAAACTATTCCGGAATTATTCCAGGACAATACTGACCGTAACCGTACCTCTCCTTTTGCGTTTACCGGTAATAAATTCGAATTCAGAGCGGTGGGTTCTACTGCCAACTGTGCTAACCCGATGACGGTTTTAAACACCATCATGGCACAAACCTTAAAGCAGTTTAAAAAAGAAGTAGACGCGCTGATCGAAAAAGGCGAAAAGAAAGAGATCGCGATCATGCAGGTGATCCGCGAATATATCATCTCCAGCGAAAAGATCCTTTTTGAAGGCGATGGCTATAGCGAAGCCTGGGAAAAAGAAGCAGAAAAACGCGGCCTGCCCAATTTAAAGACCACCCCGATTGCACTGGATGCAATGGTGAGTGAGAAAAATACAAAGCTGTTTGTTAGCAACGGTATTTACTCCCACGCAGAATTGGAAGCAAGACACGAGATTGAGCTGGAAAAATATATCAAAAAAGTGCAGATCGAAGGCCGTATCATGGGCGAAATGGCCACCAGCCTCATTCTTCCCCCGGCGATCCGTTACCAGACATTGCTAAGCCAGAATATCCGCGGGCTGAAAGAAGCCGGATTGCCTGAATCAGCTTATGCCAGTCAGAAACAGATCCTGAACAAAATTTCCGAGCACATCAATAAAGCCGGTGATCTGGTAGAGAAAATGATCGAAGCCAGGAAGATCTGCAACGCTATTGAGGATACCCGCACAAAGGCCATCGCTTATGAAAGCCAGGTAAAAGCGGCGTTCTTCGATCAGATCCGTTACCATGTTGACAAACTGGAATTACTGGTTGACGACAAGGAATGGTATCTGTCTAAGTACAGAGAGCTGTTATTTATGCGTTAGTCATTTTAACAAAGGTTATATAACAAAAGAGGCTGGATTTCATCCGGCCTCTTTTGTTTTCAGAATATAAATGATAATTTTCTTGGAATAAAAAGCCGCAGAAACACAGATCGACACCGACGCCTTCGCGGTTAAATTTCTAGCAACGACGCGGAGGAGCAAAGACGCGGCAAATTTAAAAATCGCCACAAATTCCATCGTTCTGTGTTGCTGGATGATTTAAGTATACAACGAAAATGACCCCTGCAGATCAACGGGTCAAAGGTCTCCGCATTCCGATTTATCGGAAGCAGACTTTCGCAGAAGAATGAAGGGTAATCCGCGCCGCGCCATTGGCTCCCGATTTATCGGGATGCGTAAATCTGCGGGCCAAAAAAATTAGTCATCCCTAATTCATGCTGCTTTAGACACTGTGATTTCTGTGCTTATGCAATTTAAAATCAGCTTAAACGACTTAGTTGTACAGCATTCACGAATAAATTATCTGGTATTGCTTCTTCCAAAAATAGGCACAAAACAATAGGTGCCGCTGGCGCATATTCGTGCATTAGTGGCAAAAAACTATGCTTCTTTGAAGATGTATCTATACCCCGCTGAAAATAGCAAAACCGCCATCTACATTTACTACGGTTCCGGTTACAAATTTTGAGGCATCGCTCAGCAACCAGATCAGTGCGCCAGTCAATTCTTCAGGATGTCCAAACCGTTTAAACGGTGTATGCTGCACCACCAAATTGCCCCGCTCTGTATAGGATCCGTCAGCATTGGTAAGCAGTTCCCGGTTCTGTTCCGTCAGGAAAAATCCCGGAGCAATAGCGTTCATGCGGATCGCATCACCGTAACGATTGCCCAGCTCCATAGAGAACCATTTGGTATAATTGTCAATCGCACTTTTGGCAAGGCTATAGCCCAGCACTCTTGTAATTGCACGCTGTGCGGCCATGGAAGAAATATTTACAATGCTGCCGCCGCCTTTTTCTGCAAGCACTTTTCCAAAAACCTGGGTAGGAAGAATGGTTCCAAACAGGTTGAGGTTCATTACCGCCTGTAGCGCGGGAATATCCAGGTCAAAAATGTCCATATTTTTTTGGATAACCGCTTTTTTCATATTGCCGCCCGCAGCATTCACCAATCCGTCAATGGTACCAAACGCATCCAGTACCCGGTCTCTTCCCTCAAGCAACTCCTGCTCATTTGTTACATCGGCAATAAGGGCCAGCGCCTTGCCTCCTTTGGCTTTGACGGCCGCCTCCCGCTCCTGGGCAACGGCTTCATTTCTACCCATGATGACCGGTATTCCTCCGGCCTCCGCAATTCCATCCACAAAGGCTTTACCTAAAATACCGGTGCCGCCGGTTACTACAATCACCTTCCCGTTTAAATCAAAATTGATCATGAAATAAATTTTAGCTCTGAAAAAGGGGCCTGAAAACAGGCCCCCACAATTATTTATCTATAAATGCTTACCTCAAATCCACCACTTCCACACCGGGATATTTTGCTTTATCAAAGGTGAATTGGGTATCCGGCATCGGTACATTTGGTTTCAGGCTGCTGATCATATACACATACCGGTTACCGCCTTTTTCAACCACTGTGGTGCCCACTACTGTTTTGGCGGCCTTATCAATTGCAAGATATAGACGGCTGAACGGCTTATTTTTATCGATGGGCTGCATAATGATATTGGTAACGGTTTTACTGCCAATCTTCGAATCATTTCCCATTACGTACATAAAGTCCTTGTTATAAAAATCAGTAAACAATTTCTGCGGAGTAATGGTACTCTCCGATTTATTTGCAGTATTTACCGTTACTTCTTTTGAGGAGGGGTCATAGTTCCAGATGGTAGTACCATCACTGATGATCTTATTATTGCCGAAGGATATATTGAACTTTTGCCCCTTCATATTCACCGTACCGCTCTTCTTTGACAATACTTTTCCCTGCGCATTTTGTATGGAATAAGCAAAATTAGCTGAAACAGTTTGGTAGGTTTTAAACTTAGTGCTCACTTCATCCAGTATTGCCTTCGCCTTTGGATCTCTTTGCTGCGCAAATGAAAAAAAGGTTGCCAGTAAAAGAGCTCCACTTACATATAACTTCTTCATAGTTATTTAATTTGATTTGAAAATTATTATAATCCTTAGACGTCTTCCGCGTTTCAGGGTTGCGGTGTTAACAGTTTTTAACAGCCCTTACCCTAACATATCCAGGTGCTGCTGCAATTCTGCTTCTGTTTTTATGAGCACCTCCCGGGCCTTACTGCCCTGATTAGGGCCAACGATGCCCGCTTGTTCCAACTGGTCCATCAGGCGGCCCGCACGGTTATAGCCCAGTTTCATTCTTCGCTGCAATAAGGAGGTGGAGCCGATCTGGTTAGCCACAATGAGCTTAGCGGCATCTTCAAAAAGGGAATCGCGGTCATCCAGATCAAAATCGCCACCGGCTTCAAGGTCTTTTTCATCAATATACTCCGGTAAAAGAAATGGTTCGGGATAGCCTTCCTGGTAGGCAATAAAGTCGACCACTTTGTCTACCTCAGGCGTATCAACAAAGGCACATTGTAAACGGGAGAGCTCGCCGTTTAGGCTGATCAGCATATCACCTTTACCAATCAACTGATCGGCACCGCCGGCATCCAGGATCGTACGGCTATCGATCTTACTACTTACTTTAAATGCGATACGCGCGGGGAAGTTGGCTTTAATAATACCGGTGATGATATTTACAGACGGACGTTGCGTGGCAATGATCAAGTGAATACCCACGGCACGCGCCAACTGGGCCAGGCGTGCAATCGGCATTTCCACTTCCTTACCGGCAGTCATGATCAGGTCTGCAAATTCATCCACCACCAATACAATAAACGGCATGAACTGGTGCCCCTTTTCAGGGTTCAGTCTGCGTTCCGTAAACTTGGCGTTGTATTCTTTTATATTCCGGCAGCCTGCGTCTTTTAAAAGATCATAACGGGTATCCATTTCAATACAAAGCGCATTGAGTGTATTGATCACTTTTTTAGTATCGGTAATGATCGCATCTTCTTCGTTGGGCAGGCGCGCCAGGAAATGGTTTACGATCTGGCTATAAACGCTCAGCTCCACCTTTTTAGGATCCACCAATACAAACTTTAATTGCGAGGGATGTTTGCTGTACAGCAGCGATACCAGGATCGCATTGATACCAACTGATTTACCCTGACCCGTAGCACCGGCCATCAGCAGGTGCGGCATGGTAGCCAGATCTACGATAAAATTTTTATTATCGATCCGCTTTCCCAGCGCAATGGGTAAGGAATAAGTGCTTTTTGTAAACTCATCCGAAGCCAGCAAGGTTTTCATACTTACAATGCTCTTCCGGGCATTGGGCACTTCGATACCAATGGTGCCACGCCCGGGAATGGGTGCGATGATACGGATACCAAGCGCCGACAGGCTCAGGGCAATATCGTCTTCCAGGTTCTTGATCTTGGAAATACGCACCCCGGCGGCAGGTACAATTTCATAAAGCGTTACCGTTGGTCCAACGGTGGCGCTTATGCGTTGTATTTCGATATCGTAATTGCGCAGGGTTTGAATGATCTGGTTCTTATTATTTTCCAGCTCGTTTTGATCCTGTATCACTTTTTCACTTCCGTGCGTTTCCAGCAGATCCGTAGTAGGCTTCTTGTAACTCCTCAGGTTCAGGGCAGGCTCGTAAGTTTTTTTCTTTTCGGCCGCCGGTGCTGCCGGTTGAGCGGGGGTTATAGGGCCTGAATTGATCTCCAGTTTCAGATTATCATCTAACACCGGCTTGTCTTTCGACACTATTTTTGAGGGGATCGCCAACTCCTGTGCAGCATCTTTTTCAGGCTCCGTTTCAATAACCGGTTCGGGCCTTTTTGCAGTCGGCTTTAATACGGTAATGCGTTCATGCCCTTCCTCTTCTTCCATGGCATGCACTTCCGGCTCCTTATTGATCAGCCTGATATCATATTTCGGTTTTTCGGCAGCAGTATCCATGACCAGTTTTGCTCCCCCGGTGCCCGTATCAACAGGTGTTGCATTTTCAACCACTGCAATAACCGGCTGTTCGCCCGGCATAGTTTCATCGGCCGCCGCCTCATCTGCAGGCAGAACAGGCCTTTTCAATTTTTTAGGAAAGCTGAAAACGGGATTGAACTGCCAGATAAAATACCCGATCACGATCAGTGCCAGTACGGCGCCTGCACCAATTTTTCCCAGGGACGCAACCAGCCAATGCGCTATAACATTACCTACCCCCCCGCCATAACGGAATTCTTCATCGTGCAGCAGGTAGGCCAAAATGGCCGATACTACCAACATGCCCAACGTTACATATTTCAGGTTGCGCCAAACGGAAAACACTTTGCGTCGCCACATCAGGTTCACCCCTATTACAAAAAAGAAAGTGCAGATCAACACGGCCGCCACGCCAAATAGCCGGTAAATAAAATATTGTGCAGAGAGACCGCCCAGTTTCCCCAGCAGGTTCTCCACCTTTACATCAGAATTCCAAAGGATCTCACTGCCCCTTGATAATTGAGTAAAATCCTGCTTCCAGGTAAAAAAATAAGATAAAAAAGATATGATAAGAAAAATAGAAACTACCAGGAAAGTAACGCCTGCGATTTTCCAGGTGCGTTCATCTTTAGCCAATGCCTTCAGTTGAATTTTTTCTTCCTTTTCAACTTTCCAGGTTCCGGCGGTTGGTTTCTTAGTACTGATCCGAGCTGTTGGTTTTTTACTCTTCGATTTACTCTTAGTCGACATGGAACAAAGATACTATTTACGAACGGAGAAATACCTACCAGAAGCTGCTAAAAATTGGCCGGTGCGGAAAGGAAAAACGGGCTGACAATCAGATTTTTCGGCAAACAATCATTTATTATTAACCACCCCCAACAGGAAACAGACCCAGCCGGCGATAAAAAACAGCCCACCGATAGGAGTAAGAATTCCAACGCCGCCCAACCCCACTTTTCCTGTGGCTTTCAGCGCCGTTAGCGCATAAAGCGAACCGGAGAACAGGATGATCCCGATCAAAAAGGCCGCTCCCGCCCAGGACAACATTTTTACAGGGAACTTTTCATAAACAATTGCCACCAGCAGCAAAGCAATAGCATGGTACATCTGGTACTGCACGCCGGTTTGAAAGGTAGGCACGGTATCCGGGGCTATTTCTTTTAATTTATGCGCGCCAAAAGCGCCCAAAATAACGCCAATGCCTGCAACAGCGGCTCCAATGCTCAGGTATAATTTATGCATTCATTATTTTTTTTACAAACTCCTCGGGTTTAATATGGGTATCGTCCACTTTTAGCTTTGCCTGTTCGTAATAAATACGCCGGTCGTTGTTTTTCTTAACAACATAAGCCCTCAATTGTTCATCATCCAGATCTTTTAATAAGGGGCGATGCAGCCGCTGCTGGCGCAAGCGGCCCAATAAAATATCAAAAGGCGTGTTAAGCCATACTGTAACCCCGTGCGCATTCATATAGTCGATATTATTGAAATAGCAGGGAGCGCCGCCGCCACAGGAAAGCAGCAGATCAGGATGGCTCTCGGTTATCATGTACAAAACTTCCTTCTCGCGCATGCGAAAATATTCTTCCCCGTTTTCTTCAAAAATCTGATTGATCGGTTTCCCTTCCGATTCAATCACCAGGTCGTCCAGGTCGTAATAGGGCAGCTCCATTTTTTTACTGAGCTGTTTTCCCCAATGTGTTTTGCCCGCTCCCATAAATCCTATCAAATAAATGCGCATGATTCTCTTATATTTTTCGTTGGGGTCAATGATTATTGACCCTTACTTTTTCATGAGGTCAATGGTTATTGACCGCTACCTTTTATCCGGGCTGCTGTACAGGTGGCCTCTTCGTTGCGTCGCACTCTTGTACACCGGTGCATTGATGGGCCAATTATTATTGGCCCCTACGGCGACCATTGACCATATTCACTTCTTACTATTCACTTTTCACTTATTTAAACGCATTCATCCCTGTTATATCCATGCCGGTTATCAGCAAATGAATATCATGGGTACCCTCATATGTAATCACACTTTCCAGGTTCATCATATGCCGCATCACCGGGTATTCGCCGGTAATGCCCATCCCGCCTAATATCTGGCGCGCGTCCCGGCAGATCTGCGTGGCAATGGCACAGGAATTTCTTTTGGCCATGCTCACCTGCTGCGGAGAAGCGCTGCCCTCGTTCATCAGCACCCCCAGCCGCCAGTTCAGTAATTGCGCCTTAGTAATTTCGGTGATCATTTCCGCCAGTTTTTTCTGTTGTAACTGGAAACCGGCAATAGGTTTTCCAAACTGTGATCGTTCTTTTGCATAACGCAGCGCGGTATCATAACAATCCATTGCCGCGCCGATCACCCCCCAGGCAATACCAAAGCGGGCTTTATTTAAACAGCTCAGCGGCCCTTTCATCCCTTTAACGCCCGGCAGGATATTTTCTTTGGGCACCCGTACATTATCAAAAACCAGCTCGCCGGTTGCTGACGCCCTCAGGCTCCATTTATTATGGGTGGTGGGCGTTGAAAAGCCCGGCATCCCGCGCTCCACGATCAACCCCTGCACGATCCCGGCTTCATCTTTTGCCCATACCACGGCAACCTGTGCAAATGGCGCATTGCTGATCCACATTTTTGCACCATTTAAAATTACGTGGTCCCCGGCATCTGTAAAATGGGTATTCATACTGGAGGGGTCGCTACCATGGTCGGGCTCCGTTAGCCCGAAACAGCCCAGCCATTCGCCGCCAGCCAGCTTTGGCAAATATTTTTGTTTTTGCGCTTCGTTTCCGAAAGCATAAATGGGATACATCACCAGCGAACCCTGGACCGATGCCGTGGAGCGAACACCGCTATCGCCCCGTTCCAGCTCCTGCATCATCAGTCCATAGCTGATATAATCCAGGCCTCCACCGCCATATTGGGTGGGAATAGTGGGGCCAAAACATCCCAGCGCTCCCAATTGTTTTACAATCTGCTCCGGAAAAGCGGCCTCTTGCGCGTAACGCTCAATGATCGGGGAAATTTCTTTCTTTACATAAGCCCGCACCGCATCACGGATCATCCGGTGCTCCTCCGTAAAGAGTGCATCCACTTCAAAATAATCCGGACTCTGAAATAAATCGGCCTTTACAGACATAACGCCAAAGGTTGATGATGAACAAAGGTAACCGAAATGGACGTATTTCTATTTAACCGCGGAGGCGCGGAGACGCGAAGGATTTATCGCCAACAGGCTGCCTCATTTTAATCGTCATACGAACCCGACGGTAGCGTTTTGCATGTTGCCGCTCTCTAAAATTCCATTCCCCGCACCACAACCTCGCTATTAAAACATTTATATCGTTATTTCTTCTTGCCAGGGACAACCAATCCGCGGTTTTCCAGCAACGGCTCAATACTGGGTTCTTTTCCCCTGAAGGCTTTGTATAAAGTTGCCAGGTCCTCAGTATTTCCTCTAGACAGGATCATATCGCGAAATCGCTGTCCGTTGGCCCTGTTGAGCCCGCCGTTTTCTTTAAACCAGGCAAACGCGTCATGGTCTAGCATCTCGGCCCAACTATAAGCATAATAGCCAGCCGAATAGCCATTTGCCCAGATGTGCAAAAAATAAGAAGACCGGTAACGCGGCGGCACATAAGCAACAGCAGTGCCTGTTTTAGTCAATGCTTTTCTTTCAAAGGCGTCCACATCGGTAACGGCGCTGTCCTTTGCCCCCAGCAAATGCCATTGCATGTCCAGTTCAGCGGCTGCCAGCAACTCCGTCATGGCATACCCCTGATTAAAAGTACCGGCATTTTTTATTTTATCTACCAGGGCTTGCGGAATCACGGCGCCTGTTTTGTAATTCCTTGCGTAGTTTTTCAACACTGTTGAATCGAGCGCCCAATGCTCATTAAACTGCGAGGGCATTTCAACAAAATCCCTGGATACATTGGCACCGGACAGGGAGGGATATTGTTGATCGGCAAACATCCCATGCAACGCATGACCAAATTCATGGAACATGGTGGTTACGTCGTCAAAGCTCAGTAAAGCCGGTTGCCCTTTTACGGGTTTGGGAAAATTACATACATTATAAACAACCGGCCGGGTGTTCAACAATTTGGATTGTGTAACAAAATTATCCATCCAGGCGCCCCCATTTTTATTATCCCTTTTAAAATAATCTGTATAAAACAACGCCATTGGTGTTCCGTCTTTATCGAACACTTCATACACTTTTACGTCTTCCTGGTAAACGGGAAGATCGGTTCTTTGTTTAAATGTGATCCCATACAACTGGTTAGCAGCAAAGAAAACACCGTTCTTCAGCACACTATCCAGCACAAAATAGGGTTTTACTTCCGACTCATCCAGGTCATATTTTGCCTTGCGCACCTTCTCAGCATAAAAATCCCAATCATAAGGCTCCAGGGCACCGGTATCTTTTTGCTGCAATTTCATTGCTTTAATATCCCGCGCCTCTGCAGTTGCTTTTGCAAGGGCCGGTGGCACCAGTTTACTCAAAAAATTATTTACCGCTGCGGGAGTTTTGGCCATTTGGTCCTGCAGTTTCCAGGCGGCGTAACTGGGAAAACCAAGCAACCCGGCCTTTTCCCTGCGTATGGCCGCGATGCGCAAAATATTATTACGGGTATCGTTCGAATCCCCTTTCTCTGCACGGGTCGAGGAAGCTTCAAAAAGGTTTTTGCGCACTTCCGGGTTTGTTAAGGATTGCAGGTCTGGCTGTTGGGTGGTATTCGTTAAGGATAACACGTAGGCACCTTTTTCACTCCTGGCCTTTCCCGCCTCCGCCGCAGCAGCGATCTCTGCATCCGTCAGTCCGGCCAGTTGTTCTTTTGAATGCACCACCAACGCTCCCTGTTTTGCAGCTGCCAGTAATTGGTTACTAAACTTTGTACTAAGTGTTGCTTCTTCCTCATTCAGTTTTTTTAACTGCTCCTTACTTGAATCGGGAAGCGCTGCGCCATTCATTACAAATTGCTGATGGCAATGTTCCACCAGGCGTTTGGATTCCGGATCCAACGACAATTTATTTAACTGCTTATATAGCGTATCTATCTTATGAAATAGCTTTGCGTTCATATAGATTGAATCGGAATGGGCTGAAAGCCGCGCTGCCATTGCTTCCTGTATTTGCTGCAACCGGTCATCCGTATTAGCGCTGGTGAGCACGTTAAAAGCCAGATTGGTACGCTTCAATACCTGGCCCGATCTTTCGAGCGCTACAAAAACATTTTCAAACGATGGTATTGCCGTATCCGTTGCAATATGATCGACCTCTTTCATCTCTTCCTGCATTCCTTTTTCAAATGCGGGAACAAAATCTGTTTCTTTTATTTTATCAAAGGGGATGGTATGATAGGGAAGCGTACTTTCCTGAAATAACGGATTACTTTCACTGCCTCCGGCGGATGGCTGCGGGTTGCGGTTTTGCATGGTACAGGATGTAAGGATCAAAAAAGAAAGAAAATAATAATAAGTTAGCTTCATAAAAATTTAATTTTAAAATTCATTGCCGGCCCCTGCGGCGATAACGGATGAATCAACAATTATGCAGTGGTGGCTTCGTCGTAATTGGGAATCACTACTTTAAAGGTACTGCCTTCCCCCAGGCGGGACTGCACTTCTATGGTACCATTTAATTTCGCCAGCGATTCTTTTAAAATATACAACCCCAATCCTATCCCTTCCACATTCGTACTTTTATAAAACTGATCAAAGATCCTTTCCCGATCATTTTCATTAATCCCGATTCCATTATCCGTTACAGCAATAACTGCTTCTTTTTTCAGCGTCAGTACATCAATTTTTACCATCTTGTCCGGTTCCTCCTGACGCTGGCATTTTACGGCGTTCGATAATAAATTGGCAATAATCACCTCAGCCCGGAACGCATCGCCCAAAAAGGGATATTGTTCATCCACCTGTACCTGAAAGTTAATACCTTTTGCATTTCCCAGGCTCTTGTATAACCGTATCAGGGAATCTATGAGCTCTTTAAAATTAACTGATTCGGGCCGAACATCGAACCGGGCGGTTTTATAAAACTGAATTGTTTGTGAAACATAATAATCCAGCTTTTGCACACAGGTCTCCATCAGCTTCCAATATTCCCCGGCAGCATCGTACATATCATCCATTTTCACCAGGTCCAAAATCCCTTTGGCAGAAGCGATGGGCGCCCGCAGTTCGTGGGACACGCTGTACACAAACCGGTTCAAACTATCATTGGTCTTCTGCAGTTCTTCCATCTTCTCCTGCAGGTCTTTTGAAGCTTTAAACCGGTCGTAGGCATTCAAAATGCTGTTCACTACCTCAAGCTCGTCCCAGGGTTTTGTAATATACCGGTAAATGTCTCCTTCGTTAACGGCGTCTGCCAGTACTTCCACGTCAGTATAACCCGTTAATAGTATGCGGGGGATATCCGGATATTTTTCCTTTGCCTGTTTCAGGAACTCAACCCCCGTAATTTCGGGCATGCGCTGATCAGAAACCAATACATGGATCGGTTCTTTTTCAAGCGTTTCAAATGCTGCCGCAACAGAAGTAGCCAGGAAAACCTTAAACTTCCTTCTAAAAGCGGCCATAAAGGAGTTGAGGTTTTGCTGCTCGTCATCAACATATAATACATTAATCCCTGACATAGCACTTCTTATTTATCGAACCGGTAAACTAATGACAAAGGTAGTTCCTTGTCCTGATTCCGTATCTACCCTAATTAAGCCATTATGTTCGTCAATAATTCCCTGCACAATCGACAGTCCGAGTCCCGTACCTTCTCCCACGTCTTTTGTCGTAAAGAAGGGTTCAAAGATCTTCTTTTTGACTGCTTCCGGAATGCCCGGGCCATTATCTTTTATGGATATCACGACGTACCCCCGCTCTTCGGAAGTGGTTATTTCCAGGCGGCCGGTCATAGCTGTAGTTTGCTGTTGCTCCTTTATGGCCTGGATGCCGTTGGTAATAATATTCATAAACACCTGGTTAATGCTGCCGGGCGCGCATTCGATTTTCGGAATATCACCCAATTTTTTGACCAATTCAAAGTCTTTGGGAAACAGATTTTTCACCAGCAAAATAGTAGAATCGAGCCCGTCGTTGATATTTACGCGTTTCCAGCTTGCTTCATCAACACGCGCAAAACTCCGGAGTCCCTTTACAATCTCTGAAGTGCGGCTTGCGCCTTCCCTGATTCCGGATAACAAAGTGGTAATTTCCTCGTTTACATAGCCAAAATCAATATCCTTTTTAAATTCTTCAATTTGTTCGATCTGAGGGCGGATCTCGTTCGATAAATCAAGCGCTTCGTACATTTTAATGATCTTCCCCAGATCAGCCACATCATCCTCCAGAGGTCTGATGTTGGAGGTAACAAAATTGATGGGGTTATTGATTTCATGAGCGATGCCTGCGGTCAACTGGCCCAGCGACGCCATCTTCTCGGTTTCTACCAATTTGCTCTGGGCATCCTGGAGTTTTTTCATAGCCCCTTTCAGCTCTTCGTTCGTTTGCGAAAGTTCTTCTGTGCGGTTTTGCACTTCTTTTTCCAAAATAACATTCTGCTCTCTGACCAAACGTTCATTTTCCTTTGACACCCTTAATGCCTCCCTGCGCGCAATTTCCTGGTTGCGGCGATAGGTATTAATTTTATCCGCCAGGGCCAGGGAAAGCAGCGTGATCTGAACGGCCGAACCTATTTCCAATATATAATTCGTAAACAGGCTATAAGGGACCATCCCTGCAGATCTGGCTACATAAACAATTACAGACAGCAGAAAAATTGAAAAGGCGAATAAAAAGAATACAGAAGAACGGATCTTTTTCCTGTAAGCTATAACCCCGGTAGTGAGCGCTACAACAGAACCAATGGCGGCTATAAAATTAATAAGATTGAAGGCAACATACGGGTAATTCAGGAACTGGGCAATTGCGGCAACGCAGTACCCCAGGATCAGCAGGTTAAGCACCCGATCCATTTTAGGGGCTACGTTCCTTGTTTGTAAAAAATGTTTTACAAATAACGCGGTAGCTATGCCCGATAAAACTCCGCTTATATTAATGCTGGCCATCCCAACCGCGGGATTATCTTTCCACAGGTACATTTGTCCATATCCGCGCAACACTACCTGGGCCGCCCCAACAAAAAAGATGAAAAATATATAATAGGTATAGCTGCTGTCTGCGACGGTAAATTTTATAAATATATGATACAGCACCATAATCAAAACGATTCCCAGGTAGATCCCGAAAACCATATTATTTGTTGCTTCCCGGTTATACAGCGCTTCACCCGAACCAATAAAAACAGGTAAATGCATAGGCGTCGGGGAGCGGATCTTAAGAAAAATGGTGGCAGTGTTTCCCGGTTTCAGGCGCACTTTGTACACAAAATTCGTCATACGCTCCAACCGTTGGCTAAAGGCAACTTCCCTTCCCGAATGCAGGGAATCTGTGACCGCACCGTTAATGGTGGTATAAAAAAAAAGCGTATTCAATGTCGGGTTTTCCAACAGAACATAAAGCGAATCGCTTGCAGAATTATTTTTTATTGAAAACTGCACCCAAAAGGTGCTCTTTGAAATG
This sequence comes from Niabella soli DSM 19437, assembly GCF_000243115.2. NCBI lineage: Bacteria > Pseudomonadati > Bacteroidota > Chitinophagia > Chitinophagales > Chitinophagaceae > Niabella > Niabella soli. The sequence goes on along the minus strand of NZ_CP007035.1, from coordinate 8,940 downwards.
CCGATTGATTTATCTTTTTCCGCCTCAAAATGCATTTTGTTGATATCCCGGATGGTAAGTGTGTTTGTTTCATCCTCTGAAAGGGCCAGGTCCCGCACCTGTATTAAACGGGGGGAGAGAACATAAGAGGTGGTATCAACAGCACAAAATCCGCGGCCAGCAAAAAAAATAAAACAGCACAACAACAACAACATTTTTTTTGGCATTTGACAACACATTTTATCAAAGAATACTGATTTATTTATCTTCGTATTTTGGTGGCACCCAATTATGCACTTCAAGTTCATAGTCAACTTCAAATGCCCCCTTGGGGCCCTTTTCAGCAAGGCGAACCGTTTTTGAGTTTCTCAGCAATAAGATACTTTCCAGTTCCTGTGGATTGGCCAGGCTAAAATCATGAACATCCCTCAACCGCATCACTGTAGCAATAAAATCATCCTTAGGATAAAAGAAGAGCCCGTCTTTCCCCAACTCCGTTTCCACCACAAACCCATTTCTTTTTCCCATTCTAACGGTAGCGGGGGCACAAAGGACAAAGATGCTTTTTACGCCCAACTGATCACTGATGGCGATGCCCACCCTGGATAAAATATGGCTTCCGATCCCCAGCCCTGCAATCTCTTTCGAATTCCACAGTCCGCAGATCTCGCAGGTTCCTCCTTTTTTAAAATCGTTCCAAACAACCGTATCGATCAATGGATCATATTTGCTTACAGCGCTTTGTATCGGCAACGGTGCGCTTCCGTCAAACACCTGCACTTTTGCACCGCCATATATTTTCCCGGTTTCGGGGTCTTCCGCTATAATTACAATCGTATACGGATCCTTCAGCCAGTCATTACTATCTGAAGTTATTTTAATTATCCCGTAATAGATCTCAAGAATCTTTCGGTGCCCGTAAATAAATTTTTCACATGCCTCCGGATCATCTACCGCCCGAAATGCCCGTATTCTTATCGTATTTATCAAACCACAATTAATTTACAAGGTCAGAAAAATCCACATTATAACGACCGGAAACATTATACTGGCCTAACAAAATCCTTCTGCTTACATCCGCTACCATTGCACCGCCCAGGCCAACAGCGGACGCCAATTGCGGCCAGCCGGTAATACTGACGCCTATCTCTTTTAACGACTGTTTCATTCTGTCGGAAATATTTTCAGCGCCAATAATATCAACCGTTGTATTCAACCGCTCAGCAGGTGTCAGCCGATCCAGTTTTTCAATCACTGCTGCATCGCTCATTCCTTCAAACAGCTTCATTCTTCCATGCAGGATTGGCCGGTCTGGCTCCAGGTCAAACCGTTCTACATCCAGCAGCCCTTTGTCATTCGTATCCATTATTACAGGAATTCCCATACTCCGGGCCTTTATTCTGCTTTTGATTTTAACCGGCAGGCTGTCGCACTCTTCTGCTAAAAGATCCAGCTTGCCATCCCTCGTAAAAAAATCATCCATATTTTCATCCGTCAATCCCGCAGTATAACACGTCACGTCCATATACGGATCAAGTTCTGCTATTTTACGCGCTGCCAGCACTGCTTTATTAACGCCAATATCCTGCACGCCTACAGACAACCGGTTCATGTTGCTCAGATCAATCGTATCAAAATCGGCCAATCTTAATGCACCGCATACCCTTTCAAGCGCCAGCGTAAATGCCACCGACTGGCCAACTGATAAGCCAACAACCCCGATTATTTTTGATTGTAAAACCAGCCGCTCCTCCGGAGTAATTTTGTACAGGTTACGGTTAGTCCTTACCTCGATAAATGCATCTTTGTTGAGCAAATGAACCAGCTTCTTTGACCACGGATAATAAACCCATGTACCATATTCTTCAATTGCAGTATCGCCCAACTGCGCTTTTAGTAATTGATCGAAATCCTCCTCCGCCCAGGTCTTCACATTTCTGATCTTTAGTAGTTCCTTAAGCTGCCGCAAAATCGTATCAATAATTTCAACGCCCGTTATCTCATTTTTAATAAATTCATAGATCGCTTTATCGTTCGGATTTCCCAATTTTAAAAAAACGGGATGATATGGATGCTCCAGCGATTCATTTGCCTGTTTATTTTGTGAATTATCAGCAGTTGTGCCTTTTCTCATAAATAATGAGTATATTTGATTTGTTTCTTACAAACTTACTGAATTATTAATTCCAACCCTTATTTATGCAGGAATCTCTTCAATATTACAATGTTTTGTATGTTGACGATGAAATTCATAACCTGAATTCCTTTAAAGCCTGTTTCCGGAGGCAGTTTACGGTATTGATTGCCTCCAGTGTAGCAGAAGCAATGGAGATCCTGAAAGAGAAAGAAGTGCATCTGATCATTACAGACCAGCGCATGCCTGAAATAACAGGTACAGAATTTCTTGAATCTATAATGAAAGTATACCCCGATCCGATCCGGATGTTGCTTACCGGCTATGCGGATATTAATGCCGTTATTGATGCCATCAACAAAGGGAATATCTTCAAATACATACAAAAACCCTGGGATGAGGAAGAATTGCGGAAAACGATAACAGAAGGACTTGAATTGTATGCCTTAAATAAAGCCAAAAAAGAAATTGCCGGAAAATTGGAAGAAAATAACCGGCAAATGGAATTCATATTAAGACAAACCCTCCTCTCCTGATAACAATAGTTCGTTTTTTAAATATTTAGTAATTTGATTGTCAGCTAAATATATTTATACCGGATATTTTATTGCCGATTCAACCAAACTGGCGGGTTATTTGCTTTTTTAAGAAGCATCCGGCAGGCTGCTCAAACGTCTTTCGCCCTCAGGGATGATCATAATAAAATGATAATCAAACACATTTTAGACTCCGGATCCGGATAGCCACCCGGAAGTATGACAAGAAAGAACTTTGACCAGCCCTATGGGTACAAGCTTTATTTTGATTACCAATCATTTATTAGCAATGAAAAAACTGTTGATTTCCGCTGTGTTGTTGTGTTTCGTTTTCCTGTCCCAGGGTCAGAATACCGCTACCTCCGCTCCGCCGGCTACACAATCACTCAGAGATAAGGTGCTGGATGATATCCAGAAGAGTTTCACGAGTAAGACGAAATCCTTTGATTCAACTGTTACGCAATTAGACCAACGCATGTCGGCGTTGGATAAATCGATCACAGAGTCGAAAGATGCTAAGGACAAGGCAGACAAGCTGGTGAAACGCGTGCAGGCGGTTGAGGAAAAACAAAAAGCAATAGAACAGAATGAACTGAACATTTTTCAGGCCAACTACCAGTCGGCCATCGTAAACCTGGTTTCCATGGAACGGGAGATCAAACCGCTGATCCTATTTAATTCCACAAAGGCATTTTTCAATTCGCTGAACGCAACGGGAAATCCGCTGAATTACGACGGTTATACCAAATGGTATAATTCCTACGCTGCGTTTGTAAAAGAAAAAAAAGCAGAAAGCCCGGCCTTAACGGTGACCAGCAACCTGTTAACTTTTGCCAGTGGTTTTTCTAAGGGCGTTCCGGTAACAGGCCCCATCACTTCTGCCCTGTTTTCCAGCATGACCACCTATATTGACAATATTGGCAAAAAAGAAAAAGCATTGAAAGCGCAAAGCGAGGAAATGCTGACGTTGACGATGAAGATCAGCCAATTTAACTACGACAACAACAGGATAGAAAATGAGTGGGAGGCGATCACTGCCGAATTACAGGACCTTCAGAAAAAATACGATAAATCATTAAAAGAGAATCTCGCCATCATTAAAATAACCCCAGCGGATTTTGATAACAACTTTTCAAAAGAGAATGATGCTGAAAAACGCTACCAGTACCTTACAAAATTAAGGGATCTGGCAGCAGGCTTTGTTACTAATGAAAAACAGAATAACCCCAAGGAATGGCGCCAGGCGGCCTATATACAAATGAATGACGTGCAATCCTTAAAGCAGCGGTTTGGCCAGGTCACCTTCCGCATCAGTCAAAACCTTTTAAAATATAAAGAATTATTTGACAAATACCGGAACGATCCCCAATTGGGCAGCCGCATTAAGGATCTCGAAATAAAAATGCGGGATCTTCAGGAGTCGTTTGACAAAACCTTTGACCCGTTAGAATATATCAATTCTGCCAACAGGATGTTTAAAGTTTAGGCTCAGCGCCCGTTCAACAATTATATCTGACAACAACTTTTTCCGCTGCACGCGCAGATGAGGTATCCGTATTCAATGTCGTTTACTTTAGCTTTCAGAGCAGATCTTTTCTAGCTTTTACAAAGGACTACATTCATTGTTTATAACATTTTTTGCAAAAAACGATGTTGATACAATCTTTTCATTTCTATTGATAATTTCATTCTGTTTTGTTTCTTCTCTTACTTTTTTCAGTCGATAAAAAAGTAAGCAAAAAATCTTTTTCCGCCGGAAGGTGAATTCCGCCCCCCTATTTTGCAACCAGGCCGGGGCGGAACCGGTCAACTCCTCGCTACAGGCCTGGTTATGACGCCTTCCTGCCATTCTGTTTTTAAAAAGTCGTCTAGCGCCGTCAAAACCGCCGTTCCGCTTGATTTGACCTTTCACTGCCCGGCGGAACCCCTTCTAAGTAACATCCGGTTTGGGAAATGCAATTGTCTTTTATCGGGATATATTTTTCGTCATAATTTCGTTATTCTTTTAAGAAAATGATACTGAATTATCAATATAAAATATTCAAGGACTGCACGTTCAGATGCTTTCTTCCTCGGTTAAAAAAACATCAAAAAAAGAACGAGCACTGCATTTTATAAAAATAATGCCCTTCTACATTTCTAATTCAATATTTCTTATTTTACATTTTCTAGAATCCGCCGCTTAAGTAAACGACATTATATCCGTATTAATGAATGGCCCTTCGATTTCAGCGGGAAAAGATCGGTATATGAAGAAGCAACTTACGCTTTTTCCTTACGGAGCTTTATCTAATTGATTCATTACAAACTGAAGATCCCTGATCGTTCCTTCATAAGGTTGTAAACGCCCCTCCAGCTTCAGTCCCTGCAGCATGCCGCAGGTCACATATCCTTCCTGTATTTTGGTAAGGTCCCGGTGCAATGCGGTGGCCAGCACCTCCCGGTTGTTAAACAGGACTGACAGTGCTCCTTCCTTTGTTAGCCGGAAAACCAATTGCCCGTTTTTTTCCGGCAGCAAGGTACTTTCGAGAATGCTATCGCCACCGGTGCCGATGCCTATTTTTCCCTTATAAGCAAATAATTTAAAATTATTGAAGTAGTCGCAAACAACCCCGCCTTTATTTATTTGTGTGAGATAGGCGGTAATATACAGTACATCGGGGTTCCAGCGTTTTCTGTTAAAAGACAGATCAGATGCGCTTTTGTTTTGGGCGATCACATAACTGTTATCAAAAAACTGCGGCAAGGGACCGCTTTTAATCATCTCGTCTGTTTCTCCCTGCCGGGACAGTTCGCGGGTTAACAGATCTCTCAATGCATCCAGCTTGCTTTTATAGTTTCCTTGCTGCGCCAGGTTATGAAACTCTTCCGGATCCTTTTGATCATTATATATTTCTTCGGGTGGATGATAACTGTAGCGGTTCAACAGGAATTGAGCCTGTTGATTATGCACAGCCGCTTCCACCCAGGAATCAAAGTAAAACTCGTTGCGCTCTACTTTATCAATATGGGTGATAAAACGTTTACCCGGATGATAGTTTTTTATATAATGCCAGCCATCGGCAGTAATAATACTCCGCGCCGGCGTATAGTTATACCAAAAATGTGGCTCAACAGATGTTTCTGCAAAAACAAAATCATGATGATGCATTTTTGCATTGTCCAGTACCGGTTTAAATGACTTTCCGTCTAACCCCGTTACCGGCACTCCACCTCCGGCATCAACCAGCGTCGGTGCAATATCAACCAGGGAAATCAATGCATCCGAGACGGTGCCTTTTGCTGTATGGCCCGGCCATCGTACGATCAGCGGCACTTTCAGTCCCTTATCATAAACCGTCCATTTTGCTGACGGAAACTGGGCTCCCTGATCAGCAGTAAACATAAACAAGGTATGCTGTGTCTGCCCTGCCCGGTCGAGCGCCTGCATTACCTCGCCCAGCATATTATCCGCTGCACTTATACTTTGATAATAAGACGCCAGCGCGCCGCGCGTTTCCTTTGTATCGGCCAGGTAGGCCGGCATTTTTATTTGCTGCGGATCAAAGTCCTTATGCGGGAACCAGGGCACATGGGGCAACCAGGGCGCCACAATTAAGCAAATAGGCTGATTCGCATGTTTGCTAAAATGATCTTCGATCAGGTGTACGGTTTCTTTTTTCCGATCGACCCGGTTTTCGACGGGCGCATATTTACCAAATTCCTTTCCTATTACTTCAAAAGGGAAATTCTTTAAGGGAAATACATCTATTTTACCCGATATCACCACCCGGTATCCCAGCTTTTGTAAAAATTGGGGGAGGCCCTGAATATCCGGGCGAACGGTAAAATGATTCATTTGCGACCCGTTTCTATAAGGATATAAGCCAGTAAAAACAGCACTGCGGGAAGGCGTGCACATAGAGGATGCAGCATAAGCTTTGGTAAAACGCATCCCCTCTTTTGCCAGCAGATCCATGTTGGGGGTTCTTACATCGGCATTACCATAGCACCCCACATCCTGCTGGTTCAGGTCATCAGCAATAAATACAATAATGTTGGGCGCCTGCTGCGCCGATAAATTACCTCCTGCCAGGCAATAGAAAAATAACAAGAGACCGGTAATATACCCAGCTTGCCTTATCCGATGTGGTTTCATATGACAATCTTTATATTACAAAAGTAGGCGGGCCGCAGTTGCTACGCATAAAAAAAATGGCCCCAAGGGAGCCATTAAAATTTTTTTAGCGGTGAGGGCGGGATTCGAACCCGCGGTACAGTTTAACCCGTACGGCAGTTTAGCAAACTACTGATTTCAGCCACTCATCCACCTCACCGGCTGATCCTTTACAGGGGTTGCAAAAATATAGAAATGGAACTATATAAACTAAAAAAAACGCCTGTTTTGGTAAAATAAATTTTTAGGAAAGCAGCGCTACATGGCCGCCAACTGTACTTTCTGGTGCAGTTCCAATACATTCTCACGGAACACAGAATCCGTGTCCATAAGATCTTTCACGGTTTGACAGGAATGGATCACTGTGGTATGATCGCGACCGCCAAAATGTTCCCCAATGGTCTTAAGACTATTTTTGGTAAACGATTTAGCCAGGTACATCGTTATTTGCCGGGCCTGTACAATTTCCCGCTTCCGGGTCTTTTGCAGCAGTTTATCGTAAGACACGTTAAAGTAATCGCAAACCATTTTCTGAATGGTGTCTATTGTAATTTCCTTACTGGAAGATTTTATAAAATTACGCAATACTTTTTTAGCCAGGTCGAGATCAATTTCCCTCCGGTTCAAGGAAGATTGTGCCAGCAGTGAAATCAGTGCGCCTTCCAGTTCCCGCACATTACTATTAATGTTGTAAGCAATATATTTTACTACTTCTTTAGGCATGTCCAGCCCGTCCGCCTTCATTTTGCGTTCCAGGATCTCAATCCGGGTCTCATAATCCGGGATCTGCAGATCCGCGCTCAACCCCCATCTGAAACGGCTCAGCAACCGCTCCTGCACGCCTTCAAGATCTTTGGGAGATTTATCGGAAGTCAGGATCAACTGTTTACCGGACTGGTGCAAATGGTTGAATATTGCAAAAAATGCATCCTGCGATCGTTCCGCTTTGCTGAAAAACTGCACATCGTCCACGATCAATACATCAATCAGTTGGTAAAAGTGTATAAAATCATTTATAGCGTTGTTCCGGCTATGGTCCATAAACTGATTGATGAACTTTTCCGAACTTACATAAAGTACTATTTTATTTGGATAGGCCTTTTTCACTTCATTTCCAATGGCCTGTACCAGGTGTGTTTTCCCTAATCCCACGCCACCATACACCACCAACGGATTAAAAGAGTTGGCTCCTGGTTTCTCGGCCACCGTTTTGCCGGCCCTCCGGGCAACACGATTGCAGTCACCCTCGATATAAGCATCAAATGTATAATTGATGTTCAACTGAGGATCGATCTGCATTTTTTTAATGCCGGGAATTACAAAAGGATTTTTTACAGGGTTATTAATCACGAGAGGGAAATCCATTTCGTTATTGGAATAGGTTTTGTAACCAGTGCCCGTAACATCCATGGTGAGTGGTTTATTCTTACTGTTCCCACTGTCTACCATGATCCGGTACTCAAGGCGTGCTTCTTTTCCTAACTCACGCTTCAGGGTCTTTGCCAATAAATTTACATAATGTTCCTCAAGATATTCAAAAAAGAATTGGCTGGGTACCTGAATAACCAGCACGTTGTTTTTAAGTGAAATTGCCTTAATAGGTTCGAACCAGGTTTTGTAATGTTGCCATTCAACAATGTCTTTAATAATCTTTAAGCAATTAGACCAGATTTTTTCGACATTTTTCTCCATGAGAAGTTGCACAATTTATAAGATCATTCAGATAAGGGTTTCTAAAAAAGGTCCAGCAAAAGTTATTTTCTCTATAGTGATAAAAAAGTTTCGCGGGACAGCGAATATCCACATTTATTCAACATAAAAAAAATTTAATCCTCAATTTTTTTTTACTATGGCACAAAAACTATTTTTTCTGATTGCCGATTACAAATCTTTCAATAAAAAGATCAAAAAACAGAAAATAATTTCATTGCGGCCTTTTGATTGCCGGGCCCTGGCATTGCTTAATGGTTAAGCGCCATCCGTTAACGACTAAACCGTGAAACCCTTTACTGCAAAGGGTTTCACGGGATTTATAAAAATAACCTTATTTATCTAGGCGTCGCGCAGTTTGTTCAACGCTTCTCTTAATAAACCAGTTGGGGCTTAATTTTTTACGAAGTATTTACTTTGATTTT